>JBJXGE010000058.1:0-223055 GCA_046154185.1 Planctomycetota bacterium
TGCGACTTGCATGCCTAATCCACGCCGCTAGCGTTCGTTCTGAGCCAGGATCAAACTCTTCAGTTATGTTTCTTCGCCCTAAACAAACCCAGGGCTTGTCAGCACTTGCGCGCTCACCACCCCACGCCTGTTCAAGGCTCTACTTACTGAATGCTTGCCTTGCTCTGCGCCGCTCGAGCTTGCGCCCAAGCAGCAAGCAATTCTCGACCCAAGCTTTCGCTCAGACCGATTCATCGATTGAAACTCACTTGCGTTCTCTAGACTCGCAAATTGTCAAAGAGCTGCAGCGGTTCGTGCGACCGCTTCGCCTGACAGGCTCCTGGCAGGAACGGGGAAGTTACGCGAAGGGTCGACTATCTGTCAAGAGGCCGAATAGACATTTGGCGGTTCGGCACTCGTCTTTTGGTAGCGCGCCACGCAACGGATTGCGAGAAGTGCGCCGAAGCCGATCGCCCCCAGCGAAATAATCTGAGAAACCGTCCACCCGCCCGACGTGACGTGGTGATCGCCGCGCAAGGTCTCGATCCAATAACGCAGGCCACCATACAAGATGAAAAAACCACTAGCGACGAGTCCGGGAATCGAGGTCTTGCGCTGAACGAGCATGAGCACTACCGCCAACACCAAACACGCGACGCTCTCGTAGATCTGCGTTGGATGGACTGGCACGTCAATCCGCTGGAGATGGTGCGCCATATCCGCGCCAGCGGCGCTCGTCTCGGGAAAACGGACCGCGAACCACGCATTCGGCGCGCACTCCTTACCCCAACAACAACCGTTAAGAAAGCAGCCGATGCGCCCAAGGCTGATGCCGACCGCCAACGATGGCGCCAGCGCATCCAGATAATCTGTAATCGAGAAAGTCGAACGTCGAAGCAGCAGAAACAAAGACAGCACGCCGGCAATGACGCCGCCGTACAGTACGAGGCCGCCATTCCAAACTGCGAAAACCGCGAGAAACGACTCATCCTTGAAGTCCCGGTCATAAAACTGCACGTAGTAGAAAATCCGCGCTCCCGCGAGCCCGATCATGACGGACCAGATGGCGATGTCGATCGCGCGCGCCGAATCCCAGCCACGTCGCCGCGCCTCGCGCCCAAGAAAAAACGCGCCCAGGAGGGTTCCGAGCGCCACCATGAGTCCAAACGCTGGCAGCGGCCAGCCGTTTTCGCCGATCGGGATGCGCCATAGTTCGGGGTGCATTTCGCCTCTCGCTTTTGCGTGGCGCGCAATTCCGCTGAAAAAAGGCGCGTGCAGCAGGCAAGGCACCTTGCGCCGACGCACGTCCCGTTGCGCAGCTCGAGTCCGTGACGCAAACTCTAACCGCGTTGCGATCAAACTCAAGCGTCGGAACGGTTGAGTGAAACGCCTGTAGCGGAGTGAAGAGTGCAACGCAAACGAATATTCCTCCTCGGCAGCAGCGGCTCAATCGGCAAGCAAACCCTGCAGGTAGTCCGCGAGAATCCGGATCTCTTCGAGATCGTTGGACTGGCGGTGAGACGAGATGTATCGACGCTGCGGGAGCAAGCTGCAGAGCATCGACCGGCCGCGATTTGCGTGTCGGACGCAGCCGCCGCGCATGGACTCTCCACTTCCTTGAATTGCCGAAGCTACGTGGGCGAGCCGGCGTTGCTGGAAGCGATTGAACGACACGAGTCCGATGTCGTAGTCAATGCGATTACTGGCGCTGCCGGACTCCGCGCGAATGTGGTGGCGTTGAGAACCGGCCGCCGACTCTGTATCGCGAATAAAGAATCGCTCGTCATGGCGGGCAAGCTGCTCCTGCGGCTCGCGGGCGGCGACCGATCTCGAATCTTGCCGATCGATTCCGAACACAGCGGTGTCTACCAGTGTCTGTTAGCCGGAAAAGTATCGGAAGTACGGCGCATCGTATTGACTGCATCTGGCGGGCCTTTTCGTGGATGCGACAAAGCGACACTAGAAATGGCATCGGTGACCGCGGCTCTCAAGCACCCCACTTGGCGGATGGGGCCGAAAATCAGCGTCGATTCGGCAACGTTGATGAACAAGGCGCTCGAAATCATCGAAGCCGCAGTGCTCTTCGATCTCGCGCCCGACCAGATTGACGTGCTCGTGCATCCGCGTTCGATCGTGCATGCGTTTGTTGAGTTCCACGACGGGTCGGTTCTCGCGCATCTTGGCCCGACTGACATGCGACTCCAGATCCAGTACGCTCTCACGTATCCAGATCGCTGGCCGCGAAAACAACCGACTCTTGATCTCGCGCAACTTCGCGAACTCAAGTTTGAAGCTCTCGACGAAGAGATTTTTCCGTCACTGCGGCTCGCGCGACGCGCATGCACCATCGGTGAAACTGCAACCACCGTCTTGAACGCTGCCAATGAGAAAGCCGTAGAGCTTTTCCTAGCCGAGCGCATTACACTCCCGCGGATTTTTGAACTCGTGGATCAGGCACTTGCTGTGCATCAGCCGTGTCCTGTGGAGTCCATCGAGCAAGTGTTGTCGATCGATCTGAAGACCAGAAATTTGGTAGCACAATGGGTTTCTTAGAGCAGCTCATCGGTCTGACCACGTTCTTCTACGCGCTGCTCGCTCTTGGATTCTTGATTTTCGTGCATGAGCTCGGGCATTTTCTCGCCGCCAAACGCGTCGGGGTCCGTGTCGAGACGTTCGCGATCGGATTTCAACCGACACTTTTTGGTTTTCGCATGCGATTCGTTGCGTTCACGCGCGGCGATACTGAGTACGTGATCGGAATGTTGCCTTTTGGCGGCTACGTGAAAATGGCGGGCGAAGAACCCGGGGATCCTCGAGTCGGGTCGAGTGACGAATTTTCCGCCAAGAAGCCGGGCGAGCGAGCACTCGTGTTGGTCGCCGGTTCAGTCGTCAACATTGTCTTCGGTTTTCTATTTTTCATAGTCGCCTACGCGATCGGAGTGCCGACGGAGTCGACTCAAGTCGGCGCAGTCGAGTTCGAAAGCGCCGCGTGGGATGCGGGATTAAGACCCGGTGATCGAATCACGGCGATCGACGGCGACCCAGTCGATAGTTTTATGGAAATTATCATCAGCTCTGCGCTCGGTAGCGTCGATCGGGCACGCAAGTACTCGGTTTCGCGCCCGGAAGTCCCCGACTTCAGCGTGTCGATCGCGCCCAGACTGAACAAAGAGCAAGGGATGCCGACGCTTGGACTTTCTCGCGCTCAAAAGCTAAAGGTCAGCGAGGTGGTGCCAAACTCTCCGGCGGCCCGCGCGGGATTAGAGGTAGGAGACTTGATCGAGTCCATGACGTTTCGTCATGGCGAGCAAAGCTGGACAGTTTTTCCCGACTTGTGTGACTCGATCAAGCACCGGCTCCTCATCGACTTTCGGGACCGCTACGGCGCTGGAACCATCGAGATGGGCGTTTCGAACGGGGAAATCCGACGATCGCTCACATTAATGGTGGAGAAGGCGCCAGCGGACGCGAAGGACGTCGCGCCCCGCCGGACGGGCGTCGCGCCGCGTCGCCGAGTCATTGTCGGTGTACAGGCCGGATCGCCCGCGGCGGCTGTATTTGAGCGCGGAGCGGAAATCACCGCGCTCAATGGGACGTCGATCGAGATGTTCGATTTTTGGACCGTGCTTGAGCGCGCGAGTGGGAACGCACGCGTGACGTACGCAACAGCCTCGGGGGCTGGTGGCGAACTCGCACGAGACGATCTACTCCACTGGCTCGCCGCCGGCACTATACGAGTTGATGGTGAACTTCCGGCCGAAGACGATTCGAAAGTCATCGACGGTCCCCGAGAATCCTCTGTTCCTATGATTGTTGGCTTCGTCGCGAATGGTAGCCCTGCCCAAATTGCGGGAGTACTACCCGGCGACCGAATTCGAAAAGTAAACGGCGAGGAGATCAAGAATTTCGCTGACTACGCGGCCGCCGTGAAGCGACCGGGTCGAGCCGCTCCGGATGAAAAGCCACTCAGCATCGAAATCGACCGCGGCGGCGATTCCGTGACGGTGAGCCTAATGCCGACCCAGATAGACGGCTTTCTTGGTTTCGCAGTTTCCGACGATACGTACATCAAGCAAGCCGGAATCCTCGGCGCGTGCGCGCTCGGCAGTCGCGAGACCGTGCTCATGGTGAAGCGCGTTTTTCTTACGCTCCGATCGTTGTTCGTGCGGAGCGTAAGCGCCAAGAATCTGTCCGGTCCGATCGGAATTGTCATGGCGACGAAGACAACCGTCGGAATGGGGCTCGCGCGCGCGTTGTTTTTTCTCGGGCTCATCAGTGTCAATCTGGGAGTTTTCAATTTGCTCCCGTTCCCGATATTGGATGGCGGCCACCTCGCATTTCTCCTCATCGAGAAGATTCGCGGCGCGCCAGTGAATGAGCGCGTGATGCATTACGTACACCTCGTCGCGTTGCTGCTGTTGTTGACGCTCGCGGTCTACGTCACGTTTCACGATATCGTGCGTTGGTTTTTCTAGTCGCGGATTTGCGCTGACCCACGTTGTCGCGCTGTGCGCTGCCTCCGAGCGAAAATTCAAACCAGGATTCTGACATGATGGTCTGGCTTCGGCTCACGCGCGCGCGGCTCGTCGCGACAGCCTGGTCGAATACGCTGCTCGGAGCTGCCCTCGCGGCACACATCCGTGGCGAAAGAGTCCAACCGCGAGAATTTTCCGCGGCGCTTATCTCGGCAACCGCGCTGTATTTGATGGGAATGGCACTCAATGACTATATGGATCGAGGCCGCGATCGAACCGTTCACCCGGACCGGCCTTTGCCGAGTGGTTTGATTACGCTGCGGGCAGCGCGAGTGCTGCTGCTTCTGCTCCTGATCTCATCGATCCTTGCTTCGGCTTTCGCGGGCTGGAGCACTCTGGTCGCCACACTCGGTGTGACGCTGCTCATTGTCTCGTATGACTGCGTTACGAAGCAGCTCGGCATCATCGGCGCAGTGTCGATGGGTCTCGTGCGATTCGCGTTGGTCCTCATAGGCGCGACGACCGCAACTGGACACGCATTCGGCGCGAAAGACGTGTGTCTGGCGGCGGGAGTGGTCGGCCTGTACGTCGCGCTTCTGACTCATTTCTCCCAAGAGGAGGAGCGATCTGATCGCAAGATTCTCGTACGACGATGCGGTCGAATCCTCGGATTCGCTTGCGCAGCAATACTGGTGAGTTTCGCGAGCGCGCGAGTTCTATCCGCAATAGCGTTTATCGGGCTGTTGATGTGGACCTGGCACGCTATAGCGCCGCTTCGCAGTGAGCCGCCAGCACCGCAACGAGCCACGCTGCGACTCCTACTCGGATTGTTCATCCTTGATGCCGCACTGCTGCTTTTCTACGATCAAATTTGGCCAGCGGTCGTTTGCCTTTCCCTCGGAGCGATAACAACTCTGCCGTTTTACTTTCCAGTATGGAGTCGTCGCAAATGAAAGTGCTCGTCGTTGGGTCAGGCGGCCGCGAACACGCGCTCGCGTGGCGGCTCGCACGATCGCCGAGGGTCAAGACCATCCTGTCCTGTCCCGGTAACGCCGGACTGGAATCGCTCGGCGAGAGTTGGCGCGACCTCAAGCCGGCGATAGATCAATCCGCGTTACTGGAACGAATCCGCCGTGAACGAGTCGATCTCGTGATCGTGGGCCCTGAGGAGCCGTTGGTGTTAGGACTGGCCGATCGTTTGCGCGAAGCCGGCGTCAAGGTCTTTGGCCCTGGACGCTCAGCGAGCCAGCTCGAAGGATCGAAGATCTTCGCCAAGCACTTCATGTCTCGCCACGCGATTCCGACTGCGAGCTTCGAAGTAGTAAACGACCGGACTGAACTGGCCACTGCGATCGGACGCATTCCAGGTGTACCCGTCGTGAAAGCCGATGGGCTAGCGGCCGGCAAGGGGGTCACCGTCGCGCAAAGCCGAATTGAAGCCGAGCAGGTTGCCAGTCGCATGCTGGACGGTTCAGCATTCGGAGACGCTGGACGCAAGATTCTTCTCGAGGAGAGGATGCGGGGTGTCGAAGTGACACTGCTCGTGCTCGTCAGCGGACGGCAATACCGAATCCTCGAATCGGCGCAAGACTACAAATCGTTGCTCGACGGCGGAGCCGGACCCAATACGGGCGGAATGGGCGCCGTGAGTCCGACCGACCTGATCAACGACACTTTACTCGCGCGGATTCAGCGCGAGATCATCGAACCCACTTTAGGTGGACTCGCTGCGGAGGGGATCAGTTACCGCGGAATACTGTATTTTGGTCTCATGTTGACCAGTGCAGGTCCGATGGTGCTTGAGTACAACGTGCGGTTCGGCGACCCGGAGACGCAAGCTCTGATCGTTCGCCTGAATTCCGATCTCGTCGAAATGATTGAACGCGTCGAAAGCGCCAACCTATCGAACTACGAGATAGCTTGGAAACCGAGCTGCTCGGCGTGCGTCGTGCTGGCCGCGCCAGGTTATCCAGGGAGTTACCCGGTGGGACTCGCGATGACCGGCCCGCTTATTAGTCCGCTCGACGACGACGTCCAAGTGTTCCATTCCGGCACGCGACGCGAGAATGGCGCGTACTTCACCAATGGGGGTCGCGTACTTGGCATCACGGCTGTTGGCTCCACCATCTCGGAGGCGCGAGAGAAAGCGTATTCGCGCGCGGCCGAAATAAATTTCAACAACAAACAATTTCGCACCGACATCGGAATCCGATCTCGCTGACTCGCTGAGAGAATGAGATTCGCGATTTACTGGTAGACGCTACGTTCGATCAAAAGTCGACTTGAGCATTTCTTCGCTCTCGATTCGATCGCGCCGATCTACGAAGTGCCGAAAGAGTCCCTTGATATCGTGCACAAAATCACTGAGACCTTCAAATCGATAACAACGGCTGAATTCTTGATCGAGGATCTCGTGGAGTTCACCATTCCGAACCGGCCGGTCGTTACTGCCGGACGAAGCATCATTGTCCCGCCTCGGGAACTGCGCTTTCATTTGGCCTCTCATGGTCACTCGACGAGCGAGACAGCGACACGCGTCGCCATGCGGTTTCGGATACTAACGCGCTGCGCGAGATTCTGTCAATCTGCGCCGACGCGAACTCGTGTCCAGCTATCCGCGAACTTTTGGCGCGCGTAAGTTTTCCAAAGCGCCGCGAGTGGCGAGTGAGCTACTCGAGCGTCTCGGATACCAGCACCTGCGCTGACGGCAAGTAATACGTTAGAGTTACGTCGTCAAGAACCGGGCTGGCCACGACCTTTGCGCCATCTTTGTCGATGCCGCGCGCGCCGGTCATCTGAAGTTGGTAGATGACTTCGCCGGTACGACCCAGAGTGCTTCCACCTGAGGAGGCATACAGCCAGCGACCGGCGAGCTGATCCACTTGACTATCGCCTCCCGCCTCGCGCAATTCGACTGTGCTCCCATTGCCACCGACGTTGGTGGCGCTCATTCGGATTCCACCGCTCTGCGCTCGCCAATTCACGCCTTGTCCGCGATACAGCTGAGGCGGATAGACGGACCAAGCCAAAGACCGCAGGCGAATGCGCTCGATTCCATCAGGAAATGGCACGGTGAATCGGTTCGCGAACTTGCCGGGTCGGTCAGTGAAATACCCAGTACCGGACGGCCCGAAAGGTGAACTCCACGTTCCAGTGAAGCTAATGAACTCATCGATCGTTGCGTTCGCGAGAATCCGTTTGATCGAGGGTGCAGTCTCGACGAGTTCTTCCGTCAAATTGGTACCAAACTTGAAAATACCCTCACCGGCCACGGCTTGATCCCGATAGAACGCGCCCACGAATACGCCGTCCTGTGGCTCTTCGACGTTCACCGTGCAATACATCATCTCGCCCAGCGGGTGCACAACGATGTCGTGTTCTTCATCGTCAAGTCGCACTTTGATCGGTTGGCTCGGCGACTGATCATTAAACTGAACTACAAGGTGGTGCCACTCATGAGCCTTCCAGTTTTCTCGCACCAAATCGACGACGACGTCCACTCGTGCCCAGATTTTTTGCGGGTCGAGCACGATATCGCCGCCGCCTTCTGCCGCCTCGGCGGGATCAACATAAGGCAGCGCTTTGTCGGTAATTCCCTTCTGAAACGCCCGGTGATAATAGAGTCTCGTGATTCGCAGTTGCCCGCTTGTGTTCTTGTAAATAAAGAACTGCGTGCCCTCCGAGTCGTTTGGGCTCGGCCCGACCCGCGTAATAACTTGAGTCGAGGCGAGCAGCCCGGAGAAAACCGGATCCCGCGGATCGAACTCGAACTTGACCCAAAACGCTACGCCGCCTTGGTAGTACGCAAGATTGCCGACGTCATTGCGTCCGGTGGCGCCCATCGGACCAGGGTCGCCCGGATTATTGCGATAGGTCGAGGCAGGAAAACGATACATTGGCGCCCCGCGCGCGGTCGACCGAAAAATGCCGGAGTGGAGGCCGTCGGGGAAAACATCGGTTCCATTATTCGCAGTCCCGACCTTCGGGTCGCGCAGAATTTCATCCTCGACGTTGCTGTCGTTCAAACCCCAATTCAGCACCGAGTAGCGCAAATCAAAATTACCTTTGGCCCGCGAGTAATTTAGATCGAGGACCTTCGTCAATTCCTTATTCAGTTCCTGCGAACCACTGCCGCGCGTCAACATTCGCGCGAGCTGCGATCGCGACTGCTCGTCGCGATAACGAAATCCGTGCGCCGCAAGAATGCTCTGCTGCGCATCGTAGGTGGCACGGCGCGCTGCAACGTCGGCGCCTTCAAGAAGCGCGTCGGCGTACCCGCTCAACTCTACCCGACCGTCTTGCCGCGACCCGAAAAAGTAATTCTCGTGGAGAAGATCGATCGGATCAGGATACGTAGTCACGTACTGGCGATCGGATGCGCTTGTTCTCCCCGCGTTAGAAGAAAACGGCGTTTCAAAGTCGTCCTGCGTCGTGTGTCGAAGCGTGTCCCAAATTTTCACAACGGTGTAGCGCTTGACCTCCGCGTAGGTTTCACCCGGCTCGTTCTCATTGCGATCGACGACCAAGTCCGCCAGGGTCGTGATCTCGAAGATCCCGTTCGCATCGAAACAAAACTCCGTGGTGTGCCCGGGACGTGGAGTCGTGACGTCATCGTTCTCGAACTTGATCAAATTCGATTTATCGACCGGCATGTAGGCGGTCGCGTTCGGATTGAACCTATTGATTCTGGCATTCGGATTGAAGTTCGCAGATAAGACGCTTCGCATCATCTCGTAGTACCACGCGAACTTCGTCGAGTAAGCCATTCCTCGGTTGCGACGCTCCGTTGCCTCTGTCGAGTTGTGCCCGCGACGCCAGAGTTCGCCAGCGATGCTCGAGCCGTCTTCGACTATTTGATTGCGATACCTCGCAATGCGGACGTTGAGGGGGTTGACCACTTGTACCGACGATGGGGGCGGGAAGAGATCCTCCGGAAGCTGATTGATGAAATCCTCGAAGCCGACCGCAGCCCCGCCTTCCGCACCGCTTCGCCAGGTCGTGAACGCACTCGTCTTGCGCTGCTTAATGATCTCAAGCGCGATGTTCTTCGCTTGATCCAACGAGAGCGGTCGCGAATACACCCAGACCGGAATCTGCTGCAGCACCAATTCCTCGGGTTCATTCGGCAAATTGCCAGCCCCCGGGTCGATCGCACCGCGATTGTCCTCTTCGATCTTTTGCCGCGTCACGTCAACGTACGGGTATGCTCGGCGACCACCCAACCCCATCAAACACGCCGTCAAAACTGGCTTCGACGCGGTATTCACGTTGATCGGAGATCGCGGCTCGGGGATCAACCCGCCGCTTTCAGTGATCTTAGTCTTGAGTTCGTTCTCAGTTGCCGCTGGTCGACCCTCGAAGAGTTGGTCGTACTTGCTCAGTCCGTCCTTCCCACGTCCGGTCGTTTGATCGGTCCAAGAGTGCGCCGTCACGAAATCGGCGACCAAGTAATAGTTCACCTCGCCGATGATGTTCTTGAGCTGTGTCTTTGATTGAAACCGTCCGCCGATCTTCTTTCGGTAGCGCAAAATATCGATGCCGCGCACCGCACCAAGCGTTTGTTTCGGCCCCTTGAAGAACGGATTTGTGCCGTAGTCCGGATCACTGGCCAGCGCGATACCGAGGTTATCAAGCATGTCCGCGAGCGTCTCGTGCTCGCTATTGAGATTAATCTGAGCTGATGTATCGATGATCTTTGTGCGATAACGCTGCTTCCCGCGGCCGGGATAGACGGAAGCATCCACCCAACCCGCTAACGAGCATTCTTCCTCGGACACGGTTTCAAGCGGCAGCTTGTCGCCCAACTGCAAATCGCCTTGTTTCGTCTTGATTCCGTAAAGCCAGGGCGAGCGCGCCTTGTTGAAACTGATGTGGCCATCCCACAGCAATCCGCCGCGCAGCATCGAAATCGCGTCCGATTCGGCGGAGGCCGCGAACATTTTC
The DNA here is from genome assembly GCA_046154185.1 of Planctomycetota bacterium. GTDB lineage: Bacteria > Planctomycetota > UBA8108 > UBA1146 > JAJFFE01 > JBJXGE01. The sequence continues at coordinate 10,398 of JBJXGE010000058.1, forward strand.
GTGATGCTCGTGTCGCGATAATTCTGTGTCGCGCGACTTTCGAGACGCATGAGCGTGGCGAAGGTCACACCGACAAACAGAATCAGCGTGAGTATGAGCAGCGCAATAATCAGCATCACGCCGCGCTGGTTCGAATGCTCTCGGTTCAAGAGGCGTAGATTCGTCGACGGGTGCATCGAGCAGAACATCTTGCGGCTTTCCAGAGCTGTCAGAAACAACTCATCCAATCTTCTCGCCGAATCCACCACGGCGAATCTAATGTCTGACTCCCATCGCCGAGTCGTCCCGTCCGAGTGAGGTCGTTCGAGTGGCTTCGGTGAAGCTCAGAATTCGCCAGTTGACGAGCGCCTGCGTAGCGCGTTGCAGCACCGGCAGCTCCCGTTCTGTCTGCAAACCGGCGGGGGGTACCCCCACCGCCGGTTCTTAGCATGTCATTCGCCCACTTCGCGGGCGGTGGCGACGACCGCTGGTTCTGGCACGGGCAGCCGGGAGTCGGCTGGCTTCGCCGCGTCGGCCGAGCCGCCAAACAGTTTCTCGCGAAGTTCTAGGTCGAGCTTGGCTGCGATTGCTGGATTGTCGAGCAGGTACTGAACGGCGCGTTCACGGCCTTGGCCCAACCGCTCTCCGCCGAGCGAAAACCACGTGCCGGACTTACCCACGACACCGAGCTCGGCGCCCACGTCGACAAGATCGCCGGCGTAGCAAATGCCACGATCAAAGACGATGTCGAATTCCGCCTTGCGAAATGGCGGCGCCAACTTGTTCTTCACCACCTTGGCGGCTGTCCGGTTTCCGCTCGCTTCACCGTCGCTCTTGATCGAGCCGATCCTGCGAATGTCCAGTCGCACCGACGAATAGAACTTTAGCGCCCGTCCTCCGCTCGTCGTTTCGGGGCTGCCGAACATTACGCCGATTTTCTCGCGGATCTGGTTGATGAAAATCATGCACGTGTTCGAACGATGGATCACACCCGTGAGCTTGCGCAGCGCCTGCGACATCAATCGCGCCTGCAAACCCACGTGCTGGTCCCCCATTTGCCCTTCCAATTCCGCCCGCGGTACGAGTGCAGCCACGGAGTCGATCACCACCACATCGACGGCATTGGACGAAACCAACATCTCCGCGATTTCGAGCGCTTGCTCGCCCGAGTCTGGTTGTGAAACCAGCAAGTTATCGAGATCGACTCCGAGTTTTCGCGCATAAATCGGATCGAGCGCGTGTTCCGCATCGATAAATGCCGCGACGCCACCCTTCTTCTGGGCGTTCGCAATGACGTGGAGCGTCAGCGTGGTCTTGCCGGACGATTCCGGGCCAAAAATCTCAACGACGCGTGACCTCGGCAAGCCGCCCACACCCAATGCGCGATCTAGCGAAATCGAGCCGGTCGAGATCGTCTCGGCCTTTCGCAGCGCTTGCTCGCCAAGAAACATGATCGATCCTTGGCCGCACTTCTTGTGGATCTGCTGCACAGCGAAATCCAAAGACTGGCGGCGTTGTGGATCGACTCCGGAGCGACTCGAACTCGCGGCGGCCGCAAGGACTCCTTGCCGTTCGGCATCGGCGGCAGAAGTTTCTCGACGGAGCGGTTTCTTCTGTGGAATTTCGTCTGTCGGTGATTCAACGGTGGATTTTGTGCGTATCAACGCTCGGTTCCTCTCCAGGCTTGTCCTGCGAATTCTCTCGTGCTTTGTCTGCCAAGTTTAATTTCAGCCGCCCGGAACGCTGCTCGCGGTTGGCGGCCGAGCCATCACCCGCAAGCTGCTGAAGTTGCCGCCGAAACTGCGCCTCGGATCTGACGTAGGGGACTTGCTCGATCAGGTAGCGCTGGTCCCCGGAAATGCGAGGACCGTTCGCGCGCAAGAAGGCGGCCTTCGAACGCGCCGCATCCGCTGGCGCGTACCGCGCGGCGCCACTGCAGCCAGCGGCCATGGCGCACAGGATCAGCAAGGGCGCAATTATCCTGCGGCGTGCGATTCGAGCCATATTCCTGCTGTCTGAAGGTTGACCTGAAAACAGGAAGAGAACGCGCTTAGAACTTGGTTCATGCCGACGCCGTGAAGCGCAAGCCGTGAGGTTTTCGCCAGCGCCAGACTGGAGCCGCATTCTGCCTCTGACGCCGCCAGAAGTCAAAAGCGGAAAGGGTTAGGCGCGGTAATATCCGCGCCGAAACTCAGTGCCAGTCTTCAGAGATCCGGCGACGCAGGAGCGCCGAGGCGCGCCGGCCGTGGGGCGCGCCGGCGGCGATGCATCGATGCAACGGCGCTTGGACGTTAACGCGATTCTGAATGGCGGCGCCTAGTGCCGGTGGGTGAATTCGAACCACGAGCAACGGACCGCGCAGCGACCGGAGTGGGCGTTAGTCGCCGCGTTGAACAGGGACGGCTCGGCGTCTAAAAACGCCGTGGGTGGGAGTGCGGAAAGCTGCCGCCTTGGTGGTAGCGGTCGCTGATCACGACGACCGCCTCCATGACACGCTTTTCAATGTCTCGCAGGGCTTCGTAGCCCGACTCGGTTTCAAGACCGAGCGAATGATCGATTTGCTCGCTGATATAACCGGCCATGTCAAATAGTTTGATGATCAACTGCAACGAGAGCGACACGTCCAGTTCTTCGGGAATCGAATCGATGACGGACTCCAGGTCCTGAACCGTGACGGGCTGAGAGGCCATCGAGATCGGCACGGCATTCTCGACCGCCAGTCCTCGCAACAACGCGGAGTTGGAAGTATTCCGAATCTGGTGCGTTTCGCCTGCCGAAACAAAGATCAACTCTCCGGCTTTGATCGCGCGAGTCTCTTTACCCGCGGCGATCTCGCCCGTCCCATCCAAGATCAGGTGAATCTCCTGAAACTCGGCGTGAGAGTGGGTGCACGTCGATTCCCCCGGCCCCAAGACGAACTCTCGACAACCACGCACGCTACTGTTGTCCGCGAGCGGAAAGTTCGGATGGGTCTTCCATTGGTTGATCTGCATGGCGCCCCTTCGACTCGTGATCCGGGTGTCAGCCCCCCAGGAAGCATACGACTCTCGCGGCGATCGCGCCAAGCCGCGCGACGACTCGTAAACGCAGTGGCGAGTCTCCCCTACAGAGTGATCGCTGCGCGCATTGTTTAGGTTTGGAAGGAGCGAAAAACCGCGGCGGGAAGAGTGGGCCCAGTAGGACTCGAACCTACGACCAACGGATTATGAGTCCGCCGCTCTAACCGGCTGAGCTATGGGCCCGTATTCGGGGGAGAAGTCTAGGCGCGCGCGATCGGAGTGTCCACGCCAGTGAAACGAACCGCAAGCCCCGGCCCCGTTCGCGATCGAGTCACGGCGCTGCAGAATCACTCGGCGGCGGCGACTGCGCACGCTGCGATTCGAGAAGCAACACAGTTGCCGGGTGGATCGAATCATTCAGATTCGGGCGGATGTACTTGAAGACGACGGTGTCCCCCACCTTGCCGTACTCAATACGCTCGAGTAGCCAGTAAAAATCGCTCCAGGTGCGGATCAACCGATCGTCGATCTGCACGAGCAAATCTCCCGACGCGAGTCCGGCCCGTGAGAGCGCGCCACCCGGCGTGACTTCCCGCACTTCGATCGCGCCGGAATTTGCGCAACCTTCCGCGCGCGGCCGAAACAACACGATGCCGCCGAGCGCGCAGCGTCGCACGCGGCTATGCTGCTGCAAGTCCGCGACGATTCGGTCGAGCAAATCGACTGGTATCGCACAGACTATGCCGGCGGCAGAAGCTGGTTCGTTCAACCTCGCTCCAAGGCTGCCGTGGAGTCGCGAAGTGTCGATACGTCCCTGCTCGTTCAACTCGAAAGCGAGCATTCCAACGACGCCCGATTGCAAAGCCAGAATTCCCCCGATATCTCCAGGCATTGCGCGGATGTTGGTTCGAATAGTGCGCGGGATCGACATCGTACGTCCTCGCACCCAAGACAGCGGTTCGCTGGGATTTGTCACATGACCAATTTGAAAAGAAGGTAGCGCCCCAGCCTTTCCGAGCGCGACGACATCATCGCCGAGTTCGAGTTTCACTCTGCTCAGTCGCGCCGGACGCAGCGTTTTCGGTGTTTCGGCCAGCGCAATCAGCGTCACACCTGTGTATTCATCCGTCGCGACCGACCGAGCGCTAAAGCGGCCTTCTTCACACTCAACGCCAATGACAATTCGATGCTCGGGTGTCGGGACGGGCAGCCCGTCGCGCAGCAACGTCAGGATTTCGCCCTTTCGACTCCACACAATGCCCGACAGCGTCAACAAATGCTTGCGTTCGTTCGCCGTCGCCACGTCGCCGGTTGCTGGCTTCTCGAGTTCTTCCGAAATCACCACGCTGACAAGCGAGGGTTGTAATTTTTTGATAAACGATTTGAGTTCCTGCGCGGCGAGCGGCGCCGTCGCTAGTAACGGCGCAAAAAACAACACCACCAGGTTGCGCAGCAACAAGCCTCGCGACTTTCGTCGGCTTCGCGCCACAGGAATGCTCGACATCAAAAGCTCCAAATTTCTTGCGCAGAAACGCTGTGCGCGGGAATAAGCGTGCAAAGTTCCGGTCGTGCTGCGATCGAATTCTGAAGAATCAACGGTTGCGGACCGCGCATGTCGGCAAGTGTCGACGCGCCAATTTGAGAATTCGATCCACTCGACAGCTGCGGCAATGCATAGCGCACCACGTACGTTTCGTCCGGCTCCACGCGAGACGAACTCGCCGTCGACATCGCGGCCACACCCCACGTCAGCGATCCGGCCGCCAACACGAGTGCGACCCACCGAATCCACCGCACCTGAGAAACTCGGTTCGGAGCTTGATTGGCAGTGCGGATCTGACTCATGACCGCGCGCGTAAAGAGCGCGCCCGTCATGTCTCTTCGCGGCGGCGGCGGTGACTCAGTCACGGGCGCCTCGAGCAAGCGGTCGAGTTTCAAGATGCTTGTATGTTCACGTCGACACGCTCCGCAGCGAGCGATGTGAAGCCGAATTCTTGTCGGCAAGTCGGTCATCGCCGGTCGGCCCGAAAGGCTCGACAAGAATCGTTCGACCGACTCACACTTGCCGGCGAGTGGCGTTGCTTTCATCCAGTTTCGTACACCCCCCATGAAATCGCCCGATGACCTTTCCATCACAGCAACTCAGGCATGAGCCCGGCGGCTTCCCACGCCGTTCGAAACAGCGCGCGAGCCCGATGCAACCGCCAGCGAACCGTCGCGTGATTCCAGCCCGAGATATCCGCGATCTCTTTCGACGTAAAGCCTTCAACGTCGCGCAACACGAGCAAGAGCCGGTAACTCTGCGGGATCTTCTCCAGTGTCTTCCGAATTGAGCCCCTGACCTCGCGAGTTTCCATATCCAATTCGACTCGCCGTTCGGCGGCGCGCGTCAATTCAATCGCGCACTCTCGTCCCGGGCGTCGAAGTTTCCGCACCGCATCGATCGCCAGGTGGACAACGATTCGATAGAACCACGTGTAGAAACGATGTTTCGGGTCGTACCGATGCAGATTGCGGTACACGCGTAGAAACGCTTCTTGCGCGACGTCACGAGCGAGTTCTTCTTCTTGAACAAAATGGCGCGCGATCCCAATACTTCGTTCCTGATACTTCTTGACCAACTCTTCAAACGCGTCGGTATTCCCGCGTTGGGCTTTTTCGATGATCACGCGATCTTCGTCAGCACTGAGCGCGCTCGCTTCGGCCTGCCCGCTTCGGACACCCAGCTGAAACGCATGCGCCGACTGAATGGGTGGCAAATCTGACTCCTGCATTCGCGACGGCTCGTCGGGTAGGTCAACTTCGCTCGTATGGTATCCACAACGAAACGCGGATCCAGTTTAGATACGCCGAGTGTTGAATTTCGTTTGTGCGTCGACCCTCTGATCGCTCGACGCGCGGACGGCGCCAGCGACACGCGCCCGCACGACCTCAGCGCTCATTCTCGCCTCGCGATAAAAATTTCTTAAGCATCTATTGGGAATACGATTAGAAGCTCAACGAAGCGTTCGGTGCGGACTCAATCCGGCGTCGTCGTCATGATGCCGGCCGAGTCGAATTCTGGGGTGGCCTCGACGTCATTGCCGACGGCGGCTTGGATCTCTTTGACAACTTCATGGATCTCGGCACCCGAAAGTCGGTTGAAGAACGGTACGGCAAAGGATCGCTCGCCGAGCCAGCCGGTCACCTCAAGTCTTTCGCAGCGCAACTCGACGGCCTGATAAGGCAGCATTTGATGAATCGGTACGAAGTAGGGGGAAGTCTGAATTCCTCGGGCGTGCAGGTGGGTTCTGATTCGCGCTCGCGCTTCACCGCTCGCGGCGACCAGCGGAAACACAAACCAACTTCGTCGATCTCCAGCACGAACCGGCCGGAGAGTTCGCACCGCCGAAACGGAACTTAACGCGTCCAGGTATTGATCAGCGACGTGCGCGCGCGCCGCCAAAATCTGATCCAACCGCTCGAGCTGAGTGTTGCCGAGCGCACACGCCATTTCCGGCAACCGAAAATTGAAAGCTTCCATAACGAACTCGAACTCGCGGTCGCCACGACCCTGATTTCGAAATCGCCGCACGAAATCAGCGTAATGCTCACTGCGCGTTACGACGAGTCCACCCTCACCGGTCGTCATTTGCTTGTTGGGATAGAACGCGAAAACGCTGGCTGCGCCGAAGGTCCCGACCGGAACACCCTGACTCACCGCACCGACGGCTTCACACGCATCCTCGACAACCGCCACTCCGCGTTCGTGGGCCCACGACATGATCTCCGGCATCGGCGCCGGTGTGCCGAACAGATGGACTGGAATCACCGCCCGAACTTCTTCGGTCCACGCGTCCTCGAAATTTTTCACGGTTGTGCAAAACGTCTCAGAATCGACATCACAAAATCGGGGTGTGAGACCCGCGAGACGAATTGCATGGGCGGTCGCGATGAAGCCGTAAGACGGTGTCACGACGACCGAGCCTGGCGGCAGATCCAGCGCGCGCAAGGCCAAGAATAGCCCGGCAGTTCCATTCGAAACAGCGGTGCACTTGAACCCAGAGAGTCGGCGCGACCAGTGCTCTTCGAATTTCACGAGCTCAGGTCCAAGGCACAACGTCCCGCTCGCGAGCACTCGATCCACGGCCGCGCGATCGACGGGCAGTATTTCTGGTTTTGACAGCGGAATACGCCAGTTCAAACCGCCACCGTTTCCACGGGCTGGCTCTTCTCGATGCTTGCCAGGACTCCCGCGCGCCGCAACATCGCACGGATCTCCGCTCGGCTCAGGCGCGCCGACCGCTCGGAGTTGAACTCGTCCGGTAACAGTTGATTCCCACCGGGCGACGAAACGGATGACGTGGACCGAACCACGTAGAGATTGTCTTGCGTCTCGAGCCTGTCAAATTCTTCTCGCGTGATGAGTTCTTCGTGGATTTTTTCGCCACGCCGAACACCACTCTCACGCACCGCGATCGCGCCCGGACTGACTCCCGTGAATTCGCAATATTCCTCAACTACGACGGCGACCAAATCGGCGACTCGCAACGCCGGCATCTTCAGGATGTAGAGTTCACCACCTTGACAGACCGACGCGGCAGTCAGCACCAAGCCGACTGCATCCTCGATGGTCATCATGAAACGCGTCATCAGTCGCGACGTGAGTTCCACCTCGTTGCGCTCGCGGATCTGTCGCAGAAGGAGCGGCACCAACGAACCCCGGGAGCCGAGCACGTTGCCGAATCGGACCGTGCACATCGCGAGTCTCGAGTTCCACTCTTGCGACGCGCGCACGAGATTCTCCGCAAGCAACTTCGTGGCACCCATCGTGTTCTGTGGATTCACCGCTTTGTCGGTCGAGATCAAAACGAGACGTTTCACACCGGTGGAGCGGCAAGCTTGGATGAGATTCTGCGTGCCAACAACGTTTGTTTGCACGGCCTCGAAGGGGTTGTACTCACAGGCCGGCACGTGTTTGAGCGCCGCCGCATGGAAGACCAAATCGATATCTTCGAGAGCGCAACGCAAACGATCGGCGTCCCGTATGTCGCCGATCAAATATCGGAGATTCGGATGCGGTCCGAGGGCGACTCTGAGTTCCGCCTGTTTTGTCTCGTCGCGACTCAAGATTCGCACGACTCCTGGCTCAAACGCGAGCAGTTGCCGAACGATCTCACTGCCGATCGTGCCGGTGCCGCCCGTCACCAGAATCGCGCTATCTTTGAACTGGGATCCCCTCACTGATGCCGTCCTTAGCCTTGCGTCGTGCTTTCACTATCGACGTCGGCCGGCGGTCCCTGAACGGTGGAGTGCGAATAACTTGAGTGCGTGGGGCGTTCACGCAAGGATCGAATCCAGGCGCGGACAGAACGCCCCGAAGCTGGTCGGCGACAAGATGGGATACGAACGGAAAGCCGCGTATTCGCCATCGATTCCGTGGAAACGGATTTGAATTCGTCGGTCGCTCTAGTCGTCCAGCGCGGACTCTTCTGAAGCGCTCACGACGTCATCACCTTCGTCCATCTGCAGTCGCTCCTTCATGAGGCGACCAGCCTTGAACTTAACGGTGACTTTCTTCGGCACTGGAATCTTCTCGCCGGTGCGCGGGTTCCGAGCTTGACGAGGCGCCTTGCTGCGCGGTTCAAAGACGCCGAAGTCTCTAAACTCCAGGCGATTACCGTTGGCAAGCTCGGTGATGATCTCGTCCAAAAAGCTCTGGATAACTTCCTTCGCTTTCTGTTGTTGAACTTCAGTCTTCTCGGCGATGAGCTGGACCAGGTCACGCTTGGTGATGGTTCGCATAGCCGTCCTTCCGTACTTTCAGAAATGCCACACACACCCAGGTCGTTGGCTGTTGGACTATCGACGCCAGGCTCTTAACTCTGTAGCCCACTCAGACGGAGAATCAGTTCCTCGCCGGGTCCGCGCCACGAGCGCGTCGAGGACCAACCGATTTATCGGCCCTAGGTTCCTCCATCCTTGAGGGTTACAGCCAAAGCAAAATATCACAGCCGCAGCTTTGGTCAACCCTGGAGTCGCGGCTTCTTGCTTATTCGAAAGGAGTTAGGGCGCGGACGCGACGCCGCAAAGCGTCTCCGGAGTTGACGATACAAGCTCAAGCAGCGGCGGGATTTAATCTGGGGCGGACCGCAAACACGGGCACGTCGCTCGTGAAACACGATCGGACTTACACCGCGCGAACGAACGCCTCGTAGCTCTGACCGGAGTCGAGAAATGCGCCGTCCTGATCTTGGTGATCGGCCCCAGCGTAAATGATCACGCTATTGGGAAACTCATTGAGGCAACGATAAAGCGTGCTGCACTCCCGTGAACTTTTCAAAACTCGAGCCAGTTTCACGCGTCCGCGTTCGTCGAACTTGCAACGATCGAGCAGCAGAAAATCTCTGGGGTGGCGGCGCATGATCTCTTTCACCGACAGCTCTTTGAGCACCGCTTCGCTCGCTGACGGTTCTCTCACCGACATAGCCGCACCGCCGGAATGTTGCACTCCCACAGAAACTCCCTTCGTCGCCGAAACGCCCGGACGCCGTGGACGGAAGCACTTCACAGCCGGCGCCAATTGTCCGCATCACGGCCGAGTTTTCCAGTGCAACTCGAGTGCTGGTGTTTTCGGGGCATCAATCGATGCAAGCCGAGATTTCGATTTCATCGCCCGCACCCGCGCCGGCGGCCCGTGGGCGTCGGATCGCCGAGAGCCCGAACTGCTTCAATACGAGCGGCAAGACTTCCTGAGGATTTTCCATAAACGTCTTTGATAATGATACTTTCAGCGCCGGCTCTGGAACGGAGAGATGGTAGATCGCCCCGGTCTGCCGACTCACTTGCTGAAGAAGTTCGCTCAGTGAGCAACTCACTTTGGTGCCCGCTTCCGGCTCGTCTCGAAAGAAATCTTGTTCGCGGCTCGGCGCGAACGGGGTGAAGACCGCGCCGCGCAAGTCCGTTTTCCAGAGTTGGACAAGCGCGAGATCGACGCCGCCAAAGCTCGCGTTCCGGAAGTCGCTCCAGCGCAAATCCGCGTTTTGGAGGTTTGCCTGGTCGAAGCAAGCTTCAAAGCCTGCGACGCGAGCGAAGATCGCGTTCGAGAGATCCGCGCGCCGAAAGCACGCATGATTCAATTCCGCCGCGGAGAAGTCGACGCCGACCGCGCGACAGCCGGAAAACTGTGCGCGGTCCAAGCGGCAACGTCGGAAGGTCAAACCGGTGAGTTCATAGCCGCGCAAGTCAACCTCGACAAGATCGGTCGGGTCGGCGCACGTTGACAGGTATTGACTCCATGCCGACGCCGGAGCACTTCCGTCAAGCACTCCGAACAACAATTCGAGAGCGACCGCACTCACGAACTCAGGACTTTCTCTTTGTCTGTGTCTTTGTCCCTGTCTTTAGGCTTGTGCTTCTTGTTTTGTTCACTCTTGCGATAGCCAAGTTCGCGAACGATGCCCAGCACTTCAGTCCACGACAAGAAATGCTTGTCGTGCGACTGTTTGTAGTTTTCGACGGCCTTCACGAATTCCAACTCGTCGGACGTCAGTGGATTGGCCAAGAGAGAATCCTCCGAGCTAGCAGAAGTAGAAAATCAGAGTCTGCCCGTATCACACTTATTATCGATGCTCGCCGCGCCGCGACTTTAGTCTGCGCTCGAAGGAACCCGGATCGAGGTTCGGGCTTGCTTCGCTACTCCGCTACCCAGCCGACTTGCGCGGTTCCGAGAGTTTTTTGATTTCGCTCGCGCGCCAGTCCGCCTCGAGGTCGCCGGACGATTTGCCATAGACACTCTTTAGCGCGGCCTCCCAACCGACGCCGCGCCCGACCTCGCGGATCACCATATCCATCCGATACTCGCCACCGATGGCCAACAGGTGCCGCACAAAAAAATATGAATGCAAATAAAGCGCAGCGAGTTGGCGCGCCGATTCATTGCGATTGGTCCCCAAGGATCGCTCGCGGGCTTCAAGACTCACACCGGGAGATTGCTTCAGCAGGTCGGTCCACTTGGCTTCCCAATCCGCTCGCGACTCACCGTCCCAATTCTGCGCCAGTCCTTCGTCGAGCCACCGCGGCGGCAACTCGCCTCGCAAATGAAGCATCAGGTGAACTGCCTCATGCCGAATGACCTGCTCCGTCTTTAGCCCGCCGGCTTCGAGCTCGGTCGGAAATGCGATTCGAATCCGACCGTCGTAGGCGCCCGCCACTTCTTCGTGCAAACCAGTTCGTGAGTTGAACTCACCGGGCGGATAACAAATCACAGTCTTGCCCGGCGGCACTTTGACCGCCCAACGGCGCGCGAGGTCCTCAGTGACGTTCGTCAAAGTATGAAGCAGCGCGACAGCGCGTTCGCGCGGCAGCTCCGGCGGATGAAACAATCGAAAATGGCCGACTTCGACTGACAGAAATTCGCGCAGGGCTCGCTGATCGAGCAGCAGTCGATGCAGGCGATCGGCGAGGTACTGATCGCCGACGAATCGCGCGAGTCCGCGCTTGCAAATGTCTATCGCGCCGTCGAGGTTATTGAGTCGCTCGAGCGTCGACGACAAAAGCCGCCAGGATTTCGCTTCAGAGTCGACGAACGCGATGGCACGTTCGAGCGCGCGGCGCGCCGCGTCGAACTCCACCAAGTGCAAATGACACCAACCGATCGCATGAAAGGTCTCCGCGTCGCCTTGCCAATACAGCAGCGCCTGCTGCAAGGACTCGAGCGCCTTGCGGCTTCCGGTGGCACTCCCAGTAGTTGCCGCCTCCGCCAAAATCTGCGCCCCAAGCGCAGCGAAAGTCTTGCCGAGATTCGTGCGAATTTCAGTCGCGGTCGGTTCGATCGCCAGCGCCTGACGAAAAAGCTCCTGCGCTTCGACAAACTGACCCTGCTCGAACCGCGCGATACCTTGCGCGTTGAGCTTTGCGACCCGGTCTTCACGACCATCCGCAACGCCGACGTTCCAGCCAACGAGCGCAATGGCAACAAGCAGCTGGATTCGTTGACCAGTCAACACGAACAGATTCCTGTCCATCGGCGTTTGCCGACGACCGATGTTCGCGCCAAGCGATGATCGAACTCGCCTACCGCGACCTACGACCGCCCCGATGCCCGCGCTGGCACGACACCCTCGGCTGGCGCCTCGTCGCCCGCTTCGCGCGCCGCGGGTTCCTGCTTCGCACCAGCCGGCGGCAGCGCTAGGCGATGCTCCAGCTCGACCGCGAGATTTGCAAACTCGACGGCGCCCTCCGAATTCCCGGCGTATTCGAATATGGACTTTCCGAAACTCGGCGCCTCCGCGACTTTGATTCGCTTGGTGAGCAAACTCCGAGTGACTTTGCCCGGAAAGTGGCGCTCCAACTCGGCGATGACTTCACGGCCGAGATTGGTTCGCAGATCGACGAGCGTCGGGACGATGGCTCGCCACTCCAAGTCCGAGTGCAATCGTTCCCGCACCAACTCGATGACTTTCAGGAGTTGCGCCATTCCTTGCAGCGCAAAAAACTCCGCCTGGACCGGAATCACGACATCATCGACCGCGGCTAAGGCGTTGAGAGATAAGAAACCGAGCGACGGCGGACAATCGACCAAAACCAAATCGTAGGCACGCACCTTGAGCAGAAGTCGCAAGCGGTCCCGCAGCAGCATCTCACGGCCGACCTCTTGCCCGAACTCCCACTCGGCTGCTGAAAGGTCGATGTGGGAAGGCAGCAGATCCAACCCTTCCCCCGGGATGTGAACGATCGCATCCGCGATGTCCAGCTCGCCGCGAAACACGCGATACAGGTTGATGCGATCGAGGTCGGCCGCGGTGCCGAGGTGCAAGGTGAGATGCGCTTGCGCATCTAAGTCCACGAGCAAAACGCGGCGTCCGTTGCGGGCCCAATAGGCGCCGCAATTCGCGACGAGCGTCGTCTTGCCAACGCCACCCTTTTGATTGATGAACGCGATCTTACGGGTCATATCCGCGCTCCAGCAAACTGCGACCGCAACCAAGAAAAATCGACGGTGTGACGAGCCACGCGCCAAGCTCGGACATGGTTATACGCAATGAACCCACCAAAGTCAGCAAGTCACGCGCCGCGCCACCGATGGAACGGGGTGCGTGGCGTTCGGCGGCGGCTTGTTCTCGGCGATCGCTTCTGCTGTGATCAGCGCCCCTACTCGGATGTCTCAGCGCATCGTTGCGTGCTAGGCGAGGAGAGGCCGATGACTTCGGAAATGCACCGACTCCTGCCACTCTGCAGGGTTTCTTTTGCCATCGGCGCGCTGCGACCGGATGTCTTGGATCGCGCGCTCGACGCGTGCGCGGCGAGCGCCAACCTCGACAACTCGACGGTTATTGAGGCACTCATTCAAAGCGTGCCATATGCGGGTTTTCCAGGCGTCATCGAGGCACTCGGTCGATGGCGCGCGCGGTCGATGACTGAACGCACCAGTCTCAACGCCCCACCCGATCCGCCAGTGACGTCGCGAACTGCCAAAGGTCACGAAATTTTCTCGCTGATTTACGGACATGTCAGCGACCGGATACTCGACGAGCTGCGCGCGCACCACCCTTCGCTCGCGGATTGGATTCTGGATTTCGCCTATGGTCGTGTCATGGCGCGAGCGCAACTTCCGCTCCGTGAATTGGAGGCGCTCGGAGTCTCCTCCCTCATCGGCCAACGACGCGCGGCGCCGTTGCGATCGCATGTGCGGGGCGCACTCCGCACGGGTTGGGAACCGGCGGATCTAGAACTGCTGTGCGACGACTTGGCGCGCGAATGCGGAGCCGAGCACCGCGAGGTTCTGCAGCTTGTGCGTGAAATGACGGCGAGCGAACCGTAACGCGCCCGCGACTATTTGCGCCCGTCGAACGACTGAGTGAGATTGAGTCCATCGAGCGCGTGGCACGAATCGCCAAACCAGAGCTCCCAGTGACTCTTCTCACGATCCCTGAGCTTCGCCCATAGTTCTCGACGCGGATCCAGTTCAGTCTCGAGAATGCGAAACAACTCGAATACTCGCGTGCGCAACCGCGGCACAACTCGTTTCAATTCCGTCTCGCGCAAGCCGGCTTGACTTGCGCGCGCGAAAGTCGCCAGCGCATGGCCCAGCAACTTGAGCTGGAACAAGGTCGCAAAGCGCCGCGCCTGCATTGTCGAGGTCCCGCGTTCCACCGCCGCCTGATACTCACGCGCACGAAATTGATCTTCGGCATCGACTCTGCGCAAGAAAACGTCGAGCCGCCGACCAACACGCTCGCGTTCATCGACGGTGAACCAATCGCGCCCACTCGCGACGAGCAATGCTTGCAGCGCGTGCTGGCCGCCGCAGGTGTAATAGTAAATCCCGGAGCTCTCCGGCGACTCGGACGTGGGCCGCACGAAATAGCCGGCGTCTTGCTTGAGTGCCTCTTCGACCACGCGGTCGGCGCTCTCGACAATTTCCAACAGTCCGCGTGCGAGCGTCGCGGCCGGAACTGCGTGCTCGCCGAGTGGCGAATCAGCGCGCACTTCCGGATCCCTCGCCAGCGCCTCCAGAAGCCATGCCGCGTCATCCCAGCTGTGCGGGTCCTGCGGCAATCGAAACCTCGTGACCGCCCGCCGCTTCAATTCGGCTCGCAGTTCTGGCGCCAGACTGAGTTCAGCAAGAGTCTTGTAAACCAAGTGTGCATGTTGCTCACCGAGCCGCCCGTCCGGACCGTTTCGATCCACGTACGCTCCCTCGGCATCGCGCTTGATCCACTCGCGTGCCAGGCGGTCCACGCCACGTTCACGATTGGGGCCAAACAACTCCGCACCGGCACCCAACGCGATCATTCCGTGTGCGATCAGCCACGGACTTTCACTCGCCGACGCGCACTCGACTTCGATGCGTTGCCGCATGGCGGCTTCTAGTTGCTGGTCGCTGAGCCCTGGCTTACTAGCCGAACTCGGTGAATCATCGGTGCAGCCGGCGGCGAAGAAGATTCCGATGGCGACGATTCCCGCGATTCGGCAAATGATCTGAGGCGAGCGAAAATGCTGAGTCGTGGCCCCGTTGACGCGCTTCACCGTCGCACACTCCCGTTCGGTTGGCGCGCGAACTCGCGCGCAGACGTTGGAATCAGCATCGCCTCGGTCGACCTTCGACTAGACCTTAAGCAAGGAGCCACGACCGCGAGCGGTGGTGGAGCAACCCCCTGAGGAAAAATCTAGTCTCAGAACAAGCGTGTAGCGCTTGTTCGGGGACTAGAATAGCCCCGCACGCGAGAAAAGGGAGACAGCCAGTGCGAGAAGACGATTGGATCGCGCAGCTCAAAGCTCGCTTTTCGCACAACGGTGCGGATGGCATGCTCGGCCCGGGAGATGACGCTGCGCTCCTGCCAATTCCCGCGGACGAAGTGGCTGCGATTTCCGTCGATGCGATGGTCGAAGACGTGCACTTCCGCTCGCATTGGCTGACCGATTACGAGCTGGGCCGTCGCATTCTGTGCGTGAGTCTGAGCGATCTCGCGGCGATGGCGGCGACCGCACGCGGCGTACTGCTCGCGTTCCAAACGCCAACATTGCCCGGGCGCTTCACGGAACAGTTTTGGGACGGCGTCGCCGCGACGCTCGACGAGTTCGACATTGCCTTGCTCGGCGGCAACGTCACTCGGACACCCGGCCCCGTCGCGCTCACGTGCACCGTGGTTGGATCCGTGCCGGCTGCTCGCGCCATTCGTCGCGACAGTGCCCGCGTGAACGATGAATTGTGGGTGACGGGTCTGCCGGGTTGCGCGGCGCGGGCGCGGCGTTCGCTTGAGTCCGGCGACTTGCAAGCGACAAACGTGCGCGCGTGGACGCATCCGCAGCCGCGATTAGCCGAAGCGAGCGCACTCGCCGGACTCGGCGCGATGACGGCGGCCATCGACATCAGCGATGGTCTTGGTATCGACCTGCAGCGCTTGCTGACCGCGAGTGGTCGCGGCGCGATCGTCGACCTCACGAGCATCGTCGAGGATCCGATCGCGCAAAAACTGGGGCTGACGATCCGCGACGTTCTCGAAGGCGGAGAAGATTATGAACTGCTCTTTGCGGCGCCACCCGGAAAAATCCTCGGCCTCAAGGCTGAGTTCGAAACACAACGCGGCACCAAGCTCCATGCGCTCGGGCGCGTGACAGCCGCGCGCGGAATCGAGTTTCGCGGCGATGGATTAAAGGGGTACGCCCCGGCCGGTTGGGACCCTTTTCAAACCTAAAACGACGCGCGCGTTCAGGCTTCTCCCGCGATCCCCGTCGATTCCGGCTTCATGAGCGGAAACAGCACGACGTCGCGCAGATTCTCGACGCCGGCCGCCAGCGCGGCAAAACGATCGACACCTAAGCCCCAGCCGGAAATCGGCGGCATGCCGTGCTCCATCGCCAGCAGATAATCCTCGTCCATGAGCATCGCTTCGTCGTCTCCGCCCGCGTTGAGGCGAGCCTGCTCATCGAGACGCAATCGTTGGTCGATGGGGTCGACGAGCTCGGAGTACGCATTGACGATTTCCCAGCCGCGCACGACTAATTGAAAACGATCGGCCAAGTGCGCCTGGTCATCACTGCGGCGCGCTAGCGGCGACAAGTCGATGGGATGCGAAGTGACGAACACCGGCTGCACGAGATTTGGCCGACAGACTTTCTTATAGAGCTGATCGATCAACGCGCCACGGCCGAGTTTCGAGGTCCCCTCGAGCTCAATGCCACGCGCCGCAACCGCCGCACGCAAACTCTCGGCATCGACAGTGCGGTTCACGTCGATACCCGCATATTCCTCGATCAGATCAGCGAGACTTCGGCGCGGCCATTCGACACCGAAATCGATGCGCGTCCCGCCGATTTCCACGACCTGCTTGCCGAGCGCGATTTCTAGAGTTTCTCGCAACAGTCGCTCCGTAAAAGCCATGTTGTCGACGTAATTCCAATAAGCCGCGTAGTACTCCAGCATCGTGAAGTCCTGCAAGTGCGATGGATCCATACCTTCGTTGCGAAACACGCGCGCCACTTCGTAGACACGGTCGTACCCGGCGACAATGCAGCGTTTGAGGTAAGTCTCGGGCGCAATGCGCAGAAAGACCGGGATATCCAGAGCGTTGTGGTGCGTCGCGAACGGCTTGGCTAGTGCGCCCGATGGCTTAGTCTGCAACACGGGAGTGTCGACTTCTTCGAAACCGTTGCGATCAAGAATCGTGCGGAGGGCGCTGATCAGCCGACTGCGCAAGGTGAAACGTCGCCGACTCTCCTCGTCCATGATCAGGTCAAGGTAACGCCGTCGGTATTTCAGCTCTTGATCGGCGAGCGCATGATACTTTTCCGGCAGCGCGTGCAAAGTTTTGCCCAGCAGCGTGTACTCCGCGGCGGCCAAGGTGAGTTGCCCGACTTTCGTCAAATACAGATCGCCGCGTACGCCGATGAAGTCGCCGACGTCCGCGAGCTTCCCAAAAGTCTTAAAGACATCTTTCCCGACTTGATCTGCTTGCAACGAAATCTGTAACCGGCCGCGCAAGTCCTGGAGATCGAAAAATACCAATTTCCCAAACTCACGCCTCGACACCATGCGGCCCGCGACACAGATGGACTTAGTGCCCGCCGGGAGCTGCGCGGCCGCGCTCAAAGTGTGACTGCGTTCGTAGCGCTCGGGGTAGGGATTCAGGCCTTGCTCGCGCATGGACTGGATCTTCTCGAGCTTTATCGCGCGGATCTTCTCTTCAGTCACCAGGATCTGCTTTCTGGAAAGATCGCGACGCGGGATCGCTTCGCCATCGACAAAACGAGCTGCCCACGGATCAACTAGCGCCTATAGCCATCACCGACGAACCTTGGAGCTGGCATCTTGCCAAACCGCTGGCACTATACAGAATGCGAGTCGCAGGTAAAGCTCGCGCAACTTCCACTTGAGACGTCGCGGATGCGCTGCGACACCGATCTACAACACAGGAACACCTCATGCGATTTCATAGCACGACCATCCTCGCCGTCCGACGAGGCCGGCAGGTGGCACTCGGTGGTGATGGTCAAGTTACATTCGGCAATACGATCGTGAAAAGCGACGCGAGTAAGGTCCGCACTTTGCAGAACGGTCAAGTGTTGGTCGGATTCGCCGGTGCCGTCGCCGATGCGTTTGCTCTCCTTGAACGCTTCGAACAAAAGCTCTCGGCGCAAGGCGGCAATCTTCTGCAAGCCGCCGTCGCCTTGTCGCGCGATTGGCGCACTGATCGCGTGCTGCGTCGACTGGACTCGATGATCGCCGCTGTCGACCGTGAACACTCGTTGATGCTCGCCGGCACGGGCGAAGTGATCCAGCCGTCTGATGGCATCGTTGCGATCGGTTCCGGCAGCGGGTTCGCGCTCGCCGCGGCGCGCGCGCTGCACAAGGAAACGCAATTGTCCGCCCGCGAGATCGTCCAGCGCGCACTCGAGATCACCGCCGACATCTGCATCTACACGAACACCCAACTGCGCATCGAGGTGCTCGAATGAACGAGCTCACGCCGAGTCAAATTGTCGCCGCGCTCGACCACCACATCGTCGGCCAGCAAGATGCGAAACGCGCGGTCGCCATCGCGATTCGCAATCGCTGGCGTCGCCAACAGCTCGGCAGCGACATTCGCAACGAAGTGATGCCAAAGAACATCATTCTGATCGGCTCGACCGGCGTCGGCAAAACCGAGATCGCCCGGCGCGTTGCGCAGCTCGTACGGGCGCCCTTTCTCAAAGTCGAAGCCAGTAAATACACCGAGGTGGGCTACTACGGTCGCGACGTCGAGTCGATGGTGCGAGAGCTCGTCGACGTGGCGCTCAATTTGGTCAAGACCGAAGAACTCGAAAAGGTTGAACCCCGTGCTGTCGCGGCCGCCGAGGACCGAGTCCTCGATTTACTCGCGGGCGAAGCAATCCCGATGGAGACATCGACGACCGATGAAGATCGCGAACGTCGCCAACGAACGCGCGAGACTTTTCGCCGCCGACTCCGTGCGGGCGAACTCGACAATCGTGAAGTCGAAGTGCAAGTGGACGCGTCGTCGACACCCGTCATGGACGTTTTCTCGAATGCCGGAGTCGAGCAATTTGGCTTCGATCTGTCCGGACTCATGCAGCGCATGGGTCAGCAGCAACAGCGCCGTAAACGACTGCTCGTCCCGGACGCGCTGCGGGTGCTCAAGTCGCAGGAGGCTGAGAAGCTCATCGATCAAGATCGCGCTCATCAAGAGGCGGTTCGTCGCGCCGAAACGGGAGGGATCATCTTTCTTGACGAGATCGACAAGATCATCAGCTCGTCGGATTACAAAGGCAAAGGCCCGGAAGTGTCGCGCGAGGGCGTCCAGCGCGACTTGCTGCCGATCGTCGAAGGCAGCACCGTCAATACGCGCTACGGCATGGTTCGCACGGACCATGTGTTGTTCATCGGCGCGGGCGCGTTTCATGGCGTCCGACCGAGCGACATGATCCCCGAACTGCAGGGCCGTTTTCCGATTCGCGTCGAGCTGCAGAGTCTGACGCGCGACGACTACTTGCGCATCCTCCGCGAACCCCGCAACGCGCTCCCGCGGCAGTATTCGGAGTTGCTTGCGACCGAGGGCGTGCGGCTCGAGTTCGCTCCGGAAGGCCTCGAGCGGATGGCGGACCTCGCATGGGATGTCAATCAGAGCCAACAAAACATCGGCGCTCGGCGCCTTTACGCTTTGTGCGAGAAGTTGCTCGAGGAACCGCTGTTCTTGGCCCCTGACGCCATGAGCGAAGCGCAAAAACAGGTCTTTGTGGACCGCAACTACGTGGACACCCGGCTCGGGTACCTGCTCGCAAATCGTGAACAGAGCTCGTACATCCTGTAGCCAGTCAGCCGCGACGCCGATCGGTAAAAAAAGAAGGCCGGAAATCCGGCCGCGGAGCCGAGTCCGTCGCGTCGATGACGGCACCGTGACACGGCCGGGGTTAAGTAGACGGGTCGAACTCGCCAAGCGCTGTGATCGCCGCCGGTTGACGATTGCTGCGGCTTCGTGCTAGTCTTCCGCGCGGAGATTTTGACATCCGACGCTCCCGCAATCCGCGTCGGCTAGCAGCGGAAAAATCTAGCGGGCGGAGTTCGCAGGCGGCGGCTGGCGAACGTGTTAACCGGAAGTGGCAATCGCGATTGCGCGACGGCCGCAAAGCTTCCGTTCAGTTGGATACCGTTCGATGCCGATCTAGCGAGTTGGAACTCGCGTCGTTAAAGCCGTGGAGTTGCGATCAAACGATTTTGAGTCGCCAAGTGCGTGGGCGCCTAGCTTCGGGAGGATGAGAATGCGTAAGCGACTGACTGTGCTCTGTCTCTTCTTGTTAGTCGGCGGCCTCGCCGGCTGCGCCAGTTCCGAGCGCAGCACGATTTTTTCGGGCGGCTATTGGAAGCGGCACATCAAGAAGTTCGGCGACGACATGCATCAGTTTCGCGTCGACATCGACCGAACGATCTTTGACCTCGACGATCGTCCGATCGAAGAGGATTAGTCGTCCCAGTTAGAGCCGCCGGCTCTGACCGCGATTTGCGCGCATTGTTGATCTTGTGATTCAGCAAGATCGACAACGCGCGCTTTTCTTTTTCGCGGTCAGCTCCCAGATCACGCGTTTCGCACCAGACCTCGCGCGGTCATTTGCCAGTCGTCTCAGCGACGATCACGATCTCGAGATCAACGCCATCCTCGAATCCGCCGGACAACCCATCCGCAGCGAATGACCGCACTCGAATATTCTCCGGCGTCCGCGTCAACTCGTACGGTGTTCCCCAGGGATCAACTTCGGGGAGCGCGCCTCGATCGACGGCGAAGCGCGCCAGCGCTGCGAGCGAATCCGGAAATTCACCGCGCTGGGACTGATACTCCATGATCGCCTGTCGCAGCAGAACCATGTCGGCCTGCGCGCGTTCGCGCGCGACCGCGTGCCGGCGCGCTTCGACGCGGTCGTCGCGAATCCGCCACACTTGCCAGCCCGAAATTGCGAGCAGGCCCCCAATAAAATAAATCCAAAACGCGAGCCGGAGCTTGCGCGGATTAAGTCCGATCGCCAGATCTTCCGCATCCTCGGCTGCGCGCTGTCCCATGCTAGACCTCTGTTTTCAGCGCGAGCCGTGCCGGGTCCGGCGCCGGCATGACGCCACTCTTGGCGAAGGCCTCGACCCAGCGTGGCGCCTCACGAAGCAAGTCGTCGTAGGCGTCGTCGAGCCGCCATTCGACCGGCATCTTGCGCATCCAAATCAATTGATGGCGTGCGAACTGCCGCGTGCGCGACTGAATCTCCGTCGTGCGCGTGCGCGGATCGCCCCCGGCTTTGAGCGCGTCGGAAATCAGCCTATAGCCGATGGACTGATCCGCCTGCAGACTCCAGGGCGGTTCATGCGCACTCAAGAGGCCTGCCACTTCCGCCACCCAGCCACGATCGAACATCGCCACGACCCGGCGATTGATGCGCTCATAGAGTTCCGCACGCGGCCACGTGGTACCGACGATTCGAAACGTCCCCGGCCGCAGGAACGGCGTGCGCCGCGCCTTCACGGCGGTGAAAGTCTCCCCGGTTTGACGGATCACTTCGAGTGCTCGCACGGTTCGACGCGCATCCGTCGCTTGGATGGTCGCGGCCGCTTCCGGGTCGAGCGCCGCGAGCCGCCCATGCAACTCGAGCGGACCGCGCCCACGCGCTTCCGCTTCCAGCTCGGCGCGAAGAGCCGGGTCCGGCGCCGGTCCCTGGAAAATCCCCGCAAGCAATGCGTGCAAGTAGAACCCGGTCCCGCCGGCGAACAGCAACGGTCCGGTCGACTCGTTCGCCAAACGTTCAACCTCCCGCAAGTAGTCGCCGACCGAGAACGACTCCCACGGCTCGCGAAGATCGACGAGCTGATACGGCACGGCATGAATCTCGGCCGAGCTCGGCTTCGCCGTACCGATATCCATTCGCCGATAGACTTTCATCGAGTCGAGCGAGATGACGGGAGTCGCAAGTCGAGCGGCGAGGGCGCGTGCGACGCCGCCCTTACCGGCAGCAGTCGGTCCTGTCACGATAATCACAGGTCGATTCGCCGTTAACATGCTTCCCAACTCATCCGCGCGACGAATCCCTCTCGGCGCATTCGTCAATCCAGTGTTCGCGCCAGTCCGCGCCGTCGTATTGCAAGTAGTAACCGCGCGCTTCAAAAGCCTCGAGGACGCATAACCGCCCGCCGCCCGCGCTCGGGGCAAAAACCAGATCCGCTCGCGCGTGGAAATGTCCACACACGACGACATCGATGCCCGCTTGAAAATGACGTGCGACCGCGCCGAGATCGGGTGCCAGCGTCGTCGCCGATTTCTCGGCAACGAGCGCCGCCGACGCCTGTCGCAAGCGTCGCGCAATTCGATCGACCACTGCGCGCGGCAGCGCATCCGCAAGCCAGCGGACTGGTCGACAACGAATCAAGCGCCGCAGCGCTTGATAATTCAAGTCCGAAGTCGCGAACAAGTCGCCGTGACAAAACAACACCGAGCCGGTGCCGACTCGTCGAATGAGCTCGTCCCCGCCGACCCAGACCCCCGTGGCGGTGGCAAAACTCGACCCCAACAAGAAGTCGCGATTGCCGGGCAGTAAGTAGATCGCGCCGCCGGTCGCACAATGCGCACGGAGAAGTTCGAGTTCGTCTTCGTACATCGGCAACTGCAGGTGACGGCGCCCGAACCAGTAGTGAAACAAGTCACCGAGGAGGAAAATCGGGAGCCGCTCCGCTTGGGCGCGTCCGAGTAACGCGGCAAGTCGCCGACGCCCGGCCGACTCGCCGTCCAAGTGCAAGTCGGCGGCCACCAGAAACCGAGTCAACGTTGGTGGCGGGCCGGACGGCGAGGCCATCATTCGCGATCGGGCGGCGACAAATCCGCCGATACGTCCTCATGCTGCAATTCGAACTCGCCGGTCGATTGCGTCGGCCGAGGCGGATTCCGATCGCGGGAAAACTCTGGCGGCGTGTCGGCGAGCGGCGTGCGTGGCGGGACCGTCAGACTCCTCGGCAGAGTCTTTAACTCCTCCGGCCAGGCGGCCGACCACTCACTCGCTCGCTGCGGGGTTGTGCCGGATCGCGACAGGCCCATGTCGCGCGCCGTTTCCACGGTCTCAACTGCCGATCCGTGTTTCATCTCCGCGACGCCGACTTCAACGCGATAAATCAAATCAAAAAGCGCTCGGTGCTCTTCCTCGATTCCGGGTAGCAGTATGAACACCTGTCGCAGTTCCGCGCTGAGGCGCGTGAGCGCGCTCAACGTCCGTGCAACTCGTTCGGTGTCCATCGCCTTGAAAGGCTCATCCAAGAAGAGAAACTGCGGCCCGCGAACGACGGCGTGGACGAACGCCTGCGAGAACGCGATGCGAAATCCGAGCGAAAGCCCCTCGAAGGTCCCACCGGAAAGCTCATGCGGCGCGAGAAAGTCGCTTTTCTCGTGCGTGAAGACCTGCAGCCGAAAGTCGGGCGTGACCTTGAGATCTCGATAGCGGTCCCCGGTGAGAGCCGGCAACAATCGGCGCAGGGACTTGCCAAGCGTCGGTCCGGCGCGAAGGCGCACCGACTCCACGGTTTCGTCATAGAGCTGAATCAGGAGCTGCCGAGTCTCAATTTCGGCGCGCAATGCGAGGGATTGCGTGCCGAGATCGCGCTGTTGTTCCTCGAGCGCCGCCTTGCGACCTTCTTGCTTTTGAAACTCGCGAATCTCGGTCTCCGTGCGGTCCCGACGCGAAATTTCTTTCTTCACGGCTTCGACGGCCTTGTCACGCTCCGCCTTGAATTCGCCGATCTGAGCCTTCAGCTTTTGCACGATTCGCTGCTCGTCTTCAGCTAGCAAACTTGCAACGGCTTTCATGTCGGCGACGCCCGCGAGCGCTTGCTGGTAACTCGTGACGTAGTTTGCGAGCTCCGCATCGATTGCAGGCACCTTCACCGAATCGAGCGCGCCTGCCACTTCGCCGGGCAACAACTCTCGACCACTGAACTCCGTCAAGCGATCGAAGAGTTGCCGTTCCGCCGTGATCTCTGCGTCGATTGCGACCAACTGCGTCGTCTGTTCCGAAGCAGCTTCGACGTGACCGCGTGCGCGCACAAATGCAACCAGCGCCAAGAAGCCCGCGAACGCGCAGCCGGCGAAGAATCCGCCCCACACCGGTGGCGCGACGGCTTCTGTTCCAATCGGGCGCCACCAATCCTGCCAACTGATGAGGCCGACGCCCGCCAGGACGACGCAAACCACGGCGAACAGTACGCCCCACCGCCGCGCAACCCGACCGTTGCGCCCGGCGCTCGCGTGCAATTGTTCCGTTGCACGCCGTCGGCTCGGTAGAGAGTTCGCACCGGACCCTTCAAGATGCTCGCGCACCTCAGCGGTTGCCGTGGTCGTCACGCGCACCAAGGACTCGAAACTTGCCGTCAGTAACTGAAGCGACTTGAGCCGCGTCCGCACGCGCTCGACTTCCTTGCTCGCCGTCTTCGCGTCGTCGCCCAGTGCCGCCAAGGGAAAACAATCGAGCAGCGGGCCACTTGCAGCTGCGAGCTTCAACACCGGCAAGCTCGCCAGTTCCTTGATTCGTCCCCGCAACGGGTCTCGTGACTTTACAGTCCGTTCCACACGCTCGAGCGCTTGCTGTTGGCGACGCTCATCTTCCTTTAAGCGCTCAATCTGCTCATTGGCCGCGATTCGCGCTGCTTCGAGTTCGGGAATCTTCGCGATGTTGGGCAGGTACTTATCGATCTGCTGTTGATGTTTCCGGACCTCAGTTTGCAGCTTCGCAAATTCGCTATCCAACTCGTTGATCGCTTGCCGTGTCTTTTCGGCGCCGCGCAAAAGGAGGTCGATGCCAAGCATGCGATCCAGGAAGCCACTCACTTGTTCTTGAGTGTGCGGAGCTTCGCGCTCAGACAGATAAAACGAGCGTTGATATTCATCAAAGCCGAAACGCGTGAGTCGCTTGAGCGTTTCGTTCACTTGCAGGATGCCCGCGGCAACTTCAGTGCGATCTGCGCAGCGGATGACACGCGCGTAATTCGTACCATAACGATCGATCTCGCGCCAAATCTTGTACCGACCGAGCGCGCCATCCTCGGCGATCTCAAACTCGAGCTCGACCGAGCAATGGTCGGCATCCCAATGAATCAGTTCCAAGACCGAAGACTTTAGGCTCGCCAGAGTCTTCCCGAACAAGGCGAATTGGATGAGTTCGCCAATCGTCGTCTTGCCACCTTCGTTGCGGCCTTCGATGCCAATGACGCCGTTCGCTGGAATCTGCTCGAGTCCGAGGCGCCTGAACTTCATGAAATTCTCGGCCCGCAGGGAGCGAATCAGCATCGCCCCTCCTCAGTCAGCATTTGGCGCAGTTGCGCTGCCCCGAGGTTATAGGCTCGCTCGTACGCGGCCGCGGTCGTCGAATCGCCGGTACCCTCGAATGATCGGACCTTTTTTTGATACTGTCGCTCAAACTCTTCGAGCGGCGGAAAAATCGCCAGTTCGCCCAATAAGTAGGAATGCGAGAGGCGCTCCGTCGCCGGCGCTGAACCTTGTTCTTCGAGATCCGCCATCGAGTCGTCCTTGATCAATCCTTCGTCGCACTCTCGACGCCTACGGGGCAACGCTACGCCTCTGCGTAGTTTCGCCGCAGCGTTTCTGGGTCACCACAGTATTGAAGGGTCGCGCGGAGACTGCAACGGTCTCGCAGCGAGAATCCGGTAGCGCGGCGGCACGATACTGCGCAAATGCCGGCGTGCGACGGCTGGCGGCGCGCGTGATGCGCGATCGTTGGTTAGGAGACGACGTGATGACGGCGCAAACTCTGGATGGCCTTGCGCACTACTCCCGCATCTTTGAAGCGTCGTCGAGGATCGACGTGCATCATGCGATCAACGAGCGCCTCGACTTCGGCGGGGACGTCGGGGCGCAACTCGCGCAATGCACGCTTCTGTCCATCGATCGCTTTCATCATCACTTCGATGGGACTCGTGCCGTCAAACGGTACGACGCCCGCGAGCATTCGATAGAGCGTGACTCCGAGACTGTAGAGGTCCGAACGATGATCCGCCGTGCGAAAGTCCTTGGCTTGTTCCGGCGCCATGTAGTGCGGCGTGCCAAGTATCGCACCAGCCTGCGTGATCGTGGAGGTTTGCTCATCCATCGTCTTCTTGGCGAGTCCCAAGTCCGCGAGTTTCACCGTTCCGTCTTGAGCGAGCATGATGTTCTCGGGTTTGATATCGCGGTGAATCACCGACTTGCCGTGCGCGTGCGCCAAGGCGGCGGCGGCCTGCTCGCAAATCCGCAGTGCTTCGTCGATAGTTAAGCTCTGCTCGCGTTTCAGTCGCTGACTGAGGTTCTCACCGGCGACATATTCCATCGTGTAATAGAAGACGCCTTGATCTTCGCCCGCGTCGTTTATGTGCACGATGTTCGTGTGGTTGAGTTCGGCGGCGGCCCGCGCCTCTTGCAGGAATCGCCGCACGAACGACTCGTCCTGCGCGAGATCCGGCGCGAGCACTTTGAGCGCGAGCGTGCGACCGAGGTTGATTTGCTCCACTTCGTAGACCGAACCCATTCCGCCGGATGCGAGGTGGCGGCGCACGATACATCCGCCGATTCGGCGACCGACGAGCGCGTCAGGTTTGCTGGAGTCCCGCTTCGCCGACCGACTCGCCGAACCGCGACTCACGACGCTCGGCACCGGCGCCGGCGGCAAGTCGGGCGGCGCCTCGCTGTCAGCGAATTCCAGTGCACCTTTGCAGCGATTGCAGAAGTACTCGTTGCTCTGGTTGTAGTTCGTAATACGAACCTGGGCGGAGCAGTTCGGACACTGAAGTTTGAGCAACGACAAGTTCGACAGCACGACCTTGAGTTCTTCGAGGCCGATGATGCCGCGGGCGATCAGCACGCTGGTGAAGCTCGTCTCCGTGCCTTCGCGCTTGAGCCGATCTTGCGCCATTAGGCACTCACGAACTTGTGCCAGCGTGGCGAGGCGACGGCGAACCAGCTCTTGCCCCAGCTTGACGGTCACATCTTCAGACATCTCAACAGCGCTTTCGCCACGGGGACCGGGTGAGTGATTGCACCCTGATAGATCGGCAATCCGAGTGGCAGAACTTTGGGGCTGGCGCGCCGTGACGGTGTCGCTGGCAGCCCCGACGGGTGCGCGCCGTCGATCGAGAGTCGCGCGTGGCGACGGCCTTACAAGAGTTCGATAATGCGGTCGATCTGCAAGTGGTCGACGGCAAGGCGCTGCACGATCGCGAGTTTCGCCTCGTCCGTAGGTTGAATTCGCATCGGCATATCGTGGATCTTGCTCGCGACCGTGTAGGAATCCTCGCGCGCCAAAAACGTCGGCACACCGGACTTCTCGAGCAACTCAATGATGGACGAGTGCGGCCGCTGGCCCGCGCTCAACACCAAACCCGATGGACCCCGACCGGTACTTGCGGCGGCGGCGCAGACCGTGACGATAATGTCCTCGCGATCGCCTGGCGTGATGATCAATGTACCGGCGACGAAGAATGGCAAGGCGCGGTGCGGCGTCATTGCGCCGACGCGCACGCGTGAGATCACGCGCTCCGCGTTCGCCGCGTTGCAGAGTATCTCGCCGTCGAGCACTTCCGAAACTTGCAGGAACCGAAAACACTTGAGCAGCGGCTCCTCTGGCATCAGGCCCAGCAGCGGCAGATTGAGCCGCTCAAGCTGAGAAGTCGCGTAGACCTGAAAGCTGTCGAGCAGGTCGGGTGGCACGCGGTTGATCACCACGCCCAACGACTCGACTCCGTGCATTTTGAAATGATCGCGGTGGATGAGGACTTTGTCGAAGGGGTTGCTGGCCATCTCGCCGTACGAAACCACCAGCAGCACTTTGCAGCCCAGCGCCTTTGCAATGCGAGCGTTGGAGAGTCCGAGATACGCGCCCAACGACGCGCCGCCGGTGCCCTCGACAACAACGACCTGGCGCCCCTGACTGATGCGACTGAAGGCTTCTTGGATGCGAGCCATCATGCGCTCTGACTCTTCGGACGTGACTTCGGGCCAGCTGGTCGGCCCGAGCGTGACGGGGCACATATCTTTGATGTTCTCGTGCACGGCGTGCAGCTTGTCGATGAGCAAAGCATCGAGGTCGATGCCGTCACGACCCGCGCGGACGCGAGCGACTCCCAGCGGCTTAATAAAACCAACCCGATCGAACGTGCGCGAAAGCTCGCTCACGAGCCCGAGAGTCACCAGCGTTTTCCCACCGGTTTGCTCTAGTGACGTTACGTAAAGCGGCGCCTTCATGTCATCACTCCTCTTTGATTTTTTGCGACGACGCGGACTGCTCCCAGCTCGAGAGCCATGCGGCTGAGCGTTCGCCCGTCGCGCGAGCGGAGACAATGCGAATCGTCGCCGCACAGTGTTCGATTTCAACGACGAGCCGGTCGTGCGGCAGCAAGTCCAGCAAGCGTTGGCCCCATTCGACCGCGACCACGCCGCTTTCCCGCATCTCATCCCAACCTTGCAGCAGCAGCTCGCTCGGATCGCCGATGCGGTACGCATCGAAGTGGTAAAGCGGAATGCGTCCGATGTGCACGTGGCAAATCGTGAACGTGGGACTTCGAATGCGCTCGGCGACGCCAAGACCGCAGGCGATCCCGCGGACCAACTGCGTCTTTCCGGCGCCCAACTCGCCGCGCAGATCGATGCACGCGCCGATCCCGAGCTGACGACCGAGTTGTACACCCAGCTCAAGCGTCTCTGCGGGCGAGTCAGTGCGAAACTGCTTCTGGAGCGCCGGCACACCTGTCATGATGTTGGCCAATCGGGCTTTGGGCCGAGGAATGTAGCAACCCGCAGAAGCAGGGGCAAGCCCGCTTTACGGCGGCCCACCACCAGCGCGACGCGGCCCGCCGATAAAAGGACCGAGTCTGAGAAACCGATCGGCGAGTCGCCGGCGGCGAAAGTGAGCGCGTTTGATCACTGCGAAGCGAGTTGGGACTGTCGCCGCGCGGCTACTGCATTGTGGGCTTTTGATCGCACTCGCACCGCGCGTAGCGTGCCCGTACGACGAGTCGACGGTTGCGCCCATCCGCAGCCAACCATTGCGCGGTCTTGAACTGCCCTTCTACGACCCCGCGTGGGGCGAAGGTCGACCGCTCGAACTGCTTGCGCAAGCGCTCGCCGATGACGACGACGTGCGAGCGCTCGATATGCTGACGCGGATCATCGCGGAGCTCGACGGCGCGCTGATGGTCCCGCCACCACCCCCTGATGCGCGCCAACTCGACGTCGACTGCCGCGATACGCTGCGTGTCCCACCCAGTCACGAGGTTCTTGCCGCGTGGGTGGCGAGACTGTCGCCGATTGCGCGCGAACGACTCGCGACGTTGAGTCGTCGCCTTCCCGCCGATGCGAAGCCCGTGCGCGCGGGATCCGCGTGCCTCTGGCTCCCGGAACTTCGCGCGGAGGCGATCGAACGGCTCGAGTTGGCCATCGAGAACGCCGATACCGAAGCGGCGTGGCTGATCGCGTCCGCGCTCCACCCGATCGACGACGCCGCGTTGGGATTCATTGCGAGGCCACAGACCACCGTCGCGACGGCGTATTCTCCCTGGACGAATACGTTTCCGCGGCCGGACGCGCTGTCCGATGCGCCGAGGTCGCTGTTGACGGCTCGCTCGCTGCGACTCGAAACGAAGATCCCGGTTCCGCTCGCCACCTACGCTGCCGACGAAAGTATTTTTTCGTCCCAGTCGGACGATCCGAACAAGCGTCGTGACCGAGGATTCGTTCACAAACTCGACGCGCTGAGCCGAGAGACGCCGCCGAACGCGATCTATCCGCTACTGGGGACCAATGAAGTCTTATTCGCGGCCGGCTCGGAAGTTTTCGCGATCGACACAGAATCCGATTACAAGCGACTTTGGACCGTGTTTGCCGGCGCCCAGGGTCGGCCAAAACCGAGCGAAGATCTCATCTACACACCCAGCACACCGATCGCTTCGAGTGGTTACCAAGTCCTGCTATTCAGAACGGAGCGACCGGAAGACAATCTTCGCGGGTGCCTCTACGCAGAGGTCGTTTCCGCCCCATCGAGCGATCTCAGCATCGGCTTCAACCACGCGTACATTTTCCGCAGCACAACCGGCCGGCAACCACCGACGTTGGTCGCGTACGTCAAGTCGCTGCCGCCGGACAGCACGATCTGCGCGCCGCCGCTCATCGCGAACGAACGGTTGTATCTGCTCGCAGTGCGCGGTCTGGTCCATCAGGAACTCACGCTCTACTGCCTCCGCCTCACGGACGGCGGCATCGAATGGCAGCGGAGGCTCGTAAATATAAAGCGAGAATGGCTTGCGAGCGAAGATGCCCACACGCTCGTGCCGGAAGCGCGACTCGCCGCCGTGCTGGGCGACATCATCGTCATCACCGGGGTTGGCTGGGTGGCGCGGGTGGGCGCCGACGTCGGCGACTACCGCGGGGGTCTCGTTTATTCGCGGCACGACGAACGCGACCTGCCGCACGTCGAATCCGGCGTGAATCGATACAAGCTGCGTAAACTACCGCGGCCGAGATTGCGCTACCCGGGTCCCGATCTGGTGCTGTCGCGCGATAAACGTTCGCCGCTGTTCGTATTTCTCGCGTCCGACGCGCGCGATCTGATCGCAATGGATCTCGAACGCTTCACCGTCGAGTGGGCGCACGCCGCCGAACCGCAGTGTCAGTTGCTCGGCCAAGTCGGCGACGAGTTATTGCTTCTCGACACGACCATCGCCGCCGATGGCAAAGAAGTTCGGCTCCGTAGCGTGTATACGAACGGGCTGTTAGCCGCCGACCCGCAGCAGATCATCCTAGACTCGCCAGAACTCAATTACACCGCAGGCAACCGCGCGCGCGCCCCGGTCTTGATGGGTGTCCCGAAACTCATCGGCCGCGAACTCTGGATCCCGACCGTACGCGGACTGGAAATTCGCGCGCTCGGCTTCGACGCGCCGACGAGTGCGCCGAACATATTGCCGTGGCCAACGACCGCGGATGGCGGTACGCCGTATCTGCTGCCGAACGGCAAGTTGCTCACGATCACTCGCGGCAACCGCGAACTCGGCAAAGTGAGCTGCGTCGAAATCTTCGATGTGGATTTCCGCGATTGAGTCGACGTTACTCAAACGGAGGCACAACGGGCTACGTTGCGGCGAGCGGCGGGAACGCGACGTTGGGCGCTTCGCGCCAGAGATGCTCGAGATCGTAGAACTCGCGCGCCGCGCGATCGAAGACGTGCACGACAACCTCGGAATAGTCGACGCAAACCCAACGGCCCTCGCTGTCGCTCTCGACGCCGCGCCGCTGGTAAGGGCTGGTGCGCAGAAAACGGGCGGCCGAGTCCGCGAGCCCGCGCACCGCGCGCGTCGAACCGCCTTCGGCGATGACGAAATAACTGGTGATCGGCAGGAGTGCGCGCACGTCGAGCACTTTCACTTCCCGCGCGCGTTTGGAATCGAGGAGTTGCGCCACACCGATCGCGATCTCTAGCGCCGAGTCGTGCGAAGACTCTTCACGGACCTGCCGATTGACAATACTGACCATGCATCCCAATCCGAACTCGACGGAGAATCTTCACGCCTTGAACTTGGCGACCAACCAGCACCGCCATATATCACAAATAGTCGCATCCCGCAATCGCGGGTCGCTAGGCCACCGCACGCGAGCTACTTGATGGACGCGAAGGTCCCGCCATTTTGTTTGGCAAGCGTCTTCATAAAAGTCGTGTTCGCGCCTTTGAAGCCGAGCGTGTGAATCGTGACCTTCTTGAAGCGGTTCTCCGCCCGAATCGCTTCGAGAATGGGCTTCCAATCGACCAACTTGCCATCCGCCGGATCCGTCGGCGAGCCATCGGACAACAAGATCAAAGTGTCGAGACCCTCGAGCGCAAGACCGGACATCACGGCGGCCTCGGTGTTCGTGAATCCGTCGGCGCGCCAATTGCGGATGTACTCGGTGACACTCTTCTTGTTCTTCGCGGTCGCGGGCAGCAGTTTCGTGCCGTCTTGCCAGAAACTTTGGGTCGTATTGTACGCGATGACATTGAAGCGCACGTCTGGACGCAACTTGTCGATCGCTCGGATCAGCTCCATTTTCGCGAGTTCCAGTCGCGGCACGTCGGGTTTGCCGGCGCTTCCCTCTTCCGCGCCACCGGAGCCTTCTTGCTTTTCTTTCATACTCTTCGACGTGTCGATGACAAACACCACGCGTTTCGACGCGATCTCTTGACCAAAAAGTTGCGGCAAATCCAGCTTGCGGTCGGGCCGAAATACCGCGGTCCGCGCTTTGCCGTCGGCATCGTCGTCCGTTTTCGGTTTCCATTCCGTGCGCTGCTCGACCCACCATTTGGCCCAGTCGTCGTGGAGTTCGTAGTTCTGCTCGGTCAGCGCCAACAGGGTAACTCGTGTTTCCGCCCACAACGAATCGCGGTCGTCCTGCACGAGTCGAAAAAACTCCAACAGTGCGTCGATCGTCTCGCGCGTGGGTTTGGCGCGCAGCGCACGGACGACCGTCAACAGAATGCGCGTATCCTTGTGCGTCGTCAGCACCGCGAGGAGCGGCGTCAACGCTTCGGGCCGATCGATCATGTAAAGCGTCTCGATCAGCACCATCGCCCGCGCCGCACTGCGCGTCTCCGCCAACTGTTTCGCGTAGAAGGCCAAGCAATTGTTCGTGCGCGATGCCGTGAGCGCGTCGAGTACCGCCGATCGCACCGGATCGGCCGGAAACTGCTCGCCGACCGCCAGCACGATCTCGAGCGCACGCGTCGTCTCGAGCGCAGCTAACTGGCCGACGATGCCCGCGATCTCTTGATGATTGTTCGCCGCGACCGCCTTCTTCAACTCGCCTTCGAGATACTTCTCGTCATACCAGCGCGCGCCGGCGAACAGCGCCGCGCAACCCACGACGACCACACAAGTCGCGATACGGATCGCCTCGCCGCGCCATTGCCGCATGAATCACCTCAGCCCTCGATACGAGCCGCCGTTTTGGTACGCCAAGCGCCGCATGAACTCACGCAGACTCTTGCCGGCCTGCTCGAATCCGACGGTGAATACGCGAATGCGCCGAAATCGATTGAGATCGCGAACACGCTCGAGAATGGGCGCAGTTTCGAGCAGCTTGTCATCGCGCCGCGGCGCGCCATCCGAGAGCAGGAAAATGCTGTCGATATCGCGAAACTCAAATGCCTTCTCGAGCGCCTCGTCGGTGTGTGTTTCGCCTTCAGGGCGAAAGTTGCGCACAAACTCGATCGCCCGTTGCTTGTTGACCTTTGACCCATCGATCAATCCCTCGGGTCGGAACAGCTCGACTTTGTGGCTAAACGTCAGAATGTTGAACTTTGTCTTCGCCGGCAGCTTCTCGATGGTTGCAATCAGCTCCTTCTGCACGCGAGCGAGCCGTTCGCGCGATTGCGGGATGTCCTCTTGCTTTGGCGGGTCCGGCTCATCATCTTCGCCGTCCTTCTTGGGCACACCGGTCTTACCGCCTTCCTTCTTCTTCTCGGCCTCTCCGACTTCTTCGGGCAGCGGATCGCGCTTCTTCATGCTCCCCGACACATCGAGCACGAACAACAACTTGCTCGACGCCACTTCATGTTCGAAGAAGACCGGCGCGTCTTTCTTGACCCCCGTTCGGCTTTCGGCGCGCTTCGCTTCGGTCGGGCGCTGAAAGTTGTCCTTTCGCGCGCTCCAGAAGTTGCGCCAATCGATCGCTGACTCAAAGGACTCCGCAGTGAGATAGGTCAACAAACTGCGGATCTCAAAATGGAGCGACTCGGTGCTCCGCCCTTGCTGCTCTTGATGCTCGAGCGCGTCGATCAGCGCATCGATCGAGAGCAAACTGTCGCGCGTCTTGACCGACTCCAGGGCCGCCCGTGCAACGGACAGCATGCCGTCATACAAGCCTTGATGGAGCGCCGTCACGGCTTCCTGCTCAGAGCGCATGCCGAGCGCGTTCATGAGCGCCACGCGCACTCGAAAATCCTTGTGCCGCTTGGCAATCTCGCTGAGTTTCAGGATCGCCTCGCCGCCCGTCGGCACCGTACTGAGCTTGTCGATCGCGTACTTCTCCATCTGCGCGTCATCGGCGCTAAAAGCGTAATCGCAGATAGCCTCCATCGCGTCGGCGGTTCCGAGAAGGATCAGTTCCTCGATCAGGCGACTCGCGCGATCGAGGTTCTTCTTGCCAATCGCTTGCTGTAGATCACGTTTGAGGTCCGCTGCGGAATCAGCGCGGGCGAAAATAGGGCGTGGGCAGCTGAGGGTAAACACCACGACGACAGTCGCGAATAGGCACATAGTGCGCCATGGCGTTGCGTGGAACCGCGCACCGCGGTTCGCCACTCTGACGCTGCGATCGAAGCTACGTGAGGGAAGTAGCACGCGAACGGCTCCTTTTGTCTGACGCGAGGTGAGGAAAAAAAGACGGCAACTAGACGACGGGGATCGTCTGGCGCTGCAGGAATGTCGCGCGCCCCGAAACCGTGGTCGCATTCTAGCGGCCGAACTCGATCGTCACAAAGCCTCTAGCTGGTTCACGCCGCAGACCTCACGAGCCGGCCTGCACGGATCGGTCGAGGCAAGCGTCGGGCCCGCGCGTTTGACAGCCTCAGACCGTGTTGTATTCTTCGAATGAAGAGTGTGCGCGTGAAGTGGTTGCGATCCACACCCACCGCTGAGCGCGCCGCCGGGTTTTACAAGCGTGGGCTCCGTCTCCTCGGGAAATTCACCGGGAATTCGAGCCACATCCACGAAATGGCAAACTGCTCGAAAGAGCAGGACGCAAAGCCACGGGCCCTACCCCGATTCATCGGGCGGGTAGCCGGGTCGCCGAAAGGATGCGCGTGCACGGACACATGTTCCGGAGCGCGATTGCGCCTCGTCGTTATCGAGGCGCGCCGTCTGCTCATCTATGGTTATCTTTCCGCCGTGGCACAATCGCCGCGGTAGCGCTATGGACCTTATCCCTCACCGGTTGTGGCGGGGGAGGTGGTGGGAGTGGCGGACTGAACGCTACCCCACCACCCGCGACTATCTCGGATCTCGCAGTCGATCCATCGCTAGAAGGCACACTGGTCTCCTTCACCATCGCGTCGGCCCAAAGTCACCCGATCACCGTGACCCTCGAATTCAGTGAAGATCGCGGTTTGAGCTATCAACCCGGGACGATCACCGGCACCACTCGGTACTTAGCGACGCAGGACGGCGTCACTGCCGAAGTGCTCTGGTTGCCGTCCACGGATCTCGCCGTCACGACGCAAGCGGACCTCCGAGTTCGCGTCACGCCGTACGACACCTTAACCGGCCAAACTGGTACGCCGGTCGCCTCGGCGGTATTCGGTTTCGGCGCCAATACCGCTCCGATCGTGCACTGGGTGGACACGCCCGTGGGCGTGCAAGGTGGTGAGATCGCGTTCGAATACGTGGTCTCGGATCTCAACGGCGATGTCGTCGGCGTCCTGCTCGAATACTCGATCAATGACGGCGTGAGTTGGGCGAACGCAACCGCCGGCACACTCGGTCAAGGCGCGAGCGCCGTGACGACAACCGTCGCCGGCACCGATCGCGTCGTGAGCTGGGACGCGCAATCCGATCTCGCCGACCTCGTGAGCACCGCCATTCAACTTCGCATCACGCCGGTCGACGTCGAGACCGGCACGGCGGCCCACTCGGGTTCCTTCAGCGTAAACCTCGCCGCGCCGGCGATCGCGCTGACGGTCGGCGGTATTCCTCCCTACCTGAATGGCAGCGAACCCTACTTCGACGACGCGGGCGCGTCCCACAACTTCCGCTTGAGCGTCCCGACCTACGGCTACCAGCTCAAGATCAATTACCAATCCGCCGGCGCCGGTGGCTTGCTCGATCTCTCGACATTGAACATTACCTGCTCGCGTCCGACCGGAAGTGCGCCAGCCGGAACGAACCTCGCGAGCCTGTTCGAGGCGTCCTCCACGCAAGCCGTCTGCGTGTTTGGCGCGATGCACGCATTGCCAGCCGGCGAAGCGATCTTTCGGACGACGATTCAAGACGAATACGGCAATGTATCCTCGACCGCCGAGCTGGCACTCTTCGCGATCGCGGCGGCGCCAAGTCACCGCCCCTTCGACTGGGTCGACAATTGGCACGTCGACTTTACCACCGACTTCTTCACGGACTCGGTCGTGTCGGGCGCAGTCGTCACCGTCACGACGATCTCAGGATCGAATGGAGAAGCCGACTTCAACGAGGACCTGCAGATACTCGGTCTGCGCAGTGAGGATCCAACCGCGGGTTGCATCGCGATCGACAGTAACTCGCGCCTCCTCGACTGGGCGCGCACCGAAGTTCTGGGCCGGTTGCACGAGCACTATGGGCGCAACTTCGATGGCTCGGGCGCCGGTTTTCACGAGAACTTGCGCTTCTCCACCAATCCGGTTGGCACGAGTTCCGTGATTCGCGTCGGCGGCGACGACTTGAATACCGGCTACACGCTCGGCCGTGCACACTACGACTATCGAAACGCGGGCGGCAATAACAATCGCAGTGGCACGCTCGGGGTCTTTGTGACCAACATGATCCAGTACTACATCAACAGCTCCTACTCGTTTCGACTCCGCTTCGATCCGCTCATCCCCGGCCGCGGCACGCCTGCCGGCGAACACGCTCTCGATGCCGACGTGCTGCATCCGGCCTTTGATCGACTCGATCCCGAGAATAGTGGCGAGGAGAATGCGCGCTATGACGAGATCGCGAGCGCGATGGACGCGATCGGTCGCTCCGTGGCCGCGATCGTCGCGCACGAGATCGGGCACTCGCTCGGCCTCGTCGCGTTGGACGCGCCCCCTGTGGGGCTCTTCGGCGGCGTCACCGGAGCCGATTTTTCCGGCACTTACACAACTCCCTATCATTTGGATACGCCGGGAAACAACCTGATGGCGGCCGCTCTCAGTTTCACGACGTCCTTGATAGCGACGAGCTTGGGCTACCGGTTCAACGGTCTGAACGAAGCCTATCTGCGCGAATGGGTGGTGTTGCATTGAAGAGAAATCACAGCACAGTCATGAGTGACGACCGCCGCGAGCCTGGTCGTCGCTCGCCGCGCGCTTGCGGATCTCCGTGCGCGCTTTCAATTTTCATTGCGCTCGTGGTGTCGCTCCCCGCCGGACGCGTCGACGCGTCGGATTTTTGGCCCTTGGTGAATCACGCCGAAGGCGCCGTGTGGGGAGTGCTGACCGAAGTCATCGAAGGCGATCAAGATCGCCTACTCGTGATCTCGGGCAGCGGCAGCATGGAAGGCCATAGTCTGAGGGGCGTTGGCACTTTCCATCTGCTGGAGCGTGGCGGTCAACTTCCGGAAGGAATGCCGCTGGTTCCAGGCACCACGAGCTTATTTCTCTTCACGACCGCGGCGCCGGATGCGGAGGCCGAGTTCACGGCGATCGATGGGCTCTTTGTGCCGGGAGGATTGATCCACGCCGATGGCGACCCCGACGAATTGAGCTCGGTGGATATGCTGGTCGCCGCGCAATTGGCGCGCGCGCCGATCAACGTCGAGGCGGCGTTCAGCCTGCTCGACTCGCCCAAAGCGAGTTTGCGCCAACTCGCGCTCACCGCGCTCGCGAGCACGACGGCGAATTTCGCGGCAGCGCAGCAAGCGCGGCTCGGCGCCCACTTCAACGCCGAAGCCGATCCGGTGCTCCTCACCCGTTATCTCGAGATCTTCCTCTTGAACGGCTGGGCGCTGGCCGAGGGAAAGATCGCCGCGCTCCTCATTGCGCACGAGGCGAGTGAGCTGCACCAGCTCAGCTATTACTACTTGAGTCGACTCGCAACAAACGTCGATCGAGCAGGGCTGCTGGCGGCGTATCCTCACGTCGACGCTGCAACACGTCGACGCCTGCTCGAGTCGTACGCAACGCTCGGACTGGCAGAAGCGGACGCGTATTTTCGCACCGCCTTGCTTTCCGATGACATTGCGGACGTCGAGTGCTCGCTCGAAGCGTACGCGATGTCCGGGCTACCGGCAGCCGAGTCGCTCTACGGCGAATTGCTCGCCAGCAAATCGGCTGCGGTGCGACGAATCGCCTTGCGCGGCCTCGCGACAATCGCAACGTCGTCGAGCGCACAGCGCGTGCGTTCCTACCTGACGACCCTCAACACGGACGACCCGATGCGTTCCTTTGTCGTCGATCTACTCAAACACCCTTTCCGACATGGGCGTGTACGGATTCGCTAATGGATGCAATTGTCTCGTTGATCGAGCAAGTCTTCGCGCAGGCTGATGTCGGGACGCTGTTCCTCGGCAAAGGCCAACGCGTGCGCCAAGTCTTCTTCTCGGGCGAAGACGCGCATCTACTTGCCGCCGGCAAAGACAATCGAATCGTGCCCGTGCCCGGCGTGCTTCGTCGCGATCGGATCTCGGGTACTGCGCTCGCGGAGCTCTTCGCGCAGTTGCGGTCAGGCGCTCGCTGCGCAGCCCTGACTTTTCAGAAATACGGATTGCTCGACGACGAAGACATCGAGCGCTACGCGACGCGCGAAGTGCTCGAGGAACTACTCTGGGCCGTGGAAGTCTCCGGCGAACACTACCTGTTCGAGCCCGGCAATGTGCCAGAGAGCCTCTTGTTGCCAGCGGAAGTGGAAACGCCGGCGATTGCGAGCGGACTGCTTGTGCGGGCGCTGCGTCATCGACTCGCGGAACGGCGGGCCGTTCGCGAAATCTTGCCCCGCTTCGATGAAGTGCTGGTGTTGTCGGAACGCGGCATGGCTGCCCAACATCACCCCTATCACTGGCATTTCGCGCAAGTCGCGGCGCTGGTCGATGGTTTTCGCACTGTGCATCGAATCCTCGACGACTGCCCATTCTTTCCGCAGAGCACGCTCTCGATCCTGACGGCTGCGGCGCGGCAGGGCTGGATTAAAAAAACCCTGCTCAGGGAGGTGCGTGAACTCGATGTCGAGAAACTCGGTGCCGACGAGGCGCGCCAGATTGCGCCCTACATCGAGCGATCGCTGGCGCTCGCCGTCGACGCATTGCCCCTCCGCGAGCTGCTCGTCGAGTTGTGTTACAAGACGGATGACGCGCACGGCGCGCTCGTGCATCTCGAAGCGCTTGGCGACGGTTACGCAGCTCGCGCGAACTGGACCCGGGCACTCGCGTGCTACGAACGCTGCCTGCAGATTGAAACCGGCTCGCGCCCGCTCCGGGAGAAGGTCTTTCAGATCCTGCTGCGAAACGCGGATCAGGC
This sequence comes from Planctomycetota bacterium, assembly GCA_046154185.1. Lineage (GTDB taxonomy): Bacteria > Planctomycetota > UBA8108 > UBA1146 > JAJFFE01 > JBJXGE01. Next base: position 49,568 of record JBJXGE010000058.1, read on the forward strand.
GCTACACGCGGGTGATCTCGATGTCGGCCGCAAGTTCCTCGAGCAGGCTTCGCGCTATCGCAAAGACAGCATCGACCTCTATGTGCGGATCGTCGAATCGTATGGCACCGACATCTCCGCGCTCTCGCGTGAAGCGTTGCGTTTGTTCGAAGTTCTACTGCGCGACAACCAACCGGCATTAGCGCAGAGCTTTCTTGAGCAAGTCGTTCAGCGTTTTCCGACGGACGAAGCACTCCGGCGCCGTTACATCAATTTTCTCCTCGATCGCGGCGGCAGCACACAGGCCGCGGTGCGCGAGCTCGAGACGCTCGCGCACCAACTTCTCGGCCGGGGTGAGACGCTCGCAGCCCAGGATATCCACAGAAAGATCCTGCGCCTCTGCCCCCCGACGATGCCGTCGGCCGCGGAAAAACCGCCAGTCGCGACGAAGCTTCGACGGCGCCACTTGCAACTGACGCGGGCGGGACTCGCGCTCTGTCTCATGCTCGGCACCTTTGGCGCCTATCAGCAAATCGTCTATATCGGGCTCGAACGCCATTGGGGTGAATTCAAGGCACTGGCGGAGTCGCCGATTCCAACCTTGGGCACCCCGGCCTTCGAACAGGAACAGCAGCGCAGCCGCAATTTTCTCGAGGGCTTCACCAGCTTCCAGCGGCGACATGTGCTCAGCATTTGGTCGCTAGCGATGCAAAAAACGCAATCGACCGCCAACGGTCGCGTGCAATACCTCGATTACGTACTGAATTCGTCACGCGATCGCCTGAAGGCACGGGCGAACCGGGCATTTCTCTATGGCCAGTTCGACGAAGCACGCGAACTCTTTGGCTCGCTCGCGAAAATCGCGGCCGGCACGCGGTGGGAACAAGACGGTCGTGACGGAATCCGCCAAGTGAACGAATATCTGGAAAGATCAGAGCACTTGCTGAAGTCCGCCCAGCTCGCCGAAGCTCGGCTCGACTACGAAGAGTGCTTTGAGATCGGCCGACAGATTATTCTCGACTACCCGCGCTCACGCGCCGCAAAGCTGGTGCGAATTCCAGTCGCGATCGAATCGCGGCCGGTCGGAGCCCGAGTGTTGCGCGGGGACGAAATTCTCGGCATCACACCGCTCGTCGTCCTCGTGGACCCGTTTAAAGCGACGACCTTGCGGGTCGATTTGGCAGGACACCGATCTCGTCAGCTCGTTATCGATGGTCCCGTCGAGCACCATCAACTGATCGAACTCCGCCGAAACTGAGGCCGTCACGCCCAGCGCCAAGCGAAGCAGCGTGCTCGTCCGCTCGTGAAATGCGGACGCGCACGCTGCGCTGCTAAGCACTTGTCCAGATGCAGTCGCGACGGAAGTCGTTACGGATGCCCAGCCGGCTTCTCCGTCGTAGGCTTTTTGCCTTTTCCATCACCGCTCAGTTTCGCCAGGTGCGTCAGCGGATCGGCCATTACCGCCTTCTTGCAGGCGCCGCAGCACAAGCGTACGAGCCGATTGCCAATCACCATGTTGACCGGTTCACCCATGCCGCCGAGTTTCTCGCCAGAGACGACGCAGGTCTCGATCGGGTACTTTTCCTTCTGCGCCGCGATCACCGCGTCGTCGAGTTTCTTCAGAAACTTGGCCGGATCCTTCTGCACTTCCGCGCTGCACTTCTTGCAGCACAACCGCACGAGCCGATTGTTGAAGACCCAATCGACGGTATCGGCGCCAAGCGCTTCATCCGAAACCAAACAGGTTTTCAGCGGGTACATCGGGGCCTGCTGTTTGACGACATCCTGATCGATCTTGGCGATGAACTTAGCCGGCTCCGCTTTGAAGCCGTCGATGCACTTGTCACAACAGAAGCGTACTTCTCGGCCCTCGTGCTGGTAGACCGTCGGCTTGGCTTCCAGTTTCTTGCCGGAAACCGGGCAGGTGTCGAGCATATAAGGATCGCCGATCGCCTTTTTGCCCGCTTCCTTCGGTTTGTTTTCATCGAAGGCAAAGGCCGTCGCCGCCACCAAAACCAACGTCACTCCCAAAACATGTCCAACGCGCATCAGAAAGATCCTTCCATTTCGAGAACAAAACGACACGTGATCGACGAGCCGAACCCTGCGTGCTACCGTCACCAACTGAAGTGATCCGGCCCGAACACAATCACGCCACCAAAGTGTCCTGTCAATCCGGTGAGCACCACAAGTCCAAACAGCAGCCAGCGAAACCAGCGGACAGACGAAGGCGTGCGGCCGCTTCGCCACGACCACTCCCCCACAACGAGTGTCACGGCCGCCCAGACGGCGCTCGAAACTCCGAACCAACGATGCCAGAAGAGATTTTGTTCCTGATAGCCTTCGAGCCCGCCGGCGATCCACCCGAGTGGCGCGGCCGCGACTGACCCAACGCACCCCACCCACAGACAAAACCGCACCGTTGTCGCCAGGCTCGAGTCCAAGATCGGATCGCCCGCTTGGCCCGATCGTCGCTTACGTTTCGCAAGGATTCCCAGCACCTCGGCGAGTCCGGCCGCGAACACGAGCGCGATCGGAAAGTGCACGACGACCGGATGGAATCGGCTGGCGAAACGCGCGAGCCGCGGCCAAAACGTCGGCGGCGGGGGCGGCGCGGTGGTGGCGGCACCGATCGCCGGCTCACCGCTCACGCGCGGGAGCGGCGCACCGGCGGCAATCCAGTTCCGAATCGTCTCGATTTGCGTCGCACTGAGCGGACCCGACTTCGCCGCCATCGGCGGCATCCGATCCTCCGGGTCCTGCAACATCAACAAGCGATAAAGCTCAGAGTCATCCGGTTGTCCGCGCACGACGAACTCTGGATTCGCGGCGACGCGCGCGAGATCTTCGATGTAGCCGAACTTTCCCTTCGGTTTCGGCAAATGCGCGCCATGACACTCCACGCAATGCGAGGCGAAGATGGCGCGCACCTGCGCGCCGAGATCGGCGACTTGTGGCTCAAGTCCACGAACGAGCCGTGAACCGGCGAGAACGGCGACAAGCGCGAGCAACGACAAGCCCGTCGAGTTGCGCACGAGTTTCACTTCGTCGCGCCTCCTTCCGCGTCCTCCGTCGCACCCGCTCCTTCGTTGCGTAGTTCGGCAATGCGTCGTCGCAGTAGTTCGCTCACGCGTTTCGCATTCGCCTGTCCGCCCGTGCGACGCATGACGCTGCCGACGAGGGCGCCCATCGGCTTCGCGTCGCCAGCGACCAACTTCGTGACGGCCGCCGGCTCAGATGCGATCACTTCATTGACCAACGCAAGAAGTTGCCCGTCGTCGGAAATCTGTTCGCCACGGGCGGCGAGCAGCTCGGCGACGGCCTGGCCGGTCTCGAGCGCCGCGCGCAACACCGAGCGCGCGATGGTGAGATTGACCGCGCCTGCCTCGACGGCGGCGATGATGCGGGCGAGCTCGCTCGGCGCGAGCGGTAACTGCGCAAGCTCCAGTTGTCGTTCATTGAGTTCGCGCGCAATGTCCGTTTTGAGCCAATTGAGTGCGGCACGCGGGGACGCGCCATGCGCCCGCAAGGCATCGAAATAGTCGGCGTTGGCGCGCGTCGAAGTCAACGCGCGTGCATCCGCTGCCGACAGCGCCAACTCCGACTCGTAACTTCGGCGCCGGGCGATCGGCAAATCGCGCACCCACGCCCGCTCCTTTTCGACCCACGCGTCCGCGATCTCGTACTCGGGGAGATCCGGCTCCGGAAAATAGCGATAGTCCTGCGCGTCTTCTTTGCTGCGCATCGACTCCGTGCGACGGCCATCGACGTTCCACAAGCGCGTTTCTTGTTCTACGTGAAGACCGGATTCCAGCATTTTTTCTTGTCGCACGTGTTCGAAAGCGATGGCGTCCATCGCGTGTTGAAACGAGTTCAGGTTTTTGATCTCGACGCGCGTTCCGTACGCGCTCGCGCCGGCGGGCCGGAGCGAGAGATTCACATCGCAACGAAGCGAACCCTCCTCCATGTTGCCATCGGAGACTCCGACCCACCGCACGAGTTCGCGAATCGCGCGCAAACACGCCGCGACGTCCGCCGCGGCACGCAAGTGGGGCCGCGTCACGATCTCGATGAGCGGCGTGCCACAGCGATTGAGATCGATCTGCGTGACGTCGCGGTCGGCCGAGTGCTTCGACTTGCCGGCGTCCTCCTCGAGATGAATGCGCTCGAGCTCGAGGCGGGCGACCGTGCCGTCTTCGCGTTCGAATTCGATCTCGCCCCCGAGCGCGAAAGGCCACTCATGCTGCGAGATTTGGTAGCCTTTCGGCAGATCGGGATAAAAGTAATTCTTGCGATCGAAACGTGTTCGGCGCGCGATGCGCGCGCCGAACGCCAACGCCGCCCGCACGGCGCTCTGCAGCGCCGATCGGTTCAAGACCGGTAACGCTCCCGGATAGCCCAGGCACACCGGACACACGAGCGAGTTCGGCTCGGCGTCGAATGCTAACCGGCAATCACAAAAAAGCTTGGTCGGCGTGGCGAGCTGCACGTGCACTTCGAGCCCGATCACTTCTTCCCAACTCATGCGACGAGTCCTCCGGGAAGTTGGCGGTGATGGGACGTCCGCGCTTGATACTCGCTCGCCAACGATAAGATCGTCTCGTCCTGACCCGGCGCACCGAGCAATTGCAGTCCGATCGGCAACCCGTCCGCATCCCGACCGCACGGCACCGAGATGCCGCAAAGTTCGGCGAGATTCGCGGACACGGTCAAGATGTCACAGGCGTAGAGCGCGAGCGGGTCGGCGACTTTCTCCCCGATGCGAAAGGGTGCAATCGGACTCGTCGGACACAGAACGACGTCGACTTGCGAGAAGGCGCGTCGATAGTCGGCGCGGATCCGCTCTCGCACTCTGAGCGCCCGGTGGTAATACGCTTCCGCGTAACCCGCCGACAGCACGAACGTACCGAGTAGAATCCGCCGTTTCACTTCGGCTCCGAAGCCGTGCGCGCGACTCGCAAAGTAGATATCGCTGCGACCGTCGCGCGGCGCCGTGCGACGCACGCCGTACCGCACGCCGTCGTAGCGCGCGAGATTGCTCGACGCCTCGGCGGTCGCGATGACTTGGTAGCAGGCGTTGGCAAACGGCGTGTGCGGTAATTCGATTTTCAGGAGCTGATGGCCACACGACGCGAGTTCAGCGCCCGCCGCCCGCACGGCCGCCTCGATGCTCGGCGCCACTGCCGGTGGAAACAACTCGGACGCCAAACCGATTCGCAGCGGTCGCCGCGTTGCGCAGTCCGCGGCGACCGCCGGCCCGCATCGCGACGTCGCATCGAGTCGATCCCAGCCGCCCATGACCGCGAGTACCGCTTGCGCGTCGGCCGCGCTGCGCGCCAGCACGCCGATTTGATCCAATGACGACGCGAACGCGACGAGGCCGGAGCGCGACACGCCACCGTAGCTCGGCTTGAGTCCGGTCGCGCCACAGAACGCCGCGGGCTGTCGCACCGATCCGCCAGTGTCGGAACCGAGATGAAATCCCCAACCCTGCGCCCCCGCCAACGCCGCCGCGCCACCCGACGAGCCACCCGGCACGCGTTCGAGGCTCCACGGATTTCGCGTCACCTGGTACGCGGAGTTTTCACAAGACGACCCCATCGCGAACTCGTCGAGGTTCGTCTTGCCAACCAGGATCGCGCCCGCGGCGATGAGGCGCGCCACCGCCGTCGCGTCGACCGGCGCGCGAAAACCCGCGAGCCCACGACTCCCGGCGTTCGTGGCGCCGAGTCGCGTGCAGATATTGCCCTTCGCTGTGAACGGAATTCCTTCCAGGGCACGCGGCGGCGCACCGCTCGCGAGGCGCGCATCGACCGCACGCGCGGCGGTCAGCGCCGAATCTGCAAAAGTTTCGAGCAGCGCGCCGACGTGATGATCGATGACCGCGATCCGATCGAGATACGCGCGCATGCCCGCCTCAGCGCTCTGCTCGCCGCGCAGTAACGCCGCACGGTACTCGAGCGCGGTCGCGGTTGACGGCGGAAGATGCGGGGTCATCCGACGACTCGCGGAACCACGAAATAGGCTCCGTCGCGCTCCGGGGCGATCCGTAATAGTTCGTCTCCGAGTACGCGGTCCGGGGAATCCTCACCCGACGAACTCGGCGCCGCCGCTGTCGCATCGACCGGATGCGACGCGCCACCGGCGTGATCGACCGGTTCCGTTCCACTCGGAAGCGAAACCTGCTCCAGAGTTCTGACGAATTCGAGCATGCGAGTGAAGTGGTCTACGAGCGACGGAACTTCCGCCATCGACACGTCGAGCCGCGCGAGCCGCGCGATATGGAGCACGAGCTGGGCGTCAATAACGGGATCGGCATCTACCGGTCCGCAATCCCCCGCCGCCGAGGTCACTGCACGCTGGGCGCGGCGGGAGTGCGCACGGGTCGCTTAACGGCGCGGCCACGTCGCAAGCAACGAGTGCAAAGCGTGAGACGCTTCGCCGTGCCGTTGACCATCGCGCGGACCTTTTGCAAGTTCGGCTTGTACGTGCGAAGCCGAATGCCCGTTACCTTGGTGCCGACTCCGCCGAGGTGCTTTGCTTTACCACGGGTCGTAATCCGCTTGCCGCGCTGGGTGCGTTTCCCGCACGTTTCGCACACTCGTGACATGAAACTGTCTCTTTCACTCTTAGCCGGTTCACTCTTAGATTCACTGTCAGCCGGCTGGCAAACTCGTTGCTGTCGCGGTCTTCGTCGAACTCGGCGAAACAACCGGGTCGGCGACAAGAAAATGAATGGTGGCGCAGGGACTCGAACCCCGGACCAAAGGATTATGATTCCTTTGCTCTACCAACTGAGCTACGCCACCAGCGCAACGAAAGGCCAGGAAACATACCGAGCTGGCTCGCCAATTGCCACAGACTTTTCCGACGGTCAGGGGCAACTTGCCGCCCCTCCGCGTGGCTGCGGGCCGCTCGGCTGTCGCGCCTCGGTTCCTTTGCACGCACCAGCGGGCAAGACCTGCTGGATTGGGTGCAGCCGCCGACTTGCGCCATCTGCGACCTGGCGTCGGCGGCCGTCGGGACCGAATCCGACCTCTGTCCACGCTGCGACATCGAGTTGCCACGGGTGGAAGGCGTCTGCCGTCGGTGCGCTGATCTCCACGCCGAACCGCACTCCGGCTCGAGGTCGCCCGGCTGCGTATTGTGTCGCGTCGGCGGATTGACGGTCCGTGTGCGCCACTTCGGCTGGCACGCCGAGTCGCTGCGAGCGCTCATTCTCCGCGCGAAGTGGCACCAGGAATGGAGTCTCATCCGGATGCTCGGTCGATGGCTCGCGGAAGTCGCAAGGTCGGAAAACTACGCCCACGGACTCGACGGCTGGGTCGCCGTGCCGCGCGATTTGCGCCGTCGACTCCTCCACGGCAAACCGCTCGCGGAGCATCTCGCCGCGGAAGTCGGCCGCCGCTTGCAACTGCCACGGATAGCCGCGCCGCGTCGCGCGCGTCGCGCGCCGCAGGTTGCGCTCGGCGCAATCGCGCGCCGACGCAATTTGCGCGGCGCGTTCAGTCTTTCAGCGCGCGGTCGACAGCGCATTCGCGACCGCCGACTCCTGCTCATCGATGACGTGATCACAACCGGCAGCACGATAGAAGAGTGCGCTCACGCGCTACTCGACGCGGGCGCCCGCGAAGTGCGCGCGCTCGTATTGGCCGTTGCACCGGATCCCGAATCGGATCGCGGACGCTGACGAACGGATTCCGCGGTTACTCAGCGGAGCTGCTTCAACGCCCGCCGCGTTTGACGGCGATGACATAGGCGATCCACGAATCGCAGTTGTCGACTTTTTCGGTGCGCCGAAAGATCCCGTTCCCCTCGCGACCACTCTTGTCCCAGCCTTCCCAGTACACGTCGCTCCGCTCGAAGCCGGCTTCGAGCAACACTTCGCGAACTTCGGGCATGGTCCAAATGCGCCAGTCGTACGTGAAGGCGCGTTTCAATCGCGAGCCGTCGGGAAAGCTGTAATGAATCGAGCAACGCGCGTCGTGCGTGATCGCGTTGAAACTCTCCTGTTCCCAGGTGTAGACGAAGCGACGCTCGCGACGCTCTTCATTCGTCGCCCCGAGCGCTTCCCAGCCGCCCTCGACATCGATGACGAACAATCCGTCCTGCTTGAGATTGCGGTAGGCGGCGGCAAAGTAGCGCCGTAGGAGTTCGCGCGTCTTGAAAATGTAGTAAGAAAAATTGAGCCCGACGACGACGTCGGCCGCTGGCGTGCCGCCCTCGAGCGCATTGCCGACTCGCAAATGCACACGACTCTGCTGCGCTGGCTTGAGCCGCGAAAGATTATGCGCGCGTCCCCACGCGATCGGTTCCGGATCGAGATCGACGCCGTGCGCGATATTCTCCTTGTGAGCGCGCACCCATTCGCAACACATGAGACTCGTGCCGCAAAAATCCTCGCGCAAGATTTTCGGCGTCCGATCGAACTCCTGCTTGAACGCGCGGCGTATGACAGGGACGTCCGACTCGGGCGCCTGCACGCTGTTCTGATAAAGCTCGTAGCGATCGGCGCGCCGGGCCACAGACCCGGCCGGCCCTTCGCGGACCGGCTTTGGCGCCCAGTGCACACCGTTCTCCGCCGATGGTCTATTCGGACGTGAAATCAAGGATCTCGTTTCGGTTGGGGTTCGAGCACGAACTCGCAACAGTCCACGGCGACAACACGACGCCTACTCTCGAGGCTATTGTTGCGCAGATAATGCCGACGATCTTCGCGGCTGCAAGGGAAGCTTTCGTCGCTGATCGGCTCGCGCGCAAAACGTGGCTACTCCGTGGCACGCGGCAACCGGAGTTGCGCCAACACGACGCGCGGTGCCGTCACCGTATCGACGCGCAACAACAATTGTTTGTCTCGCTCCATCACCGTGCCGCGCCCGAGCTCGACGCCATCGACGCGCAGGGATACTTGGCGGCCGATCGACTTGCCAAGCGCCAGGATGCTCCCCTCACACCAGCTCTCGACATGCTCGAGCGGGACTTCCTTCTCCATCAAGACCGCGGCGACGCGCAGCACATGGTCTGCAAGCGCGCGCACTCGCAGCTCGATATCGGGCAGCTCGGGCGCATCGGCGTTCGCGGACGCCGCAGAGTCGCCGTCGTTGGCGCGTCGTATCAAAAGGCTCCTTCCCGACAGAGGCTCGGGCGCCACGCGAACTCGGTCTCGATCGCGCGCCGCCCGACGAGCGCGTCGGCGACTCGGCGGCCGACCTCGGCGGAAACTGTCACGCCATGCCCGCCGAGTCCGACGGCCCAATGCCAACCTCGCACCCGCGGGTCAGGGCCGAGTAAGAAATTCTCATCCGCCACGAATGTGCGTTGGCCCGCGGCAACTCGCGTGACGTGAGCATTGCGCGCCCGCGGAAATGCGCGGCCGGCCTTCGACCGAAAGAGCGCTTCAACGCCTGGCCGCACTCGGCAATCGCCGGGCGCGGTGACCATTTCATCGCACGGACTCCACAACAAGCCATCCCCGCACGGGCGAAAGTAAATTTCGACGCCGAGGTGCCAGACCCAGGGACCAGCGTCCCCAGACTGAGCGCTTCCGAATTTGGCGCGCTCGCGATCGGCAGCGATGCGGGTCGACGGCGCGGCGGTCGTAATCAAGTGCCGGAGTCGGGGCTCGCAATCGAGTTCGAGGTCGGCGGCGCGCGCCCATTTTCCTGCCCAAGCTCCCGTGGCGACCACGAGCGCATCACACTCGATGCGCCCTGCCGCCGTTTCGATGCCACGCACGCGATCGTGCTCGACGATCGGGCCGTGCACATCGATTCCCATCGCGACTTCGGCGCCGAGCCGGCGCGCTTCGTCCACGGTGTCGCTCAAGAAACTCAGCGCATCGACGACGCCGTCGTCTGGAGCTTCCAGCGCGTCTTCCAGATCGGTGTCATGCAGGAACAGGCAGCGATCGAGTAACTCCGCAGTCGCCGGGCGCCGGAGCGCGCTCTTGGTGACCAGCGTTTTAGTTCCTGCTCCCGCGCCCCCGATCAAGATCCCACCCGTGCGCCGAAAGAACGCGGCGCCTGGCGCACGCTCGTCCGAGCGTCGCGCGAGTTCGAGCGCGCCACGCTGAGCGTACTCCGCTTTGAGCGGCGAATCGACCGCCGTGCGAATCATCGCGGCATTCTGTCCTGACGCTTGCGCGCCGAGTCGTGACTCGCGATCGACGAGCAACAGCTTGCGAACGCCCGCCTTCGCGAGCGCGAGCGCCGTCGCCGCGCCAGCGAAGCCGGCGCCAACGACGATCACGTCATACAGCCTGGCTAGAGTCATCTCTCGCTCGCTCGCGAACTCGTTTGCGAATCCATTCGCGACCTAACAAAGCGCGGCGGTCTCGAGGTCATTCGAGACCGCCGCGCTTCTCGCTTTCGACCTGAAACGCCTCGGCGGCTGCTACGGACAAACACCGAAAGCGGCGCAACCGAGTGCGTCCGCGCTCGGGTCCACGCCGCACACGGTCGGCGCCGGCAATGTGAGGCCGAGGCCACTGAACATGTAATTGAGGAGCGCAATCGGATCCGCGATGTTGAGCGCGCCATCATCGTTACAGTCCATCGCGTCGGCACAGCTCGACGCCGGCAAACCGCTGAACAACACTTCGAGCGCGAACACAGCGTCGGCGATATTGATGGCGCCATCGATGTTCACGTCACCCCGGACGAAGGTCACGCTGCAACTGCTGGTCAAGGGCGTGCTGAGCGGCGCGGCTGGATCACTGCAGACATCCAGCTCGTCGCGATCGAAGAAAGTGTCGAGATCGCGATCGATCCCGATGCGCGTCTGCGAACCAAACGGCACGACGGTCACGGTTATCTCGGCGCCATCGGCGGCGGCGAGCCGCAGATTGGTCGTCGTGATCGTTTCGGACAACCGGTCCGATTGCCACAGCCCCGCCGAGTTGTAGCGGTAGCCGCGTGCAATGCCGCCGACGACACCATGCGCGACGAGGCCAACCTTGCCGGCATCGGCAAAACCGGAAATTTGAGTAAGCAACGCGATCAGGGTCGGACTCGTGCGATTGCCGGTGTCGATCGTGACCTGGCGACCGACCGCCGCATGGGTGTCGCGACTCGCAACACCGGGCGGCTCGGCCGGAGTGGCGAGCGAACCCTGTGGGAGTTCCGAGCCGGAGAACGCCAACATGAACGCCACGAGGTTGGCAACTTGCTGATCGCTCGTGACGTCGAAAGCCGGCTCGGACACAAAGCGGGCAATCGAGTCGACACTGCCGTCATGCAAGAATCCAAATCCTGAGAGGTTGGTGAGCTGCGTCGCCTCGAAGCCGACCTTCTCGTAGACGTTGCGAAGGTGCGGCACTTTCATTGTGATGTTCGTTGAACCATCCATGCCATTCACCGCCAGGTGGTGCTCGCCGTTCGGGCCCACGGGAATGGTGCCGAGCGAAAACAACGTGACGAATTGCGTGTCGGACCCAGCGCCAGTTGGCAAGGCATGACAGGTCACGCAATCGAGCGGATTGTCGAGGTTCGCGGTGCGATAGTCGAGTAGCCCCGCGACCGCGTTGCCATTCGGTAATGGTTGCCCCGCCGCGGCAAATCGGCCGGTCGTGAAGTGGCCCGGTAGCGGCAGATTGGTTGGCAACGTGTTATTGAAGTTGCGAAACGGATTCGGCGGAAAGTGAATGGTCGCCAGGAAATTCTCGAACTCCTGCATCTCCGTCGCGGTCAGTTGCTCGTCGTCACCCAACAAGCCTTCGAACGCACCATTGAATTCCTCGATGCCGTCGCGGTCGCCGCGCCAATGGTGCGGTTCCTTACCGATGATGTCTTGCAGCGTCTGGGTCGTCATCGGCCCCTTCATGGGATGCCAGTCGTCGCAGGTCGGGTCGATTCCCATCAGGCAGTTTTGATTGAAGAGTTTGACGGTGCCGGACGGGTCGCCCAAGTCCCACGCTAGCCGGTCGGTGCGGGCATCGACGTGACAGGAGCCACACGAGAGCTGGCCGAGGCCAGAAGTGGCGTGCGTGTCGTAGAGGTGCGGTCGGCCGAGCTTGATCGCGACAGGCGTCGGATCGTAGAAACTCGCGGTCGCCACTACTTGTTCGAGCACGACGTCCACTACCGAGATCGTGCCGGCGAAACGGTTCAACACGTAGAGCAAATCCTGCGACGCCGAAAGGACGAGGCCGGTTGGGCCCTCGCCCACTTCGATCGTTGGGGCGATCCCAGCGCGACTCCCCGTGTTGTCGACGATGACGATGTTATTGGAACCCATACCGCTCACGTACGCGCGACTGCCGTCCGACTTCCAAGCGATACCGCGCGGATCGCCGATCGATTGCTCGCGCACGCTCGGCGGCGCAGTTGGCGCCGTGTACGTTAGATGGCTGTTGAGGTCGACGATGGTCGGGCTCGACGGTGTGGCTGGATTGACGAGCGCCATGTGCACGCGCACGAATCGACCATTCACGTTCGGCTCGAACCGAACTTCGTTAATCGCTTCCGTCCCGACGACGCCGATCAAGCCCGTCGTCGGGTTGACGTCGATGGCCATGTTCATGTTCATCAACCCGGTTATGTAACTGAGCGCAAGCGTGCTCGTATCGATCACCGCCACGTCGTGATCCGCCAATGACCAGCCAGGCAGCCGGCCCGACTCATCGGCGACCGGGCCAGTGACAAACGGCGTCCAGTCGCCGCCATTGTCGTCGAGCCAATCGCCAGCTGCGTTTTTCCGCACGATCAAGCCGACTGCAGGTGGCGGCGGGTTGAGCGGATTGAGTGCCGGCACGAAGGCGGTGCCGGAATTCGGCGGTGGGTTCTCGCCACCATAAGGGCCCGATGGATGGTTGACGACGTTCGGCGGGTAAGCGAGGGTTGCCATGGTCGCGCCCCCGCCGCCGAGCACCGTCGTGTTGTTCCCGGACTCGTAGATCGCTGCGTAGACGCTCGCGCCATCGTTACTGACAGCGAGCATGCGCGGTTCTTCGCCGAGAATCGCCAGGCGCGTCGGCGGCGTCGACAAATCTGACAAATCGAACACCAAAACCGTATTGGCTTGCGAGCAACTCACGAAGGCTCGCCCCGGCGCTCCGGCAAAAACGACGTCCGTCGGCTCATCGTCGGTTGCAAGCGTCTCGACGACATTCAAAGCATTGAGATCGACGAGACTCACGCTGTCGGAGATGTGGTTGACGACCCACGCGGTGTTGTTGTCTCGAGCGCGCACCGAAACGGGATCGAGTCCCACGGGCACCGACGCCAAGTGCGTGAGCGCGCCCGTCGAGATGTCAAAAATCTCGAGGCGATTGTCAGCGGTGTTGACCGCTAACAGACGGGTTCCGTCGGGCGTGCGATCGAGCGGATGCACGTGCGGATTCTCCCAGTTGACGAACGACGCCTGGCCGTCCGCAACGGAACAAAGCAGCACGACCAATCCAATCGCCGGCAGACAACTTATGAATCGCACGAGCGCAGTAGGTCGGCAGTGCATGGACTGAACCCTCCCCGGTTTATTGGCAGATTCGGAAAGCCCGGACGGCCATTATCAGCTTCGGGGACTTCGTCGCAACCCTGCAGTTGAAGACCGCGCGAGATTCATGCGGCGCAACAAAAAACCTCGCGTGCCGCGAGGTTTTAAGGTGCGAAGGCGAGTTCGAGATTCGATTCACGACTGGCGAGGACGACGGGACTCGAACCCGCAACCACCGAATCGACAGTCCGGTACTCTAACCAATTGAGCTACGTCCCCAGTAGTCGTGAATCGACAGCATCAAACGCCTTAACTCAGAACAGTCGCGGCGCTTCACACCGGCGGGGAAATATACCCCGAGCCTTGCAGCCGTCAAGAGCGCGAGCCGCGCTGGGCGCGCGACGGGCGGCACGCGACGAAGTCATGGTTCGCGCGGCGTCACTTTCTCCGCCTCCGCGACGATCGAGTCGGCCTCGTCGTTCGCGCCGCGTTGACGGAGCAGTGTGACCAGCGGCTCGAGGGCGCCGCGAACCGGCGGTTGCTGGCGAAGCAACGCCCGATAGATGCCCTCGGCGTCGCTGACGCGGCCGGCGGCGGTCAAGGTCGACGCGAGTCCCAGCAAGAGTTCGGGCTCTCGCGGCTGGAGTCGCAGCGCTTCCTGATAGGCGCGGTACGCCTCTTGGACGTCACCCATTTCGAGATGTTGCTTGGCCAACGCGCCGATAATCGCGGCGTCGTTCGGAGTCTGCCGAAGTTGTGCGCGGAGCGTCGCGACGCGTTGTTTGCCATCGCGGATCCGCTGCCATCGTTCGCGCGCCGCCGCGCTCTCAGCATCTTTGCCGAGTCGTTTGAGTGCGAGTGATAAGTTGTAGGCCGCGCCGTGATGTTGCGGTCGCAGTTCCAGCACGCGTTGAAATTGCTCGACGGCGCTGTCGAGTGCGGCGTTCTTGAGATCCACGAGCGCCAATTTATAGATCGCTCGATGTTGCTTTGGATCGATCTCCACCGCCTTGCGAAACGCCGCGCGCGCGAGGTCGTCGTTGCTGCGGCCCTCGTGAACGAGCCCCAACCCGAAATGTGCCTTGGCAGCCCAGGCCGGTTCTGCATCCGAAATCATGAGCTGGTAGATCGCCTCGGCCTGATCGAACGCCCGCGTCAATTCGTAACTGCGGGCGAGATTGAAAGCGCGCGGCCGCAGTTTCGGATCGAGCGCGATGGATTTTTCGAATGCGACAATAGCCGAATCGAAATCGCCGAGCGCGTAGTGCGCTTCGCCCAATAATGCGTGCGCCGCGGCGTCCTTGGGATCTACGCGTGTGAGCTCCTCGAGCACGGGAACAGCGCGCGCTGGTTCATCCGCGAAGATCCAATCCATCGCGATCTTGCGAATCTCCGCGGGCGCGGCGGCTCGCTGAATCGGCGCTCGCAAGGTCGAATCGCCGCTCGCCATCGACGCCACGACACCGAACGCCAGCAGCAGATAAAACGTGCGTCGTCGAATCAACACGGTCGCTCCGAATCCCAACGCTCGCGGCGAAGTGCGTTCACGTAGATCGGTCGCGGCGAGCCACGGCCTAGGATGATTGCCCAGTCGCCGTTCGCGGCCCGCACGACGCTGCCGAAGATGAGCCGCGCCCGTTCGCGAGTGAAACGTTCCCAAAACACGTGCCCAAAAACGGCGCGCGTGCCGTCGAGCAGAAAACACTCGACGCGCTCTTCCGGCCCGAGATTCACATCGCCGACGCGCGTCTCGATGAATCCACCCGCGACCAGTCGCGCGCGAAACAACTCGACGTGCGCACCCAACTCATGAATCCCGCGCCGCACGTCGGCGCCCCGAATGAGCGCATCCATCGCCGCCGCCTCGGCGTCCATGGCCACTAATATACTCGCGGCTGACACCCGATTTTCGAATTCTTCTGTCGGCGAGTTGGAGACTCCCAGCCTACGCGGCAGGTCGCCGTAAACGAACTCGCCCCGCAGATAATCTCTGCGGGGCGCTTATTCTTGGTGGGCGATAGAGGATTTGAACCTCCGACTCCTACCGTGTGAAGGTAGTACTCTAGCCGCTGAGTTAATCGCCCGTGATTTCAGTTACCGATTTTGTTTTTCGTTCCGTGACGGAAGTCGAACTGGCGTGCGGGCGCGCTTCGCGGTCGATCGAATGCCGAAGAGAGGACTTGAACCTCCACCCCCTTGCGAGGACTAGGACCTGAACCTAGCGCGTCTGCCAATTCCGCCACTTCGGCACGAAGGGGCGCGATCTTAGGGAGGGCATTTTGGACTGTCAAGGGTGCGGACGGCGCGCGCGCGAGCGCTTCCAACATCGCCGGACGTTGCGAGCGAACTTGCCGCGCGTCGTCCGAGCGTCGATACTCGCCCACACGAAGGACCCCGTGTGAAGAAGCCCGCCGAATCGCGCAACATCTCGCAGAACCGCAAAGCCACGCGCGAGATCGAAATCCTCGAGCGCTTCGAAGCAGGCTTAGTCTTGCGCGGCACCGAAGTGAAATCGCTCCGACAAGGCAAAGTCTCGATCGCCGAAGCCTACGTGATCTTCCGCGGCGGCGAAGCGTTTCTCGTCAAAGCCAATATCGACGAGTACGACAAGGGCTCCTGGACGAACCACGATCCGCATCGACAGCGCAAGCTGTTGCTCCACTCGCGCGAGATCGAGAAGCTGCGCGCGCGTGTCGAAGAAAAAGGTCTGACGATTCTTCCGCTCAGCCTCTATTTCAACGCGCGCGGGTTTGTCAAAGTGCAGCTCGGGCTCGGACGCGGAAAGAAATTCCACGACAAGCGCGAAGACATCAAGAAGCGCGAACTCAACCGCGACGCGCAACGCGCACTGCGACGGGACGCCGACTGACGTCGCGCCGATTGGCGTTGCACCATCGATCTGTTATCATGCGCCTCGCACTGCGCTCCCTGCGCGGTAGATGACAACTCGGCACTCCTCGAAGTGGGGGCGAATCGGCATCGACCGGATAGCGAAAGGAGCGGCTGCAGGTAGAGGGTGTCAGGTGGCCTCTTTAAAAACCTGGCAAAATGACTAGTTGCCAATAACAACTACGCTCTGGCTGCCTAGTTTTAATTAACTAACGCGGCCCCTTCCTGGCGCTGCCTGCCCGGGGCGGTGTCTGTGAGGGCCATAAATCCGGGCTGGCTTGCGGGCACCGCCGTCGTCGGGGCCCAAGAGCGAGATCAAATACGACCACCCGCAGGAATCCCGCTCGTCGGAGTCCCGCGGATTCTGCAATAGGCGAGCTAAACCTGTAGATGCTGTTCTGGACCTGTTACGGGACCCTGGTTCAACTCCCGGCGCCTCCACCATTTTTCTCGTCTTTCTTGTCATCAGCTCAGTACTTCACGCATTGCAGTACGCGTCGCCGCTGTGCGGCGATTCCTGCCGATGCCTATGGCACATTCGTCTCAAGTCTTCCGCGCCGGAGTGTCGAAGATTTCGTTTGCGTGCATGCTTTCACAACGCGAAGGAGATCATCACATGAGTTCTGTTCCGCTCTACAGCAGTAGTGCAAACGACGAAGACATGGCGGAGCTGCTCGCGATTTTCGTAGAAGAATTGCCCCAAAGAATTACCGAAATCGAAACCGCGCACCGATCCGGAAACCTGCAGCAACTCAAAACCTACGCGCATCAACTCAAGGGGTCGGCCGGGAGCTACGGTTTTCAGTTGATCACCGACGTCGCCGGCCAGCTGGAGAAAGACCTCAACTCGGCTCATCGCCAAGCGCAGGTCAACGAGGGAGTCAAGTCGTTGGTCGGTCTCTTGCGCCGAGCGACCGCCTCCGCTAATCCCGAACTGCAAGGCTGAGCGCTCTCGACGCCCGGTTCTCCGCTTCTAGAATCTGCCCCGTTCAAGTCTGACCCATTCCCAACGGGTTTCACCTCATCCACTTTGCGCACGCGCGAACGTCATCGGGGCTACTACAATCGTGAACGACTCCGCTCCGCACAATATTCATCGCAGTCGCACCGACGGCGGCATCGTCATCTGGAAACCATCTGGTATGACTTCGCGCCACGCCTTGGCCGAACTTGAGCGCCGCCTGCAGATCGCCGGGTTCGGACACACTGGAACTCTTGATCCGCTCGCGACCGGAATCTTGGTCGCGCTCTGCGGCGAGGCACGCAAATTTCAGAATCTGCTCATGGGTCATGTGAAGGAATACGTCGCACGCATTCGGCTCGGCGTCGTCTCCACCACCGATGACAACGACGGAATGCTCGCGTGCTGGCAACCACGCCGCGCGCTACCGACCCTAGCGGAGCTGGCATCGGAGCTGGTCGCGTTAACGGGTCGACAGCAACAAGTGCCACCGGCCATCTCCGCCATTTGGGTGAACGGCGAGCGCGCGCACTCACTCACCCGGCGCGGCGCCGAGCCCGAGTTGCCCGCGCGTGAGGTCGAGATTGAACGCATCGAGTTGCTCCGCTACGCGGGGCCACAACTGACGATCAAGATCCGCTGCGGTCCCGGCACGTACGTCCGAGCACTCGCTCGCGATCTCGGCGCGCGGCTCGGCTGCGGCGCTTACTTGACATCGCTGCGCCGCACCGTGTCCGCGGGTTTCGTTGAAACCGATGCGGTTCCCCTGGCATTGGTCGAACCGCGCCACTTGCTGACGATGGAAGCGCTCCTCGCGCCGTACCCGCGGCGTGAGTTGGCGCCGCAACAACTCGACGCGTTTCGGCACGGCCAGAGCGTCTTGATCGGTACCGGCGAGCCGCGCCACGATGGCCAGCTCGTGGCATGGTGCGAGGGCCGCGTCGCAGGCGTCGTCGAAGAACGCGGCGATCAGTTGGTCTCGGTTCGTTGGCTGCGCACGAACTAATCCGCGCACGCGCGTTCGTAAACCACCAGCGTTCGACGCGCGGTCTCGTGCCAGGAATACCCGCGCACTCTTTGCAACGCCGCAGCGACGACGCGCTCACGCGCATCGGCACGCAAAAACTCTCGAATCACGTCGCCCGCGTTTGGGGACCCTGACTCTAACCAAAACGCGCCGTCTCCCAACACTTCGCGCAAGATCGGCGACTCCCGCGCGAGCACGGGTACGCCGCGCTGCGCAGCCTCAACTAACGGGAGACCAAAGCCCTCCGTCGTGGAGAGTGATAACAATCCATCGGTCGCCGCGAAAAGCTCCACCAATTGCGTGTCGCTCACGTGCCCGCGCGAATGGATGCGACCGCGATCCTCGTTATCGACGCGCTCTAAAACCGCAGCGAGTTCGTCGGCAGCGCCGGATCCAACCCAGGTCACGTTGGGCCGCCAGCCATGCACGAGCCGCCAGCGCCGCAAGAGGTCGCCCAGAATTGCACTGTCCTTCCGCCGACTCGGCCCGCCGATGGTCAGAAGCTCGCCCGGCAATGGTCGCAGCGCGACGGCCGGCGATGCCGACGACGCATCGAACTCGAGTCCAGCCGCGAGCGGAATTGCGTCGATCCGATCGAGCGTGAAACCGAGCCGCGTTGAGATGTCGCGGCGAACGGTTTCGGTGTGCGTGATGAGGCGCGCAGCGACGCGTGCCGCGTGGCGATAGGCACTCTGCTTCCGGAGCAGAAATCGCGTCGTGGCGTGATCAGTGCGCTCGATGGCCGAAAGGTCGTGAATCGTGACGACTACCGGCGCGCGATTTACGTACGGCACTCGCACATCCGGTGCATGAAATACATCGAGGCCGAGCGGCCACAGAAGCCGCTCGATTCGCCGATCGCCGAGCGGCGGCGCCATGTCACGGACGAGCCGCGTTCGGCCGGGCCGGGCGAAGTAGCGCAGCTTGGGCGCATTTGGCAGGTGCTCGAGCGCCTCGATCAAGCGGCGGATATAGCGCGCCACGCCGGTCGGGCGCGCATCGAACACGCTGGAGACGTCGATTCCGACCCGCAGCGGTTATTCCTTCTCGAGCTTGACGTCGTCGATGTAGATCGTCTTTGGTTGACCCGGTGGAATCACCAACAAATTCAAGCCCTCAATCTCATCGCGAGTCGGATTGGAATGGGTCGCCAAGTCCTTGGTGAGATCGATGCGCAGGTTGTGCCAGCCCGGTTTGTTGATCGTGAGATGATGAAAGAAGCAGCGCGTTTTCAAGATTTCCATGGGGTTCATGCCGAGCTCACCCGTTGGAAAGAAAATCGTGTACTTCCCGAGTTTGTCGTCGGACGAATAGATCGAAATATTCAGATACCGATACTCTTTCGGAATTCCTCCTTCGAGTCGGGCGATTTGCAGATTGGCGAAGCCACTGCCCTCCGACCAACGCATCGATCGTTTGCCGGACTTCACGAATTTGACATCGTCATTGAACGACGCGGTGGCCGGACGATTTCTCGCGAGCTTCTCCGGCTCCGGCGGAGGCTCCTCGAAACTTGCGAGCACCAGAAAAAGTTCGGGTTCGACGACCTTTGTCAATTCGTCGAGCTTCGACTTCAGCGGCGTATCCGCGTACTTCGCGTTCGCGGTCGTGAGCTGGCCCCACGCGCCCTTCCAGTCTTTCTTGTCGATGGCTTTCTCGATCTTCGCGAGGTCAGGTCCGCCTTTTACCGCGCGCGTCCAAAGCTTGAGCTCCGCTTTCGACACCTTGCTCGTCGCGCCCTTCTGACACTTCGTGAACTCGCCGTCGGCCGCCTTCCAATCGCCTTTGTCGAACAGCTCGACACCGCGCGCGAAGGCCGCGCGCGACTCATCGTCCGCGAACTCGGGCGTCGGGCGCGTGGCCGACGGCGCCGCGGGTTGTTTCTCGCCTTCTCCGGCCGGTTCGTCTTGCGCAATCCGGGCATTGAGAAATCCGGCGAAAAGTGCGAGAAGCACCCCGCCGATGAGCACGAGCCCAGCGCGTCGCGCCATGTTCCGGCGGCGCGTCGTCGTAGCGTAGATCGTCATGTGGCAATTTCCTCCCATGCGTCGATTGGCGAGCAGATGTCGAAGCAGAGTCAGCAACCCAATCGCGGTTTCGATGGTGCCGAAAACCTGGGCACTTTGACTTTTGTCGCCGCGAATCAGAACCGAGCCGTCGATGACCTGCAAGTCAAATACGCCGCTGCCGCGCGAGTGTGGGCGGTTCGACTCGGCGTTGTGACGATTCTCGCGCTCGGCGGTTGTGATGGTCTCGCCTCATCGCCGCGCCGCCGCGCGCTCAACGCCGCCGATCAGGCGCGCGTCGAGACTGCTTGTCAGGGCTGCCACGTCTTGCCGGCCGCCGACATATTGCCGCGCGCGCGGTGGCGCGAGTTGATTCCAACCATGACGTCGATGCCGATCGAAAACGGGATTCGCCCGCCCACGGTTAGCGAAATGCGTCTCGCCATCGCGCACTACGATGGACTCGCCCCCGAGTCATTGGCGCCCATCGAACCCGCGAAATCCGACGCAAGCCGCATCCACTTCGAGATCGAAGGCTTTACGCCGCCGGGGCTCGAGAAGGAACGAATCCCGGCGGTCGGCGGCGTACGCTTCGTGGATGTCGACGATAGTGGGCGTTTGTCTTTGATCGCCGCCGAGATGCGCACCGGCAGCGTGCTGCGACTCGACGCCGGAGCGGAGGGACGCGCGCGCCGTTTCGTGCCGATCGTCCAAGGGCTCGCTTATCCGGTGCGAACCACCGTCGTGTCGACAGCGCAGCGTGGTGCACCCGAATTACTTGTCGCGGAAATCGGCGCCATGAACCCGAGCAACGAGACGCGTGGGTCCGTCTCGTTGTTGAGCGCCGACGCCGACGGGAAATACACGACGAAGCAACTCGTCGGCGAGCTCGGACGCGCATGCGATGTGTGCATCGCCGACCTCGACAACGACGCCGACCTAGATCTCATCGTCAGCGCTTTCGGCTGGCGCGGCCCGGGTGCGTTGCAGCTCTACTTCAACGGTGGCGGTTCGCTCGCGGCGGCGACGTTCGAAGTCGTCACGCTCGACGAACGCGATGGCTTTCTCGAATCGCACGTCACGGATCTCGACGGCGATGGTCGACTCGACATCCTTGCGCTCGTTTCGCAACACTACGAAGAGTTGCTGCTGTTCCGCTGCGAAGGGGAACGGAAATTTGCACCGCATGTGATCCATCGAGCCGAGCATCCGGCATGGGGATTTTCGGGTTTTGAGCCGCATGATTTCGACGGCGACGGCGATCTCGACGTGCTCATCTCGAACGGCGACACGCTGGATGACAACCAGCTCAAACCCTATCACGGCGTCAGTTGGCTCGAGAATCGCGGCAATATGCAATTCGAACCGAGAACGATCACGCCGCTTTATGGCTGTGAAGACGCGACCGCCGCCGATCTCGACCTCGACGGCGACTTAGATGTCGTAGCCGTCAGCTTTCTCCCGCAATTGCCACCCGCGACGTGGATCGAACGCGGCATCGACTCGATCGTCTGGGTTGAGAAACTACCGGATGGCGCCTGGCGCACTCATAGTCTCGAGAAGCATCACGCGTATCACCCGGCCGTGACGGTCGGCGACTACAACGCGGACGGTCACCCCGATATCGCCGCCGCTAATTACATTTGGATCGGCGCAGACGGTGTGCCCTTCGTGCGGGCCGACTACTTGACGCTGATGACGGCCGCGTGGTGAATGAAAAAATTCCCGATCGGCGCGCCTCGGATGCTAATCGACAAGTTCCGCGATGCTCTTCTCGATGCTGGCCCTGAGCTGCAAGTCCTCGGGTTTTAGTACCAAGCGCTGCGCGTCAAGTTGGTCAAGAAGCTGCTGCGCTTGCCGCTTCTTGTTGAGCTTCGCCGCGGCGCGGGCATCAAGTAGCCAGTACTGCGCGACGATCGGGGCGTAGTTTCGCGCCAGCTGGTATTGCGTGCGCGCGTCCTGCAGCCGATTTTCGAGTTCATAAAGTTGACCGAGGTTTGCATAGGGCTTCGCGTAGGTCGGTTCCGCTTGGATGGCGCGATGAAACATCGTTCGCGCCTCGCGATGCAGCGCCTGCTGCTCCGCGCCGCTTCCCTGTCGGGCACGAATCGTCAGCACGAATCCCAACGTGTTCCAACCTTCGGCAAACCAAGGCGAATGAGCGAGCGCCCGTCGCAGGCGCGCCTCGGCGCCCACGAGATTCCCGTCACGAATCTCGAAGTGCGCGAGATTGTGTTCGGCTTCCGGGTACTCCGGGTCAAGCTCGAGCGCAAGCAAATAGAGCTGCTCCGCCGCTTGTGGATCCCCACGGGCTTCCCGCGCAGCGCCGAGCGCGAGCGGATCAACGCAATAGTTGCGAAAGCGCTCGCCGTGTCCGAGCCAATCCCCATTGAAGAGCACGAGCAGTGCGACGGCGGCGACGATCACCGCGATGCGAACGCGGTGCGACAATCCGCCGGTCCGTAGCGCGTCGCAGAGCGCCGCGAGCGGAATGCAGCTCAGCGCCAACAACGGCACGCGATATCGTCCAGCCACGAAGTAAGCGACGATTCCGATGGCTTGCGCCGCCAAGAATCCGGCGAGCAGCTGTCGCTCGCGCAAGCGCCGCCACAAGACGATGAGCCCTAACACGCCCAGGGGCAAAATGAACCCCGTGCGTCCCGGCAGAAGTCTCAGCACCCACGAGTGCGCGCGCTCTTCGACGAAGTTCTTGTTGTTCGGAATCTCGACGCCGTCGAAAAGTGCGAACAGCTTGACGCCCAATCGACGAGCGAAGTGCCAAGGATCCGCGAAGATTTCCTGACGAGCGAGTTCATAGTACCGACGGGACTTCGTTGAAGCCGGTAGAAATTCCCCGCGCTTTTCGACGAGCGCAAGCAGCTCATTCCAGCGCGGACCCGCGTTCACGGACGTGAGACCATCTGCGCCCGGTCCACCGCCAGCGCGGTTCCCGATGTAGAAATTGATTCCGCCATTACTCGAAATCAGCACCCAATCACGAGCCGATCGCCAGTTGAGCCAAGTCACCGGCAGGACACAGACCGCGCAACCAACCGCAAACAACCCGGCGCGCAGCGCGGCCGCACGCGGCGCAGCGCGCCAGCGAGGAATCAACGCCAGTGCGATCGGCGCGAACAGCAAAGCCGTGGCCCGCGTGATCGACGCGGCGCCGAGCAACACGCCAGCGAAAAACCACGCGCGCGCCCGCGGCGAAGCGCGCGCGCGCGCCAGCGCCAACACATTCGCAACGCACAGAAAAGTGTAGAGCGGCGTGTCGAGTAACTGCGCACAATAAAAAACTGGCGTAAAGGAGAGCGCGTAGATCGCTCCGGCCAAGTGGCCCGCGCGTCGATTCCAACAGCGTGCGCCCAAGCACGCGATCAGCGCCGCCGTCAGTGCGTCGAGAATCGCCATCGGCAGCTTGAGCCGCCACGCCGATGGCTGCTCCGGACCATAGGAGCTGTCGGTCGGCGCATTCGGCTGCATGAGGAGCGCGAGTACAAACGGATAGAAAGGCGGCTTCCAAAACGGCCGTTCCGGCACCAGCTCGCCGTTCGCGGCGCGGACCGCCATTTGATAGTTCGTGAGTTCGTCGACGACCGGAGCGTCAAAGTAGGGATCGTTGGCCGCGAACTCCGCGAGAGCGATAACTCGGACGACGAGCGCGAACGCAAACAACAATGCGAACGCGCGCCACGAAATCGTCCCTGACCGCGAGTCGGGATCCACCGCAGCGGCGCTTTCCGCGCTCAGGTCGCGCAAGACTACGGCGTCGCCGCGCGTTCGCGAGTCGCGCCGACCGGCCGGAGATCAAACGTCCCTTGTAGGCCGTAAATCTCCTCGAGACTGCGGTTCGCCTCGAAGTTGCCGATTTGCTTCGGCACGCCGCGGCTGTCGAACTTCCAAGTCGCGCCGTCCGTGAAATAGTAGCCGACTCGGACATGCTTCTTATCGTGCACGTACACGGCGAGGGACTCCGTCTCCCCGATCCGAATGAAGCAGTCCGTGACATACCCCACTTGTCGCGCGGATTCCCGACCGGTGCCGGGCTGTAACCAATAAACCGCCCGCTGATTGCGTTCGTTGCGAATCGTCACTTGCTGCGGCTCGGGCTCGACTTTTCGCGGCGTCCCACAACCCGTGACCAGCGAAACGCCGATAGCCGCGACCAACGCTGCCAAACCGAATGCGCTGCGGTGTTGCCCAATCCTCTGCATGTTCGCTTCAATCCTCTCAACTGGACTTCGATTGTCGTCGGCGTTGCGTCGGGAGTGTAGCAGGCCCCTGACGAGGGATGAAGGCGGACCGCCCTCTGGAGTGAGATTCGCAAAGAGCCGTCAAGCCGGTGCGGGAGATGAGCCGATAGATCCGAAAGGTCAGGCGACAGATCGATCGAGCCGCGTCCGTGGGTTGCTTTCCGCGCCCCACTGCGCGGCGGTAATTCTCGTTCAGCAAGGATGCTCGACCGAGATATCTGTCCGGAAGTTGAAAGGGCTGCGATGGAGTTCAAGGAGTATCTCGCGATCATCCGCCGGCGATGGCTCCTGTTCTTTCCGATTTTCGTATTGATCGTCGGCGTGCACCTAACTTGGGTCACGTACACGCATCAGAATCGCTTCGCCGCAACTTCGAAGGTCATCATCGGGCTCGGCGGGCAAGAGCCGGGCGCCGAGCATCTGCCCGTCAATCCATTCGATTCGTTGTCGCTCCTCACAAAGGAAAACACGATCACCGATTACCCGGTGTTGAAGCGTGCGGCCCAGCTCGCGCGGGGCGATGTCGAGTTCGAGAGCCCGGAATTCAAAGACAGCAAGTTTCCGCTTCAGATTGAAGCCGGTACGAAGATCGTGCGCGATCGCTACGGTGAAAACGAGGAAGGGCTCGTCGAGATCATTTCACTCTTGCGCGCCAAGATTCAAGCCGCCGCTAACCAGGATCGGCAGATCGTCGACATCAGAGTTGAAGGTGACACGGAGCTGACCGCGTTGCTCTTCTCGTGGGCGGTTTGCGAAGGCGCGACGCAGTTTCACAATCAAAAGAGCCGCGAGAGTCACGCCAAATTTCTCGAGAAGCTCGATAGCCAGATCGCCGCCGCCGAGGTGGATGCGAATCAGACCGCCGCCGACCTGGCGCTCGTCAAGGAACGCAGTAACGTCGCGAATCTCGAGGAGAAAGAGCGCGTCATCCTCAGCAACCTCTATCACTATGAGGATGAGGATTCGAAGCTCGTCGCCCAGGAGCGCAAGAATGACAAGATGATCTCGTATCGCTTGCAGCAGGCGTCCTTCGACGCGCGTAGCGATCTGATCGACGAGGCCAAACTCGCGACTTCGCGCCAATTGGGCGAGATCCGCGGACAGCTCTTCGCGGCCAAGCTGGAGTACGAGACGGCGCTCGCCTCACTCTCGCCCGAACATCCGACTGTCAAACAACAGAAACAAAAGATCGAAGGACTAAAGCGAGCGGCGGCGGACGAGCAGGATAATCTGCTGACCGAGAAGTACCGGCAGTTTTCCAAAGAGACCAATGAACTCATCAAGGAGAACTCATTCCTCGAGCTCGAGCGCGAGGTCTACAGCGAGCAGCGCCAGCGGCTCAAGAAGGAACTCCAAGAGCTCGCGAGTCTTCGCGCGGCATTCGCACCGCGCGAAGTCGCCGTCAATGAAGCGCGCGATCGGTTGCAGGGGCTGCGCACGATCAAGAAGGATGTGCAGTGGCGGAGCGAAGGTCGCTTGGGCTCGGTGATTGTCTACGACCCAGCCTATCAAGCGCACCCGGTCACGCCGGCCGCTGGCGGCGCTGGACCGTTGACGTTGACCGTTCTGATGGCATTCATCTTCGCACTTGGCGTCGTGTACATTGCGGAGTATCTCGATACCCGCGTGAAGAACGAGCACGACGTGCGCCGGCACTTGAACCTGCCGCTCCTTGGGATCATTCCGAAGGAAGCCGAGCAAGAGCGATTGCTCATCGACGCGCCGCTGCAGAGCGAAATCTCAGAGAAGTTCAACACCGCGGCAACGCTCATTCAAAGCACGTGCCACGAGCTCAAACTCAAAGCGCTCATGGTGTGTAGCGCGATTGCGCGCGAAGGCAAGACGACCGTCTCGATCAACATCGCAGTGGCGCTCGCTCGCAAAGGAGCCCGCGTCGTTCTCATCGATGGCGACCTACGGATTTCGCAGATACACAATTGCCTGCGACTTTCCAATAACGTCGGGCTTTCGACGGCGCTCGACACGCGTGTGAACCAACGCCACGTGCTCGAAGGCGCGCTCACCGAGAGCGAGATCGAGGGCAAGCAGCGAAGCCCGCTCGCATGCATTCAGCGCACGAGCATCGAGAATCTCGATGTACTCACGAGCGGACCGTCCGTCGCCGACCCCGTGCTGCTGCTCGAACATGGTCGATTGAACCGGCTGGTCGGCGAACTCAAGAAGCACTACGACTTTGTGATCTTCGATACGCCGCCGATCAATAAGGTCGGCGACGCGCTGACGATCTCGGCGGCCGTCGACGGCAGCTTGTTCGTCGTCGGCTCCGGCCAAGCCGAACAGCAAGAAGTCACGTGGGCGAAGCACCTGCTGACAAACGTGCAGTCGAACATCCTCGGGGTGTTCCTCAACAAGTTCGTGAAGCAGCGCGGTGGCGAGTACTACTACTACTACTACTACAACGACCGCAAACGGAAGCGCGTGAAGTCGCGCGCGTAGCGCGCAACTTTATTCAGCGCGTCGGCCAGCCGGGCCGCGCAGCGGCGGCTCCGCGAATCTCTCGAGAATCGCGTCCGCCGCAGCGCGGCCCGGCCTTGCTTCCGGTCTTGTCCGCGTCTCGCGCGCGGGCTATCGTTTCGCTCTAGACACCCCACGATGGGCGATTAGCTCAGTTGGTAGAGCGCCTGCTTTACACGCAGAAGGTCACTGGTTCGAGCCCAGTATCGCCCACCAGCACAAAGCCATATAAATACACAACTTGAGATCCAACACCTACCGCGAGACCTTGTGCGAAATCCGTCCGTTTCCCAAAGGTTTCCCAAGACATCGATCGTCGTCCGGATTCGAGAGCGTCAATCTCGATGCAATCGCGCTGACGCTTGCGGTCGGGGTCCGACGATCGACGTCGATAACGCCCGCGGACATTCGCCGACAATTTGACCGGACGAAATGACATTCGGGCGGATCATCAGCAAGCGCCACCGCGAGCGCGACCGCCACCCGTTCGATGTTCGATGCACCGACTCCGTTCTGCGCCTTCGCCCGCGTCGACCCGGGTAGGCCCCCCAAACGTCCCTTCGCGCCGGGGGGGAATGTCCCACCTCCCTTACGCGTCTCCCGGGGGACTTCCGCGCCCCGTGCTCGTTTCTCGCGCTGCGAAACACCAGCGCCGCCCGCGCTTCGAAATTTGGACCGCCTAGCGCCTTGCAGCGAGGGCCGAGCGGAGCGGTTGCCGATTGTCGTGAGTTGAACGCGCACGACTCCGCGACTCGAAGGCGCTCGATGAGCCCGAATCGTTGAAGACTCTCGATTTCCGTATAGCTTCGTCTATTCTTGTCGCATTCGAGCAATCGTCGTTCGCACACACTTCATTGAAAGAGGCTCTATGCGCTCGCTCAAGTTTCTTGCCGCCGTGTCGCTGGTTTCGATTCTCAATCTCGCCGGGCTCGTCGTCATAGCGGGCATGATGCGATTCAGCGCGGGCGCGGGTCCAGTCGCGACGATGAATGGCGATGTCAACGGAGACGGGTCCATTAATTTGGGGGACGCGGTCTACCTGCTCCACTACATCTTCGAGAGCGGGGCTCCACCGGTCGCGATTGCGGGACCGTCGCAGCCAGCGAAAATGCTCTTTCCTCATCCGGCGGACTTGGTAAACGTGTCGACCGGAACTCTATTTCCACCGGACGGCATTGTGACTATTCAGCCCGGCACCGGTGTCGTCATGTACGACGTTCCGCCCGACAAGTGGCTCGTCGTTCAGGGATTTTTCTTCGGTGAAGGTGGCAGCAATCTTGAACTTGTTCAGAATCTCGGCGGTGCGGTCTCGATGAAAATTGACCGTCAGACGTTTGGACGGATTGCACCAGGCGGGACCGCTGAATTTCCACCTGGAGGCGGGTTGCAATTTGAGCCCGGCTCTCAAGTCGAAGTTCGAAACGTACCGAGCGGATCAGCGTCAGTCTTTGCCGGAGTCATGACCGGCTATCTCGTCGACGCTCCGTGAACTCGACTCATAGTTTTTCGAGTGTCCGTAGTCACGTGTGATCGGGTCGCCGCGCCAAGCGCCGGAACACCAGAAGGGAATTCGATGCGCTCGCTCAAGTTCTTCGCCGCTGTCGCGCTCGTCTCCATCGTCAACGTGCTCGCGCTCGTCGCGATCGCCGGCTACATGCGCGCGAGTGCCGGCGGACCGTACGCCGATGTGAATGGCGACTGCAACGGCGATGGCTGGATCAATCTCGCGGATCCGGTGTATCTGCTCAACTTCCTGTTTTCGAGCGGTCCGCCACCCGTCGCGATCGCGAGCGGCCCACAGCTCACAGCCGAGCAAGCGGAGATGCTCTCGCATATGAGCATCGAGTACCTCGACGATGGCCAAGGCGGAACCGCCAAGACGATCCGTTTCACGGGCGTAAACGTGCAAATCGTGAACGGGCTCGGGGCGACGAACGGGAATCCGAGTAATCCCGCCGACACTCTTTCCGTTCAGACGAACGGAGTCGGGAACCTCATCTTGGGCTACAACGAAGCGGTTGCCGTAGATGACGAGAGAACGGGCTCGCACAACCTCATCGTTGGCTATGGCCTGCGCTACACGTCCTGCGCTGGCATCGCGGCGGGGCTCCATAACATGACGGCGGGACCGTATAGCTCGGCGATCGCGGGAGCCGGGAATCGCGTGAACGGAGTCGCCTCAAGCACAGTCGGCGGATACGCCAACGAAGCCAATTCGGGCGCGACGATTATCGGCGGCGGTTCGAATAGTGCCTCAGGTGGAGTCGTTGTGAGCGGCAATCAGAATAACGCGATCGGCTCGTTTTCCCTTGTCTGCGGCGGTGTCTTGAATATAGCGCAGGGCGATCGGTCATTGGTTCTGGGAGGCCAGAGTAATGACGCGAACGCGTTGTTGTCGACAGTCGTTGGTGGGGGCGGAAACATCTGTTCTGGTGATAACAGTACGTGTATGGGCGGAAACAATAACTCCGCCGTTGGATTCTCGTCAGCTATTTTCGGTGGGAGCAGCAACGTGGCGAGCGGCAACTTTTCGGTCGTTACTGGCGGTGGGAGCAATCAGGCGGATGGTGATTACAGTGCGGCAAGCGGCGGCTTTCAGCGGTCCGCTGTCGGCCAATACGACTGGGTCGCCGGCTCGCTCTTCGAAGATCAGTAACACAACAGTATCGAGAAAGGTCCAAGCAATGCGAACGCGACTCCAGCTCACTCTCAGTCTGGCAGCGGTGCTCTCGGTTCCGGCAAGTCTGAGCGCGCAAGCGTGGCCCTTCATCCGGGGCGACGCGAATGGCAGCGGGCAACTCGACATCTCGGACGGCCTTACCATCCTTGGATTTCTTTTCTCCGTCGGCGCGACTCCGAGTTGCGCAGATGCGTCGGACGTGAACGACAGCGGAGTCATTGACGTCGCCGATGCGGTTTACTTGCTGACATACTTGTTTGCGTCAGGGCTTCCGCCCGCTTCGCCGTTTCCAGATTGCGGCGAAGACACGACGGGCGATGCGCTCGATTGCTTAGGGCCGCTCAGCGCTTGTTCGCCGCCGTTTTCTGGATCGATATTTCTCGCGAGAGAGTACGCCGTGGGAGGGCAACCGAGCGGCGTGGCACTTGGAGACTTTAACTCCGACGGCCACATTGACGCGGTGTCGTCAAACAGCAGCGATTCTAGTTTTAGTCCTCATACAGTGAGTGTTTTGCTTGGAGCCGGCGACGGGACTTTCGCCGACCAAGTGCAGTCAAGCCTCGGCGCAGATAATCCGGTGTCCATCTCGATTGGAGACTTTGACGGCGACGGAGAACTCGACGTTATCACTCCAAACAGTTCAACCTCGCCGGGGATGACCGGATCTTTGAGCGTTCTTCGTGGCTATGGAGATGGCACTTTCGCTGCGGCGCTTCAATTTTCATCCAGCGGTTACCCTCGTGTCGTAGCTCTCGGCGATCTCGACAACGACGGCGCCATAGATGCCGTTACAAACTCTTGGACCAGCATTAACGTTTTCTTGGGTCTTGGTGACGGCAGTTTCGTGTTCGCAGGGTCACACTCGTTGAATGGAGGTGTCGGCTCAGTTGTCCTTGCCGACTTGAATGACGACGGTGATGTGGATTCGGTTGTCTCCGTTGGTTCGGCCACTTCGTCGACCGTAGAGGTTTTGATCGGCAACGGCGACGGCACATTTGCGAGTCAAGTGCCATACGCTCTCGACTTAACCGAGTCTGTATTCGGCGTCGCAGAACTTACCGGGGATAGCAGCCTCGACGTGATCGCAGCGAATTACGATGAGATAAAGGTTTTTCCCGGCAACGGCGATGGAACATTGTCGGCAGTTATCGAATCTCTCGGCAGCGGCGGAACTTCTTCGGTTTCTTCCTATCTCACGCGCCTCGCCCTGGGTGATCTCGACGGCAACGGCCACTTCGATTTAGTGACGACGCGTTTCGACGGCGTTTCGCCCTGGGTCTATTCTTTTGCGGGTAACGGCGACGGGACATTCGACACGCCAATCTCTCAAAATCCTGGAGCTTGGCCTGCATCTCCTTCGTTGGGCGACGTAGATGAGAATGGCGATCTGGATGTTGTGGTCGTGAATACTGGGTACTCCTCGAAATCGATCTTGCCGCTTCTCGGAAATGGCGACGGCTCACTCGCGGCGAATCGAGTCTATCCCTTTTCGACGCCCGACTATTACATGTCATCTTTTTCGCTCGGAGACATCGACAACGACGGAATCGTTGATGCGCTATTTACTTCCAAGGGCGAGCCAGGTGAGCAGCCACCTATCCCGGGAGAAATTACGTTGCTTGCTGGAGTCGCCGACGGAACATTTGAAAGCGAATCGTCTCAAATATTGGCCTCGTTTCCCGCCGCCGCAACGCTTGCGGATTTCAATTCGGATGGCTTCGTTGATGCGGTGACGCTTAACGCAATATTCCCGCCGTCGGGCCGGATCAGTTCCCTGCTCGGTGACGGAACTGGTCTGTTTCAAGAATTGTCGTCGTTGGGTAGTTTGCCGCCCGCCTATCCACTGGCGATCCACGCCGGTGACATCAACAACGACGGAATGCTAGACGTTGTTACAACTAGCTCGGATGAGGCTACATCGTTTCTTGGCAATGGCGATGGGACGTTCATACTTGAAAGCACGGTGTGGGTCGGCGCGGAGCCGGTGAATTTCTCACTTGGCGACATCGACAACGATGGCAATCTTGATATCGCAACCGCCAACTATGCCGCGTCGACGCTTTCCTTCGCACTTGGAAATGGAGATGGCTCATTCGAGCAACCGAGCATTCAGTATGTCGTGGCGTTCGATCCGCGTTCGGTCCTACTGGCAGATTTGAATGGCGATGGCAATCTCGACGCGATTTCTGGGAATGCCTCCGGCTCATGCAGCGTACTCTTGGGACTTGGTGACGGACTTTTCGCAACGCCGATCGGCTATGACGTAGTAGTCACGTATGGCTTTTATCCGAACATCGCGCTTGGCGACGTCAACGGCGACTCATCGTTGGACCTGCTGTTAGTGCAGCCTTTTTCGGTCAGCTTGATGCTGGGCGATGGTGTTGGTGCGTTTGGCGCGGTTCAACGATTCGGCGTGGGCGTGTATTCCGAATGGATCGAAGTCGCAGACTTAGACCTAGACGGCAATTTGGATGCGATCACTGGGGGGCGTTTCGGCAGTAGTGTTCTGCTCAATCAACGGCTGAGCCCGTGATATTAATCGTGTGCCGAATTCGACGGTACTCTGCGAATTCTCTCAGCGGCACTCGGTTTGAGATCCGAGTCTCTTGGCGTGACCAAACAAACATTGGAAGGGAAGCGACCGGTGGCGAGCACGAGCCCGAAAAAGAAGAAAACGCGCGGAAAAACAAAAGGGGATGACGGAGCGAGTCTCGAACAACTCGTTAAGACAATTCTCGCAGGCGTGCTTACCCCTGCGAAAATTGCAAAGCTGCGGAAACTCAACCCCTCGGCCGAGGAGATCGAGTCAGCGGTAGCTCGTGAGGTTCATAGGCGCACGGGAGGGAATTGGATTTCCGCCACAGGCGAGTAACGGACAGTTGTCTACGCGCTCTCCGTTTTTGCGGCGCATTCACGGCGAGTCGTTGCTGAGACCGTCCGCCCCTCGATCCACTTCTCCAGCTCCTGCGCGTCGACGTAGATCCTGCCGGCGCCGTCCCGACCCTGTCGCACAGTCTTGATGCCTATTGCGCCGTCTTTCAGCTCCCGCCTCACGGTGTCGATATGCCGACCGAGTCGAGCGGCTGCGACACTCAATGGAATCAACCGCGGACCCGTTGTAGTGAAGGGTCGCGACTTGTGTGAGCGTTCGGACGAGACTCTCGAAGAGTCGGCCATCACGGTCGGCCTCGAACCACGGATAGGGTGTTTGGCCACGGGCGGGGTTGGGATGTTCCGGCTCTCTCTCATGCGTCATGAGCTACCTCTTTCGTGACTTGATCATCGTTGACGGTAGCAGATGCCGTCACGAATCCGCGGAGATTAGCGCTCACGCGAACTCATCGCGATACTCCCGCGGCACTCCCCGCGCTGCGCGTTCCCGCTCCGCCGCATACCGATGCGCCCGTCGCTTGCGCGCTCGCGCTGGCCCTCCAACTTCGCGCCACCATCGCCGACACGCTGCCCTATGCCGCTCGATCCGTTCGGCGTGGCCTGGACGCTTTATTACCCACGCGTCCCACGCTGCCAACTCTTCCGCCGGCCAATGCCACGGCCGCGAGCGTCCGAGAGCGTGTTCACGTCCGAGACCGTGCGTCATAGCCGCTTCAATGAGACTGTGGGGAAGTGTCCGGGAACCCGTCCCGCGATACGCACAGCGGGTGTTTTGGGGGGGATGTTCCGCCGTGCTTCGCCGGTTCAACTTTTCCACCGTTCCATCTCCTTCGGGCATGACTGACACTCACTATCGCGCCGGCATGGCGTAGCTCATCTCGGGCCACCAATCGGAAAACCGAACGTGCTCGGCGTCCCATCGCAGCTCGACACTTCCGACGGGTCCGCCGCGATGCTTCGCGACAAAGACTTCGGCGAGACCCTGCTTGTCTACGCGCTCGGGGAAGTAATACTCCTCGCGAAAAAGGAGCAGAATGAGACTCGCGTCTTGCTCGATCGTGCCGGAGTCGCGCAAGTCGGCGAGCCGTGGTCGCCGATCGTCTCGGTTCTCGGTTCCGCGGTTCAATTGCGAAACCGCGATCATGGCAACGTCGCACTCTTTCGCCAGCAGTCGCAGTCCGCTCGAGATGCCTGCGATTTCTTGCTCGCGGTTCTGGCCCTTTCCGCGCACGAGCCCGATATGGTCGACGACGACAAGTCGAAGCCCGGGGTGTTTGCGCTTGAGTCTGCGAATGCGCGCGCCGATGCTCTCGACGGTTTGGGCGGAATCGTCATCGACGAAGAGCCCGCCCGCGTCATTTCCCATTCGGTTGAGACTCGCATTGATCCGTTCGAGATCGGTTGGCGTCAAGTCTGAAGTGTTGCTCAGTTGGTAATTGCCAACGTCGCCATCGATCGCGCACCAACTATTGGCGATCTCTTCCGCTGACGACTCAAGCGCGACGAAGAGCGCAGCGTGCCCCGCGAGCACGGCTCCCCGGACGATATTCAGCGCGAGTGACGACTTGCCCATGCTTGGCCTGCCGGCGATGACCGTCAGCCTGCCCGGCGCGAGTCCGCCGACAACGTCATCGAGGTTTACAAGTCCCGTCGATATTCGTTGATCGTCGCCGCGCAAGCGCGCGCGCAGTTGCTCGGTGAAGCGCCCGCTAACTTCAGCGTGATCGATGACTCCGCACCCGCCGGCGGTAGCTCCGATTTCCACAAGCTGTGAGATCAGGCTGTCGCGAATCTCATCAAGAGGCGTAGCGCTTCGTTCGGCTCGTTCGACGTTCTCCCGCAACCGTTTCAAGAGTTCTCGTCTATCGCGCAGCTCGCGCAAGCGGCTAGCGTACTCGCGCAGGTTTGCGGTCGACATTACCGCGGACTCGCATTCGAGGAGAAACTCCAGCGCGTCACGCTCAAGCAATGCGGCGCTCCGCAGGTCTTCTGCGAGCAGCGTTAGGTCTACGCGATGCGTGGTCTCAATCCGCGACTCAATCGCCCGCCAAACGATTCGATGCTCGTGGGTACTGAAGAGCGACTCATCGATCTCATCGAGTTCGCGCGGCGGTTCGTCGTGAAGCAAGAAGCAGCCGAGCACGACACGCTCAAGGTCCGGAGCGCTCAGCGGTCGCGGCTCGTCGGGAGTGTTCATTGCGCGCTCGCTTTCCTCAAGCGCTCTTCGCGTCGCGCATCCACTTCGGGATTTGAACCGCGAGCAGCCGGCGTGCCGTGGTCGATTTTCGCAGCTCTCGGCAGCGCCGCGGACTCGTTGCGACGGTATCCGCCGCCAAGCAAGCGCTTCCAATGGTCTGCTTTTCCGCCGACTCTGAGCAGAACCGCGAGATCGTTGAGCCAGTAGAGTTCCGACGGCTCAGCGCCGGTGACGATTCGTCGAGCCTCGGCACAAAGCGCCGGCACGGACTCCAATTCGCTCCGCCTCATTCGAGCGGCAACGATCGCCCGCCGTTTCTCCAAATCCAGCGAGTCCCAAGGTGGCAAGCGCTTCGGAATCCGGTAGGCGTGGAGCCAGTCGATGAGCGAGTTGAGTTCCGCGAGCGTCTCGACGTCTTCGGCGGGATCAACCGCCGCGCGCGCTAACGCTCGACGACTTCGGCGAGGGGCTACGGTCGCGCCAGAATCGACAGGGCAACCGTTGACGCCAGTAGGGCGAGCAGGTTCGCCACTTGAAGACTCGGGCTCTTCGTTTGAGTTCTCAAGAGAGCAAGCGTCAGCCGGCGCAGCCGGCGGACGGTCGCCTGCGACCGCGTCCGTGTTCGGCATCTCTCTCTCTAAAGGCATCGGGCTACAGGCATCAGGCTGGGTGGACTTTCCGGGAGTTTGGTTGGAGTTTCCTGGCGTTTGCGTGGAGTTCTCGTGGAGTTGTTGTGGAGTTTCCGCCGTGTTCTGCTTCGGGGGGCGACCCGTTACCGACCGTCGCGGCGACGTTCCATCCCAAAACGTCGCGCCAACACGAGAGAGATTCTCTTTCCATGCGTTGTCGGCATGGTCTGCGATGTCGTGGATCGCGAGTCGGTGCGGTTCCGCTACTTCATCGAGCAGTTTCGCCTCGACAAGTGCGCGGATTAACTCGCTCGCGTCGCCCGTGTATCCGATACCGTCGGCAATCGCTTGGTTGTCGTGCCGTCGTCCGACGTCGCCTTCAGGAGCCCACGTTGCGGCCCAGCCCCAAAGCGTTTCGAGAATCCCGATGGCGTGACACCGGTCAATCTTGAGGCTCCTAGCGAGTCGTAGGACCTTTGGATGCGAAAGTCCCGCGCGCTTCATCGACCGTCCGCCATTCGCGCCTTGGAGCCGCGAGCGGCATCGAATCGAATTCGGCGTCGCGCGAGCAGCGAGCGGACTCGCTCATCGCATTCGCGACGTGCCGAAGCGTTTCCGGCAAGTGCGCGGCGGTCGAGTTTTAGGATTCGCGCGAGTTCGAACCGATCCAGAACACCTAGGATCGCATCCTGGAACAATTCGAGCAGCACGGCGTGAGTCGGCTCGCTGTTGCGCTTGCGTGACTTGCTGGCGCGAGCGCGCGGCGATACTTTTCGGTTCATTGCGCCGTCCGATCGGCAACCGGCGCGGAAAGTACGATTTCACCGGCGAGAAGTTTCTCGACGTCTTCCCGTCGCCAGCGTAGGTGAACGCGCTTCCCGACTCGAATTCTCACGGGGACGAGCGGGCAAATCCCTCGATAGAGTTGCTGGAAAATTGTTGCTGTTTCACAGCCCAGAACTCCCGCGAGTTCCGAAGTCTTCAGCACTCCACGTGCGAGAAGTGCGTTCACGATTCGCGGGGCGTCCGGCGCGATCTCGTTCGGTCGTGGTTTTCGTTTTCTCATTCGCCATCCTTTCGCAAAGACGGCGGAATGATCGCGACACAAGTCTACTTCGTCACGATAAGCAATCGCAGGCAATGCCCGGCATTGTTACGTCGTTGAAGAGAAACCGGTTGTGTAGTGGGTTGCCGGGCATTGCCGGGCATTGCCGGAGGTGTGAGACACCATTTGGAGCATCAGCGCTCGTTGATTGGTCCTCGGTCGCGACGCACTTCAGCAAAAATTTGTGCTGCTTTCTCTTGGTCCCAGACGGAGGTTTCAAACGGTCTCAGGACCGGACTATCCTTGTTCTCGTAGTCGATTGGACGAGTTACCCACGCCTTACGCGCTTCAGGTAGTCCCTTTTCCCGTGTCAGCCTGGCGATCAGATCATCGAGACTCTTTCTTGACTCCTTGCTATAGCCAGCGGCTTTGCGAAGATCGTCACGAGTAAGGACTTCATCCTGATATGGTCTGTCGCGTGAGCCATCTCTGACAACGGGCTCGAAATCCTGTCCTTGACTTGAAGCCATGGCATACGTCTTTAGTACGTAAATGAGAATCCGATAGAGGTTGCTGGTAATCGCAGGGAGCAGTTCAAGCTTTTCCTCCGGCCTCAGCTTGCCGAGCGTGAGCTTCGCATAAGAGACTGTCGCCGCAATTGGCGCCATGGGAGGATATTGATTCTCCAAGTGCACGATTCGCTCAAGCAGTTTCACGCCCAACGGTGTAATGAAGTTCACCTTAAATGTCGCCTCACCGACCATTCGCGGTCGGTTCTGTTCAAGCATGTCCCGAGGGGCGTCATTCTGATTCACAAGGTCGATAGCCAACGCCAAAGAGTACACATCTTCGGCCTTCTCTGCGGGAAAGCCATGGTGGGATAGCACGTCGAGAATTTCGGCTCGCTTAAGGTCGATCAGCGCGCTCGGGTTACTACATAACCAATCAAAGGGCTGCTGGCGCACAAAGGCAAACATGTCGAGTCCTTTCGAAGATGGCCGGCAGCGTGCGCGCTTCGAAAGGACTAACTACGCGACACGCCACCGACCCAAGGCTCCGGGATCAGCGGAGCGCCACTAACCTACGCTTTTCGCCGCGACATTTCCAACGGACGCGCTCACGGGCTCCAGCGCTGCAACCGCGCGCTCCTGCTCGGCGATCGGGACTTGGCGATAATGCGCGACAACGGTTTGAATCGAACTGTGTCCGGTCAACTGCATTGCGACATCGAGCGGGACGTTGGCGGCGCGCAACTTCTGGAGAAAACACCGGCGGCAATCGTGAAAACTGAAACGCCTTCCGAGGTTTGACCGTCGGACGGCCCTTTGAAAAGAGCGTTTAACCGAGGAATTCGGTTCGAGTCCAAAAACCCTGCACTTGGAGCCCAGGCGCTCAGCAACGGGTGTCTTGTTGGCTTTGCACAGCGCCGCGAGTTCCTGGCGAAACTGCTTGAGCGCTTCTGCGACGCGTGGCGCCATCGGCGCGTCATAGCCGATCGATGTCTTCATGATCTCGGGCGGAATGCGCCATCGGCGCTGTTCAAGGTCTGCGTCGCACCAACGAAGGGAAAGCAATGTGCCGCGGCGGAGCCCGCTATACAGCGCGACGGCAACCAGCGGTTGCAAGTAGATCGGCGTTCCGATCGGTTGATCGAAAGAAATCTTCTTACGTGTCTTTCGCCCGCCCGCTCTCCCGCCCGCGTTTCGTTTCCCTTTCACGCTTACGATTAGCTCCTCACGACAAGCGCGAAGCAATCGCTCCTCTTCAATCTCGGTAAGTGAAAACGTCTTCTGCCGAACTTCGCCCGCGTGGGGTTCGACCGGGGCCGCGGGAGAGCGCTCCAGCCACCCTTCGCGCACTGCAAAATTGAAAAGCGATCGCAGCGCCCGTAGGTCTGCATTCAGCGATGCGGCGGAGAGTTTCTTCGGCACGATCTTCTTTGGTTTCCTTGCACGCGGGTGCAGCTTCGCTTTCTCCGCTGCGCGTATCTGCGCATTCTCGGTATTCGCGTTCAACATCCGTCCCGCCGCGCGCTTCGCCAAATAGAGGCGGACATCGTCGGGCGTGATTTCGATTAGTGGTCGCTTCTCCCCGAAGTGTCTTAGCCAAAACCGGTCGCCGCGAGCCTTCAGGTCCACAATGTGATGTCCGCAGGCAATCGCGGACTTCGCCGTCAGCCATGCTTGGTACAAGTCGCCGAGTGTTCGAGTCCCCGCCTTTTGCTGTTGCTGCGTTCGTTCCGGCCCGATCGCAAGCTCATACTGCCGAGTCTGCCACCATTCCATCGCGGCTTTGCGGTTGTCGCAGCGAGTCGAGATCAAGGAATCTTGGCCGGTCTCCACATCATGAACTCGACAGTAATAGGCCGAAGTTTGCGTGCCGCGACGTGAAATGCGTTTTGGCCTCCCGAATCTCTTCATGGTGTCCCTTCCAAAAGTGGCTGCCGGGCGTTCGTGTTGAAACTGGCTGTTTCCCAAATGTTTCCCAAGAGATTGAAAATCTACCAGATCTCACAAAACACGACAAGCAGCTACTACAAAGCACTTAGAGCACTTCGCGACGATTGAGATAGGCTGCGGCATCTGCTTTACACGCAGAAGGTCACTGGTTCGAGCCCAGTATCGCCCACCAGAACTAAACAAATCCGATCGCAGATTTATATCGAATACCCTTCACCGCTTTCACGATCGCGAATCGTGATGGCAAAGGAGGGTCAACGGAACGCGAAAGACGGCGGTGGCCGTGGTACTCGATGATGCCGGTTGGATGAAAGCAGCAGTCCATGTCAGGGATCGATAATCACCCCACGGTGCAAGCACTCCGTGCCTCGCCGCCATCCGTGCCCCCGACGCCACTGACAGTTGCCGAATTACGTCAGTTGTGCATCGACTGCGGCGCGGACGATGCCGGCGTGGTCTCCATCGGTCGTTCCGAACTGGATGACCAGCGCGACGACATCCTGGGGCACGTCCCGTGGACGCGATCGCTGCTCACGTTTGTCTGCAGGATGAACCGCGAACCGATTCGCAGCACGGCCCGCTCGCTGGCCAACCTGGAATTCCATCACACCGGCGATCACGTGAACGCCGTCGCAAGAAAGGTCGTACGTGAACTCGAATCGAGAGGCTTCCGCGCGGTAAATCCGTCGATGGGGTTTCCCATGGAGATGGATCAGTTCCCGGGCAAATTGTGGGTCGTTTCTCACAAGCCCGTTGCGGTTGCGGCCGGGCTGGGGCAGATGGGGATTCACCGCAACGTGATACACCCAA
The DNA here is from genome assembly GCA_046154185.1 of Planctomycetota bacterium. Taxonomy (GTDB): domain Bacteria; phylum Planctomycetota; class UBA8108; order UBA1146; family JAJFFE01; genus JBJXGE01. Next base: position 89,304 of record JBJXGE010000058.1, read on the forward strand.
GATTTGGAAGCTTCATCCTGCTGGGAACGGTGTTGCTGGAACAGGATGTTGTCGGAACTGAGCCTCAGCAGGTCGACTTCAATCCGTGCCTGGAATGCAAACTCTGTGTGGCGGCCTGTCCGGTTGGCGCGATTTCGCCGAATGGCGACTTCGATTTCACTGCCTGTTACACGCACAACTATCGCGAATTCTTAGGGGGATTCACCGACTGGACCGAACAGGTGGCAGACAGTCGTAGCCGCAACGACTATCGCAAACGCGTTTCGGATTCCGAATCGGCGTCCGTCTGGCAAAGCCTCTCATTCGGAGCAAACTACAAATCGGCTTATTGCCTGTCCGTGTGCCCGGCCGGCGAAGACGTCATCGCTCCCTGGCTGGAAGACCGATCCGCCTTCATGAAACAGACGCTGAAGCCGCTGCAGCAAAAGGAAGAAACGGTCTACGTCATTCCGGGCTCCGATGCGGCCGATCACGTGGCCAAGCGTTTTCCGCACAAGCATGTCAAACATGTCCGAGGCAGCCTGCATCCGAAGTCGATCGATCGGTTCCTGAAGTACATGCCGTTGCAATTTCAGCGGGGGCAGGCGAAGGGATTGAATGCGACGTATCACTTCACATTCACGGGAGCCGAACAACGGAAGGCGACAGTCCGCATTACCGACCAGAAGCTGGAAATCGAAGAAGGGCATATTGGTGAATGCAACCTGCGAGTCACGGCCGACAGCGAAACGTGGCTGGGTTTCCTGAAGCGAGAGAAAAATCTTGCGGTGGCCCTGCTGACGCTTCGCATTCGACTCAGCGGCTCACCCTCTTGGTTGGTAAAGTTTGGCAAGTGCTTTCCGTCCTGATTCGCCCGTGCCCCGGCGCCCGCTGCAGTCACTTCGTCGCCCAAAACGCCAGGTAATAGAACAAGCAACCAGTGATGGCGGTCAGCAGCGTGTCGACGACAGTGATGCGGCCCCAGAACATGTGTGACCGGCTGTGCGGGCCGGGGCGGATGGGTGACTTGAAGTGGCGCAGCGCGCGCGCCGTCACAACGACCCACAGGATCGTGGTCGTGACGGAGAAAAACAAATGCACGATGAGCACTTGGCCCGCTGCGCTTGCATACCAGGGGTCTGAGTAATACGGCGACTCGGCGGCGTAGCGCGTCCAACCCGTGACACGCATCTCGATTTCGAAGGCGAGCACCGCAGCACCGACGACCGCCGCGATGCCAAGTTGCAGACGCTTGTGCAGTACGTAGCGACGGCGGTATTTGACCTGATAGATGCTGAAGAGCAGCGCCGGAATGAGAAGAAACATCGCGACGAACACCACGTCGAGCATGAAAGAACCGCGCGTGCCGAGGAAGCCGCCCATCTAGATTGGCCAGACCTTCCGGTTCGGGTCCTTCCGACGCAGCTCGCCCGTGATTTCGCGCACGCCGAGCGTGGTGAACAGCAGTATGCCGAGAAACACGTGGAAGACGATGGCGCCGCCCAGTACGACCCAACCTGGGATCAAGGTTATCGGGCCCTTACCCGTCGCCAGCATCGTGTGCTTGTTGTTGATTTGAAAACCATCGAGTGAAAAACTGCCGTCGTTCGCGATATAGATTTTCGTCAGCCAGGCGACCAAGCACAACACGAACAGCCAAATGTAATTTCGCTGCAGTCGCCGACCGAGAGCCTCCCAATAGGAAATCTTGTACGACGGCGTGAAAAGGTCGTCGCACAACGCTTGCTTCCAGTTGCCCTCGATGAGCCGCAAGTCATACACGATCGCGGGCACGATCAAGTGAACTTCGAGCATGCGTACGCGCGTGCGCCACAGATCGAAGAAGCGGTAACGGCGTGCCTCGATGTTCAGCAACAGGAAAATCAACAGCGACGCGAACGGCAAAATCACGTCGTATTGTGGATTGGAAAACGCCACCGCGATGAGCGCCGTCGTCGTCGTGATCGCCCACTGCGTGGTCATGTCCATCTTCTGCCGCCATGCGAGCGCCCGCGTCATCTCGCCGCGATAGAAGTGCGCCATGACCTGCAAGTTGTCCTTCGGGAATCGCTCCAGTAAGGCGTTGTAACGCCCCTCGGAGTCTTTCGCGCGCGGTGGTTTGGGCGCTTCAGGAATCGGATCGGGAATCGGATCGGGAATCGGATCGGAAGGATTCATAGGTTGCGACAACGGGCGAGCTGCCCTTCCCATCGATCGTGGCCGACAGGATTCGGCGCGGCCAGCATTTGCTCTCGCCAGTCGAGAGCCAAATCACTCCGTGCCGAATCCGTCTGCGCCGACGAATCTCAAGCACTGCGCGCTGCGCAATCATTCATTGCGAGAGAGTTCGGCGACCACGTCACGCGATGCGCGGGGAAATGTGGCACGAATTCGGTGGGATGACAAGACGTCGAGATTGCGGCGCCGATACGCGACCGGCGCGTCGATCGCTTAAGGATCGACGCTGACGCTCATGGCAAGTGCGCGAAACGCTTCCGTCTCGCGCTGGATTATGCGGACGAAAGCCGGCCCGTCGACGGCCTTGCCGTTCTTCATGCACTGCTCCAGTGTTGCCGAAAGCAGGCGAACTCGGTCGGCGGCGACGTTGCCGCTGGCGCCCTTCAACGAGTGAGCAAGCCGACCGGTCGCGACGTTGTCGCCGGCCGCGACGGATTGATGCAGCTCGGACACGAGTCGCTGGGAGGAGCGCAGGTAGAGGTTGAGCAGTTCCTGTAACAACTGACGGTCGCCGTCGACTTGCTCAAGCGCCGCTGGCTCATTGAAGACGTGCACACCGTCGAGACTCGGGATCATCGGCGCTACTTCCATGACAATTCCATCGACCCGCCCGAGGGCGCCAGTCGATTCGTGGACAGATCGAAATACGCTCTGAGAAAGTATGAACTCGAAGCGCGATGTCGGCAACTCGGCGAGTCCGCGTCGTCCCCAAGTCTTTGGACTTAAAACGCTCCGCTCGTGAGACTAACGCGCTCAGTCTTGCGGGTGCTCGCGCGCTGACGAGCGGCGCGGGTCGCAACCGCGATTCCTCCTCACGCGCGCTACCTGCGCGTTGACAATAACTCCGCGCTCGTTAGTATTCCGCGACCATGAACAGAAACGCACGCAAGATCAAGAAGGCGAATCACGGCAAACGCGCCGTGTGCAGCTCCCGCCGTCGCGCAAAACGCAACGCAGCGTTCAAACGCGCTTAAGCGAATACCGCCTGGCTCCCATGGATCGTGATAGCTGCCGCGTCGAATCGGTACCGGTAGTTTCGTGCCCGCTATCCGGGACGACCTTTGTTGTGTGCCAGCAACTCCGTGAGGGTGGAAGCGAGCGCCGGTCGCTCGAACTTGAAGCCATGGGCGGTGAGGCGCTTCGGCACGGCGCGCTGTGACGCGAGGAGTTCGTTCGCGAACTCGCCCAATGCGATTCGCAAGAGCGGCGCCGGCGTCCAAACGAGTGCAGGGCGATGGAGCGCACGCCCCAGCTCGCGCACGAAGGTCCGATTCTGAATCAACTCTGGCGCCACCGCGTTTACCGGTCCGGCAATCGTTGGCGAGGCGAGACAACACTCCACGATCCGCACCAAGTCCTCGCGCGCGATCCATGGAAACCATTGATCGCCGGGCCCCAAAACGCCGCCGACCCCGAGTCGAAACGGCAACATCATTCGCTTGAGTGCGCCGCCGCTCGGATCGAGCACGACCCCGGAGCGCAAACAAACGACGCGCACTCCATGCTCGCCAGCGCGCAGCGCGGCGGCTTCCCACTCCACGCAAACTTGGGCGAGAAAGCTTTGACCCGCGCTCGTGTCCTCGTCGAGTAGCTCGTCGCCGCGATCTCCATAGAAGCCGATGCCCGAAGCGCAGACGAGTGTGCGTGGCGGCGACGAGTGCTTCACCATCGCCTCGACGAGGTGCCGCGTGCTCTCGACGCGACTCGCGCGAATCGTCTCCTTGAGGGCTGGCGTCCAGCGACGGTCCGCAATCGGTTCCCCCGCCAAATGGACGACGGCCTCAATATCGTCAAACGTCTCGGGCGGCGGACGCCCAGCCCGCCAATCCCACTGCCGGATGTCGGCTTCTTGACCGAACGCGGCCCGCGCCCGCTCGGGACTTCGCGTCAAGACCCGACACAGCGGAAGGCGACGCAACAACTCGCGACCAACGAATCCGGTGGCGCCCGTTATGAGTGTTCGCACGAAACATCCCTTCAACGACTCTCGCGCCCCGAAGCAACGCGGTGCCTTGCGGCGCGCGCCCGTCCCCCACCGAGTCGACCTCAAGAAGTCGAGGCGGGCAGTCGAAAACTACTACAGCGTGACGTCTCGAACTCTGAGGACCGTCGGAAATCGGCCGCGGAAAGCGCAATCGGATGAAAACCGAGCAGACTCAGAGTGCCATCGCCAGCTCCGTCATCAACACGATCGAGACGATGCTGCGTGTTGAGATCCGCGTCGAGAGCAGTGCGTCCTTCAGCGGCAAGGTTGCCGGGCAGCGGATCATCGCGGCGGTTGGTCTCGGCGGGCCAGAATTCAGTTCCATGCTCTACTTTTTCTTCACGCCCCCGGCGGCGCGCAAGCTGGTCGGACTCATGCTCGATGCGACGCAATTGTCCGAACAAAGCATGTTGCGCAATGGGGTCGGCGAGTTAACGAACATGGTCGCCGGTGGCATCAAGCAATGTTGCATGGAAGAGGAACTCGAGATCAACCTCAGCTTGCCGACCGTGCTCAGCACGGAGTCGCTCGACCTCCACCTCGACGCTTCGACGGAAGTGTTGCCGTTTCGGTTCGTCGTCGATGGCGAGCAGATCGAGGGCGTCTTCCTGATGCGGAAGACACTGGCGCCGCGTAAGGCATCGCCACGCAAGCCACGCGGAAGGTAATCGCATGAAGAAACGCATCGTCGACGTCCTCGGCACCGGCGCTTGACCCGGCGCAGCACGTGCGTCGCGGTTTCAACCAGCAGACGGTCCGGCAGGTAAGCTATGACGATTCAATCAAAACTAGCGCCGGGCGTCGTCAGCGAATTCCCAAAAGTACTCCACAAGGTCGTTGATGACATCGCGCAGATGTTGGGTCTCGAGATTCGTGTCGTGCGCGAAGACCTGGATCTCTACGGCGTGCAAGAGACACTCGACGCGTGCAGCGAAGGCGCTGTGTGTTGTCGGTCCGCATTCATCCGCAAAACGAACGGCGTCGGCGGTCTGTTGGTGCCGGCTCGCATCGCCGATCGACTCAATCGCGCCGCGCTCTTGCTCGCGGCCGGCAACGCGGAGACGGCCTTTCAGTTTCAAGGCCCTGTGCAGGAGTCGCTGGAAAAAATCTTCAACGTCTTCGTTGGCACCTGGAATGCGAACGTCAATTCGGATTATCGGCTTGGACCAAAGTCCGAAGATCGCGCGGTCGAGTATTACCCGGCCGGGACGATCTGGCCCGAAGCCGCGGGTGTCATACCGTTTCTGCTCAGATTCCCCGTTGCGATTGACGGCGCGGAGACCTTTTTCGGCGTCTTCCTGCCGATTCAAGCAGTCCACGGCCGAGACGTTGGGCAGTTTCGACCGCCCACCGAATTCAGTCGCGAAACCGCTCCGCGGGCAGCGCCAACCCTTGGTGGCACGGCGACCGGAGTAGCGGCCGCTGCACAACCGCGCGGACCGGTGCAGCCGGTCGTCTTTCTCGATTACACGGGCGCATCCGTCGCGTGGCTGCGCGCCAAGGCGCGCGATCCGAATCTGCGGTGCGTCGTCGCGGAACAACTTGATCCAAGCCTCTTCGCCGAGGGATCCCCGCCGCCGGCCGCGACTATTCTGATGGGGCTGGATCCGCAAGTTCTCGCGCAGCTCAAGAACTGCAAGATTGTCGAGCTTCGACCTCGCGAGTCGCAATGATGGGTGACGCGAACATCGGGTGAGCTGATCAGCAGAGCGAGGCGCCTAGCAACAGCTGCCCGCCCACGAGCGCGCAGGCGCGTCGTCGACGATTAGTATTCGAGGCCTCACATGCACAACGGTTCCGTTCGATTCTGGCCGGCGCTCGCCGCTGCCAAATGTCGCTCCAGTTCGAGCGCCACCAACTCTGGGCGACCAGTATTGTAGTTGACGACGTTGCGCAAGAACGCGCCGACTTCGATCGGCATAGTGTCAAAACACAATCCAATGCGACCCTCGTGACGTCGAACGATGCGCGCCGTCGCGGCGAGTGGCTCGAGCGTGGATGGACTCGCGTCCACGAATTCAACCCGGCAAGTACCGTCGTCCACGAGCAATTCATCCGTCGGTAGTCCAGACACCAAGAGTCCGCCGATGCTCAAATCAGAGACCGCCGCGTCCCATGTTTGCTCAGCAGTCGAAATCCGCACCGCCATGCAAAATGGCACGCGCGTGAATGCGCGGCGATTCGGCGAGTAGGAAGAGTTGCGATTCGGCATGAGCGGCTCCACCCGATTTCTCGACCGTACGCGCAGCCCACTCACTCGCGCCTATCGACCGGGCTCTCACAGATTATCGGGCTCGGTCGGCCGCATCTTGTGTGGTCGGTAAACACGACCAGGGGTTGCTGTTTTTTCGGCGGCGATGTGCTTCGCGTTCAGCTCGGGATGGCAACCGGTCGATAAATGCCAAGAACAATGACCGGCCGTCGTCGCCGAAAGTTGCCAGCGGTAGGCCAAAGCGTGAAACCTGAAAATTACGACTACTTGGCGGAACTGCTGCTCGAACGCATTGGCTTCGTGCTGGGCGAAAACAAGCAGCATTTACTGAACGCGCGACTCGCGTCGATCGCCGAGCGCCATGGCGCCGCGGATCTCGACGCACTCGTCGATACGCTGCGCCAAAACGACGCGGTTCCGCTGCTCGCCGAAGTCGTCGATGCTATGACGACGAGCGAAACCAGCTTCTTTCGCGACGGCAAACCGCTGGAAACACTGTTTCGCCAGGTACTGCCGCGCCTCATGGAACGTCGTCGCGGCGAGCGTCGGCTGCGCATCTGGAACGCCGCCTGCTCGTCCGGCCAAGAGACTTACTCGATCGTCATGGGAATCCTGGACCGCTTGCCGGAGCTAGCGAATTGGCGCCTGGAGATTGTCGGCACCGATATCAGCGGACGAACGCTCGAACAAGCGCGCGCCGGCATCTACAACCGCTTCGAAGTGCAACGCGGTTTGCCGAACACTTCGTTGGTCAAGTACTTTGAATCGGTCGGCAATCACTTTCGATTGCAACCGGTCGTGACATCGAGAGTGCGCGTCGAAGAGTTGAATCTGCTGGAACCCTTCACGTGGCTCGGCAGTTTTGATGTGATCTTTTGTCGCGATGTGCTGATTTACTTCGCGCCGACTGCCAAAGGCGAAATCCTGAGCCGCCTCAGCAGAGCGCTTAAGCCGGACGGCTATCTTTTCCTCGGCGGGACCGAGACGACTCGGGGCGTCACGGACGCCTTGCAACGCGTGAAAGTCGGCGATTCAGAAGTCTATTGCCACTCCGCTGCCTCGCACGACATCGTGCATTTCGGGGCGCCGCAAGTAGCCTGATCGACGCCGAGATTGTCGTCGCGAACCGCGCCAGCCCCGCGAAACCCTGGCCACCTCCTCCCGAGTCGTTACACTCCGGCGAAACTCTTGGCGACTGTTCGGTGTTGAAAAGTTGTCTCCGAACGGAAAGATCTGCTTCCATGCTGCGTCCCGCTAAGTCGCAATTACCCTACCGAAGCGCAGCCGTTGTGCCATCGCTCGCCGCGGCGCTATTCCTCGGCGCGTTGGGGCTCGGCGCGACAATGGCGGCCTTCGGCAACGCGCCGAACGGCACGGACGCGCCCGCGAAAATTCCCGCCGACCTGAATGAACTCCGGCATCTCATCGCACGCACGGGTTTTGGCTGCAGCGAAGCAGAGCTCACGCGCATACGCGGTTTGACCTACGAGGAAGCCGTCGATCGTTTGCTCGACGAGATCCGCATCGCGCCGTGCATAATGCCACCGGAGGAAATCCAGCACGCTGCCAACGGAACTCTGGCGGGCGACGGCAAGCAGTCGAGCCCGGAAGAACAGCGACAACAACGTGAGCGGCGGCGCGAGCACGGTGAGATGCTCAAGGCTTGGTGGCTCACCGAGCTGTTGCAAACCTCGTCACCGATCACCGAACACCTCACGCTTTTCTGGCACAATCACTTCACGTCTAGCCTGCGAAAGGTGCGGTTGCCGGCGCTCATGTGGCAACAGAACGCGCTGTTTCGTCGGCATGCGGCCGGAAATTTTGCCGAGCTTCTGCGCGCGGTTTGCCGTGATCCGGCGATGTTGATCTATCTCGATACGCAGCAGAACAATCGCAAGCAACCGAACGAGAATTTCGCGCGCGAGCTGCTGGAGCTTTTCACGCTCGGTGAAGGCCACTTCACGGAGTCCGACGTCAAAGCGGCGGCGCGCGCATTTACCGGCTGGCGGGTCGACCGCGAAACGGGCGAGTTTCGTATCGTCGAACGGCAACACGACGGCGGCGAAAAACAATTTCTCGGCAAGACCGGAAACTTCGGCGGCGATGACATCGTGTCGATCTTGCTCGCCAATTCGCGCACGGCCGAACACATTGTCGAGAAGTTCTGGCGAGAGTTCGTATCAGACTCCTCAGCGCCGAGCGACCGGCCGCGCGCCGAGATCGTCCGCCTTGCCGGCGTGCTGCGCGCCGCGGACTATCAGCTCCGCCCCTTGCTCGAGGCGCTCTTCACTTCGGCTGCGTTTCGGGAGCGAAAGAACCGCGGTGTGCTCATTCAATCGCCGATTGAGCTGGTCGTCGGCACGTTGCGCCGCCACGAGCTCGCGATCGACGAGCCGGCGCGGCTGCTCCGGTTGTGTCGCGGACTCGGACAAGATCTTTTTGATCCGCCGAACGTCAAAGGCTGGCCGGGCGGGCGCGAGTGGATCACGTCGAGTTCGCTCCTGCTGCGGCAGCAATTTACGGTGCAACTCGTGGGCGGTGATCGCGACGGCCGAAAGATGGAAGACAAGCGGGTCGAAATGAAGCGCTCGAGCAGCAACGCCGCGAAACTTGCCGAGTGGTTTGCGGGCCTCGGCGATGACTCGGGCGCGCGACTCACGCGCGCTCGCACGTTGATGTTCGCGTTGCCCGAACTCATTCCAATTGCCGAGCGCGACCCGCAAAGCCAAGTCTCCGACTGGTTGACGGACCCGGTTTATCAGCTCAAGTAGAGGGACTCGCCATGCGACGTCGTGACTTCCTTCGTCTCAGTGGACTCGCGATGCTGCCAGCGCTCGCGCGGACAGTACTCCCGGGCGGGCTCTGTGTGTGGGCGAGTCCTGGTCGCGCGTGCGAGCCGGACGCCTCTGAAGAGCGTTCGGCCCCGATTTCCGGCGTGACACCGCGTTGGGATCGCATTCTGCTGCTCGTCGAGTTAGCGGGCGGAAATGACGGTCTCAACACAATCGTGCCCTTTCGCGACGATGTGTACTATCGCCTCCGACCCCAGCTCGCGATCAAACGCGAGGCTTGCCTTCCGCTCGACGACGACCGCGGCCTGCATCCAGCGCTCGGCGCCTTCGCGGAGAGCTGGCAAGCGCACGAACTCGCGATCGTGCGCGGCGTCGGTTATCCGAATCCCAACCGCTCGCATTTTCGCTCGATCGAAATCTGGGAGACCGGCTCTGACAGCGACGAAGTACTGCAAGACGGTTGGATCGCCGAGATCCTCGCGCGATCTTCGCGGCCGCAAAGCCTCGCCGCGGAATCGATCATCCTCGGACAGAATGGCGACCTCGGCCCGGTCAGCGGTCTCAATATGCGCAATCTCGTCCTGCAAGACCCGGCGACCCTGATCGCTCAGGCGAAGCGTTTACCCGTGCGCGGCGGGGATGCCGCGAATCCGGCGCTTGCCCATCTCTATCGAGTGCGCGATGAACTTCGCGCCGCCGCGCTCCGCATCGAGGAGCAACTGAAGGGCGCGCCGCGGCTGACGGCGGAGTTTCCGAGGACCGGTCTCGGGCGACAGCTGCAAACCGCCGCTCAGCTCGTGCTCGCAAAAGTGCCGGTGTTGGTGATCAAAGCCACGCTTTCGGGTTTTGATACGCACACCAATCAGCTCGGCCAACACGCGCGCTTACTCGGCGAGCTGGGTCAAGCACTCGGCGCATTTCGCGCGGCCCTCGTCGCCGGCGAACAATGGCCCCGCGTCTTGGTCATGACGTATTCGGAGTTCGGACGCCGCGTCGCGGAGAACGGCGCACGCGGCACGGACCACGGCACGGCGGCACCCCACTTCCTCCTCGGTGGCGCGGTCAAAGGCGGCTGGTACGGGAACTCGCCATCGCTGACGAATCTCGTCGGCGGTGATCTCACGCATACGGTCGATTATCGCCGACTGTATAGCTCGGTCGCGCAGGAGTGGTGGCAACTCGCGGCCACCGACGCCCCCGTCGCCGCGTTGCGGGCGCACGCTCCGCTCGATTGCATTGCGAATGGCGCCGCCGCAAAGCGCCGCGAATCGTTCTGATTCGTCACTCGCTGAAAAACTCCGGAAAGCGCGCGACCCCGCGATCGGCTTCAGTGACGACAAGGATCGGCGCGAGGAGTGTGACTTCACGAGCCGGCTGGCACCGACCTTCGCCGCAGAGTTGAAAGCGCAGTCGACACTCGAGTGTGCGCGGACCGAGCACGGCGGTTTGGCGGAGCCGTGCTGTTGCGTAAAGGTCGACCCTGCCAAACCACGCGGGCTCGCCACTATCCGCCGTTCGCTCCGCGGGCGGCCCCTGCCACTCGACATCGCTGAGGGACGTCTCCGCATCGGGCGCTAGACTCAACGCGAGCCGTGTCCCGTGCGCTTCGTTCGCGGCACTGACGGCAATTCCGATCCAGTGATCACGCGGCAACTCCAAGCGCACGAGCCACCGCAGCGCGGACGCGGGCGTCACCACGAGCCGTTCGGCGTACAACTGCACCGTGACACCTTCGACGGTGCGCTCGGCATCCGCGCTCACGGAAGCAAAGTGATTCCGCTTCGACTTGACGCCGACGCGCGCCAAGTAATCAGCGGTCGCGCACAATAACGCTTCGGTGCCACGCGGATGGCGCGCCATCGCACCGCCAAACGCGGCGAGCACTTTTCCGGCACGATCGAAGTACTCAGGTTCGCGCGTCAACGCTCCGAGGCGCAGTAACACGCGCGCTGCGACGCCGTTTCCAGACGGCACCGCCTGATCGAAGCAGTCCTGCGCGCGCACCAACAGCACCTCGTGCTCATTGCTGGTTGTGAAGTAGCCGCCACGATTCGAAGCGACGAAACGAGTTTCTAACTCGCGCATCAGCCAACGCGCCGACTCCAAGTATTTTCCATCGGCGCCAGCGGCCACCAATCCGAGTAGTCCGTCGGCGAGAAATGCGTGGTCTTCGAGATAAGCCAACACGTGCGCCGATCCCGCACGGTAGCTTCTGAGTAGAACTCCGTCGCGCGTCATCCGCGTCAGCACGAAGTCGGCCGCGGCGCACGCGGCGGCGACGAAACGCGGTTCACGGAGCGTGTGACCAACAAACGCCAGGCTGCCGATCATCAAGCCATTCCAGCCCGCCAGAATCTTGTCGTCCAAGAATGGCGGCACGCGCCGCCGCCGTACCGCGTAGAGCTCGGCTCGCAGTGCGCGCAGCCGCGGCGCATCTGCGACGGCGATCGGCGCCAGCAAGTGCGGGATATTCGTCTCGGCGGGAACACCCGTCGCTTCGTCGACAAAGTTGCCGCCCTCTTCGATGCGATACGTCGCGCAGAATCGAGCCCCGTCCTCGGCGCCAAGAGCCGCGAGCACATCCGAGCGCCGCCAGACGTAAAACTTGCCTTCCTCGCCTTCGCTGTCAGCGTCCTGCGCTGAGTAGAATCCACCGAGCGGATCGCGCATCTCGACCAACACCCACTCGCAAATATCGCGGGCGACTTGCGCATAACGCACTTCACCGAGACGGACGGACCAATCCGCGTACGCCCGCGCGAGCTGCGCGTTGTCATAGAGCATTTTTTCGAAGTGCGGCACGAGCCACTCGGCGTCCGTCGAATAACGATGAAAACCGCCGCCGAGATGATCGTGGATGCCGCCGTTCGCCATCGCGTCGAGCGTCGCGCGTACCATTCGTTCGATCTCAGCTCCCGCCGAGTTCAAAGTCGCGGAGACGCTCGCGAGTAATGCCAATCCGCCGTGCGGCGGAAACTTCGGCGCAGTCCCGAAACCACCTCGCTCGGGATCGAAGTCAGACTTGAGCTGTTGAACCGCCGCCTCGATGAGCCGCGGCTCGACGGGACCATCCCACGCCTCGCTTTGACTCAGTTCCCTTGTCCCTTGCGCGAGCTGCTCGGCGTGTTGCTCGACATCGGCGCGGCGCGTCTTCCACGTCTCCGACAGACGTTCGAGAAGCGCGCGAAAGCCGAGTTGTCCCTGCCGCGACTCGGGCGGAAAGTACGTGCCCGCGTACCACGGCCGGCCATCCGGCGTCAGCCAAACCGAATTCGGCCAACCGCCTCGACGCGTCAACAGTTGCGTTGCCTTCATGTAGATTTCATCGAGATCTGGTCGTTCTTCGCGGTCGACTTTGATCGGCACATAGTTCGCGTTCAGAATCGCGGCGATGGATTCACTCTCGAACGACTCGCGCTCCATGACGTGACACCAATGACAAGTGGCATAACCAACCGACAGAAAGACCGGCAGGTCCAGCGCCCGCGCGCGCGCGAACGCTTCTTCACTCCACGGATACCAATCAACGGGATTGTGGGCGTGTTGCAACAAGTACGGGCTCTGCTCATGAACAAGACGATTCGCGGGGTGCATGGCGGGATCCTTTCGACGTCACTATACTCTGCCGCCCTTGTGAAAGGGCAGCGCACGCCGTGCTCGCACACTGGGAAGCGGAGTGGTCGAACGCACATGACACCGACGTCTGAAGGCGCCGTTCACCGACGCGACCCGCGTTCGCCGCGTATTGCTTTCGCACCTCGGCCCGGCCACGTGATTCGGAGCGCCCGGTGCCGCTAGCCATCGACGCCGCGCAGCCCGGCGCGCTGATCGCCAGCCTGCTCGTCATACTGCTGGTGCCCTTCGTGTACCGGCTCTCGCAGCGTTGGTTACTGATTCGTCCCGCCCTCGATGGTTTCGTGCTCACGACAATTGGCGGGTTGGTATTGCTTGAGATTCTCCCGCATAGCTTCGCCGTCGCGGGTTGGATCGCATTGCCCATCGCGTTGGGCGGACTCTTCATTCCAGCCCTCCTCGAAGGAATGCGCACTCGGATCGGCAAGCAAGCCCACCGTGCGGCGCTGCTGCTCGCAATCACCGGGATTCTCGTGCATGCGTTTCTCGACGGCGTCGGACTGACCGGCACCGCCGCGATGCGAGTCGCCGTCGTGCTGCATCGAGTGCCGGAAAGCCTCGCTGTTTGGATGCTGCTGCGACGCTGGAGCGGTGTTCGTTGGAGTGTCGTCGGACTGTTGCTCTTGGCCGGCTCGACGCTCGCGGGGTATGCGCTCGCGGGGCACGTCCCGGAAACCGACGGCGGCGCGCTCTTGGGCATCTATGCGGCACTCGTCGGTGGATCGCTGCTCCACGTCGTTGTGCACTTCACGAGTGGTCATGACCACGGTGAGTCGGTGCCAATGGTCGCATCGCCGTGGAGCCGCGGCATGTCGGGAATCGGCGCCATCGCGGGAATCGCGCTGCTGACTTCGATGCTGCTCGACCCGGGTCACGCGCATGCGGGCCACGATCACGGTCATGGTCACAGTCTCGATATCTTCATTGCGCTCGCGACGGAAAGCGCTCGGGTTCTGATCTTCGCGTATCTCACCGCGGGTCTCATTCAAGCATTGATGCCGAGTTTGCCAGCGAGCTGGCTCGGCGCACGACGCAGCGTTTGGACGCAGGCGTGGCGTGGACTCCTCTTCGGAATCCCGTTGCCGATCTGCTCGTGTGGCGTCGTGCCAGTCTATGCGAGTTTGATGCGACAGGGTGCACCGCTCGCGGCCGGAATTACGTTGCTCGTCGCGGCGCCCGAACTCGGTTTCGACGCCATCTTTCTTTCTTACCAATTGCTCGATCCCGCGTTCACGGTGGCGCGTGTCGTCGCGGCGCTCGTCGTTGCACTGGCGGTCGGCGTGTTGACCGCGAAGCTCGCGCCATGGAGTGCGTTGACCAGCGCGACACCGGAGCCGGCGCCCGTCGACCCGCCGACCGGAACAATTTTGCAGCGCGCCGTCGCCGGACTGCGCGTGTCGTTCGGCGAAATCGTCGATCACACGGCGCCGTGGATCCTGCTCGGCCTCGGAATCGCCGCGGTGACCGAGCCGCTCCTCGACGCCGGGTGGCTGCGGACGATTTCGCCCCTGTGGCAAGTGCCACTCTTTGCGCTCATCGGCATGCCGATGTACGTTTGCGCCTCGGGCGCGACGCCGTTCGCGGCGGTATTGGTCGCGGGCGGCGTATCGCCCGGCGCGGCAATCGCGTTCCTGCTAACCGGGCCGGCGACCAACATCACGACCTTTGGCGTTTTGGCCCGCTTGCACGGCAAGCGAACTGCGATGGTGTTCGCGATTCTCATGGCGGCCACTTCGATCGCCTGCGGCTGGCTCGCAAATTGGGTGCTCCCGGTGACCGCGGCGCGTGAGATCGAACACATCCACGCCTCGCCGATGCAGATGATCTGCCTGGTCCTCGTCGTGTTGATCTTCGCGCGTTCACTTCTGCGTCAAGGAACGCGGGGATTCATCGCACAAATACTCGCGCAAACGACGTCGGAGGACGGCCGGGAAACTCGCAACGACCCGCATCATCACGATCACGACCATCCTCACGTCGTAGGCGAGCCGCACGTCCACGCCTAGAATCGTCGTCTTGCGGGTTCCACGCTCGGGCGTAGAATCGCGCGATCGCGACCGTAGCAACGCATCCGTAGCGACGATGTTGCGACCAGCATTCACCACCGATGCCCCACCGAAGGAGACGAGATGCCGTACGATCCGAAACTCGTGCAGCCGATGCGCGAAGAACTGACCCGCATCGGCGTGAAGGAGCTCCTGACCGCGAAGGACGTCGACGAGTTCATGAAGAACTCAGGTGGCACCGCGCTCGTGCTTGTGAACTCCGTCTGCGGCTGTGCCGCCGGCGGCGCCCGACCCGGACTCGCTTTGGCGCTCCGGCACGCGACTTTGCCAGACCGCATTGCGACGGTTTTCGCCGGCCAAGATCTCGAAGCGACCCAGCAGGCCCGTGGCTACTTCAAAGACGTGCCGCCCTCGAGCCCGAGTTTCGCGCTCATGAAGGATGGCAAACTCATCGAGTTCGTGCCGCGCCACCGCATCGAGGGACACGATGCAAAGGCTATCGCGCAAGAACTCACTAAAGCGTTTGACAAGCATTGCGCAAGCGGCGCACCGAAAGAGTAATGGGCACTTTTCACGACCACCTGGGAGAGCTGCACGGCATCACGATCGTCGTGTACACCACGGGCGCGACCGTCTATGTCGGTCGCTGTCATGAGGCGAACGATCAGCACGTCGTGTTGCTCGACGCCGACCGACACGTCGAAGGCACCGATGCCGGAACCCGCGCCGACTACCTCACGCGCGCGGCGCAAATGGGTGTGTGGAAGAAATACGATCGGCTCACGTTGCCGCGCGGTGAAGTGAAGTCGATCGTGCGCCTCGGAGCGGTCAGTTGACGGCGCCGAATGCACGCGCCGTCGAGCGGGAGCGCATCGCGCGCTTTCTGTCGGCGCCGGTGTTCGCAGTCTTGGGTGCCAGCGCGGATCCGCACAAGTACGGATACAAGGTGCTCGCCGCATACCTGCAGCACGGCAAGCGCGCTTATCCGATCAACCCACGCGCCGAAGAGATTCTCGGTCTGCGCTGTTACCCGAATCTTTCTGCATTGCCGGAAACGGTGACGGCGGTGTCATGCGTCACACCGCCCGCCGTCACCGCAGAGCTGATGGACGATGCGGCCAATGCGGGCGCCAGAATTGTCTGGATGCAACCGGGTGCCGAAAGTCCAGCCGCCATCGCGAAAGCGCAGGCGCTTGGGCTCGAAGTCATCGCCGGTGGGGCGTGCGTGCTCGTCGAGCTCACGTAGTCACGCACTGCCGCTCACTTCCCGCCTCCAGAGGAGAATTGTCCGGTGGCCAATCAGCGCTTGCAGGTGTTCGGCACCAGCATCTTCACGCAGATGACGCGGCTCGCGCAGCAGCACAATGCGATCAACTTGGCGCAGGGCTTCCCGGATTTCGACGGCCCGCCAGAGCTGATCGCGGCGGCGGAGCAGGCGATGGCGCGCGGCGACAATCAGTACGCGCGGTCGCAGGGCCATCCGCTCCTCGTGCGCGCGGTGACCGACACCGTGCGCCAAAACTATGGCTTGAGCTACGATCCGGACACGGAGGTTGGCACGTATCATGGGGCGACCGAAGGCATCGCGGCGTGTTTGCTCGGACTCCTCAACCCGAGCGACGAGATCATCTTGTTCGAGCCGTTCTATGACAGCTATCCCGCTTGCGCCGAGCTCGCGGGCGCGGTGCCCCGATACTACACGTTGCGTTATCCGGACTTCGCGATCGATGGCGATGAGCTTGCAGCGCTCTTCACGCCGCGCACGCGCGTGTTGCTTCTGAACACCCCCCACAACCCGACCGGTCGCGTCTTCTCGCGCGCCGAACTCGAGACGGTGGCGCGACTCTGCCAGAAGCACGATGTCGTCGTCGTCGCCGACGAGGTGTACGAGCACCTGACTTTTGCGGGCGCGAAGCATGTGCCAATCGCAAGCCTCCCCGGCATGCGCGAGCGCACGCTGACGCTCTCGAGCGCGGGCAAGTCCTTTTCAATGACCGGCTGGAAAGTCGGCTGGGCGACTGGTCCTCGGGAGTTGATCACGGCGGCCCAAACAGCGCATCAGTTCTTGACGTTTTGCGGCGCGACGCCACTCCACGTCGCCGTTGCGCAGGCGCTTCGCGAGTTGGGCGCCGACTATTTCGCGCAGTTTCGCCGCGACTATGAAGCTCGACGCGCGCTGCTCTTGGCGGCGCTCGAGCGAGCTGGATTCAACCCGGTGGCGCCGGCCGGCACATACTTCATATTGGCCGACATCTCGCCGCTCTGGGACGGCGACGATGTCAGTTTCGCGCGCCACTTGGTCGAGCAACATGGCGTGGCGGCGATTCCCACCAGCGTGTTCTACCGGGAACACCCCGAAGCGGGTCGTAGTCTCATGCGCTTCGCGTTCTGCAAACGTCCCGAGACGCTGATCGCCGCCGGGGCGCGCCTGCAAGGCCTGCGCGCTCGCTGACGGCCCGGCGTGGCGTCCCTGCGGAGTCCATGTCAGTTCTTTGGGCGCGACTCGACACCAATGAAGAGTTCCGTGAGCCGTTCCAAATCGAGCAACATCGGTGTATTCGGGTCGTCGCTATTCAAGACGACCTTTGGAATCCGAAGGTTTTTTACAGCGTCGAGCGCCAGCAACACGCGACCGCCGCGGCCCGAGAGCGCCGCGTTGCGCAGTCGGTCCCGCTCTGCTTCAGCGCGTTTCAACGTGAGCTTTCCTTCGACTTCCAGAATGCGCTGATTTGCATCCGCTTGCGCGCGCGTCGTGCTGTCGTAGAGCGCCGCCTCGGATTGAATGGTCGCCTTCAACACTTGAATGCGCGAGCGCTCGGTTTGGAGTTTCTTCTCCCACTGCTGGTGCGACTCTTTGACTGCTGCGTCGATCTTCTTTCGCTCGGTTTGAAACAGTTCGTCTTGCTTTGTTTTTTCCGTTTCCGCCTCGTCGAGCTTCGCGAGCTGAAGTTGGAGCTGCTTCTCCTGTAACTTCACTTCGTACTGCGGCGAAAAGTAGAAGCGTCGAATGAGAACGTCGAGCGCTTCGATGTGGTACTGCTTCAACTCGGCGTTGAGCTGCGCGAGTGCGGTCGCGGAAACAGCCTGCCGCTCCTCCGGAATCTGCAGCCGCTCCGATGTCAGTTGCGAGAACGCGTTGCGCAGTTTGTTCTCCGCCGTGTTCTTCACGTTCAACGGATAACTGTCGCGGAAGCCGTCTTTCACAATGAGGTAGCCTTCGCCCGGGATGATGCGGTACGGCACCGACACTTCGATGTTCACCATGTTGCCGTCTTGCGTGCGGATCTCGAGCGGCGTGCCGCGCTCTTCTTTCGCGTTGAAGTGCAAAAACAGCGTCGTTTTGGGGAGGAATTCCCATCGGTGGTAGAAACTGACGCCCCAATGAAATCCGGCTTCGAAATCGGTCGTGATGATTTGCGTGTCACCGATCATCACGCGCTTCACGCCGATCAGCGCCGGCGGCACTCGTTCGAAAAGCAGCTTTAAACTCAGCGTCAGCAAAAGCACAGCCGCCGCGCTGATAACGAGCCAGCGTCCCCCTTTCATTACGGCGCTCCTTTCTGCTCAGACACCGCGGGATTTGCGGGTGGCGCATTCAGGTGCTCGATTCGGAACGGAGATGGGTCACGTCGATACGGGACAAACTCAAACTCCATCCGCGCGAAAAGTTGCGCGAGCGCTTCACGCACCAGGATTTCGCCGTTGTTTTCGAGAGCTCGCACTCGCGCGGTGATTCCCTCGGCTTCTTTTTGCGCCTCGACGGTCAGCGATCGGGCCTGTTCTTCCTGTTGCTTGCGGGCCGCTTCGCCGAGATTTTGGCGCTCAATCTTGTAGGCGTCGGCCGCGAACCTGAGCTTGACGGCGTCTTGCTCGGCGAGGATGCGCTCGGCCTCTAGCGTGCCCTTGAGATCTTCGAACTTCGTCGCCATTTCATTCTGCACATTGGCGAGCCGACGCTCGCGTTCTTGCTTGAGTCGATCGATCTGCACGCGCAACTTATCGACCTCTTGATTCGCGATCTTCCGGTCTTCGATGGCCGCTTCATAATCCGAGTCGAACTTCGGTTTCGGTGTAATGATCTGCCGGACTTCGATGCCGTGCGGCCGCAACGCCTCGTTGAGGCGCGCTTGGCCCGCGGCGGTCGCCGTGCTGTAGTTATTGACGACTTCCGCCGCCGAGAAACGGCCGAATTCGTCGCGCAGGATGGACCGCGCATACGTGCGCACCCATTCCTTCTTGAACGCATCGCCAGGTCCCGAATCTTCGAGCAAGGCGGTCGCTTGGCTCGGAATGATGTTGTACTGAATGTCGAGTTCCTCGAACCAAAAGTTTGAGCCGTCATTGGCGCGCACGGTGAGCTTGCTGACGTGACTTTCGTCGCGATCCTTATCGCCCGCCATTCGGAACGCGATCGGCGACTTCTCGAACTTGAAAACCTGCTGTAGGAACGGCAGAAAGAACTGATAACCCGGGGTGTCGTAGTATTCCTTTTTCCCGGTCATGTAGTTGACGACAACCGCGACTTCGTTCGTGCTGATCTCCACGAATCCGCCCTGGCCAGTCAGCAACAACACGCCGCAGGAAAGAATCAGCAGCAACAACGCCGCGCCGAACAGGATGCGCATGAGCGGACCTGATGGCGGCCAATTCAAGGCAAACGGACCTCGCATCGGCGGCCAGCCCTCCGGCACATCCGACCTGCGACGTGGATCGATCGCCACACTCCACCTCCATTTCATGCAGTCACGAAAGTGAATTCAAAGTGCCGGCACCGCACTGCCGGCGCCTGGCTGCGCGCATTCAGCGTTCAGCACTCGGTTCTCGCGCGTGCTCGCGCAATCAGAGAATCGTCTTGCCCAGTGCGGACGCAATCAACCCCACCGCGAGCTCCGCGGTGCGGTTCTTGTCATCGAGGATCGGATTGACTTCAACCAGCTCCAAACTTCTGAGGCGGCCGCACGCCGCCACGATTTCGAGTGCGAGATGCGCCTCCCGATACGTGAGGCCGCCCGGAATCGCCGTGCCGGTGCCGGGCGCGAGTTGCGGGTCCAACGCATCGATATCGAAACTGACGTGGAGCAAGTCCGCGTCGCCGGTGGCGATCGTCACCGCTTCATCCACGATCGTGCCGATGCCGCGCTTGTCGATATCCGCCATCGTGTAGGTGTGAACTCCCGCGTCTTTCAATAGTCCGCGCTCCTTCACGTCGACATCGCGTAGTCCAATCTGCACGACGCGGTGCGGCGCGAGTTTTGGACCACTGTAACCGATCGAACGAAGTATTTCCGGTCCCTGATTCAAGAGACAAGCAAGCGGCATTCCATGGATGTTTCCGCTCGGTGAAGTGTCAGGCGTGTTGATATCCGCATGCGCGTCAAACCAGAGCACGCCGATCCGCGGCGCGCGCGCCGGATCGTGTATCTGTGCGCGCAAATGCAGTGCGAGACCGGAAATTGTTCCGATCGCGATCGAGTGGTCACCCCCGATCACGAGTGGAAAACCACCGCCCGCGAGCACGGCGGCAATATGCTCAGCCAACTGCCGACAGGCGTCCGCTACGACCGGCAAATACTTCGCGTGTGGATCGCCGGCGGCGAGCGTCTCGGGAATCGAAATATGGATGTCGCCGTGGTCGAAGAGTTCAAGCCCGATGCGAGTGAGCGTCTCGTGGAGCCGCGCGATGCGAACCGCGCTCGGTCCCATTCCCACGCCACGACGACCAGCGCCATGGTCGAGCGGCACGCCCAAAATATGAATCTTGCGATTAAACGGCGAGACGCTCATGCCACCTTGCTACGACTCATGAAACATAAGAATCAATCCGACTGAACCTGCTACGGCAGACTCTTCAGCACCGTGTTTTTGTGGCGTAGAACGGAAGTGAAAGGCTCCCGATCGCCGAACTCCGCTTCCAATTCCCGCAATGCGAAATCGGCGCTTTCCTTGTCGCCCGCGAGCGTCGCTGCAAAGAATACGAAGCGCCAGTAGTCGAACACGACCGCCGGATCAGCGCCGGCGGGTCGGCCACCAAGCCGATACATACGGTAGCTGCCATCGATCGCCCGCGCGCGCGCCGCCGCAAGGAGCGGGTTTTCGCTCGACGTCTCCATGCCTTGATCGAGCGCTTTCGCACGCGCCGCGCGAAACTGGCTGAGCAAAGTGTAGAGCGACTCCTGCGAACGGCGATAGCGCCCCAAAAGTTCGCGGCGCAGGCCAGTCAGCGAAGGCGCGCCGTCATCGAGGAGCCGGTCACCGAGTTCGAGCGACAACTGCTCTTCGATACAAGACGCTTCGTCCGAGCTCACCGCGTCAAGCGGGAGCCGCTGCTCTGCTTCCAGTTCCGCGCTGTTCGGCTCCGGTCGCCTGTCAGAAACTTCGTCATCCGCGTTCGGCGCAACGGTCTCGGCTCCCGTCGATGGGGTTCCCGCCGACTCGTTCCGTTTCACTTCACTCACCGCATCGGCAACGCCAGCCTTCGCCCCCGTTCGCGCGTCGGGCGCGAGCGCGCTGGATCGACGTGAATCCGACTCACCGGTGGCGACGGTCACGTTCGCATCGCGAGAGTCAGCTCGTGATCGTTCGGTGCGCTCGGCGTCACCATCTCGAATATTATCCGGAGCATCGCTCTGTGGTTTTTCACGCGTCGGCGGCGTCGTGACCTCGGCCACCACTTCGGAGTTATCCGTCGCGTCATCATTGGGCGGTGCCGCTTTTGGCGGGAGACTCTTCGACACCGGCGTTGGTGCAACCGCGGGAGCTTCCGCGGGCGCTTCCGGCGCGACGACTGGAGCGACAACCGGCGGCTTCTCGCCTTGCTCGAGCCGAGCGTCATCCCGACCCGCGTCGGCGAATAGCGCGCTGGCGGAACAAAACGCAGTCAACAGCGCCGCCAAACGCACAGTGTGGAGCACTCGGGATTCTTGCATGAGCAAACCTCCGTTGGTCCTTCCATCGACGCTCGTTGACGGGATCGCAATCCCCGCGACAACGAAACGCCGCACGGGTGCGGCGACAAACTCTGATAACCCGCGCAGCGCGCGCAGATTAAATCACAAGTTCGAGCGCGAGACCAGTGCCACCTCAACGCCCCTTCAGAACTCGACCGCGAGCTGCTCAACGAGTAGCTCTGGCGCATCGATATGTAGCCAGTGCCCGGCGTTGGCTAACGATGTGTAACGACGCGTCGCCGGGTGCGACAACGCCAGTGCCTGCATGCGGAAACGCGCATCGGCGTCGACGACGGGCGAATGGTCCCCAACGACAAATGTAATAGGCAAATCGGCGCGCGTTTGATCGAGGAGCCGCCAACCATCGCAGGCTCGGTAGTCGGCGAGCAACTCGTGAATGGCCGCCAAATCGAGGCGCAGGCGCCAGCCGTCGACGCCGGGCTCGAGGTTCATCGCGAGCCAGGCAGCGACGCTGGTCGCGAGGTGGTGCGCTTCGAGCGTCTGGATGAATTGCGCGCGATCGGCGAAGCGAGTGGGGATGTCGGCAAGCGCCGCGAGCACGCGGTCGACTTGATCCGTCCGCGCAATCGTGACGGGCGCGGTGGGGCGCGCCGGCTGCGGCGACGGATCGGCATCGAGCAACCACAGGTGCTGCATCGCCGCGGGAGCCGCGGTCGCGTAACACAGCGCAACTTTAGTCGCAAAAGAATGCGCGCAGATCGCGGCACAGCGCGCGCCAGTGGTCGCTTCAAGTCGTTCGAGATCACGCGCCGCCGCCAACAGCGTGTGCGGCGGAAGCGCCGCTTGCGAGCGCCCATGCATTCGCAAGTCGACGAGCACCGCGCCCCAGTCCGGGTGGCGATCGACCCATCGACGCGCGATACTGCGCCAGTTCGCGCCCATTCCCAAGATGCCGTGCAAGAAGTAGAGCCAGCGCGAAGGCGTCCGAGTCGCGCCGCCACTGGTCACTTTCACGCAGTGCAACGGCGGAGTATCTGGCAGCGAGCTAGTTCCCATCGCAACCTCACGAGCAGATCAAACCATCTGCGCAGTCAGCGTGCGGTGGATATCGAGCAAGAGCTGACCCTCCCGCTTGACGCCGCTCAGAGTCTCTGGAGGCTTCTCGAAAGCGTCGTCCGTCATCTCCGTGACGTCCCCGACTTCGGTTTGAGTGCGCGTTCGATCACGCCGCCTCCGAGGCACTCTTCGCCATCGTAAAAGACCGCGAACTGGCCCGCCGACACACCGCTGTCCGCGCGCGCCATCTGCACGGTCCAAGTGCCGGCGCGGTCGGTTGGCTCGAGCCGGCAGGCGACACTCGTGGGACTGTGACGGATCTTCACTTCGAGCGCGGCCGCAAGCGCTGGCGGCGAGCGCAGCCAGCTCAACTGGCCGACTTCGAATTGATCGCATTCGTGCTCCGCGAGATGTTCGGCGTGGGAGACGTACACGATGTTTCGCTCGCAGTCTTTGTCGACAACGAACCACGGGCCTTGGCTCAGCTTGAGCCCACGACGCTGACCGATCGTGTGAAACCAATACCCGCGGTGCTCGCCAAGGGTGCGGCCCGTCTCGATCTCGATGATCGGGCCGGCTTGATCGCCGAGGTGATACCGGACGAACTCCTCGAAGCGGATGCGGCCGAGGAAGCAAATACCCTGGCTATCCGGTCGATCGCGGTTCGCCAGCTCGTAGTGCTCGGCCAGGCGACGCACTTCGACTTTCGACAAATGCCCGATGGGAAACTGACAACGCGCGAGTTGCGCGGCGTTCAAGTGCGAGAGAAAGTAAGTCTGATCCTTGACGGGATCGACACTCCTCAGCAGCCGTGAGCCGCCGCTTTCGTGCTGGACGCGCGCATAGTGCCCTGAAGCGATCCAATCGAAATCGGTCTCGATCGCGTCGACGAACGCTCCGTACTTGATGCGTTGATTGCACAAGATGTCGGGGCTCGGCGTCCGCCCGCGCCGCAGTTCGGCAATTGTGTAGGACACCACGCGGTCCCAGTACTCGCGCTGTAGGGGTAGAACTTCGAGCGGCACCTGCGCTTGGTCGCAAACGGCGCGCAAGTACTCGAGATCTTCTTCCCACGGGCAAGCGCCCAAATGCGACAGCTCGTCCTCGAGCCAGATTTTCAAATAAAACGCGGTGATGGCGCTCGTGTCGGCCGCCTTCAGCAGCCGCAACGCGACGGAGCTGTCGACGCCGCCAGAAATGAGCAGTGCGGTTTTCACGTTTGGCAAAGTTCTCGGTTAGACTTCGCGTGCAGCCAGTACACCACGATTGCTCCCGCGCACGAACGAAAGGCCCGCAGATTCTACCGGACAGATCTCCCCCAACGATACGCCCGTTGAGCGCAGAAACTTCGCCGGCAACTTGGGCCGTGATCGTGCGCCACTACCGCGAGAATCGCAAGAAGTGCAGCGTCGAGGCGCTCGTCCACGACGTGCGTTTTCACTTCGTTTCGTTCCGACCGGGAATGACACTCGCGGTCGACGGCTTCACCGTGCTCGCAATCGATGGGCCCGAGTTGTCGCCAGCGGACGCCGGCCGTCCGCTCGTGCTGCTTGACTCGAATTGGCGTCACGTCGACAGCATGCGCCGCGCGCTGCGCGGCGAGTTCCATCCGCGCTCGCTATCGCTCAAACTCACGACCAGCTATCCGCGGGTGTCGAAACTCGGCTACGACCCGAACGGCGGTCTCGCGTCGATCGAGGCGCTTTACGTCGCCCTACGAATACTGGGTCGCCGCGACGATCGGCTGCTGGCGAACTACCATTGGGGCGCAAGTTTCTTGGCGCAGCCGAGCTTGAGTTCAGGAACCGGAACGCCTTGATGGGATTGCGTCGCTCGCTTCGATCGGCGCCACGGCGGCAGTCGCCGTCGGAAAATACTCTGCCAACACGTCCCACCAATCGGCAAGACTACTCGCGCGGATGAAAGCGGCGCGCAACTGTTCCACGCGCGCGCCATCCAGCGCCGCGAACTTGATCCCGAATTTCCGCATAAGACGTCCACCGACTTCGGGCCCATGCAATCGCACGCACAATTCACAATGTAGTCGCAGTGCCGCGCCCATTTCTTCGATCGTCGGCGCGGTCGGCGCGCGACCGGTCAAGAGCTGCGCGGTTTGCCGAAAGATCCAAGGATTGCCGATGCAGCCCCGCGCGATCGCGACGGCCGCTACGCCGCATTCGTCGAGCATGCGCAGCACATCGAACGCGGTGGCAACATCGCCGCTGCCAAACACGAGCCGATCCGGATAGCGGCGCGTGAGAGCGCGCAGAAACGACCAGTCCGCGCTGCCGTCGTAACGTTGAACGACCGTGCGCGCATGCACCGTCACCCACGCGCAACCGAGTTCGAACGCGGCATTGAAGATGCGCTCGAAGTGCCGCTCGTACTCGGGGCCGTCGTCGTACGCTCGACGAAGCTTGACTGTCATCGGCTGGCTCGCCGGCACTGCTGCGCGAACGGCCCGCAAGATCTCGATCGCGCGCTCGGAATGCGCGAGCAGATTGCCGCCTTGCAGCAATTGTCGGCGCGCTTTTTTCGCAGGACATGCCAGGTTCACGTCGATGACTTCGAACCGCATCTCGCCCAGCCGCCGCGCAGCGGCCGCCATCACATCGGGATCGCACCCGATGATCTGCGCGGCGAGCGGATGATCGTCGAGGCCCGCGGCGCAATTGTCGACGAGTTCTCCTCCGCCGCAATCGAGGGCGGCCGAGTCCGTCTCAATGGGCTCTTCCCAACAATCCGGATCCGTCTTAGCGAGTCCCTTGCCGCCGCGCACCAAAGTCGCCGCGTGAAGCGCCTCGGTGACGCAATACGGGCAGCCGTGCCGCCGCGCGACGAGGCGCATGGCGCCATCCGAATAGCCGGCGAGTCCGGCTTGAAAAAATGGTTGCGTGAAGCCCGGCACAATCTGCGCAAGGCGCGGGTTCCCGCGCGAACGCTCGCTTTGCGTCATGGCGCTCGCCCGTAAACCACCACGCTGCAATGCAACGCGCCCAGCCGACGCTGACTCTCGGCGGTTCGAATCGGGATGACTTCGACGCCACTGCCGAGTTCGCGCGCAAACACCGCGCGCGCGTCGTCGTTGAGGCGCGCGAAAAAACTCCCGACTATTGGCAGCAAGTATTTCCCGGGTGCCGACACACCGTTCACATAGTTCAAACTGCGGCTGCCGGCCGAAATGCTCGGCACGAACGCGACGCGCAGACCGAGCGACTGCAATTGATAGACGAGCCGTGATCGCAACTCGGCTTGTCGAAGGAGCGCGCGGTAATACGCGTGCTCGTGGCTGGGGCCGGTGAGGTTCACGTCGCCGATCGTGCTCGCCGCCAAGATGTCCATTGCGACGAGCACACACTGAAAATTACCGACACCGTGATCGACGGAGTCCGCGAAGCACTTGGCCAACTCGAGCGCGAAGCCCTCGGCGTAGGAGTACTGCCCGATAGTGTTCGCAAGCACCGTCAGCAACAGAGAATCGTCGGATGACGCCAGCGCCTGGCGTGCGTAGCTGCTCGCTTCCGGCGGCAAAAATTCGTGTAGCTCGAGCGCCTCCACAGCCAAGGTCAACACGGTGCGCGCGGCGGTGAGCGGATCATTGACGAATGCGATCAGCTCGCCATCGTGTTCACGAATCGTCAAATCGTAGTCGATGTGAAATGAAATCGACGGCAGCACTTCGACGCGATCCACGCCGAATTCGATTTGAAACGCGTCGCGCACTTCACGCTCGGCAAGCCCGAGTGCCGTGTTGCGGTGAATTTCCGCCTCACCCACAAACAAGATTCGCCGGCCCGTGCGCGGATCGCGCACGGCCAGGAGATCGCCGCCTTGAAAGAGCAGTGGCGAATAGCGCACTTCCAAGACGTTTGCCAAACTTGCGGCGACGAGTTGCTCACTCGGCAGAAACTCGCTGCCATCCTCCCGCCGGCTTACGAAGCGCGGCAACAACGTTGCCTTGCGCCGAGCTGCGATGCTGGCATCACTGAGGTCGGGAACGGTACCGGCTTTGCCGTTATCTTGCGCCCACTGCGCAACGGCGCTCGCCTGCAACAGCACTTTGATGCGCGCGCGCGCCGGCGTCGGTGGCGACGCGGCGGCAAGCTCCGATTGCAGGCTTGCGGAGTGTTGCTCCTCGATTGCCAACAAGAAGTCCTGTGCCGGGAGGTGCTGCAACAGTTGCTTCGCGATATCGAGACTCCCGCCATCTCCCGCACCACCCCACGAGTCGCCACGCGTGAGTTGGACGCGCACCATCTCGATGGCCTCGCTGCCACTTTCGATCGCGACGCGAAAGCCGTCGCCGCATTGCCGAAAGACGAAGCGCGCCGACGCGCAAAGTTGACGAAGCGCAGCGTCCGGTAGTTCGCGCGGGTCCGGCTGCTCGAGTAATCGCTGCGCGAGCGCCGCGATGGTGGCAGCGGTGCTGGCAGCTGCGCCGCCATCTTGCCCGTCCCCGGTCTGCGCCCCGTCGAACTTGAAGTACGCGAGCCAATCGATCGGCAAGCCCACTCGCTCGAGCTGCTCGAATTCGGTCGGCGTCGGCGTGGTGAATCGCTCGACACCCAACATCAGCATGGCGCGCGCCGTCGTCGCCAACAGACCTTCGCGCGCCAGTCGATTGGCGACAAGGTCGCTAACGCTCTGCAAGGAGTCGTTCGGATTCAATTCCGCCTCGAGCCCGAACGTCAAAAGACGATCCGCGCTGACGCGAAAATTCCGCAGTGGGGGTCGCAAGTTTGCGCGACCTAGCAAGACTGGCGCGTGTCCAGCGCGATGCGGCGCGAAGACGTCACCGACGACTGCGGGCCACGGATCGACGGCCAGACCGACTTTCGGCTGTCGCAACTCGATCGGCTCAGGATGCTCGTTGTAGACACCGTACGTTCGATCTTGAAACGACTCGGCGAGGATTCGATTTGCCACCCGACTCACGAACTCGGCCGGTAAGTTGAAATCGGCAAGTGTCCGCCGCCCGACCGCTTGGCCGACGACATTGGCGGCCACCTCGGCCTCAAGCGTCGCGAAGGCAGTTTGCTGCGGCGCCGCCGGCGCGACGACCGGCGCGACGACCGGTGGCGCCGGACCGGTGCCACGACCGTCACAACCCGGTCCCAGGATCACCCATACCACCGCGAGGCCGACTTGCACCGTGAGCATTCGTAAGCGCCGCGCACGTAGCGCGATCGGTTGGTGTTTCATGGGACGGAACGATAGCAGCGCGGCGACTTTTTTTCATGTAGATGGTAGATCGCGGCCGAATTTTGTGAAAACTATGACGATCTCTCGAAAGCACAGTTGCGGACGCGGTGAACTCGCGGGACGTTTCACCCTGTTTGCGCGATGCCATGGCCTACAGTTAAGAAGGGGCAAGACATGCTCACGAATGGCTGGCGAAGTGGTTGGCGTTGGATTTGTATTGGCGTGCTCGCTCTCTCCAGCACGAATCTGTGGGCGCAAGACGAGCCCGACGTGATCGTCGGCGACTTGCAAGAACTTGCAAGCTGGGGAAACGTCGGCGGGATTTACGCGTATTCGATCGGCACGACGTCCTGTAACGAAGGCACTGAGGTGTTGGATTGGTACGCATCGACACCGGCGCACCCCGTCATCGGACAACAGATTTATCGGCTCAAAGAAGGCCGTTTCGAGCAGATTGGTATCAGTTGGCTCAAGCATAGCTTCTGCGCGCTCGCACAAAGTTTGTGCGGCACGTGCATCGTGCCACCGGTCCCCTGCGAGTTACTCGGCGTCGGCTGTTCCGACCCCTACACGGCGGCGCGCAACGGCACGCAGAGTACCCTCGGACCGCGCGGTGATGTCAACGCCTACACCGGTGTGTTTCCGTATCCATTCAGCGCGCCGCCCTTCTCCGGAATCATCATGCGCCGCGTCCAAGTCGCGGGGGCTGACATGAATCCCACGCAGAATCCCGGCGCGCTCTATTTCGCGGAGGGTCACTACGTGACCCAAGATGATGCGCAAGCGGGTAACGGCGAAAACAACGTGTCTTGGCGCCGCATCCAAGTCGCTGGTACTCCGAGTACGTCGTATCCGATTTCCCTCATGGCGGGCGAAAACACGCATCGCGAGGAACCGGCGATTTTCGCCTGGCAGGACTACGATCCGGCGGTCGAGATCCTCGAGGCACGCGTACCCGGCGAGGGACTCATGTATCTCGCCCAGCGCGTGACGCCCTATCCGTCCGGCACGAGCTGGCACTACGAGTACGCGATCTACAACATGAATTCCGACATCAGCGCGCGCTCCTTCACGGTGACGCTGCCCCCAGGCGTGTTGCTCTCGAACATCAGTTTCACTGGCGTGCCATATCACTCCGGTGAGGTTTACTCGTCGACCCCATGGAATTCAGCCACCTCGAGCAATGCCATCACTTGGAGCACTTCGACTTTTACTGCCAACCCGAACGCGTTCGCGCTGCGTTGGAGCCGGCAGTTCAACTTCCGCTTCGATGCGAACACGCCGCCGACGACGGGCACGCTCGCGATTGGGCTTTTCAAGGCGACCGGCGAGATTGTGCTGTCGGGACTCGTGCCATCGACTGGAGCCGTGCCGCCAGTCGCGAATTTCGTTTGCACGCCGAACGCGCAAGGCGTGCAGCTCAGCTGGACAAACGGCGCGCCCTACTCGGCCATCGAATTGCGCCGCGACGGTGCGACCATCGCGACCATTCCTGGGGCTAGCGTCAACTACCTCGACACCACTTCAGCGGCGGGCCTCCATTCGTACGACATCATCGGTTTTATTGGGCCCGACGCGTCGATCCCGAACGTCTGCACTGTCGATGTTCCCGAGCACCTCGTTTTCAGCTTTGGCAGCGCGATTCCGACCATGATCGGCGAATCCGGCGCGAGTTTCTCCATGACGATCGCCGAGTTTAACGGTGGCGATTATCTGCCGGGCTCGTGCCAACTCTACTTGGACACCGGCAGCGGCTACCTTGCGAGCGGGCTCGCGGAGGTTGCGCCACTTCAATTCACCGTGAACCTGCCGGCACTACCGTGCGCTAGCACCATGTCCTTTTACCTGAGTGCGGCGACGACGCAGGGCGAGACGCTCTTTTCGCCGGAAGGCGCGCCGGCCGTCGCGTACCCCGTCGTGGTCGCGACTGCGCTCGTCACGCTCTTCGAAGACTTCATGGAAACGGACACGGGTTGGGTAGTCGGCGCCCCGGGAGATACCGCGACGACCTCCGGCCTTTGGGTGCGCGTCGATCCGAACGGGACGGACGCACAACCCGAAGACGACAGCCCGGACACCGGCGCCCTGTGTTGGGTGACGGGCCAAGGCGTCGCCGGCGCGGCGCTGGGCGCGGCGGATGTCGACGGCGGCAGTACGACTTTGATCTCGCCCGTGCTGAGTCTGGCGGGGAGCAACGGCGCGGTGATCAGTTACCGCCGTTGGTACTCGAATGACTCCGGCGCGGCGCCGGGCCTCGACGTGTTTGACATCGAAGTCACCGCCGACGGCGTCAGCTGGGTCGTGGTCGAGACCATCGGTCCGACCGGCGCCGAAGCGAGCGGCGATTGGTACTACCACGAATTCCGCGTCGCTGACTTTGTCACCCCCAGCGCCACGGTGCGGGTGCGT
This sequence comes from Planctomycetota bacterium, assembly GCA_046154185.1. Taxonomy (GTDB): domain Bacteria; phylum Planctomycetota; class UBA8108; order UBA1146; family JAJFFE01; genus JBJXGE01. The sequence continues at coordinate 119,723 of JBJXGE010000058.1, forward strand.
TTCCGCGCCAGCGATACCGGCGCGGCGTCGATCATCGAAGCGGCCATCGACGACTTCGCCGTACGGGATTACGTGTGTGGGCCGGTCGGCGGCATCTTCACGCGTGGCGACTGCAACGGCAGTGGCCAATTCGACATCTCCGATGCTTCGTTCTTGTTGCTGCAATTGTTCGTGCCGGGGAGTCCGGGCGGCCCGTGCCAAGACGCGTGCGACTTGAACGATGACAGCTTGGTGAACATCGCGGACGCCGTCTACGGGTTGATCTACTTGTTCCAATTCGGCGCGAGCCCGCTGCCCCCGTTCCCGGGTTGCGGCAGCGATCCGACGTTTGATAGTGTGAGCTGCGACGTCGTTCCGCCGAACTGTCCGTAGATCGTTCGGCGCCGAGCGATTCTTCACGGCACCCGTGAAACTGAGTGAGCGGCCGAGTGGCCGCTTCCCCAGCGTCACGGGTGCCTTCTGCATTTGTAGGTGGTGATGGCTGAGAAGAAGATGGACTCGTCGACGTCGCACCGCGTCATCAGCTCGTGCAGCAATCCTGCGATTGTTGAGACGCGCAAGCTAACCCAACGCAAGCATCGAGAGCGCACGGATTGTTTTCTCGTCGAAGGACCGCAGGTCCTCAGCTTGGCGCTCGCCGGCATCCATCAAACGCGCTCGCGCAGCCATATCCAACCGCGCTCGCTCTTCTATGCAAACGAGCTCGTCGACCGCGAATCGGTCGCGCTCTTAGAGTCGCTCACGCGTGCTGGCGGTGCAGCCATCGCAGTGACGACGGAGGTCCTTGATAGCTTGAGTCTGCGCGAGCACGCACGCGGGATCGTTGCGACGTTCTGCTTGAGTCGGCTGGCCTACACACTCGCGGAGGTGCTCCCGAATATGGACGAGGAGCCTCAGCATGCAGACTTATTGCTGGTGCTCGACGGCATTCAGGATCCAGGAAATCTCGGCGCCCTGATTCGCACGGCGGACGCGGCCGGGGTCCGGGGCGTCGTCTTGTTGGGACCCTGTGTCGACGCATTCGACGGCAAGACCGTTCGCGGCACGATGGGTTCTATCTTCACGGTCCCCATCGTCCGGTTGAACGATCCGGCGGAACTTGTCGGAGCACTCGCGACGCGGGGGTATCGTTTGATCGGCGCGGATCCACACGGCGAGGAATCGCTCTGGAGCGAGTCGCGACTCGCTGGTCGCACCGCGATCTTTCTCGGCAGCGAAGCGCATGGTCTGCGGCCGCAGGTGAAGTCGCTGCTCGAGGCACGCGTGCGCATCCCGATGCGTGGACAAACCGAGAGTCTCAACGTCGCGACCGCCGGCGCCATTCTCATCTACGAATGGCTGCGACGTCAAACTGCGCCGGCGCAGCCGAGTCGATCAGGGTGATGCGCGATGGCTAACCCGGATAACGAGCTGAGCGCCGCGACCACGCCACTGAGCGACGAGTCGTTTGCGGCTCGGCTCGCCCAACAGGTCGTCGTGTTTGGCAATCGACTTACTCGGATGGCGCGCCATCTGCGGCGCTGGCCCCGGCAGGGCATTCACTGCTTTCGTCTCTACGATTGTGATGTGCAGGAAGTCCCGCTCGCCATCGACCGCTACGACCAGTGCCTCGCGATCGCGGAATACGATCGCCCTGGGCGCGCGACGGAAGATCAGCATGCGTTGTGGCTCGAGACGATGGTAAGAACCGCGGGCGAGGTGCTGAAAGTGGCGCGCGGCGACATCTATGTGCGGCGACGACGCGCCGGGAAGCATGTCTACCAGCGGGTCGCCGACGAGCGGCGCGAGTTCGTCGTCGAAGAAGGTGGACTGCGGTTTCTCGTGAATCTCTCGGACTATCTCGATACGGGGTTATTCCTCGACCATCGCGTCACCCGCGGCATGGTGCGCGCCGAAGCAGCCGGCAAACGGTTCCTGAATCTTTTCGCCTACACGGGCGCCTTCACGGTATACGCCGCGGCGGGAGACGCCGCGACGACGACGAGCGTCGATCTATCCGCAACCTACCTCGAGTGGGCGAAGAAAAACTTCGCCCTCAATGGTCGGCTATCCGCGCGCCATCGTTTTGTGCGCGCCGATGCGGCTTACTATCTCGCCAACTTGCAACCGACCGAACTCTTCGACTTGGTGGTCATCGACCCACCGACTTTCTCAAACAGCAAAATGCTCCGACACGACTGGGATGTGCGACGTGATCACGGAAGATTGCTCGCCCAGGTTTATCAGCACTTGGCGCCGGGCGGCGCGATCTATTTTTCGACGAACTCACGCCGATTCGCGCTCGTGAGCGATCTACTCACCGACGCGCGCATCAAAGACATCACACGGCAGACGATCCCACCTGATTTTCGCGATAAGAAAATCCACCGTGCGTGGCGCATCGAGCGACCGCGCGCCGCACCAGCGTCGGCGACTACTCCGGATTGATCCAAATTTGCGTGGCTTCGCCGTCGAGATCCACCGCGCGAGGTTCGGACCCCGCGATCGGCACCGAGCCGAGTCGTGTCGCGAGCGTTTCCCCGGCGATATAGGCTTTGAAACGGAGAACCGCGGCGGCGACCGCCGCCCCACCGGCAATCGCAAGCTCGATGCGCTGCTCATAGCGAAGCCCGAGTTCCTTGCGCGCGCTTTGCACGTGGTGGACGAGTTCACGCGCTACGCCCTCGAGTCGCAAATCGGCGTCCAGCTCCGTGCGCAACACAACGACAACCGCCCCGGCCTGCGCTGCCGCCCAGCCGGGTTTGGCGATCAGATCGATCTGGACGTCTTCGGCGCTGAGCGGGATGGCCTGTCCGGCGACTTCGATATCGACGCCGCCGGCTTCGGCCAGCGCGCGCCGCAAGCGCGCTGGATCGGGATGCTCCTTGAGCGTTTTCTGGATCTGCGGCGCGAGTTTGCCGTGCTTCGGTCCTATGCTGCGGAAATTCGGCTTCACGAGGTATTCGACGTACTCTTCGCCCGCGGTGGTGAACTCGACGCGTTTCACATTGAGCTCTTCCGCGATCAGTTCGACGACGCGCGTCAGCTCATTCGCTTGCGCCTGATTTGCGACGACGACTTCGGCGAGCGCGAGCGGTTGACGCACGCGCAGCTTGCTCGCGGCGCGCACGGCGCGACCGGCCGAGGCGACATCGCGTGCGGCTTTCATCGCGCGTGACAAGCTCTCGTCGATCCACGCCTCGAGCGGCGCGGGATAGTCGCACAAGTGCACCGACTCGGGCGCGCCGGTTTCCGCATCACCGCGCGAACGCACCAGGTTTTGGTACAGAGTTTCGGCAAAGAACGGCACAAACGGCGCGGCCAAGAGCGCAGTGGAGACCAGACAACCGTGCAGCGTCTCGTAGGCCGCGCGCTTATCCGCGTCGAGCCCGCTGCGCCAAATCCGATCGCGACTGCGGCGTAAGTACCAATTCGAGACGCTATCGACAAACTCGTTGAGCGCGCGGGCGGCGACGAAACTATCGTAACGATCGAGCGCCTCGCGCACGGCGCGCGTCGTGACCTGCAGTTCGCTCAGAATCCACCGATCGAGCTCGGAAAGCGCGCGGCGATCGGGTTCGGGGATGAGTGCGAACCGCGCGGTCGGTTGCCAACCATCGATGTTCGCGTAGATCACGAGGAACGAGTACACGTTGTAGAGGCGAATGAGAAACTCGCGTTGCCCCTCAGCGATGGCGCGTTCCTGAAACAAGATGCTGGTCCAGGGCGGTTGGCCGCAGAAGAACAGCCAACGCATGGCGTCGGCGCCTTGCTTGTTGAGAATTTCTTCGGGCGGGCTGTAGTTGCGTTTGCTCTTCGACATCTTGAGCCCGTCCTCGCCCTTGAGGAGTCCGAGCACGATGCAATTGCGAAAGGGCACCGGCCACACGCTGCCGCTGTCCGGCGTTGGCCCGGCCGCGACCGCCGCGCGCGCAACACCGCGCGCGCCGAAAAGCAGCGTCCCGATCGCGACGAGCGAGTAGAACCAGCCGCGCGTCTGGTCGAGCGCTTCGCTGATGAAGTCGCAGGGGAATTGGGCGCGAAACCGCTCGCCGTTCTGATGCGGAAAACCCCACTGGGCAAACGGCATCGCGCCGCTGTCATACCAACAGTCGATGACGTCCGGCACGCGTCGCATGCGCGCGCCCTTCGACTTCGGCGAGTTGTACGTCACCGCGTCGATGTAAGGCCGGTGCACTTTCAGGTCTTGGCAAAGAGTCGGATCGGCGGCGAGAGCCGCCGCCCAAACTTCGGTGCCGGTAACGCCGGGCTTCGCGAGCAACTCGTCGTAGCCCGCTACGGCTTCCATGAAGCCGGTGGCTTCGCACACCCAGATCGGCAGCGGCGTGCCCCAATAGCGTTCGCGCGAGAGCGTCCAGTCGACGTTGCTCTCGAGAAACTTGCCGAATCGGCCGTCCCGGATGTGATCGGGCAGCCAATTGATCTCGTGGTTGTTGGCGAGCATCTGATCGACGAATTGCGTCGTGCGAATGAACCAGCTCGAGCGCGGATACTGGATGAGCGGGTCCTCATCGGCGCGCCAGCAAAACGGATATTCGTGCAAGTATTGTTCGTGATGAAAAAGGAGACCGCGTTCCTTGAGATCTCGGATGATGTCCTTGTCGGCCTCTTTGACCCAGCGGCCGCTATAGCGTTCACCCGCCTCGGCGGTGAAGCGCCCATTCGGCGCCACCAAGCACAAGAGCGGCACGGAATCCGGATCGACGAAGCGTGAGCGCTCGGCCTGCCAGAGCTCGAAGTCGACTTCGCCGAACGCCGGCGCTTCGTGCACCAGTCCGGTTCCGGAATCGATCGTAACGAACGAGGCGGCGAGCACGCGCCAGCCGATGGTCGCGTCGCCGCCCGCGCGTAGCTTTGCGCGCCGCGCGCCGAGGTCGCGGTGCGCAAAATCGAACGGCGGCACATAGCTGCGCCCCACGAGTTCAGCGCCGCGCACGCGCGTGATTTCCGTGAGGGGGCGTTTCGACTTCTTTGCGAGTGCTTCGACCAGCGCCGCCGCCACGTAAAAACGCTCGTTGTGATCGGCGTCTTCGACGAGCGCGTACTCGAGGTCCGCGTGCACCGCCGCGAAATGATTCGACAGCAACGTCCAAGGGGTGGTCGTCCACACGAGGAGCGAAGTGCGAGCTTCGTCGACGAGCGGAAAGCGCACGTAGACGCTCGGGTCCGCGACCTCGCGATAGCCTTGTCCGACTTCGCCCGACGACAACGCGGTGCCGCCCTGCGCCCACCACCAGACGATCTTGTGGCCCTGATACAGGAGCCCGGCATCGAAGAGTGTTTTCAACGACCACCAAACGCTCTCGACATAACGTTGGTGATACGTGACGTAGGCTTCTTCGAGGTTCACCCAGAACCCGAGGCGGCGGGTGATCGTCTCCCACTCTTTGACGTAACGAAACACGGATTGCTGGCACTTCTTGATAAACGGTTCCATGCCATAGCGCTCGATCTCCTCTTTGCTGTGGATGCCGAGCTCTTTGCAGACTTCGACTTCGACCGGCAGTCCGTGCGTATCCCAACCCGCTTTGCGTTCGCACAAATAGCCGCGCATGGTCTTGTAGCGCGGAAACAAATCCTTGACCGCACGCGTCAAGCAATGGCCCGGATGCGGCAGCCCGTTCGCGGTCGGCGGACCCTCGTAAAAAACAAACCGCGGGGCACCGCGCCGCCGGGCGAGCGATTGCTCGTAGATCTTGCGGTCGTCCCAAAACGACAGCACTTCCCGCTCCGCGGTCGGATAGTCGAGATCTTTGGGCACTTCGCGAAACATGAAACTCCGATCTACTGAGAACTCTTTACCGGAGCCTGAGCAATATCACGATCAGGAGCGGCGTCAACACGGCTTGTAAGAGCATGAACCGCATCAGCACTTGAGCATTCGACCAGCCGAGACGCGCTCGACAATGGTCATGGAGCGGGAATCGCACGTTGCGAAAAATGCCGATTTTGAAAAAGCGCAGCAACGCGACTTTCACGAGGCCCGTCCCGCCGTTGAGCAAAACGACGCCCGCGACCACCAGAATCAAGAACGGGTTTCCCGTGACGAGCACCAGCACGCCGAGCAAGAGTCCGAGCGGTCGCGAGCCGGCGTCGCCCATCAACACTTCGCTCGGGTTCGCGTTGTACCAGAGATATCCGGCGAGGGTGCCAAGCAGCGTAAACGCGCCGATGCCCCAGTTCGCGCCCGATCCATCGTGCGGCACGTGAAAGTACGGCGCGATGTCCTTGTGGCCAATGACAGCGTAGAGCATGACGCCAAGGTAGAAAAACGCGAGCACGAGCAAACTGCCGGACAAGCCGTCGACCCCATCGGTGCAATTGGTGGCGTTGATCGACATCCATAGGAGCGCCGTCGCGATTGCCACATAGACTCCGCCCGGGACCACGAACTCCTGGCGCACGAGCGGTAGCCACACTGTGGTGTCGCGACCGCCGAACAAAATCAGCGCGGTGCCGAGTGCGATCGCCAAATCGAGCACCGCTTTGCGGTACTCGCCCCACGGACGCGGACTGCGGTCATCGAGAAACCCGCTGACCATTGCGAGCAGTACGAGTACCAACACGCCGATTTGCGGAAACTTCCACGGCAACACGAGGCAGCTTACGGCCACATAGATCGTGACGAAAATCACGCCGCCGCCCGTCGGCTTGCCACGCGCTTTCTCGGACGTATGACCAAGACCGTTGCCGCGGTCTCGCGGCAGAAGTCGCGACAAGAGTGGCAGCAACCACCAACAGCAGACGCCGCCCAACGTCACCCCGAGGCTCGACAAGATTATTCGCGAAGTCAGCAGCTCATTGAGCAGCGTGCCATCGGCGAACTGCTCCCCCAACCAATAAAACATGAAACGACGACTCCAGCGGGAATTTTTTGCGCGACGATTGCTCGGACTGCGGAATCACTGGGCGCAGTATAGCTTTGGTCAGCGGGGATGCGATGCCATTCTTCGGCGCTGGAGAGCTCGAACGAAGGCGGCAGCGCGACCGATCATCGGTTGCGCTGCCGCCTCGATGACGAGCTACAAACAAGGCGGAAACACGACGCAACCGAGAGTGTCCGCGGTCACATCCAGTCCGCACGTCGCCGATGGAGCCGGCAGCGGCATGCCGCCGCCGAAGAGCACGGACAGCGCGGTGATCGCATCCGCGATGTTGAGCGCTCCATCGTCGTTGGTATCACAGGCGTCGATGCAGTTCGGGCTCGGCGCCCCGGCGAAAAGCACACTCAAGATCGTAATAGCGTCCGCAATGTTGAAGCCGCCGTCCGTATTGCAGTCACCGCGCTTCAGAAAGGTCCCGACGGGCGGCACGACCGGGAAACCCGTCACCGTGACTTCTTCCATGAGATGTCCGAAATGCGGTGCGGCGATGTCGGCCAACGGCTGTCCTTGTCCATCGAGCACCCAGCCCTTGGAGTCGATGTCCTTGCGGAACGCGCGCCGGTAGATCAATCGCACGCGCACATCGACGGCCGAGACACCGGGGAGGAGTGCGAACGAGTAGCTGGTGCTGTCGGTCGCCAGGGCTGCTATGCGATTGTCAAAAATGGTCTGCGTCGCCTCCGTGTAGAGCACGGCCGGAGTCCCCGCGACGTCACCCAGCACGTTTGCGTACAGCTTGCCCGCGAGTCCGGAGTAGTAGCCCTGCGCCGGATTCCCGATACCCCCGAGACTATGGACGACCTGCGGACCGACATGCGCTAACGCCGAGCCGCCGCCCGCGGCATTCGCTTCGACCAGCAGGATCATGTTGCGCAACGAGACCCCGCTCGGGACGGAGTGGCCGGTCAAATCATTCACAATGTCGACGTCCACCTCGAGCACATTGCCGACTTGCTGCGCTCCGGCGGTCATGGTCACGGCGTTCTCCAGATACTCGGGCGACGTGCCGCGAATATCGTGCGAGCGAACCGTATTCGGATCGCGATCGATCGGCACCGGCAAACAAATCGGGAGCGGAATCGTCGAGAACGCCGGCATATGGCAATCGACGCACGTCGCGTAGAGCGAGTTCCCGGGATCTCCGTACGGCGAGTTGCGCCATTCCGTGTAGGTGTCTTGCGAGACGACGCTGCCCGGGTCGAGCCAGTCCATGTCTTCATCGTGATCGTTGTTGTCGTCGTGGCACGCGCCGCAGAGCGCATACGTAATCTGCGGTTGATACGACGCTCGCATCACTGATTGATTGAAATCCGCGTCGCCAAGCACACCATACTCCACCTGATCTGGAAACGTCGGCCGGTTGATCGTGACGAAACCGTTCTGCTGCACCATTCCGGGATACCCGATGAGTGATTCGTTCACGGCGGCGACCTTGTGACAAACGTCGCAGGACACGCCGAACTCCATGTCCGCGGTCAATGAAGCCAAATCTCCGAGCGCCGTCGTGAACGGCGCTTGAATCCATGCTTGCGGCTGGTGGCACGACGCGCATTCCCCGGCTGGACGAGTTGCCGCGTGCACGGAGTCTCGCACGTAAACAAATCCGCCCATGCCACCGGCCGTGCCGGTACCGTTGTATTCGTCGTAGACCCACGTGTTGAGTCCGGTGTTCTTCATGCGCGAATCGGTCCACTGCGTGAACTGATCACCATGGCAAAATCCGCATAAGAATGGTGAGACCCAAATGTAGTTGGGATCGTCCGAGATCGGAACCGCCTCGAGCGAGATCGTTTGGCCGCTCGCCGGGGAATTCACGGTAATGCTGCCGTTGAAGTAGCCGACGTGCGCCGCGACGATCACCAAGTTCATCCCGACCGCGCCCGCAAGACTGAACATTCCATTGGCATCCGTCGTCGTCTGGACCGCCGTCGCCTGCAACGTTACGAGGGCGCCGGAAATCGGCAGCAGCGTGGCGGTATCGCGAACCACACCAGAGACCTGCGCTGTCGCGGAGCTGAGCGATCCCAACATCCCCGCCGAACAGACCAGAACCGCACACAACTTCTTTTTTGGAAACATGCGCATCCACTCCCGTCCAAGACGCTGACGCGCCGTGGGGCACTTGAAAACTAAGACCGCCTTGCTGCTGCTATTGAGCCCAGCTCTTGAGCTTGTTCGGCGCCAGTACAAGAAGCGATGATGACCGGCGACTGGAGCAAGCGTGGCGAATTATAACAGGACCCCAAGACCGCGTGAACTCGCGGAAATCCGGACCTTCAACCCGACCTCTCGCGGCCTCGCCGGCGCGCGCGAAAGTGGACTCGGAAAAAACGCCCGTCGCCAGGACAAAGGCGTCTTTGCGCCCGTTCGAACCCGCCGAGCGCCAAAGTCGACTGGTGCACGGCGAGTCGTGTGCTAATATTCGCCCCACTACCGCGCTCTCTGCAGCATTTCGAAGCTGGACCCCCGGAAGTCGAAATCCCATGCAAAAAATCCGTGTGCTCAGTAGGTATCTCGCAGCGTCGTTGGCGTTGAACGCCTGCACTGCGATCGCTACTCCTCCGGACACAAAACCGGACTCACCTGAACCGCCAGCGCAGATCGAACGGCCAGCGCAGAATGCGGCCCCGGCCGAAAACCTGCCCGCCATCGAACTCAAACTCGCGCCGTTGCCGCCCGGACCAGAACTCGACTTGAAAACGCTCCGTCTACCGCTCGTCGGCATGAAACCCGGCGAGACGCTAGAACTCAGAATCGATCCGCCGCCGGTCGAGACCGGCGGCGACGAGCAACTCGCCGAGTGGATTGCCGCTCAGTTCGAAGCGATCAACTCGACCGACTTGCGCGCCGTCCCGACGACTGGTCGCGAATTGGCGCTCGTGCACGCGCGCGTCGACTTAGTGTTTCAAAGTGCTTTGACGCACGCCGAAAAATACCCGGCGAGCCCGTGGCACGCGCAAGTCGTGCTCGCGATTGCGCGCTTGGCGACGCTGAATATCGAGCGGTTTCTCGGCGCAGAAACCAATCGTAAAAAACAGATGTTCAACGTCAACCTCGAGGTCGACGAGCAGCTCGATCTCGTACTGCAGTATTATCGCCCGATCGTACGAATCGTCAGCGAGGCGCTGAAGCTGAATCCCGACGCTTCCACGCGCGTGCGCTTGTTATCCGTGCTCGCGCATTGCTATCTGCGCGTCGGCAATCACCACCACAACATTTTGCATTTGGGCGCCGACGGGTTGCGCTACCAAGCACAGGCGGCTGACCTATTCGAAGCCGCGCTTCGCATCAACAGAGAGCATCCCGATGCCGCCGAGAACCATATCTCATTGTGCGTGGCGCTCCTCGATTCGCGGCAATTCGGCCGCACGGTAACCGCTTGCGAAGACTACTTGCAGCGCTACGCACGACAAAAATACGCGATCAACATGTTCATCTACATCCACAAAGCGCTCCAACGCAGCGGTCAAGTCGAGGCTGGCCTCGCGCTGTGGAATCGGTTCGCGCCGATTTTGGAAGCCGGCAGCAAGGGTCTGCCGATGCCGACGAATTTCGACGGCGGTGGCTGGATCGCTTCGACGGAGAGCCGGCCATTTTTTGAAAGCTACCGCGCTCAACTCGACTTCTACCGGTTTTATTACACGTTCGCGCTCGGCGACCTAGTGACGGCCAAGACGCATCTGCAAACCTTCTTGGATCACGTTTTGGCGAAAGAGGCGAGCGGCGCGCTCATCGATGTGCAGACCAAAGTCCATCGCGAACAAATGGCACAGACCTATGAAGCGTCGTTCGATCGACTGCTCGGCAAACCTGCGCCGAGTTTCGACGTCGAAGACGGCTGGGTGATTCCGCCGCCAAACGATGGCGAGGCCGCGAAGGCGACACTGTTGTTTTTCTGCAATGTCGGCTCCGCGCGGGATCGTCACCATCAACTCTTCGAAGTGTTCGAGAAACTCAAGAAGGAGTTTTTCGAACGCGGACTCCGCATTGTCTGGCTAACGCCCGGCTCGCTCCGGCGCGACGCCACCGCTGAGGAGCAAAAGAGCGAGTTGGCGCACGCGGCGAAGATCCTCGGCATGACTTCCCCCACCGGCATCGACTTGCGCGTCGAATCGCCGGTCTGGTCGGCGTACGGCGCGAACAAGTTGGGCGTGCAAGTGTTCCTCATCAATGAGAAAAACGCAGTGTGTTGGCAGTTGATCGACCCCATGGCGTGGGAAGAAGGCTTTTTGCGCTACGTGATCGGCCGAGTGCTCGACAAGAAGTGAGGGGCCGCGCCGCGGAGTAGTCGTCGCAATGGGGCAATATCGCTTGCATGTATTCGTCTGCGTGGCCGGCAAAGTCTGTCCGCGCCAAGGCGGCAACGAAGTGCTCGAACGTCTGAAGCAGCGCGTATTCGACGCTGGGTTGCGCGATCAAGTTCGTATCAACAAGAGCGGGTGCCTTGGTCAGTGTGGATACGGACCGATGATCGCGATTTATCCGGACAACGTCTGGTACGGCGCGGTCACGAGCGATGACGCGGAGGCAATCTTCTCCGAGCACATCGTCGGCGGACGTGCCGTTGCCCGTCTGCGCTACGCGCCGGGTGTCGCGGGCGTCCGAGTTTGCCCCCCCGGCACGGAGACTATTCCGCTGCGGCCGCAGGACTACTCCCGGCCGCGTGACCCTCAGTGATTGGGCTGCGCGCCCACGCCGCTTTCCGGTCAAAGTCCGCGTCTTGTCGCAGGGCGGAAAATATGTAGAATCCTGGCCCTTTTCCCGCGCCATTCGTCGGGGGTGCTCTCGTGCGCCGGAAATTTGATGTTGGAACTGTTGACCGAGCAACCTGATTGCACTTTCGAGCGGAGCGACGGCGATGAAACTGGACCGGAATAGGCTGCGCAACATCGGCATTAGCGCACACATTGACTCCGGCAAGACGACGCTGACTGAGCGAATCTTGTTCTACACAAAACGTATTCATGCGATCCACGAAGTGAAGGGCAAAGACGGCGTCGGCGCGACCATGGACAGCATGGATCTCGAACGCGAGCGCGGCATCACGATTCAATCGGCGGCGACGTTTTGCGAATGGGGCGATTACTTCATCAACATCATCGACACGCCCGGGCACGTCGACTTCACGATTGAAGTCGAACGCTCGTTGCGCGTGCTCGACGGCGCGATCCTCGTGTTGTGCGGAGTCGCCGGTGTGCAAAGCCAGTCGATCACCGTCGACCGTCAAATGCGGCGGTACAAAGTCCCGAGGCTCGCGTTTGTCAACAAATGCGACCGCGTTGGCGCGAATCCGGCGAAAGTCTGCGAAGACTTGCGCGAGAAGCTGAAACTCAATGCCGTGATGTTTCAAATCCCCATCGGACTCGAGGTCGATTTTCACGGTGTCGTCGATCTCATCACCATGAAGGCCTATTACTTCGATGGTGAGAACGGCGAAAAAGTGCGCGAAGAGTCGATTCCGGCCGAGCTGAGAGTCGAAGCGGAGGCGCGGCGCGAAGTGCTCGTCGACGCGTTGACCCACTTTAGCGACGAACTCTTGGCGGCCGCGCTCGAGGGCAACGTCACCGAACAGATGCTGCATCAGGCCGCTCGCAAGGGTGTCATCTCGCTCGCGCTGTGCCCCGTGTTCATGGGCTCGGCTTACAAGAACAAAGCGGTGCAGTTGTTGCTCAACGCCGTGACGAGTTACTTGCCGAACCCGATGGACGTCGAGACGATCGCCATCGACTCGAAGCACGATGGCGCACAAGTCAAAATCAGCGGTCAACCTGAAGATCCGCTGCTTGCTTACGCGTTTAAGCTCGAAGATGGCGCGTACGGACAGCTCACTTACTTGCGCGTTTACCAAGGCCGGCTCGTGAAGGGCGAGCAGATCTGGAACGCACGCACCGGCCGCAAAGTGAAAATCGGCCGTCTGGTAAAAATGCACGCCGACAAGATGGAAGACATCGATGGCACCGAAGCAGGCGATATCGTTGCGATCTTCGGCGTCGATTGCGCCTCGGGCGATACTTTCCGCGCCGAGGGCTTCCCACTGACGCTGACGAGTATGCACGTGCCGGAGCCGGTCGTGCACTTGAGCATCAGGCCGGCGGACCGTAAGGGGGCCGACAACCTCTCGAAGGCGCTACAGCGTTTCTCGAAGGAGGACCCGACCTTTCGTGTTCGCACCGAGGCCGACGAGACGATTATCTCCGGCATGGGCGAACTGCACCTGGAAGTGTACGTCGAACGGATGCGCCGCGAATTCAATGCGCCGGTCGAGGTCGGCGCTCCAAAGGTGGCCTACCGCGAACGACCGACCTTGACGATTCCGTACGAATACACGCACAAGAAACAGACTGGCGGCTCCGGCCAGTACGGCAAAATCATGGGTGAGATCGGCCCGGGAACCGTCGACGAGTTCGTGTTTGAAAACCAGGTCGTCGGCGGCAACGTGCCGAAGGAATTTCATTCGTCGGTCGAAAAGGGTTTTCGCAGCATGGTCGAGAAGGGCATCTACATCGGCGCCCCAGTCACGAGCCTGTGCGTCGTTCTGAACGACGGCGCCGCGCACTCGGTCGACTCCTCCGACATGGCGTTCCAGGCCGCGGCCCGCGGCGCGTTCCGCGAGTTCTACCTGCGCACCAAGCCGCAAGCGCTCGAGCCGATCATGAGCGTGAGCATAGAAGGTCCGACACAATTTCAAGGCGACATTGTGAGCACGGTTCTGCAACGCCGCGGCATTTTGGTGGGCAACACCGAAGACCTCGGTTTTGTGCGCATCGACGCCGAGGTTCCACTGGCTGAGATGTTTGGATACGCTACGACGCTACGATCGGCGACGCAGGGCAAGGCCGAGTTCTCGATGGAATTTCATCGGTACGCTCCCGCGCCGAAAGAAGTCCAAGAGCAACTGGTGAAGAAGTACCAAGACGCCAGAGCCAAAGACAGCGGAAAGTAAGCGAGGGATCCACCATGGGCGCAAATGTAACCGACACGAATCGTCCGCTGCGAATCTTGGACAAAGTCATGCAAGGTGGGCTCGGCGCCGGCAATGTCGGTGTCATCATGGGCATTCATGGCACCGGCAAGTCCGCAATCATGACGACCATGGCGCTCGACCATGCGATGTCTTTCCGCGACACTTTACATGTCGCAATCGGGAAATCGGTGCGCGATATTCGCGCGTTTCACGACGAGGTGTTTGAGGAAATCACGAAGAGCCTGAATCTGCAGGATAAGGTCGACTTGCTGACGGTCGAACGTCACAAGCAAATCTACGCGTACCGCGACGGCGCGTTCACGCTGAAGCGGCTCAAGGAAAGCTTGAACTTTCTTGCCGACCACGCTGACTTTCGGCCAGTGATGATCGAGATTCAAGGCTGGCCGGATTTCCGCACGTGTCCGCTGGAAGACTTGCGCGGGCTGAAGCAGCTCGCCACGGAATTTCGAGCGGAAGTCTGGTGCGCCGCCCAAACCGCCCGCGAGGATCAAACCGATCCGCGTGGCGTGCCAAGTTACGTGGCCCGCGCCGAGGAGAATTTTTCCGTCATTATCAACATGGTCGAAGAGGGTGATCACCTCAGTCTGCAATTCATCAAAACGCATGCGGTCGCGCCGCCGAAGGGTATCCATCTCGAGTTCGATCCGAAGTCGATGCTGCTGCGCTGGCGTTAGTCGCAGATCTCGGCCCTGAACCAAGCGCTACGCGCGTGTTCAGGGCCGAGATTTTTCCTAGAGATATTGCTCCAACACAACTCGCGGTCGTGCTCTGCCACGACCACTTAACCCCCCATTTTTCTTGATGGGTGTTGCTCCAACACACCTCGCGGACGCCGCCAAATTTATCAACGGGAGTTCCCCTCGGTCGCTGCTCGATCTGCGCTAAGAGCTTGGCGGCGGCGGCGACGAAGGCGCCCCGGTGCGGTTCGATCGTCGCCGGCGGCCACAGCACCCCAATTTCCTGGAAATTTTCGGCCTCCGACGATAGGCTTTGGCTCGTCTTAGGGTTTGAAAAACAAAAAACCAACACGTCGTCGAGCCGCTGCGCAGGCGCGCAGCTCTAGACGCTCAGCAGGATCGCGAGCAGGCATCTCGTTGATCGTGCCGTCAGCTTGATTTCAGCAGCGTTTGTTTGCGCCGCGGGAGGAGTTCAAGTGGAGCCATCGAAGCAGAAGCCCTCGGAGCCGAGTCGTGCTCAATACGCGCGGGCGAAGGATGCTCGGCCGGTGACAGCTGCTCGGCAATTGACGATCGCTCTGTTCACATTGGTGCTCTGCGTATTCGGCGTCGTTTTAGCGCCAGCTAGCTTGCTGCGCGCGCAGAATCCCGATGTCGAGGCGTGCGCGTTTCCGGCCGCCGTTTTCGGGGGCGAATCTGGCACGCCAGTAAAAATCGAGAGCACGATCACGGTGACCGATTCGCAAACCATCGCCGACTTGCAAATTCTCGTCGACATCAGCCACACGTATATCGGCGACATGGTGATCGAGGTTTCTCATGGCGGCGTCACGGTTGTTTTGCACAATGGGCTCGGTGGCTCCGACCAAGACATGCTGCTCACCTATAACGACCTCGGTGCGCCAAGCGGCAGCGAGTCTTTCACGTGCGCGTGCGCGATGAGACCATCGGGGCCCGGTTTACTGTCGGCATTCGACGGCATGAACGTCGCGGGCGATTGGACGCTCCACATCACAGACACGTTTCCGGAGCTCGACGATGGGGTGTTGAACCGCTGGTGCGTCCGGTCGTTTCTCGAGCAACCTGTCGCGCCTCCTCCCGCGGTCACCAATCTCATTTGCTCCGCCCCCGCCGGCACCGGCGTCGTCCAACTTTTTTGGACGAATCCTACCGCGTATGACCAGATCGAAATCACGCTCGACGGGCAGCCGCTCGCGACTGTGCCCGGATTCTTCTTCACGTACTCGACCCCGCCGCTGTCGATTCCCTCCATTGTGAATGTCTGCGTGCAGCCACGCAGGAATGGGCTGCTCGGCCCGGCGCGCTGCTGCATGGTCGCTGTGGAAGGCGTCGTCGACCTCGAACGGTGTGTCAATCCGGCGACGATTGTCTCCGAAGTGTTCCCCGTGATTTCCGTCATCAACGTCGTGCAAAACATTCCCATCGGTGATTTACAAGTCGTGCTCAACTTGTCCCACACCTTCGTCGGTGACTTGTTGGTCGACCTTATCTCACCGGCCGGAACGATCGTCCGCCTGCACGATGGCGGCGGATTCGGCGCCAATGACTTGCGACTCACGTACTGGGAGTTTGGCGTGCCGCCGGGCTCCATGCCCTACGACTGCGAATGTCCGATGCAACCAAGTGGACCCGGAGCCTTGACAGATTTCGTCGGCGAAACGACGGCTGGGCAATGGCGGCTCGCGATCGTGGACCAGTTTCTGTTCGACGCGGGCGTATTGAATTCCTGGTGCTTGCGGTTTTTTCAGGACACGCCGGTCTTCCCCGTCGCGGACCTAGTTTGTGGGTTGGGCCCCGTCGCCGGCACCGCGGAGCTGAGTTGGCAGAACCCGGTCGCCTACGACTCTATCGACATCTTTGTCGACGGCGCGCTCGAAACCACCTTGATGGGGCCGTTCGCCGCGGAGTCGCTCGGCAGTTATCAGACCATTCCGCTCGCCGCGCCCGCGACGCAGCAAATTTGCGTCGTCCCGATGGTGGCTGGAGTCGCGGGTCGGCAACAGTGTTGTGGCGTGAACGTGACGCTGCCGCCGGTAGAGAATCTCGTCGTGTCGACGCTCGGCGGCAACGGCGCCGCGACGCTGAGCTGGAGCAATCCGCTTGCGTACGATTCGATCAATATCCTGCTCGATGGCGCGCTCTACGAAACTCTGCCGGGCACTGCAACCGACTACACGGCGGCGCCCCTCGCGTTTCCTTCGCAAGTGGAGTTTTGCGTCCAAGGTGTCCTGAATTCCTTCGGCAGTTCCAATCCTGCGTGTCTCGACTTGCTGGTCCTCGCGACGACTCCGATTGAGGGTTGCGCGAGCCCGTTCGAGCCGATCAGCGAATTCTTGCCGCCGGCTACCAGCACGATCTCGATCACCGGTCCGGGTCTCGTCCTTGGCCTCGAAGTCGCAATCAATGTGCATCACACGTTTATTGCCGACTTGGAGATCGAGCTCACGTCGCCCGCGGGAACCACGGTCCGTCTCCATGATCACGGCGGTGGCGGTGCGAATGACATCTTCGTGCTGTACTCGGATCTCGGAGTCTCGCATGGCAGCGCGAGCTTCGCGTGCGGCTGCCCGATGCAAGCCTCCGGTCTTAGGGGCGACGGCTCGCTCGCCGATTTCGTCGGACAGCCCGCGGCGGGCGATTGGACGTTAACGGTTGCCGACACTTTCTTCCTCGATACGGGTGAACTCCGCTATTGGTGTTTGCGCTTCACGGATGTTTGTGAACTGCTGCCGCCGTCTGATCTTGCTTGCGCTGTCGCGAGCGGCGCGGTGAACGTCACGTGGAGCAACAATGACTTTTACAGCGCCATCGAGGTCGAGCGCGATGGCCTACTGATCGCGAGCCTCCCCGGCGCGACGATGAGTTATCTCGATACGACCGCGGCGCCGGGTGCGCATCGCTACCGCGTGATCGCGCATAGCCCGTTTTTCACGTGCGGCGCGCCGAGCCTCCGTTGCGAGATCGCATTTGGAATCACGGACATCGTGTTTCAAGGCGAATTGCCGTCGTTCGTCGACAGCACAGGGGCGCTCGTCGCGACGCTGTCTGCGGCCGGTCGCGTCGTACTCGTCATCGATGAGTTGACGGCCGCGAATCTGTCGCCGCCCGAAAGTACGCTGGCGGGGCTGTGGCTCGCGCTCGGCACTTTTCCCGACAACTATGTCCTGACCGACGACGATGGACTGTTGCTCGCGGAGTTCCACACTGGAGATCTTGGACTCGACGGATCGCAGGACCAGCCGCCGATTCCGATCTACATCGAGGCGGGTGACACTTGGGGATTTGATCCGCCGACTCCGTTCGCGGACTACGACGGCGTAGAGAACTTCGGCATCGAGGACGGCGACGACTCGCTCGTGACACTCGTCGGACTAAACTCGCTGCTTGGACTCGACCTGAGCGCGCCGATCTGGTCGACCTACTACTCCCAGGATCAGTCGGGAAATGACTTCACGGATCGCCTGTTTCCCGCCGCTGTGACGCCCGACTTGGGCGGCCAATTGGTCGCGCCGATATGGAGCGGCGGCATAACCGGCGACGAGTACGTCGTGGGCATCTTCTACTTGAGCACGATCGCGCCGGTGATTTCGCAGTCCTTCGAAGTGGGCGGCTACGGCGGCGACGCGCAAGATGTCGTCGACCAGTACTTACTGGCGTTGGCGGGTAAGTTGATTCCGCCACCGGGCGCCGATTTTCGGCGCGCAGACTACGACTCCGATGGACAAGTGCTCATCAACGATCCGATTTCGGTGTTGAGCTTTCTGTTTGGTGGAGTCCCGATTTCGCCGATTTGTCCGGACTCCGCGGACGCCAATGACGATGGGGCCATCTCCATCGCCGATGCCATCACGATGCTGAGCTACATTTTTGGGCTTGGCGATACACCGCTGCCTCCCGCACCTGGCCCGATCGATTGCGGCCCGGATTTGACAGACGACTTTTTGGCTCCGTGCGCCTACGACGCGTGCGGCTCGTGATTCGCAGACGCGTCCGCGTTTCGTTATCATTCGGCGGGAATGAAACGAGCCGCGCGACATTCGACATCTCCCGACATTGCGACTGACTCAGTCGCAGTCTCAGCTTTGGCGCGGCCGAACACCGCGCGAACGGGCGCCGGAATTCACGGCCGCGTCGCCGCCTTCGGCCTTTGGGTCCTTGGGCGCTTACCCGAGTGGCTCGCATATGGCATCGCCTCGGCGGCCGCCTTCCCGCTTTTCTTCGGGGCACTCCTCCACGAAGCACGCGTCGCGCCGCGCGGACGCGGCATGTTTCGCAATCAACGCATCGTGTTTCGCGAGCGATGGACGCCGGCCTTCGGAATCCGACTCATGTGGCGGTGGGCGCAACACATGACAATGCTCGCCGTGGATTTCGCGCGGATGCCGCGGCTCACGCGCGAGAATGTCGACCGTCATGTGACCACGCATCCAATGGAACGACTGCGTCCTTTATTCAACACGGGCCGCGGCCTCATCTGCGTGACCGGCCATATCGGAGTTTGGGAGCTTTGTGGACACGTGCCGAGTTTGAAGGGCATCCCCGTGACAGTGCTCGCGCGACCGTTGGCCGACGCCACGCTCGAGCGCAGCGTCCAACGAATCCGCACTTCGGGCGGGCAACGCGTCCGCTCCAAATGGGGAAGTCTGTGGGCCCTGAAAACCGCGCTCGAACGCGGCGAGGCCATTGGCATCGCCGGCGATGAGAACGCCGGCGACTCAGGTGTTTTCGTGCCGTTTCTCGGCACGCTGGCCGCTTCCCACACCATGCCAGCGGTGTTGCATCGGTTGACGCAAGTCCCGATCGTCGTCGTCACCTGTCAACGCTTGCGCACGCGTCGCCCGCGGTTCGCGTTCATCGTCTGGGATGTCATTCAGCAGGCGCCGACTCTGGACCGCGCGGCCGACGTCGCTACGATCACGGCGCGTATTCAGCGAGCGCTGTCGCGCGCCATTCTCGCGCACCCGGAGCAATGGTTTTGGGGCGCACGTCGCTTTCGCGCCCGACCCGCGGGTGAAACATCCACCGCGGACGGTCTGCCGCCTCGTTGCCCGTTCGCGAATCGCGCAACAGTTTGAACGAGCCATCGTTGACTTCCGAAACCGCGCTGACTTTTGAGACCGAGCGCCTCCCGTCGCTCGATATTCTGCGCGGCGTCGCCGTGCTCGGAATTCTCGTCATGAATATCCAGGCCTTCGCGATGATCGGCGCGGCCTACGAAAACCCGAGCAGCTACGGCGACCTCGAGGGCGCCAATTTCGCGGTCTGGCTCGTGAGCCGACTCCTCTTCAATCAGAAAATGATGACGATCTTCGCGCTCCTCTTCGGCGCCGGTGTCTACCTCATGTCGCGCAACATCGTCGCGCGCGGGCGACGTGCGGGGCGCATCCACGCGCGGCGTATGCTGGTCCTGCTGGCGATGGGTCTCTTGCACGCCTACGGCCTGTGGCATGGCGACATTCTCGTGACCTACGCGTTGGCCGGGTTGGCGCTCTTGCCGCATTGCACGATACGACCGAGCCGACTCTGTGCACTCGCCATCGTCCTGCTTCTCGGCGGCGCAGCGCTGATGTGGCTCGCGTGCGCGGCTAGTTTTCACCTGTCGTCATGGGACGCCGCCTATCAGGAACTCTTCGACAACTATTGGCAGCCGTCGCCGATCCACGTCGCCGAGGAGATCGCAGCGTTTCGAAGTCCGTGGCTGGGTCAGCTTCCGCTACGCGCCGAGTACGCGATCGAACTGCAATTGGACACGATCTTCATTTACGGCCCGCGGGTCCTCGGGCTCATGCTGCTCGGGATCG
This sequence comes from Planctomycetota bacterium, assembly GCA_046154185.1. GTDB lineage: Bacteria > Planctomycetota > UBA8108 > UBA1146 > JAJFFE01 > JBJXGE01. Next base: position 140,091 of record JBJXGE010000058.1, read on the forward strand.
CGCTGACTCGCTGGGGGTTCTTGACCGGAGCCATGTCGCGGGGCTCCTACGCCTACATCGGTGCGCTGGGCTTGGCGGGCGGGGTCGGACTCTCGGCGCTAGCAGTCGGCCGTTGTCTCGACGCCGACTGGGACGCTCAGGTCGTGCTCCTCAACGCGAGCCCCATCGAATACTGGGCGAGCTTGCTCGCTAGCTTCGGTTGGATCGGCGCCATCTTGTACGGCGTGAAAGGGCCAATCTCGTTTCTGGTCCTACGACCTTTCGCCGCCGTTGGGCGCATGGCGCTGACAAATTATTTGCTACAGTCGGTGCTCTGCACGACGCTTTTCTACGGGCACGGCTTCGCACTTTTTGGCCGCGTATCGCGCGTCGAGCAAGCGCTAATCGTCGTCGCGATCGCCATTCTGCAATTGGGGATTTCAAACTTGTGGCTGCGGCATTTCGCACAGGGACCGTGCGAGCGGCTTTGGCGCGCGTTGACCTACGGAAACCAGCGTGCGCGCGCGTGACTTTCAATAGAGTCGGAGCACGGTCCCATCGGCGAGTAGCGCCGCTGGCTGCGGCGTCGTGCGCGCTTCACCGAAGCGCGACCAGTGCAGCGGCCGCACGCGAAAGCAGCGCCAACGCAACGAAAACGTCGGCCGCAAATCGGTGGGCGTCGGCCGTGCCCCCCACGCGGACACGACATCACGCCAAAGTTCGCGGCGCGCCGAAGATCGCAAGTGAATCGGATCCCAGCCGAAACTCGCCCCCGTCAACTCGACGAGTCGGCTGCCGTGTTGCAACGCGAGTTCACGCACGCCTCGATCGAGCGCGTGGGCGCACGCGAGCGTCGCGGCGAACTCGGGACGATGGTCGGGATAGAACACCCGCGCAAATGCGTCGAATTCGAGGCGCGAGAGTCGTGTCAGACGCTCGATCGGCAACGAAGTGAGTTGCAAGCGCGCATTCATCGACTTGAGCCGCACGACACAGATCTCGATCCAACTCAAGATGCGCGCGACGTCGATGCCGTAGGGCAAGTCGTTGCCGAAATCGCACAGGAGTGCGTAGGTCGGGCGCGCGGGCTCGCGGTCGAGCGCCTGCCAGAGCGCACAGGGCGCGATGCCCGGCAAGCCGCGACCAAACACGGAACTCGCGCACCCATACGAGCGACCAAGACCGAGCGCCGCAAAAATCTCGACGGGCCCGCCGAAGCCGTGACGCGCAGTCTCGATCAATTCTGCGAAACCCTTGGTCAGGTTGCTCGCACCGAGCAGCACCAGTCTCACCATGGATGACGCTGGCTCGTTCACGACTTGCTCTGCGCCGACGCGTCGCCGATCAAGCGCTCAATCATGGGGCGACTGCCCTGCAGCGAGACGCGCTGCATGTACAGTTCGAGCCCGAAAACGCCGCCGAGTTCGGCGCCGCCGCCAGCACGGCCCGGACCGCCGTGCAGGGACTGCGGCATCGCGAGACCCGAACCCAGCGCTTGCTCCGCCATTTTCTCGGAGCCGAGATAGACGCGCCCGCTCGAACTGCCGGCCACATCGAGAAATCTTCCGACAAACTCGACGTCGTCCGAATACACCGACGTCACCAACATGCCTCCGCCGAGCGCGACGCAGCGCGCGGCTTCCGCGGCGCCGCCGTCGTAAGGCAGCAATGTCGCGACCGGGCCGAATACTTCGTGCTGGTGCACGATGTGCGCCGAGTCGGCGTTGTCGGCGCGCAACAAGGTCGGCGCGAAAAAATATCCTTTGTTCGGTGGGTTGCCGATGCCGTCGACGCGCTCGCCGGTCCCGAACACTCGCCGTGCGCTCGTCGCGAGTTTCTTAACACCACTCACCGCGTCACTGAGCTGCTCGCGAGTCGCGAGCGGTCCGAGATTGACACTCGGATCTTGCGGGTTGCCCGTTACCGACGAATGGAGCCGTTCGCAGATCGCCGCTTCGACCGCCGCCAACTGTGCTCGAGGCACGAGGATTCGGCGCACCGCGGTACACTTCTGACCACTTTTCTGCGTCATCTCACGGACGACTTCCCGCACGAACAACTCATAGGTCTCCGCGCCTTCGTTCACGTCAGGCCCGAGCACTGCGGCGTTCAGGCTATCGGCCTCAATATTGACGCGAACGCTCGCCGCTAACAAATTGGCGGCGCCACGCAACTTGACGGCCGTCGCTGCCGAACCGGTGAACGCCAAGACATCTTGCGCTCCGAGTTGCGAGAGCAGATCGCCGACCGAGCCGCACACAAGACTGAGCGCGCCCGCGGGCAGCACCTGCGCCGCCACCAAGATCTCGATGCAGCGCTCCGTGACCATTGCGCTCGATGTGGCGGGTTTCGTGATGACCGGCATTCCGGACAACAGCGCACACGCCGCTTTCTCGGCGAAACCCCACGCTGGAAAGTTAAACGCGTTGATGTGAACGGCAACGCCGCTGAGCGGCGTCGCTACGTGTTGCCCCCAAAATTTCGCGGTTCGGCCGAGTGCGACTCCCGCGTCACGCGCGAGCATTCGTTGGCTGCCAAGTTCCTTGCCGAGATATGCGTAGTACGACAAGGTTCCGGTCGCGCCATCGAGATCGAACTTCGCGTCCTTGCGAGTCGCGCCAGTGTTGACGAGCGACAGTTCGATGAGTTCGTCGCGATGCGAGTGGAGCGCTTTCGACATTGCCAAGAGCAACTCGCTGCGCTGGGCGAAAGTCAACTCGCGCAAGGCGGCGCCACCGTGCGTGCGCGCAAACTCAAGCGCTGCGCGAAAGTCGATGCCGGCACTCGATGCCTGGGCGATGACGGCTTCCGAGCAAGGGTCGTGAAGCGGAACAAAACCGGCGCCGGCAGTATGCCAATCTCCGGCGACAAAGCTGCGTAATGTCTTCATGGGCAGCGATCTTCCGTGGCGAGTAAGACGTTGACGTTGCACCGGGCGTCTTCGAGAGTCCGGACACTATACCGAGGTCGGGACGCTACGCTAGCGCATCGACTGTCGCTGTCACGAGCGGCGAATCCGGCTATGCTGCCGGCGAACGCAGCATTTGCAGGAGGGTCCAAGACTGTGCAGCCACTCGAAAGAATCAATCGTCGCGACGCGCTGTTGCGGGTCGCAGGTGGAGTCGCGATTCTCACCGGTGCGCCGTTGGCTTTGCCGGCGGTGGCGCTCACTCCGCAACAAGCGACGCCCGCCGGCGCGGCGCCGTTGAGCGGCCGGCGCTTTCAACAATCCATTTGCCGATGGTGTTACGGCAACATCCCGCTCGACGAACTCTGTCGGCAGGCGCTGCGGCTCGGCTATGCATCCGTCGAGTTACTCGACGAGCGCGAATGGCACCTCCCGGCGCAACACGGACTCACGTGCGCGGTGGCCAATGGCCCCACTTCGATTCGCGATGGACTCAATCGACCGGATTTGCATGAGCGGTTCAGCAAAGATGCCGCGCGCTTGCTACCGCTGATTCGCGCGCAGAACATTCCGAACATGATCGTGTTCGCCGGCAATCGCGCCGGCCTCAGCGACGCGGAAGGACTGAAAAACTGCGCGACTGGTCTCAAATCAATTGTGTCGATCGCCGAGGCCGTCGGAGTGACCGTCGTCATGGAACTTCTCAATAGCAAGATCGATCACAAGGACTACCAGTGTGATCGCACGGCCTGGGGAGTAGAGCTCGTCAATCGCGTCGCGTCGCCGCGCTTCAAGTTGCTCTACGACATTTATCACATGCAAATCATGGAGGGCGATGTCATACGGACGATCACCGACAATCACGAGCACATCGCTCACTACCACACCGGCGGCGTTCCGGGTCGCGCGGAAATCGACGATTCGCAAGAACTCAATTACGCGGCGATCTGCCGCGCGCTCGTGGCGACGAACTTCACGGGCTTCCTTGGGCAAGAATTCATCCCGCGCCGCGACCCACTGACGTCGCTCGCCGAGGCGTATCGCATTTGCGCCGTATGATGCGACGCCGCGCCGCTACGGCGCGCACGCGCCGAGTGTGTCGCTCGTCGGATCGAGTCCGAACCCTGGATACGGGTACGCCAGCGCCGGGCCCTGTGCGAATAGGAAACTGAGTATCTTGATTGCGTCCGCGAGGTCGACGATTCCGTCATCGTTAGAGTCGGCCGCGTCAGGACACAACGGCGACCCGCCGCTCGCGAACAAATAGCTGAGCAAGAACACGGCGTCGCCGATGTTGATCGCGAGGTCGTGATTCGCGTCGCCACGAACGAACCCGGGCTGCGGCAGCTCGTCAACCGTGACGCGACCGTGCAGCAAGAGTGGATGCACCGAAGTGCCTGCCGACGTCGAGAAAATATTCGAAATCGGCGGCGAGCCCAATCCATTGGTCAAGATCCAGTCGATCTCGCTGCCGAAAACAGCCGCGGCCGCAACTTCGTAGTCAATGGCGAACAAGACCTGACTCAGGGAGGGCGCCAATGTGCGGCCGTCAAACGGCAAAACTGCGTCGAAGATAATGGCGACGATCAACTCGCTCGCCGCGCCGATGATGAGCGGCTCAACGAAAATGAACTCCGGCGTCAACTGCAGAATTGCGCTGCCAGCGAGATCGATCCCTTGGAAGTCGACGAGTTCGCTGTCGAACCGCAAAGCGACTTGAAAGCCCTGGAGTGGATCGACGTGCCGAGCGTGCACGGGATGCTGGATGCTCGCCCCGGCGTAGGACGAGATGCGGGGCAGACTCAACACGTCGGGTGGCAGACTCGTCGACACCAAATCTTCCTGAGTTGTCGTCGCGACGCCGCCGGGACCGCTGACGGTCAACGTCACATCGAAGACGCCCGGTAGCAAGTAAGTGTGCGTCGGCGAAAGCTGACTACTCGTCTCGCCATCGCCGAAGTCCCATTCGACGTTGGTAATGACGCCGCTAGACTGACTGCTGAACGCGACGTCCAATGGCGCGACACCGCTCAGCACAGGACCGGCAGTAAACTCCGCCGTCGGCGCGGGCGCATTGTGCAAGTACTGAATCTGACCGTTCTGCGCGAACGCGATATATACGTTGCCGACGTCGTCGAGCGCCACGCACGGGCTGAGCGCGAGGCCGCTCGAGACGAGCGTCTGCGTAGCGCTCCACGGTGAGACCGAGTCACGATACTTGTAAAAAATATTCCCCGCCTGCGAATAGACCAGCGCCACCGTCCCCGCGGGATTGACCGCGAGCCGCGGCACGCTGCTGCTGAGCGCTGGACCGAGCAACTCGAGCGCACCGAACGCCGCGCCCGGGAGCGCACTCGTGTAGTAGAAGCCGCTATCTTTCACCACGACGGCGTGAATAAGGTCCGCGGCATCCGCGCCAAGCGCGACCGCCGTGTAGGTACCCGGCGTCGCACTCAAGAGCTGTTCGGTCGCGAGCAGACCGCCGGGCGTGTACTCTCGAAAGTGCACCTGCCCGCTCCGGACGTACGCCACGAGGGCCGTTCCATCGGATCGACCGACGATTTGCGGTCGCGTGCCGATCGCGACCGGCTGCGCGCGCCCCGAATTCACGGAGAGTCGCACTTCGGCGGGGCCGCCGCCCGCTGGCGTACTTTGCCAGGTGACCAACAACTCCCCGATTGCCGAGATCCGCAGCATCGGAAAACGGTCGTCGTCGAAATTGTCGGTGATCGCCACGGCGCCGGCGAACGCGCCGCTCAAGTTTCCGACTACGAAGATTTCGCTGTCGGTGCCGCCGAACGGTGTCTCCTCATAGGCGATCTGCAGCAGCGAAAATGCTCCGCGTACGATCTGCGGTCGCAAACTCGCGGAGCTACTTGCCGACACATTCTCATAGATGGAGAAGTCGTTTTGCGACTGCGTGCAAAGAATTTCTTGCAGGCTCTCAAAGCAAATCGCGATTCGATTGCCACCCCCGACGACGATCGCTGGATTCGTCGCGGCTGTGAACGAACCCGACACAACTTGGGTGCCTCCGAACGGCGCTCCCTGCGCAGCGACGCTCGCAGTGAATCCGCAAGACAACAACAGCCAAAGCGCCTTCGCCCGCAGTGCAATCGTCATTTCGACGGCTTCCGTCTCTAGCAGTTCCACTCAAGCGCACGCGATGAGCCGGTCGCTTGTGTCAGAATGTGCTGGGATTGTCTCTAAGAGCCACTGCCTCGTCTGGGCGCCTATCGAACCACGTGCACTAGCGAATGCCAAGACATATTCCCAAAGCGACGCACAACGCTGAGCGCGGTGGTCGCTTGCAGCGAAACTGCAAGTCGACCGCTGAGGCTTGCGACCCGCGGCGGCGCGCGAGTATAAGTGCGTGGCTGTACGCGCTTGAGTCCTCGACAAAACACCACAGATCCGGTGCGCGATGGGCGCCGCCGCAGCGCGCCCGTGCCGCATTCCGTCCGAGAGGTCGCGAAGTTGTCCGCTCCTAGTCCGCTGCGCCGCAATCCAACCCGCGCCGTCCGCATCGGTCGCATGACCATCGGCGCTGGGCATCCGATCGCCGTGCAGAGCATGTGCGCGACGAAGACGCAGAACGTGGCGGCGACCGTCGAGCAAATCGAGCAGCTGTGCGCGGCCGGCGCCGATCTCGTGCGCATCGCCGTTGACACGCCGCGCGACGCTGACGCGTTGCGCGAGATTCGCGCACGGACAAGTGCGAACCTCTCGGTGGACTTGCAGGAGAACTATCGACTCGCGAGCGCGGTCGCTCCGAGCGTCGACAAGATTCGCTATAACCCTGGCCATCTCTACCATCACGAGCGCGCGAAGCCTTGGCAGGACAAAGTGCGCGCGCTTGCCGACATCGCCGTTGCCGCCGACTGCGCGCTCCGCGTGGGCGTCAACTGCGGCTCGGTCGACCCACGTCAGGCCGATAAGTTCGCGCCCGGCGACTCGATCTCCCCGATGGTCGAGAGCGCGCTCGAGCATTGCGCATTGCTCGATAGCATCGGATTCACGCGCTATTGCGTCTCGCTCAAAGACTCTGATCCCGACAAGGTCATCGCCGGCAACATGCGCTTCGCCGCCGAGCGTCCAGACGTCCCGCTTCACTTGGGTGTCACGGAAGCTGGCATTCCACCGGATGGCATCATCAAAACGCGTGTAGCGTTCGAGCAATTGCTGAGTCGCGGTATTGGCGATACGTTGCGCGTGTCGCTCACCGTCCCAAACCCGCGCAAGGGCGAAGAAATCGCCGCTGGTCGGCAAATACTCGCCGACCTCGCCGCGGGTCGTGCGCGGAGCGTTGTGCAGTTTGCGCGCGACCGTCTCAACATCATCAGTTGTCCGAGCTGTTCGCGCGTCGAGAACGAGTCGTTCGTGGAGCTCGCCGAACAGATCAAGGAGCTGACGCGCTATGCCGAGCCACACAACATTACAATTGCCGTCATGGGCTGTCGCGTGAATGGCCCTGGTGAGACCGACGACGCGGACCTCGGTCTCTGGTGTGCTCCGACCTTCGTGAATCTGAAACGCGGCCGCGAGAAAATCGGCTCTTACTCGTACGAGGAAATCGGCGCCCGACTCAAGCATGAACTCGATCTAATCATCGCGACTCGATCGCGCAGCTAGTGCCGTGTCAGGCAACCTTGGCCCGCTAGGTTCGAGGCAACCTGGGTTAGGCTTGGTCGCGAGCGACCGAGCGAAACCGGAGGCGACCTGCCTGGTCGTTGAGGATTTCGCGACGGAGGAGCGAGCAAGAGTGACCCGAGGCTGCCCGGACAAAGAGGGTCAAAGTTGCGTGACACGGCACTAGCTGCTGTGTTCGGTCGTTGCGCTCGTTAACATGCCCGCCCGTTTTCGGACCCTCGCGTCGACGACAAGAACAAGATGCCGCGCACAGAACCTTCGCAGCCGAATCCGCTCGCCATCGCCATCACCGGCGTCGGGATCGCGTTTCCGGGCGCACGGACGCTCGTCGAGTTTTGGCGACTCATCGCCGCTGGCCGCACGGCGCTCGCGCGCGTGCCGGATGGACGTTGGACGATGCCGGCTGACGTCGCTTGGTCGCAAGACGGCCCGGCGCCCGACCGTGTCGTCGCGACGAACGGTGGCCTTCTTGAAACGAGCGCTGTCGATCTGTCGGGCTTGCGCATCACGGCGGACGAACTTCGCGCGCTCGATCCGCAAGTAAGCGTTCTGTTGCAGGCGGCGCGCGCGGCCGTCACCGATGCGCACGAACTCGCGGCGCTCGATCGGCAACGCGTCGCCGTCGTGCTCGGCAACATCGTGTTGCCGACGGAAAAAGCGTCGGCTTTGAGTCGGGAGTATCTGCGCGCCATCTTCGCCGAGCAGCTTGGACTCGCGGCGACCGCCCCCCACCCGCCGACCGATGCGCGCAATCGCTACGCGGCCGGTCTCCCTGCGGGTCTCCTCGCCACGGCATTCGGCTTCGGCGGTGGCGCCTTCACCATCGATGCGGCTTGCGCGTCATCGCTTTACGCACTCAAACTCGCGGCGACCGAACTCACGGCGGGTCGCGTCGACGCCGTGCTCGCGGGCGGACTCTCGCGCCCCGACGCGCTCTATACCCAAATGGGTTTCTCGCAACTGCGCGCGCTCAGTCCGAGCGGCGAGTGTCGACCGTTCGATGCGCGTGCCAATGGGCTCGTCGTCGGTGAAGGCGCCGGTGTGTTCGTATTGCGCCGACTCGCCGACGCGGTCGCGGACGGCCACCGTATTTACGCGGTGATTCGCGGCATCGGGGTGTCGAACGACGTCGGTGGCAGCTTGCTCGCTCCTGAAAGCGAAGGGCAACTGCGCGCGCTGCGCGCTGCCTATCGGCAGGCCGGCTGGTCGCCACAAGACATCGATCTCATCGAGTGTCACGCCACCGGCACGCTGGTCGGTGACGCCATCGAAGCGCGCAGTTTGCGCGCGCTCTGGCGCGAGGGCGCGAGTAGCGACGATGACGTGGGGCGCTGCGTCCTTGGCTCGGTCAAGAGCAACGTCGGCCATCTGCTGACGGCGGCTGGAGCGGCGGGCCTCGCGAAAGTACTGCTCGCGTTCGAACACGACGCGCTGCCACCGACGGCGGGTTTCGCGACACCGAATGCCGCGCTCGAACTCGCCGCGAGTCCATTTCGCGTGCTGCGCTCGAGTGAGCCGTGGCGCGCCCGCACACCCGGCGTACCGCGACGTGCGGCGATCAACGCGTTCGGATTCGGCGGCATCAACGCGCATGTGTTGCTCGAAGAGTGGTTGCCGGCCGCGACAGCGATCCCAAAGCCGGTCGCGCCAGTGACACCGACACCGACACCAAACGACAGCGCGATCGCCATCGTCGGCATTGGGTTGCGGCTCCCGGGCTGCGCGGATGCGCAGGACGCGGTGCGCCGCGTGACGAGTCTCAGCGCTGGATCGCTCGCGCCGGTCCGCGACCTCGGCGCGTCATTCGGTCTCAGCGACGTGCGCGGCCACATTTTTGGCGCGCATTCCGCACCGGCTATCCCCGCCGGCCGGTACCGTATTCCTCCGCGCGAACTCGATGAGTGCCTGCCGCAACAACTTCTCCTCCTCGAAGCCGCGCGCGACGCACTCGTCGACGCGAACTGGCAAGAGTCAGCGAGTCTCCGCACCGGAGTGCTGATCGGCATCGGCCTCGACGCCAACACGACTGACTTCAGCTGCCGTTGGTCGTTGCCGAGCGATGCCCGCAACTGGGCGCGCGCGAGTGGTCGCCCCGAAAACGGTCCCGCATTCGACGCTTGGCTTGCCGAGTTACTCGGCGCGGCGGGCCCGGCCTTGAACGCCAATCGCACGATGGGAGCGCTCGGCGGCATCGTCGCGAGTCGCGTCGCGCGCGAGTTTCGCATCGGCGGCCCGAGCTTCACGGTCTCGAGCGAGGACACTTCGAGTCAGCACGCGATCGAACTCGGCGTGCGGCTCTTGCAAGACGGCGAACTCGACGCGGTCGTCGTGGGCGGCGTCGATCTCGCGGGCGATGCGCGCGCGGTGCTCGGCACGCTCGCAGCGAGCGGACGCACGGCGCAAGCGAGCGAATTTCTGTGCGGTGAAGGCGCCGGCGCCGTCGTCCTCAAACGACTCGCGGATGCGGAGCGCGATGGCGATCGCATCTATGCGTTGGTGCGCGGCGCGGCGCGCGGTGCGAGCGACGCGGCCGGTGTCGCGCGCGCGTTCGACGCGGCCACGCGCGAGGCGGACGCTGCGGGCGTCGCCACGATCGCGCGCTTGGAGCTGTGCGGCATCGCGGGCGACGCGCGGCGCGCGGCGATCACCGCCGCGTTGCGAGCGACACTCGCAGCGCCGCAGCGATCGCCGCGCGTCGCGCTCAGCCTCTTCGAACAAGATCTCGGCGAACTCGGAGCGGCGAGCGGCATCGTGGGATTGATTCGCGTCGCGCTTCTGCTGCACGACAAGTTGCTGCCGGCAAATGTTGGGTCGGCGGCGAGCGCGGCGCTCGTCGCGGCTGCGCCGCAGCTTTTCGTGCCCGACGCTGCTCAGTATTGGTTGCACGACCGCGCGAGTGGCCCGCGGCGCGCGGCGCTCGTGAGCCTCAGCGTGGACGGGAATAGTCACGCGATCGTGCTCGAAGAGACTGCCGCCGCGCCCGTGCCACCGATCGCCGTCGCGCCCGCCCGGGAAGCGCTGTTTGCGCTCTACGCGCCGAATCGCGCCGAGCTTCGACGATGCGTCGCGCAATTGCGCGAGCGCATCGAGATCGAAGCATCGAACGCTGTCGGTCAACTCGCGGCGGAATGGTGGGCAACCTCGCGAGCGGAGCGCAGCGACGACGCGCTGGCGCTCGCGATCGTCGCGCGCGATCGCGCCCAACTCATCGAGCTTTGCGCACGCGCGGAAGTACTCGTCGGAAGCCGCGCGGACGACTCGGTCGCGCTGCTCGACATCGGCGCGCCCGGGCTCCGCGATCGCATCTTCTTCAGCAACACACCGCTGACTCGTAACGGCGGCGAACTCGCATTTATCTATCCAGGCTCAGGGCAACACTTCGACGGCATGGGTCGCGCTGAGAGCGCCCGCTGGCCGCACGTCTTGGAACGGCAACATCTCGAGAGCGAGCGTCTCTGCGCGCAATTCGGCGGCGGCGTCGCTTGGCAAGATTCCGCGCTCCAGCGCGACGATCCGGAGCGCGCAATTTTTGCGCAAGTCACGCTCGGCGCCTTTCTCACGGACGTGCTCGCGCAGTTCGGCGTGCTACCCCACGCCGTGATCGGCTACAGCCTCGGGGAAACGACGAGCCTCTTCGCGACGCGCACCTGGCGGGATCGCGATGGCATGCTCGCGCGCATGGAAGCGAGTACGCTGTTCAAGACCGAACTCGCCGGTGAGTGCCGCGCTGCGCGCCGCGCCTTTGCGCTCGCGAGCACCGCGGAATGCGATTGGCTCACGGCCGTGATCGCCGCGCCGGTCGCCGCCGTGCGTGCGTGCCTCGGCGCGTTTCCGCGCGCGTGGGTGTTGATCGTCAACACCCACAACGAAACTGTGATCGGCGGCGAACGCGCACAAGTCGAGGCGCTCGCGAGATCGCTCGGCGACGCCGAACTCCACCGACTGCGCGCGGTCACGACCGTGCATTGCGCGGTGGTCGAACCCGTGCAAACCGAATATCGCGCGCTCCATCTTTTCCCCGTGACCCCGCCCGCGGGCGTGCGCATCTACAGCGCGGCGGCGGCCGCGGCGTACGAAGTCACGACCGCAAGCGCCGCCGATTCGATCCTGGCACAAGCGCTCCGCGGCTTCGACACGCCGAAACTCATCGAGCGCGCCTACGCCGACGGCGTGCGCTTCTTCGTCGAAATGGGTCCGGGCGCGTCGTGCGCTCGCATGGTGCGAAGCATTCTCGGCGCGCGGCCGCACGCGGCGCGCAGTCTGTGCGCACCTGGGCAAGATGATTTGCCGGCGCTCTTGCGTCTCCTCGCGCATCTGATCGCGGAGGGTGTCCGCGTCGATTTGTCACCGCTCTATGCGCCGAGCGCGGGTCCGACGCGAGTTGGCAATCCGGAGCGCGCGACGGGCGGACACGAGATCTCGTTCGGTCGCCCGCAAGTGGCGATCGCCCTTCCTCGCCCGACTGCGCGTTCGGCCGTGCCTGCCACCGCACGAGTGAGTGACGAGCTTGCGCGGTACGCGCTCGAGCAAGTCGCTGCGGCGACCGCGGCGACGGCGCGCGCGCACGCGGTGTTTCTCAAGTGGAGCGAAGAGCAACGCACGGCGCTCGTCGAACTGCAGGATCGGCACGCGCGGCTGGCCGCGGTCGAGGTTGCGCCGGCGCCCATCGTGTTCGACCGTGCCGCGTGTCGCGAACTCGCGGTCGGCCGACTTGCGGCCGTCCTCGGCGCCGAGTTCGCCGCCGTCGATCAATTTCCGACGCGCGTGCGACTGCCAGATGAGCCGCTCCTCCTCGTCGATCGCATTCTTGCGGTTGAGGCCGAACCGCGCTCGCTCTCGCATGGTCGCGTGATCACGGAACATGATGTGCTGCCCGGCGCGTGGTACCTCGACGCCGGCCGCATTCCGACTTGCATCGCGGTCGAAGCCGGGCAAGCCGACTTGTTCTTGTCGGGTTATCTCGGCATCGACTTCCACACGCGGGGACTCGCGGTCTATCGCTTGCTCGATGCGGAGGTCACGTTTCATGCGCCGCTCCCGCGCGCGGGCGCCACGATCCAGTACGACATCCGCATCGAAGAGTTTTTCTACCAAGGCGCGACGGCGCTGTTTCGGTTTCATTTCGACGCGACCGTGGACGGCGAGCGCATCCTCACGATGCGAAAGGGCTGTGCCGGTTTCTTCACCGCCGCCGAACTCGCCGATGGGCGCGGCATTGTGAAGACGCAACTCGATCTTCGACCGCAGGTCGGTCGACGCACCGGCGACTATCAGCCACTCGTGCCGGTCGAACGCGCGGTCTACGGCGACGCGCAACTCGCCGCGTTGCGCCGCGGCGCCATCGCGGAATGTTTCGGCCCGTCATTCGCGGACCTGCCATTCACGCGACCCGCGACCATTCCGGGCGGCCGCATGACGCTCGTCGATCGCGTCGTGGAACTCGACCCGGCCGGCGGTCGCTTCGGACTCGGCAGAATTCGCGGCGCGGCCGATATCGCCCCCGACGCGTGGTTTCTCATGTGTCATTTTTGCGACGATCGCGTGATGCCCGGCACGTTGATGTACGAGTGTTGCTTGCACACGCTGCGCATTTTCTTATTGCGGCTCGGCTGGATCGGCGAGCACGACGAAGTCGTTTGCGAACCGATACCCACGCGCACGAGTCGCCTCAAGTGCCGCGGCCAAGTGACGGCCGACACAACGAGCGTCGAATACGAGCTCGATGTGAAAGAACTGGGCTACGAGGCGGACGGCACGCCCTACGCAATCGCCGACGCGTTGATTCGCGCGGACGGTCGAGCGATTGTGGAGATGCTCGACATGTCGGTGCGGCTCAGCGGACTCCACAAAACCGAACTCGAAGCGATGTGGCGCCACGTCGCGCGCCGAGCTGGGCGCCGGCGGATGGCGCCCCTCTTCGACTACGAACGCATCTTGGCTTTCGCGACCGGCAAACCATCCGTCGCGTTCGGCGAACCTTATCGCGTGTTCGACGACCAACGTGTGATCGCGCGTCTGCCCGGACCGCCCTATCAGTTTCTCGACCGCATCATGACGATCGCGAATGCGGAGCCGTTCGTGCTCGCGGCGGGAGCACACATCGAGACGGAATACGACGTGCCCGCCGACGCGTGGTACTTCGACGCCAACCGCACGTCGACGATGCCATTCGCGGTGCTCCTCGAAGTTGCATTGCAACCCTGCGGCTGGCTCGCGGCATATTTGGGCTCGGCGCTCACCAGCGACGTGGATCTCAGTTTTCGCAATCTCGGCGGCCACGGCTTGCAAACGCGCGCGGTCACGCGCGCGTCGGGGAAGCTCCAAGTCGCCGTGAAACTGACGCGATCTTCGAGCTCGGGCGGAATGATCATTCAACACTATGACCTGCGTGTCGCGGATCGCGCCGGCGTACTGTACGAGGGCACCACGTACTTTGGCTTCTTCACGCGCGCCGCGCTCCGCGACCAGGTCGGCCTGCGCGGTGTCGAGCGCCAGCCGCCATCGCCGGCGCTCGCGGGCGCGGCACGGCGATCCGAACCGTATCCCACTTCCGAGTCGTTTCCAGCGCCGCAACTCCGCATGATCGATCAAGTCGTCGAATTTGCGCCGACCGGTGGCGCCGAGGGGCGCGGATTTCTACGCGGTGCCAAACGCTGCGCTCCCGGCGATTGGTATTATCAGGCGCACTTCTTTCAAGACCCGGTCATGCCGGGATCGCTCGGACTCGAAGCTTTCCAGCAACTCTTGCGCTACGCGGCGGCCGAGTTTTGGGGTGAAGAAGCGGCGCGCCGACTCGCGAGTCCCGCGTTCGGCGTGCGCCACGAGTGGGAGTACCGCGGCCAAGTCATCCCCGAGAACGACTCGATCGAGGTGGATGTCCACGTGACCGAGCGCGATGATGCGCGGCGGCTGTTGCGCGCCGACGGCTTGCTCGTCGTCGAAGACCGCGTGATCTATCGCCTCAAAAACTTCAGCGTGCAGGCGTCTCCGTGACGCCGTGAAAGTAGGCGCGTGGCATCGGTGCGAGGCGCTCATCATTACCAGCGCGTGCGAATCGCGAGTCTCGGCTACCAACTGGCGCCGATCGTCGTGACGTCGGCGGAGCTCGAGGATCGGCTCGCGCCGATTTATCAGCGCCTGCGTTTACCGATGGGACAACTCGCGGCCTTGACCGGCGTTGAAGAGCGGCGTTGGTGGGAACGCGATCACCGGTTGAGTGACGGCGCGGTCGCCGCGGGCGCACACGCACTTCAGCAAGCGGGGATCGCGGCCGCCGATCTCGACGCCGTTGTTTACGCCGGCGTTTGTCGCGAGCACGCCGAGCCGGCGACGGCTTGTCGCGTTGCGCACGAACTCGGCGTCGGTGCAACCGCGGAGGTGTTCGACATCTCGAACGCCTGCCTCGGTGTCTTGAACGGCATGCTCGCGATCGCGCAACGCATCGAACTTGGCCAGGTGCGCGCGGGGCTCGTCGTCGCGTGCGAAAGTGCGCGCGAGATCAACGAAATCGCCATCGCGCGGCTCGCGGCGCGGCCCGATCTCGAAAATTACGCGCGCGGACTCGCGACATTGACGGGTGGCTCCGGCGCCGCGGCGGTCTTGCTGATGGCGGATTCCGGGGCACCGCCCGAGAGCGCGCAACTGCTCGGCGGTGTTGCGCGCGCGGCGCCCGCGCATCACGAATTGTGTCGCTGGGGCACGCGCCGAACCGAACGTCTCGGCGAACTCGAAGAATTCATGACGACCGATTCCGTCGCCGTCCTGAAGCACGGCGTCGAGCTGGGCCTCGCGACGTGGCGGGATTTCTTGACGGCGATGAATTGGCGCGCCGCCGACATCGCGCGCACTATTTGCCATCAAGTCGGCTCCGCGCATCGCGACACGATCTTGCCGAGCCTCGGCGTCGCGGCCGAGCGCGATTTCATCACCTACCCGTTTCTCGGCAACATGGGCACCGTCTCGCTGCCGCTCACGGCGGCGTTAGCGCTCGAGCGCGGCGTCCTCGCGCGCGGACACCGCACGGCGCTCCTCGGTATCGGCAGCGGACTCAATTGTTTGATGCTCGGGTGCCAGTGGTGAGTTCCGCGTTTCCTTACACCGGCCACTTCCTGTGGCGCGGCAGTCACCGTCTGCATTACATCGACGAGGGGAACGGGCCGCCGATCGTGATGGTGCACGGGAATCCGACGTGGTCGTACTACTATCGCCGACTCATCGCCGCGCTCTCGGATCGCTATCGCGTGATCGCCATCGATCACATGGGTTGCGGGCGCTCCGATCGCCCGGACGACTCCGAATACGACTATCGCCTCGCGAATCGCGTTGCCGACCTCACCGCGCTCCTCGATCATCTCGGTCTCGACCGCGACATCACGATGGTCGTCCACGACTGGGGCGGAATGATCGGCATGGGCTACGCCACTCAGCACCCCGAACGCATCGGTCGACTGGTGATCCTCAACACGGCCGCGTTTCACTTGCCCGCTGACAAACGATTTCCGCTCAGCTTGCGGCTCGCGCGCGCGCCTGGACTCGGTGCGCTCCTCGTTCGCGGCGCAAATCTTTTCTGCTGGTCGGTGAGTCACTTTGGTTGTCGACGCCGCTTGATCGGCGATGCCGTGCGCGAGCAGTTTCTGGCGCCTTATCAAAGTTGGGCGGCGCGCCGCGCCGTGCATCGCTTCGTGGAAGATATTCCGCTCAAACCGTCCGATCCGAGCTATGCGCTCGTCAGCGAAGTGGAGCGCGGCCTCGAACGGCTGCGCCACGTGCCCATGCAGATCTTCTGGGGCGCTCGCGACTTCGTCTTCGACGATGCCGTGCTCCGCCGCTGGATCGCGCACTTTCCCACGGCGCGCGTCCGCCGCTTCGTGGATTGCGGGCACTTCGTGTTAGAGGATGCTTTCGAGGAGATCCTCCCCGAGCTGACGACTTTTCTTGAGCTGCCGGCGAACTAGTTTTCACGCCTCTCCCGAACTGATGGATGCGGCGACGCGCCGTCGGCGGTATCTTTTCAGGCTGCGGCTGTCGAAAGCTCCGAATGACTCCCCCAGTGATCGTGCGATCGTCGCCGGAACAGGAGACCCTCTTGATAGTCAGATCACGCGGCTGCGCCGTGTTACTAGCGCTGGCTTCGTTCACCCCGCTTTTTGGTCAGCCGGTCAACGACTCGTGTGGCGGCGCGCTCACGCTCGTCGACGGCGTCGCCGCCGCGTTCAACACCACCACGGCAACGGCCGACCTCGATCCCACGTGCGGCCAGATCGGGAATACGGTGTGGTACTCGTACACCGCGTCGTGTGACGGCGCCGCGATCGTGGCGCTCTGCGGCAGCAGCTACGATACGCTGCTCGCCGTGTATGACGGCAGTAGCGGCTGCCCGCTCGATACGTCGACCCAAGTCGCATGCAATGACGACGCGTGTCCTTTTCAAGATTCGGAATTGTCGGTGACCGTCGCGATCGGTGATCTGCTGTACATCCAGGTAGGCGGGTTCGGCGGCGACTTCGGCGCCGGAACCATCACCGTCACGTGCAACGCCGGCCTGCCGGCGAATGACGATTGCCCAAACGCGATCGCGCTCACGGATGGCGTGGCGACTCCTTACAGCACGTTCGGCTCGACGGCCGACGTCGACCCGACTTGTGTCCCCGGCGGCGGCACGGTTTGGTACACGTACACCGCGGTCGGCGATGGCGTCGTCACCGTGTCGCTTTGCGGCAGTAGCTACGACACGCGACTGGCAATTTTTAGTGGCGGGGCCGGTTGCCCCGTCGACACTTCGACCGAACTCGCGTGTAACGATGACTCCTGCGGCCTGCAATCCGAAATCGAGCAGCCGGTCAGCGCCGGCGAACTCCTCTACATTCAGGTCGGCGGGTTTTTCGGCGACGTCGGCACCGGCACGATCATCGCGACGAGCGCCAGTTCCCAAGACATCACGGGCGCGGAAGTCATCGCCGCGCTCGAAGCGCCGTCGTTCGTCGATAGCGCGGGGGCGCTCGCGGCAGCACTCGTCGCGAACGGGCTCGCACCGATTTCGATCACCGATCTCGCGCTCGTGACGGGCAGTCCGGCGCGCGTCTGGGTTTGTCTCGGGACGTTTCCAAACAGTCACACGCTCAGCGCGACGGAAGGCGCACTCCTCGCGAGCTATATCACCGCCGGAATACCCGTGTACTTTGAAAGCGCGGTGTCCTGGTGGTTCGAGCCACCGACCGAGTTTCACAATTACGATGGGATCGACAGCAATTTGACGTTGCCCGGCGACGATAGCCTGACAGCGCTGACGGGGCTCGATTACGCGGCAGCGAATTTCAGCAGTTTCATTGACTCCTACACGCAGGACCAACCGGGTGACGACTTGAATAGCCAACTCGTCGTCACCAGCCTCGATCTCGGCGGACCGAATGCGGGTGTCGTGTGGTCAAGCGCGGCGCCGGCGCCACTCTACTCGACCGGCGTCTTCCACGACTCGGATCCGGGCTTCGGCAAAGTGCTCTGCCAGAGTTGGGAATTCGGCGGCTTCGGCGGCGACCAGAACGCGCTCGCTGCCGCGTACATCGCGGCGCTTGCGCCCGGCGGAACGGGCGCCGGAGATTTCCGTCGCGGCGACGCGAACGGCGACGCTGTGTTCAATATCGCCGACGCCATCTTTCTCCTGTCGTCGCTGTTCCTGCTCGGCTCACCTCCGCCGACGTGCGAGGACTCGGCCGACGTCAATGACGACGGCGTGATCAACATCGCCGATCCCATTGCCGCGCTGTCGTCTTTGTTCGTGTCGGGATCGCCGCCTCCGCCGGCGCCGTTCCCGAATTGCGGCAGCGATCCGACGAGCGGCGATCCGCTCTTCTGCGGACCACCGTGCATCTGATGATCGACGGGCCATCGGCCGACCCACATAGTCACTCGTGTTGACAGCGGTCGGAGCGGCATCGAGACTTCGCGCATGACAGCATCGGCGGCATCAACGACGCAGGACCCAGCGGGGGCGATCGTGCCCGTCGCGGCGGCGCTCGACGCACACGCCGCGTTACGTCCAGAGGCGACGGCGCTCATCTCGATTCGGCCGAATGGCACGAGCGTCCGCACCACTTACGCGCAATTGCGCAGCGAGTGTGATCGCATAGCCCACGGCCTGATCAGCGCCGGAATCACACGCGGAATGCGCACGGTCGTGATGGTGCGACCGGGACTTGAGTTCTTCGCGCTGACCTTCGCGCTCTTCAAAATCGGCGCGGTGGTCGTGCTCGTCGATCCGGGACTTGGTCCGCTGCGCCTCAAGCGATGTCTCGCGGAAACAGCGCCGACAGCATTCATCGGCATCGCGAAAGCGCAGATCGCTCGTTGCGTGCTCGGCTGGGCGCGCGCTTCGGTGCGCATCGTGATCACGGTCGGTCCGCGGTTCGGCTGGAGCGGCGAAACTCTCGCGCGCTTGCGCGCGCGCGCACCGAGCGACCAGTTTCACGCCGCCGCGTCGACGGCGGACGAACTCGCGGCGATCCTCTACACCAGCGGCGCCACCGGTGCACCCAAGGGCGCGCTTTACACGCACGGGATTTTCGCCCAGCAAATCGCGCTGCTCCGCACGCTCTATCGAATCGAACCCGGCGAAGTCGATGTCGCAACGTTTCCACTCTTCGCGCTCTTCGATGCCGCGCTCGGCGTCACGGCGCTCCTGCCAGCCATGGATTACACGCGCCCCGGGCGTGTCGATGGACGCCACTTGCTCGAGCTCATCGAGCGCCACAACGCGACCAGCGTCTTTGCTTCGCCGGCGGTCTTGCGACAACTCGCCGCTGCCTTGGCCGCGAATGGTGAGCCGTTGCCGCGCCTGCGCCGCATCCTCTCCGCCGGCGCGCCGGCGGAACCGAAAACGCTCGCGATCATCGCCCGCCACTTGGCTGCGGGCGCGCAGATTCACACGCCGTACGGCGCCACCGAGGCGTTACCCGTGGCGAGCATCGGCAGCGCGGAGATTTTGGCCGACACTCGGCAAGCGACCGGCGCCGGACGCGGCACCTGCGTAGGTCGCCCCGTGCCGGGCATCGAGGTCGCCGTGATTCGACTGAGCGACGAGCCGATCGCAAAATGGTCGGACACCTTGCGCGTGGCCGAAGGTGTCGTCGGCGAGATCGCGGTCAAAGGCCCGATCGTCACGCGCGGCTATTACGGACAGCCGCGCGCCACGGCGCTGGCGAAGATCACCGATCGCGATGGTATTTGGCATCGCATGGGCGACACGGGCTACTTGGATGCGCAAGGCCGTTTGTGGTTTTGCGGGCGCAAAAGCGAACGCGTCCGCACCCCGCGCGGCACGCTCTATACGGAACAGTGCGAGGGAATTTTCAACACCCACCCTGATGTTGCGCGCAGCGCGCTTGTCGGAATCGGGGGACCCGGCGCGGCGCGGCCGGCATTGGTGTTCGAACTCCACGCCCGGTCGCGGCGCCGCGGACTTGCGCAGATCTGTCGCGAGTTGCGCGCGCTTGGCGCCGCGCATGAACCGACCCGCGACATCGAGCAGTTGCTCGTCCATCGTGGGTTGCCGGTCGATCGTCGCCACAATTCGAAAATCGCGCGCAGTGCGCTGCAAGTCTGGGCGCAAAGGAAGCTCAAGTGAGAGCGCTTGTGACCGGCGGCAGCGGTTTCCTCGGCAGCGCGCTCGTGCGACGACTCTTGGCTGACGGTCACGAAGTGCGGAGTTTCGCGCGCCATCCGGCGTCGGAACTCGCCGCGCTCGGCGCCGATATTCGCAGCGGCGATATTCGTGACGCCGCTCAAGTCGCCGAGGCAGTGCGCGGCTGCGATGTTGTTTTTCACGCCGCGGCAAAGACCGGCATCTGGGGCCGCCGCAGTGATTTCTTGCGCACCAACGCAACCGGCACCGTCAACGTCATCGCGGCGTGTTTTCGGCACCGAGTGCAAAAACTCATCTACACGAGTTCGCCAAGTGTGGTCGCCCACGGTGGCGATCTGGAAGGCGTGGATGAATCGACGCCGTATCCCGACGACTACACCTCGGACTATCCCGAAACTAAGGCGCGCGCCGAGCGCATGGTGATCGCTTCCAACGAGAATGTGTTGCCGACGGTGGCGCTGCGACCGCACCTCATCTGGGGCCCGGGTGACAACCATCTCGTGCCGCGATTGTTGGCGCGCGCCCGTGCCGGTCGCTTGCGTTTGGTGGGCGACGGGCGGAATCGCGTCGACTCGGTCTACATCGACAACGCGGTCGACGCGCACCTACTCGCCGCCGAACACTTGGCCGCGGGCTCGCGGGTGGCCGGCAAGGTCTACTTCATTTCGAACGCCGAGCCGCTCGCCATCGCGGATCTCATCAATCGCATTTTGGCGAGTGGCGGCCTACCGCCAGTCTCGCGCAGTATCACTTTCGAACGCGCATTTCGACTCGGAAAGTTCTGCGAGCGGCTCTACGGATTCTTGCGGATCCGACGCGAACCGTTGATGACGCGCTTTCTCGCGCAGCAACTCGCTTCGGCGCATTGGTTCGACATCGGCGCCGCGGAGCGAGATTTCGGTTATCGCCCACGGGTCTCGATCGCGGAAGGCATGCAGCGACTCGCCGCCTCGCTCCGCCCTGTGCCGAGTGGAGGGTCCGCCTAGTGGTCGCCACGACCTGGCAACCCGTCCCGTCTTCGCTGCCCGCGCTCGGCGACGATGTGCATATCTGGCGGTCGGCGCTCACGCAATCGCGGCCCGCGTGCGACACGTTACGCGCAACCTTGGCGCCGAGCGAACTCGCGCGGGCGGATCGCTTCGTGACGGCGGAGCTCACCGATCGCTTTGTCATCGGCCGGGGTTTCCTGCGCGCGGTGCTCGCCCGTTACTTGTCGATCGCGCCGCGCGACATCGAGTTCTATTACGGTGAACACGGCAAGCCGGCGCTCGCGGCGAGCGAAGCCGCGGCGCCGTTGCGATTCAACTTGTCGCATTCGCACGAGGTCGCACTCCTCGCAGTGAGCCGAGCACGGCCGCTTGGCATCGATGTCGAGTACGCACGGAAGACGCGCGATCTCGACGACATCGCGTTGAGGTATTTTGCGCACGCCGAAGTCGCCGCGTATCGCGCGTTGCCCGCGCACCAGCGGCTAGTGGCGTTTTACCAGTGCTGGAGCCGTAAAGAGGCGTACCTGAAAGCCAAGGGGGGTGGATTGGCGTTTCCGCTCGGCGACTTCACGGTCGCGTTCGGACCCGGCGAAGCGCCGGCACTCCTCACGAGTGCGCTCGATGCCGACGGCGGTCGGAGCTGGTCGCTCCTCGCCATCGACGCGGGTCCCGGTTACGCCGCCGCCATCGTGACGTCAGCGCCGGCGCCGCGGTTTCACTATTTCAATTGGGTGGTCGGCCCGCGGTAGGATCCGCGTCACCACAAGAGCGCCCGCAACTCGCCGGCCGTCAAGCCGCCGAAATAATCCTTGACCGCAACCGCTGCGAGCGCCGCGTCGATCGCGGCCGCTTCATAGCGCACGCCCCCGAGCCGCGCTTCGAGTTCGGCGACGTCGCGCTCGCCGAGAAAGTCACCAAAGAACCGCACGCTCTGGATGAGGCCCTCGCGGACGTCGAGCCGGGCGTCGATCTCGCCGATCGCGTAACGTTGCGACCGTTGCACGTTGCACGCGGGTGAGGCGCCGTAGTTCCAACTCCACTGGCGATACTTACTCGCCGCCAGCTCTTCGACGGCCGACCAATCCGCTGCGCTGAGCTCATGCGCTGTCACGCCCCCCACCGCGGCAAAGAGCCCCGCGAGGAGTCGCTCGCGAAACTCCTCGAGTTCCATCGGCCGCGACAAGAACTCGCTGATATTCGCGACGCGGCTGCGCACACTTTTCAGACCCTTCGATTCAATCTTGCCCGCGCGCACGCGCAACGCCTCGGACACATTGTCGAGCTGGCTCGCAAAGAGCAGCGTGCCATGGCTGAACATTTTGTGGGCCGTGAAAAACTGCGCGTTGCCCGAGATCTTGCGACCATCCGCAAGGATGTCGTTGCGGCCCGTCAACTCGGCCGGGACGCCGAGTTCACGCAAGACGCGCACCACCGGCGCTGTGAACTCCGCGAACTTCAACACGCTGCCGCTGCGATAAGGCTCAATGAAACTGAAATTCAAATTGCCGTGATCGTGATAGACGGCGCCGCCACCGGAGATGCGGCGCACAACATGAACGCCGTGTGCCGCCACGTAGTCGGCGTTGATCTCCTCGATCGTGTTCTGGTTCTTGCCGATGATGATCGACGGCTCGTTGACGTAAAACAGCACGTACTTGCCGGCGGCCGGCAGGTTCCGCACGCAAAACTCTTCGAGCGCCAAATTCAAATACGGATCGTGGCCACCGCGATTGTCGAGAAACTGCATTGCATTTCACTCTTCCGCGCGTGACGTTGCCGAATGGAGCGCATCGTAAAGCGCTAGCGCTGAGATCGTCATCCCATCCCACACTGCGCCGCTCGCGATCTCGCGGCGTAGCTCGGCAATTGCGAGCGGAACGACTTCGATCTCTTCGGTCTCTTCTGGCGCCGCTTCGACGCGTTCAAGACCCGTCGCAAGAAATACCTGGCAATATTCGTTGGAGACGCCGTTGTAGGGCGCGAACTGACCGATGCGCTGCCAGTCACGCGCGACATAGCCGCCCTCTTCGCGCAACTCGGCGCGCGCGTTCGCGAGCGCTTCGATGCCTTCTTTGAGACCACCGGCGGGAAACTCGAGACTCGTGCGTTGGAATAGGTAGCGAAACTGGCGCACGAGCACGAAGCGACCATCGTCGAGACGCGGCACCACCATTGTCGACCCGGGAATATCGACGTACGTATAGACGCCCGTGGCGCCGGTCGGCAACACGTAACTATCACGCGACATCTTGTACCAGGGGTTTTGCAACACCGGCTCTTTGGAGATCTGTTGCCACTTGCGGTGCGGGAGCGTCAAGCGAGTCCTTTCGCGACGTCGACGGACGATGCGTCAGCGATAGATATCGCCGAGCTTCTGCTCCAAGTAACGCAAGAGACCCGCTGGATCGAGTTCACGGCCAGTGACTTCACGACAAAGCTGCGCCGCCGGCGTGATCGCACCGCGCACATGGATCCGCTCCCGCAACCACTCGCGTAGCGGAGCCAGTTGCCCGCGCTCGATTTTCGCAGCGAGCCCGGGCAGTTCGCGTTCCGCCGTCTCGTAAAATTGCGCGGCGTAGAGATTGCCGAGAAAGTAGGTCGGAAAGTAGCCAAAAGCGCCGGTTGACCAGTGCACATCCTGCAGTACGCCCAGCGTGTCATTCGGCGGCGTGATGCCGAGATCCGCTTGCATGCGCGCGTTCCACTCGCGCGGCAGTTCGGCGACCGGCAGCGTGCCATCGAAGAGCCGCTGCTCGAGCTCGAAGCGCAACATGATGTGGAGATTGTAGGTGACTTCGTCGGCCTCCACGCGGATGAGCGATGGCCGCACGACGTTGATGCCGCGCAGAAACGTGTCGACGTCGACATCGTCCAACGTGCCGGGGAATGCCTCTTTGAGTTTCGGCAGGTAATGGCGCCAAAACGGGCGGCTGCGCGCGACGATGTTCTCCCACGTCCGCGACTGCGACTCGTGGATTCCCATCGAAGCCGCTTCGGCGAGCGGTGTGCCTTCCTCCGCGGGCGCGAAGCCTTGCTCGTAGAGCGCGTGCCCGCCTTCATGGATGATCCCGAACAACGCCGGTTTGAGGTCGTTGTCGCGGTAGCGCGTCGTCACGCGTACATCGCTCGGCGCGCCGATACTCGTGCAAAAAGGGTGCGCGCTTTGCCCAATCACGCCGCGTTCGAAATCCATCCCGATGCCGCGCAGCAGCAATTCGCCGAATGCGCGCTGCGTGGCCGGCGGAAAACTGCGACTCAAGAAGTCGACGCGCGCCAGCGCGCAGATCGGACCGTAACGCTGAACGAGCGCGACGAGTCCCGGCCGCACCGCGGCGCAGAGCCGTTGAATATCGGCGGCCTTGGTGCCGGGCTCGAACTCGTCAATCAACGCGTCGTACAGTGATTGTCCGGGTGCGCGCAGATGCTCCGCCATACGGCGGCGCACCGCGATGTTCTTCTCGAGGTAAGGTCGAAACATCGCAAAGTCGTTGGCGGCGCGCGCGCGTTGCCAAACGCTTTGCGCTTCCGAGGTCACGCGCGCGAGCTCTTCCGCCAACTCCGCCGGAACGCGCGTCCGTCGATCAAAGCGCCGGCGCACTTCGCGCACGAATGCCGGCGCGCGCCGATCGGACTCGGCGGCGGCGACTTGCTCCGCGGCCGCGACCAACCGTCCGAATTCTTCAGAGCTGTAACGCCGATGAATCAGCTCGGCCAATTCGCCGCGCGCGGCGGCCCGGCTGCGAGCGGCGCCGACCGGCATGAGCGTTTCTTGATCCCAGTCGAGCAAATTGAGCGCGGCTTCGAGCCGGGCATTGCGTTTGAGTTGCTGCGTCAGCGCGACGAGCGCGGGAAGTTGGAACATCGGCGATCCTCTTCTCGAATTCAAAGCGTTGGATGAACGCCGCGAGGCTACAAGAAGTCGACGCTGGACTCCAGAAGCTGAGGGCGAAACAAGAGGTTCACTCGCGTTCCGCTCGACTGCCGCCGAGGCGCGCCGCGAGTGAGCGAGCGCGCGGATCGGGGTCGGTCGCCGCGACGCGCCGAAGCGTTGCCTCCGCCTCCGCGCCGCCGAGTCGCGCGAGCGCTTCCAAAATCCCACACCGCACCGCGGGGTCGGGATCGACCGAGAGCGCGGCGAGGCGCGGCACGGCCGCGGTCGTTCGCCGCTCCGCGAGTGCGAGCGCCGCCGCTTGGGCGCGGGCCGCTGCAGCGAGGTCGTCCGGCATCGCGATACGCGCGTCGAGAATTCGCAAGAGCGGTTCGTCGAGACGCGGGTCCGTACTGCGCCCGGCGCGCCGGATGAGATCGGGACTCACGGCTGTGTCGCCAAGCAGTAGCGGTCGAAAGGGCGAGCAGCCGCCGCCGAACGTCAGCAGAAACAAAACGGCCGCCGCGCGCGCGCTCATTCGGTCGCCCCAGAGTTCGGTAGCGCGAGTTCGTGCAGAGTCGCGAGTTCGAGCTGCTCCATGTAGTGACAGTAACACGCGGGCAAATACGTCTCTTCGGCGCCGAGTTGTTTAGATGGGCCGGCCAACGTTGCGACACCGCCCTGGTGCTTGAGATTGAAGACGCCCTTGCGATTGCAAAAGGCACAGGTGGTTTTGATCTCCTCGATGGAGTCGGCGAGCTCGAAGAGGCGCAAACTGCCGGCGAACGCGCGCGTGCGGAAGTCGGCGCGCAGACCGTAACAGATGACGGGCGTGTTGCAGCGCCGAGTGAGCTCACGCAACTGATCCACGACGGCGACAGACAAGAACTGCGCTTCGTCGACCAAAATGCAGTCGTAGCCGAGGAGCTGCGTGTAGTCGAGCCGCGTGCGATCGTCGAGCACATGCCCGGCCGTCCGGCTGAGGCCGGCGCGCGACACCACTTCCCCGGCGCCGAACCGCGTGTCGAAGCCGGGCTTCATCACGAGCACCCGTTTCCCCTGACGCTCGTAGTTGTGCGCGACTGCCAGCAGGTTGAGCGACTTCGCGCTCCCGACGGTGCCGTATCGAAAATAGAGTTTCGCCACCCAACCCCCCATCCGGCCGTTCCCGCTCACCAAACCATTGCACGCCTCGTGCTCGTTCGTGTCTATCTACCCGATGACAGCGCGAGCGGAAACCCGCGCTAGCGTCAGGTTGCGACGCGAATTCGACCTGGACATTCGTTCGACGGCGAGAGATTCTTCCCGGCACGCAATTTGGCGGCGGGTACAATCCCGGCCGTTCCAATCGATTTCAGGCCCAAGATCCACGTGATAAATCACGTGCAAGCGGTGCGATGCCAGCGGCAACTCCAAGATGGGGTGCCAGGTTGAATCGACACCCGAGCGAATCAGGAGCGTGGGGAATGAACGGTTCGAGGGGAATGTCACACGGCAATACTGGCGGTCGAGTGAGCGGCAGATGTCGCCTCGCCGTGCCAGCATTCGTGGTGTTCGGAGCGCTCGTCGCTAGCGGCTGTGCGTCTTTTGCGCCGCGACCACTGCCGCGCGAGACGGCGGACGGCATGCCGTACCAAACGACCGATCCCGGCGGCATCATTTTCGGCGTCCGACTACCGGAGAGCGCCGAAGATGTTCAGCGCCAATTCGGGCGCGACTTGTTGGGCATCAACATCCTGCCCGTCCAGGTCGGACTCTTGCTGCGGAAGAACTGTACGAAAGACTTCGTCGTTGACCCGCGCAGTTGCATGCTCGAGTACGAGGACGGAACGAGTCTCACGCACATCGATTACAAGCTGGTCAAGGAACGCGCCTATTTTTCGCAATGGCGCTCGCTGCCGGCGTGGCTCTTCTTGTTGCCGGGGTTTTTCAGCTCAAGCAGCATCAGCGCCGCGAACGAAAAGATGTTGCAGACTTACCGCGAGATGGAGTTGGTGGAGCGCATCACGCTGCGCAACAACACTTCCAAGGCGACGGAAGAAGGTCACAACGGCGTGCTGTTCTTCACGTCGGACAAGCCGATCGATTTGCCGAGGCTGCGCCAAGGGGGTTGGATTCAACTCACCGCGACGATTGAAGAGGGCGGCAGCATACCGCAAGAATTGAAGATCATTTTCTGAGTTCGGCCGTCAGCGGCCGTCCCGAGCGAAGAGCTCTTGAAAGAGGAGTCATGGCGGTAAAGGTGCGGATCGTGTTTCCGGCATTGGGCGCGCTCAGCCTGGCGCTCTCTGCTTGCTCGGCGCCCCCACCCAAATTTCGGGGCACGCTGCGCAGCGCCGACGAGAAATTTGTCGGCCAGGATTACGGCGCCGCGCTCGAGAACTACTTGGCGGCGCTGGACCAAGTCGCGGCGGAACAAGAGAAGACGCGGGAGCGCGCGCGCGCCGAAGTGCTCGTCGCCGAGATCAGGGTCGGCCGGTGTCACCAGCAGTTGGGCGCCGCGCGGAAGGCCGTCGACGTATTGCAGTCGCTCGAAGCACGCGTCGAGCAGAGCGGGCTCGATGCCGCGCTGCGCTCGGAGTACTACTTCTCCTTCGCACAAGCACTCAGCGATCACGCCCGCAACAGCGAGCCGGTGTTCCTCGGCGATGGCGTGGCGCAACGCGCTCGGCGCACCGAACTCGGCACCGGTCCCGCGAAACACTACGAACAAGCGCGCAATCTCTACCGCAAAGTCACGCAAGTCGCGGGTTCGGCTCCGAGTCCACTCCTTTACGACTCGGTGTACGGACTCGGGTTTTGTTATTTACGCCTCGGAATTCTGCATGGCAACAACGCGCAAGAACTGCAAAGCGCCGCGGAACAGTTCGATCGCTGCCAACAGCTCGCGCGCGATCCCGCGACGCTCGGCGGCGCGGACGCGGAACTCCGGGCACAACACCTCAACTTTGGTCGCGGCCGGCTGACGCTGGCGCTCGCGAATGACAAGCTCAGCGCCACGGGACTGGAAGCGGTTTACAAGCAGCTCAGCGCCCTCCATGCGGGTCAGAAGAAACGCAACTTCGATCTGCACATCGCGTATCGCGACATGCTCGATACCGTCAATTCGTACGACAACCCGGGTAAGGTCGAAGCGATCAGTACGGCGGACCCCGACCATGGCCGGATAAGGCAAACTCTGTGTAGCCAGATGATCGAGTGGTTGCGCGAGTACTATCGCCTGGCGCCGTCGCCGGGGCAGGAGTGGAAGGAATTTCGCGCGCGACTCAAGGACTACTTCGCGAGCCACGACAAGTGGACTCAAGACCAGCAATTCGCAAAATCGTCACTCGACGCAGCCCGCCGCTTGCACGCGGAGATCGGCGTTTCCGTGGAGCGTTTTCGCCGCGTGCAAACCGATCTCGAAAAAGTGAACGAGGAGCTCAAGCAGGCCGCCGAATATCGCCAAGTGCGCAGCCTGCTGCAGCCGCGCTTCGTGCGCGCACTCATCGAGCAATCGCGCGTCTTGATGCTGGTGGGTAACTACGAAGCCGCTGAACGCGCGGTGGTCGACGCCGGTCGACTCTGTGAGCCCCTTTACGTCGAAAGTCACGACAGTCTGCACATGGACTGCGACAAGCAGCTCGATCGGATCAAAGGAAGCCGCGCGCTCGCCGAGCTGAGGAAAAACATCGAAAACGTCATGGCGCTCGACGATGGCGCGCAACAAGCCACGCAACTCCTCGCCGATGCGAAACGCGAGAAGACTGTCCTGCTGGGCGATGAGTTCCGCAGTCAGTTTCTCCAGCTCGAGTCGGACGTGACCAAAAAAGGCGGCGCGATGGCGGACGCTCACCGCTGTCAGATCGACTACGCGAACGCCAAGAACGCGAGTCAACGGCTCGAAATCGCCAAGCTCTTCGACAAGATTGTCTCGGACAATCAGATCGATTCGCTCGAAGTCGACGCCAAACGACTCTTGGCGCGAACTTTTTACGAGAACGACCTCAAGCAAAACTGTCTCGATGCCATCGAAGCGATCGCGACGCCTAATCAAACGGATCAGATGATGAAAGGCATCGTGCTCCACGAACGCAACGACCATGAAAAAGCCGCGCCGATCCTCAACAAGATCGACCCGTCGGTTTTCAGCAGCAGCGGCGCGGAAAATGAACGCAAGGGCCTGCTCGCGATGGCCGTTTCGAATCTGCGTTTGCCGCAGCCGGACCCGGATCATAGTTATCAGGCGTACGCGACCTTGGTCGAGCGCCATCCGGAAGTGAAGAATGACCAAACCATCGTCCGTGGACTGATTCAATGCTGCAGTTTGAAGTTGGCCCGACCCGACGCCGACTTTGGCCAGCGTAAAGTTTGGCGCGAGAACTGGCGACGTTGGGAGCCGGACAATAAGGAGAACCAGCGCGAGCTGATTCGACTCAATTACGCTGAAGGCCAGCGGCTCCTCAAATCGGAAACCAAAACGGCCGCCCTGCCGGTCTTTGAAGCGGCCTATCTTGATCTTGTGACCTACCTGAAGAGCGCTGCCTTGGCATCGCTGCCCGCCCCTGACCAAGACATGGCGGGCAGACTCGTCGCCTGCTTCGGCGACTACGCTCCACTCGCCGTCAATCGCTCGTGGCATTACACGCTAGAAGACGGTTCGAGCGAGGAGCAGCGCGTTTTGGAAGGCTCGCTCCAACGCTTCACCGTGTCGATCAAGTTCGGTGGCGAGACGGACATTCAAGAGTGGACGAAGCTCACCGAAGATCGCACGTTGTTGCGCGGCGCGCGCGGCGGCGGCGAGCGAATTCGACCGCTCCTGATTGGGGTTCCGAATCCCGAAGAAGACCTGCCCTACAAGAAGGAAGAAGCGGGCCAAGTCATCGCGGTCATGGAAGTCGGTGTCGAGTTTCAAAGCGGCGTCGGCAAACACGAGAACTGCATCAAAGTGCGGGTCAGCCGCCAAGGCGCGCCGGAGTACCGCGAGTACACACTGGCGCCGGGAATCGGCATCGTGCACGAACACGATTCGGCGACCGGGCGCAAGAAACGCCTCGCGAGCATCTACCCGGCGTTGTGATGTGAAAGCGGCTGGATTCCGCACCGCGTTCGACCGTGACAGGACCAAGAATGCTGCGATGGAGTTTGGTGGCCATGCTTGCGATCGCGAATTTGGCGGCGGACACGGGCCCGCCGGTGGAACTCGGTCGCGTCCGATGGGAGCGCGACTACGCGCGCGCCGAGGCCGCGGCGAAGGCAAACGGTCGGCCGCTGCTCACGCTTTTTCAAGAAGTGCCCGGCTGAGCGACGTGCCAAAAATATGGGGCTCAAGTCTTGAGTCACCCCTTGGTCGTCGATGCGGCGGAGCGCGAGTTTGTGCCGGCGTGCATTTACAACAATACGACCGGTGACGCGGACGCCGCGTTGCGCGAACGATTCAAAGAGCCCGCCTGGAACAACCCGGTCGTGCGCATCACCGACGCGCAGTCCGAACTCATCGTGCCACGGATCACGGACGATTGGCGACTCGTCACGCTCGTCGAC
This sequence comes from Planctomycetota bacterium, assembly GCA_046154185.1. Classification (GTDB taxonomy): domain Bacteria; phylum Planctomycetota; class UBA8108; order UBA1146; family JAJFFE01; genus JBJXGE01. The sequence continues at coordinate 170,645 of JBJXGE010000058.1, forward strand.
GCGATGACGCGCGCGCTCGCGGCGCGGAAACAACCGACGCCGATTTACCTGGAACTCCTGCGGCGGGAGTTGGTCGCGCGACGCGAGGGCGTCGAGATCGCCATCTTCGGCATGGGGTGATACTGGGTCGGTGAGGCCAAGTTTGGCCTCCTCGATGGAGTCGTGAGCACGGAGTCGGGTTGGGTCCAAGGTGTCGAAGTCGTGCGACTCGAATTCGATCCGCGCGTGATTTCGTATCAGCAACTCGCCGAGCGCGCGCGCGCGTGGACCACACACGCGTTTCCAGTGACGGACGCGCAAGTCGCGGCCGCCCGTGCTCACTACGGCGATCAAGCCGCGCGCCCGACTGCCGACGTGCGCGTCGTCGATGAAACCAAGTACTACTTGCGTGCCACGCCGCTCAAGCATGTGCCGATGACGCGGACCCAAGCGACGCGTGTCAACGCCGACGTGGCCGCCGCTCGCACGAACGGTGTGCTCTCGTCATCGCAACTCGCGCTCCTCGCGTTTATCGAGCAGCACCCGACCGCGAAATGGCCGGACGTCTGTGACCAAGATCTCCAGACGACTTGGCCGCAAGTCGAAGCGCTGCGTCGCGAGATCGAGCGCCGCGCGGCGCCGCCCTCGCGGCCGAAGTAATTGCGCTCGCGGCTGGCCGCTGTTTTCCTGTTATTCCAGGTCCGAAAACGGCGAGTAGTCGCCGCGCGCTCACCCTAGAATGCGCGCATGAATTCGACTCGCCTGCCACTCGATCGGAGTTTTTGGGAAAGCGTGCGACGCTCCCGCGACGCGCGCTTCGACGGGCTCGTCTACATCGCGGTGACCAGCACGCGCATCTTTTGCCGACCGATCTGTCCCGCGCGCACGCCGCGCGAAGACCACGTGCGCTATTTCGCGACGCGCGCGGAGGCGGTCGCGAACGGGTTTCGACCGTGTCTGCGCTGCCGACCGGAGGCGGCGCCTGGCTCGCCAGCGTGGGATCCGAGCGGCGACTTGATCGCCCGCGCGCTCTGCCGCATCGAAGATGGATTTCTTGAGCACGCCAAACTCGTCGCGCTCGCACGCGCGCTCGCGATCGGTGAGCGCCAACTGCGGCGACTATTTGTCGCGCGGCTTGGCGCGAGCCCGCTCAAAGTCGACAGCACGCGGCGCGTGTTGTTCGCGAAAAAACTGCTCACGGAAACGACACTCCCGATCACGCAGGTGGCGCTCGCGAGCGGCTTCCGCAGTTTGCGCCGCTTCAACGCCGCGTTTCGCCAAGCCTTTGAGCGCGCGCCGCGCGAGCTGCGTCGTCGTGTCGCCAGCGCTCCGTCCGGCGAACTCGTGCTGTCGCTCCCCTATCGCGAACCGTTCGACTTTGCGGCGCTGCTCGAGTTTCACGCGCGCCGCGCGCTACCGGGACTCGAGCGTGTCGACGGCTTGAGCTACGAGCGCGAGTTCGTGTTGCCGGAGGGACCGGGCTGGCTTCGCGTCGAGCGCGCCGCGGCGCCGAACTTGTTGACGGTGCGCTTACGCACGCCCGTGCCGACAGTGTTGCCGGATCTCGTCGCGCGCGTGCGACGGCTCTTCGATCTCGACGCGGATCCGGCGGCGATCAACGCGGTTCTGAGTCGTGATGCGCTGCTAGGCCCAGTCGTGCGCCGTCATCCCGGTCAACGCGTGCCGGGCGCGTGGGATGGATTCGAACTCGCGGTGCGCGCGGTACTCGGTCAGCAAGTCAGCGTCGCCGCGGCGCGCACGTTCGCGATGCGGCTTGTTGCCGCGGGCGGCTCGGAGCACGCGTTTCCGACGCCCAAGGCGATCATCGAAATGGACCTCTCACGCATCGGACTCACGCGCCGACGCTGCGAAACGCTGGCCGCTCTCGCGCGCGCCGTCCACGATGGCGAAATCGAGTTTCACGCGGGCCAAGATCTCGCGACGTTCGTCGCGGCGCTGTGCCAAGTCGAAGGCATCGGCGCGTGGACCGCACACTACGTCGCCCTGCGCGCGCTGCGCCATCCCGATGCGTTTCCGGCCGCGGACCTTGTGCTGCGACAAGTCGCGGGTTCCAAAAACGAGCCGCTCAAGACCCGCGCACTCGAACAACTCAGCCAGCCTTGGCGGCCGTGGCGCAGCTATGCGGTGCTCCATCTGTGGCGGCTCGCGAACTGAAAGGCCCGCATTTTCATGACGCTCATCTCGTACGAACGGATTTCGACGCCCATCGGCGCGTTGCTCCTGATTGCCGACGCGAAGGCGCTGCGCTTCTTGCACTTTCCGAACGAGCAAGCGCGGGTTCGCGTGGCGCCGGATTGGACGCGCGGCAATCGCGTCATCGAAAAAACCGCGCGACAACTCGCAGAGTATTTCGCCGGCCAACGACGCACCTTCGACCTGCCACTGGCGCCGACCGGCACCGAGTTTCAACGGCGCGTGTGGCAAGCGCTGTCGACCATCCCGTACGGCGAAGCGCGGAGCTACGCGGCCATCGCCAAAGCGATCGGCCGACCCACCGCGATGCGCGCCGTCGGCGGCGCCAATGGTCGCAATCCGATACCGATCATCGTGCCGTGCCACCGCGTGATCGGGGCGAACGGCGCGCTGGTCGGGTTCGGCGGCGGACTCGCGTTGAAAGAGTGGCTCTTAGCGCACGAGCGGAAGGTGTGCGGTACGGGTGATGGCGCGGTGCGGAAATTGGAGTGCGCTACTTGATGGGCGGGATCGGTTCGACCGCCAGGCCGCCGCAAGCGACGCACCCATTCCCGATGCTGAAGGCGGCTTGCGATCGATGTCGAAAGCCACAATCTGGATCCGTACAGCGCACATGCAGCGGGTTCTTGTCGCAGAAAGTCTGTGCCCGGCGTTGCCCTTTGAAGGTCACGTTCGTCGGCTTAAACCGACGTTTGCAATCTGGGTCCTCACAGATACCGGCTTCTTCGGTCGTAATGCTTCCAGCCGAACCATCTTTGTTTTCATCCGAACCGGCTTTGTTTTCATCCGAACCATCTCTGCGCCCGACCTGCTCCCCGTTCTTTTCGCCTTCCGTGCCGGTCGACTTCGGGTTCTTGAAATACAACGCCCAACCCGCAAACGCCAAAATGAGCCCAACTATAAGGAGCGGGCTCAGTCGACGGCGCAACCGATGCGGCGCTTCGACGGCCACGCCACCGCCGGTCGGTCCCGCGGCGGGATCCGGTCGCCGCGAAGCGGGGCGGCGCTCGGTCATCGTTTTCCCCACTGAGGCTTCGTCGCGCGGCGCCGTCACGGTGCCGGCGACCGCCGCCACGCCCGCGCCGCCGCGCAGGTGCGTCGGGAGTCCGATCGTTGCGTCCGAAACGATCGCGGTTCCTTCCGCGATGCGGGCGGCGTTTGCAGAGCTGGTTGTCAAAGCGCGATCGAGTCGCGTCGTGTGTTTCTGCGCATGGTCACAAAACAAACACTCCGGGAGTTTTTCGCCGACGAGCGAGTAAAACCCGTGCGTCTTGCAATAGCGAAAACCGTCGTCATAGATGCCGCCGGTTTTCGGCTCGTCCGCTTCGAGCTCGCGCACGATCTCGGCGAAACTCTGGTAGCGCTGGCTTGGCTCGACCGCAAGACACTTGAGCGCCATGCGCTCGAGATTCGCGGGCACGCGCGCATTGACTTGCGACGGCGGCGTGAATTCCTGCGAGCGCTCGAGCGGACCGTCATTGAGGCTCGGCGCTTTCCCGGTCAGCATGAAATAGAGTAAGCCGCCAAAGGAATAGATATCCGAGCAGAAGCTCGTGCGCCCGGTCCAGGTCTCCGGCGCTCGATAACCGCGCGTGCCGATGATCGTGTTGTCGTCGGAACCTTCCTGCAGCACTTTGGCGATGCCGAGATCCGAGACTTTTGGTACCAGCCGGCGCTGGGTGATGAGCACGTTCTGTGGTTTCAAGTCGCGGTGGATCAACTTGAAGTCGCGGTGCAAAACCTCCATGCCTCGCGCGACGCCGAGCGCCCACTCGTGTGTGTGCTTGATGTGGAGCGGTCGACCGGCCGCCGCCTCATGAATCCCGAGGCCATCGATGAATTCCAAGAATAGCCAGCGCTCGTGATCGTTGTAGAGGAGCGCTTGGACGATGTTCTCGCTCTTGGTCTCGCGCGAGACGCGAATCCACAAATCGACTTCAGCGCGAAAATACTGGAGAAACTGCTCGCCGTCGTGACCCGAGAAGTTCGCGGTCTTGACGGCGTAGAACCGATCCGGAGCTTGGTGGCAGATGTACACGACACCCATGCCGCCGCGCTTGATGTCGATGATGCGATAGCCGCCCGCGAGGATGTCACCGACATTCTGGGTCGTCATGCGCTCCCGCTCACGAACTCACAGATTCCGAGACAATGCCCACGAAGAATGCCCACGAAGAATGCACACGAAGAAGTATGTCAGGGGGCGATCTTGAATTCCAGCACCCGGCGCAGCACGGCGCCGCTCGCGAGCGGCCCGGCTTCGACACGATCGCGAAAGACGCCGAGACCTTGCGCCGGCAGTTTGCCGTCGTTGCTGACCAGATCTGTCAGTTGCCCATTCGTCGGCGCGCACCCGAGCGCATTCGGCAAGTCCTCCGCGCGCAAGTCGCGGTAGATCAAAGTCGCGCTCGCCGAACTCACGCCAGGTAGGAACACGGTCGGCAAAAAGACTGTTGGCAATTGCTGAAGCTGGGCGTGCGCGCTCGCGAGAATCGCCCGCCAGAGGTCGACTTGCGCGGTCGGCGCCTCCTTCGATGAGAGCGGCAACAGAAACGCACGCAATGCGGGCTGGGCGTTCGCCGCCGCCACGCTCGGAGCCGGACCGCTTTCGCGATTCAACGGTTCACGTTGTACATGGAGGCGCCAGAGGCCGCGCACCCACAAGTCAGCCGGATCCTGGCGGTACATTCCCTCGAGCCAATCTCGTGTTGGCGTCGCCAAGAACTGCGTGAAGGGAGCCGATTCGCCGCTCTCGTCCAAAACGCCGCTGACCGCGAGGAGTCGCAAGCGTCCGAAAAACTCGTCGTTGGTGGCGGTCTTCACGAGCGCGGCGAACTCACTTTCGAGTTTCGCCCACACCGGTTCGAGCCGCTGCAAGAAGTCGCCCGCGAGCACGCGAGGACGCGGCGCACTCGCGAACAACGCAAACGGGAACGCGCGGTAGCCGCTTGCGTCCACGCTGTGTTTGAGAACGGCGACCAGCACGTGCGAATCGCCCGGCGGGCTGAAGAGCAATCGATAAACCACGCCGTTTTGCGCCGGCAATCGACCCGTGGCCGCCGCGCGATCGAAGCCGGTATCCATCCAATTGCGGAGCCGCAACGCGATGCCATCGTGACAATTGTGGCGCAGGTATTCCTTCGACAAGCCGAGCTTGCCGTAGGCGCCAACGGTAAAAGTCTGGTTCATGCGGCCGCGCCCCTCACTTCCAACCCGTATCGGCGAAGTCTGGACGCGCAACGAAGGGTACGCCTGTGTTGAATTGCATGCGCGTGACGCCGATGGCGCCCTCTGCCGCGGCTGCCGCGTCCGAAAGTTTGATGGTGACGATGATGTTTCCCGTCTCGAGCGCGTCCGCCGTCAAGTCGCCGAATTCGTAGCAGAGTCGCGCGAGCGACAGCCAGGAATTCCAAACCTCGGGAGCATCCGCTTGCGGCCACGGCAGCTCTTTCTCATTAGAGATGAACTTCAGCTTCACCGCGGACTTGTTGGAACTGAAATCCCAGCCAAATTCCAACGGCGACTGGACCGCCAGCATGCCAGCGACGGAGTCCTCGGACTTGAGACCGAGCGTGAAACCGAAACGCGTGTACTTGTCGAACAAGCCCGTCTCCGTGAAGCGGAACAGCATCTTGCGCTCGCGCGCGGACTCCGCCTTGTCGAGCGCGGCCCAAATCGCGAGTCCACGGGCATCGCGCAAAAACCGAACGCGAGCGGAAAGCTCATCCGAAACAAAAACCTGAAACGGAACCTTGTTGTTCACGGAGGCGCCGCCCGGCGTACCGGCGGCGGACATGAGCGCAACGAAACGCTTGTTGAGTTTTTCCAGCGCCTCGTAAAAGCGGACGTAGTCCTCGCGCGCAACCACCTGCGTCGCCGTCGACTCAAACGGGTACCGCCCCGCAAGGCGTTTCGCGTGCGCATCACCGAGTTCGCGCCACTCCGCGGAAAACACCTGGACCACAGAGTCTTCTACTTTTCGCGTCCCGACACCGCAGAATTTGAGGATTGCTTGGCTGAGCGGGTCAGCCATGTTCTGACTCACGATGAGGTCTTGGCAGCGCGTGAGGATCTGCCAGCGACTCTCCGTCGCGCCGGTCGCGATCGTGCAGAGTTCGAGCAACGCCTTCTTGGCGTCCGCATCCGCGCCGAAATCCGTGAGCGCCTTCACGACTTCGCGGTGGGCCTTGTACGCTTGCGAAAGCTCGGCGACGCGGTCGCTCTTCTCGGTCGCGAGCGGATAAGCGCGCTGCAACTGAGAGTGTCGTTCAGAAATCCAGCGCAGCGTCTGGTCCTTGTACTCCGGACTCGGCAGCGTGGCGTCGGCAAGTTGGATGTTCTTTCGCACGATCTCGAGGAAATGCTTCAGCACATCCGCATCCTCGAGGTTCTCGATCCACGCGGCGCCGCGTTCGGTCCCCGTCGGATCACTCAGCTGTTTCGCGGCGGCATCGATGACCGTACCCCATGCCTGCGCATACGCCTGAAAATAGGGCGACACGAGGCTGCGGACCGATTCCTCGCCGAGCTTCGCTTCGGCGCTGTGCGCGCCGCTTTGGCTCGCCCGCAGCAAGCGCGCGCCGAGATCGAACAGTTGCTCAGCAACCTTCGCGTGATACTTTGAGTCGATAGTGAGCGCGCGCCCACTCGATCCGAGTAACATCCGCGCCTCGTCCTTCGCGAGTTCCGCGATCAATTCATTCTGCGCGGGTTCTTTGCTGAAGTAGCGCCCGTGGAATTTTCGCAGCGCCTCACCGACCTGGACCTTGCGCGTCAACGCGAAAAATTGCGCGATCGGGTCGGCGAGCTTCTCGCGGGGCTTGAGCCCCGCAACGTCGAGCGCCGTTTGGCACGCGCTCAAACGCTCGCCGAACCTCGCCCATTCTTTCTCGCTCGCCGGCTCGAGCGCCCAGTTGGACTCCCACCGGCGCTTCACTTCTTCGAGCGGCTTCAGCACCGTCTCGTCGAACTCGGCGTCCAGCTTCAGCCGCTCCGGCTTGACCTTGTCCGTCGAATCGCTGCGCCCGAATACGATGAGGCGCTCGGCTTGATCCGTGCGCGCTCCCAGCGCATAGTCCGATTCCGTAAACGCCCGGCTCAGTTCTTCAGTCGCCTGCTTTACTTCCGCTTCGATATTCCATTCACTTGTTGCGCCGCGAAACTTCGCAAGCTCGGTAAGGTCGTGGCCGGCCCGGCCATCGAGCTTCGCTTTCAAGTCGCGCGGATGCGCGAGGTCTAGCCCGTCCACGCCGCGCAACAATTCGCGCAAGCGCCGACCTTGAAAGATGAAACTCGCCGCGGCTTCGCCGGTGATGCCGACGCGATCGGTCCAGCGCAAAAGCTCTTGGCGCGCTTCGCTAAAATTCCCGGCATCGGTCGGCGGCTTGAGCACCGCATCCTTGTAAAGGTCGGCCAATCCCTCGGCCAGCGCATCGATCTCGCACCAGGTCCGCCACATGATGAAGTCGGGATCGAGCGGCGCGGCCTCGGCGCCAGCCGCGGCGCCGAGCAAGTCGATGCGGTCCGCGGCCGCGAAGCTCCGCCAGAAATTTTTCATGCGCTGAAGAATTTCCTTGGCGCCCTCACGGTCTTGTTGAAACGCCGGCGCAAGATTGCGCAGCGCGCTGAGCCCGGCAGCGTCGGTCGTCTCCCAATACTGAGTGAACGCGCGCGCGTACAGTTCGAGATCGACATCTTTGAGCGACTCGAGCGCGCCCCGCGTTTTGAGATCTTTCAGAAACGCAAAGAGATCATCGAGACACTTTGCGCTCGTCACTTGGCCCGCGTGGAGCTCCAACACGTCCAAGGCCGCTTGTCGGTAAAGCTCGTAACGATCCAGCCGATCCGGTTGGACTTGGAACGCTTTGCGAGCGTGATCCGCGAGATGCTGAAACACGGACTTGCACAACAGTTGCTCGTAGCTCGTCGCCAACTTCGCGGTGATCGCCGCCGATTTTGAGATGTCGAAAAGCGGGCGCAGGTAACCACGAACGAGCCCTTCTTCCTTGAGACGAACGATCGCTTCGGCGCATGCCGTCGCTTCGTTGAAGGGCACGACCGCGGCCGACCGCAGTCCATTCGTCGACGTTGAGCCCTGATAGTCCTTCGTCTTTGCGAAGAAGTCCTCCAGCGTCTTCTGCGGTCGCTGCGCCTGACGACTCACTTGAATGTCGCCGAAGATCAGCAGCATCAGCAGGATCAGACCGACGCCGATGAGACTCCCGTAGCCGACGCGTTCGACGAGCTGCCGGCGTTTCAGCGCGAGCCGCGTCGGCTGCACGAGCCCTTGCTCTTTGAACACTTTCTTGCGGTAGAAGTCCCGAATGTAAAAGGCGCGTGATTTTTGGAAGAGCCGCTCGAGATCCATCTCGTCCGTCCCGCCGGTGGCGCTCCGGAGCAGCTTGGCGCAAGCGGTCACGATCGGCTTGCCCTTTTGGATGCCGCTCGTGAAATAGAATCCCCGCAAGAACAGTGGGTCCATGAAGCGGTTCACCGCGAACGCCGTGCTGAGATACTGCGTGAGCGGCTTCTCCAGCGTCGCGAACTCTTCCGGAAAGGCGTGCAATCGATCGACGTCGAGCGCCTCCGGGTCGTCCTCGAGAAACTGTTGGCGCCATTTCTTGAGCGAACTCGAGAGCCCAGCAAAAACGCGCGGCCAGGCATCGTGATCGATCGGGTCGGCGAGCCCTTTCGAATTCGACCAGCCGAACAACTGCAACTGATCGAGCGCTGGCAGCCGTCCGGAAAACTCCGTGAAGCCGAGCAACTTGTCGGTCTTCGTGATCAAGACCCAAACGGGAAACTGAATCTCGAGCCGTTTCTCGAGCTCCTCGAGTTTGCCGCGAATATTGAGCGCCTTTGCTTCGATCTCCTCGGTCGAGTCGCTGAGCAGCGACGTGCACGGGATCGCCACGATGACGCCATTGATCGGGCAACGCGGCCGAAAGCGCTGCAAGAGGCCAAGGAACTCGTTCCAACCGGCGGCATCCGGCGCGTTCTTTTCTTCGAACGTGAAGCGGCCAGCGGTATCCAAGATCACGGCTTCGTCGGTGAACCACCAGTCGCAGTTGCGTGTGCCGCCGATACCGGAGAGCGCCGCCGCGCCGACCGGGAACTTGAGACCCGAAGCTTGGAGCGTCGTGCTCTTCCCGCCCGCCGGCTCACCGACCAGCAAGAACCAAGGAAAGGTGTAGAGGTCGAAACCGGCGGTATTGAGTTCACGCACCGCCTTCGACCACTGCTCGCGAATCTGCTCGCGCTCGCGCTTGAGCTCATCGTCGGTGACCCCCGCGAGGTTTTCCCCTTCCGCCTCGAGCGCGGCGCCGAGCGCGGAATTCTTGCGCCGCTCGAGCCGCTTCGCGACGCGATCGAGGAGAAACAACGCAATGAGCAAGCTCGCGATGACCACGAGCACCCAAATCCACAGCGAGCTGTCGTCTTCGGACATCAACTTTACGGTCAAAGTCACAAACGCGACCGCGCCGAGGCCGATGCCGACTTTGAGCGGCGCCGGAAGTCCGGCGAAACCAGTTCGGAGTTTCTTGAACTGCAGCAGCTTGAGCGCCGGCTTGATGAGACCTTGACCCTGGATGGCCATCACTTGCCCTTCTTCTCGACGAACTCCGTCACTGCGTGGATCTGGTCTTTGAGTTTGCCGAGCTCATGCTCGGCGATCACGCGTCCCGCGATGAACGCGAGACTGATGGCAGCGCACAGCATCACGACGAGCCGCAGCGTGCTGACGAGCGGAAGCTTGCTCATGTTGCGTTCGAGCGTGGCTTCGGCGGCGCCCGGCGTGAGCGGCTCGTTCTTGCTCGCCAAGCGACCGGGCAGGCTGCGATAAAGCCGTTGCTGCAACTCCCGCCGCTCTTCCGGCCGGCTGCGATAGCGCCCCTTGAAACCGAGGCTCAAGCAGAGGAAGTAAATCTCCGCGAGCTGGTCTTGGTCCGGCGCGACTTCCTTGAGGCGCACGTAAAATTCTTCTCCAGCGACCGCGGTGCCGAAGAAATGCTGCTCGAGCAAGTCTTCCTCCCACTTCTCGCGTCCCGACCATTCCGTGTTGAGCGCGACTTCATCGGCGAGCGCCACGAGCGGATACTTCGCGCGCTCGTACAGTCGCTTGAGGTCGAGATCTCGCGCCGCGAGCGACTCTTGCTCATCAAAGATCGCAATGAGACTGCGACGTAGCCATTCGGGATCGATCTGCGACGTCTTGGCGTTGCGACGAAATGTCGTGAGGAATAAGAATAAGCGGCCGCAGATATCGGCGAGCCGCTGTCCCTCTGTTGCAACGGCGACCATCATTCCCCTCTTCCACTGACCACGTAGAGTGAGTAGCTCAAATTGGCGTCACTGACCGCCGGACCGAAAATCGCGAGTTGACGTTCGTCCCGCGCCACCGACCAGACGTCACCTTCACGTCGCACTTGGTAGTAATGCAGGTTCGGGCGATCCGGCAGTTCGGGCGGCACCTTGCGCACCGGCGTGCGCTCGATGCCCGCCAATCGATCGCGTTGCAGCGCGGCCACCGCGGACGGCGCGCACATCTTTACGGCCGACATTTTCTTCGTGAGCGCGTCGACCTCGATATCGCCCTCGACTGCCAGGTAGACGGCGACGCCCGCTCCAAGCCAATCCTCATCGAGTGCGCAAGCCTTGCCTTCCGGCGCCGGCTCAAACGAGCGCCGCTTAAAGGAGGTCGGAATGATGGCTTCGAGCAAACGTCGCGCCTCGCGGCTCAGCGCATCGAAGCAGCGGCCTTGCTCGGTGTGCTCGTAGTAGCCGAGCTCCGGAACAACGCGTTCGGGGCCGAAAATTGCGAGTTCGCCGACGAGCCGCGAAATCGCGAGAAAAGCCTCAAACGGATGCAGGTCGGGCGTTTTCGCGAGCGGCCGCAACACGGCAAGGGACGCGTTGACGACCGCTAGCTTCCACAACATCTCCGCGTCGCCACCGCCACCCTCACCGCCGAAATGGATGCGACGCTGCGCGACCTGATCTGCCAAACTTCGCGCCTTCGCGCCCAGCATGCTGGCGAGCTCGTCGAGATGCCGATGCAAGCGGGCGTCGCCGCCTAACCGAATCAGCGGCGGCAAATCGCCCGCGAGGCGCGCCGGTTTCGGATCCGCTTCGCCCGTGAGCACGAGCCGTGCTAGCCGCAAGCAGTGGTAGCCGGCGCGATCTTCGTCGCCGAGCAAGACGCGCGCCTGCAGCTGACGAAACGCGACGGCGCGCTCGTTGCGGCCGGTGTTCTCGTCCAGCTCTTGGCGGACGATGACGCGAAAGCGTCGCACTTCCTTCGCATCGGCGCCCGCCTCGCTGACGTTGCTCGAACGCAGTGCATACTCCGGCACGCCGATCGTCACCTCGACGGTCTCCCGCCCCGTTGCAAAATGCTCCTTCAGCGATCGCACCGGCACTTCGCAATCTTCTGGTACGCGCACGCGCGTGCCGTCTTCCAGCACCGCATCGAGTCGACGCAACTTGAGCTCAAAGTTCTCGAGCGCCGCGTCGTCGATTTCCAGGCGACTCAATCCCCACGCATAGGGCGTCGCTCGCAAAACCGTCTCGGCGACTCGCCCTTCGAAATAGCGACTCAGCGCCTGCATGTGCTGCGGCGTGAGAAAGAGCCCCTCCGACCAGTGGACGGGTGGCGGAAAATGCATGGCAATCCTTTGTCAAAGCCTGACTGGGGCCGTTACTACGGTTGTTCTTCCTTCACGCCTTCTTTGCCGAGCTCGATCTGGACCTGCTGCGCGCGCCACCACGGAAACATGATCTTCTTGCGCTCGATCCACAAGCTCGAACCTTCGATCGCCGCTCCGGAATAAGCGGCCAGCACCTTCAAGCCGGCCAGCTCCCCGCGACCAGTGGGAAAGACCAGCGTGTTGGAGCCATCCGGCATGGTGACGAATTGTGGAGGACGCGACATCGCATCGCCGGGCCGGACATCGGTCGAGATGACCAAGGCGAGATCGAGCAATCGGCGTCGCAACGACTTCGCCGGATCGGCCGGTCGAAACCACTCCGGCGGTCGAGCTTCGCGCAACTCCCCTTCATTCGTCGAAGTTCCCCACACCGTGTCGACCAACATGCTCTGCATGCTGCCGTTGTTCATGCCTTCGGCCGCCCGCAGTTTGACCTGAAACCGCGAAGCGCCGCCGTAGATGCACGACGTCGTCATCAGCAACAACAAGACGGCAAGCGGAGAGTACCTTGGTAGCCCGATGCGATCGTTCACGATTCCCCCATTTTCAGTTTTTACGACTCAACGCGCCCGCGCAGCTCACTGGTTGCCCTTCGCCTCACCGAGATCGCGGCCCGCAGCCGCGATGTGTTGGCTGAGCTCATCCATCGCCACATCACTCGTCAAGTCCTCCATGCGGCGCACGTAGGTCTCCCAGAAGTCGCGGTAGCTCAAGTTCCAGAACGTGCGCCACGCGGTCGGCTTTTTCTCGCGCTGTATGACATCCGGCCCGACGCGATTCAGGTATTCGCGGTACCACTTTTTCGCGCCCAATTCGGTCGCTCCGAAATACCCGTGCACCCAGAGGCGGAGCTTTTCGAGATAGCGTTCGAAGCTCACGCGCTGCGCATCGCCGCCCTGCATCAAGAGGCGTTGAATCGACTGGCGAATATTGCCTTGCCAGCCCGGCAACATCGTGACGCCGCCTTCGTGGTCCTTGCTCGACCCGAGAAAGGAGAGCGCTTTCTCGGAAACCACGCCTTCCACGCCCCGCGAGAAGTCGGCGAGCAACGCCAACATGTAACCGACATCCGACAAGATGCCTGGCCGTTGCCGCATGGTCTCGATCGCAGCGCTGCTGATTTCGAGTCCACTGCGTTGCACGAACACTTGAATCAAGTCGGCGGCACCGACATTCACATGCGGCGATTCGGCGGCGCTCGCCCGACTCGGACCGGCGCCTTCGGTGGCGGGTTTTTTCGACTGCGCCGCAGCCCCGGCGCTCGACGACGCGGCGCGCTCCGCTTCGAGTTCGACGATGCGCCGCGTTTGCGCTTCGATGCGATCTTGAGCGACGGTCAGTTGCGCGCGCATCTCGGCGAGTTCGCGGCGCAAGTCCGCGCTCGGGTCTGGCGTCGGCGTCGCTTTCGCCGCGGCGCTCGGCGACGCGCTCGCGCGGGGTTCGACCGCAGATTGGATCAGCGTCGGCGGCGGCTCCTTGACGGGCCTGAACAATACCTCGGACCCCGTGCTCTCCAGCATTTCCTTTTGCAAATCACCGTGGAGCGCCTCGAGCTCGGCGATCCGGCGCTTGTATCGATCGACTTCGGCGCGCAACTCCGCTTCGACGACGCTGCCCAGCAAATGCGTCGATGGCCGAGAGTCCGACTCCACGCTTTTCGCGCTATTCGCGTCGAATACGACCTTGAGCTGCACCTTGTCTTTCCAGCCAAAATGAAACGCGTCGCCATCGGTGAGGCCCAATTCGTCGACGCGTTCGTCGCCGACCCAGGTGCCGTTGCGGCTCCCCAAATCCTTGATGAACGCCCGCAGCGAGATCACGGTGTGGCGACTCGAGATGTATTGGCTGTCGATGCGGATATCGCAATCCTGCGCGCGACCGATTGTGAGCGGCTTCGGTCCGAGTGCCACACTGCGCGGCGCTTGATCCGGCATCAAAATCTCGACGTGTGGCATGAGTACGTTCCTTCGTGTTGACGCCAGCAGCCGCGACGCTGCAAGTCACCGCGATCGGCGCAGGTCGCGCTCGCACGAAGCGAGCACGCGAAAAGCACTGGATATAGTTCTGTTCGTTCGGCGCGCGTCCCGAATTCACGCTCCGACATTGCGGAGTTTGGGATGCTCCTCGACACCCTCGACGACTCTGTTGCGCGGTAGGGCCCTCGACCGGGCTCGCATGTTAAGTCCATACGCCAGGCTTCGTAAAGGCAATTGTCACATTCCTCGCGCCGACGGCGACCCGGCCGACGAAGGGTCACGGGCGCCGCCGCGCGGGAATCGGCGCGATGTGGGTCCGCGAAAAAAAAATTGACGTTCGGCGGTCGGGATCTGGTGGAGGTCCGTTCGCGGCGATTGAGCCCGATCTGCTCAAGCGGACCTTTAGTTGATTTGCACCGACCCACCGCGGATGCGATTCACACCGGATGCCCGACTGAGCACGTTTGCGCCTTGGATAAACACCTTGCCGGCGCGCGTCAGAGTGAGACTTGCCGCGCCGCATTGGAGCACGATCTCTTCTTGGGCCGTCAACACGAGGCGCTCACCAGTGACCGTTCCCGCGCTGAAGCCGTTGGCGCCGGGCGACGGCGACTGATCCGGTTCGACGAATCCGACGAGCACGGGTTTGGCCAGCTCGCCGTTTTCAAACAGGAGCGCAACTTGGCGGCCGATATCGCTCGCCGCGATGCTCACGAGCGCACGTACACGGACGCGATAGTCGACGGCGCGCAACCGAAACTCGACCGCGACCGCGCCAGCTGACTCACACTCCGCGAGCACGCCGATGACGATTCCGTGCACGCCTTGTCCCGCCCTGCGCTCGGAGTCTTGTTGCGACGTACCGACCTCAACTGCGCTTCGACGTTGATCCGACGCCGCGGATTCGAGCGGCACCGACGCAACCTCCCGACGCGTCGAGATCTCGCGGACGCGCGCCATGCCACGCGCCGATCTAATTGTTCGTGACCTTGCTGCCTTTGATGATGACATCGCCGTCTCCCTTGACTTGAATCTTGTTGCCTTTGATCAGGATGTCGCCGTTCTTCTTCAGCACGATCTCGGCGGAGCCAGTCTTGAAAGCGATCTCGTCGTCCGCCGTTATCAAAATCTTCTTCGCTTCCAAACTATATTCTTTGGTGACGGCTTCCTTGTGGCGGCCGGAAATGGTCTCGCTCAAGTCCTTGCTAACCGTGAGGGTTTTGTCACTGCCGACAGTCTCGGAGCTGGATCCGCCGACGGTCGCGCTGCGCGACCCGCCGACCGTCTCGGAAAGCGACGCGCCGACTGTCAACGCATAGGCGGCACCGACGGTGACCTCCATGGCGACACCGACGGTCTCCGCATAGTTGAGGGAGACGGTCTCGGTCAGATTGCTCCCGACCGTCACCGTCATGTTTGCGCCGATAGTCTCCGAGTGGTCGACGGCCACCGTTTCGGTGCGGTTATTCTGTACCGTGGTCGTCTCGTCGTGACCAATCGTCTTGACGCGATCGTGCCCGACCCGGTGCGACTCGTTGCTCTCCACCACGATGTCGTAGTTTCGTTCGGCGTGCAGCAAGATTTGCTCGCTGCCTTTGAGATCTTCGAAACTGAACTCGTTCGCATTGGCGGCGGCGCCGTTCTTCGTGCTGCGCGAAAGCACGCCGCTGCGCGTCGCACCGCCCGGCAAATCAAAGGGTGGCGGATTCGCGCCGTTATACAGCCGACCGGTGACGATGGGGTTGTCGGGGTTGCCTTCGAGAAACTCGACGATCACTTCTTGTCCGATGCGCGGAATATGGAGCGCACCCCAGCCTTTTCCCGCCCAAAGCTGCGCGACACGCAGCCAACAAGAACTCTTCTCGTTGCGCTGGCCGACGCGGTCCCAATGAAATTGCACGAGCACACGTCCGTGGCTATCGGTCCAGATCTCTTCGCCTTTCGGCCCTACGACCGTCGCGGTTTGCGGACCTGCGATCACTGGCCGCGGCGTGATCAAGGACGGTCGAAACTGTCGATTCGCCGCGATCGCGGTAAACGACGCTCCAAATGTCGCACCGCCATCGGCGCCGCCGAGTTCGCCGAGAATGCCGCGCAAACGAAAATTTACGCCGGTGATCAGGTACTCGCGCTCTTGGCTCGTGTCCGGGTGTTCGGCGAGTTTGAACGTGGCGCCGGTCGCAATTCCGCGGACGTTCGACTCGGCTTCGATCATTTCTTGCTCGGCCTGCTCTTGCTCCATGCGCACTCTAACGAGGTGTTCGCCCTCGCTGGCGGTGCCGTACTCACCCGGATAATCGTAGACGGCGTGCGCAGACTCGCTGTGGTCCCCTTCCATCGCGAGAGTCTTGGTCAAGTCCGTTCGCGGCACTTCAAAGTTGTAGTCGCGCAAAGTGTAGGAGCCCGGCTGGAGCTTTTGCTCGACGCGCCAATCCGTGATGCACTCTCGCCATTCACGCGTGTCTTGCTGCTGGCGGTAGATGATCGACTCGTAACCGGCCGTTGTGACGTGCTTCGAAGGATGATCCGCGAGCACCATTTTGTGATGGCCATCCGTGTGCTCGAAGAAGTAGTACATCCCTTCGTGCTCCATCAGCCGGCTGACGAACGCGAAATCCGTTTCGCGGTACTGCACGCAAAATTCGATCGGTGTGTACTCCTCCTCGAGCTTGAACTCGAAGTCGGTTTGAGAATTCCGATCGAAGACCTCGGCGATGGTTTGCCGCGCACTTTGCGGCACATAGGTGCGGCAGTCTTGCGTCCGCGTGAGGAGCCACAGCCACGGAACCAACACCGCCCGATAGCTGCCGCGCCCTTGCGTATCGATCCCCGTGGAAGTGAAGCGACTGACGTAGCCATTGAAGAAGCGCCGCCCGCCGCCCGGCAGCTTCAACCAGACGGTGAGTTTCTGCCCGACGATCTTGTTGAATGGGATCGTCGGCTGCTCGCTCAAAAGCTCCAGTTCATAGCGAAACGGGTGACCCAGCCTTTCATAGCCCGTCATGCTCGTGAGCAGCAGCACGTCGGGTCCGAGCGGGGTGGTGACGCCCGCTTCACGTTCCGATTGGGTGATCGCCATGCTGAGTGAGTGTCCTACTAGTCCTTAAACAAACGCGATTCTAAGCAAGCGCCTCGCGATCCTAGCGGTACGAGCTCCTCGAGCCAGCCGCGGCGCGCATTCTAACGAGCGTGCCGCGCCCTTTACAGCGCGCGCAAGGCGAGGCACACGAAAAGAGAGAACCGACTGCGGCGCGCGCGTGACAGCGGGCGAAAATTGCCGGCCGAATTGCCGGCCTTTGGCAACTGCGGCAACTGCGGAACCTGCAACGGGCCGCTTATTCGCCGCGATCGACCACTAACTGCATGCCGCCCTTCGCGACCCCGAACTGCTCGATGGCGCTGAGCCGGCGCGTCAGTTCGCGCGCATCGACTTCGTCGCGCAAGAGTTCTTGCCAGGTTTCAACAATGCGTCGACTCGCTGCGTGGTCTTCGCGGAGGAGTTCGACCCGCAACCGCGTGAGGCCGCGCGCTCGCAGTTGCGGCACGAGTCGCGCCGCGGTTTGCGTCTCGGCATTGAAAACCGTGTTGCGGCACCCCGCATCGACGATGACCGGATGCGCCCGCTGTTGATGATCAACGAGCGCAATGCGATGCCGTTCACACGGGCGACCACAAGTCCGATAGTCGCGGCCGTGGCTCAGCAGATGCGAATACACACAGTGCTCGGTATGAAATGTGGGGATTTGGTGGTGCACGGCGATCGCACAACGATTCGCCGGAATCTCATCGAGGAGCGCGAACAACTGGCGTTCATCGAGATCGTAGGCGGCCGTCAACGTGGCGAGACCTTGGCCCAAGAGATACCGCGCTGTGATTGAGTTCGTCACGTTCAAAGAAAAATCGCCATGCAAGAGCGGCCGTGGCGACGCGCCGCGCAACTCTCGCAGCCGCACGAGTGCACTCCAGTTGCGCACCAAAATCCCGTCGGGCTCGAGTCGATGCAGCGCCGCGAGAAACGCTTCCTCCCCGGGCTTTTGCGTGCGGAGACCCGCGAGCGTGACGACGAGACCCGCGTCGCGAGCGCGCTCGAGCGCGCGCCCGACGCCGCCGATCTCCATCCAATCGAGTTCCACTTCTTCGACGCCCGCCGAGATGGCCGCTTCGAGCTGCTCGAACTCGCGACACAGCACGACCAATCGCGGCGTCGCCGCCGCCGCGGTGAGCGGCGGCTCACCTTGTAGTTCGGTTCGGAGATCCGCAAGCGCACGATCCCACGGCGCCGCGGCGTGCGTGCGCGCATCGACTTGCGCGACCAAAGCTGCCACCAACGCGCGTCGCAGTTGCTTGAGCTCCGACACCGGCAGATGAAGTGAAGGAGCTAGCCCCGTCACATCCAGGGTCGCCAGATGAAAGGGCGTGCCGCCGAACGCGCCGAGTTTCTCGCGCAGCAATTCACTACTGAGTCCATCGCCGCGTGCGGTCGTGAGAGCTTGCGCGCTCTCGACGTGCGCGTGCTCTCGATCGGTCGCGCCCGCCACGTGGAGCGGCGTGCCTGCGCGACCCGAGACCGTCAGCCGCAAAGCGATGCGCCCGAGCGCTGGCTCGCTCTTCACGAGTAAGTCCGTCGCACGCGCCAGGAGCGGATCGCTGGTCACCCACACTCGGTGACCGACGCGCACTCGCCGCAGATCGGGCCCCGGTTCACCAAACTTGAGGCGGAGTCCAGCCCGCTCGCGATCGACCGCGAAGACCGGACCGCCCGGCTCATGCTTGTCTTCGGGATCGCCGGCGTCGAACACGACTCCCATGCCGGGGCGCAACTCGACGGGCGCACTCTCGGGTCCGCGCGCCGTCGCATCGGCGGCGAGCGGTGAACTCACACTGCCTTCCGGGGCGCGCCGTTCACCGTCCGTCGCGAGCGCGCCGGTCCACGGTCGACCGGCCGGGTCGAACGCAACCAGCACGGCGCGCGGCTCGACGCGCAATACGCGTCCCAACAAAGCGCCGCGGTGCTTTGGAAAACGCCCTTCGACGAGCGTCTGGTGATCGGAGCCGGCCAGAAAGCCATCGGAAAAACCCCGCGAGTAGGAAAGCGTCATGTCGCGCATGTCGCGACTGAGTTCAAGCAAAGTATCGGTGTCGTAGGCCTTGCCGTTCAAAACGGCATCGACGTAGCGCCGATAGCCGCGCGTAGCGGTCGCGACGTATTGGGGGCCCTTTTGACGTCCTTCGATCTTGAGACCATGAACGCCGATCGCCATCAGCTCCGGCACCGCGCGCATCCCGGCGAGATCCTTCGGACTCAGGAGATACTCGACGTCGGGCAATTCGCGCCGCTCGCCATCGACGACCAAGGTGTACGGCATGCGACACGACTGCGCGCATTGCCCGCGATTCGCACTGCGTCCGCCCCATGCCTCGCTCGACAGACACTGGCCACTCCACGACACGCACAGCGCACCGTGAATAAAAACTTCCAGTTCGAGCGGAGTCGCGGACGCGAAAGTGCGAATCTCTTTGACGGAGAGTTCGCGCGGCACGACCACGCGCGTGACGCCGAGCGCCGCCGCGAACTTTGCGCCGTCCGCGCACGAAATCGTCATCTGCGTACTCGCGTGCACTTCCAAGGTCGGTGCGATTCGCCCGGCCAGTAACGCGACAGCGGGATCCTGCACGATGATCGCGTCGACACCGGCCTCTGCGATGCCGGCAATCACCCGCGCCACGCTTGCGAGCTCGGCTTCGAACACGAGCGTGTTCAACGTCACGTACGCGCGCGCACCAGCGCGATGCACTCGTTGAACGGTCTCGCGCAACTCAGCGAGTGCGAAGTTCTTCGCGCGCGCCCGCGCATTGAAGCCGTCGTCGAGACCGAAATAGACGGCGTCAGCGCCGGCGTTGAGCGCGGCCGCGAGCGCCGTGGCGTCGCCGGCTGGCGCTAAGACCTCGGGACGACGCGGCCTCGAGACTTCGACAACGGGAGTCGGGCTGATCGCTTGCGGAACTGACATGTGAAGAGTGTAGCCCGAGAACCCGGCCGTTGCGCTGAGTCTCGGGCTGATTTTTGCCCAGGATCATCGCCGACCCGCTGACGTATGCTGCCGGAATATCTGCCCGACTCGTTCGGGAGTTCTCACCGCCATCGACAAACTGCGGCGCGTGCGCGCAACGCCAACTCACTCCCACAGCAGGCCCACCGATTGCCTCTCTGATTTGCTGGCGCGGCATCACTTTTGTCCCGCGCGCTATTCAAGACAACCCAACGCGAAGCGCCGCGCCGGAGCGCGAACGCGTGGGGAGAGCTGCTTCGGGTCCCCCGCAGCAGCGCGGGGTGCTGCGGACAGCACCCAAAGAAAACGGAGCGAGGGAGTCATGAGCATCATCGAAATCACGTTGCCGGCGAACAAGTTCGATCCGTATTTTCGCAAATCGAAGCGCGACATCGCACCGCGCGATGCACACGTCGCGGAGCCGAAGATCACGCAGATACGTCCGCGCCAGGCGACGGATGCGATCGCGCCCAAACCGCCAATCGTTGTGCTAGAGCCGGCGGCCGCGCCCGCGTCGACCGAGCAGCCGCGTGCCACGGTCACGTCCGCCTTCGCCTCGCCGCGCGCGGCCAAGTCGAGCGCGCCCGCGCCAGCGGCACGCGACCTCATCATCGTCTACGAAGGTCGATACCTCGGGCGCTATCGCTCCTCGCGCCGCATCAATCACCGCACCGCATATCGCGCGATCGCTCGGGAACTCAGTGTCCGAATGGGCGACGAATTCGATCCGCGGAAAGTCTCGCTCTTCAAGCTCGTGCCCATCGAGATCGACAACGCGCTCGAACTTGCAATTGGAGTCGCGCCCGACACCGTCGAGTGGTTTCCGGCGTAGTCTTCGTCTGGCGCTCGCCACTTCACAACTAACAACCGGCAAGACCCGAGGTTCGGTCCTAGACCGACCGCGAGCCGTCCGCCCGACTCCCGCCCGCCAGCTTGCTCATAGCTAGACCTCTTGTCGCGAGACGGCTAGCATACGAGTCGATTTTCCGCGTCATCCCTAGACTCCAACGATTCGAGAGTTTCGCCACGCCGCGGTGCTGGTTCACCGCTGCAGCTCAGCTATGTCTGTGAGCCGCGGCGGATGCACCGAGTTCGAAGCAGTGGCACAGAGGAGGTTGACAGTGATGAGTTGCAACAGTCGTCGGCTGGCGAGCGTCGGTTTGCCGTTCTTGTTGATGACGATTTTCTGCATTTGCCCGGCGTCGGCCGGCCCAGGTGTCGATAGCGATTTCGACGGCGTTCCCGACCTGCTGGAGGACGTGAACTCAAATGGCGATCTGGCTGACGACGACACGGATGGCGACCTCACCCCGAATTACTTGGATCCCGACGATGACGGCGACTACCTGCTGACACTCTCGGAAATCGCCGTGGCGATCTCGGATCTCGATGGCGACGGCTTGCCGAACTATCTCGACCCGGATGACGATGGCGATGGCGTAGCGACCACCGCAGAGGATCGCAACGGCGATCTAGATCCAAGCAACGACGACACGGACTCCGACGGGCTTGCCGACTGCCTCGATCCGGACGATGACGGCGACTCGATCTCGACCGCAGTCGAAGCCGCCACGCTCATCGACAGCGACGGCGACGGCCTCCCGAACTACGTCGACGCGGACGACGACGGCGACAATGTCCCGACGCTCGATGAAGTGCTCGGCGTCTTCGATACCGATGCCGATGGGATTCCGGACTTTCTCGATCTCGACGACGACGGCGACAGCGTCGACACCATCGACGAGGACCCAAATGCGAACGGCCTCCCGCTCGACGACGACACCGATGGGGACACGTTGCCGAACTTTCTCGACAGCGACGACGACGGTGACGGCAATCTGACGGTGATCGAAGACGCGGACGCCGACGGCAGCGTGCTCAACGACGACACCGATCTCGACGGCCTGCCGAATTACCTCGATCCGGACAGCGACAACGACTTGACGATCGACGGCCTCGACTCGTGCCCGCTCATCTTTAATCCCGATCAGCTAGATTCCGACCTCGACGGCATCGGCGATGCCTGTGACGTCGACAGCGTGCCGTTAAAGCGGGGGGATTCGAATCGCGACGGCATCGTCGACCTCGCCGATCCGATTCATGCCATCAATTACTTGTTCTTTGACGGCGTAGTGTTCTGCCTCGACTCCTGTGACGGCAACGACGACGGCACGGTCGATCTCGCCGATGTCGTTTGGCTGTTAAGCTACACCATCGGCCTCGGTGGACCACCGCCGCCCGCACCGTTCCCCGGCTGCGGGATGGATGTCACGCCGGACTTGCTCAACTGCGCGAGCTATCCCGGGTGCCCGTAAGAGCGCGCCAGCGCCGCGCGCTCGATCGGCTCCTCTATAGCGCCGTCATTTGCGGTGCGATCGCGTGCGTGAGCTGTCGCGGCGTGGCGCCGAAGGACGGTCAGCACGCGCTCGCCGCCGACGAGCCGTCGTTCGCCGAGCTTGCCACCTGGGGCGCGGCGCGGCCGGTCCCGCGTTCTGGGCTCATCGGCTCCGATAGTCT
The DNA here is from genome assembly GCA_046154185.1 of Planctomycetota bacterium. Lineage (GTDB taxonomy): Bacteria > Planctomycetota > UBA8108 > UBA1146 > JAJFFE01 > JBJXGE01. Next base: position 193,088 of record JBJXGE010000058.1, read on the forward strand.
GCCTTATATTCCGGTCATTCTGGCTGGCCGCATCGCTGTCGACTACGTCGGCTACGACTCGCGCAACGTGCGCGACTCCGGCGTGCGTGTCGATGTGATCGAGCCGCAATTGCACGTCGGCAGTATGACGGAACCGCTCGAGCTGCGTGTTATCGGCGACGTGCGCGGCCTCGACTCGCGTTTCGGATTCAAAGAAGCCTGGGCCTCCTACGCCAACGACACGCTGATTCGAGCGAGCGCGGGCTTACTCCGCATCCCACTCGGAGTCGAACACTCCTTCGACGAGGCGACGATGCCGTTCGTCGGTTACAGCTTCCCCGCGTGGCTCACCGGTCGCACCGATTGGGGGCTGCGCGTCGATGGCGAAATCGGCACTGGAATCTTCAGCTACGATTTCACCGCGGCGGCGGGCGAAGGCTTCGATCTCAACGGCGAGCGGCTCGGACATCCGCAGCTTGCGCTGCGACTCGTCAGTTATCCATTGCGCGGCGTCGCGCCGTCGCCACCACTCGGCGGGATTTTCCTGAGCGCCGCGCGCAGTTACGCGCCCGAATTTGCGGGCCAGCTCGACATCGCGACCCCGCTCCGCAATAAGGTGTTTCTCGTGCCGCGCCTCTCGGGCGACGAAGCCGCTTTTTGGCACGTCGGCTACGGCGTCGACGCCGGCGCGCTGCGTTTCACCCACGAAGCAGTCTACGGCGGAATCCGTGGGCTCGATTTGCCAACCGGCGGCGAGGCGAATCTCTCGAATCAAATCGGCTCGTGGGCGGCGACGCTCTCGTGGATGGTGACGGGCGAGCCGTACGACTCGCGCCCGTTTCGACAGCGCTACGGACGGTGGTCGCCAGCGACGCATCCGCTCGAAGTCGAGCAACTGCCGCGCGACGCCGCGGCGGAGTTTCCCGCGCGCGCGGCGACCGACGGCGGGCTGGGCGCGATCGAACTCGCGCTCCGCTATGCGAACGCGGACATCGATCGGCGCTTCTTCAATCTCGGCATCACGGACTACACCCAAAGCGCGCAGGAGTTTCGCACGATGACCGGCGCGGCGAATTGGTACCTCAGTCGCTACGTCCGCGTGTCGGCCGAAGTCGTGCGGACGATCGCCGACCAATTCCCGGCCGCGTTCGATTCCCACGGCCGCGACACGTCGTTTCTCCTGCGCTTCCAACTTTTGTGGTAGTCGGCACCGAACTCAATCAAACGCGAAGCTGAATTGCCCATCCGTGACACCGATGTGGATGCGCGCGAAGCGTCGGCCGTCCATCAAACGCGTCAAGTATTCCTGACTGATCGCTGGCAACACCGAGTTGGTCAGAATCGCGTCCACCATTCGGCCACCGCTTTCGACTTCCGTGCAACGGCTCGTGATGAGTTTCACGACCGCGTCATCGAACGTGAACGGCACTTTGTGATTCTCGGCAACGCGTTTCTGGATGCGGCCGAGCTGGAGTCGCGCGATTTTGCCAAGCATCTCATCCGACAACGGATAATACGGAATCGTGATGAGCCGGCCGAGCAACGCCTGCGGAAACACTTTCAAGAGCGGCGTCCGCAGCGCCTTCGCGATGCCCTCAGGATCGGGCAAGAGCTCGGGGTCTTTGCACATGCTGAGAATCAAGTCGGTGCCGACGTTTGATGTCAGCAAGATGATCGTGTTCTTGAAATCGATCATGCGGCCCTCGCCGTCTTCCATTTGACCCTTGTCGAAGACTTGGAAGAATATTTCATGCACGTCGGCATGCGCCTTCTCGACTTCGTCGAGCAATACCACGCTATAAGGCTTGCGACGCACCGCCTCCGTGAGAATGCCCCCTTCGCCGTAGCCGACATAGCCGGGCGGCGCGCCCTTCAGCGTTGAAACGGTGTGCGCCTCCTGAAACTCGCTCATGTTGATCGTGATGACATTCTGCTCGCCGCCGTAGAGCACCTCCGCGAGCGCGAGCGCCGTCTCCGTCTTTCCGACGCCGGACGGACCCGCGAGCAGAAACACGCCGATAGGTTTTTGCGGATTCTCGAGCGCCGCCCGGCTCGTGCGAATGCGCCGCGCGATCATCTCGAGCGCATGGCGCTGACCGATCACGCGCCGGTCGATGAGGTCGGCGAGGTTGAGCACGGTCTCGATTTCGTTTCGCATCATGCGACCGACGGGAATCCCGGTCCAATCGGCGACCACGGAAGCCACTGCGTCGGCGCCAACGCTCGGCAGAATGAGCGGCGACTCGCCTTGCAGCTCTTTGAGCTGACTGACGAGCGTCGTGAGTTGGCGCAGGAGGTCCGCGCGCTCGGCCTCGCTCAATGGCGGCGCGCTCGGCGCAACGCTGTCTTTCCCCCCGGCTTTGAGGCGCGCGGCTTCCGCCTCGGCGTTTTTCTCGAGCTGCGAACGCGTGCCTTCGATTTTCGCGGCGCCGGCGCGCAGCTTGGCGCGTAATGCCAGGACGCGCTCGACGAGGGTCTTCTCTTGGTCCCAACGTTCTTCGAGTTTCGCCAGGCGCGCCCGTTCGGCGACGAGTTTCTCATCCGCCGCCTTCTGCCGCTCCGCGGTGTCGAGCCCGATCGCGGTTTCGCGGCCAATGATTTCGAGTTCCGTCTCGAGCCCCTCGATGCGCCGTCGTGAATCGTCGACTTCGGCGGGCACGGCGTGTTGACTCACGGCGACGCGCGCGCACGCGGTGTCGAGCAAACTCACCGACTTGTCGGGGAGTTGGCGTGCGGGAATGTAGCGGTGCGAAAACCGCACGCTCGCCTCGATCGCTTCATCGAGCACTTGCACGCGGTGGTGTTTTTCCATGGCGGATGCGCTTCCGCGCATCATCAGAATCGCGCGTTCTTCCGATGGCTCGTCGACTTGCACGACTTGGAAGCGCCGCGTGAGCGCCGGGTCCTTCTCAAAGTACTTCTTGTACTCCGCCCAAGTGGTCGCCGCGACGGTGCGCAGCGTGCCGCGCGCGAGCGCCGGCTTGAGCAGATTCGCGGCATCGCCGGTGCCGGCGGCGCCACCCGCCCCGATCAGCGTGTGCGCCTCATCGATGAACAAGATGATGGGCTTTGGCGAGGCCTGCACTTCATCGATGACTTGGCGCAGCCGGTTCTCGAACTCGCCCTTCATGCTGGCGCCGGCTTGCAAAAGCCCGATGTCGAGGACGCGCAGCGTGACGTCTTTCAAAGACGGCGGCACATCGCCGCGCACGATGCGCAGCGCAAAACCCTCGACGACGGCGGTTTTGCCGACGCCCGCCTCGCCGGTGAGGATCGGGTTGTTCTGCCGACGCCGCATCAGAATGTCGATGATCTGCCGAATCTCATCGTCGCGGCCGACAATGTTGTCGATCTCGCCCTTCCGCGCCTTTTCGGTCAAGTCGACGGAATACTGCTTGAGCGCCTCCTGCTTCCCCATTTGCGCTGGCGCTACCGCGCCGCTCGCTTCGCCGGGCGCGGCGCCCCCGCCGCCCGCGCCCGCCGACTCTTCCGGCGAGCCGGCGAGTATTTCGCGGAATTGATCGCTCAGCGCCTCGGCTTTGACCTTCTCGAACTCCCGCGTGATCGCGATGAGCGCGTTCCGCAGCGTCGGGGTCTTCAGCACGCCGACGATCAGATGGCCGCAGCGAATCTTCGTGTCGTTGTAAAGCAAAGAGGCGTAGACCCACGCGCGCTCGACCGCGTCCTCGACATGCGCCGACAGATCCGAAATCGACGTCGCGCCGCGCGGCAAGCGATCGAGGGACTCGGTCATGTCGCGCGCGAGTCGCGCGGGATCGACCCCAAAGTGTTTGATGATGCGGTGCAAGTCGGAGTCCTGCAGTTGCAGCACTTGATGGAGCCAATGCACGAGTTCGACGTAAGGATTGCCGCGCAGTTTGCAGAACACCGTGGCGCTCTCGAGCGCTCGGTAAGTGACCGTGTTGAGTTTGCCAAACAGCGCCACTCGGCTGATCTCGGCCATGAATTATTCTCCTTGCCGGCGCCCGCGCGATTGCGCCGGGCTTAGGGTCCGCGCAAAATTACCTTTGCATTTGGAGACCGATCTCTAACATATCTCCGCTCGCGTCTCAATCGCGCAATCCTCAACGTAGCCAGGCTACGCCTGCGGTTTCGCTCAATCGCCGCGAACGGACCTACGTCAGATCTCGGCCTCCAAATGCAAAGTTGATTTTGCGCGGACCCTTTGGCGTTCTGTTGTCAGTGACAAACCGTCACGCAAAGCTCTTCCGCGTCGCGCGCGGCCGGCTCGTTGGCGATCCAAGTGGTGAAGCCGAGGCGGCTCGGACCGCCAAGCTCGACCGTCGAAACGTCTTCCTTACGCAACACAAGCTGCAAGTCGACTTCAAACTCCCAACCGATGTAATTGCGCACGAGCGCGGTCAAACGCTCGACGCTCGCGCCGCCCGGCAACAACCGCTCGTAGGTCGCCAAATCGAGCGGACCGAGTCGAACGCGAAACCTGAGCTGACAATCTTCCACGTGGGAGCCGAGCACCGCGAGTTCGCCGAGCACACCGATTCCGCGGCGCGCCGCATCGGCGTTGCCGAGTTGCCATCGGCACTCGGCGGGCAGCGGCAACCATTGACTCACGAATTGCTCGACGGCGGCGGGCACGCCAAAAAAGCTCGCGAGTATTCCTTCGAGCCCGGCGGCGTGACGGGTTTGACAGCCATAAAGCCCCGCCAACGCGAGCTTCGCGTCGTCGCTGACGGCGTCGCGGTTCTGCAGGCTCGCCGCACCGATCCCGCAAAACGAGCCGATGTACGCGCGAAACCGATCTTCCTCAGGTCGATCGTAACTGGTCGTCGGTTGGCTCTTCGCCCACGCGCGGTAGAAGATCGAAAGGAATCGATGATGAAAAATGTCGGCGAAACGGCCAAACGTGTTGTCGTGATGCACGAGTCGGCGGCTGCGCGCGTACTCGGTGAGATGGACCGGCAACGGGCCTTGTGGTCCGAACAAGCCGAAAAACTGCACGAGCAAACGCGGTGGGCGTTGACCCGTCGCCGGCTCGAGCTGCGCGAGCGACGCCGGTGCAAACGCCAACGACGGATCTTGGCCGAGCCGAATCGCGTCGTCACTCGGACGCAGCGATTCTCCGAGTCGCGGCCGGTCCCGGTGGATGCACTCGAGTTGGCGCAGCAACTGAAAGTAATCGTAGTCCCAAGGCGCTTCGGCGACGGCTGCGAACAGCTCTACAGCACGTGCCGTCGCCCGATCCGCATCGGCCACCGCATCACCTCGCCACGGTCGATGGTTTTCACGACCGTCTCGGTAAACGTGTTAATGGAAACGTAGCGTGCGAAAAATTCCTCGAGCACCGCGCCGAGCAGGAACACGCCCGTGCCCTCGAAGCCCGCTTCGTCGAGCGTGAGTTCGATCTCAAGTCCGCGGCCGAAGGCGAGCGAGTTCGCGCGCGCGAGCTGTCGCACCACCGGGCGCGCCGTCACTGAGCGCACGCCCTCGACTTGTTTCATCGCCGGCTGACTCGTCATGTTCGCGTACAGTTGCAAGAGTTCGCGCAAGGCCGCGGCGCCGTGCCGCTCGTCGGTATCGAGCAACGACAAGTAGTTGAGCGAGAGTTGGTTGACGAGCCGCCAAGCGGTCTCGCCCGTCGCCGTCGACTGTTGCGGCCGCGTCGGTCCAGCGACACAGCGCACCGATTCCACCGGCGCGCCAGAATCGAGCGTGAAGTCCGTGCGGCCGTGGCCGACCGGCATCTGCAACGGCAGGTCGCGATTCGTACAGAGCGCCGTGACCGACAACTGCTTGAGATCGGTATGAAACGGCGCCTCGCGTTGATCGACGAGTTGCACGAACACCTCATGGCCCACGTATGTGGAACGTGGCCCCAGACGCTGTTGACGCGCCGACAAGACGCGCGGCATCCGCCGGACGGTGAAGAACGCGCGCTGGCCCGGATAGCGACTCAGATCATTGCACGTATAGAACGGCAAAAACTCGCGTTCCTCCTCGCCGGTGGCGCCGTGACCGACGACGGCGTCGAACGTGTGAATCTCGAAGTCCATCGGTCGGCGGCGATCCGGCACCACGTGATACTCGTGCTCGCGTTCGCTGAGATGAATGCGATCGGCGCGCTTCGGAAACAGATTGACGGCCGGCGTACAAAACAAACTGAAGTCACTCGCATCGACGTTGCTCTCGAGCACGTCGTCCACGCGATCGAACAGCACGAAGATGTCGACCTGCGACTCGTTGATGCGCCGCAACGCTGGATTGAGACCGTCGAGCGCGGCGAACAAAAAGCGCTCGGGCAACGCGAAGTATTCCTGCAAAAGTCGGTAACCGTGAAACGACCGAGTTCCGTAGGGCAGGAGTGCTTCTTCGTCCGTAAAGCCGAGTCGGTGAATGTTTGCCCGCGGTAGCGGCTCGGACCACGCCGCGCCGCGCACGATGCCGCGCACGAGCACGCGTTGCGCATTGCCGTGCAGTTGCTCGCAGAGTCGCATCGCCGTGCGGTCTCCGCCGCGCAAGAACAGCACGAGGCGATCGAGCGCGAGTTTCGCGAACGTGAGTCCCGCCGTGACGCGCAGTCGGACCCGTAAGCCGGCTTTTGCGCTTCCACCCTCCGGGCTTTCCATCAGCGCGTCCGGAATGCCGAGCGCGCCAAAGTCGCGGCGTGTGAAGTACGCGGCCTCGGTGAGTTCGAGCGGCCACAGCGTGACATCGTGCGCCGTGCGATACTCGCACGCGGTTTGATCGCCCTTGCCGAGCTGACTGCGCAGCACGCTTTGTTTCGGGACGACAAAACCATCCGCGAGCGCCCCCTCGCTGAGATCGGGCTGCATTTGCACGACCGCCATCGACGGCAGCGGCGCGAGGTAGAGTGGATAGACCATCTCCAAAAGGTGTTGCGTGAAGCGACCGAACTCGCTGTCGATCTTCATCTGCAGGCGACCGGCAAGAAATGCGAAGCCCTCGAGCAAGCGCTCGACGTACGGATCCGCGCATTCGAAACCGTCGAGCGTGAGCCGCGACGCGATCTTCGGATACTCCTTCGCGAACTCGCCGCCCATCTCGCGAATGAACTGCAATTCCTGGTTGTAGTAATCGAGGAGACGCGGATCCATGAGTTAGCCTCGCTTCCCGCGGCCCGACGATCCTGGCGCGCTCTCGCTCACCCACACCGCGCCGCTTTCGAGGTCGAGCTCCGTCCGCAGGAATAATTGCAGCGGCATCGGCTGGGCCCACAAGTCGCCGACAATCTCAAACGACAACGCGTTGCGATTGAGCTGATCTTCCGCCACCACCGCACGCACACGCAAAGAGTTGCGCAGGATCCGCGGCTCGAAACGCAAAATCGCCTCCCGCACGAGCCGCTCGACTTCGGGTATGTCCGTGCCCGAGGCCGTGTGCCCGGCGAGCGCCGGCAAGCCGAAGTTGAGCGTCGAGTTCGCAATGTGCGGGTACTGCTCGAGGTCGAAAACCGCCGAGAGATCGGTCGAGTTGAGGAGCCACTCGAGGTCGCGCAGCACGCCTTCGCGCAGTCGCTCGAGTGACAACACGCGCCGGTCGCGCGCTTCGAGTCGGTTGTCGGGCTCGTCGTCCCGAAGTCGATCGAGGAGCGATGGCTGGAGTCGTTCGAGCGGCGTCAAGTCAGGCATGGTCGCTCCGCGTGCGCGCGTGCGGCGCGAATTCCAACCTCACGACCTCAACCGTTCGTCTCATCGAAGCGAATCTCCCGCACTTCCAGGATCGAATAGTCGGCCTCGTCCGTAGTGAACATGCGCTGCCCGAGTCCGTGCGAAGTGTCGTCGGTCGGCGCCGCCCATTCGGTCGCGCGCGCGAGCAAGAGTTGTCCATCATCGCTTTTTTCGGTCGCGGGATAGCGCGTCGGGATAAACCCGACATGCGTGCCGCCGTTGGTCCATTCGAAGTGCGCCGCGGTCCACACGAGATCGCGCAGGTCGCTCGGTTTGTCGATCTTGATGGCGCGCACGCGCTCGAGCGGAACCCAATAGAAGCGGCCGTTGATGATCGCTTCCAGAATCGGCCCAAGCCGCGAGTCCGCATCGGCGAGCCACGCGAAGGGCGCCGGCTCCGCGAGCGACTCCTCGTCTTTCGCGGTTCCCTTCACGGGCCCGACGGCGGATGGCAGCGCGCAAGTGATCGAGCCGGGATTCGCCGGGGCGGCCTCGAGCGCGCGCGCGCGCAGCGCCGACGCGTCGGCGTCTTGTCCGGTCGCCGTCAGCTTGAGCGCCTGCAACATCCACGCGTGCCATTCGGCCGGTTCGCCGAATACGAGCGGCGAGCGCTGGCCGGTGTAAATCTCCGCGCGCAACACTTCACACTGCAGCGTCTCGCGGTAGGTCTGCACCATCGGCAATGCCGCCGCGTCGAGTTCACCGGCGACATTGAGCTGATTGAGCGCGCGATCCCATTCGCCGAGCACCGCCAGCAACTGAAAAAGAAAAATCCTATACGGAGCGTGCGCAGGACTCTTGCGGACCTGTTCCTGCAACTTGGCGAGCGCCTCGCGCACACGACCTTCGCGCAGACTCAACTCGGCCGTCATGAGAATCCCGCTTTCGTGAGGTCGCTCGGAAGATGCGACACCCGTTGGCGAACTCAGGATTGCGAGTTCGCCAACGGGTTTCCTTGCGCTCGAAAGGTCAACTTAGTCGTTGACGTTTTGCTCCATGTCCCACTTGAAGTTGATCGCGGCTTCGCCGCTGCCGTCGTCTTTCTGCGCCGAGTAATCGACGCTGACTTGCGCGAAGTTCAAAGAGACTTGCTCGGCAAGGCGATCCTCGCCGGTACTACCGCCGGAACTCACCGACGTCACGAGCACTTTCGTCAAGTTGATGATCAAGTATTCGAGTTGCGTCTTGCCGGCCTTGCGAATCGTGAGCTTCGCGGTGTCGATGTGCTCACCGTTACAGCACCGGAGCATCAGCCCGGGCGATGCCTTGTCGATGTAGTGCGTAAAGCTCAGGTCGTTGACGTTGACTTTGCCGGCGCCGCCGCCGCTGCCTTGGTGGAACGAGCCCTGCTGGCTCATGCCCCACGACCAGCTCATGACTTCGACTTCGTCCTTGTGCGATTTGTCTTTGCTCTCGCCCTTAATTCCCGCGATCTTGAAAAACATGTCCATTGCCATGGCCGGTGCTCTCTTCCTGCTTGTTCCTTAAGGGCTTCTTCTACGGCTGAGCGGTGCACACCGCGCTGGCATGCACCTCGCATGCCTTCCACCGTTTCCCTCGCTTGCGGCCCTTGCTTTCAACTGCAAGCGAAGTTGTCAGAGATAGACGCGAGCCTTTCGAGCGCGCGCCGATTCGCGCGCAATCCTACGCCGTCTTGCCCGACGGCAGCTTCGACACCAGGCGGAGGGACACGGTCAAACCCTCGAGCTGGTAGTGCGGCCGCAGGAAGAACTTCGACGTGTAGTAACCGGGGTTGCCTGCCACTTCCTCGACCACCACTTCGGCGGCCGCGAGCGGTTTCGAAGCCTTCACCGATTCGGCCGAGTTCGTCGGATCGCCATCGACGTACTGGAGAATCCACTTTTGCAGCCAACGCTGCATATCGGCGCGCTCTTTGAACGAGCCGATCTTGTCGCGCACGATGCACTTGAGGTAGTGCGCGAAGCGACAACACGCGAACAGATACGGCAAACGCGCCGCGAGGTTGGCATTCGCCGTCGCATCCGGGTCGTCGTACTCGGCCGGTTTTTGCAGACTCTGCGCGCCGATGAACGCGGCAAAGTTGGAATTCTTTTTGTGGACAAGCGGCATGAAGCCGTTTCTCGCGAGTTCGGCTTCGCGGCGGTCCGCGATCGCGATCTCGGTCGGACACTTCATGTCGGTGCCGCCATCGTCGGTCGGAAACGTGTGGACCGGCAGGTCCATGACCGCACCGCCCGACTCGATGCCGCGGATGCGCGAGCACCAGCCGAACGACTTGAAGGACTGATTGATGTTCGACGCCATCGCGTATGCCGAGTTGGCCCACGTGTACTTCGAGTGATCGCCGCCCGCGGTCACCTCCTCGAAGTTGAATTCCTCGACCGGGCTCGTCTTCGCACCATACGGATAGCGGGCGAGGAAGCGCGGCATCGCGAGACCGATGTACCGCGAATCCTCGTCTTCGCGCAGCGCGCGCCAGGCGGCATGTTCGGGCGTCAGAAACTTCGCCGTGATGTCTTTGATGTCAGGAAGCTCTTGCCAAGACTCCATGCCCATGAGCGACGGCGCCGCGCCGGTGATGAAGGGCGCATGGATCGCGGCCGAGACTTTGGAGATCTCGCCGAGTAGCTCGACGTCCGGCGGCGAATGGTCGAAGTGGTAGTCGCCGACGAGGCAGCCGTAGGGCTCGCCGCCGAACTGACCGTACTCGGCTTCGTACATCTTCTTGAAGATCGGGCTTTGATCCCAGTTCGTGCCCTTGAACTTCTTCATCACTTTGCCGAGATCCTTCTTCGAAATGTTCATGACCTTGATCTTGAGCATCTCGTCGGTCTCGGTGTGGGTGCAGAGATAGTGCAAACCACGCCACGCGCTCTCGACGCGCTGAAACTCTTCAGCGTGCAGAATGAGATTTATTTGCTCGGTCAGCTTGCGGTCGAGTTCGGCGATGATCGCCTCGATACGCTTGATGACGTCGCCCGACACGATGTTGGCGTTCTGCAGGCACTGTTCCGCCAGCGTTCGCACCGCGGACTGCACCGCTTCGCGGTTGCGGTCGGTCTTGATCTTGAACTCTTTGTTGAGCAGCGTGGAGAGGTCGCTCTCCTTGATTCCCGCGCCCGCGGCTTGACCGCCTGCGCTCTTCTCAGCTTCTGCCATGGTATGACTCCACTCCTGACTCTTCAGCGGGATGAATTCTTCGCACGTGTTTTAACCCCGAGACTCGAGACGCGCACGCACCGCGGCGCGCCCTCAGCGATTACTCCGCAGGCTTTGGCAGTTCGGGTTTGGGCGCCGACGCGAGCGCTTGCATGAGCGTCGGATCCTCGACGATTTTGGCCATGAGTTCCTCGGCGCCAACCTTGCCGTCCATGTACGTCAGCAAGTTGGTGAGTTGAGTGCGGGCTTCGAGCAGTTTGTTCAAGCCCTCGACTTTGCGCGCGACCGCCGCCGGCGAAAAGTCTTCCATGCTCTCAAACGTGATGTCGACGCTCATCTCACCTTGCCCGCTGACGGTGTTGGGCACGCGAAATGCGGCGCGTGGTTTCATCGCTTTCAGGCGCTCGTCAAAGTTGTCGACGCTGATTTCGAGCATCTTGCGATTCTCGACCGCTTCGAGCGGATCTTTAGGGTTGCCCGAAAGGTCGGCGAGCACGCCCATCACGAACGGGAGTTGCACCTTCTTCTCGGCGCCGTAGAGTTCGACGTCGTATTCGATCTGGACGCGCGGGGCGCGATTCCGACCGACAAACTTCTGACTGCTCTGCTTGGCCACTCCGCACCATCCCTTCCGAAAACCCGGCGGCGAGGCGCTTCACTACGGAACACGCCCACCTGCTCGGCTGACGATCTGTTTTAGAACCCGCGTCGCCAACCGACGCCCGCTACTGCGCCTCCGCCACGCCGCCGACCACCCGCGCCTGCGAGAGGCCGTCGGGCGCCATGTCGGCGAGAATCTCCAAAAAATCTTTGCTCGCGAGCCGCTTCGCGCGCTCCAACAACAACGGCACTGGGCTCGACGGCTCGTGCTCACGGAAGTAACTGCACGCTTTGTCGAGCACTCGAATCACATCCTCACGGCTATTGATCTGCCCCGGCACCGCCTCCTGCACCGCGCCTCCTTTACCGCCTGTGTCGGCAGCAATCTCCGTCGCGGTACTCACTCCGCGACGAGCGAGCCGTTCCTTGAGCACTTCGCCGATCTCGCCGAGTTTGAACTCGAGCGATTTCAAGTCGGGCGCTTGCTTTGTCGAACTGCGCGAGCTGAAGGCCGTCCCGAGCGTCGGCACCAGACTCCGAATCTCACTCAGCGCCGCGGCCGTCGCCTGCAACTCCGATAACTCACATTTGAGAAACGCGGCGTCGATGGTCGCCATCGTCGGCGGCACGATCGGCGCCTCACCTTCATTCGCAACGGGCGCCGGAGTCTTGCCCTGCGCAATTGCGAGGTCGCGGAGGGAAAAACGCCCGAGGCCGCGCACTTCCACGAGCGGCACGATTTCGAGGCCGACCAGGATGCCATCGGCGGCCTGCAGATCCGCCAACGAACTCAGGCGCGCCATGGGGTCGAAGTTGTCGGTCGGGTCGAGGACCGGGTGCATCGTGTCCCAGTAGCGGTCGACGAGGCCGTTCAGCACCAAAAACGCGTCGCGGAGTCCACCGAGGCCGGTCGCTCGGAGCGCGCTGTGCGCCAAAATCACGGCGGCCCGCAGATCTTTACTACGCGTCAAGATAGACGCCGCGAGTTCCTGCACGCGCGGCCAATTTTCGCCGGTCGCGCCTTTCACCTTGCCGAACTCGGACTCGCGCTTCGGCTGCGCGGCGATCCGCATCTCCAGAAAGTCCGGGTCGTACTCGAGATCGGGACCTGCCGGCGCGTCCGGGGAAATCTCCTGCAACAGCTTCTCAACGTTTATCGCGGCCATGCAAGAACGAGCTTTCCGACTAAACCACCTGCCCGAAGAAGGCGCTCGACCTCGCTCATGGCGAGGCATAGCCGAATGCGCGCCGCACCCAAGTCTCAACTAGGCGCACATACTAACCTGTTCCACGGCAACGCTGTAAAGCAATTTTTGGGACGCTCGTCCGCACCAGTCGCAGAGCGAACGCGCCGAATAACTCATCTGGCAATGCGTAAAACATGCCTGAGAATGCGCGCCTCGCGCCTCGCTCGAACCCCGGAGTCCGCACGTTGTCAGAGCCCCGATCGCAACTGAATTCGATGCCGCGTCTCGGCGCGCGGCGGCGTCGTTGGCGCGGGTCGGTCTCGGTCCTCGTCGCGATCGTTGCGCTCGTTCACGCCGGCAGTTGCGCACACGACGAGAACTGGGTGAACACCGCGCCGTTCCCGGATCGCAAGTACGCGCCGCCAACGACCCCGCCCACCATTCGTTACTGCTTCGACACGGTCGGACACCAGATCGGCAATTTCCCATTCATCTACGGCGGAACCTGTGTGTGCACGCCAACGCCGGCGCTGATCGACGCCTATCAACGCGATGGCTACCTCCTCGGCTACACGGCCGAGGCCTTACTCGCGATCTATGGACAGCGCCGTATCGCAACGACTGTGGCGCATCGCGGATGCAACAATCTGTGCGACCGGGGACCGCACGTCGTGAAGGGTGGGCGCTGCCTCGTGCCGCCGACGCCGGGCACACTCAACTACGAAGAAGTCCTGAGTGGGGAATTCGCGCTGACCGCTACCGAAGCGCGGAAAGTCTCCGAGCACGGCGGGCCACTCCCGTTGGAACCCTTGCCGTGAGCCAAGGTTTGAGGATTCCCCCGGTCGTCGTTGGGATTTCGGGCTGGCGACGACCTGTCGCCCGTCGAATACTCATTGCGGAAGCGCGTTCCAGAAGAGCACGCGACCGCCGATCCATTACGAAAGGTCCAGAATGCCAAAGAGTGTTGTGCTGCTCATCTGCGGTCTTCTCCTCGCCCTCGGGCTTACGAGTTGCAGTGGTCCCTTAGTCCGTCGGGTTGATCCGGACGAAGACGACTCGCTCGGCGGGACCGGGCTCGACTCGGGCGACTTGCGGGCTGCAACGTCCAAGATGGCCCGGGCGCTCTTGAGCACACCGGAAATCGCCGGCGCGATGACGCCGCCGATTGTCGTACTGCAACCGGTCTCAAACGACACGCAGTATCACATCGACAGTGAGCTGTTCACTCTGCGCATCCGCGCCGTGTTGAACTCTGAGACGAGCGGCAAGGTGCGATTCATCGATCGCAAGACTTTCGCAGCGCAGCTCGAAGAAAAGAAACTCAAGGAAGAAGGCGTGTATTCGAGCGGAGAACGGCGCCAGTTCAAGGGCGCGGATTTCTTCCTGACCGGCGAGATCAAGGAACTTGCGAAATCCAGAGACAGCAAGCGCTCGAGCTACATTTTGTGCGCGTTCCGTCTCACGGATACCGAGACCTCGGAGATTGTGTGGGAAGACATCTACGAAATGAAAAAGGAGGGCGAAGCCGGAACCCTCTACCGCTGAATTGCACGCTTCGATCCCGGACGGAAGGCGCAGATTGATGATCACACGGCAGGACGCGCACCTTCCACGGACGCGGCCGCGATTGCGAAAGCTCAGCGCGTTCGCCTGGGCCGCCTCGCTCGCAATCCTGTGCCTCGGCTGCGCCGCGCGCAGCCGCGCCGCGGAGCGCGCATTTCTCGCCGGCGACGATGACACGGCAATCGACGAGTTTCAGAAACGGCGCGCCGTCGCGCGCACCGACTACGCGCTCGAATGCAGCTTGCTCGGCTCGGCGGCGCTCAACGCGGGCGACTACCGCACGAGCCTCGATGCGCTCGTCGACGCCGGCCGCGTGATGGGTTCCTTTCCGGGCAACACGCCATCGCAGGTGGCGGCGCTAATCGGCCGCGAGAGTTTGAAGATCTTCCGCGGCGATCCGTACGAAGCCGTGATGAATTCGATCTACACCGCGCTCTTGTGCCTCGAACGCGGCGACGAGGAGAACGCGCGCGCCGCTGTGAAGCGCGGCATCCTCGCCGATTCGGATAGCAAGGAAGAGCAGTATCGCAGCGACGTGATCGCGCTCTACTCGCTCGCGGCGCTGCTCGAAGTGCGGAGTGACCAAGTCGAGCTCGCGCGCAAAGACATCGAGCATTTGCAGGCGATCGACCCGCAGCATCCGTACGCCGATGTCGATTTCTTGCGGTCCGTTAATGCCGTGATCTGGATCGATAGCGGGCGCGGACCGACAAAGATCGGCACGGGCAGTCACGGTGCGATCGCCGACTTTTCGTTGCACGCGCCGGCTGCGGCGACACCCGAACTCCGGCTCGACGGGGAGCGGCTCCCGATCGGCCGGCTCGGTGTAGACCTCGGCTTTCAAGCGACGACGCGCGGCGGGCGCACGATGGATCAGATTCTCGCGGGCAAAGCCGCCGCGAAGGATGTCATGATTGCCAGCGGAGCCGTGCTCCTCAACGAAGCCGCGAAAGGTCGTCGTTCGGGGCAGCGCAGTGGACTCCTCGCGGTGATCGGCGGCGGACTGTTGCTGCTCGGCACGATGATTCAGCCGCAAGCGGACCTGCGTCATTGGCACCTGTTGCCGGCTGAAGGTCACCTGTGGATGGGCCGCGTCGAGCCGGGCCTCCATACGCTCGAGATCGAGTTCGAAAACCGTCGGGGCATCCAACTCCCCGAGTACCGACAGATTTGGCATTACCTGCCGTTTCGGAACGACCGCCTCGAGGTCTACTACTTCCGCGGCGGCTACCACAAAGGATTTCGCCGCACGCCGCCGGTTGCGGCCGTTGAAAGGACGTCGCCGTCATGACGCGAAGATTTTGCTTGCTGGTGGTTGCGGTCGCGCTGAGTGGCGCAATAGAGGGTTGTCGCGGTGGGCCGTATGTGCCTGAGCGGATCGATCAGAACACGTCGACCGATCGGGCGCGCGTGCTGCTCGTCAGTTCAGCATTGCGCGGAACCTTGCAGGCCGACAATGCGAGAGTTTCCTGGACGAGTCCGGATAGCCGGCTCAAAGCGGAGTTGCTACTGCGAAACACTTCGAGCAAGCAAATCCACGTACTCTTGAACTCAGTCTTCAAAGACCAGAACGGCAACATCGTCGAGGAAGATAGCGTTTGGGAGCACAAGCTCATTCAAGGTTACGCGACGATGTCTTACACGCGGACGGCGCTCTCGGAGCAGGCGTACGACTACACGCTGCAAGTGAAAATCGCGCCGGTGCAGTGATTCTAGGAGTGATTCTAGGAGTGATTCTAGGAGTGCTTCTAGGAGTGCTTCTAGGAGTGATTCTAGGAGTGACTCGCGGAATGACGCGCGGCCTGGAAGAATAGCTACAGGAGGATTCGCCATGCTGAAAACTGAACGTGCACGCGGCGCCATCGCGCTGTTCGCGCTCGCCCTTGCGGGTTGCGCGGGCCCGCTCGGTCCGCGGCAACCAGTCGCGCCGCCGCGGCCCGCGCCAGCGCCGAAGACGATTGACTATCGCCAAGAGGCGTTGAAGGACATCGACGCAACGACGAGCATCGAGAAGATTCTCGAGTTGTATCCGCCACCGCCTCCGCCCGCAGCTCGACCCGCGGAACCGGTCGCGACCTATGATGCGCGAGCGACGGTGAGCGAAGACGCACGAAGGAACCACCCACGCGCGTGGCGCCATGAAGACTACTGCGACAACGAGTGGTGCGACCACTACGGTCATCACCGTGGTCATAACCGGCATCACCGCGACGGGATCAACCTCGGCCGCACGCTCCTCTACGGAACGGTCGGTGGCATCATCGGGCATCAATCCGGCCACCGCGACGAAGGCATCCTCTGGGGTGTCGGCCTCGGCCTCCTCGAGGATGTGCTTGGCGGTTGGTAACCGTTATCCGCCGCCGCCGACTGGCGTGGGTGGGGGAATCGGCTTTGGCTCTTCGATCGGCGCGGGCGGCACCGGATCCAACTGCGTCTCGACCGGCGGCTGCACACTCGACGGAACCGGCGGCGAGGCGGCGCCATCCGCGGACGGCGCGGTCACAGGTGGCGGATCCTTCGGTTTCTGCTTCAACTCATCCGTCGTCTTGAAGAATCCATCGCGCAAATACGAATTGATGAGAAACACTCGCGAGTCGCCTTGCTTGCGGACGTAGTAGCGATCTTGCGTCGACGCGGACGCCGACGGCGTCTCACCGTCGGCCGCCGCCGGTTTCACTTCTTTGCCGCCGACTTCCAACACGACCCGGTCCCCGTTCGTCAGGGTGAACTCCACCGTGCGCTGCGGCGGTTCGAGCCCGTAGTCGACGAGCTTCGCGGGGTCGACCGCTCCCGCCGCGGAGATGTTCTTGAACCGACTCACCCAACCGCGCACGACGTTTTGGTCCGGTTCGAATTCCTCCGGCGCCTTCACTGCATACTCGCGCGGTGGCGGTGGCGCGGGCGGTGTGTCCGGCTTCGGCTCCGTCGGTTCCGTGGTCGGCGCGCCGCCGTCGCCCTCAACCTTGGCGGGCTCCGGTGCCGGCCGCGGCTTTGCCACGAGCGCGATTTCGCCGGTCTCCGTTCGCGCTTTGACCTGCTCAATCTCGGTGTCCTCGGGTTGTTTGTAGATTTGCTTATCAACCCACGCGTCGCTCAACTCTTGCCCTTTGTAGAGTCGGCCCGCGTAGACGAGGTCCGGTTTCACGGCATAGACGATGTTGGAATCCGGCGTCCGCACATAACAGCGTTGCTCTTGGTAATTGCTCTTGCCGACCAAGAACGTCACCGGGAAACCGGGCCCATCCCCCTTCAGCTCGATGCGCCACGCCTGCTCTTTGTCGATTTCAAAACTCGCGTGTTTGAGCTGCTCTTGCCCGCGCACTTCGGGATCGCGAATTTGCCGTATGGACTTGAGAAACTCATCGATGTGCACCGCCGTCGCTGGGTAATTCCACGCGCTAACGACTTGCCAACCGTCGGGCACGCGTTTGAGCGTCACTGCGTTGGCACCCTTCGCGAGCGTCAGCTCTTGAACTTTGCCCGGCTCAAACTTGGTGAGCGCAGCGATCGCCGCCGGCGTTTCCGTTTTCGGTGAGTAGTCGGATGGCTTGCTCCAGTACCAAATTCCGGCGAACAGCGCCATCACCAACAACATGAGCCAAGTCAGTTTCCCGGTCACGCGGCGCCTCCCTTCGAGCTTTGATTTCGCAGAAAGTTCTCTTCGTAGCTGCGCGACACCGTCGAGCGCACGAAGAACCGCGCGAGTCCAAACGCGATGATCAACAGCGGCAATCCGATGATGTTGCCGTAGCTCACGAGATTGCGCTCCCACTTGTCGCTCTTGCGCAGCGCGCGATTCTCCTGGGTCTTGCCACGAATGCTGATCAAGTTGTACTCGGAGGCAACGCTCTCGATCGCGTTTTGTAGAAAACTCACGTTCGGTTTGTTGAGGTTTAAGTACTCGACCTTCCCCATGTCGACGGAGCCGAGCAACACGACGCGCCCGGGCTTGCTCACGAGTTCGGGCACCGGGGTCGGCTCCGCCGGCGGCACGTCGTCGCTGGGTTTCTCCGGCGCACCATCCCCGTCTTCCGGCTCTGCGGCTTTCTGCCAGGCCGGAATCAGGTCTCCCGTCTTGTACAAACTCTTGAAGTTGCCTTGCAGCAAGTAAGCGAGCTCGTACGCGCCGAGTTGAGACTTCGGTGGCTCGTCAATCATCCGGCGCGTGAGTTGCGGGCTGAACGCGCTCAGCCATGACTCCTCCGACGTGGTCGCGAGCACCGTTATCTCCAGTCCCTGCGCCTTGACCTTGTTGGGGTCGTGCGACAGCGGCGACGCGAACGGGAAAGTCAACGCGGCGACACCTTGGGTCAGCGGCGAGCTATCGTTCAATCCACGCCCAGCTGCTGCCGGCACCAGCGGAAAGCTCCTCGGCATTTTCATATTCCCGAGCGGCGTCGGTTGCTCCACCACAACCTGCCCACAAAGCCGCGAACCGACGAGTTCGCGCCGGACCGTGACGCCCCAGCTCTCGAACAACTTTTCTAGACTGATGGAAAGCGGAATAACGCTCCCGTTGTCGAGATCCCCCGACTGATGCGCGACCAGAAAAATCGCGCTGCCGCCGCCGGCAATGTAGCGGTCGATCTCGTAGATCTGCCGCTCCTCGAGAGCATCGGGCTCGGCCACGATCAGCGCGCGCGCCTCGGCCGGTATCAGCGAACCCTCTTTGAGCGTGACCTCGACTACATCGAAGTAGTCCTTGTAATGGTCGAGCACTGGCTTATAGGGATGAATCTTCTGCTCCGGCATGTTCATGCCGCGCATGCGCGGATCCGGCGGCACGGCTTGCACGTCGGAGGGCTTGCCGAGGAAAAACGCCACCGTCGGCTTGTTTGTCGCGGTGAGTTTCGCGATGCGACTCACCAGCTCGTATTCGAGTCCATCCAACGATTGGTGGACTTGCATGACCTCCGCTTCCTTAGTGAGGTGCTCGAGTCGCATCCCACTGTAGAAGGTCGCGATTTCGAGCTTGTCGTCCTGGACGTTGCGGCCCTGCAGTTTGGGAATGCCGATCTGTTGCGAGAACTCGTCTTCGACCTTCTCCT
Source organism: Planctomycetota bacterium (assembly GCA_046154185.1). Lineage (GTDB taxonomy): Bacteria > Planctomycetota > UBA8108 > UBA1146 > JAJFFE01 > JBJXGE01. The sequence continues at coordinate 212,273 of JBJXGE010000058.1, forward strand.
TGTCGGTTAGGTCGGCGGCGCCGAAGGGATTGAACGGATCCCGCGGCGGCTCCGGCTCTTTCTCACCCGCTTGCTTCGCCTCCTCGCGCCGTTTGACTTCCTCGCCGATCCACGATTCCGGATCGCGCACTTTGACGATGACCTTGCCGTTCCCGAGCCGCTGAAATTCCTCGAGATAGTCGACAGTGTCCCGCCGCAAGTTTTGAAATCCTGGCGGCAGTTTCTCTGACACCCAATAGCTGATGGTCACGGTGTCCTCGAGCTTCTCGAGGATGTGTCGCGTCTCCGGCGACACGGTGTGGAGCTGCTCTTCGGTGAGGTCGATGCGCACGTCCAAAAACTCGCGCGAGAAACCGACCAGCAAAAATGTGAAGACCAACAGCACGATGAGGAAGCCCACCCAACCGCGGTAAAAACTCGCTCTGTCTTTCATGGGGCTCCTTCCTTAGTAACGTCGCGACTCGACGCGGAAAATGTTGAGGAACAAAAACAACACCGTACCGCACACGAAATACAACACGTCACTGAGCGCCACGACACCCCGTTCGATGCTGCTGAAGTGGGTTTCAACGCCGATGTTTTCGAATGCGGTCGCGAGCTGCGACCCTTCTCCGATGAGAAAGATCGCCGTGCGGGCGCTAAAGAACAACACGAGTCCGACACCGGCGATCAGACCGACGAGAAGCGCCACGACTTGATTGGTCGTGAGACTAGAAATGAAAGCGCCCAGCGCGACGAACATGGCGCCCATCAGCAGCGTGCCGAAGTAACCGCCGATGATCGGTCCCCAATCCGGGTCACCGAGAAAGCCGACGCCGATGGTGATGCCGAGCGTCAAAGTGAGTCCGATCACCAGCACCGTGTACGCCGCGAGGAATTTACCGATCACGATTTGGGGCACTTTGTAGGGCAGTGTCAGCAAGATCTCGGCGGTTCCGACGCGCAGTTCTTCGGCCCACAATCGCATCGTGATGGCGGGCACGAACACGAACAATACAAACGGCATCAAGCTAAAGAAGTTGCGCATGTCGGCGCGGTCTTCGATGAAAAACGGCAGGTACTTGAAGAACCAAAACGACATGAAGCCGACGAGTATCGGCAAGAAGATGTACGCGATCGGCGTGTTGAAGTAACTCCGCAGCTCGCGCTTGTAGATGACCCACATACCTTGCATGAGCTACGCCTTCCTTCCGCTGCCAGTGAGTTGCAAATACGCCTGCTCGAGACTCTGACGCGGTCGGCGCACTTCTTCGAGGCGCCCACCGAGACGTGTCACGCGCGCGGCCAAGTCGCCGACATTCGGCACGCGATTCTCACCGGAAAAGCGGTAGACATGGTGCGTCGTCAAGTTTTCGTGCGCGATCATGTCGCCGAGCCCGAATTCGTGCATTGGCGCGCCGGTCAAATCGCGATCGCCGATCACGATCTCCCAGGTTCCGAGGCCCGCGACTCGACCGAGTTCTTCCGGCGTGCCGTTTGCGATCAATTGACCGTCGCGAATGATCATGACGCGCGTACAGATCGCCGAGATCTCTTGCAAGATGTGCGTGCTGAAGATGAGCGCCTTTGTCTGCGCTAATTGGCTCAAGAGCTGGCGAATCTCGATGATTTGTTGCGGATCGAGGCCGTTCGTCGGCTCGTCGAGAATGAGAATCTCCGGGTCGTGCAAGATCGCTTGTGCGAGCCCGACGCGCTGCTTGTAACCCTTCGACAGCGAGCCCGTCAGCCGCTTGCGCATGCGCGTCAGTCCGAGGCGCTCGATCGCCGAATCGACGCGCTGGCGCGCTTCAGCACCGACCAACTCGCGACTCGCGGCGATGAACTCGAGATATTCGACTACCTGCATCTCCGGATAGAGCGGCAGCGCTTCGGGCAAGTAGCCGAACTTGCGGCGCGCGGCCAGCGGTTCGAGGGCGATATCGTGACCGCAGATTTTCACGGTGCCCGCATCGGCGGCGATGTACCCGGTCATGATCTTGAGCGTAGTGCTCTTGCCGGCGCCGTTCGGTCCGAGGAAGCCGAGGATTTCTCCGCGTCTCACTTCGAAACTGACGTCGGCGACAGCGCGCGTCGGACCATAGGTCTTTTTCAGACCGGCGACCTGCACTAGGGCAGGCGCATTGGTCCCGGCCATGGCGGAACGAGCACCCGCCTGCGGAAAGGTCTCCGTCGGCATGGACATGTCCTCTCCCAGCTCGGCTGGGTGTTGGTAGTAATTGAAGCCAGCGGCAAATCGCGGAGCGCGTTTGCCATGACGATTCCTGATCGCGGGTCCAGCATCGTCAGCTTGGCAAGGCGGAAAAATATAGACACCTGGCAACAGATTGCAATATCTACCGGGCGGCGCGGGATTCCCTTAGGCGCACACGCGCAAAGACTTTAGCCGCGGAACGAACTCGTAGAGGAGCGTGTCCGCGACTTCGACCCACGACTGAATCTTGATCGCGCGGTCGATCTCGGCGAGGAGCGCCGGGAAGGCGCGGCGGAATTCTTCGACGTCCGGCTCGCTCGCGGCGCCGGCGCAGCGCAAGCCATCGAGCACAAGCTGGAGCTCCTCGAGCATCGTCGCGACCCGAGCGAGATGGGCGCTCCACTCGCCGCGGCCGAGCGCTTCGCCGAGCTCTTGCGCGAGTTCGATGAAGCGCGGCAGCGTATTGAACAACTCCGCGCGGATGAGCGATTGTTGCTGGTCGAGGTCGGCCGGCGACTCGTTGCGCAGTTCGGGTGAGGTGCCCGTGATCTCGACACGCGACAAGACGGGACCTTCATGTAGCCGGGCGTACGACCCGCTTTCGGCGCGCGGCGCGCTCCAGCCTTTCGGGCTCGTGAGCGCAGCCGGTAATTCGTGACCATCGACCGTGATCGCGAGGTCGGTCCAGCCCTGGCGCACGAGTTCTTCGATCATCGCCTTCAGCGCGACGGTCTCGGCGCTCGCCAAGACTTGGCCGTTAATGCGATACGCGATGCTCAAACTTCGCCTCCTCGGGCGCAAAACCTGCCGCCGAGCGATCCGCCCCCCTTCAGCCGAACCTGCTTCGACCGATAAGTAAGGTGAGAGGCGGACGAATCATGACCACGAACGAATCGAAAAGAAACAGCACGTCGAGCGCGCGACTGTTGCTGCTCTTGCCACTCGCGCTTTCCCTCGCCGGCTGCCTCCTGCCAGGCGCCGCGCACGAATCGGCGACGCGCCCGATCAGTCGCGAATCGACGGACGCCGGCGAGTCGACTCCGTACGCCACTTGGCAACAACATTCCCCCGGCGACATCGGCGAAGACTTGTATGCGGAGTCGCTCTCGAACGGGGCCTTGCTCTACTCGTCGAATCGGCACAGCTACGAGTACAAGCTCTACCTGCGCGAGCCGGATGGCGGCCGACTCGAGCGGCTCACCGAGGGACCCGGAGACGATGCATTCGCCGCCGTTTGTCCGGCCGACCAACGCATTGCATTTGCATCGAACCGCAGCGGCACGTGGCAGCTTTACCTCATGAACACGTTTGAAGATCGCACGCCCGAGCGTCTCGCGGATCTGGGAGTCGAAGCGCAGCATCCGAGTTGGTCACCGGATGGAACGCGTCTCGCTTACAGCCGCCGCTCGCCCGTCACGGGTGAATGGGAGATTTGGATTCTCACCATCGCGAGCCACGCAAGCGAGCGAGTGACGGAGGGGCTCTTTCCGGTCTTCAGTCCTGCTGGCGACAAACTGGTTTTTCAACGCCATCGCGCCCGCGACGCCGAGTGGTTCAGCATCTGGACCATCGACCTGAACGGGACGCATGAGCAAGAGATCGTGAGCGGCCCCGACTGGGGCGCGGTCAATCCCGATTGGTCGCCGGATGGCGGCTGGATCGTGTTCAACAGCGTCTCGAAGAGTCCGCACACCCGCGCCGACACCAGCCTCGGCGATGATATCTGGTGCGTGCGTCGCGACGGCACCAGCCTCCGACGGCTCACGTTCAAGCGCACTCCAGAGTGGAATCCCACATGGAGCGTCGATGGCCGTATATTCTTCAGCGCCACCGACGACAGCGGACAGACGGCGATCTGGAGCCTGCGGCCGTAGCGGCTTCGTGTTAATACCACCGCGCTCGCGCTGCAGGTCCGATTGCCGGGGCCTCGTGCCGTCGCTTGATCACGCAAGTTTCCATCCGTCACGGCCGCAAAGGAGACCTCATGTCAGCGCATCCCTGCCTCGCCGGATTGCTCATTCCACTCCTCTTCACTTTGCCCGTCGCGGCCGGCGAGGCTGAAGTCGCGGCGCGTGCCATCGCGCTGGCCGCCAAGAACGGGGAGTTCGAAAAGGTCCGCGGCGTCATCACGGAGCTCGGGCGCTCGACCGACGAGAAAGCGCCGAACGTCATATTCGGTGCGTTCGCGCTCGTGCCGCCGCATGAGATCATGGCCGAGAGCATCAACGCGTTCATTGCGCTCGGCCCCGACCGGATCGCGCCGGCCTTCGACGATTTACTCAAGAAGAAAAAACCGAACGAACTCATCCTCGCCACCGTCGTTGCGGTCGCGGAGAAAATTACTGACGCGCGCGCCGAGGCATGGCTTGTCCGCGGCATCGAGTCGCATAATTATTTTGTCTATCGCAACGCCATCCCGCCGTTGGTTGAGCGGCGTTCGAAACTCGCGATCCCGGCGCTCATCGATTTGCTCGAGAAAGTCGGCTTCGCGCCGAGCACCGAGTCTTATCTCGCGCGCGATGGTCTCATCGCGCTCACGGGACTCGATTACGCAACGCTCGCGGAGTGGCGCGAGTTTTGGAAGCTGCAAGGCGAGACGTTCGACCCCAAGCAGCTCGACGAAGCGCAGAAGGGTCGCACCGGGGTTGAGCGCAAGCGCAGCGGCGACTTCAAGGTGCCGAAGTTTTTCGACGTCGAGGTTCACAGCGATCATGTTGTGTTCGTTGTCGACGTATCCGGCTCGATGCAAATGTACGACGACGATGGCGAAAAAATCGGCGAGGGCCCGGATCACAAAACCAAGGAGCGGCTCGCGCGCGCCAAGCACAATCTCATCGACGCCCTCAGCAATTTGCCGAAGTATTCGCACTTCAACATCATCACCTACAGCGGTTGGAACAAACTCTTCAGCCCCAAAGGCAGCGTGCCGGCCGACGCGGCGTGGAAGAAAAAGGCGATCGAGTTTGTCGAGAACTTGCGGGCAGATGGCCCGACCCACACCGACGACGCGCTCGCAGAGGCTTTCAAAGACACGACGCTCGATACGATCTTCCTGCTTTCCGACGGCGCGCCGACGCGCGAAGGCAAAAAGACCAAGGAACTCATTCCACAGATACTCGAGCAGGTGCAACGACTCAACCGACTACCGCGCGTGAAGATCTTCACGTTCGGCTACGAGGGCGAAGGCAAGTGGCCCCACGACAAATCAAAGCCGACCGGCAAGCCAGATCCCGACGCGCCGACGCCGCAGGATCTGATCGATTTCTTGAAGAAGCTCGCCGAGCAAAACGGCGGCAAGTACACGCCGGTCAAGTAGAGCAACTATTGGTTGGAACGAGTTCAGCGGCAATCTTGACCGCTTGAACTCGCCGATCCTGGCGCGACATTCGAAATCTGCCGTAACAAACTGCGCGCGAGCCGGACTGCATCGACGCCGCTGGCACGCAGCCGGCTAGGAACAGAGACAACATGGAGCGGAGACCCAACGCGCAAAAGCCAAGGCTGTCACTCGCCTTTTTCGCGGCATGGAGTGGATTTTTGATCGGGTGTGCAGCCCAACCACCAGTGCCCGACCTGGGCCGTGTGTACAGTCGCGCCGCCATGCAAAGCGACGAGCTGCGCAACCCCGTGATCGTGATCCCCGGAATCCTCGGATCAAAGTTGGCGCAGTCCGGGACCGGCCGCATCGTTTGGGGCGCGTTTACGCCGACCGTCGCGGATCCCGCGACGGCGGATGGCGCTCAGCTCATCGCATTGCCGATGCAAATCGGGTCCGAACTTCGGGAGCTTACGGACGACGTCGTCGCAACCGGCGCGCTCGATACCATACAAGTGCAGCTCTTCGGGATTCCGTTTCAGCAGCGTGCCTATCAGCAGATTCTCGGCGCTTTGGGTGTTGGCGGCTATCGCGATCAACAGCTCAGCGAGGCAGGCGCCATCGATTACGGAGACATGCACTTCACTTGCTTTCAATTCGCCTACGACTGGCGACGCGACTTGGTCGAGAACGCGGCACAGCTCGAAACTTTTATCCGTGAGCGCAAGCGACTAGTTGAAAGCGAACTTCGCGAACGCTTCGGCATCGAGCGCGACGTGAAGTTTGACATCGTGGCGCATTCCATGGGCGGTCTCGTGGCGCGTTATCTTCTGCGTTACGGCAGCCAGGACCTGCCGCTCGACGGCTCGCTTCCGAAACCAACCTGGGCCGGAAAGCAGTTGATCGGACGTCTGTTGCTAGTCGGGACGCCAAACGCCGGCAGTCCCGATGCGGTCCGGCAACTCGTCGATGGCTTTCAGCCAGCGCCGCTGCTACCGAATTACTCGCAGGCGATTCTTGGCACGATGCCCGCGATCTATCAGCTCTTGCCACGCGATCGGCACGGGCCGCTCGTCTCGGCGGCCGATCCGACGCAACGCATAGAGCGGCTTTTCGACGTGAAATTCTGGGAGGAAGCGCGTTGGGGGCTCGCTGATCCGGCGCGCGACGCCGACTTGCAACGGCTGCTGCCCGGGGTCGTTGACGCGGCGGAGCGGCGACGCATCGCGCTCGATCACCTCGCGAAATGTCTCGAGCGCGCGCGTCGCTTCCATGCCGCGATGGATGCGCCGCTCGTGCCGCCGACTGGTAGGGAAGCGGATTTGTTCGCGGGCGACGCGATGGAGACGGTGGCGGTGCTCGCTGTCGATCCCGCGACCGGGCGCCTCACGAATCACAGCTATGCGCCCGGCGACGTGACGGTCTCGCGCGCGAGTGCGCTGCTCGACGAACGCGTCGGCGGCACCTGGTCGCCAAGTCTCAACTCTCCGATTGCTTGGGATCGCGTCCAGTTCTTGTTTCGCGACCACCTCGGGCTCACAACCGATCCGTCGTTCACCGACAACGTGCTTTACTCGTTGCTCGAGGATCCCACGAGGTGAGTCGATGCAACTCGGACCGTCGCGCGTGGCACTGAGTGCTGCTCGCGCTTGACGAACTCGGTCTCTTTCGCGCGCGGGAACCGGGCCGCGCGCTTGAAACGCGAACCGCAGGCGCGCGACTTTGCTGATGGGGCCGGTTTCCGTCCGGTGCTCCGCGGTCTCGCGACGAGCCACATTTCGCTAGGTGGGTTTGGTCACTTGTTTGGTTTCTCGGGCGTGCTTTCGCCAATGTTCAATGATCAGCTGCATAGCGGCTCGACACGCCGCATCGCCGGCAGCGCCACCTTGATTGCAGGCGACCAAGAAGGCGACGTGGTCGCCGGGTGAAAGCCACACGAAGGTGTGCCAGCGCGGACTGCTGCCGTGGTGGCCAAGGACTGGACCGCTCGCCCAATCCGCGCGCGCCGTCGAAAACCCGCACGTGTAATCGGATTCACGGATCGGGCGGTGCATATCTTCCAGCGTTTCGCTCGCCAATAGCGGTTGTCCGCCGCCCGCGTGCAGCGCGACGAATTTCGCCCAATCCGGAAGCGATGCGTGCACATCGCCCGCCGGTCCGTACCAAGGTGGAACGACGGCCAACAAGCCGTTGGGATCGGCGGCGACTCGGCGCCCAAATATCAGCATATGACCCCAGGGTTCGTCCTGCGGGTTCTGCATCGCCTTGCCGGGCGGGCCGAAGCCGGCCGACGACATGCCGAGCGGTTCGAATAGATATTCCCGCATGGCCGTTTCCCAGGTCTTCGAGGTCACCCTTTCGATCACGGCGCCGGCAATCAAGAACCCGGTATTCGAGTAGGGGCCGCGCCGGCCGGGCGGCGCGGTCGGAGTATTGGCGGTAACAGCGCGCGTGATGGCCAAACGTTGCTCGCGCGGCGAGCCGGCGTTTCGAATTTCCTCGCCGAAGCCGCCGCCGGATCTCTGATCGAGCGGCAAGCCTGCTCGATGGTCGACCAACTCGCGCACAGTCACGCCGCGAATGTTTTCCTGCATGGCGCCGGCAAGTTCGGGAAAAATCGCACCCAGGGTGGAGTCCCAACGGAGTTGCCCGGTTTCGACCAATTTCGCGAGCACAGTCGCCGTCATGGCTTTTCCACAAGAGCTCAGGTGCCAGCGATCATGAAGATCGATCGGCGCATCATCTCCCGCGACCCGCACGCCCGCGGTCGCGACCGCGGCGATCTCGTCGTTTGCGAGAATGAGAACGGCGAGCGCCGGTACCGCTTGCGCCGCGCAGATGGTTGCGAGCGCTTGCTGGAGTTCGGTGGACTCGCGTGGAATCACTCCGCCGTTGGCAGTTCGATTTTGCGCGCAGCCGACCAACGCGAGAATCACTACAGAGCACGTGAAGCTTCGAGTTCGTTCAAACACGCTTTGACCCTCTCGGGAAGTACGCCCCGCGGTTCGATGGCCGTTCGCGAAACGACAAGGGCCCCATGGCTCCGCGCCGAGTGTCTCGAAGATAGAGCTGGACTCGGCGGCCCCGGCGAACTGACCGAGCGCAATGGACCGCGTTGGAGTATCGCCGCGTGGCGCACCGCCATGAGGTCGTGATCGCGGGTGATCCTACCACCGGCCCACCGTCGGTGAAGTGATCGACGCCGAACGCCGTGACCCGGGGTGCCCGCGCGAGGACTTTACTTTGCAGGTCCAAGTGAGTATCAATCCTCCGCATGAAGATGGACCTCTCAAGGCCGCCGAGTCGCGCAGCGCTGCACATCGCTTGGTGTGGTTACGCGCTGTATTGGTTGCTCACGTTGGTGCATCCGTTTCTCGAACCGCACGCGCACGAGCATTTTCCTGGTCAACACGGTCACGATCACGCGCTCGAACACGATCACGCGCTCGAACACGATCATGAGCACCATCACGCGGCCGGCCATTCCGCGACGGTGTGCGCCGCCGACTGCGGCGACGATTGCGACGACCCAAATCACCGTCACCACGACAACGAGCCGAGCTGCGGTCAGACCTGTCCGCTTTGTAAGTCACCGGGCCCAGGAGTTCAGCTTCGCGCGTCGGTTGGAATCGTCAGTCGACAACTCATCGCGGAATCGCTCCCGCCCACGGTTGAGAATCTCCAACTCGCGCCGTCCCTGACTTCGCTCGAGCCGCGCGCCCCGCCCGTTATCGGCTAGTCCGCCTATTCGTCGACGGAGTTCGTCGGCGCAAATTTCCGCAACATTCGTTCTTCATCGCGAGACAACGATCGCACGCGGTCGAGAGCGCTCCAGTGCGCACGGCGACTCGCGTTCGTTCATCTTCGCGAACGAACATCGAAATAGGACTGCAACTAGCATGCATCCGCAACGATTTGCCGGCGCACCGCGCGGCGCGCCTCGAACGTTCGTGGCCGCCGTCGCTCTAAACCTCCTCATCGCAATCCCTGTCGAGCAAGCGGCGGCGCAATCGAGCGCCAGCGCGCCGCCCCCCACCGCCGACATCGCCGCGCGCCAAGTCGGCGATCTCAAGTTTCGACTCATCGATATTTCGTTCGACGCGCTCTTCGCGGTTGGCGGCTCGACCGAACGCGACGCTTCTCTTGGCACACTCCAAGGCGGTGGCCACGATCCACGAAAACGCGGCTTCACCGTCCAGAACATCGAACTGGCGTTTACGGGCGCCGTCGATCCCTACCTGCGCGGGCAAGCGAACATCATCTACTTCATCGACCCGATCGAAGGTGAAAGCCTGTTCGAGGTCGAGGAGGCCTTTGCCGTCTCGCAAACCTTGCCGGCGGGACTCCAGGTCAAGGCCGGCCAGTTTTTCACCGAGTTTGGACGGATCAACGGGCAACATCCGCACCAATGGGAATGGCAAGATCAGCCGATTATCAACACGCGGCTGTTTGGCCCCGATGGCATGCGCGGCGCCGGCGCGCAACTCTCGTGGTTGTTACCGACGGCATGGTACTCGACGATTCAAGGCGGCGTGCAAAACGCCAACGGCGAAACCATGACGAGTTTCTTCTCGAGCGGCGAAGCGTTTGAAGAGCGGCCGATCGGTGGCCGACCGTTCGTCGAGCAAGACGTGCGCAGCGTTGCCGACTTCGCCTACGCGGCGCGCCTCGACAATTTCTTCGAACTTTGCGACACCGTCGGCCTGAAACTCGGTACGTCGTGGCTGACGGGTCCGAACGCAACGGGCGCCGCCGGACGCACGCATGTTTGGGGAGTCGATACGCACGTCAAGTGGCAGCCGGCGCAGAATCGGCGCGGCTGGCCGTTCGTCATTTGGCAGACGGAAATAATGGGTCGCAACTATCGCGCAGACGACGGGGTCGACCTCGGCGATGACCTCGTCGACCCGGCGGACGATACGATTTTCGCAAGCGAAGATCTGCGCGATTGGGGGCTCTACTCGCAAGTCCTGCACGGATTCGTCGAGCGCTGGGCAGCCGGCGTGCGCTACGAGTTCGCGGGCGGCACGGGCACGAGCGATGGCATGCGCGAGCGCGATCCGTTCCGCGCCGATCGCCATCGCGTAGCGCCGCTCGTGATGTACTTGCCGACCGAGTACTCGCGCTTTCGCCTCCAGTACAACTACGACGACGCGGACCATCTCGACGACGGCAGTGCGCACTCCGTGTGGCTTGGCTTCGAATTCATACTTGGAGCGCATGCGGCCCACAAATACTAATCGACGGTCGTGGGGGGGGGGGGGGGGGGGGGGGGG
>JBJXGE010000063.1:0-86472 GCA_046154185.1 Planctomycetota bacterium
GCCCCCCCCCACGGCCGCCGCGATCCGGCTGAATCGCAGGGCGCGCGCGCGCGGAGTGACTCGCACGAGCGGCAAGCTCGCTTCGTATTCGCGGAGCTCCGCCACCACGCGCGGGAGTAAATCGGGGCGCGCCTCGATCGGGATTCGCTCCTCGAAACACTCGAGCACTTCCATCGACTCGTGGACGATTCTGCCGCATGCGTCGCAAGACGCGAAATGCGCGGCGAGTTTCGCCCGCTCGTCGATCCGGACTTCGTCCTGCAGCCACGCGACGACTTCCGCACTCATCGGGCACGAGTCGCCGCTCGGCGTCCATCCTCGGCTAGATTTCCACTCGCGCATGCAGCGCCTCCCTGAGTCTGCGTACCGCGTAGAACATCCGCGACTTCACGGTCCCAAGCGGAACATCGAGCACGTCGGCGATCTCGGCGTAGTTGAGCCCTTGTTGAAGGCTGAGCACCAAAACCCAACGAGTCGCTTCCGGCAAGCGCGCGACCGCTTCCAACAGGTCGAGCCGGTCGTCCCAGGCGCCATCGCCGCCGGTCGTGAACAGTTCATCGTCGGGCGTCGACACTCGCCACTTACCGCGCGCGCGCACGTAGTCGATCCATGAGTTTCGCGCCAGCGTGTAGAGGAAACTCGCAAACGGCGCCGAAGGGCGGTACTTCTCGCGAACCCTGTACAGCCGGACGAAAGTCTCCTGCGCGCAGTCCTCGGCACTATGAACATCAGCGCCCAGTCGGCGAAAAAGGTTCAATAAAGCGTGCTGATGACTCCGCACGAGCTCGGCAAATGCGTCACCGCTGCCGGCACAGAAGCGAAGCATCAACTCACGGTCTTGCTCAGGGTGTTTTTCCAATTGAACCTTTTGGTTACAACGCACGCTCTGAAGGTGACCGTAACCGCGGCCGCCCAGAGTCGCGGCACTGTACCGGAAAACGACTGACGAACGCACACGAGAAAGCTGGCGCGCGGCGAAGCTCCGCGCTCCGTCGGAAGGGACGAAGACTGTGGGATGGGGCGCGTGGTTCATCGCGAGCTGGTTGTGGTTTCAAGAGTCGCCGGTACCACATGTTCAGGTCGTTCCGAAACCGCCGGAGCCGCCGCCGATTGAAGAGCCGCTCGAGCAGGGCGAGCCCGCAGCCACCAAGGGCGAAGTTCCACCGCGCGAGGTGGTTTCGCCGGCCGAACTCGCGCCGGCCACCGGCGCGGCACAGAACATCTACGTGACGGCGACACGAAATCGCAATCGCGCGTTCGACCTGCCTTATACAGTCGAGAGCGCACCGGGTGTTGGCGCCGACCACTTGCATTCGCCGCGCACGGCGACCGACATTGTTGGGTCCTCGAATGCGGTCGTCGCGCAGAAAACCGCGCCCGGCCAGGGCTCGCCGACGTTGCGCGGCTTCACGGGTTTTCGCGTATTGACGTTGGTCGATGGCATTCGCCTCAACAACAGCGTCTATCGCGATGGTGCGAACCAGTACACGCAACTCGTCGATCCGCTCATGCTCGATCGCGCCGAGATCTTGTTCGGACCCGCTTCGGTGTTGTACGGCAGTGACGCGATCGGCGGCACGATCAACTTTCTGAGTCGCGATCCCGCGTACTCGACGGACGGCGTAAGAACCGGCGGTCGCGTCTATCAGCGCTACGGTAGCGCGGATCAGTCGTCGGTGTCGCGCAGTGAAGTCGAACTCTCGACTCACAACTTCGCCTTCCAACTCGGCGGCAGTTGGCGTGATTACGGCGACTTGAGCGGCGGCCGACATCAGGGCTTGTTCGAAAACACCGGCTACAACGAATACTCGACGGATGGCAAAGCGATACTCGGCGTGGCCGACAATCTCGAACTCGTCGGCGGGTATCAACGGCACATTCAAGATGAAGTGCCGCGAACGCACTCGACCACCCAGGCGGTGAGTTATCGCGGCACGGCCATCGGCACCGACCTCGCGCGTGATACGACGTTGCTGCGCGACTTGGTCTACGTCAAAGCACGGAACCGCCGCGCGGACGAAGATGTGCGCGGCGAGTGGACGGTCTATCGCTACTTATTGAATGAGCGCGAGGATCGCGTGCTCACGAATAGTCGCCTGCGCATCCAAGGTTTCAACGATTCCATGATCGGCACCGTTTTCCACCTCAGCATGCCGACGCTGGGCGACGGCCGGACTACATTCGGCGGCGAGTACTCTTTCGAGGAAGTCGACTCGAACTTTCGCGAGCACAACCCGGACGGCTCGCTCCGCATGTTGCAAACGCGCGGCGCGGTCGCGGATCAATCGAACTACCAGATGGCCGGCGTGTTCGTCGAGCATGCGCTGCCGGTGAGTTCGTCCTTCGACTTGATTGGCGGTCTCCGCTACACGCTCGTGGATGTCGATGCCGATGAAGTCGACCCGATCTTGGCGGACGGGACGTTTTTTTCGAGCGTGCACGAGACTTTCTCGGCGCTGGTCGGCAGCGTGCGCGCGGTTTGCCACGTGCGCGAAGACCTCAATGTGTATGCCGGCGCTTCGCAGGGTTTTCGCGCGCCGAACTTGTCCGACCTCACGCGCTCCGATGTGTCGCGGAGCGGCGAAGTGGAGATCCCAGCGACGGATCTCGATCCGGAGCATTACTTGACGTTTGAAGTCGGCACGAAACTCGATCACGAATTCGTCACGTGCCAGCTCGCGACCTACTACACGCTCATCGATGACATGATCATTCGCTTCCCGACCGGCACGACCGACGGCAGCGGCAATCCGATCGTCACGAAGGACAACGTCGGCGATGGCTACGTTTCCGGCGTCGAATTGTCGGCGGTGGTGCCGCTGCCGCGCGACTTTGCCGCCTTCGGCGCGTTCGCATGGATGGAAGGCCGCGTCGAAGATTTCAAGACGCTGACGGTCAAAGATGATGAACCGATCACTCGCGTCAATCCGACGTCCGGGCTCTTCGGTCTGCGCTACGCGCCGCGCGACCTGCGCTACTCGCTCGAAGCCGAGGTCCGTGTCGTCAACAAAGAGGACCGCCTCTCCCAGAGCGACCGCCGCGACACGCAGCGCATTCCACCCGACGGCACGCCAGCCTACTCCACGATCGCTCTGCGCGGCACTTACGAGCCGATCGATCGCCTGTACATATTCGCAATCGTGGAAAACCTGACCGACCGCGACTACCGCGTGCACGGCTCCGGCACCAACGATCCCGGGACGAGCGTGATGATCGGGATCGACTGGCGGTTTTGAGGCGGAGCGTTCGGAGTTGCTCTTTGGGTGACCACTATTTTGGCGGCCCCGAGACTTGGTTTGGATATCCGGCGCTTCGAGCCAAGTCTTTGCCCAGGTCGTGACGGCGTCGCCGCCCGCGGCGCGCATCGCTTTGAGAACGTCGTCGAGGTCGGGCGCTTTGTCGGTGTACTTGATGATAAAGGTCAGAAGGCCGCGGTCGATCGCGCCCAGCGAAAAGCACGCGGTCGTAGCCGGCGTTTAGCCAATTGCGCAACAACGCCGGGTTTCGCAATGCCGTCCGCGAACTCGCACGGGAGCTCGCTGCCCAGATCACGAACTACGCGCGACTCAAGGCTCCTGTACGCGTCGGTACCACTCAGACCAGAGTGGCAAGAGCGGCGCATTCGCTGGGGCATCGGGTGCCAGTACGGGCGCCGCTGGAAGTCCGCCGTCGCGATTCCAGGCGGCGCTCCACGCGACGAGTCGCGCGCGCGCGGCTGGAGATTGTTTCGAGTTTGAGTCGTCGGCCGTCCGCGCAAGTGCCAGCGCAAACTCCTCGGGCGGGCCGAAAGCGACAAAGTCGCCGACGCCGGTTGGCAACTCGCCGAGAGCATCGCCGAATGCTGGCGCGAGGAACGCGTCGAGCGTTGACGGCACAAGACGCACAATCGGCTCCGCTAAGTTTTCCGAGTACTCTTCGCGCTGACGCGCTCGGAAAGTGCTCGGCACTTCGCGATCCCCGACGACGAGGCGAACGCGGTCCTGCTCTTCGATCCACGACACGTTCACTGATGACAGCGCGCAAACGACGCCAACCTTCGCGGCGGCGCCTTCTTTGAGGAAGGCCTCGAACAGCCCATCCACCGCGTGCGCGCGAATGGCGCGCATTTCGTTGCGGTTCGCCGGGACGTCGATGACGAACGCGTGGCCGTCGAGCGAGAGAAAGTCGTGACCAGCACGCAGGGCGTCATCGACGAGTCGCGCGGTGCGCGGCCACTGCGCGTCAACCCATGGGTCTTGAATATGCTCCTCGCGAATCGCTGCGTTGGCAGCGCACAGGACGGCGGACACGTTTGGGATGACGACGTGCTGCGCCGCGCCGATTCGACCTCGACTATCGCGGTAGTGTGCGAGCGTGGTGACGCGTACGGGTCGGAGCAACAGCAGCAACTCACGCATCGCCGGCGGAGTCCGATCGCTGACGACATGACGCTCAAGCGCCTCGTGTTGCCAGTGAAATGGCCAGTCCACCAGCATGACGTCGCCATTCGCCACGAACTCTGTGAGTGCTTCTATACCGCTCGCTGGCGCCTCAGCCTTCGCGGTGTCGTGCACGCCGTCGTAACAGAGAATAATTCGCAACTCGTCGCGCACGCGATCGTGAAACCAGGAGATCCGTTGGCCGGTCAGTTCGACGCAGGCCGCGAGCAAAAGGGTCATCGCCGCCGCCAACATCCAACGAATTCTTAAGGTGGGCATATTGTCCTTTTCATTCTGGTTGACGTCTGCTTCAGTGGCAGAAATCATCGGCGAGCGCATTCTAAGAGGATCGATCGACGAGTGCGCAGATGTGTTGTCCTCGAAAGTCAGCCGCATGACCGATTCACTTCCTGAGTATTCTAAGTCGTTTCCAGAACTCCATCGGGCCGCGGCACTCGGCGATCACGACGCCATCGTTCGCTGTCTCGCGCGCGGTGACGATGTGAATGCGACCTGTGAGTGTCCACACGCGGGAGGCGGAATCGGTATCCAGCTCGCATCGCCGCTCGCATTAGCTGCGGGATCGAAGTGGGGTGCGACGGCTGAAACGGTGCGTTTACTCATCGAACGGGGCGCGCGAAAAACGTGGCGGGCGGGCGAAACCCCACCAACAGTCGCGGCGGTTTTCGGTTGGAACGGATGCTGGAGCGGCGGCGACGCCGAGCGCCTCGCCGTGCTGCTTCAACACGGAAGTCCCCTACCGAGCCACGACGAGACCGTCGCGCGACTTGTCAGTCATGCGGCGATGGACGAATCCGCAGACCGCTTGCGGGTGCTCTTTGATGCGGGCCTGAGCCCTAATCCCACGGTCGATCTCGTCGCGTATACGCGGCATGCTGAGGCAGGGATCGAGAAGGCGATGGCGAAATACGGCTTTAATCTCACGAGCGCCCTGTCGCCGTCCGTGGTCAAACTACTCGAGACGCTTCCGGACGACTTCAAACAGCGGTTCGAGAATCCGAAGATCACGATGCCGTCGTATGAGTTGGGCGCGCCGAGCTACTTGCTTCCTCTCCATTCGGCAGCAGCGGCTGGCCGCAGTGACTGCGTGCGGTTGCTGATCGAGCGCGGCGCGAACATCCACGCCGTGGATAGTGAGGGCCGTACGCCCGTCCTCGTTGCGAAAACGGTCGAGTGCATCGAGCTGCTCATCGCCGCGGGCGCGGTCATCGCTTCAAAGTCCAGCGGCCATCTCGATGATTTGCTCGACGAGCTCGACGAGACGAACACGGAACAGATTCGAGCCGCGATCCGGTGCCGACTGCAGCATGGCGCCACGTTTCGTCACAGTGACTTCCGCGGCGACGTCTTGTACTTTTACGCATTCTCCGTGAACTTGCCGGCGGTGAAGTTGCTCCTCGAACTCGGCGCGTCCATCGCAGGCGGCGAAGACGGCCGAACCGCGCTCCATGGTTTCGCTTGGCAATATGAAAAACGTGGTGACTACGCGGCCGTGGATTACGCAGACTTTACGCGCACGCTTTTGGCCGCGGGGATTCCGCCGAACGCTCAGGATGTAGACGGAAACTCGCCGCTGCATGAAGCGGTGGCAGGTGATGGCGCGAACCCGAGTGCGACGATCGAGTTGCTGCGAGCTGGGGCGAATCCCAACATCCGGAACAAGAATGGGCAAACGCCACTTGTGAAGCTCTACCGCGAAAGGACCTATCAGATGGAACGAGCCATACCTTTGCTTCTCGAATGTGGCGCCAACCCCAACCTTCGCGATCATGACGGGAAAAATGCCGTAGATCTTGCGCGCGATGACCTCGCAATGCGTAGTACGTGGAAAAACGACGCACTCGCCGACCTGCCGACCGCGACCGCCATGTTGAAACTGCTCGAAGATGCCAGTCGCAATTCTCCGGCGGAATCATGAAACGAGGTGCGCAGTAGATGAAGCCAAGCGGTTACATGTTCATGCTTCTACTTTCGCTTTGTTCAACTCCGATCGCAGCCGTAGACATCGCGTTCGTCGCGACGCTCGATAGCGCGCAGGTGGATTGCGCGGGCGGTGCGCCCGGATATCCGGGCGCGTCCGGGAGCGCGACTCTCTCGCTCGACACCGCAACGGGCGTCGTCACGTATTTCATCGAGTACTCGGCGCTGAGTTCTCCGCTCGCGGCCGCGCATGTGCATGGCCCCGGCCCCGCCTGCGGCACCGCGCCGGCGCTTTACGATCTACCGCTCACGAATCCGATGGTCGGTGCGACCACGCTCAACGCATCGCAGATGCAAGACATGCTGAACGAACTGCACTTCATCGTGTTTCATACGCAGACGTTCTTCATCGCTGAAATACGTGGCCAAGTGCTCCCCGTGGCTCCATCCGCGCCGTTTCAACGCAGCGACTGCAATACCGACGGCCTTGGCGATCTCGCCGACGCAATTTCGATCCTAAGTTTTTTATTTCTCGACGGCGCACAAAGCCTGTGCCCCGACGCTTGCGACACCAACGATAGCGGCGCGATCAATGTCGCTGACGCGATCTACTTGCTGTCGGCGTTGTTTCTGTCGGGAACGCCGCCTTTCCCGCCTTGGCCGACCTGTGGCGCCGACCCGACGGGCGATCCACTCAATTGTTTTGCGGCGCCGTGCCTCTGATGCGATTTGCCGACGCGCGGCGATTCGCTTGTGTGGCGTCCCAAGGTGAAAGATGAGCATCGCGCTCCCATCACCGCGACGATGTGCATTTGTCACGGTGGCGCGAATCGCTTGCCCAAGGACAAGACGTTGCCGGGAGCAAGCATCCGAGAACCTGCCGCTGTCTGAATCTCCGTACCGCGCCGCCGGCGGCGCGACAGCGATCACGGCCCGCCCAGATCCCGACTCGTGATTCGGACGCCCGTTCTCGCTATGCTAGCCCGGCAAATCGGTCGCGAACGCTCTGAGAGAAAACCGGCAAAAACTCAGGAGACGCCCATGATCGCTCGCAAATGCGATGTCACGACTTTGGCGCTGCTGTTCGTCGTGGTTACGGTTTCGGTTGAAGCTGGCGACTTTCTCACTTACTCGGACCAAACTTCGACGCGCCTCGTCGCTGCCCCCGCGCTCAGCACTGCCGACATCGAGGAGAAAGACTACGCGTGGGGAGATGTCGATCTCGATGGCGATGTCGACATGGTCTGCGTGCGCAAAGAGCCGTTTGACACGCCGGGGCGCCGACGAAACGTGCTGTTCATGAATGAGGGCTTGGCCGAGGGCCACGCACTAAACGGCGTGCTCGTAGACCGGACGAGCATGTACGCGACGGATGCGGATGACGGCGGATTGGGCTTCCTCGACCTCACCAACGATCGCGATGTCGCGCTGGTCGACGCCAATGGTGACGGCTGGCTCGATATCGTCACAGCCACGACCTATGGCGCCGGCCTGCCGAAGACGATCTCGCATCCACGCGTCTATCGAAACAAAGGCTCGACCGGCGGTCTCTGGCAAGGCTTCCGATACGAAGTCGCGCGCACGCCGACGATGCCGATCGCTCCTCATTTCTGCGGGCTCGGCTACGGCGACGTCACGAACGACGGCGCGCCGGATCTGTACTTCGTCGACTACCTCAACACGCTGGAGGATCGGCTCTGGATCAACGACGGCAACGGCTACTTCAACGACGAGAGCACTGCGCGCATGACCACCGAGATGCTCGAGTCTGCATTCGGGGTGCACGCGGTGATCGCCGACATGAATAACGATGGCGTGCGCGATATCGTGAAGGACCGCGCACTCGTCGCGCCGATTCGCGTCAGTCTGAGCTACAACGATCCCACCGCTCCAGGCACTTTCAACGCGTTCGAGACCGTCTACCTGGGCTCGTCCTACCACGTTGAGGTGGGCGATCTCAACAATGACGGCCGCCTCGATATCATCATCGATGACGATGGCATCGATCGCTATTTGCTCAACCAAGGAAACGGGGCAGACGGCCGCGCGAATTTCCAGCAACACGTGTTTCCGCCCGCGAGCGACAGCTTCGGCGGCAATATTCGCGTTGCCGATCTCGACCGCGACTCCTTCAACGACGTGTTGATCGCCGATGTCGATGTCGACTGCTGCGGCTGCAACCGGCACATGCACATTTGGCGCAATCAAGGGGATCTGCCGAATGTCACGTTTCAAGAGGAACCAGCGGGGATCCCCGTGGCGGCGCGCACAGGCACGCAGGACATTGCGGTCTTCGACCTCAATGGCGACGGTTGGCTTGACCTCGTCCTCGGCACGTGTACGAGTATGAGCATTTGGATCGCTAATCCCCCGCTCGATGTGCAATTCAGCTTTCCAGACGGATTGCCTTCCGCTGTCACGCCACTCGCCGAACACGAATTACTTGTGCAGATTGATGCCCTTGGCGGCGGCACGTTGCTGGCCGGCGCGTCGCTGCTCCACGTCTCGATCGATGATGGCCCCGTGACGACATCGACACTCGCGGATCTCGGCGGCGGGCTCTTTCGGGCCACGCTACCCGGCGCGCCTTGCTCTTCCCGTATTGCATACAGTTTCAGCGCCGTGCTCGAAGGCGGGCTTTCGTTCGCAAATCCGCCGACTCCCGGCGAGGTTTATGAGACGACTGCCGCCGGCGCAGTCGCAGACATTCTGTTCGAAGACGGCGAGCCGCCGATCTCGTGGAGTGTCGAGAATCATCCGGGGCTGACCGGCGGCAGCTGGCAGTCGGCCGAGCCGGAAACGACGACGTGGGATGGATCGCCGGTGGCGCCGGGAGATGATGCGGACGCTACCGCCGGCGGACGTGCGTTCGTAACGGCGAACGGAGCGGCGGGCGACTTACCGACTGCGCACGATGTCGATGGCGGACCGACTCGGCTCGTGTCGCCGGTATTCGATCTGAGTAACGCGGATGCCGTGATCTCCTACGATTTCTGGTTCGCGACGTTTTTGGGCGAGCCCGATCTGCTTGTAGTCGAAATCTCCGCCGATGGCGGAGCGAACTATTTGCCGGTCGCCGAGCATGCCGGCACCGGCGGGAGCTGGGTCCGACACACTTTCGTTGCCAGCGCTCACGCCTCGCCGACCGCGAGTATGCGGCTCCGATTCTCTACCGCCGACTTCCCGAACGATTCCATCAGCGAAGCGGGCGTCGACAACATTCGCGTGACGCGCGTCGGCTGTGCCAGCTTCGCCCGCGGCGATTGCAATGACGACGGTGCGCACAACGTCGCCGATCCGGTGACCTTGCTCACCGCGCTCTTCGGGGGCAGCGTTGTGCCGGGTTGCGCGGACGCGTGCGATGCAAACGACGATGGCGATCTCGACATCGCCGATGTCATTTGGTTACTCACGTCGTTATTCGGCGCCGGTCCCGCGCCCTCGTCGCCCTATCCGGGATGCGGTGAGGATCCGACGACGTCGACGGACGCGCTCCTTTGTACGTCTTACGCGTCGTGCTCTTGAGTAAAGGAGCTGAGATGCGCCGTTCGAAGCAATCACTGGTGGTGGCCTGCTTGATCCTGGCGCCGCTGTTCTCGTCGTCATCGGTCGCGCAGATTCCGCCGCAGCCGCGCATGGGAGATCCGATCACCGGCTTGACAGTCGAGCAACTCGCGCGCTTTTGGAGCGGAAAGGCAGACTTCGAGCAGACGCTCGCCCCGAGCGAAGGTCTCGGCCCCACATTCAATCAAACGAGTTGCGGCAGTTGCCACAACACGCCTGCGACCGGCGGAGCCGGCACGATTTCCGTCACTCGCTTCGGGCTTGCGCGAACTGGCTCGCCTTTCGATCCGCTTGCAAGTTTGGGCGGTTCTCTCCTGCAGAGCCAAGCGATCGACGATGGCTGCCAGGAGACCGTGCCGGGGATAGCAAACGTGACCACTTTGCGCATCACGACTCCGCTCTTTGGCGCCGGCCTCGTCGAAGCCATCGACGACGACGACATCTTGGCTCACGTCGCGACGAGCGGCGGATTCGCGCATCTCATCGTTCCCCTCGAAGATCCGTTCGGCAGCCCGCGCGTAGGGCGCTTCGGTTGGAAGGCGCAGCTCGCCACTGTGCTGAGTTTCTCCGGCGATGCGGCGCTCAACGAAATGGGACTGACGAATCGTCTTGTCCCGAACGAAAACGCGCCGAACGGCGACGCCGCACTGCTCGCGATGTGCGATAGCGTCGCGGATCCCGAGGACACCGCCGACGCGCAGGGTTTCGACTTCATCGATCGCGTCGCGGATTTTCAGCGCTTTCTCGCGCCCCCGCCGCAAACACCGCGCGCGGGCCTGAGTGGCGAGCAAGTCTTCATCAATATCGGCTGCGCACAGTGTCATGTCGCGAGCGGTTTCACCACCGCCACGACGAGCGAAGCGGCGCTGTCGGGCGTCGACATCAAGCCCTACTCTGATTTCTTGCTCCACGATATGGCGGGACTCGGCGACGGCATCGTGCAAGGTGACGCGAGCGAGACATCGATGCGCACCGCCGCGCTCTGGGGATTGCGGACCAGGGAATCGCTTCTCCACGACGGACGCGTGGCGGGTGGGACATTCGCGCAACGCATTGCGGCAGCGATCGGATTTCACGCCGGGGCCGCGGCGAGCGCGGTTGCCGGTTGGCAAGCGCTGACGCCAACGCAGAAGAGCCAGGTTGTCGCCTTTCTCGATACCCTCGGCCGCCGCGAGTTCGACCACGATGGCGATGGGGACGTCGATGCATCGGATTTCCACGTGTTTCTCGATTGCGTGCTGTCGGCGACCACTCACACGGCCGACGAACCGTGTGCGATCTCGGACATCGATCAAGACGGCGTGGTCGATCTCGCCGATTTCGGCTCTTTTCTCCTGGTGTACGAGGGAGCGCTTGCGGACTGTGACTTCGATGGCGACTTGGACCTCGAGGAACTCGTTACGGCAGCAGCAACCGACTGCAATCAAAACCTCACGCCCGACGCGTGCGACATCGATTCCGGCCTCAGCGACGATTCGAACCTAAATGGCGTCCCCGACGAATGTGAACCGGAGCTTCGCAACATCATCTGGTGCGCGGAGACGGCCAGTGGGCTTGTCGATAGCTGCAGCGCACTCGGGCTAGCGCTCGCGGAGTACGGCCACGCGTCGATGGTGCTCACGGATCTTGGCGCAGCGGCGACTTTCGTTGCGAGCCTCGACGCGACGAGTGTCGTGTGGGTCTTGCTCGGAACTTATCCGAACAACCACCAACTCACGGCCGCCGAGGGACTCCTGCTCGCGAATCTCGCCGGCGCCGGAATCTCGATCTACATCGAAGGCGCCGACGTTTGGGGGTTCGATCCGGTTACGAGTTTCGGGAACTACGATGGCATCGAGCAGACGAGCGTCGTCGATGGCGATGACAGCCTGAGTCTATTAACCGGTGTCGCATTCGCTGGCCTCGAGCTGAGCGATCTCAGCGCGATTTCGTATTCACAAGATCAGAGCGGAAACGACTGGACCGACCGGATTCTGCCCACCGCAACGACACCGGGTGCGCCCGTCGATTTCGGCGGGCCCGGCGCGGGCACTGTGTGGCGTAACGATCCCGACTTTCCCGCAGAAACGGCGTATTCTGTCGCCACGTTTTACGATTCCGGCGTGTCCGGAAAAGTTCTGGCGCAAAGCTGGGAGTTCGGCGGATTCAACGGCGATCAAGGAGTGCTGGCGGCGCTTTATCGAGAGGCGCTGCAAGTCGCTAGCGAGCCATTGTTCGTACGCGGCGACTGCAACCAAGACGGCGCCATCGATATCGCAGACGCTGTGCGACTTCTCGGCTTTCTGTTCGCGATCGCTGCGGCGGTCGATTGCGACTCAGCGTGCGACAACAACGACGACGGAAGTACCAATATCGCGGATGTCATTTTCGAGCTCTCCGCCATTTTCCTTGGCGGACCGCTGCCACCCCCGCCGTATCCCACATGCGGCACGGATTCCACGCGCGACACCTTGCCATGCCGCGCGAGCATCTGCTTTTGATGACTGCAGAATGATCTTCGCGATGGGGTAACTCGCGCCGCTTGACCGCGCGCTCGGGTCGCATTTAATAACCAATGCGCTCGAACCGGAAAACGGAGGATCCCATCGCAACTTCAGTCTTCTTGAAAACCGCCGGCCTGCTCGTGCTCTCGAACGTTTTCATGACATTTGCCTGGTACGCACATTTGCGCGACTTGCGCGACAAGCCCTGGCTGGTCGCTGCCCTCGTCAGTTGGGGCATCGCGCTCTTCGAGTATTTGCTGCAAGTGCCGGCGAATCGAATTGGCTATACGGCGCTGACCCTGCCGCAGCTCAAAATCCTGCAAGAGGCCATCTCTCTCAGCGTCTTCGTGCCGTTCGCGGTTTACTACATGAAGCAGCCGCTGCGACTCGATTACCTCTGGGCCTCCTTGTGCATCCTCGGCGCGGTGTACTTCATCTTCAGAACGCCGGCCGCGAGTTGATGGCGTGCTAGCGCGCGTGCACGACTTCACCCAACCTCAGCCACAATGAAGCTCACCGGCGGTCGAGGGACCGCCGAAACAGCCTGGACTCCTGCGGCGGAGTCGCGCCCAGAATGTCGGTAATATTTCTGCGCTCGCGGGCTCTCGGATGGCGGTGAAGGAGGCCAGGAGAATTTGTCAGATACGTCCCGTCCGAGCCCAGAGCTGTTGCTGCAGAATCTCGGCTGGCTGCGCGCGCTTGCGCGCGGGCTCGTGCGCGATCTCGAGCAAGCCGACGAGTTGGTGCAAGAAACGCTTCTCGTTGCGTTGAACTCGCCGCCACCGCAACCGCACGCGTTGCGCGCTTGGCTGCGGCGAGTGGCGCGCAACTTGTCCTATCGTTCCCACCGCAGCCGAGTCCGCCGAGACGCGCGCGAGCAGCGGGCGGCGCTCGGCGCGCACCATGAGATCGTCGACACACTCGAACAAGTCGAGCTGCAACATCGGCTGGTCGAGGCAGTGCTTGGGCTCAGTGACCCGTACCGCGCGACGATCTTGCTGCACTACTTCGAAGAGCTGTCAGCCGACGAAGTCGCGGCGCGGCTCAACACTTCGATCGGCACGATCCGCGTGCGGATTCATCGCGCGCTCGAGCAGCTGCGACAACGCCTCGATGACGGTGACGACGATCGCCGAGCGCGTTGGCGACGGGGACTGATTGCACTGGCCGAACCACCGCTGCGACTCGGAACCCCCACTTCGACTACTGCCGCTGCCACGAGCGGCGGAGTGGCATGGATAGGAAGCTGGCTCATGGGAAGCAAAATTCTCGCGGTTGCCGCGGTAGCGGTGACGATTGGCGGTCTCTGGTGGCTCAAGTTCCACGACCACGCCGACTCGGGCGATCGAAGCTCTCATTCGAAATCCATCGCGTCGCTGCCGTCCAGCGTGCAGCCAGGCGGTGACAATTCCGTTGCGAACTCGTCGCCGCCCAACGGCACGACTGCGCCCGTCATCGCGAGTTCGACGCTCATCGGCACCGTGATCGATTCGGAAGGCCGCCCGGTTGCGGATGTGCGCGTGCGTCTGCGCGGCGCCGATCGCAGTTTCGAGTGCGAAAGTGACGTCGGAGGACGGGTGGCGTGGTCGACGCTGCCGCCGTTGCCGCTCACGATCGAAATCACCGACGACCACTACCTGCCGATCTTCGCTCCCATCGCGGTGAACACGGTGGCCGCCACGCACACGCACTACTCGTTGCCGGTGCGACTCGGCGCGAGCGTCGCCGGTCGTGTGCTCGACGCAAAGACGGGTCAGCCCGTCGATCGTGGTCTTGTGCATGCAATCCCGGATGGGCACGACGGCCCGACGCGACGCGCGATCCCAACCGATGTGCAGGGTGAGTTCCGCATCACCGGTTTGTCTGCCGGGCACTACCGCTTCCACGCGACTCGCCACGCGCAGGGTTGGCCTTTTCCGCGCAACGACGTGCTCGTGCAGACGAATTGGAGTCAGTCGGTAACCGGATTGGAACTCGCGGATGAAGCAGGCATCACAATCCGCGGTCACGTCGTGGACACTGAGCGGCGGGAAGTCGCGGGCGCCGTCGTCTCCGTATCGAACGGCGGATACGCGCGGGACGCGGATCGAATCGTCTCCGACGCGAACGGTCGCTTTGAGCTTCAGATTCAAAGCACTCCGCAGCCCGCGCTCTCACTGCAAGCTCGCAGGACCGACGCGTCCGGCGTCGAGTGCGCCTCCGCTTGGACCGATCCCTTCAACTCAGCGGGTGTGTTGCTCGACAACGTTGAGCTCGTAGCGGAAGCGACCGGCAGCATCGAAGGACGTGTCATCGACAGGCAAGGAAACCCGCGGGCGCACTACGCAGGGATGCGCTTGCTGCCGGTCGACGTTACGGAGCAACTGACGTCCGGACTTCGTTCCGACGCCGCCGGTCGCTTTGTTCTGACGGGCATTCGGCCCGGCGAATATTACTTCGGTAACGACCGGTTGCGAGTCGTCGCCGGCGAACGCATTTCAGATCTCGAGTACCTCGCCGACGATCCGGCGCGCGATGCGTCGCTTGCGGGTCAAGTCGTGGATACCGCGGGGCGACCATTGGCGGGCGTCGAACTCGTCGTCAGCAAGAACGATCATGAAATGCGCGGCGCCAGCAGCGCCGACGGACAGTTTGAAATCGTCGGACTTGCGACCGGCCGCCACACCATCCACGCCATGCACGCCTCGCACGCGACACTGACCCAAGAAATCGAAGTCGATGGCAGTCGCATTGAGTTGACGCTCACGCCCGCTGCGCAACTCGCTGGGTTTGTCGTCGACGCGGAGACCGACCGACCCATCACGCGCTTTCGCATCGGCGCGTGGCCCGGTGCTCACACGCGCGCTAGCGAGTTTCGTGTGTTTCGCAACACTCTCACCGACATGTACGATCCGCACGGTGCGTTCCTCTTGCGCTACGTGACTGGCGACGTGACAACCCTGGTCGCAGAAGCGCCGGGTTACATGATGTTTCACGAAGTCGTCTCGGCACTCAAACCAGGGACGCTCAACGATGGACATCGCATCGCACTCACTCCGATCGGACCAGCGCGGGGCCGAGTCATTGACGCAAGCGGTCAAGCCGTGGCGGGCGCCGTGGTCTGCTTGTTCCGCATGCCGGTCGTACGGGGCGTTCCGACGACTGGCACGATCGCCGTGGCGGGCGCAAACGGCGAGTTCGTCGTCGAGCAATTACTCGCCGCAACCGGCGAACTCTGGGCGTATCACGACCAGCACGGTCCGGGACACGCCCGGTATACGCTCGAAAACTTGCGCGACGGCAGTTTCGTCATTGCGCTGCCGCGCGCGGCGCGAATCCGCGGAACGGTGACGCTCGGCGGTCGGCCGGCCGCGGATGTCGAAGTGCGGTTGAGCACGCAATCGCGCACCGTCGACCAAACTCGCACTGACGAACGGGGTGCGTACGAACTCGCGGTCGGAGTCGGCGCATACTTGCTCGTCGCGACGATCGAGCCAGGCGCCACCGACGCGCGCACGATGCGGCGCGAGATCGAAGTGGCCGAAGGCGCAGAACCGCGCATCGATTTCGAGTTTGCGGCGGGCGCGGAGCGAGTCCTCGGTCGCGTGCGGCGCGGCGGAGAGGCGCCCGCGCGACCGGCGTTCGTTTCGCTTGTGAAAACGGATGGCGGCGAAGACGCGCTCGCAGAGACTTCCACGAGCGCGGAAACGGACGGGACATTCGAGCTACGCGATTGCCCGG
Organism: Planctomycetota bacterium; assembly: GCA_046154185.1. Lineage (GTDB taxonomy): Bacteria > Planctomycetota > UBA8108 > UBA1146 > JAJFFE01 > JBJXGE01. Next base: position 16,127 of record JBJXGE010000063.1, read on the forward strand.
TCGGTCGCTTCACGCTGATCGTGCGCGCCGAATTTGCGGGTAGCGAAGTCGCGACCAAGGCGCAAGAAATTGTCATCGAGCCCGGACTCCCGTTGCGAGTCGATGTCGACTTCGGGCTCGGCAAGTCCGTCGTCGTTGTCATCGAGGATCTGCCGGCTCAACACATGGCGCTCTTGCTGCTCTTTGAAGGTGAACTCTCCGTCGAGAAATTCACGCGCCAAATCGTCATGCAACACGCGGCAAAAATCCGCGGCCAACAGACGGCGCAGGCGAGCGGAACCATCGCCATCGACTCGGTTGCGCCCGGCCGCTACACGATGCTGTGCGTCTGGGGAGAAGCGGCGGAGCTCAATCGCGGCGCTGAGGATCTGCCGTTTCGCGTCGTGACGGTGCACGTGTCCGCGACGCGCGAAACGACGATCACGCTGTCGCTCGGTGAGGCTGTACCCGCCGAGCACCGCTGATAACCGGTGTCACCGTGCCGGACGCGAGCAAAGTGCAGAGAAATTACTACATCGCCAAAATTCCTGCGACAGCACTAGAATTCGTCATCGCCGCCGTCGCCACGACGCGCTCACCGAGCAGCGAGGAATCGCAATGTATTTCGAGAGTCTTAGCGCCCTCCTGCGAAGAGTCGTGTTTTTCATATTGGTGTTTGGCGCGCTGACCCTGTTCTGTCGACCGGATCAGAACTTCTCCGAGTCGTCACTAACCTATTTCGATGTGAAGAGCACGCGACTGCCGGACGGCACATTTCGCATCGACGGTCCGGGTGGACCGAGAATCGTGAATTCCCATGAGGAGGTCGTGGAAACGATGGTCGCGATGGGCTCAGCGGACAAGCGTGCGCGCGCCGAACACTACAACACTGTGTACGCGCAAAATCGTTGGCGCAGATTTCTGCGCAACGTCTGGATCGGCGGCAGTCTCAGTCTCATCTACTTTTGCTTTCTTCGACGGCCACCGCTTTTGTCCGAGCTCCACGATCGCAACTCCGAGACGCGCACGCGCCCGCCGAAGGCGCTCACATCGCCAACTGAACCACAGCCGAATCCACTCGGCAAAATGTTCGATGTTTCGTCGGCGGATGAGCGGCCACCGAATCCCCCTTGAACCAGTGGTCCCCGACCGGGCGCTAACAGGGCGAGAAACTCCCGCACGTGAGTGTGTCGAGCGTCGGATCCGTGCCTCAGTCTCTCAGAATCTGCATGGATCGCGACGGCGTAGCAGATTACGGACGCGTTGACCCAAAACCGCAACTTCGCCGAGCAACGACTCACAGACAGTTGCGCGCTTTCCTACTCCGAGCCGAGCAGCTCCGCAGCCAACTGGTTCTGGATCGCCACAAAACGCTGCACATGAATCATCCTTGCGCGCAGCGCCGCGACTTCGATGCGCAACGCGCGGTTCTCGCGCACGAGGTCGACGAGGTCTGTCGCGTCCTTCGTGGTGGCAACCCTCGCGCGCTTGGGCCGGCCGGCCGGCGCCCCGACTTTGCTGCGCGCGGCGCCCGCGCCGGCTGCGCCGGTCTTCGCGACGCGCTTGCGCCATTCGACGATCGTCGCAGAATGCAGCTGGTGTCGTTCGACGACTTTCCCCTTCGCCCCGCGTGGAGCGGCGTCAATCTCGGCCAAGATGCGTCGCTTGTCGTCGATCGAAAACTTGCGTCGCGTCGCTCGGACCGCGGAGTCCTGGTCCGGTTTGGTGCGACGCGGACCGAGCTTCATAGCCTTGCGCCTCGGCATTCGGATGCTCTTTCGCTTTGACTTCGCAGTCGGAGTCGCCCGCGTCTGACTCGGTAGCGCTTTCGTTTTCACCTTCGATCGCGCCCGAGACTTCCGCTTCTTCATCTTCGGAGCCGCCGACGCGCCGTCCGCTCCGACGGCAGCCGAGCCGCTGACCGCGGGCGTCGTGGGTTCCTGCGTCGACGCCGCGCGCGGCGTGTCGGCCGACGACGAGTCTTGCTCGGCAACTACGCGCGCGCGCTCGTACGCTTCGATTTCCTCGCTGAGGTGCTGGCGGAGAATCTCGAGCGGCCCGAGGAAGTTCTGTATGTCATCGTCAGTGAGGCCACCGGCGCTCAGACGCGCGCGGTCTTCGGACAGGCGGGCCTGCTCATCGGCGAGGCGCGCGAGCGCATCGGCGTATTCGGTGCGATTGCGGATCATGTCGGGCCGGATCCTCGATGTCGGAGACGGAGCGGAAGCCCGCGGCGATCGCCGCATGCGTGAAATGAGGCGGGCGCGGGGAAGGTCACATGATAGAGAGAATGGGGGCAAAGCGACAGACCGGCGGCGCAGCGCCAATCATTGCGGGATGCCACGCCGCCGGTCTGCCGAAAATGAACGCGCGACGGGAACGAATTACCCGCTGACTTCCGCGATCGCCGCGATGACTTCCTCGAGCGGCAAGCCGACGACGTTGGTGAAACTGCCATCGACGCGCTGGACGAACGCGGCGCCGGCTCCTTGGATCCCATACGCGCCGGCTTTGTCGAGCGGCTCGCCGGTCGCGACATACGCGGCGATCGCCTGCGCACTCGCATCGCGCATCCAAACTCTGCTGCGCACGACGCCCGAACGCGCACGCGCGCCGCGCAGGACGCAAAAACCCGTGAGCACATCGTGCGGGCGCGCGCGCAAAACGCGCAGGATCTCCGCCGCATGCGCCGCATCGCGTGGCTTCCCGATGGACGTGCCGTCGAGCGCGACCATCGTGTCGGCGGCGACGCACGGCAAGCTCGCGAACTCGGCGCCGCAACGACGCCGCACATCCGCCGCCTTCGCGCGCGCGAGGCGCTCGACCATCACCGCCAATTCCTCGCCCGGCTCACGCGCTTCGTCGACCTGCGGCGGAAAGACGACCACGACGAATCCCGCCATCGCGAGGAGTTCCTGCCGGCGCGGCGATGCCGACGCGAGCAGAACTCGGCGCGTCTCGGCGTTCGGCGTCATCGGATAAACCGCTGCGCGTAGCTGCGCACTTGTCGGCCGTTGAGCACATGCACGCGCCGCAATCGTTCGAGCGTTGAGCTGCTGAACGTGCCGAGCGGCAGATGCAAAATGTGTTTGCCGCGCCGCGCCGCCTCTTCCTTGATCTCCGGACGCGGCGGCTTGTGACCGACGTGCGCGACATAGTGATCCCGACACCAGTAGATCCCCGCGAGCAAAAGGCGCTCGGACGGCGTCCGCGCGCGCTCGAAACGCAGGTCTTCCCAAATGTCCGGAATACGAATCGGCGGGAACACCAGCAAGCAACCGCCATAGTGCGAGCGCGCGATGCCGGGACCGATCACGTTTTGCTGAAAATCCGTCGCGTAGAAGGCGAGCGTCGACTCGTTTTCGTGTTCCGCGAGCCAAGTCGTACGCCAAGGAAACTTCTCGCCGAAATCGTCCTCTTCGAAAATAAGCACGAGCGCGCCGACCGCGCCCGGCACGCGCGGTTCGTTCCGCACCATGAGCCGTCGCTTCACGACGTCGCGCAACGTCTCGCGAAAATCGATGCCATCGAGAATCGACGCGCAAAACGGTTCGGTCGTGCTCACCCCAACGCGCGCGAGACTCATCGCGCGGCGCCCCACGTAATCGCGAAAACTCTCGATCACGATGTCCTCGGGCGGCCAAGAGCACTGGAGATGCGGATGCCACGCGCGTTCGTAGGCGCGTCGGCGGCGCAGATCCGGCAAGCGCTCCAGCATGAGAGAGCGTACTTCCATTTTGGTGCCCGGGATTCGATTGCGCAGCTCAACCGACTCTTCGTCCAGCACGGCGCGCGTCGGCGACGACATCTCGATCGGCGGCAACACCGCAGCCTGTCCACCCGCAGCACACGGCACCCCGCTCCCCAAGAAATCGGCGATTTCGACGCCAGCATCTTCGAGCAGGTCCTCGACGAGCTCATCCCAAGCGTCGGTCTCGGGTGCCGCGCCGTCGAGATCCGCATCGTCGCTGTCGTCGGGACCGCTTTCCCCAGGCACGCGATTAAAGAGATATGTGTTGGCGAGCAACAGCACGATTAACGCGTAGTCGTTGCCGACCACGCCTTTCGCCGCGAGCGTGAGCGAGTAACTGTCCGGCAGCAAGCGGCCAGAACGGAGCGTGAGCTTCCGCAGAAAGTCCAACATCGTGCGCAAGCGTTGCGGTTCCGGCCGTTCCAAAGTCCCCGCGTCGCGACGCAGCAGGATGTCGCGCGCCTTCAGCAGCAACTTGCGCAGCGCGAGCACGGCATCGTAATCGTCGAGCTCGAAACCGGCGCGGTGGCGCTCGTACTCGACGACGAGATAGGGAATCTCGCTCATCACGACCGGAACCATGCGCAGCGGCAGTCGATAAGTTGCAATCCACGTGGGCGGCGTGCCGTCGCTGAAGAGTCGGCCGGTGCGTCGCGAGTATAGCTGCTGTAGGACGGCGGCGTGCGCGAGCCCGCACACAACGAGGATCGGACCGCGCACGGACTCACGCAGGCCGCGCAAGCGAGCCGCCATGTGCGATTCGCGCGTCGCGTCCGCGCGCGTCCGTGGATGCTTCAAGAGCGCCGGCCGACACGCAGCTACGTAGGCGTCGAGCCCGAGTGTGTGGAGCGCGTGCGGATCCGGAAGCTGCGGCCCGGTGCGCTCCTCGTCGTCGATCTCGGCATCCAGCCAGCAAATCGGGATGCGTTCGCGTTCGGCGATGCGCAGGGCTTCGATCACCGCGTCGGCCGGCTCGATCGGCACGTAATAGAAGGGACCGCCCGCGAGAAACGGCGGCTCGGCTCGGTAGACCACGATCGACACGAGCGGCAAGCGTGTGATCGCCTCGCGCACGGCGTCGCCGAGCGAGGCCGGCAACTCGACCGCGATGGCGGCGTAGCGCCGCGACAACAAACGTCGTCGCACTTCCAGTGCGAAAGCGAGGCGACCGTGAATGATGGGAACGAGTTCGATGTCATCAAACTCTAGCACAGTCATCGGTTACGCGGCCCCTTTGGATTATTCGGTCCGGCGTTCGCGTCGGGATCGGCGTCGGAATCCTCGTCGTTCTCGTCGGGCGAGCCGAAGAGCGATTCGTACGACACCATGTTGTCATCGATGATTCCCTCGCGCGCGCGCGCCTCGAAATCTTCGGCGCCTTCGCCGAGCACTTGCGTGACCGCCCGATGAAACGCATCCTCGAGCGTCGCCCCCAACCGCTGATTGAGGCGCACGGCATAACGCATGATGTTGATGCCATCGCGCGTGCTGTAGTCGAGTCGGTACTTGTGACTCTCGGAGAGAAACCCCGCGCACAGTTCGAGCAAGTCCTCGGGCGCGAACGACACGTTATAGCGCAGGATGGCAAGTTCCTCCTGATACTCGGGATACTCGAGCGCAATGAGCGGCTGAATGCGGCTGATGATGTACTCGGGCACTTCGTACGTGCTCGCGTCATCGTTCATAGTAATACACGCGCGAAAATCAGCGTGCGCCGGAATGCGCACACCGGCCACCGCCGATTCGACGTACCTGCGATCATCGAGGAGCGGCGCGAGTGATGCCCAAGATTTCTCGGCCATGCGGTTGGCTTCATCGAGAATGACGACGCCCCCCGTCACCATCGCGCTCACGAGCGCCGAAGCTTGGTAGCGAATGCACCCGTCCCCGGCGATCACCGGCGTCACGAGCAGATCTTCCGGCCGGGTATCCATCGTGCATTGATAGATGTAGATCGGCCGCCCATATTGCTGACCTGCCGCGCGCGCGAGCGTCGTCTTACCCATGCCAGGCTTGCCGATGATGCGCGGGCAAAGCGGCAGATCGTTCGCGGTCACGAGCGTCCAGCAAGCAAGAATCTGCTCGAGCAACTCTTGTTGTCCAACCCACTCGACAGGCTGCCCCACTGGCGGCACGAGATGGATTTCGATATCGCCGATGCGGAGCGGTGCATCCATGATGGTGCGTGTCCTTTCAAACTCTGCGCATGCGAAAGAGCCGAGCGCGCGAATTTAGCATAAACCGAGCGTCCGATGCACACGGACGACGATCCGCGACGCGAACGTCGATCCAGTTCAGCGCGAGCGGCGTTGGTGAGACTTTTGCAAATAGAGCGCAGCCACCGCTACGAACCCGGCAACCAGCATCCCGAGCACGAAGTGCAGCACGCCGTTCGACGCGATGCCGCTGCCACCGGCGACTCTGGCGTCTTGTTCGCCGCCGATGATCTCAACCTCGCGAACATCGGGCGCGCGCTCTGCGACTGGCGCCATCGGCTGTTGTTGCACGGGTGGCGGCGGCGGCGCCTCTCGCACTACCGCCGGTTCGACGCGCGGCGGCGGGACGACCGCAACTTCGACACGTTCCGCCGTGCGAGGTGGAGGGGCGGGCCGCGCTCCGACCGAGGCACTCGAAGCTGGACTCGCCGCGCTTTCAATGGCCGGCAAGTCTTTCGCGAGCTGCGCGAAGTGGACGCTCAGTTGTGAATGCGCCGCGCTGGCTCGCTCGACTGCCTCGGCGGTTTGACTCACGAGTCGCAGCCAGTGATCGGCGCGTTCGCCGAACTCGTTCCGCATCAGCGTGCCGTTCTCACTATCCGTCGCGAGCTTCGTGCGTTCGCGACCGCGTGCCGCCAATGACGATTCGAGTTGGTGCAGAGTCTCCAATAATGCTCCGGCATCCGCGTGGGCGCGGCGCAGCGCCGGCGACGCCTTCGCGCCGTGCGCCCTCAGTAGGTCGGCGATCCGATCCGACAACTCACGATGCGCCTGGATCGCGCGCGCGAGCTTCACTTGCACCGGATCGAATTGCGCATCCATGCTCAGCAGCAAATCCTCCGGGCTCGGGCGCGTTGGCTTGCCGATCGTCCCCTTCGAACGCCCGCTCGGCGAATCCAACGGCGCACCCTTCTTCGCGCTCGCACCGCTCTTCTCGCGGCGCAGCGCATCCTCGCTGCGCTTGCGCGCGCGCTCGAGGCGATAACGTTCGCGGAGTTCCTCTTCGCGCACGCGCGCGGCTTGGCTGACGACTTCGCGCCGCGCCGCCTCGGCGGCCACCTGATCCACGGGAACGGCGGCAATTTCAATCACGTCGGACTGGTTGATATGGAGCGTGTAAACGTCGCCGAGCCGATCACTAAAAAGATGGAGCAACGCGCGACCGTCGTTCTTGAGCTCGACCTCGCAAAGCGACTCGACTTCGGCGTCGAGATGGCGATAGCGAATCCGCTTCAGCTCGGCCGCCCACGAATCGGAAGCGAGGGAGAATACGGCGATGGCAACGAGCACGACGGGCGCGAACGAACGGGCACGGCGACGAATGCATGCGCGTGAGCGCGAAAACGCCGCGGCATCGGCTGTCGGCAAAGTTGGCTTCCTTTCCGCTCGTCGCGGCGGCCGCGACTCAGACGATTCTCTGCGAAGAACACAAACGATTGCAGCTCGTTGCGAGCGCGATCGCTTACCGCAGAAGTGTCACCGTGGGAATTCGGCGCCGGATCGCGCGCTCCGCGCAATCCGCGCCCCCCTGATTCCCGTGGCAAGCGCAGATTATAGGCCGAAAATGCTCGAGCTGAAGAGGGGCCGCGGAAATCTCGCGCAGCGACGCAGGACTCTTTCCGAATCAACGGTCATAGGCTTTGAGCGCCTGCGCCAACTGATACGTCTCCAGCGCGCGCGCAACTTCCGTCGCGCTCGGCCGCGCCCCCGGGTCGGCCGCGAGCATTGCCGTCACGAGCGCGATCATCGGCTCCGGCACGCCGCCACCCGCCTTCGGCGGCTCGATGCCGCGTTGCCGGATCACCGAAACTGCTTCGAGCCCGCGTAACGCGCCGAGTGGATGCTCGCCTTCGAAAGCCTCGCGCAGAATAATCCCAAGACTATAGATGTCACTGGCGGTCGTGAGTTCGTCGCGCCGCGCTTGCTCGGGCGACATATAGCGCGGTGTCCCCCACACCGGCGGCCCCTGCTCATCGCGGACCGGCGCGGCCGCACCGAGGCCTGCGCTCGCTCCCGTCACGAGTCGCCGCGCGATGCCAAAGTCCGTGATTCGCACGCGCACTTGCACGGGAAGTCGCCGCAGTCGATCGAGCCCAGTGAGACCACGCCCCCCGACGCCGAGCATCTCGTCGAGCGCCGCCGTCAACGCGCGATGCACGCCGCGGTCGCGCACACTCGTGCGATAAAGCTCGCGCGCCGCATCCGCGCATCGGATGAAGAGCGCGTCCTCATAGCGACGACGCGCCACGAGCGCCCCCGCCACATAGGCGCGAAACCCGCGATCGTGGCGATCGGACTGCACCGCGAGATCGCCCACTTGCGCATACAACTCAGTCGGCACGCGCCCCGATTCGAGGCGGCGCTCCAAGTGCGGCAACGCGCGTCGCACCAAGCGTTCGCGCATTCGCGACTCGACCGCACGCTCGAGGTGGGCGCGCAACATTTCGGAGCCGATGCGATACTCCCCGGTCGCACGTCGCACGAGATATCCGGACTTCACGCCGTGTTCGAGCAAGTAGTAGAGCGCGGCGCTATCGAGTTCGGTGGAGTGAAGCAGCGTCTCGAAGTCTAGGCAGCTGCCGAGCGGTGCGATCGTCGACAGAAAATCGCGAAATCCTTTTTCCTCGCGCCCGAGCCGTTCGAGCAATTCGCGCGCTTGCGTCGTGAGATCGGGCTCGAGACGCCGCTCGTCGAGCACGTAGCCCTGGCCCGACGCGGTCCAACAGTGATCCGCAAATGAGCGACGCAGCCGTTCGATGAGACGTTGTGGACTCGCGCCGATCTCAGCCTCGACGCGCTCGAGAAAACCTCGTGCCGACGGCGCGTGGCGCACGACGCTCTCGACCAATCGCACGCTTTGACCGCGCAGAAAACCCTTGAGATAAAGTTCACGGACCGCGCCGCGCAGCCGTTCGCGTTCGATCGCGTCGACGAGTTCCGGGTCCTCCGGCAGTTGCTCCGGAAACAGCGAGATCCACAGTCCGCGCGCCTCGGCGGGCGGAGCGACGCCATCTTCATCGACGTGGACTTCGACCGGGCCACACTCGCCGCGGGCGATCGCCGCGACGAATTCGCGACACAGGCGTCGCTTGCCGGCACCGCGCGCTCCACACAAGAGCACCCAGCGGCGGCTGTTCGTGATGATCGCCTCGCGACTGATCTCGCGCAGAAACTCGAGCTCCGTCTCGCGACCGACGAACGGCGGTTCGTCGAGTAGCGCTTCGATCGATGGCAACACACGACGCAGAATCTCCGTCGCCAGTCCGGCGTCGATCGGCACGGTCGGTGCTGCCGGTTCCATCACCGACAACTCCTCGGGCGACTCCAACACACCGCCGCCGGCGAACGCCTGCGGGCTTTGCGCGGCAAGCACGAGAATATTGGCGGGCTTCAAGTCGGAGTGGACGACGCCCGCGTCGTGGGCCGCCGCGACCGCGAGCGCGATTTGCCGTAAGCACTCGAGCTTGTCGCCATAGTCCGATTTGGTCGCGTGATCGGCGTCGGCCGTCCGCAAGTAGCGATCAAACGTCGTGCCCTCCACCCACTCGAGCAGCAAGTACGGATCGCCGTCATGTACGCCGTCTTCGAGCGCTTGCACGACATTGGGGTGTCGAATCGTGCGCGCGATCGCCGCTTCGCGCGCGTGCATCCGTTCCAGCAAACTCTGGCTTGAATCGGCGCGTCGGCGCAGTCGTTTGATGGCGACGAGCATGGCGAGGTCGAGATCGAACGCGCGATAGACTTCGCCCATGCCGCCGCGCCCGACGAGCTCGACCTGACGCCAACGCGCGGTATCGGCAAAGAGTCCGTTCGTCTCACCGCTGACGCCGACACGAGTGCGCGCCGGCTCGGCGCTCGGCGCCGAAGTCGGTTTCGGAGTTGCCGGCTTCCGAACTGGCGGTTTCGGCGCTGCGAGTTTCGGGTCCTCGGCTGGCGGCGCGGCTGCGCGGCGCGTCTCCTCCAAGTAGCCGGGCGGATTCGTTTGATAGACAATCGGCAACTCGCCGAGCAACACGCGATCACCGCTATTGAGCGTCGTTCGACCTTTGAGCACGACTCCGTTCACGCGCGTGCCGTTCGACGAACCCATATCCTCGAGCTCGTCAAAGCCGTCGCGCGCCACGAAACGTGCGTGTCGACGCGAAACAGTCGTGTGGGAAAGATGCAAATCCGCGGCGCTGCCGCGCCCGCACACGAGTCCGGCCGCCGGAATCTCGTGCCAAGAATCCTTGCCCGCTGGATCGAGAACGCATAGCCAACCCATAGCCGCAGTTTCTATCATAGGGCCCGCTGTTGCGAAACGTCCGCGGCGGGCCGGCGCCCGTGATTGCCAACCGTTGCTGCTTTTGAAACCCGAGGCTGATGATCTATCTCGCCATTACGACGATCAGCGCCGAGCACGCGGCGGCGTTTGCACGGCGGCTCGTGGAAGATGGGCTCGCCGCCTGCGTGAACATCGTCCCGGGCGTGCGCTCGATCTATCGCTGGGAAGGCAAGCTTTGCGATGACGCGGAAGTGGTGCTGCTCATCAAAACCTCACCGCGCACGGTCGGCGGGTTCGAGGAGCGATTTCTCGCTCTGCATCCGTACACGACTCCAGAACTCTTGTTGATACCGGTCGAGGAAGGTCTCAAATCCTACTTCGAATGGGTCGAAGAGGTTTGCGGACCGCAGCCGCCGGCGCCCGACGAGGACTCGGCGGCGCGCGATCTAGAAAAACGCTGACTTATGCAAGAGCTTGAACTCGTGCGTGCGGAAATTCTCGCGCGCCTGACGCCGCTCGATTCCGAGACGATCGAACTCGACGCGGCGATGGGTCGCGTGCTCGCCACGAGCGTGCGCGCGAGCGAGAGTTTGCCGCCCTTCGCGAATAGCTCGATGGATGGTTTCGCTCTGCGCAGCGCCGACGTCCAATCGGCGCGGCCGGACGCGCCGGTTCGCCTAGCGGTCGTTGCGACAATCGAAGCCGGTCGCGCGCAGGTGCCGACGGTTGGCGCTCAACAAGCCGCGCGCATTTTCACCGGCGCGCCGCTCCCCGCGTGCGCCGACGCCGTATTGCCCTTTGAGCACGCGCAGAATTTTTCGGATCGGCACGTCGAAGTCGCGACGCGCGTGGCCGCGCTTCACAACGTGCGCGTCGCCGGCGAAGAGTGCCGCTCCGGAGAAATCGTCTTCGCAGCGGGCACGATGCTCAACCCGGCGGCGATCGGGCTCCTCGCCGCGCTCGGCGCAGCGCGCGTCACCGTCATGCGTCGACCGCGCGTCGCGGTGCACGCTTCGGGCGATGAGCTAGTTGCGATCACCGCGCCGCTCGGTCCAGGACAGATTCGCAACTCGAACCTGTCGGCGATCTGCGCGCGACTCGTCGCCTGGGGTGCGATTCCGCTCGCGCGCCCGATCTTGCGCGACACGCCGGAGGCCGTGCGCGCCGGTTTCGCGGCAACCCTCGCGCTCAAGCCGGACGCGATCATCACGACGGGCGGCATTTCGGCCGGCGACCGCGATTACATCCGCGACGTCGCCCGCGAGCTCGGTGATGATGTGCAAGTACGTCGCGTCAACATGAAGCCGGGCAAGCCGCTCGTCGATGGCAAGCTCGGCGGCGTTCCCTACTTTGGGCTGCCTGGCAACCCGGCGGCGGCGCTCGTCTCGTTTGAAGTGTTCGTGCGTCCAGCGCTCGCGCAGCTCGAAAATCGACCCGACGGCATGGCGCCCCGCGTGTGGGCGCGCTCCCACGCGCGGCAGTCACTGCCGCGCACGGATCGACCGCAGTTTCTGCGCGCGCGCGTCGCGATCGACGCGACGCGCGGCGACTACGTGTTGGAGCCGTTCGGCGCGCAAGGGTCCCATTTGCTCGGCAGTTTCGCGCACGCGAATTGTCTCGTGCGCGTGGCCGCGCAGCGCGACGCGCTCGAGCCCGATGAGAAGGTCGAGGTTTGGTTACTGTGAGATCTAGCAAGCGACATCGACTTTGGCGTCCGTGCACCTGCGCCGGTACGCTTCTCTTCGCGATTCTCATCGGGACGCTCTGGGCAGCGCCGAGCGCTCGCGCGCAAGCGCCCGCGCCGCGCGCGATCTTCGTCGTCGCGCGCGCCACCGAGCCAAAGGTCGAAATCCTGGCGGACGCGTGGCCCGGTCAAGCGCGGCCAAAAAACTACGAATACAACCAGAAAAATCACCACGAGCCGCCCGATTTCATTCAGCGCGAAACGGATTTCATCGGCCGCGTGAGTTCGAAGGCGAAAAGCTATCGCGTCATCGGCGTGCGCTGCGCGAACACGGCTGACGAGGAAATCGAGTTGCAACTCAAGAGTCCGCAGCTCGAGCGCGGCAAGAAGTTGTCGCTGGCGATTCCGCCGCGCACGACACTGTGGCGACACTTTGTCATACAGAGTGTCGTGCCGAGCCAGAACGCGAATCCGCTCGTGCTCGAACTCGAACTCGGCCTCAAAACCGAGACGCCAACGGCCGTGCGGCTCGAGTTGCCGCCCGCACTCAAGGAGACGAGAAACCTGCGCGAGGCGATGGATCTCGCGAGCGAGCTCGATGCCGAAGATCGCGCTCGACTACGGCTCGCGCCACGCGCGGCGACGGTGTCGGTTCGCGACGATATGGGCGAGGTCGTACCGAAGGCGCAGATTCTTCTGCTCCAGGAGAACGGCCTGATGGTGTACGAGGGCCAAACCGACGCGAGTGGAATGTGGAGCGGTTTCGTCATCCCTGGCGCGTACACCGCCTACGCGTTCAAGGAGCTGGAACCGCCGCCGTTGCCGCCCGACGCCACGACCGCGGTCGAACCCGTGCCGCGGCTATTGGCGTTGCGCTCTCGACTCGCCGAAAGCGCGGGCGAAGTCGAGCTGCGCGCCACGCGCACCGTCGACGTGCTGCTCTTTGAACCGGGGGCAACGCGAAACGCCGCACCGCTGCCGCTCAAAGCGACGCGCGTTTGGCTGACATTCACGGAGTTGTTTGAGTCGTATCGCCACGATGTCGTTGCGAAGGTCGTTGGCGAGCGCGCACGACTTGAAACGCGGCGCTCGTTTCACGCGGACCGAGTCCAAATTCTCGCGGGTAACTTTGAACTCGAAGTGTGTTTCTTCTGCGAGCCCGATGGCCCCGCACCGGCGGCGCGCGGCGGCCGGACTCGCGCGCTGGCGGACGACACGTTGGAACGGTCGATCTTGCTGCGCCAGCGCATCGCCGCGGATGGGCTCGCCGTCGAGATCCTCCACGATCCGGCGCGCGCCGGTCGCGTGCGTCTCGCGCCGCGCAGCGGGTTTGGTCCGGGACTCGAAGCCCGCCTCAAACTGGTCGCCGCCGACGGCATGCGCGAGACGCTCGACTTCCGCACGCAAGGAGTCGTCGAACTCGAAGTCGCGCCGGGGCGCTATCGCTACCAGCTCACTCAGAATCTCGAGGGCGGCGGCGCGCTGTCGTATCTCCCGGATGCGGTTGTGGCCACGGCCGGCACAACGAGCGACATCTCGGCGCAAGGACCGTGGAGTTTCACGCTCTACTATCAGCGCGTGGGCAAAAAGCTGCAGTTCTACTTGGCGCTGAGCGATGCGCGTGGACGCGTGCTCGCGTCGCTCCCGAACGGCCCGGGAAAGCGCTACCTGCGACCCGACCTCAGCGCCGAGCCGTTGGCGATCGAAGAATTGCGTTGGGAGATGGCCTCCGGCATCGAGCGCGTCGATGTCGAAGCGCTCGTCGTCGCCGTCGAGATTCCGATCGGGACAGAACTCGTTCGCGAGCGGCCGCGCATCGAGAAGTTTGAGCAACACTCGGTGGCTGGAGCGGGCGGCACCGCGCCGCGCGTGTTCGCCGAACGTCTGAAAGCGATCTTGGGCGAATTCGCGCGATGCCTCGCGGGGAGTCGACGCTTCTTGAATCTCCCCGTCGGCGGCACGCCCCACATGCAGCTCAACTTCGACATCTTCTTGCCGCCCGGTGTCGGCGGGCTCGGCGGCGGCGGCACCATCACGCTCGACCTCGCCGATCTCTTCTACTACACGTCGGCGACCGATCCGTTGCCGGGCGCATTCCTCCACGAACTTGGTCACAACCTCGGTTTCGGACACGACCCTTACATGCTGCTTGCGCCCGCCGGGGCGGACGAGGAGCGCTATGGCTCGTTCGGTTACCGCATGCTCAATGCGACGGCGTTTCAACGCGCGCTTGGCTATCTCGATCGTTTGCGCGTCGACGATCGCGCGCCGTGGCAACTCGATGACGGCGTATTCGCCGCGCTGCGACTCCTCTTCGGCCCCGAAGTGCACGTGAAGATGTTCCAGGAGCGAAAAGTCTCTGAGAAGACGCTCGTGCTCCACGGGCTGTCGAGTATCGAGCGCATTGCGACTTTGTATTCGCTCGCGGTCGAGCAGAATGTCGCTTGGGTGTTTCGGGCACTCGGCTGGCCGGTCTTTGATGATCGCGTGGAGCTCGGCGCGCACGCGGTGCGCGTGTTGCGCAAACATCCGCCGCAGCTCAACTATGAGCGCGTCGACGGCACGCCGCTCAGCGCGTGGTGGTTATTCGGTCCGGTCGTAGGAAACTCGGCGACGCCGGCCGACGCGGAGTCTCCGCCGACTTGGACGCGCAGCGAATGGCCGACGCGCTTCGTCGCGCTCGACGCCGAGCGCCCGCCCGCCGAGACCGTGCAGCGCTACCTTCTCTATCGCAAAGTGAAAAGCGCGGAAGACGCCGACGTGCAATTCCTCATCGCTTCGGACGTGCAGCTCGAAGTGCGCGTCAACGACAGCATCGTCGCCAGCATCGATGCGTCACCGCAGCAATCGCAACCGCTCCATGATGAAATGATGTTGAATCAAAAACGGCCGTACACGGCGCATCTCTTTCGCGGCGAGAATCACATCGAGGTCGGCGTGATCCAGCCGCCGGGCGCGCGTGGTTTCACATTCGAGTTCATCACGCCGGCCGGGAAGCCCTATCCGCTGGAGCTGTGCGCGGACGCGCCGGTCGAGGAAGGCGCCATCGCCAAAACGAAAAAGCTCAAGCCGAACGGGCCGATCTTCAACGGCTCGTTCGAGCTCGGCGGCGCCACGCCGACCGCATGGATCCCGGGACCCATCGAGGGCGCGCTCAAGTTTGCGCTCGATGACGGGGAGAAGGTGGAAGGCAAACGGAGCCTGCGCGCGACCGTGGAGTCATCGGCGCGCGGCGGCACGATTCAGCGCATCACGGTCGAGCCGGGCAAGCGGTACTTGATTCGCGCGGCGATGCGGAGCAAGGACTTCGCGGGTCAAGCTTACGTTTCGTTTTTCTCGGGCGATGTGCATGCCGCGCAAGCGCGCACGACGCCGTTGGAGACCGCCAACTCACCGTGGCAACGATTCGAGTATAAGTGGTTTTCGGGTGCGAGCCGCTGCGTGTACGTCGCGTGCTATGTGACCGGCAGTCGTGGTACGGTGTGGTTCGACACACTCGAAATGGTGGAGACGAAATAGGCGTGAGCACGAATTCCGAGTTGCCGGAGTTGCGCTTTCCGGATGAGTCGACGTTGGCGCCGATCCAGCTCTATCCGGGGCCGCTGCTCCTGGGGCGCGCCGAGGAATGCGATCGGCGCATTCCCCATCCGAAAGTCTCGAAGCGGCAGGCCGAAATCTTGCGTAATAGCGACGGCTGGTTCATTCGCGATCTCGGCAGCTCGAACGGGACGCGCGTCGATGGCGAAACGTGCGAAGAGTCGCGGCCGCTCTATCACGGCGCAAAGCTGCGGCTCGGCGGATTGAATGCGGTGTTCCACGCGCCGGGCGTCGAGCGACCGCGGCCGGCGGCGCCGATCGTCAGCACCGTGACGGTAGCGACGAGTGACCAAGCCGCGCCGCTGCGCACGCCCGAACCGCGAAAGCAAACGGCGATCACACCTGCGACGCGCGCTGCCTGGCAAACACGCGCGGTCGTGCGCGAATGGAGTCGCGTCTTGTGGGCGCTGGTGTTCTTGGCGCTTTGTTTGTTCGTGTACTTGCTCGCGATCAGCGAGCTGCGGAAGTCGCGAGCCGGCCGCGTGAGCGGCGCGGTTTACGATGCCACGGACGCGCCGCACAGTCAGTTTTGATCACCTCTTCAGCTAACAGCGTTAACGGAAAAGTGAGTCGCGTGTGACGGGTCCGAAAGAAGAGCCACAACCAGCGGTCGTCGAGGACGATGATGAGATTCTCGATGAGACGACCGCGACCGATGTGAGCGCGGATGGCCTAGCGCCGGAGGAAGATTCGGAAGCCGACGAGCCGCGGACATCGCCGATGGCTTCGCCGCGGCGCGGGCGGCGCATCGAAATCGAGACGCTTCACGCGGACGCCGATCTCTGCGCGATCAACAAACCGGTTGGCCTCGCAACCGTGTCCGATCGTTGGAATGCGAACGCGCCGACCGTGATCGGCGAGCTTTGGCGATTGTGGCAGCGCACGGATCCGGCGAGTCCACGGCCGCATCTCATTCATCGACTCGATCGCGATACGAGCGGCGTGCTGCTCTTTGCGCGGCATCGCGATGCGCAGGCGCATGTGCGCGAGCAGTTCCGCGCCCGCACGGTAACGAAAACTTATCTCGCGTTGGTGGTCGGTCAGCCGGAGCGGGAGGGACGTATCGAACTCGAGATTGCGCCGAGCGAGCAGCGCCCGGGCGCCATGAAGGTCGTCAAGCGCGGCGGCAAAGCGTGTCGCACGGACTATGAGGTCTTGGATCGCTTCGGCGATCTCAGCCTTCTCCTCGTGAAGCCGCACACCGGCCGTACGCATCAAATCCGCATCTCGCTCGCCACGATCGAATGCCCGTGCGCGTGCGACCCGATCTACGGCGATGGCGAGCCGATTTTTCTTTCGCACTACAAGCGCGACTACCACCTGAGTAAAGGCGACGTCGAACGGCCGCTCATCGCGCGCACGGCGCTCCACGCCGAGGACTTGACGATCGCGCACCCAAGCGGCAGCGGCCCCCTCACGTTGCACGCCGAACTACCAAAGGATTTTCGCGCGACCCTGCGACAACTCGAACGCTGGACGCGCGGCGGTCGCGGTTGAGGAGCGCGGACGAGACCGCAGACGACTGAGTCCAAAGATAAGACACCTTTGCGATCGAGAGTCATGCGAGCGTTCTTTCCGGGCCGACACGTCGAACGTTTTCTGGTCTAGTAGCCTGCACCGTCGGTTTTTCGAGCGACGACACCGCGCCCCCCGCCGTTTTGCGGTCAGACTAACCACTTCAGGGTTTATTCCGAGTCAGCGCCACCACCGGTGGCACGCGCGTCCGCGCGGGATCGAAAGATTTTCGTGTTTCGCAAAGGCTGTTTCCCAGCGCAATTGCTCGCGCTTTCGGGCGTCACCAGCGCACGCACAAGGATGTGTTCTTCTATCGCGCTCACCGATATGGCGAGCGAGTTGCTTTACGCCTCGCGAACTATGTAGTCCGGGCCGGTTGGACTCGCTGCCGGCGTGGGTGATTTCAGGGAAGGTGGTGACGGATGGTTCGAGTGCTAGCCGCGGGGCTTCGTCAGTGCGGCGTTCTGGCGTTTGCGTTTTGCTTCGCGACATCTCTCATCGCGGCGCAAGTGTCGCGCGAGGATGGACAGCCGCTCAGCGATGCGGAGCGCGCCATCGCCGAGCGTTTTCACGCGACCGAAGTCGTCTTCAAAGCCGACGGTCGCGTCTCATTGCTCTACGACTTTGAGTCCATGGATCCCGAGCTGCTCGCTGATTGGTCGCCGAGTCTCGACAAGATGAACAAGACGGCGCGCTGGTCGCGCGACGGGGAAGGGAGCTGGCGCACGGTCAATCACGGGCTCGTGATCGCTGACAAGGGTTTGCTCGTCCACGCCGCGCGCTGGATCGACGTCACGTGTGAGGTGGATTGTTTATCCGTGTCGGGTTCGCGCGATGGAGACTTGCTCGCGGCGGTGTATTGCTACGACAAGGGCAAACAGATCTACGGCAGCAACTTCGGCACACAGCTCGTACGGCTGACGGGTCGAGGCGCTCCCGTGAACGCCATTCCAAAAGTGTGTCCCAGTCGTTGCGTGGGCGACAAGCGTTTTAGCTTTGGCTACCGCTACGCGGCGGGTGCGCTCGTGACGCAGCACTCGAAACGCGACGTACTCTCGAGCGACGGGCACGATGGCTTCCTGAAGAAGTCACAACCCGGTCAAGCCGGAATCTGCTGGTCCGGACGCATGCAGTGCTTCGTCTTTCAAGTGCGCCTGGAGGGCAAACTGGACGAGGATTGGCTGAAGGACGCGAGCGTAGCGAAACGCTGATCGGCACTCCGACGGTTGCGCTCCGATCGCGCCGACGGGCGGGCTCGAAATTGCCGGCGCAGCGCGTTATGGTCTCGGCATGTCCTCGTTTCGTCGGCGACTCATCGTCATGCAACGTCGGTTTGTTCGCGAAGCGCGGACGCAGATTGCCGAGACGCTTGGCAAGCCATCGGCGGCGCTTCGTAAATACAGCTCGGAGTACAGCCGTGCGTTTCGCGCTCGCGCCACGCCGGTGCGTGAATCGGCGATTCTGCGCACGCTCGCGCGCGCGGACATCGCCTACTTCGGCGACTATCACACGCTGCGCGAGGCGCAACGGGCGCCGCTGCGGCTACTCGAGCAGTTAGTTGCGCACGGCCGTCCGCTCTGCCTTGCGACTGAAGTTGTCCGACTGACGCACCAAAATGAACTCGACGCGTATCTGCATGGCGCGATCGACGAAGCCGAGTTCCTGGCGCGTATCGACTACGACAACACGTGGGGCTTTCCCTGGCGCAATTACCGGTTGCAATTCGAATTCGCGCGCACTCACGGCATCCCTATGCTGGCAATCAACAGTGACCCCGCCGTTTTGAAAGACGATCTGACGCTGCGCGATCGGATGGCGGCGATGGTGATCGTCGAACGGTTGCAGCGCGAGCCCGCCGGTTTCATGGCGGTTTTCTTCGGCGACTTGCACATTGCGCCCGCGCACTTACCGGCCCATGTCGAGCGGTTACTCGCGGGGCGTGCCCGCATGAAGCGCCGGCGCGTCATCATCTACCAAAACGACGATGACGTTTATTGGCGTCTCGCTCGGGTTGGCAAGGAGCAAGCCACTTTCGCAGTGCGCATCGACAAGGAAAGTTTCTGCCTCGTCAGCAGCACGCCACTTTCCAAGTACCAGTCGTATCTCAACTGGGAGCTCAATCAGGAGGAGATCGAAGAATCGCGCGAGCTCGGTACGACGGCCGGAGCACCCAGCGACTTCATGACCGAGCAAGTGCACGCGCACGTCCGAAGGATCGCGGCATTCCTTGGCATCGAACGCCCGGGTCTCGATGATTTCACCGTCTACACGAGTCGCGATCTGGGCTTTCTCGACGAGATCGGCCGCCGACGCGGCATGAGTCGAACTCGGTTGCGCGCCATCGCCGCGCAGCTCGAGCAAGCCGAGTGTTGTTATCTGGTGGAAGAGCGCATCGTCTACCTCGGCAATCTCAGCGTCGAACACGCGGCCGAAGAGGCGGCGCACTTTCTCAACACGGAGCTGGCGGGACACGTCGCGCGACCACCGACGCCGCGGTTTGAGTTCTATTATCGCGCCATGAAAGAGGCGATCGGTTTCGTCGGTGCGAAGATCATCCAACCGAAACGGGAATGTCCGAGTCGCTCGGATTTTAGCGCGCTACTCAAGGAGAGCCGCGGCGCCGCGCTCACTGCGCAACTCCGCACGCTGCGCCAAGTCGCGCGCGACGCGCTGCAGCATCTCGCGGCGGAGGATCGTTGGATCGCAAAAGGGGGCGGCGCGTTGCCGCGGCTTGACGCGCTCCTCCATCGATCCCCCGCCGTCTTGAACGGCGCCACGCACTCGCTCGGCTACTTGCTCGGTGAACGCATTTACTCAGCGATGGCCGCCGAACGCTTGCCCCCGGTCGCGATCCGAACGCTGTTCGAAGAACGCTTTGAGTCTCCCGACCGCCCGCGCGCGCTCTATTTCGAGTGGCGGGCGCGGACCGAGTAGGAATGTGTGGCTGGCATTCAACTGTCTCAGTTACCAGAGGTGGGGATCGGCGCAAATTTAGCTAGCGCCGTCGGCAATACCGAGGTCTGTACGAACTTGGTTCCGAACCGGGAGAATGACATACTTGGGAACTCCCGAGTTATCAGAGTCAGCCACGCGGATTGCGCGTTGAGCCGCCAGTAAAACGGCCTTCACGGATTCCAACATCTGATGCGGAGAGAACGGCTTGAGCAAGGTGGCTGCAACTTGCAGCCACGAGTGTCGCTCCAGGCCCTCGGTAGGGAGCGCTCCAGTGGCCAGGATCACAGGCAAAGTCTTGTGCGCACAACGCACACGCGTGATCAGCTCCAAGCCCGTCAACCTCGGCATGTCGTGGTCGGTCACCATGAGGTCGAACTCGCCCGCATTCAGTGCCTCCCAACCTGCGACCCCATCCTGCGCAGCCTCGACGTGATAACCGGCGCCGATCAGTGCACGCTCGGTGAGTTGCAGGATGTCGACATCGTCTTCAACAACGAGTATTCGCGCTTTCGACGCGGCTGCGGAGAGACTCGCCGCCGCGGTCGCAACGACTCTCATGTCAGCCGAATCGATCACTCCATCGCGAATAGGCGCTCGCGAACTTTGTGCTTCGTTATGGCTCCTCGTGCAAGCAGGCGCGCTCCAATCCCAAGCCACTGCCCACGGCGTCGACCAAACACCAAAGTCCGCCGGGTCAAAGATCTTGCTCAACACCTTCAGACCTAGAATTCGCTGCGGCCCAAGGACAAGCGGATGCACTGCCATGCTGGATGTGTAATCCCACAGCCAATATTGATTGGGACCGCTCACCAACTGAGCCACCGGACCAAAATGTAGCGGCGCACACACACGCTCAATGACACCGTTTTCTGACGCAGAATAAAAACGCAACCAAACTTTCTTTTGATCCTGGATTGCCCCGAGGAACTGCGTGTGATTCTGGATGAACACATTCGTTCGAGCGCCACGGAGACTAGCGACCGCACGCACGGCTCACGCCGACTTCCAGTTGCGAACCGACGAACCGAGCCCGACGACGATGGCGACGAGGCCGCCAATGAGCAGCCAGACAGACTTGTCCGTCGGCGATCCCGTAAAGAATCTCGAGACGTCCGAACTCAACGAGTTCGTCGCGGTGACCCCCATGCTGACGAGCACAATGCCACCCACCACCAAAGCAATCGAGACGAGCTTAACCATGACCGTCTTTCAGTTGCGCAGGAACTGTCTTCATCCTTCACCACTCGCGTTCTGTGCGTTCGCTATGTTATGCGGCGTCCGCTAATCACACGAACAAGCACGACAACGACCGCCACGACGAGCAGGACGTGAATGAAGCCGCCAATCGTGTAACTACTCACAAGGCCAAGCAGCCACAACGCGAGTAGGATCACAGCAAGGGTCCAAAGCATTTTGCTTCCTTTCAGGAAGTGTTCGAGCCACCAACGCTTGCAGGCTAGGCGGCGTCTCAGCCTTGCGCCATGGGGTCAAACCCTACCCGCGCTGTCGAAGGCGGATTCATTGTCGGCAACGCCGCCGCCTCGGTGTGCGCTAACTGAGCGGGATCATCGTCGGGTCGAGTGGTGTAGGGTTTCACCCCATTCATTGGATAGCTCACCTAGATTAAAACCTGGAGTGCCTTTGCTGCATGCGAACTAGAAGGACTCTCATGGAAGACCCTGCTCAGCCGCTGTCGATGGCGGCGTCGGCGCTTAACCGAAGAAACGACGTCTTGCTCTCGCTAAACGACGCAATCGACGCAAGCCTGGCGGCTCCGTCCACAAGCGCTCTACTTGCGCACTCATCTTGCGATGTAACGCAAGAATCACCGCACTTTGTCGTCACTGGCGCCGCCGGCGACGTTTGGATAGCGACAAATATCGGGTTCGTTCGCGTCGCCTGAGGGCAAATGGATGTCTAAAGCGGATGCCGCGAGGCGCCACAACAGCAGACATCCTCCACGAGTGAACACGGCGAAGGCCAAGATGATCGCGCCGCGCACTCTCAACTGGATTCTCCTGGCACTGGTACTACTCTCTGGTTGCTCAGCAACCACTACCAGTCCGGTGCTGCCGCGCGTGACCGTGCTCGACGTTGCACCATCAACACTCAGCCCCGAGCAATCAAGCACCAGACCTCCCACACTGGTCGTGGGCAGCGAATCCGCCTCCGGCGGCAGTCTGCCCGATCCGACGTCCAGCCCCGAGATCGTGTTGGACCCCGTCCCAGTCCCCGCGCATGAGTTGCCTTGGGAAACCGGTGCCGGAAAGAGCTACGTGATCCCTGCAATTGAAATCATCATTTTCGAGTTCCTGCTGAATCAATTCGATCGCCGGGTCATCGACGACCCCGCGTACAACAGCAACTCGAAGACGTTTGCGCGCAACCTGCATCGCAAGTGGATCATCGACGACGATCCCTTCGACACGAATCAGATCTTGCATCCGTATGCCGGCACGATTTACCACGGTTCGGCACGATCAGCCGGACTCAACTTCTGGGAATCTACTGGCTACACATTTCTCGGCAGTGCGCTCTGGGAAACCGCCGGCGAGACGGGACGGCCGTCTTTCAACGATCAAATCGCTACCGGGGTCGGCGGAAGCTTCATGGGCGAGGCTCTCTTCCGCATGGCGAGTTGGACTCTCGAGGGCGAAAAGAACCCCAGCAATTGGCGAGAAAACACGGCGGGACTGCTTTCGCCGCCCTTGTTGGTTAATCGCAGAGTCTTCGGCGATCGCTTCGACGCTGTGTTTCAGAGTCGAAACCCGGCGGTCTTCGCGCGAGCGGGCCTTGGCGGCAGCCTCAATACAAGAGTATCGAACCGCGGCGTTTCTGGTGATGTCAGCCGTAACAAGCTGGTCGGAAACTTCGAAATGGACTATGGTCTCCCAGGCAAGTCGGAGTATCAGTACACGCGGCCCTTCGACTACTTTCACATCGAAGGAATCGCCACTTCGAGTCCCGATGCAATTGTCGAGAACATCTTCGCGCGCGGCCTACTGGTCGGTCGAGAATATGGATCCAGCAATTATCGGGGCGTGGCTGGCGTCTACGGCAGCTTCAGCTATCTGTCGCCTGAACTCTTTCAACTTTCAACGACCGCCGTCTCCCTTGGCACAACTGGTCAATGGTGGCTAACGAATTCACTTGCGCTACAGGGCACGTGTCTTGGCGGCGGCGGCTACGGCGCTGCCGGAACCACGACGGACACGAAAGCCGATCGCGACTATCACTATGGCGTGGTACCCCAGGGGCTGCTTGCGCTCCGACTCATTCTTGGCAATTTCGCGATGCTCGATGCGTCCGCGCGCAATTACTACGTCAGTGGCGCGGGATCCAACGACAACGGTCGGAGCGAGAATATTCTGCGCGAGCAACTCGCGTTGACGTTTCGCATCTATGAGCGCCACGCGCTTGGGCTACAGTACGACCTATCCCTACGTGATGCCCCGGACGCGGCGTTCGCTGATCGCCGCCAGAGCGTCGAGACGACGAGTCTTGTCTATAGCTATCTGTTTGGTAACACGCACGCGGGGCTCGCTGCAGTTAAGTAACTTCTCGACACGCACGCCGGGCCAATTTCAAGGGAATCGACAGATCGACAGTTGCTCGACGGAAGTCGCTGCACATTCATCACAAGCTGCGAACGGGGTAGGGTTAGACCCCATCACACCTCGCCAGGTCCTAAACTATCATGCGGCCGTTGATCAGTTTCCTGTCTCATTTCATGAAGGAGTCTTTTGATGACTCAGAACGATAGCTCGAAGTCGACGAACTCCACAAACGTCGCATCGGCCACGGTGGGGCCCGGCTCGCATCCAGTCGGTACTGGGGTCGGCGCCGCGGGCGGTGCAGTGGCCGGCGCCGCGCTCGGCACGATTGTCGGTGGACCAGTGGGAACGGTCGTCGGTGGCGCCGTTGGCGCTGCGACCGGCGCGCTAGCCGGTCAGACCGCAGCCAGGATCGTGAATCCGACGGCTGAAGACACCTACTGGAGCGAGCATTACCGCACGCGTCCCTACTTCGTCGAGACGCAGCCTTACTCGGAATTCCGCCCGGCATTCCAGTACGGTTGGGAGTCGCGCACGCGGCTTGGTAACCGCACATTCAAAGAGGTTGAGGGCGACCTCGCGCGTGGTTGGGATAAGGCCAAAGGCGAATCACAGCTCGCTTGGGCACAAGCCAAGAACGCGACGGCCGATGCCTGGGATCACGCCAAGTAGACGAGTGCAAGGTTCACACCCGGCGTGGTCGAGGGCCCCCCAGCCTCTGCCGCTCCGGGCCTAAGTTTCTGCAGCTTCAAATCCAACAACTCGCAACAGTCGAAAGTCATTTGCATGCGAATAACATACTCCGCTCCGATCGCGATCCTAGCGCTCATCCTCGCGGGCTGTCATACGGCGAGCCCGCGCGGCGGCGGGACGATGATGGAGGAAGAATTTCGCGTCGTCGTGCCGACGTACGCGACCGAAGTGAAACAAGGCGAGATGCAGACCGTGTCGCTCTCGCTCACGCGCGGCGATCATTTCAAGCGTGACGTCAAGCTCGAGATCACGGCGCCGAAGGGGCTCACGGTCAGTCCTGAGAACATCACGATCAAAGACAGCGCCAAGCCCGAAACGCAAATTCGAGTCAGCGCCGCCAAGGATTCCGCGATTGGTGAATATCGCATTCACGTGAAGGCGCACCCGGAATCCGGTGAGTCGACGTCGTGTGAGTTCTCCATAAAGGTCGTCGCGTCCTAGAATCACGGACTCTTCCGGCGGACTTGTTAGCTGCGGAACAAAGCCGCACCGAACTCGACCGCTGGAGCCGAGTGGCCAAACGTGGTCGTGAGCAAGCAGATATTTGTTTCCGACGCTGGCGACGTCTTCGTACCCGCGATCATGACGCGCAACAAGATCCTTCCATGGACTGGCAAAACCGTTGGCAACTTTGTCAACCAGCCATGAATTCAGATTCAGCACGCCGCTCGACGATTCCGTCGGCTTGGGAGTTGGCGGTGAAAGCGCGAGCAGAAATGCCGATTTAACAAGCAATGCCGCACAGGTCTTCAACCCAATGAAAGCAACGACATCCTGACGTGTGCGGGAATGCGCGGACCGACAAGGCCTACAGCTCTTTTTGATCGACGTTGTTGTCGATTGAGAGTTCTTGTGTCGCGTATGTTCCGCGCGCGTCGGGGTTCTCATCCTTGAGATCCGAGTTTTCCCGGGGCGTTGCCCAAAGGCTGATGAATCGCGCACGTCCGGGGCTCCGGCTTCGCACGGGCGATATCGCGACGCGCTCGGTGCTTTGCGGCGTTGCTGGACATCGACGTCTACGAAAATCCTGCGCGCAACGTGCGCGCAGTGGTTTTGTTTCTGCTGCACCCGGTGCGTCGTCTGCAGCAGTTCGCAATCACGACGAGCTTCCCAACTTTTTCTGGAGGTTTTAGACTCATCATCAATCTCCGGCTGTCACGCCTTGTGACGCTCCCTTGGAACTGAGGCCCCTTCGCTCCCCCGGCATTACCCGGCTTCAACGCTACTATGAGCCTCTCCGACTTCCGACTCGGCCCAGCCAAACCCTCGCGGGTTGCTGGTTGGGTGCGCACCCACCGCGCCGGATCTCTTGTGTTGCTTGGATCCACTCTTCGTGCATGCTGTCCTCCACCACTCCGGCGGGTCGGTGTGGTGCTTTCGTCGTCTCGCCTCACCACGTCGACTTTCCCCTTCAGGCCAGAAGGTCAGCCCCCGCAAAGACCGTTTTCGGAGCTCACGCGATGTTCATGCGCATTACTGCCCGCACGCTTGCTGCGTCGCTTACACGATTCTTCTACATCCGAGGCTTTCTATGGATTCGTTACCTCCTCCAACACTCAGACTGCTTCCGGCTGGGACGACCAGTTGCCGGGTGGGGATCTCACCCACTGAAGATCCAATCCCTACACAACGCACGACCTGAAAGGTCCGACAGAGCAAAGCCCGGGGCTAGCTGGCCCTTGCGGCCTACCCCGGGTAACGATCAAGAAGTTGGTCCGGCCTGAAGGGCCGGCAGTGTGAGCGCAAGATTTGCGTGCTGTCCAATTCCACGGTGAATTCAAGAGACTCTGCTGGGTTAGCCGGATTGGCGAACTGATGAATGCCTCGGTCGTCGGGCACCCCACGCATGTCAGGTCTTGATGTGACTCAGACGATTCTGACGCGCAAGCTCCGCGGGGCGCAGTGCGCGCCCGGCGTCGGCATCGCGCCGAGCGCCGCCTTGCCAGCGTCCCCGACGACTACTTGGCAAAGCCGCAGCCCCAGTAGGAGTAAAGGAAGAAATGCTAGGATTGAGAGTCCACACATCCAGCGTCCGTAGCCACTCATCAGGCTGAATAGCGCGCACGACAGCAAAATCGCGATACAAATTTCCAAGTCCAGCCTCCTTTGAGCAAATCTACTTCGCGCGTTTCGGCGACTAAGTTAGCCGCGCACGCAAGTCGCGATATGGGGCAAAACCCCACCTCAGACGTGTCGTCGCCCCGGGGGCCGTGGACCGGCCGCGAGCTGCGCTTGTACTTGGCTTTCTTTTCCTTCGCGTCGATTGCGGGCTTGGGGTCTTTGCGTACGGCGGATACGCCAGCTTCGACCTCACCCCGAACGGCCTCGACCGCGGACCATTCATGGCGCCAACGAGGACCGCGCTCATCGCCTTTCCAGCTCTTGACAACAAACCCTGCCGGGGCGCGCGACGATCTGTTTCTCTCTCGGCATCATCTTCTGCTACCTGGAGTTCGCACGAGCCGACGCGAATGCCCGTTCGGCGCCCGGCGATGATTTTCTGGCGGAGTTCCTCCTATTGACGCTGGCGCGCCCGCCGCCCCTCAAAAGTCGCTCCATACAGCTGATGATTGTGATGCTTGTAGGTTCCATTCGGCAAAGACGAGTCATCAGATTCTGCCAAGGCACGACGACGAAGAAGAAAGAGCGCGGCGCCAGCACAAAGGCTCGCTGTGCCGCCGATCAAGCACCAGACAACGGGACCCTCTGACGCATCCGCAAGAGCCATCGCTTCGAGATCGGCGTCGAAGTTGGCCGCGCTGACTCCGAGTCCAAAGAGCAAAACGCCGAGCGCTAGCAGTGCGACTCCGGCCACTAAGTGGAGTGACATGGGCGCCCTCTTCGATCATTCTCGTTGCGTTTCCGTGCGCGCAATCAAATTCCTTCCCACCGCCTCCAACGATTCATCAAAACGCGAGCTCGAAGTAGAGCATCGGACCGCTGAGTTCGAGATCCGTGTCGAGATTTCGTCTCGACTGCTCGAGCTCGATGTCGACGTGTCGGTAGCCGACGCCGAGGGCGACAAACTCCGCCTGCACGCCGACGCGCGCGTTGAGGTCGATGAAGTCGCCGCGCGTGTGATCAAAGTGCCCGGTGAAGCCAGTGAAGTCGAGATCAGCGACGACACGCAGCCGATCGCCGATGACGCCCATGTCGAAAGTGGCAAAAGCACCGGCAACCGGGAAGACGTCTTCCTTAACCTTGCGGGTTGAAATGCCGCTCGCACTCAACCGAGTCTCGGTGTCGAGGTAGTCCGCGCCGAATTTTGGGCCGATGCAAATCGGACCAAATCCAAGCCAACCCCACCGCAGGTGCGCGGTGGCGAGGCTGAGGTCGGTACTACTGTCGAGCGTCACACCGGAGGAGTATGTCTGGCCGTTGTAAGAAATCGTCTCGTTGAGCAGCGTGTTGCCGTCTTCGCTGAGCTCGAAGTAGCTCACATCGAGACCGACCGCTCGCCAGCGAAGATCGGCCGCAAGGAGAATCGCTTCTTCATCGCCCAATTCAAAGACGTCGTCGATGTCGAGCTTTGAGCCGCGCGTGGCGCTCGAGCCGAGGCTCGTGTCGCCATTGAGTTGCGGTCGCCAGTAGGCTGCCCGCGCTGCGATGTTTCGTCCTTCGGTGATCGTTGCGCAACCGGACGCGCACACCGCGAACAGCACCGCGCCGAGGACACCGACCGCCAACAGCCGTCGACTCGCGAAGTTTCTGGCCAATTCATTTCCTTTCGTTGCGAACCCCGCGGATCACGCGGTGCACATCCGCGATCGCAGGTCTTGAAAGCGGCTCATTCCGAGCCTGTGATTGAACAACTGCTATTTGCTCGGGCGCAGAGCTATTCTCTGCCGAGTAGAACGCCGGATTCGACTCGGCAGAAACGTGAACTGCGTTCAGCAGAAGAACGGCGACCTAGTCTCGGTTCAACTGCACTTCAGCGACTTGGCTTCCAGTACGGTGCGACTCGGTAGTGAGCGTAGGTCCGGCTCGCCCATTCCTCGTCGCGGAAGTTCGGCCAGGTGTCCGTTGTAAAGCTCATGGAATCCGCGAGCTGACTCTCGTTGACGTTGAGAACGAGATGCTTCGTGTCGCTGCTGCTTCGTAACGACGGCATCGGAATCGCTTGGAGTCTTCCACGGTGCGACAGGATCCCGTAGAGAACGCGGCCGCTCTCGGTATCCAGAGCGAGATCCTCAAGTTTGCCCAACTCCACGTCTTGCTCATTCCGTACCGTCATGCAGCAAAGATCGCTCGCTTTCAGCCAAGTCGATGCTTCCTGATTCCAACGATCGCGGGAGTTCGCTGGCGTTCGACCGAGCTGCTTTTCCTCAGCGCCCGCCGTACGTGACTCCCAGTAGGGTTTTTGTTTGTACTGCTTGTAGTTTGCCGCTGCGAATTGCGCGTCGGCGAAATTCGGCCAGTTCGTCTTGTCGAAACCGGCGGCCTGTTTGAGCGTTTCCTTGTCAACATCCAACGCGAACACTTTGCCATCGCCCGAGAGCCGAAGCGCCGACCACGGCAAGGCGAACAGCTTGTCGCCCACGCCGAGGAAGCCGCCGAAACTGAGCACGCCAAAGAGAATGCGACCGGAATCACCGTCGACGATGATGTCTTCGATTTGTCCAAGCTTCTCGTCGGCCTTATTCATGACCTTCGCGCCCATGAGATCCGTCGCTTTTTGCCAATTGCGCGGCATGGCGAAACCGTCGTTGACAAATTTCGGGCGCAAGCCGATAGCGCCGGCGCCATCTAACTCGCGCTCGCCAACGACTCTTCCGGTTGCCGTGTTGACAATCGCCTCTATCAGACGATCCTCGCCAACGAGCAGCGTGACGCGGCACATCATGCTTGGGGCGGCACCATTGATTCCGCGGCCCAGATCGGCGCATTCGCCATGAACAGCCCGACCCTTCGAGTGACGTTCGGCAGCGGCGATGTTGTCGGCGAGCGCAAGCTTGTGGCTCTTACAACACGCAGCGACTTGCGCCGCGGTTTTGTCCGAGCGAGTACGGTCCACCCAATACGGCTCGACGTGGTAGTGAGAGTGGATGACCATAGCCCACTCGCGATCGGCCATGTTCGGCCACTTTTCTTTGGAGAAAGCGAAATCTTCGGAGAGTAGCGTTTTGTCGACGCTCAACACGAGGTGCTTGCCTTCGCGGCTCCGCTTGAATTTCGACAAGGGCAACGCGAAGTTTTTGTCCTGATACGTCAGAACACCGTACAGCGCGCGGCCGTGTTCGGCATCGACGGCCAGATCGCTCAGTTTTCCAATCGACTTGCCGTCAACGCTGTCGACTTCAATCCCGCACAATTCGCTGGCTTTGTGCCAGTTCGTCATGCGCTGATTCCAGCGCTCGCGATAGCCAGCCGCAGCGCGGTCCGCTTTTTCCTGTTTGGCTGCTTCGGCGGTCTGCACTTCCCAGTAGGGTTTCTGTTGGTAGTAGTCGTACGTTGAAGTCGCAAATTTCTCATCCGCGAAATCGGGCCACACATTCTTGTCAAAGCCAGGCGCGCCCTTAAGAACTTCCTTGTCGACGCTCAGAACAAAAGCCCTGTTGTCACCGGAGAGTTGCAAGGACTGCCATGGCAATGCGAACAGCTTGTCGCCGACGCCGAGAAAACCACCGAACGAGAGGACTCCGTAGAGTATGCGACCGCTGTCAGTGTCGATCACGATGTCCTCGAGCTTGCCGAGGTTTTCGTTGGCGTTGTTGGTGACTTTCGTGCCCAAGAGTGCGGTCGCTTTGTGCCAGCTCCGCGCCATCGCGAAATCGTGCTTCGCATCGACGTCGCATTCCGAGCTCATGCTGACAGTCTGCAGATTCCGCTGAGTGAGCACTTCCCCGTTCTCGGGGTTTATGATCGTCTCAACGAGCCGATCTTCACCGACCAGCAGTGCGACTCTGCAAACAAGGCTCGGGCGCTGATTCATGCCGCGGTCCTGCCATTCGCCGAAAACAGCGCGGCCACTGACCGCCGTCTCTGCTTGGGTGATGGGACTCGAAAGGGAGTGCTTCACGTCTGTGAGCAGCGCGGCGGCTTCCGCCACCGTGCACGGACCGGCTCTGTGTTCCGCCGATGTCGCGTACTGCGCGATGGCTAGGCCAGTCAGCCCCAGCGCCGCAGCGATGGCTACCGTCAAAAATTGCCAGCGTCTCAACCACATCATGAGAATTCCTCTCGTAGGTCGGGCGCGGCAATTTGCCGGCTCCGACGTATCCAACAATTCGAAACTGTTCGCTCTTGCTACCGACATTGCTTTTCTTTCTATTACTTGGCTTCTCGGCTTTCACTCGCAGGACCCTATGCCACCGGTTGACTCCACGGTATGGGGTGTAACCCGACCGCGAGCGGTAGTCGCAGAGGTCGCGGAATCGCTGCGAACCGTCGTTGTAGATGTTTGCGCCGAACTGATGGGTAGGGTTTCACCCCATGGACGGCGCAAGCGCAGAGTGGTTCGATCGAGGGGCCGTGACTCGGTCGCGTGCGAATCTGCAGGCGAGACGGCGCGTCTCGCGGAAGAAGTCGGTAACCAGGAACTCGACGATCTGCAGCACATGAAATCGACAACTCGATGAAAGTAGTGCCGAAGAAATTCTGTGCGCAATACGCGACGGCGTTACGCAAGCACTTGGCGTCGAATACTAAGAACTGCTCAAAGTCTGCCACGGGATTGGGTCGCCGCGCCGTATCACTTGGCTTAGAGACGCTCGACCTGGCCAGTACACACAAGCGAGCGCTTAGACCGCTGCTATCGGCGCTGGCTTCAACCAAAGCAAGGAACGCCGGTTTGAAATCGGCGAGAGACTTCTTCGCGGCGGCCGTGACCCCGATTGAACAGACGCACCGTACCGCTTTGAAGGCCGCTCTCGACGTCGATCACTTGACGCGAACTCTACGTCGGCGCACCCTTCAATCTTCGAAGTCAGGCCGCTCCTTGAAGCGCGGCATCATCAAGCGCCAAGTCGCTGAGAAGGCGCTCCGAGTGAGCGGCCATCGCCGGTTCAAATCATTGCGAGCATCCCGTCAACAGGAAAAGCACCTGCGACACTCAACGCGCAATCTCCTCGCCGTGAGTGAGCGCGATCGCCAAAGTTTCAGCCATCTCATCCGAAATGAAATCGCCCAAATTCTGCTGGGCATACATGTCCAGCTATTGGCGTTACGACGCGCGGTGAAAACCAACGCCGCCAACCTCAAACAAGAGTTTACCAACACGCGAGTGTTGGTAAAAAAATCGGCCCCCACGATTAGTCGAATTGCGCGCGAATTTTGGGAGTCACGATGAAAAGTAGACGCGTCGAGTTCTTACGCCGTTACCAGAAGGGATTACGCGACTACGTCGCGAAGAATTCCGCAGTGAATTTGCAGCTGGCGCGGCGCATGGGTCGACTGGCCGTGCTGCGTGACGTCGAAACGCTCGAGCTGGCGGATATTCATGAGCAGGCGCTGGCCGCCCTGATTCTACTGAGCGAATCCGACACCGTTCGATGCAGAAAAGTCAAGCGTGCGAGGGCTTTCTTCGCTGAAGCCTTGCTCCCGATCGAGGAAACACATCGCTCCGCACGCAAGGCCAGCGAGCACTTGCGCAAGCTCAATAGCCAGCTCAGTGAGCGCACCGCCGCATTGGCCAACTCGAACCGAAAACTAAAGTTGCAGATCGCGCGACGACGGGTTATCGAGCGAAACCTCCGAGCAAGTGAGCTGCGCTCCAGCTTGTTGTTGTCACAGTCGACCCACCTGCAGAGTCAACTGCGAAGGCTTTCCCGGCAAATTCTGTCGGCGCACGAGGAGGAGCGCAGAAAGATCAGCCGCGAGTTGCACGATGTCGTCGCGCAGGTCCTAACGGGGATTAACGTCGAGTTGGCGAGCCTCAAGGAAGAGTCCGGTGCCAACTCTAAGCGCTTGAGCCAGAAGATCTCGCGCACACAAAAGCTAGTGGAGAAGTCGGTGGACATCGTGCATCAATTTGCACGCGACCTGCGGCCGGCCGTGTTGGATGACCTCGGACTGATTCCCGCTCTGCATGCGTTCATGAAAAACCTTACCAAGCAAACCGGCATCCGCATGAGCCTGACGGCGTCGCCCGAGTTAGAAGCACTAGATAATCCTCGGCGTACGGTCCTCTATCGAGTCGTGCAGGAAGCGCTAACAAACGTCGCCCGCCACTCAAAAGCCAGCCGAGTCAACGTGAGCATCCGGAAACTCGCCAACACAGTTCGGCTTCAAGTAAACGACAACGGCCGGTCATTCGACGCAAAACATGTTTTGCACGCAAGCCGAATCAAGCGGCTGGGTATTTTGGGCATGCGGGAGCGGGTCGAAATGGTCGGCGGAGAATTCCGGGTAGAGTCGGCGCCGGGGCATGGCACAATGGTTGAGGCGAAAATCCCGCTTAACACGAAACAAACAGTTCTCAAGAAGCGCGAGGTCGAATGAGTTCCACAAAACGCATCGCTGTCATGATCGTCGAAGACCACGAAATTGTCCGCTCGGGGTTGCGTAAGCTTCTGGAATGCGAGCGCGATTTAGAAGTCGTCGGCGAAGCGTCGAATGGGCGCCAATCGGTGACGGCCAATAAGAAATTGCGCCCAGATGTGATCGTGATGGACATCGCGATGCCGCTGATGAATGGTCTCGAAGCCACGCGACAAATTCGTGCAACCGATCCGTCCGCGAAAATCCTCATTCTGTCCGCGCACGCTGACGAAGCCTATGTCGACCAAGTCATGGCGATGGGGGCGATGGGCTATTTGATCAAGCAGACGTCCGCCCAGTTGCTAGCACAGGCGATCCGCGCGGTTCATAAAGGCGACACTTTCTTCAGCCAGTCCATCGCAGTGAGGAACCGCAATACGGTGGGCGGTGGCAAGAGAAAGAAAAACGTGCTCACTTCACGTGAGGCGGAAGTGCTCCAGTTGGTGGTCGAAGGCCAAGCCAACAAACAAGTCGCCGTCGAATTGGCGATCAGCGTCAAGACAGTTGAAAAGCATCGCCATCGGCTTATGGAAAAGCTCAATATCCACGACACCGCTGGACTTACCCGCTACGCCATCGCAGCGGGGATTATCGAGAGCAGCGTGCATTTGACTGTTGTTTAGAATTCGCGCGAACCCGCGCGGCTGATCGCGTCGTTACGCACATATATATAGGAAAGCAACCGCAGCGCCATTTGCGCGGCCGGCGTCGCCGATTGCGTGGAAACGGCGGCGGATCTGAGACTTCCGGCGGGTGTGCCAAACGCGGCCGAAATCCGCGTGAAAACGTCCGAATTCACTCGTTCTCGATGCGCATCGGCTCAGAAACACAGCCGACGCTCGTCAACAGTTCGCGGTACCAATCGACCGCTTGGCGCGTGGCATCCGGAAACGCACGCACACCCCAAATAATCGAGAGTGTTCGACGCGTCCCCGCGTGCGTCTTCGTGCGTTGACTGTCTTTCACCGCGTTCGCGCACGGACCGGTCGCGTCGCTGAAGCACAGCAAACCTTCAACAGCTATCTCTTGGCCTGAACTGTTGAACTCGTACGACGTGTTCGGCGGTGCGATGTCGATGCGAAACGGCGGCGTCGCGCGATCGAAGTCGACGACGCTGATGGGAAGTCCGCAGTGCAGCGAGACAATGTTGCACGCGTCGACCGCGAGATTGATCGAGCCGAGCGTGCCGTCGCTCGCGGCGCGCAGCAAGTACTCCGAAGATGGCTTGCCGCGTCCCGTCGGCTTGTAACCGCCGGCGCGCAAGAGTTCGCGCACGGCGACGCGAAGCGCCTCGCTCCGCGCGACCGGCGCCTGCGCGTCCGCCGAGAAATACGGCAGCCAAGCCGCCGGCACAGCGAGATCACTCAGCGGCGCCGGAAAGTCGGTGACAAATCCCGCGGCGAGTAGCAGTGGATGCGAACTGAGTTGGCAACTGACAGTGAGTGACACGCTGCGACGCTCCCGATGTGAGTCTTCGATCGCTACTCGCCGATGATCTTGACGAGCACGCGCTTCGCCCGCTGGCCATCGAACTCGCCGTAAAAAATCTGCTCCCACGGCCCGAAATCGAGTTTGCCCTTGGTGACGGCGACGACGACCTCGCGCCCCATGATCTGCCGCTTGAGATGCGCGTCGGCGTTGTCTTCGCCGGTCCGGTTGTGGTGATAAACCGCGGGATCTGGGTTGAAGGGCGCCAACCGCTCGAGCCAACGACCAAAGTCGTGGTGCAGTCCCGCTTCGTCGTCGTTGATGAAAACCGACGCTGTGATGTGCATGGAATTGCAGAGCAGAATCCCCTCGACGACGCCGCTCTTCTGCACGACTTCTTCGACCTGTGGCGTAATGTTGGTGAAACCCATTTTCGTTGGGAGATGGAGGGTCAGGTATTCCGTGCGGGTCTTCATGAGCGCGAGCATAAGCAAGGAATCAAGAACATGCGAGCCCCGGCGCCGCGAGTTGCGACGCCGGGGCGCTCGTACTTACTTACTGATCGCGCAGAGACGCTGTCGCTAGATCAAGCGCAATGCAATCGAACTCGTTGCCATTCGACGGGTCAAAGTTTTGGACAACGTTCGATAGTTTGCAAAATCGTGCAGCTAGGCCATCATCCGCTTCAGTCATACACTCGGCTCGTCGAGACTGGGCTAAAAGTAATGGGGCATTCCGCTCCGCTCGAGTCACAAGGAGGTGTCATGTCGTCCGAGAAACCGCCCGCGCTCAATGACGCGTCACTCATCTACGTCGGCTTCAACTCGCGAATCGCGGCGCTCCATCGCGCGACGGGCGCGCTCACGTGGAGTTGGAAGGCGCGAAAGGGCCATGGCTACGTTTCGCTGCTGCAGGTCGGGCCGCAGCTCTTTGCTTCCGTCAGTGGCTACACATACTGCCTCGACGCCGCAACGGGCGGCGAGCTCTGGAACAATCCGCTGATCGGTTTTGGCACCGGCGTTTCCTGCCTCGCCACGGAGACCGGCAGCACCGCGCATTTCGCCGCGCTCGCGGAAGAACTGCTCCGCGCGGCGCAGCGCGCCGCTTCGACATGAACTGACGCTAAAACTAGGGCAGGCAGAATTCGAGCGATCGACCCGCGACGACGTCGACGATTCGTTCGACGAACGCGCCGCCTAGCAGAGCTGTGCTGACACGATATCGACCAGGTCGGAGAGTCGCGGCCTCAAACTAGTCTCCTGCTCAGCAAGGCTGATCACGACCTCCGCTTCTCGAAGTCGCGTAGGGCTTCAATCGCCTCCGGCCGCACAATGATCGTTGGTCGCACCCTACGGAGAATTGCCAACACGTCGTCGGTGTTGCGAGCCTGTCCCGACGACAGCAAGTAGGCGCCCACTGCGGCGGCGCTCCGCGAGTAGCCGATCTTGCAATGAACGTAAACGACACCGGCGGCGGAGTGCTCGGCGATGAACTGCGCGGCGTCACGCAAATGATCGAGCGTCGGCGCCGTGAGATCGAGCACCGGCAGATGCTGGTAACGCACATTTCGGAATGGGGCCGCCTCGGCAGATTCGACCGTCAAGTCGAGTACGGCGATCACACCGAGTTGGACGGCGCGCGCCGCCTCGGTGTCGTCGAGTTTGCGTCCAAACCAAACACGAGGAGTGACTTCATCCCACGCGCGGCACTCGCGACGGTAGTAGCAGTGAGACAGGTGCTGCCCCAGGACAATCGGGCCGAGCAGCAGGCGCGAACTGATGGGCAAGCGACCGGCCTGCTTGCGAAAGATCCCGGGACCGACCCACCAATACGCAGTTGCCGTGATGAAGAGCGCCACGGCAGGCCACAACATCAACATGCCCCACGGCCACGTCACGAGAGCCAGTACCAATGACAGCAGCGCGCCGAACGCGTAGTACACGCCGACGCGACGATTCCGCAGCACCGGGAATCGCATCGGCTGAGCGGGAACCGCGTAGAAGCACACCACTCCCAGCGCAAAACCCGACACGAGATCGACGAGGTGATGCTGATGCGTCAGCACCGTTGAAACTCCGATGATGCTGAACCAAATGTGATTCGCCCAGCGCAAGACGCCGCGCGTCTTGCGGGCATAAAAGTCCGCCAAAATTGTCCGCAGCGTGATGTGCAGCGACGGGGCCAAATTGAACGGCCGGTCGACTTCAAGAAACGGATTAAAGATCGCGCCGAGAATTCCCTCGACGTGAGGTCGCTCGAAGCCCAGATTCAGCGGCCAGATTAGGAAGCAGATTCCGGCGGCGATGATCGCTAGCCCAATGCGCCACGCCAACACACTGAGTTCGCGCCGCTCTTTGCACAGAAACGGCGCGCCCAGAAAAAACAGATCGACCGACATATAAGGCACGATCATCAATGGCACGAACGGGATCGCCAATTCCCAGTCGAAGTAACACGTTCCCACATCGCTCCGCAGCGAAGTCAGCCAATTAGTGAAGTTGTAGGTCACGAGAAATAGCGCCGACAGCATCGCAGAGGTCGCGGCGGCACGAGCGAACATACGGACATCCTCTGCTCATTTGACTTCGTCGGCCGGCAAACCGGGCGTCCACTCGCTACGCTCGCCGAGCGACCGAGACCGTGAAGATGCCCCATGGATCGGCGACCTGAGTCGTCTTCTCGAAGCCAGCGGCACGGACAAGGTCATCCATCTCGGCTTGCGTTCGACGTCGCATGATCCATGGCTGGCCTTCGCGGTTGGTCAGCACGCGCGCGATGAACTCGACCTGCGGATGCCAGGGTTGATTGGTGTAGATCAAATGACCGCCCGGCTCGATGGCATCTGCCAGTCCGCGCAGTGAACGCTGAATCGGCTCGTTGTCGGGAAATAACTCATACAAGCCAGAGACGATTCCGATTGTCGGCTTTGGCGAAGTCTTGGTGAGTGAGTCGCGATCAAACGCGTCGCCAATTTCCATCGTGACATTGTTCAACCCGAACTCTCCCGCTATCCGTCGGGCGGTGTCGAGATTCTCCATGCGATAGTCACGCAGCGTCGCTGCGATCGGAATGTGGGGAAGCGCGCGGAGCGTCTCCAGCACATACCTCCCGGCGCCGGCCGCGATGTCGAGCACTCGCACGGGGCGATCGGCAGCGTGCGTTTGTTCGATGGTGGTGCGCAGCAAGCGCTCAAGAACGGAGCGGCGGTGACGAATCCCCCGCCAACCGATGCTCTCGAGATACGATTTATCGATCATCCGACCGAGCGGCGTGACGCCGCGTGGCTGGTTCTCGTAGACGTAATCGAGTGTCACGCCAGAATCGAACCCTGCCCGCCAACCAAGGCTGATGCCACGGCTCAACCGTCCGATGGTCCGCATCACGAACCGCGTGAACTTGAAAAGGAGCGGTCCCGGTTCGCGCAGTCGGTCATACTCGTCGCGTGTGAATCCGTACCGATCCGCGTTGACGAGCGATCGTCGTTCTGGCGGCTGCGCGAAGCGGTCGAGGATGAACTCGCGAACCACCGCGATCAAGCGCGCACGATCTCGCTCGTGAAACACGGCGTGGGAGAAGCCGCCGAAGACTTCCATGCGCTTCACCGGCGAGCCGAGCTTTCTAAAGAACTCCCGCTGCGCTGACAGTTTCACGACCCAATCGGCCGCGGCGGACAGTATCAGCGTCGGCACCTGAATCGCGGCAGCGTCGGCGATCAACCGCGTCGAGGTGTCGTGCAGATCGAGCAGAATATTGACGGCGATCTGCCGAAAAATCAGCGGGTCGGATTTGTAGATCCGGGCTTCTTCGGCATCGTGCGTCAACAGGTTTGCCTTCACATAGCTCTTGACGTAACCAGGTCCGAACAGCTTTTGCTTGAGTCGCAAGAGCGGCACGGCGAAGGGCAAATAGAGTTTCACGCGGAGCGCCGGCGTCGCCAGGATGAGCGCGCGAAGCCGCGGCGCATAATCGTGGACCCACGCGGAGATCGTGACCGCGCCGACGCTGTGAGCCAGCACGATCATGTCTTCGCATGCGATGCCATGCGCGCGGGAAATGTGCC
Source organism: Planctomycetota bacterium (assembly GCA_046154185.1). Classification (GTDB taxonomy): domain Bacteria; phylum Planctomycetota; class UBA8108; order UBA1146; family JAJFFE01; genus JBJXGE01. Next base: position 54,361 of record JBJXGE010000063.1, read on the forward strand.
GCACGAATTCGTCGACGTCCTGAATGACGCGGCCCAAATGCTCCGCCGAGCCGCGCTCGCCCGGTGACCGTCCATGCCCCCGCGCGTCCCACGCGAAGACAGCGATGTCCGCTAGCTGCAGTGACTCGATCGTCGCTTGCCAGCGCCCCGAGTGTTCGTGGCCGCGATGAAACAACAACAGCGCTCTTTTGGTCGGTGAGTTCGACAGCCAAGCTCGATAAAAGAGCGCCACACCGTCCGACATGGTTGCTGTGTGCTCGGTGGCGAGAAGTGGCGTCGCGGATACTCCCGTGCTCATATATAGGCGAGGTCCTTTGGTTGCAATCAGACAAGAACTCAATTGCGTGCTCCCAACCGTTCCACATCGTCGTGCAGTTCGCGGGCGATTGCTAGTGCCGAGACTTTCCCGAGCGGCGCATCGGCATAACAACGCGGTCGACCGATCGTCAGCCGGATGGCGCACGGTCGCGGCAGCCAGCAACCTTTCGGCCAGGCACGATGCGCGCCGGCGACGTGACAGGGCACAACGGGAATCGCACTTCCTGCGAGTAACAAGCCCACGCCGGGTCGAAAGTCCTGCAAAACGCCATTCGGAGACCGCGTTCCCTCCGGAAAGATCAGCAACACGTTTCCTGGGTTAGCGAGCAAGTGACCGCAAACGCCGAGACTCTGCCGCGTAGCCGCCTGCCGATGAAACGGCAAAGCGTTGACCACGACCGTGGCGACCAGTAGTCGCGGCACGCTCACGAAAAAATAATCTTGCGCCGCCGCCGGAAACGTACGATGCAACCGTTCGTATGGAATCGCACTGAGCAAGCACAACGTGTCGAGGTGGCTCGTGTGGTTCGCAACCATCACGAACGAACCATCGATCGGTAAATTCTCGCGGCCGACAATTTTCAGGCGATGGTACATTCGCAACCAGGCGCGCATCATCATCGCTGCCACAGTTCGCGCCCCATACACCAACATGTCCGGCTCGCGCGGAAAGTTCCGCAGCCGTTCGAGCAGCGGCTGATCGAGGTCGGCTGCGGGTTCGTAGTGCCAGCTATCCAATCGACGATCTCCGCTCCTTGCGTCAACGCAGATCGTGAGAGTAACGCACCACGTGCAGGAACAACGGCGCCACGTAAATTAAACTGTCGATACGGTCCAAGATGCCGCCGTGTCCAGGAATCGCGGCGCCCATGTCTTTGATGCCGATGTCGCGTTTGATAACGCTGATCGCCAAGTCTCCAAGCTGGCCGCCGATGCCGACGATCAACCCCGTGAGAATGCAGTCGAGCGGCGTGAAGTGCGGAAACGTAAATCGCAATGTCCACGGCAACGCCATGGAAACTCCCAGTGCGCCGAGAGCTCCTTCCCACGTTTTCTTGGGACTGATATTGCTCCGCAGTGCATGCCGGCCAAACAGTTTTCCAAACGTGAACGCAGCAACGTCGTTCAACTCGACGGCCAGGATCAGGTAGAAGAGATACGCATAGGCGTGCGTGGAGTTTGCCAAAAACGCGACATGACCGAACATCCAACCGAAATAGACAAAGCCAACGATCGAAAGTGCGATCAACTTCAATTGACCCTGAACCCGGTTTAACAGAATCGGCATTGCGAGCAGCGCCGCAATCGTCCAAACCGGCAGGGCCATGAACAAGCCGAACCAGCCCGGCACTCCGGTGTTTGGGTCATCGATCAGCGTGACCACGCCGGTCACAATGACGCCAACGTACACGACGCTTGTCATCCACCAGTCGCGATACAAACCGGTTGCACGCGCAAACTCTTTGAATCCACGCAGCGCAATGATCGTGAAGAACACAATCGCCGCCGTGCGACCCAAGTAGATCGCCCCCAGCACCAACGGCACCATCAACAGCCAACCGCGGAGTGAGTTCCACGCGTGATCGACGTTCTTCCGGCAGCCGAATCGCAGCGTACAGAGCACGACTCCGGCTAGCACTAACACACCGACGATGGTCGCCGCGTAAAAGCGAAAGATCGGACTCTCGAACGCCAGGGTCGGCGTCATTCGTAGGTCCTCTTCGGGTCCAGTGCCGAACGAACCGGGTCCGAAAGCGCGCGCAACGCGCGAACGATCCGCGCAAGCCGAATGACCAGCGTCTGCACACAACCCACGACGATGACGAAGTGCGTCGCGTCGAGCACGGTCAAGCGCTCGCCGAGCTGAACTCGGTGCCCGCTCCAAAGTAACCCCAACGTGATCCAGGCCCCGAGGTGCAGCGTGACCATGCGCCAAGGCTTCGCCATCACGCCGCTGAATTCGCGTTGCACGCCGACCGCTTGGCCGAGCGTGCCGACATACGCCACGAGTAGCGCGAAGATCGCCACCCAATAACCGCTCAGCGGGTGGCACAAGCCACTATGCGCTACACCGACGAAGATCACGACATCGGACACACGATCCGGGAGTTCGTTCGCAATCTCGCCCGTGCGACTGGCTTTGCCGGACGCGAGCGCGACCATCCCATCCAACATGTTGAGCCACAGTCGCAAATAGCAAAACGCGGGGCCCGCCAACAAGAGTGCTGGAACGGCGGACGACTGCCAAAAACAAATCGCGGCGCAAGACGCCGCGACGATCGACGCATAAGAAACCGTGTTCGGGTGAACGTCATGACGCACGCACCAACTCACGGTCGCATGCGCCGTCGCGCGGAAACGGCTAGCGATAGGTCGCCGCCACGAAGGCTCATAATCTGACAAGGAATTCACTCCTTTGGAATCGATGTTTGCGTAGCCAGGGCACTCCGGGCTTTGCGGGATTCTCGGTAGCAGCTCGCGCTGATGCAATGCGAGCCGGGGTTCCCCGTTGGTGTTGGTCAGATCAATTCGCACGCGGCCGCCGGTGCAAACCGCCGAGACATTGAATCACCTTCGCGCTCGATCCGCGTCGGTATTGCGGATCTGAGTCGTCTACAACGGCCACACCCACGGCACCATCGCAATCGCGATGGTGCCGATGATGAGCGTCAGCAGCGATCCGATTTTTAGAAAGTCCGAGAACTTGTAGCCGCCCGGGCCGTAGACCAGCAGGCACGATGGTTCGAGCGGCGTGAGATACGAGCAACTGGCCGCGACGGCGATCATCATCGCGAAGGTCCGAGGATTGAGGTCGAGTTGCAGTGCGGTCTGTATGGCGACGGGGAGTACGACCACGGCGGCTGCTTGGTTCGACATCGGTTGCGTGAGCAGCACTGTTAGAGCGAAGAAGCCGGCGAGTAGCCAAGTGGGGCTGAGGCCGGACGACCACTCGGCGATCAGCGTAGCCAGATACTTGGCGCTGCCGGTTGACTCCATCGCGGAGCCGAGCGCCAGCATGCTGCCGATGAGTATGAGCACCTTCCACTCGACCTCACGATAAGCCTCCTCCGGCGTAATGCACTTGGTCAAGAACGCGAGGACGGACCCGAGCATGAACGCCACCGGAAACGTCATGACCTCGAGCGTTGCCAGCACGAGCACACCGACAAAGATGGCGATCGCGATCGGCGCATGCGTTTTCTTGGCCTGGCGTTCCTCCAGAGTTTGAATGACGCGGAAGGAGCGATCCGCTTCCAGGGCGGCGAGGTTCGACTTCGCCCCCTGGATGAGCAGGATGTCCCCCAAGCGGAGCAAGAGTTCGCTGATCTTGCGATGGAGAATCTCGCCGTGTCGACTGATTCCGAGCACTTGCAAGCCGTAGCGCTCGCGAAAGCCAATTCCCTTGAGCGTCCGACCGATGAGCGGCGACTTGGCAAGAAGTATGACTTCCACGATGCCGAGGTCTTCGGCTGGTAATGTCGGGTCCGACAATTTGAAGTCCGCTTTGATCTCAATTCCCGCCGTGTCTTTGACCTTGAGGAGTTCGTCGGGGCGAGCCTCGACGAGTAGTACATCGCCGGCTTGGATGACGGTGTCGGCCCGCGTGCCGAGAAAGCTTTGCTTGCCGCGCACGATGCGCAAGACGACGAAGTCGAGTTCCTGACCCAGACCGGACTCGGTGAGCATTTTCCCGACGAGTCTCGAGTTCGGCAGGACGATGACCTCGCTCAAATACGCGTGCAGACTTCGTTCGGCCGCGACTTCGCCACTCGCCATCGAACTCTTCAGCCAGATTCGCCCAGCAATCACCATGTAAACCAGGCCGGCCACCGCGATAGGAACCCCAACCGGCGCCAGCTCAAACATCCCCATCGGCGACATGCCGTAGCGCGTCATCAGTCCGCTCACGACGATGTTCGTCGAAGTGCTGATCAGCGTTATCGAGCTCGCAAGAATCGAAGCGAACGCCAACGGCAACAAGAGTTGGCGCGGGTGAATTTTCGCGCGCTTCGCGAGACCGATCACCAGCGGCACGAAAAACGCCGTACACGCCGTGTTACTCATGAATGCGCTGAGCGTCGCCGCGGCGAGCATGACCACAACCATCAGCCGCATGGGAGAAGAGCCGGTAAACCGTAAGATCTTGGCGCCCGCAAGGTCCACGACACCGGTCTTCAAGAGCGCCGCTGTAAGAATCAGCAACCCCAAGATCAGGATGACGCTGTCACTCCCGAAGCCTTGGAATGCGACGGCTGGATCGATCAGACCGGTGAAAACCAGCGCGAGCACGAGCATCAGCGCCGTCACGTCGGGCGATGTCTTCTCGATGGAAAACAACACGACGGCGGCCATCGTCAACGACAGCAGTAAACCGATCTCGAAAGTCACGTTCGCCTGCTCCCCCAAGCCGCTGTGCTCGCGACGACGCCAAGGGTTAACAGCAACGACGCGCGAAGGCGAGTCAAAATCAGGAAGCGTTGGATCTCCTCGCTCTTGGCGTCGCGCGAGCACTCCCCGCGCTGGAAGCCATCGTCGCGGAAAAAAAATATTGGGGCGCTCTCGGCGTGCTGGAATGTGCGCGGGTCGCGGTTCTTAATATCCGCGCTCGGATTCCGGGCGAGGCCGTGCCATCGAAGTGATCCTTCGGGCTCCCCTTTTCTCACCGCGATCCCAACCTGAGACACTTGTCCCATCCTGTGACACGCCGACCGCATGCGCGCACCAATGGCGCGTCCCCGCCGCTGAGTCAACGTGCCAAGTTTGCCCGACTTGCCTCGCGCGTTTCCGTCGCACTCACGATTGGCACCGGCTTCGCTATCGCGCGCAACACGCGCTCTTGGTGCGGGCGCAAAAACCGATGCCAATCGGTCGTCGGTGTGCAGATCAAACATGTCGAGGAGGACTTCATGGTGGTGTTAGCGAGGCAGCTGGCGGCGGTCACGATGGCGCTCTTCGTGTGCGGAAGCGTCGCGGCGCAACCGTCGATCCTCTACATGAAACTGAATACTGATACGGTCGTCGAAGAAGCGCTTGCCGCGCAAGGACTGGTCGCGACGATCGTGACATCACAGAGCGCGTTCGATACAGCGATCGCGGCGGCCGCGGGCTGGGATCTCGTCGTGCTCAGCACGTCGAACGCCAGCTTCGTTACAACGCAGCTCGAAGCGCACATCGCCGCGGGCGGCAAAGCGCTCGTGTCGATGTGGAATCTCGACTCGGCACCGGCGAGCTTTCGTTCGGCGCTCGGAATCGGGAGCGCTACCGACTTCACGGTGCCGCTTGCCATCACTGCAAACGATCCGGGCTCCGCCGTATGGCGATTTCCACACACGCTCGCATCCGTCGCGGCCGGATCCGACCTTTTCGCGGATGACGGCGATCGATTGAGTCCCGCCGCGGGTAGTTTCGTGCTCGGCTCGTTTCCGGCGCTTCCGACCGGCGGTCCGACCAGCGCTGTCGTCGCGGCGAACGGCGGTGACACGATCACGATCGGGCAAATCTTCGCGGCTCTCGAGCCGGTCGCCGGCCGCCAACTTGTCGAAAACTGCCTCCGGTTCCTGCTCCAAAAGCGCGTCCTGCTGCATAGCGACATCGGCGCGTACCCGCAGCGTGCAACGGCCGCGCTCGCGGCTGAAAGTCTCGGCTACAGTTTCACGTCGACGTCGACCGACTTTGGCGACGCAATGCTCAACAACATCGAATGGGATCTCGTCATTGTGGAATCGGCGATCGCCGCCGTCACGACCTTCGCTCTCGTCGACTACATCGACAACGGCGGCCGCGCCATCGTGTGCTATTGGGATCTCGACGCCGACGCGGGACTGCGGGCGGCGTTCGGTGTCAGCGCCGCAACGACGTTCAGTGTTCCGCTGCAAATTTTCCGTTGGGACTCGGATCACTGGGCGCAACGAATCTGGGAAGTGCCCAACATGTTACCGCTCGTCCTACCCGTCGGCGCCGACACGGTGTCGGACAATGGCGATCGACTGACGGTGACATCGGCGCTCGCGATCGGCGGCTACACGCCGCCACTCACGCCGGCCGGGCAGGCGGCGATCATCCTGCGAAAAGGCGGCAATGCGATCTGCATCAGCGAAGACCCGCTCGCGCTCGACGCCGCAATGCTGGCGGATTTGCTGCAGAACTGCATCCGCTTCCTGTGCGAACCACCCAAGAACGTCCTGGTGTTGGAAACCAGCAACGGCACAGCTTCGTGCGACGCCATCGACGCCGAGTACATTCCTTATGTGCTCACCACTCTTCCTAACGACTTCAACTTCGCTCTCGAAGACGGCACCGATTGGGACTTCGTCCTCGTCGACAACCCGTGCTGCATTTTCGACACGGGTCCTCTCGAGTCATATCTCGACGGCTGCGGCGGTGCGATCATCTCCTACTACGCACTCGACTCGTCGCCCGGGCTGCTCGATGGCCTCGGCATCACCACGGCGATCGACATCACGACGCCGATGACGATTTATCAAGGGCTCGGTGGTGCTATCTACTGGCAGTCTCCTAACACGGTGAACACGATTCCGGCCGGCATCGACGACTGGATCGATAACGGCGAGCGACTGGGAAATCCATCGCTGAACGGAACGGTCGGCGTGTACACGCCGTCGTACGATCCAACGGGGAATCCCAACCAGATCGCCGTGCGCGATAGCTCGGCGCGAATCGTCATCGCGCATGACTTCGATAGCCTCAGCCAACCGCAGATCACCGACTTCGTGCAGAATTGCGTCCACCATCTGCTGCCGCCGGAGCAGCCCAACACCAGCTGCGCGACCGCGACGCAAGTGGGCGAAGGCAGTTTCAACGGCGCTATCGCCGGCTACAACTCCTGCGACGATCCGAGCGTTTGGTACTCGTTTACCGCGCCGTGGACCGGGCCTTTGAAAGTCTCGGCGTGCGGTACGTATGGCCAGAATAACTGCGACTCGTTCCTGCGAGTTTACGACGGCTGCGGCGGCACGTTGCTCGCGTGGTCGGACGATCAAAGTGGGTGTGCGGCGTATCTCGATCCGCAGGTGACGATCCAAGTCACGGCCGGTCAAATAGTGTCGGTGCAACTCATCGCTCTCGGCGGCGGCCCGGGTGTGTGCTACTACGTGCTCGAGTTCGATATGGGAATCGTCCTCAATGACTTCTACGCTTGGCCGATCCCAATGGGCCTGGAATCGATCTTCGGCACGCTCGTCGCCGCGACGAGTGATGGAAGTTCGAGCTGCGATGCGGCGCCTGCAATCCCGGATGTGTGGTACGAGATCACGCCGCCGATTGGACCCGGAGTCCTCGTCATCGACACGTGCGGAAGTTTCGCGTTGAGCGGAATCGACACGATCCTGTCGGCACACGGTGGCAACCCACCCGATCAATTGTCGCCATTTGCTTGCAATGATAACTACTCGCCTGGCGCCGTTCCGCCCGGACCTTGTGCGGGCGCGAGCGCTTTCGACTCCGCGCTTGTGTTGGCGCTAGCCACGGCAGAACCGCCGGACCCGATCCTTATCCGCGTGACAAGCGCGGGCCTTCCGACCGGCGAATTCCGATTGTCGGCCGCGTTCTTCGCTGGCGGCACGCTCTTCGTGCGCGGCGATTCCAACGCGGATGGTCTCCGCAATATCGCCGACGTGATCCACACGTTGAACGAACTCTTCTCGAGCGGAACGCCGTCGTCGTGCGCCGACGCCGCGGATTCCAACGACGACGGCATCCTCAACATCGCGGATGCGATTTTCTTGCTGACCGTGCTCTTCCCCGGCGCCTCTCCGCCTCCACCGATCGCAAGCGGTTGCATCGCCGACACGACGACCGACGGCCTCGGCTGCGCAGCGCCTGGCGGGTGTCCGTAGAGATTGTCGCGTTGTTTTCTGCCGGCCCTTCAGGCCGGGACCATCTTTGTATCGCGTTACCCGGGGTAGGCCGCAGGGCCGGCCAACCCCGGGCTATACTCTGTCGGACCCTACGGGTCCTCTCAGATGGGGAAAGAGCGAATCCGTCCTCACGTGTTGGAATCGGCGCGCGCGGATCGCACGGCGGCCCATGGGTTCATCTCGCCGAACGTCCCGCACAGCGCAGCGGATTACGCGCGTTCATTGCCAAACCCGGAGCGGGCGGGACGCCCGCGCTCCCAGGGCGACGGCCGCGTTCCCGCGCCTCCGGCGCGGGAGCGGGCACGGGAGCACTTGCTTCGCAGGGGTGTGGATGCGCGTCGTCGTCTAATCCGAAACACGTGGATTTCATCGTGAGTACAGATTCGCTCCGTCCGCATCTGAGAGGACCTGAAGGGTCCGACAGAACAAAGCCGGGGGTTGGCCGGCCCTGCGGCCTACCCCGGGAGGAGCAACGGCTGGACCGCGAGGATCAGTCCGTAACTCAGCAGGTTGGCGAAGAAGGATGCGCGCCACGCTCGCGACTTCTGATCGATCAAGCCGATCAGGTACAGGAGCGGCGCTTCGATCACGATGCTCAACACAAAAGCCAACACGTAGCCGACCACATACGGGATGTCCGCGCCGTGACTATCATTGCCAGTCACAATCGGCACGAACTCCGCAATCTGCATCAACGTACCGGCGATCATGGCGCCGAAGAGACTCGACGCCAAATTGACCGCGACCGTGACACAGCCAACGGTGACGAGATCACTGACTCGCCACCGCCGCGCGTCCGTTCGGTGCTCCGTGAAGAACAAGAGAACGCAAGTTTCCGCGCCCAAAAGCATCGGGATCTGGAGTGAATGAAAGAGGAGGAGTCCGTACGGGGCGAGGAGCGCCGGAAACATGACGTTGGCGATCGTGACGACCTCCGCGATCCGTTCGAACATTGTTCGTTCGTCCTCGTTTCCTCGGAACGGGTCGCTTAAGGGATGCCGCATCGGAGAGCGCGCGTATCTCGGCAAAGCTACCGCCGACGCGTCGACCGCCCGCCTACCAACGTTTCATTTTTCGCAAGTAATCCTGTAGCTCGTTGTACTGGCCGCCTTCATTGGAATAGCGCGCATAGTTGCGCGCGGTCGCGAGCCACTCCTGGGCGGAGCTTTCCATGCGCGTGAGTTCGCGCTGGAAATCCTCGTTCGTCACCGGGTGGATCTGATTTGACTCGATCGAACGCTCGAGCGCGTCCTCGCTCGCACGATCGCACAGCGCCTTGAGATCAGCGCCGGTCCACAGCGGGGTCGCTTGCGCAATTTTGCCGACGGCGATGGTGTCCCCACCTGGCAGCTTCGCGATCAACGTCGCGAGAATCGCCGCGCGACTCTTCTCGTCCGGCGGCGGCACGAAGAACTGCCGGTCGAAACGACCGGGACGCCGAAACGCCGAATCGATGCTCCACGGCGCGTTCGTCGCCGCAAACACGAGCAAGTTTTCGTTGCGCGACGCCAAGCCGTCCATCTCTTGCAGCAATTGATCGACGAGCGTCTTCCAAAACTGCGCGCCCGACGAGCCGCGCGCAGAACCCAACGCGTCGAACTCGTCGAAGAACAGCACCGTGGGCGCGCGGCGCCGCGCTTCTTCGAAGAGCGTGTGCACGAGCTTTTCGCTCTCGCCGAAGTACTTGTCGACAATCTCGTGAATGCCGACCGACACGAAACGCGCGCCGCATTCGCCGGCGGTCGCGCGCGCGATGTACGTTTTGCCGCACCCCGGCGGGCCGTAGAGCAAAATCCCGCCGCCGCCCTTGCGACTGAACGCCTGATAGACTTCGCGCTTCTCGAGCGGCGCGATGATACGCAGCTTGATTTGCCGTTTCACGTCATCGAGCCCGACCACCTCGTCGAACGTGACGCGCAAGTCCCCCCAGTCGAACTGCGACGCCCACGCTTTCACATCCTCTTGTGGATCGGCATCCACCGGAACCGGCGCGGGCGGTGCGCTCGGCGGCGCGCTCGACCGTGTTGGCGATGCGACGCGCGGCGTCGCAGCAGCCGACAACTCCGCGAACTCAGCAGTATCGAACTGCGGATGCGCGCTGCGCAATTGCGCGAGTTGGCGCTGCGCGCTCTCGCGATCACCGCGCGCCAAGTGAATGCGCACCAACTCGGCTTCGAGCGCCGCATCGCTTTGCTTCGCGAGCGCGGCTTCCGCTCGAATGAGCGCTTCCGCGACCTGACCATGCGCACGCAAGAGTGGAATCAGTTTGCGGCTCGCTTCCAACTCAGGCGCGCCAAACTCGAGTGCGCGGCGCCAAGCACCGATGGCCTCCGTGCTGCGGCTGGCGCGCTCGAGTAACTCCGCGAGATGCGTCCAAACGAGCGGGTTGTTCGGATCGGCGCGCAGGCTCGCCTCGAGCGCGGCAATCACCGGATTCAGTGCATCACTCATCGGGGTGGCCTCATCTTGATCCACGAACTGGTCAATGGTTCCGCGATCCAGGTATAGACAATCAACGCCACGTACGAAATGGCAATGATCGTTATTGCCCGCTCGCTCACTCCGATCGATTTGTAGGTCAGGAAGAAAACGACAAAAACGGCCCACACGCTGTACTGCTGGCCCGGAACGCGTTCGATCAGCAGTGACCAGTAGTACATGACGAGCGACGTCCACCGTGTGTAGCGATCGACTCGCACGTAGGCCTCTTCGATGGCGGGGTCAGTCGGATCGAGACGCAACGCTTCGCGCAGATAGCGTCGCGCCTTGAATGGCCGGCCGGCCCGAAACAGCGCGATGCCGCGCGTGTAGTGCGAAACGTCGTCGTCGGGCGCAAGGCTCAAACTGCGCAGACTCGCGGAGTCGGCGGCTCGCGCGCGTTTTTGCTCGGAAAGGACCAGCGCCAACAAGGCGTGCGCGCGCGCGTTCTCAGGGTCCGAGCGCAGACTCGCCCGCGCGAGTTGCTCCGACTTCTCTAGCTGCCCGACCTTTTGACAGAGGGCCGCGTAACCGAGGAGCAACATAGGATTGAGTGGCGCGAGTCGCAACGCGTCGAGATAGAGACGCTCGGCATCGCGATGGCGACCGTCGCGCGCGGCCAGGCGCGCGAGCACCGCCAGCGCATTTGCGGACTCGGGATCCAACTCGAGCGCCGTGCGCGCCGCTTCTTCAGCGTCCGCCTTGCGCCCCCAGCTCTCATACGTCCAGGCGAGTTGACAATGCAAGAGCGAGTTCTGCGGCGCGAGTCGCAGCGCATCGAGGAGCGTCCGCTCGGCCAGATCGCAACGTTTGCATTCGAGAAAATGTTCGGCCGCTTCGAGCGATTGCGCGATATCCAGCGGATCGCGTTGTTGGCCGGCAAAATCAGGTTGCATCCGCACCGTCGTCCATCGATCAGTTGACCCACATGAGGATTCCCGCGACTCCAAAACCCACGAGAGTGTTTATCAAAATCCCGATGAGCACGACCGGCCAAAATTTCCCGGTTGGCGCGTTCTGCATCTGCGCGATCCGGAACCGGCGAAAGTGCGTCCGCATCGCGAATGCACCGACGGCGACGCCGAGGCCCTGCGATCCATACTTGAGGAGCTCGAGCGTTCGGCGCGGCATGTCGGTCGCCGACGTTGCTCTCAGCGTTGCCATCTCACGCGCTCGTCGTTGAACTTCTTTCTCCGCCAATTCCGGCTCGCGCAGACGAATCTCGCCCGCAAACAGCGCGACCATTTCCTTGTGGATATCGGCCGTCGTGTTCTTGCGCACACTATCGAGCAGCCGCTTGGTGGAATTCTCCGGACGTTCCGCGGCTCGCCATTCGAAATAGCCATAAGCGCCGAGCAAGGCGAGCGTGTAGCAGACCGTCGCGATGCGTAGCGGGATCGCACGCCGGGCGATCCCGAGTCGCGCGCAGTTCTGCGCGATCAACCACCCCGTCGCTTGAAAGCCGCAGAAAAAAGTGAGGATCAGTAAGAACGACGGATTCCACGGGTGCCGGATCCCGCCGAAGTCCTCGTCCGCCGTGATCGTCGGCTGCAAGAGTTGATCGATGTCGGACAAGCCGGCCTCGGATGTTGCGAGTATCTATCTGGGGGGTCGGAGGTTAACACCACGCGTTCCACGCGTTCGACTCGAGGTCGAGTCGGCAGCATAGATGACCCCACGGAGCCGCGCAATTGGAGCGTTGGTTCGATCGCTTTCTGGCGCGCGGACGACGGCGCATCGTCGACGGCGGCCGCGCATCGGTGCCGAGCGGCCCGTCAATGGCCGATAACTCAAAGAGCTGCGGATCTGATGCTGGCATTCGTCACGGGTCCGCGAGAGAATCACACCCCGCGACGGAGCTGTCGGCGTGTGTGCCAGAGTGGGATCGAGCGCGCGGCCCACAGTGGAGGAAGCGACGGATGCGAAGATTCTCTTGTTGCGCGGTTCTCGTCTCCATGATCTTCGGCGGCGGCGCCGCCATCGCACAACCCGGCGGCACAACCACTGGACCCGATCTCATCACGGGCGACATCTTGTCGACGGTGAGTTACGCGGGCAGTTCCGGTATCACTGCGTATTCCTTTGGCGCCACGTCGTGCAACATCGGTAGCCTGCCCGTCTCGTGGATCCTAGCAACCAACCAACACCCGGTCGTGACTCGCGGGCTTTATCGATTACGCGACGGCGTGATGGAACAGATCGGGATGAGTTGGTGCCAACACTTGTTTTTCGCGTTGAGCCAAGCGCTCTGCTCAGCGGGTGCCTGCACGCCAACCGCCGGCACTTCGCTCGGAGTCGGTTGCTCGGATCCGCTCTCCGCGTCGACGGCCGGCGCGCAACAGAATCTTGGGCCGCGCTCCGCGGTCAACGCCGCGACCGGCGACTTCGCCTACCCGTTCAGCGCGCCGGCGTTCACCGGCGCGCTCGACCGGCGCTTGCAAGTCGCCGTCGCCGATCTCGATCCGACGCTCAATCCCGGCGCGCTGTATTTCGTGTCCACTTACTATCTGGCTGCCGATGACACCGTCGCCGGCAACGATCTCAACAATGGCTCGTATCGACAGCTCAGTGTCGCCGCGAGCCCGAGCGGGCAATTCGAGCTGCAGTTTCTCGCCGGGCAAACGACCGTGCGGCAAAAGAGTCCGATCGAGGCTTGGCAAGACGCGCTCCCGGACGTGAGCGTTCAGTTTGTCGATGTCGCGGGCGACGGGCGCATCATCGCGGCGTGCCGCGTGATTCCGGCGGCCGGGCTCTATCGCTACGAGTACGCGTTCTACAACCAAAATTCCGATCGTTGCGTGAGCGCGATCAGCGTTCCGCTCGGCGGCGCGACGGTTTCGGCCCCCGGTTTTCACGCCGTGGCATCGCATAGCGGCGAGCCGTATTCGAACGCGCCGTGGAGCGCAACGATCTCGCCCGCCGAAGTCGTCTGGGCGACCGAGAGTTTCGCGACGAATCCCAACGCCAACGCGCTGCGCTGGGACACGATGTACAACTTCCGCTTTCTGTCCGCGCAAGCGCCCGCGACCGGCGCCGTCACGCTCACTTTGTTCAAACCGGGCGCAACGACTACGGTAGTGGCGCAATTGCCGGCGCCCGGTTCCGCAATCGTCGAGCAACGGTTCATCCGTGGCGATGTGAATCTCGACGGCTTCATCAACATCGCCGACCCGGTCACGTTGTTGGAAGTCTTGTTCGTGCCGGGATCGGGACTTCTCGATTGCGAGAAAGCCGCCGACGCGAATGACGACGGCACGCGCGATATCGCGGACGTCATCACGCATCTCAATTCGCTCTTCGTGCCGCTGACTCCTCCGCTCGCCGCGCCATATCCCGACTGCGGATTCGATCCCACGCCCGATACTTTGAGCTGCGAAGACTTCGCGCCGTGTCCGTAACCGCGCCGACGAACTCGCAGGCCGATGGATCGAGCGACACGCCACCGGTCCAGCTCCATGTTTCCTTCATTTGCTCCGGCAACATCTGTCGCAGTCCGTTCGCGGAGGCGGCGCTGCGTCGCGTCGCCGCGCAAGAGGGCTGGGGCAGTCGCTTGCGCGTGACTTCGGCGGGCACGATGGGCATCGTCGACTACGGCGCGCATGAACACGGGATCGCGGTCGCCAAGCTCGTCGACATCAGCATGGACGCCCATCGCTCGCGCGGAATCGACGAGGCCTATCTCGAATCCGTGGACATCGTGCTTGGCCTCGCGCGCGAGCATGTCCGGTTGTTGCGCAAGATCTATCCCGCCGTGCGGGAGCGAGTCTTCTTGTTCGGCTCGTTCCCGGCCGCCCACCTCGACGGACCGGAAATCGACGATCCGATGGGCGACGACGCCGATGCGTTTGCCGCCGTGTATCGCGAGATCCTTGACCGCTTGCCGCCCATCACGGCCGAACTTCGCCGCCGGTTGGGGGTTGCAGGTCCGACGCCGGGCTCGGAATTGGTCGGTCCGGCGGCGTCATCGTAAGCTTTTATGGCAGATTTGATTTTCTGACCAAATACTGCCGACCCAAGTTTTCCGATCGCGCGGAGCCGCAGGGACCGTTGGAGGTATCGATGTCCACACGTATAGAAAAAAGCTCGGCCCGGCGCGAGTTCATCAAAATCAACACCGACGTGCCGGTGCGCTACAAATTCTTGTCGAAGGATCTCGACCTCGGCGCGGATCAGATTTTCGAAGGCACGACGACCTGCTTTTCGGGCGGCGGCCTATTGCTGCAAGGTCGTATCCCGAGCATGAACTGGATCGCCGCGCTGCTCATGGACAAGATCCAGCTCGGGGTCAATATTCTGCTGCCGTCCTGCGACCAACCAATCAAGGCGCTATGCCGCGTGTCTTGGATCGAAGCGATTCCCGAGGGCAGCGATCGTTGCTCGATCGGACTCGATTTCGAGAACATCGAAAAAGACATGCAGGATCAAGTGCTCAAGTACTTGATCAAATCGCAGATGACGAAGTAAGCGTCCGCGCGCTCTTGCTTCGTGCGGGCGATCCGCGATCATGCCCTCGATCGGCGCTGCGGCGTCGCTGAGACCGCCAAAACTGGTGCACTTTTTCGGTTGGATCGCCCCTGCCTCATGCCGACAATCTTCTCCGCCTTGTTGGCGATCACCTCGCTCACGGTTGGTGTGAAACTCGCGCCGCCCGAGCCGACGCTCGTCGGCGCCAGGGCCTTGTTGTGGATGGCCGCGCTACCCGCGACCGCTTTCATTCTGGGCGTTGCGCTGCTCGCGTTCGTTCGGCTTCGACTGCGCCGGGATCGCCACCTAACCGCGACGCGCGTCGTCGAACGAGCGCGCTATCTGCTTCCCAGCGCGCTCGCCGTGGCGCAGGTCGTCACGTTGTCGTTCTGCGATTGGCGCACCAGCGTACTCAGCATCGCGCCCGCCCAGATTCCTTTGCTCGCGCACATCTTCACTTTGACGCCGTTCGCGCTCGGCATTGTGGTCGCTCACTGGCTCCACGCCCATGCCGAGCGAATGTGCGATGGCGTCCGTCAACTCGCGACGCGACGACTCGCCGACGGTCTGCGCGCGTTCCGCGTCGTGCTCGTGCCGTGTGCGCTACTGTGCGGCGCGTACGACGCAGGTTGGTACACCCCGACGTTGGTCACACAACTTTCGAGCAGCTTACTCTTCTCAAGCATGGCGATTC
This sequence comes from Planctomycetota bacterium, assembly GCA_046154185.1. Taxonomy (GTDB): domain Bacteria; phylum Planctomycetota; class UBA8108; order UBA1146; family JAJFFE01; genus JBJXGE01. The sequence goes on from JBJXGE010000063.1 coordinate 70,192, forward strand.
TGGGCGCGTCGCTGCTCTTCACGCTGGCAAGCCCGTATCTCTTGAGCCTCGCTTGGCCCGCGCGCCCACTGCCGACCGGTTCAATGCGGGATCGGTTTCGCGCGTTAGAGAACAAGGTCAGTGCGCGAGTGCGCGAAATCTACGTTTGGCAGTCGGGACTGACGTGCATGACGGGCCTTTTCGCCCGCGTGCGGCGGGTGTACTTCGCCCAGAGCATGCTCGAGCACTCAAGCTCCGATGAACTCGCCGTCGTGTACGCACATGAGCTGGGCCACGCACGACGCCACCATTTGAGTTGGTATTCCTTCATCGCCTTGAGCTTCGTCCTGTTGGCGTTCTCGATCGACGGCATGTGGTTGCGCACGTCGTCGTCGTTCGATGCGATCCTTGTCGTCACCTTCGGCTGCTTGCTCGTTGCCGGCTGGCGCGGACTCGGCGCGCTGTCGCGCCATTTCGAGCACGAAGCTGATTTGTTCAGCGCCGCGCAAGAGGGATTCGTCGCCAGCGTCAGCACGATGCACTCGTTCGGACTCTTGGTAGATGACGAGCACCAGCCGCGGATGTGGCCGCACCCAACGTTGCGCCAGCGCATCGCTGTACTGACGCGCAGCGTCGACGATTCGACATTTCTGCCGCGCTTTCACCGTCGGAGCCGTCGCTTGCGCGCGAACGTAGTGCTGTTTTTCGCGGTTGCGGCGGGGCTCTACAGCTTTGCGCTGACGGTCGAGTCGCGCCGCCCGCGCGTCGAGCGACTCGTCACCGAAGCGAAGCATCTGCTCGATCAGTATGAGCGGGGACGGTTGCGGCCGTGGCGCAACACCGAACGCGAGCAAAACATCCTGTCACGAGCGAGCGAATTGATCGAAGCGGCGGGAGCGCAACAAGACGTGGCACCGGCGCTACAACGCGAGATCGAGTCGCTCGCGAAATCTCTGCGCCGCGCATGAGTCGAGCTTAGGGTCCGCGCAAAAATAACTTTCCATTTGGAGGTCGAGATCTGGCGTAGGTCCGTTCTCGGCGATTGAGCGGAACCTCAGGCGTAGCCTGGCTACGTTGAGGATTACGCGATTGAGCCGGGAGCGGAGATATGTAGAGATCGGCCTCCAAATGCGAAGTCATTTTTGCGCGGACCCTTAAACGCGCGGCACGGTCACCTTCTGATCACTCGGTTTGAGCGGCACCAGGACGATTCCGCGCGGCGTCGCCGGCACGAGTTGGAGCGCCCCCACCGGCAATCGCCACTGACTGCGCGCCAGTTCTGGGATGTGTCGCTTGGCCGGCGGATTCAACACGAACGCGAGTTGCGCGCCAAACCGTTCGAGCGCGACGGACGCGTCCTCGGCTTCACAAGTGACCGTGACAAGCTCGAGATCGTGCTGCGGCGATACTTGGCGGAGAATCCCCTTCTCGAGCCATTCGGCGTCGAACTGGGTCGCGACGTAGGGTGGATTCTCATGGCCTATGAGTGCTACTTGCTCTTCCTTGGCGCGAATCAGAAACGCAGTGTCGGTGCCTCGCGCCAGCATGCCGATGGCGCGGTGCGCAACACCCTCGCTGCGCAACTCGTCAAGAAAACCACGGAGCGCGAGACACGATTCGTCGGCGGCGCCAGCGAGTGAAAACTCGCTGACGTCGTAGAACCGATGCAGGCGTTCGACGAGCAAGTTGAGTTCGAGCCCTACCGGCAGATTGTAACAGCGCACGGTGCCGGCGAGCGCGACCCCGAAATCCCGTTGGTTGTAGAAACGCACGACCGGCCAAGTTTCACCCGACACGAACGGTAAATCGCGGGCGCGCAACAGCGCGCGATAAAGGCTGAGGTCGCCGACCAGCGCGCCGCCGAGTCGCGTGAGGAGTCCCGCCAGGAGCTCACCTTCACCAGCGCTCAAGCACCACAACTGGTGTCGGGCGCCGTGCTCGGTAACCAAATCGACGAGCGGCGGAATCCCGCGCCGCGCTTCGATGAGCTTCTCCATGTGGAGCTCGTCGTCGCGAAAGAGCGCCGACACGCCGACCGGATCGACACCGGCGCGGCGCAAGTGTGTCAGCGTCTGGTCGATGCTCACGCGCGTAGCGCCGACGACGGGCGCGAAGCACGTGTTCAGTGGATTGAGGGCAGCGAGCACGCACCAGCGGAGTTTCTCGATCGGGCTCTCGTGCACGAAGTTTTCGCGATGCAGATAGAAGCCGCACTTGCCGGCCGGCGCCCACACGCCGCTCACGAGTCCGTTCAGTACGCTGATCGGCGTCGCGACGTGTTTCAAGAGTCCACGTAGACCCGGCGGACCGTCGACTTGCAGCAGGTCACGGTCGCGATCACCGTCCGTGCGCGCATCGGCGCACAGATCCCCGTGCGGCAAATGCAGGAACGGCTCGATACCCTTGAGTTGTGTCACGCGGCGCTCCGGATCTCTCGTTACTCGACGATCGTGAAACTGCCGGAGTTTTGGGCGGCGATCTGTTGGAAGAGCGGAATCCCGTCGGGCGTCGCCGAGATGTAAAGAGTGTTGATCGAAATCTGTTGATAGTTCGCGGCCGCGATGTCTTCGGGTACCGAGGATGTCGGCGTGCCGCCGCAGTACGGCACGCCATCGCCGAGCAGCAAGATTTGACGACGCGGCTTCGCGGAGATGTTGGCGATCTCAATCGTCTTGATGATGGCCGGACCAAGGCAAGTTTCGCCGCTCGCCGCGAGCGACTGCACCCAGCCGATCGCGGCGCTCTTGTTCGCGGGCGTTGCGTCGGTGGGTTGCTCGTCGGGCGGCCACACGATGTAGTTGCTCGAAAAAGCGACCAGCGCGAATTGTGTTTGGCGGGACAACTGCTGAATGCCGAGCGCCGTTTCCTGCTTGAGCGTTTCGATGTCGGCGGCCCAGCCCATGCTGCACGACTTGTCGAGACACCAGAAGAACGCATCGCCCTCGTACTCGGCGCCGTAAAACGTGATCGTCTCGCTCACGTCCTCGTCGTCCGCGTCCGCGACGCCCCCACCGACCGGCAAATCGAGCGGGTAGTGATAGCGCTGTCGCCCCGTGTCCTGTGCAGAAGCAACCCACACATAACTCGCACAAAACACCACGCCGCAAAACGCAATGCGATTTCTCACGGTGCCCCCTCTGAGCAAATAGAGAGATCAATCCACGATGAAGAATACCTCGACCGCGCTCGCGCGCGCCTGCGGCAAGTCCACTGCCGCCGAGCAAGTCGCTCCGCGCGGGCAGGATGCGCCACGGGCCACTAAAAAAATAAAAAGCGCGGCCCCCGGGGTAGAGGGCCGGCGCGTATCATAGTGGCCAAGTTCTTAGTGAAATCGCGACCGAACCGGTCAGCGAAACGACCCGGGAACGAGTCGGGAACGAGCCGAGCGTGAGATCGTCACACGCTGAGCCGAATCGCGTGTAATACAGAGACGTTGCCCGCACGTCGTTTCCTTCGAACTCACAGAAGATCAGGGCAGGCCGAGTCATAACGGAGAGACACTCGTGTCAAACAACGACGCAGGTGAACCGATCATCGGCATTTTGACGGTCTCGGATCGCGCGAGTCGCGGCGAGTACGAGGATCGCGGCGGTCCCGCGATCGCGGCGTGGCTGGCGACTCGGCTCGCGCCTCCGTACGCACTCGAACGGCGCGTTGTGCCGGACGAGATCGACGCCATCGAATCCGCACTCCGCGAATTCTGCGACACGACCCGCGCGAGTCTCGTGATCTCTACGGGCGGCACCGGCCCGGCGCCGCGCGACGTGACGCCCGAAGCAGTCGCCAAAGTCGCTGACCGCATCTTGCCGGGCTTCGGCGAGCGCATGCGCTCGGCGTCCATCACGCAGGTGCCGACCGCGCTGTTGTCGCGCCAACTCGGCGCGACGCGCGGCGCGACGTTGATTCTCGCCCTGCCGGGCCAGCCGCGCGCGATCGCCGAGTGTCTCGAAGCGGTGTTCGCCGCCGTGCCGCACTGCATCGAGCAGCTCGGCGGTGCGCGACTCAAGCTACAAAACGCGGCAACTCCGGCGTCCGGAATCCCCAAACACTGAACGCAACGACAACCATGAAAGCCGTTTCGCTCTGGCGCCGTCTCTTCGCGCGCTTCGATCGCCACGCGGCGCCACACAATCCGCCCGAGCAATACTGGCCGGACCGTGGCCCGCGCGTCGTCGGGCCGGGCGGCATCGCCGAGCTGCGTGTCGGTCGCCAACTCGCCACGTTTCAGGCGATCCACGCCGCGCTCGTTCGCCGCGGCGCGACGGACGTCGGCGACTTCGGCTGCAACGTCGCGGCGCTTGGCCAACAAATCTTCGACTGGGACTATCAAGGCCGCTATCTCGGCGTGGAAAATAATCCGCACGCGCTTGCGCTCGCCGCGCAGCATCTCGCCGAAATAGCGCCAGCGCGCGCGTGGCGACTCCTGCGCGCAAACATCCGCCGTTTGCCCTTCGCGGACCACGCGCTCGAGACCGTCGTCATGAAGGATGTGCTCGAACACATGGAGGATTTTCGTCCGCTCCTCGACGAAGCGGCGCGCGTTGGGCGTCGCACGCTGGTGCTCGGCGTGTTCCTTCCGTGGCGCGACGGCCGGGCGCGCGTGCGTCGCCATCGGCACGGCTTCTATCTCAATAGCTATCGCCGCACCGACGTGCTCGAGTTCCTACACGCGCGCGGCTGGCATCACAGCGAGACGATTCCGACGCGCGAAGCCGATGGCGTGCCGAACGAAGTCGTCACGTTTACGCGCGACGAACACGTCATTTGACGCACTGCATCACTTCCTCATAGTAGCGCTCATAGACATCCACGACTTGGTTCGCCTCGAATTGTTCGACCGCGCGCGCGCGCGCCGCGCGACGAAATCGCTGATGCAGCTCCGCGTCGCACAACACTTCGGCCGCGCGCGCTGACTGCTCGGCGATATCGCCGACCTTCGCCAAATAACCGGACTCGCCGGAGATCACCACTTCCGGCAAGCCGCCGCTCGCGGTGCCAATCACCGGCACACCCGACGCCATCGCCTCGAGTGCCGCGAGCCCGAACGACTCACTCTCACTCGGCAGCAGCATCAAATCACAAACCGCCAGCAACTCCTCAACCGCCGGCACCGCACCGACAAAGTGGACTTGTTTCGCGAGTCCGAGCTTCTTCGCCAAAGATTCGGCGAGGGCGCGTTCGGGCCCGCTGCCGACCATCAACAACTTGGCCGCTCGACGCTTCGTCAACGCCGCGAAAATGCGGATCACGTCCGCCACCCGCTTGACCGGTCGAAAGTTCGACACATGCACGACCAACGCCTCGTCCGGCGGACAATAGCGCGCGCGGAGCTGTGCGTTGCGGCGATCCGGGTGATAGCGCTTGGTGTCGACGAAGTTCGGAATGACTTTGAGATCCCGCGTGACGCCAAACTGCCGGCGCGTCTCTTCGGCGAGGTACTCGCTCACGGCGGTGACGCCGCTCGAATTCGCGATCCCGAAGCTCGTGATCTCGGCAAAGGACGGATCGCTGCCGACGAGCGTGATGTCGGTGCCGTGCAGCGTGGTGATGGTGCGAATCCCGCAATCGGGGCACATCTGTTGCGTGAGGTACGCGCTGATCGCATGCGGGATAGCGTAGTGAACGTGGATCAAGCGCACATCACAACGGCGCACAACATCGAGGAGCCGCGAAGCCAACGCGAGTCCATACGGCGGATACTTGAAGAGCGGATACGACGTCACTTCGACTTCGTGAAAGAACACGTTTTCGTGCGTGTGGTCGACGCGAAACGGCAGCTCGTGCGAAACGAAGTGCACATCGTGGCCACGTTTGGCGATTTCCATGCCGAGTTCCGCGGCAACCACTCCGCTGCCGCCATACGTCGGGTGACACACGATCGCCATCTTCATCGCACGACCTCACTCTTCACGTCGCCGCCGAGGAGCTCGGCGCCCGAGCGCACGAGCGGCGCGCGCTCCCAACGCAACGGCTCGCCAAATTCGGCGCCTGCGTGCGTGCCGAACTCGCGCGCGCGGCCTTCGATCGCCGCCAAGAAATGCGGGCTCGAAATTTTCGTCGGCGGCCCCGCAACGCCGGGCTGAAAGAACTGTGATGCGAAAGCGCGCACCGCGAGCATCTTCTGCTCCCACACCGCGCCGACATCCACGACGATGCTCGGCTCGAATATGTCGTGACACATGTAGTAGCCGAGCCGCGCGGGTCGAAACGGCGGCGCGCCGGGCGCGTACTTGCCGACGCCGCACAAATACCAACTTCGCAGGGCGAGCTGCCCCGCGCCGGCGTGATCCGGATGCCAGTCATCTTTCCACGGCGCGAGCACGACTTGCGGTCGCAACTCGCGCACGACGCCGACGAGTTGTGCGCGCGCTGCATCGGTATCGCGCACGCGCCCATCTCCGCAATCGAGTTGCCCACGCCAACTGAGGTCGAGGAGCTGCGTCGCGGTGGCGGTCTCGCGCGCGCGCGTCGCGAGATCCCCACGACTCGAAAGTTCGCCGTGTGTGAGGTCGAGCACGCCGGTGCGAAAGCCCTGCTTGCGAAGGAGCAACAAGATGCCGCCCGCGCCGATCTCGGCATCATCGGGATGGGCGGCGATCACGAGCAAATCGACTTTGGCTGCGGCGGACATGATTCTCTCGTTCACTCACTCAACTCTGGCATGACGACGACTCGCTCACGAGCGTCGTAGGGATCGTAGACATCGGCGAGCCGGAGCAACGCCGTCAACCCGTAGCGCGCCAAGTAATCGACGAGCGCCAAGGCGCGCTCACCTGGCGCACCGTTCGGGAACAACTCCGCGCGCAACGCCGCGAGTTCGGAGCGCTCGCGCGCGACGCCAGTTCCGACTTCGCGGCCGATGGCCTGCGCGAGGTCTTCAACATCTTTGCGCCATCGTCGCGCGAGTCGCTCGGCGCGGCGACGCAACGCTCGAGTGTGGTCGGGCGCAGTCGCAACGCGGTCGAGTTCCGCAAGGACGCGTGTGGCTTCCAGCTCGATCGTTGTGACGAGCGAGCGAGCGGCCGGTGACGGCGCGAGTTCTGCGTCACTTTGCTTGGATCGAAGCGCGCCGGGCGCAAGTCCGAGCGCGGACAGGCGCGCCGCCACACTGGGCGTCACGACCTGCACACGCAACCGTGGCATGAGAACCGGTCGCACAATTCGACGCGTCGCGTATGCCGGACCGAGTTCGCAATGATAGCCCATTTCTGTTGGACCGAGCACTGCACAAAGCGGCTCCAGCACATAATCCTGGCACAGCGGACGCAACAATGCGTCGGGTGAAAACCGTTCCGGCGCGGTCACGAGCAGTTGTTCAAGCGCGTCGCCTTCGAAACGCGTACCTGAATTCGCCTGCCAAACGATCGCGCCGTCCCGTCGCTTGAGTCGATGGCGATCGCCCACTTCGTCGCAAAGAAAAAACGGCAATTGCTCCGCGTGCGGGATGGGCGCGGGTAGCCCGACGATACGCATCGCGCTCGTCGCTAGCCCGACATCGCGCTCGAGCGCGCCGGGCGCGCGCAGTTCCGCCCGAATCACCGGCGCTTGCAACCCGCGCAGCCAAAACGGATGAACCGGCAACAATCCTTCGCCTTGGAGCAACTTGAGCAACAGCTCGCGAAAACCGAGCGCAGGCGGCATGAGGAGCGAACCCTCGATCCACGGCCACCACTCCCTCGCCAGCGCCGAGGCCGGTAGCAGTGCGCGCAATTGCTGCAAGATCGATGCGCCGTGATTGTCAGTTTCGAGTCGGTTGATCGAGCGTCGACCCGGTGCAAACGGCAGCGGGAGATCGACCAGTTCCGCGCCCGTCGAGATCGCGCCGGCCGCGAGTTCGCGGACATCGTGATCTTCGTCGGCGATCCAGAATAGCGGCGCCGCCGGCACGCCGAGTTCTCGCAAACGACGCGCGAGCCGCGCGACACTCAAGGCTTTGAGCAGAATCAAGAGCGGCCCACCGCACAGCGCGGGCTGTTGACCGGCGATGACGATGTGAGTCGCCGGGTTTGCGAGAAGATCGCGCGACTCGAGCGCCGCGCCATCGAGCCGGATTCCGCGCCAATGCTCCATGAGCACGGCGACCACGGCGGCGCGACGCGCTGGATCCGGTGTTCGCGCGCGCGCGAGCGCGACAAGCTCGTCGTCGTTTCGTGGGATCGTCCCAAGAAGCGCCGATGCGCGCCCGTGTTCGGCGCGAAAGCGATAGTAGATGTCGGCGTCCTCAAACGGCAGCGGGTCGCCGGTCGTTCGATCTCGGTCGCTCAGTGTCATGCCTCCGCCCTTCGCGCGATCGCGATGAGTCGCGGCGAGATCCCGGGACGCTGCTCGCTGCCATCGAAGTCGCCGTAGCAACGATCCAGTCGGAGCCCCGCCGCGCGAAACTCGCCGGCGAGCTCTTCGCGATCGTAGAGTCGCACGCTTTCGCCAAAGCGCTTGACGCCGCCATCGGACAGGGTCATGCACGCGAGCTTTTCGACGCGCTTGCCATCAGCCGTGATCCTCCGCGATTCTTCGATGACCCGGCCGTCGAGTTCGCGCCGACTCGCTGGCACGAGGCCGCGCACGAGCGAAGCTTTGTCCGCGATGTCGAGCAGTAGCGCGCCACCCGGGCGCAACACGCGGGCGATCTCGACGAGCACGCGTCGGTTGTCGTCGTCGGTGCGAAAATACCCGAAACTCGTGAAGAATAGGAAAACCGCATCGAAGGCGCTGGCGAATGGCAACCGCCGCATGTCGGCTTCGACGAGCTCCGCGCCGCCGCCGAGCGCTCGCCGCGCCGCCGCCAGTAATGGTCGAGAGCGATCGAGCCCGACGACGCGCAGCGCACGCGCGCGCAACTCCCGAAAGTGACGTCCCGCACCGCAACACAGATCCAGCACATGGGCCCCCGGCGCGAGCCCGAGCGCATCGACGGCAAATCGCACCTCGCCCGCCGCCGCGGCAGCATCGCGATGCGCATAGATCTCGAGGTACTCACAGCCGAACGCCGCCAAGAACCAATCGTCCGCGATGTTGAACTCCGACATATCCAGAACATCGCGAATCGCCGGCGCGCGCGCAAGCCCGCTTGCGAGGCCACGCACCGAAGGCTTGCCGCTCCGGTCGCCTGCGCCTAAAAGAACTGTCGTCGTGTGCGGGGAGACGTCGTCCTCGCGCTGGAAAGTTGCCAGTGTCGGACCTGCTCCCCTTTGCCAAGATCGCGCTCGCCATTCCCGTGCGCGAACTCTTCGACTACGACGTACCCGAGCACTTGCGCGCGCGGGTGTTGCCGGGGGCGCGCGTGCGCGTGCCGTTCGGCGCGAGCCATCGCATCGGTTACTGCATCGAGCGCGCCGCGGCGAGTGTGCACGCGAAGACAAAATCCGTCGCGGAAGTTTTGGACGACGAGCCGCTCCTCGATCCGCATCTGCTCGCGCTGACGCGTTGGACTGCGCAATACTACCTGTGCGCGCAAGGCGAAGTCATCGAGTGCGCAGTGCCGCGCCAAGTTCGCGCGCGGAGGGCGCCGCTGGTGCGTTGGGTGCGGCTCCGAGCGCGCGAAGATGCTTCGCTCGCCGTGCCGCGGTCGGCGACAAAGCGCGAGGCGCGGCGTCAGTCCGCGCTCGCCGTGCTCGAGCAAAACGGTGGCGAGCTGACGCTCGACGCACTCGGCGAGCAGTCGCAACTTTCCGCGCAGGCTATCAAGACATTGGCGCGCGATGGGCTCGTCGAGATTTTTCGCGCGCCGGTGGCGGCGACGCTTGCGTGCGCGGCGCCGAACGCGAGCACGCTGTCTGCGGCGCGCGCACCCGACAGTCGGGTCGCGGCGCCCGAGTTGAGCGCGCCGCAGCGCGACGCGGTCACGCAGGTGCTCGCCGCGATCACGGCACAGCAGTTCAAGACCTTCCTGCTCCACGGAGTCACCGGCAGCGGCAAGACCGAAGTCTATTTACAGTGCATCGAGCGCGCGCTCGCGCTCGGCCGCGGCGCCGTCGTGTTATTGCCGGAAATCGCGCTCACGCCGCAAACCGTGCGGCGCTTCGAGGAACGCCTCGGCGCCGTGGCCGTCTTGCACTCGCTCCTCTCCGACCGCGATCGCGGCGGCGCCTACGAGCGACTTCGCACCGGCGCGATCCGCGTCGCGATCGGCGCGCGGAGCGCCGTGTTCGCGCCGATCGCGCGCCTCGGCCTCATCGTCGTCGATGAATGTCACGAGTCGAGCTACAAGCAGGAGAGCGCGCCGCGCTACCACGCGGGCGATGTCGCGGTGCTGCGAGCGTCGCAACTCGGAATCCCGTGCCTCCTCGGCAGCGCGACGCCGACCCTCGAGCAACTCCACAATGCGCGCACCGAGCGTTTCAAACTTCTGTCGCTGCCAGAGCGCGTCACGCGCCACGCGTTGCCGGACATCGAAATCGTCGATCGTCGCGCGGAATCTCCGAGCGAGGGCGGCGGTGAACTGCTTTTCTCGCCGCGCCTCCTCGCGCGACTCGAAGAAACGCTCGGTCGCGACGAACAAGCGATCTTGTTTCTCAATCGCCGCGGCTATGCGCGCAATATTCACTGTCCACGCTGCGGCTACTCGATGCGTTGCGGTGCGTGCGACATCGCGCTCACGTACCACCGTGGCAGCGATCGTTCGCTCTGCCACTACTGTGGCGCCGAGGGCAAAGTGCCAGCGCGGTGCCCAGACTGTGATTCGGCGCAACTGCGCCGCTCACTCGCGGGCACGGAGCGTATCGAGACGATTCTCGAAAAGCTCTTCCCCGGTGTCAGTTGCGGCCGACTCGATCGCGACACCGTCACGAGCGAAGCGCGACTCGTCGAGATTCTCGACGACTTCACGAAAGGTCGCACGCGACTCTTGATCGGCACGCAAATGCTCGCGAAGGGTCACGACATTCCCGGCGTGACGCTCGTGGGCGTGGTTGACGCCGACGTCGCCCTCAACATGCCGGACTTTCGCGCGGCCGAGCGCACGATGCAGCTGCTCTGCCAAGTCGCCGGTCGTGCCGGTCGCGGCGCGCGCCCCGGCAAGGTTGTGATTCAAACGCGCCAACCGCTTCACTACGCGATCGAAGCCGCGCGCCGTCAGGATCCGAGTTATTTGTACAAGCACGAATCCGCGATTCGGAAGCAGCTCGGTTACCCGCCGTTTGGATATTTGGTTCGCATCGTCTGCGAAGATCGCGATGAAGAGCGTTGCGTCGCGAGCGCGGCGGCGCTCGCCGCGCAACTGTCCGCGGCGCTCGTCGCCGGCGTGCGCCTCCTCGGCCCCGCGCCCGCGCCGCTGCCGCGCTTACGCGACCGCTTCCGCTACCATCTGTTGCTCAAGGGTCAGAAGCGCGACGAGCTCAACACCATCGCGCAACTCGCCGCGTTCGAACGCCCGCGCTGGAAAACCACCCGTGTCGCGGTCGATGTGGATCCGCAGCAAATGCTGTGAAGCGCGTCTCGGCCCGCTCACAGCGCTCCCCAAAACAACCCACGCGCGGCGCGCAGTCCGCATTTTTGAAAACGGTCGTAGGCTTTGGCGGCGGATTCCTGCGTGTTGGCCGACGATTCGCCGGCGGCCCACGAACGGATGGCGACATCAAGCGTATAAGCCTCTGGCGCCATGAGTCCCGTTGTCAACAAGAGTGCGTGGGCGCCCGCAGCTTCGAGATGCTCGGCGAAATAGGTTTTGCTGGTACACGCTAGCACGAGGGCGCTGAGCGGCGCGTCCTTCGACGATTGCCGACGCGGCGATACAACCGAGAACTCCATTAAGCCATCGTGCCCGACGTAGGCGACCGCGTGCGCGGCGCCGCCGACCGCGAGGTCGAACTCGGTTGCGTCGTGCTTCACGCGCAGCACCGACTTGCCGCCGCCGGCCGCCATCTCGAGAAAGCGTTCGATCGCGATTTTGATGGCCGCGCCATCCCACGCTTCCGCAACGACAAACACCGGAACCGTCTTGTCGCCCCGTTTCACATCTCGCCGCAATACGACTCGATCGAGCACGCGCGGCTCTTCGGCCGGACTTGCCGACACAAGTGCCCAATCGTTCTTCAAAAAGAAAGTGCGCAAACCGTAGAGCGCGCCCCAGTACAAATTGGACCGCGGATCCTGGCCGTTGCCGAGCGCGGCGGGTACGCGCACGATTCCTTGATTCGCATTGTCGCAAAGCGCGACGACGACGTGCACGACGATCGGCCGCCCGGCGGCCACGTCCTTCGTGATGCGAGCTTGCACGTCGGCGCCAGTCGCAGCGGATGTCGGCGCATCGACGGCGAAGGTAATGGCGGCGGAGCAGACAAGCGCCGAGATGATTGAGATTCGATGATGTTCCACGCCGCCTCCTGCACCTTTGTGAACTTGACCGCACAAGAGTGTCCCAGTCGCGCACGCCGCGCTTAGCCCAACCAAAGCCATAGCGATGCATCGACGACTGGCACTTCTGATCTTTGGATCCTCCTCGGCCGGCTCAATGTCGTCAACGCGCAACCGATCCAGCTCCAACCGGCGCGAGTCTCTCGGGAGCCGCCGAGCATTGGCACTTGTCGAACATCCCCGAGCCCTGTGAACGGACTGCGACGGCACGGTCTCGATGACGTGGAGCAATCCTCGGTTGTATGACTCGATCGAAGTGCGCCGCGACGGTGTGAGTATTTCGCTACTTTCAGTTGCTGCGACGAGCGTGATGGACCTTGCCGCGACCGCTGGGCGATCGGTCATTAGAATAGCCGCACGCCTGACTCAAGCTCCGACGCTGCGCCCGGTTCGAGACGCCAAAACGGCGCTGCTTCGCTCCGGCAAACGACTAACTTTGCATCGAGCGCCTTCCAGCGCGAATTGGCCGGCGCTACGCTATCCGGGCAGGCGGGCATAATTCCGCCTCAAAATGGGCGCTCTAATCTGGTTCGAAAATGAGACGCGGGGGAATGCATGACTCGCATCCTAATTTTCATCGCGCTATTCGTGTTTCTAATTACTCGCGCAACGGCGCAAACGCCGATGACTGATCAAGCCGTGGCTCGCGGCGTGTACTTCCCAATCTACGGCTCCGGCCACAGCGGGGTTCCGATCGCGCTGGTCGATCTCGATAACGATGGTGACTTGGACTTGATGGTCGGCGGTGGAGTGTTGGGCGCGCTCGGTCTCTACGCCAACAACGGCTTCGGGTACTTTTCCAATGTGACGGCGGGCGCCGGGTTGCCTGCGGATCCCGACTTCAGCAGCGCCTCGGGCGCCGACTACGATGCCGACGGCGATGTAGATATCTATCTCTCTGCGTTCGGTCCACCGAACGAGCTGTTGATCAACGACGGTGATTTGACGTTTACACTCGCGCCCGAGTCGTCGGGCGTGCGCGACACTGGACTCGGCATGGGCTCTGCCTGGGGTGACTACAACGCCGACGGCTGGCCCGATCTCTATTTGTGTAATCACGTCACACCAGGGTATGGAAACAATCGCCTGTTTCGCAATCTCGGCAACGGTAGTTTTGTCGACGTCGCCGCCGGCCTCGGCGTCGATTCGTCGAGCACTCACTTTCATGCGCGATTTCTTGACTACGACCGCGACGGGGATGCGGATCTCTACGTCGGTACGGATCGCGGCGTCACGCTCGGCGTGACGAATACGCTCTGGCGGAATGACGGCGGAACGTATGTCGATGTGTCGCTCGCCACCGCGACGGGTATCAGCGAGGACTCGATGGGGCTCGGTATCGGCGACTTCGATAGCAATGGTTTCCCTGACATTTTCGTTTCCAACCGCTTCCCCATGGGTGGCAACGTATTGCTCATGAACATGGGCAGTAATTTTGTCGACTCGTCGCTTCTCTACGGCATCACGCCAGTCATCGTCGGTTGGGGGACGGCGGTCTTCGACTTCAATAACAATGGTCGCGAAGATGTGTTCGTCGCCGACAGTGGCGATACCAGTCACTTCTTTCTCGGCGCGACGACACCGCCGATGACAGAAATGGCCGCGCTCGTAGGTCTCGATGACATCGTCTCGGCGTATTGCGCCGTTCCTGGCGACGTCGACGGCGACGGCGACGTCGACCTCATAGTCCAAGAAGCAAACCAACTGCTGTCCTTGTTCATCAACAATAGTCCGCCGCTCGCAGCCAATCGGTTGAAGATTCGGCTGAGTGGGCCTTGGCCGAACACGTTTGGTATCGGCGCCAGCGTTGAAGTCACCGCCGGGGGCGTCACGCAACTGCGACAAATGCTGGGGTCGGGGAGTTATCGCGATGCCACCCCTTATGAGCTGTACTTCGGTCTTGGGTCAAACGCGCTCGCGGACAGCGTGCGCGTGTACTGGCCGACTTCACCGATGACGGAACTGACGTCAGTCCCAGTCAATCAGTCGCTCTTGATCGACGCACCTCCGCAGACACTGTTACGCAATTTCGTGCGCGGCGATTCGAATGACGATGGCAACGTGGACATCGCCGATGCCATTAACTTGCTGGCGCTACTCTTTACGTCCGGTATCGGTCTGTGCTCCGCGGCCGAAGATGCGAACTCAGACTATGGTCAATATTGCCGACCCGATCACATTGCTGACCCTCTTGTTCTCCGCCGGACCGCCACTCCTACCACCGGCATACTGCGCGGACCCACCTGTGAGCGCACTCGCGTGCGGCGAGTTCAACTCTTGTAACTAACTGTGTCGCTACGGCGCACTATCACGTTCGGATTCAGCGCCCCCATCGCCGCGAGCACTCTGTTTCGCGACGGGCAGCACGGCTTGCCCTCCGAGCACGAGCGAGTGCTGGCCCGAGTCGGAAAAGACCTGCAGTTGCCGAAGCTGGAGGATCGCCGGATGCTTATCGACAAGTTGCGCGGCATTGACCAAGCAACGGAGCGCCGCAGTTTCGCCGCGGGCGCGCTCCAGTTGCGCCAAGCCCTCCTGCCGCGCTTTGACCACTTGGGCGAAGAGCTTCTTGAACTCACCCGGTAGGACGAGATCCTTGATGGCAATCTCTTGCAAGTCGAGTCCGAGCTTCACAAGCGCCGGTCGACTGAGTTCATGGACGCGCGTCGCGAGCTCGGCGCGCTTTGCGAGCGAGTCCTCAGCGCTCACCGTGCTGATCACGCTGCGGGCGGCATTTTGCACTTCCAGGTAGAGGCTGGCGGCGTAGTCGCCGGACCCGAGCAGTGCGCGTTCGACATCCGTCACCACGTACTTTGCCGCCAAACTCATTTTCAACGCCACGCCATCGACGCTGAGAATCTCCTGGCCCGGAATGGTAACGATCTGCAGTCGTGCATCGACTTTGCGAATCTCGGTGAAGAGACGCAAGAAGAAATACTTGCCGGGCGCAAGCACGCCCGCTAATCGACCGCTCCGAAACCGCAGGGCTTTCTCGTACGCATACACGGTGACGACGCCGCAAAGGGACCGCACCAAGAGCGCGATCACGAGCAGCACGACGCCCAACAGCACCGATTGCAAATTCGTCATGGCCGCCTCGATTACGAAATAAGAGACGACCCTGTTCGAGGGGTCCGGTCGCGATCACGGGAGCAGCAACGCGTGCCTCACCGGCGCGCGCCGTGCCCGCAGAGCGATCGCGTCCGTCGCGAAGCTCGCCGACCCCTCGAGCAGAAGTCTAAAAATCACAGAAAATGGCTCGCGCCATTCTTCGTTTGGAGGGCGACACGCAGGACCGCGGCGAAAACCATCACCGCGGCTGCTTCCGACTCCGTGAGCACCCTACGGCCAGGCACAGGAGAATTCAAGCCGACCAAGCGCGTGCGCGGGCGAGTCGTTGTTTCCGATACTGAGCATCTCATATCTCTTCGACGCAATGCATGACTTGTCCGCTCGGTCAGTTCTTCACAAAAAGCTACAGCAACGCTGAAAATGTCTGATTCCGCAATCGACATCTTTGGCGCTCGCAAGATGCCCGGAGACTTGCCGACGACGACTCAATAAGTGAACTCGAGCACTGTCTCGGATTCCGCGCCGACCCAAACTTCCTCGGTGCACTTGCCGACTGTCACGTGGACTTTTCCGAGCGGCGCTTCGACCGAGACCGATCCGTCACGACCCGTGACGGCCATCGTCTTGCCTCACACAAACCCGCAGCCCTGCACGAAGACTCGCTCGCCGCATCGTGGCTCGCCATTCCGGCGGAGCACCGTGACGAAAATCGAGCCGGTGAGGAACACATCATCGTCTAAGGGGGATCTACTCGCCACGTGTCACCTCTTAGCTGCGCCGGTTCCATGTTGTTCGCAACGCCGATCACGCCACCTGACGAGAGACGCTATCGCTCGGCGTCGTCCGTTGCAAGTCGCTCGAGCCGGCCGGACGCGAACGGCG
>JBJXGE010000064.1:0-71223 GCA_046154185.1 Planctomycetota bacterium
CCGTTCGCGCGACGTCGTTGACGATTTCGGCGCACGGAGCGCGGGCGTCTCGCCCGCTCTGGAGAGAACATCGCACGCCATGGGTTCATCGCGCGCAGCGCGATCGGGCGGAGCGGGCGGGACGCCCGCGCTCCCAGGGAACGTACGCACTAGGGCCGGCCGGCAAGCCAGTAAGACGGCGGAGTTCGCGGATGCGGAGCAAGTGGTGGTCGTCGTGCTCGGCCGCGAATTGTGCGAGATCGACCAGGCGCATCGGGCAGTTGAGGCGCTCGTGAAACGCCGAGGCGTGTTGAAGACTCTCACTCGCGGTATCGAGCAGTTCGAGAAATGGAGCTCGCCGCGTCACGAGGTAGTGAAGCGTGTCGTCGACGGACCGCGATTGGTGAGCCTCAGCGAGCCGACGAAAGTGGTCCGGCTGAGCCGGCGCGAACACGGCACGGCGCGCGCGCAAATCCTCGACGCGCGCGAGCGTGTCGATCCTCGGGCGGGAAGCGGCGCGGCCGTCGAAGAGATGTTTATCCGGAGTCGCACCCCTTTGCCCCGGGTTCGTGAATCGCTGTGACTGCGACTGCGCGCTCTCGAGCAGACTATTTGACTTCAACCACCACCGCGCCAAGAAACGACAGTGCGATCACGAGACCGGCATAAAGGGCGAGGCCCGGGAGATCGCCGGCTTTCGGGACGCGCGGCTGGAAGCAGCGCACGACGGCGAGGAGCAGGATCAGCACGAGGTAGCCCTCGTTCGTCAGCATCCACGCGCCGCAAATGACAAACGCGAGGAACCAGCGCTGCGGAATGTTGAGGGATCGGATGCCAGCGCCGCCATCGAGGGGTGGCATCGGCAGCAGGTTAAACAAATTGACGATCGCGCCGAACTTCGCGATCGCGCCGAAGACCGGCAGCTCGGTCGCGACAAACACGGCGAAAACAAGAGCGGCGGTGAGGAGCCCAGCGACGGGTCCGGCGAGGCCAATGCGCGCATTTTGGCGCGCGTCTTTCGGGGCACGATCCGGGCGAATGAACGCGCCGATGCCAGGTATGAACATCGGAAATGATGAGCCGATTCCGTACCAACGAAGCATCGCGATATGGCCAAGCTCGTGGAGAAAAATCGAGCCGAGTATGCCACCTGCGAACTGCCAACCATAGGCCGTCCAATAAACACCGAAGGACGCCGCCATCGCCAAGAGCGCAGGCCACGCCTTTGGGAAGGCGCTCAACACCCACTTCCCTTTGCTGAGCAAGAGAATTACAAGCCCCGCGAATCCGAGCGTGCGCTGCGTCGCGGTATTCGCATCGTCGGCCGGCTCTTGTGCCGGCAGCTCTGCGATTCGCGCTGCGATGACGGCATATTGCTGGGAATCACGCGGCAGCAGCGTCAGGGCGCGTGTCCACGCTTCCCGTTCCCCACGCACGCGGCCCTGACCGCGAGCGACCTCCGCTTCCGCCGCGATATTTTTGAGGAGCGTCGCATGCACGAGCGAGCCGCAGCGCGGACAACTCTTGAGCGCCGGCGCGAGTTCGCACCCGCAGTCGCGACAAGTCGTCGGCGGCATCCGCTACGCCGAGCCCGGGCGCGCAGCGTTTGCGCCGACTTGGAATGGACCCGCGATGCGCAGCGGCGCCTTCGCGGTCAGTCGCCACGCTTCATAAAGCGCGACCCCGATGATGATCCAGCCGATGATGTTGTCGAAGCCGGCGAGAAACGGCAGCGCGAAAGCAAATGCGAGAAGCAAGAGCCACGCCGCTATGACCGTAACAAAGTCCGCCGACGCGCTCGACGTTTTGGTCTTCTCCGCGATCGCGGTCGCGCCCGTTACACTGAGTCGCTCGGCGAACTCCTCGGCCTCTGCGCGTGTCATGCCGCTGCGAATCACTCCGAGTTGCTCGGCGACTTCGCGCGCCTGTTCCGCGTCGCACTGCAACGCATCACTCAGCGCGCGCTCGAGCGCCGCGCGATCCCTGCCGACTTGTTCCAATCGGACGTGATACGAGGTCGAGTCAAATTCACCGCGTAGCTCCCGCACGACAAACGGAATGTACGTAGAGACGATGGCGACGTACGTGAGAAAAATCGCGAGCAGTTGATACACCCAACCGCCGCGTCCGCCGCTGCCTTTCTTGACCAATGTGCCGACGATAAAGCCCACCACAATGGCGACGAGCCCGATTTCGTAGCCCGTCAGCGCCTTGACGGCGTAATAGATGCCGCTGCCGAGCGCGCCGCCGATCAAACCAAAGACGAGCGCCTTGCAGAAACGCGCGAGACCAAAGTCGGACGACAACTCCAACTGCAGTTGGTCCGCACAAGGAGCGCAAACCCACCGATCGTTGATGGTGTAGTACTCGCGCAGCAGCTCGTTCCCGCACGCGCCGCACGCGTTCGGGACGGCGCTTGGACCCGCGGTCGCGAGCTTGTCGAACTTGAGCTGGGAGACATCGCGCGCGGAATCCGATTCCAAACCGTTATCGCCGGCTTCCTGATTCATCGAGTCGACTCCCGTTCGCCGTCCAGCTTGCGTCGCGCACGCTTAACGTCACTCGGCGACCTGCGTCAACGACGTGTGCGGCTCGCGCGGCGCGCCGAGAGCAATCGCGATAAACAACATCGGGCCGCTCAGCGTGAAGTCGTGCTCGAAGTTGATGCGCGAGCGTTCCACCGCGAGATCGACGTGCCGATAACCGACGCCGAATTGCACCATCGCGGCTTGCACGCCGAGTCGCACTTGGCCATCAAAGAAGTGGCCCGTCACTCCGCCGACGCTTCCGCCGACACCGGTCGCCTCAAAGTCGCCAAACGCGCGCCAGCTCTCACTCAAATCGACTCCGCAATGGACAAAGCCGCCGACGACCGGGAAAAACTCGTCGAATTGCTTGCTCTCCGCAACGGTCGTGGTGTTCACGTCGGCGTAACCGTTCAAGTAGTTGAGACCGACTTTGGGGCCGAGCGCGATCGGTCCCGCCCCCAGCAAATCGCCGCGCAGATGCGCCGTCGCAATGTTGAGGTCGAGGTTGGTATCTACATCCGTACCGGCGGCGAAGGTCTGACCTCGAAACGACAACTCTCGGTCGAGGCGTTGGAAACCGTCGTGTTTGAGTTCGAAGAAGCTCGCGTCGATGCCGAACCGACCAAAGCGCAGATCGGCCGAATAAACCAAGCCGTCTTGATCTTCGATGTCGAATGTCCGCTCGAGATCCGTCGACGTGCCGGTGATCGATCGCGTGCCGATCCGCAGATCGCCCGTCTTCTGCGGGCGCCAATAGCCGAGGCGCGCCGTCACGGTCGGGGTCGACGCGGTCTCGGGAACGACGCTATCGCTCGCAGTTTGAATGCAACCGGCGAACACGAGCCACGAGGCCAGCATTACACCGCCAAGAAGTAAACGCTGGACTCCGCCGCCTTGGACAATTTGGAGACTCATTGCAATCCTCGAAAGATTTCCGCGGTCGGCTGGATTCGTCCGACGTAGCTCCCGACCGGCCGTAGCTCGCGGCGTCACAATCACGGACACCGGGCGGCGGTGTCAAGAGCCACTGCCCCATTCCTCGGACGAGAAGTCTCCACACAAAACGAATCGCGATCACCGGGCTAGTGATCGCGATTCATTGCCGTTCTTACGGCGGTTCCACGACATTCTGTCGGCGTTCTCACGGCGTTCCGCCGACGTTCGCCGGCGCACCGCGCACGCCGCCTCAGACCATTTTCTTGAAGTTCGCGCTCGGCTTGAAACCGACCGTCTTCGACGCCTTGATTTTGATCGGCGCCCCGGTTTGCGGATTGCGGCCATTGCGCGCCGCGCGTTTGCGAATCGTCCACGTGCCGAATCCGACGATCTGGCAGCTCGTGTCTTTTTTGACGCCCTTCTGAATGGTTTCGAGCACGCAGTTCACGGCTCGCTCAGACTCCGCGCGCGAGCCACCCATCTCTTTGGCGACTGCGGCGATCAGTTCTGCTTTGTTCATGCTGAGAATTCCCCTTCCGGTGAGTTAATCAGTTCGATTCTGATGCGTGGAATCTTCAAAGTCGGCGATCGAGTGCGCTCCGTCGCTCGAGCGATATTGCTGTCAATTCAGAAAGAAAAACAGCAGCGCAGCGCAGGACTCGACGCTCTCGCAAAGCACTAGCACGAAAAACTATCCGCTATCGACCTCCTTCCTCAGCCCTTGCACCGCCGCAAAACTCGGCGGAATAAAATCCATTCCCTCGCAAGGCGCCGCCAGTATAGGTCGAATCCGATGCGTTTTGAAAAGGAAAACTCGCGACAGGACGCGGCTTATCGGCCGATCGAGCCGGCGATCATCCGCGCGCGACTGATTGCAAAGCAAGTCGGTCCAGGTAACATGCCACACCACTGTCTCACCGCCGCGGCTCTTTTCGCCGGATCGCAGTTTTTTCGTGCCGGAAGAATGCTTTCTTCGTTCGGCAGAACTGGGACGAGCAAGATGCAGACGACACTGCTACTCGCCGCGCTTTGGCTCCAAACTCCAGTCATGCCGACGGAACCGACGCCGACGGCCCCCCCGCCAGCGCCTCCACCGCGCATTGTTTCGTATCCGCAGGCCGAACGCCTCACGTATAGCGGAACGCTGACGAAAGCCGGCATTTCCGTGGATGTCGGCCGCGCCGAGATGGAAGTGACGCGCAACGAGTCCGGTCAACGCGTGTTCCGCGCACGCGCCAAAGGCGAAAAATTCGGATACACGCTCGACACCGAAATCTCGAGCACGCTGCGGCTCGGCGACAATCTGCCGGAGATCTACCATTACGTCCAACGCGGGAGCGAACAGCGACAGAAGAAACTGTCCTTTCATTCGGAGTCCGCGACCTTCGCGCGCTGGAAGCATTGCAAGACGCCGAATTGCACGGACGAGAATCACGCCGTCACGCGTTCACACTGGGTGGGCGGCATCTTGCCGTGGGGCACGGAACGCGGCCATTGCACAGACAAGAAATGCGATCACCCCGAGCACTACAGCTGGCAAGTGCGCTCGGTCATTCCGCTCGACGAACCGCACTTCGATATGTTGACGGCCGTCTACTACGCGCGAGCGTGCGAGTTGGTAGCCGGCGGCGCACCGCTGCGAGTTCCGGTGTTGAGCGACGGGGATCGCTGGATCGTGAAAGCGACCGCGCGCGCTGGCGAGCGAACAACGGTTGCCGCCGGGACCTTTGACACGCTGCTGCTCGTGCTCGAACCGGAAGCGGCGGGCGCGACGGAATCGGACGCGCGGTTTTCGGGTTTGTTCGGCCTAAATGGCGAGATCCGCATCTGGATCGACAAAGCGACGCATCGACCGATTCTCGTGCAGGGCAAGTTGCCATTCGGCTTCATGGACTTGCACGCCAGCATCGAGCTGCTGAAAGTAGAGACCGACGCGGTGAGCGATGATTCCGCGAATGCTCGGCCAGTACCGACGTCGCATGAATCGGATCCGCGGCCGAGTGGCGAAGAGCCGCGCAAGCCAGCTCAGCAACCGAGTGAAGCCACCGGCAAATCCCAAGGTGGCGAGCTCAGGCAACTGAGCGAGAGCAGCGGACCCGCGCCATCGATTTCCTCGCCGCCGCGACTAGAGCCCCGATCTGAGCTTCAATGAGCGCCAACCCTGCGAGAAACGGTGAACTCCTGCGGCTCATTCCGCAAGTCGACCGCGTGCTGGCGGCTCCGGAATTGCGCGCTTTGCTGGCGTCGCATTCGCGCGTGAGAGTCATCGAAGAACTGCGCCGCGAACTCGATGAAATGCGCGCGCGCGGCCTGAATGGTGCGCTCAAACCGAGCGAACTCGCGGAGAGCGCAATCAGCGGGCGCGTGGGCGCGCGGCTCGCGACGGCGGCGATTCCGTATTATCGACGCGTGATCAACGGCACGGGCGTGATCTTGCATACGGGGCTCGGCCGCGCTCCGCTCCCCGCCGTCGCGGTCGACGCGCTCGCGCGGCTCGCGGGAAATCCAGTGCGCGTCGAGATCGATCTCGACAGCGGCGAGCGGGGTGGCCGAGATCAAGGCTGCGCTGAACTCCTGTGCGAACTCACGCGCGCGGCAGCGGCGACGGTCGTCAACAACAATGCTGGCGCAACGCTGCTTTTGCTCGCGGCACTCGCGCGCGGCAAAGATGTCATCTTGTCGCGCGGCGAGCTGGTGGAAATCGGCGGCTCGTATCGCGTGCCGGAAATCATGGCGGAGAGCGGCGCGCGACTCATCGAAGTCGGCACCACGAATCGCACGCATTTGCGCGACTACGAACGCGCTCTCACCGACACGACCGGCATGATCTTGAAGGTGCACACGTCGAACTATCGCATCGAAGGGTTCACGAACGAAGTAGGCATTGCGGAGTTGGCGGCGCTCGGTCGACGGGCGCAGGTGCCGGTCGTGCACGACCTCGGCTCGGGTTGTCTCCTCGATCTTGCGGCGCGTGGCATCGAAGGCGAGCCGCTGGTGAGCGATTCCTTGCGACACGGCGCCGACCTCGTCTGCTTCAGCGGCGACAAATTGCTCGGCGGCCCGCAGTCGGGAATCATTCTGGGAGACGCGGCGTTGGTAAACCGCATTCGCCAGCATCCGCTGTTTCGCGCGCTGCGACCGTGTCGACTCACGTACATCGCGCTCGAAGCCGTGTTGCGCATCTACCGTGACGGCGAAGCGCGGGCGGCGGAAGAGATCCCAGCACTGGCGCGACTGTTGGCGACGCCGGCAGAATTGCAGCGACGTGCCGAGGCGCTCACGCGCGCGCTCGATGGCATCGCCGGACTCTCGGCCACCGTCGTCGAGCACTTTTCGATGGCCGGCAGCGGCTCGTTGCCGGCGCGCGACATTCCGACGTTCGCGGTGCGACTAGAGGCCGCGGCGTGTCCGGAGAGTGAGCTCGCCCACAAACTCCGCATGGGTGCGCCGCCGATCTTGTGTCGCGTGCGCGACGGCGCGCTGCTCCTCGATTTGCGCACGCTCGCCGATGCGGAATTTGCGCTCATCGCCGCGAGTCTGCGGACGGCGCTCGGCAGTTGAGATCCACCCGTCTTCGTAATTCTTCTTGAGGAACCACATGAATCCGAAAAAACGCCTTACGCAGTTTTCGTCGTGCGCCGGCTGAGCGAGCAAGCTCCCGCCTGAGGACCTCGTGCAGGTTCTCGCTCAGCTCAAGATTCCGACGCGCCCGGAAGTGCTCCACGGTCCCGAGACCTTCGACGACGCTGGCGTCATCGCCGTGCCGGGCACGCGACAAGCGCTCGTGCAAACCGTGGACTTTTTTCCGCCGATCGTCGATGACCCGCGCGAATTCGGACGCATTGCGGCGGCGAACGCGTTGTCGGACATTTACGCGATGGGCGCGTTGCCGTTTTGCGCGCTCAATCTGGTCGGCTTCCCGCGGCGCGAGCTCGAGCTTTCAGTGTTGAGCGAGATTCTCGCGGGCGGGGCCGAGAAGATGATCGAGGCAAAAGTCGCGCTCCTCGGCGGACATTCCGTCATGGACAACGAAATCAAATATGGACTCGCCGTCACCGGGCTCGTCGATCCGGCGAAGATCATCACCAACGGCGGTGCGCGACCGGGTGACCGGCTCGTGCTCACGAAACCGCTCGGCATGGGCGCCGTCACGGCTTCCATCCAAAAAGACAAAGCGAACCCCGAACACGTAGCGGCGGCGATTCGATCGATGGCCGCGCTCAACGATGGCGGCGCGCGCGCGGTCATCGCGGTCGGCGTGCATTCGCTCACCGACGTCACGGGCTTTGGACTTTTAGGTCATGGATCCGAGATGGCGCGCGCGTCGAAGGCGCGGCTCGTCTTTGACGTCGCGAGCCTGCCGCTCACACTGGGCGCGCGCGAACTTGCCGAGGGCGGTTGCCTTTCGGGTGGCAGCGCGCGTTGTCGCCGATTTCTCGGCGAGCACGTACGCATCGCCGGTGGCGTAGCGAAGGCGCTCGCAGATCTCGCGTTCGATGCGGAAACCTCGGGCGGCTTGCTCGCGGCCGTTGCGCCCGAGCGCTGCGCCGATTTAGTCGCGGCGCTCAAGCGCGAGCGCACGCAATGCGCCGCGGTCGTCGGCGAAGTGCTGGCGCCGGAAGGCGAGATTTGGGTCGAACTGCGCTGAGACGCGTCTGCGCTCAGCGCAGCCCGCGCAACGGGGTCGGCTGCGCGGATTCAGTGCGCGCGGGCGAAATGTCGGCGCCGGCGCGCGTCTCGGTCGCGACCGCTTCCAGCAATAACTCCAGAACCGTCGTTTTCGCAAAACTTGCGCGATTACGGCGGTCGTACCATCGCTTGATGCGACGATAGACGCCGGCGTGATGCACGCCATACGTCGCGATTTCGCGCAGCAATTCGCGCTGTGTGTAGCCGCGCACAAACGCGTGCAGTAGCGGCTCGAATTGCGCCTCCGCTTTGCGCGCCATCGAGCGCAAGAGTCCCGACAGCTCTTGCGCCAACGCTTCGATCACGCGATAGCGCGGGCCGTAAGCGTTCTCGAGATCGAACCAAATGCGGCGCTCTCCGGTGATAAACAGATGCTTGATCGAGGCGTGCTCTTGCACGAGCAACGGCTCGTCGAGTGTGAAGGCGAGCTGCTGCCGGCGCGCGACATCGGCCGCCATGCGTTGCGTGAGCAGCGCTTTTTCGTCGAACGACGTCGCTTCATCTTCGTAGATATCCGCAAGCGAGCGGCCGGCGCAAAACTCGACCCACATCGACGGCGTCAAGTTCGGCGCCGGCAACGCGTGCTCGCAGCGGCGAAACGTGTCGAAGCCCTTTTCCGTCCACAACGCCATACTCGCGAGTTCCGTCTCGAAGCGCGCCCGGGCGGTGACGCCGCGCTTGCCCTCGAATAAGCGATGCGATTGGTCTTTGAACCACTCGCCGCCGCGGCCGCCGCGCCGGCGATACACCTTGAGGAGCAGCGGTCGCTCCGGTCGTTCACAGACGTAGAGCAGATTGCCGCCGCCGTGCGAGCCGCCGTCTTGCAACAATCGCAGCGGCGCGCCGCAACCGCAGCGCACGGGGTGCGCAGCGACGACTGAAGAGTGCGCGGCGCTTATCGGCACGAGAGTTTTTCCTTGAGCTCGAGTGCAACGCGATACTTGGAGCCGGCTTTTTGCGCGCGCGCGCGCAGGCGCCGATCGAGCGCGCGCCCGACGCGGTGAAACACGTTAGGATGGCGATAGAAAAACTCATACGCCTTGAGCAAGCGATCGCGCCGCGGATAACCGCCGACCGTCTCTTCCATGAAGCGCTCGCGCAGCGCTTCCGGCAGTGATTTGCGGATGTTCCAGATGTATTGAATGATCTCGTGCGACACGCACTCGGCCGTGCGCGAAGGTCGGCGATAGACCATTTCGAAGTCGAACCACAGGAACTCGCCGTTCTCAAGAATCATGACGTGCTTGCCATCGCCGTTTTCGTGCACGAGCCGCGGCTCGCGTCGTTCGATCGCGAGATCGTGGCGCCGACTCCACACCGGTAGCCACCGGCGATACGTCGCGAAGCGCTCGTCGACGGGAATCTGCTCGTCACGTAAATAGTCGTTGAGCTTCACGCGCGACAAATACTCGAACAGCATATAGCCGCCTTCGGGACAACCGGGCGCGCATACTTTCACTTCCGGGTAATGGCGAAAGACGCGGAAGCCGGCATCGCGCCACAGCTCGAGACATTCGCGTTCGATGCGGAGGCGCGTGCGCGGCATATAAGAAGTCTGGCCGGCGAGCAGCAGGTTCTCGAGACTCTTGAATATGTTGGAGAGTGCGCTCCGACTCCCGTAGTAAACCTTCAGAACCGCCCAGCCGCCGCGAAACGGCACTTTGTAGAGGTAGTTGCCGTTCTTGAGCAGCAAGTACGGGCGCAAGTCATCGAATGTGAGCACTTCGCGGGCGGCATCGCGCCCTTCGTGCGAATCTTTGCCGGCGGCTAGCGCGGTCGTCTCCAACTTCGCGTGCAACTCCAAGAAGAAATCCCAGTGCGATGTCGGCCAGGCCGCGATTAGACCATAAGCTCCGTGGTATCGCAAAGCGCGCGGATCGCGGGCCGCGAATTCTCGATTGCCGGCAAATACCCGCTTGAGCTTGCGTCGGTCGCGCACTAGATTCCCGTTTCTGTCGATTCTCGCAGCGGGAGTGAATGGGTTCCTGGTGGACCTCCTGGGCTTCAAACCCACGGTGCGGCGCGAACAACGCCGTAGGTCGGTTCGATTCCGATACACTCCCGCCAATTGCACTGACGATATTCGAACCTTTGTGGTCCGGTCCCCATCAACTCTTCGGCACGAACACCTTCGTGACGCGGCGGGCCTGCACCGTCACTTCTTCATCGACGCGGGCGTCGCGGAGTTCTTGATAGTGTTCGAGGACGGCGCGGCTCACGGCTTCTGGGAAGGAGTTGGGGTTGCGCGTCATCTTGGGAAAGATGTAGCCGCCGCGATTGCCGTGCTCGTCGATCTCGAGGAAGCCGAAGCGGTCTTCGACGAACACGACCGCCGCGAATTTGCGGTCGACGACCTCGCGCAACAGCTCGGTCGGATCCCAGATTCTCTCGTCGGCGAGTTGGCGAAACATGAACGGTTGGTATTCGAGCGGCCGATTCAAGATCACCACGAACGAGGCGTCTTCCGAGAGAATGGGGCCGTCCGTGTTCGCGAGCGCGGCGAGCGTCTTGCCGCGGCGCGCGATCTCGTTGCGGCGCGCGAGCGACGTGCCGCGCGTGAACTCATAGTTGAAATTGCCGCCGACCACAAACAGCGCGAGCAGCACGACGCCGACGAGACGCCAACGGCCGGTCGCCTGCCACAGAGTTGGCGCGGCGCAAAGACATAGCGCGGTCACATACTCGTAGAGATAGTTGACGTCGGAACCGGTGCGCCCGATGAGCATCGCGCTCAACACGCCACCGAGGAGCAACACGCCAGCAGCGCGCGCCGGGCGATCGTGACGCGAGTTGCCGGTCCAGCCGATCACGGCAAACACAGCGCAGAGGCAAAACAACGCATGAAAAACCGTCGCGCCGATGCGCACGCCATTGAGTTTCGCGATGAACATCTCTTCTTGCTCGAGCGCCCCGAAGAGACTTCGTGCGAACCAATCGGACGTCGTCGCCAACCCCGCGACGGGAAGGAGCGCGAGCACGGCCGCACCGCACAGACCGACAAAACCGATGCGCGCCCACAGGCTTCGGTCGTGCGCGATGATGGTCGCGGGCCGGAGCGCAAGCAGTGCCCAGAGCGCGAGCGGATAACTCCACGACGACCACATCGAAAGCATCCACTTGCGCTCGACGTCGCCCCATCGATACGGCAGCTGATTCAAGTGAATCAAATGGTTGTACGGCTCGCCGCCGAGCGCCGCGTTGCCGATGAGAAACGTCGCGATGCCCGCAAGCGAGAGGCCAAGCGGCCAGCTAAGCGCGAACCACCCGCTGCGCATCACGAGTAGCGCATAGCTCGCGCACGGCAGCGCCAAGAGCGAGTGCCGCGTGTACACGCTCAGGAAAAAGCAAATCGCACCGAGCCAAAGATCTCGTTGTGCGTTGAGAGTCGGCGCTGACGACGGCGATCCATTGGCCGCCGCGGAATCGCGTGGACTCGCGCGCAGCGTGAAGTACATGCCGGCGAGTCCGAACGCCAAACCCAAAGCGTCGACGCGCACGACCATGCCGAACTCCTGCACGAACGTGCTCGACAGAAACAGCCCCGCGCCGACGAACCCCGCGCCCTCCGCCGCGGCGCCGAGCGCGCCTTCGCGCCGCAAGATCAGCGCGATCAACCCCGCGCTGATCAACACTGCGAGCATCGACAACAATCGACCCGCGAAGAACGGCGCGTCGACGGATTGCGGCAAGCAGCCGAGCACCAGCGGATAGACAGGTGGATAGTTGCCGACGAGATACGGCGGCTCGCCGAACGGCGGATACAAACCGGGTGAACTCAGGTCGACGGCGCGGCGCGCCATGTCGAGCACTTCGGCCTCCCCGTAGCGCAACTCGAATGGAAACGTGAGGAGTGGCAACGCACGATAGGCGAAGAGTCCGAACGCGAGACATAAGAACACCGACGGTCCCCACTCGGTCGCGTAGCGCGCGAGCATCGACGGCGCCGCGGGTGGGATCTGCGCCGCCCGCTTCATGGTGCGCGCTCCAGACGCACTTGATCTTCGTAGCTCTCGCGCCGCCGAATGACGCGCGCGTCCGCGCCATCGACCATCACTTCGGCCGCGCGCCCGCGCGTGTTGTAGTTGCTGGCCATCGAGAAACCGTAGGCGCCCGTCGTGAAGACCGCGAGCACATCGCCGGCGCGCACATCGGTCGGCAATCGTCGATCACGCCCGAGAAAGTCCGCGCTCTCGCAGATCGGTCCGACAATATCCACGTCGCCGGTCGCGTCCTCTTCGGTCGCGGGCCGGTTCGCGCTCCGCACCGGCCAAATGCGATGATAGGCCTGGTACAACGATGGTCGGATCAAGTCGTTCATGCCGGCGTCGCAAATCGCAAAGCGCCGGCCACCGCTTTCCTTGAGTGTGACGATGCGAGTGAGTAACACGCCCGCGTTCGCGAGGATCAGTCGACCCGGCTCGAGAATCAGCCCAAGCCCGCTCGACGCCACGAGCGGCAAGATCGCCTCGGCGAAAGCTTGCGGCGGCAAGCCTTCGTGCGCGCGATAGTGCGCGCCGAAACCGCCGCCGATGTCGAGCCACCGGAGCGGCGGGCGCGGCCGCAGCGAAGACGCGAATTCGAGCACTTTCGCGATCGCCTGCGCGTAGGGCGCAACTTCGGTGATTTGCGAGCCGAGATGCACGTGCAAACCTGCGACTTCGAGATTGCGAAACTCGGCCGCGCGCGCAAGCACGCCCGCCGCTTGCTCGAGGTCGACGCCGAATTTGTTTTCCCGCTTGCCGGTCGTGATGTAGCGATGCGTGCGCGGATCGACATCGGGATTGACGCGCAGTGCGACCGCCGCCACGCGGCGATGCCGCGTCGCGCTCGCGGAAATGCGCGCGAGTTCCGGCTCCGACTCGACATTGAAAAGAAAGATCCCAGCGGCCATCGCCGCGTCGATCTCACTCTCGGTTTTGCCGACACCGGCATACACGATGCGCTCGGGCCGACCGCCTGCTTCGAGCACGCGCTGAAGTTCACCGCCCGAGACGACATCGAATCCGGCGCCGAGTTCCGCCAAGAGCCGCAAGACCGCGAGGTTCGAATTGGCCTTCACCGAATAGCAAATGAGCGGCTGCGGACGGGCGCCGCCGAACGCGGCTTCGAGGACCGCGAAGTGATGCCGAATCGTCCTGGCGCAATAAACATAGAGTGGTGTGCCATGACGTTCGGCCAGCTCGCGCGCGGGCGCCTCATCACACCACAGCTCTCCGTTACGGTACGCGAAATGGTCCAAACACAGCTCCGTAGTGTTCGCCGTGAGGGCGATCGGCAAGGCGTGGAGCTTAGCAGCGATTCAGTGACGGCGCAAAGGAGCGTCGTGCTCGCCGTTGTCGACGCAGTGAGTCGCGCGAGCGTGGAGTCGACTACTTGCTGACCTCGATCAGCGCCAGGATTTCCCTCAGTTCTTGCGGCTGCTCCGGCAGTTTCCACTCGGCGGGGTAAAACGCTTTTTCAATATCTGGGTACTTGAGCTCGCTCATGTCGGCGAGCGTAACCTGGTGCGAGGGGACGTTTATTCCCATGCGATCGTAGCTGCCGCGCTTCTCGGGCTCGCGATAACGCAAGAAGCTCTTGAACTTCACCGTGAACGGCTCGCTTTGGGCGCGATCTATTTTCCCGACGGGTCTCAGCTCGAACTCGAGCACGCGAAAATAGCCGAGGTTCATCCGGAAGTCTTTCGCGCTCGCGGTCTCCTTGAACCACCACTTCGCCGTAGTGAGTCCTTTGGACTCGCTAATCTTCACCGACATATCGGACTTGCGCGTGATACCGATATGCGACTTGAGCTCTTTCTCGAGAAAGAAATGATCTTTGCTACTGGTGGCTTCGAGTTTGAGTCGAAAAACGGGCCGGCCCTGATTCTCCTTGTGTTGAGTCAGAGTCGCCTTAATGGCTTTCTCGATTTCGCCCGGCGCCTGGCCACGGCGCACGCAGTCTTCATAGCGCTTAGCGACCTCGAACATGCATTCGTCGGGGATCAGTTTGATGTCGATCCCGATGCCGTCCTCCGTGAGTTGCTCGGTTTTGAATTCCTGCAACTCCTTGACATATTTTGCGGCCGCCGCCGCGCGGTCCTTCGTCGTGTCGCCCGTCGATTGCGCATTCGCAAACGGCAGCGCGGCCAAGCAACCGAGCAGTAGAAAAACTGAAACCGCGCCAATTCTGCGAGTCGGAGTGAATCGCGCCATGATCGAAACTCCTCCAGTGAATATGAAGCTAAAAGCCGACGATCGGCATCGGTCGAAAACGCAGTGAACGGCGAGCAGCTTAGGTCGAAGTGCGAGCGATCGCAAGTATTGGCATAGACATGGCACGGCACATATTGCGCTCCGCCTGCGACGCCGCAGGCGGAGGGTGCGCACAAGACGCTAGGGTCCGCTACGTCCGAACCAGCTCGCGCCGGTACTTGTGCAATTGGCTCCGCAGACGCAAGACGATGCGCGAATGGAGTTGGCAGACGCGCGACTCGGACAAACCGAGCGTCGAGCCGATCTCGCGCATGGTGAGATCCTCGAAGTAATAGAGCAGCATGATGAGCCGCTCCTTCCGCGACAGAAACTTCGTAATGAACTCAGTCACTTCTTTCTTTAGCGTCTCATCCTCGGGATCCGCGCAGCGTTTGTCCTCGAGGATATCGATCTTGCGGAGCGTCTTTGAATCGCCCTCTTCGCTCGCATGATCATTGAGCGACACCATAGTGACGGCGCTCGCCTCGCGAATGAGCTCCTCGTATTCGCTCGGCGAAATCGCCAAACGAGTCGCGATCTCCGGATCGGTCGGCGCGCGGCCCAGTTCGTTTTCGAGTTCTTGATAGACGTCGTCGAGCTGGTGGGCCTTCGTGCGCACAATGCGCGGCACCCAGTCGAGCGCGCGCAGCGCATCGAGAATCGAGCCGCGAATGCGCGTCGTGCAATAGGTCTCGAACTTCACGCCACGCTCGAGATCGAAGCCGTCGATCGCGTCCATGAGACCGAACACGCCGGCGCTGAACAAATCGTCGAGTTCGACATTCTGCGGCAGCTTCACGAGAATTCGCTCAGCAATGTACTTCACGAGCGACAGGTAACGCTCCATGAGGTGATTGCGAAGTTCGACTCTACCGTTGTGCTTGTATTCAATCCAAACGAGCTCGAGCTCGGGGTCCGAGATGCGGGTCTTGCCAACCAGCGGATGCTTTCTCGGATCGAACTTCTTGCTCTTCGTGTGCGTCGTCACCCAGCCCTCCCATCTTCATCCGTGAAAAGTCGCCGTAGTGCTCACTCTTATTGATTCAATGCGAAGCTGCGACAGCCTGTTCCTTGGGTTCCTTGATTTTCTTGGGTTCCTTGGAGCTTGGGGCGCTTCCTCGCTTATCGGTTGTCGCTTGAGTTTCCGTAGTTTTTTCTTTGCGTTCGAGGCGCGCGAGCTCGCGCGCCCACGGCGGTAGCGCGTCGCGTTCGGCGCGCTCGCTTTCGAGCTCGGCAAGCGGGTCCGGTAGCGTGACTTCCCCGATCAGACGGCGGGCGCCAAATCCGACCGCCGCCCCGACGAACAAGAAGCAAAAGCCCCAGAACAAAGCGGCGGAAATCACCTCTGCCGGCGCTTCTGTCCCGACGACGCCCTTGAGCAGCGTCGCTAAGAACGCCAAGAGCGCCACGACGATCGAGTACTTCCGAATCACGCTACGAACCTCCACCTTTCTCTGCGCAACGACCGGTCGGCGTCAACCAAACAACCCGCCGATTCGCCGCATAAACCCCGCCGCGCCGCGTCGCGCGCAAGGTTCGGCAAACCCCAACTTGCGCGCGACCTCGCGGACGCACAACGCCGCAGACCCCGCGGGCGCATGCATCGAGAACGGTCGATGCAGACGAACGGCGCGCGGCACTTCCGGATCTTGCAGCACGAATCCCGCGCGCTGGATTTCCACGGCAAGGAAACGCCGTGCCAAGTCGCCGAGTCGAGCATGCACCAAATCGGCCTCGCTCCGACTCGCCGCCATGTTGACGACGACCCACACCCGACAGTTTGGATTGCGCTGGGACACAACTTTGATGAGCGCGTACGCGTCGGCGATCGCCGTCGGCTCCGGCGTTGTCACCACGAGCACTTCGTCGCTCGCTAGACAAAAATCGATGACGGAGCGCGAGATTCCGGCGCCGGTGTCGAAAATCATCAGCTCGCAGTCCTGCTCCAACTCCTCGAGCTCGGCGAGCAATTTGGCTTGTTGGCCGCGCGACAAGTCCGCCAGTTGCGGGAGTCCCGACGCCCCCGGCAAGACTCGCAGACCAAACGGCGCCTCGAACAACGCATCCCGCACCGACACTTCGCCCGCCAAGACATTCGAAAGCGTGAAGCGCGGTTCGAAGTTCAGCAGGATATCGACGTTGGCGAGGCCCAAGTCGCCGTCGAGCAAGACCGCGCGACGCCCGAGGCTCGCGGCGCCGAGCGCAAGCGCGAGCGCCAAATTGGTTTTGCCGACGCCGCCTTTCCCGCCCGTGCACGCGATGACGCGCGCCCGTGCGCCTCCCGCGCTCGCCGCCACCCAATCCGCAACTCCCTGCGCTTGGTTCATTGCGGCGCTCCCAACAGCAGCTCTTCGACGCGTTCGAGCGACGCCGCATGGATGTCGTCGGGCACGTTTTGCCCGCACGTGAGATAGGAGATCGGCACTCTCGCCGCCTGGAAGACGTCGAGCAAATGGCCGCAGTTCGCGGCTTCGTCGACACGCGTCACGAGCAAGCGATCGTAGCCAACGTCCTGAAACCTTTTCGTCGCCTGCAAAAGTGTCTTCGGCGCCGACGTCGCACTGATGCACAAATGCGTTTCGACGGTGCCGAGCGCGCGCAACTTCGTCTTGAGATCATGGAACCGCGTAACTTCATGACGACTCGTACCGGCGGTGTCGACGAAAACGAGATCGCAGTCTTGCAGCTGAGCGATCGCGGGACCGATACCGGCGGCCGCATCGGCGATCACAACGGGAAAGTGAATCAACTCGGCGTAGCGGTGGAGCTGATCGCGCGCCCCAATGCGGTAGTTGTCGATCGACAAGACGCCCACCTTGCGTTCATAGCCGAGTTTCAGCTGCACGAGCAGCTTGGCGACGGTCGTGGTCTTGCCGACTCCGGGCGTACCGACGAGCGCAACAATGCGGGCGCCGGTCGGCACGACGTCGGGAGCTTTGTCGACGGTGGCGGCGCCTTCGAAAAGTGGCGTCGCCGGGTGCCGCAGGAGATCGATGGTGCGGCAGGGTGGAATTTTCGGTCGCACGAGCTCCGCGAGATGCACGCGCGCTAGCAGATCACATTCGTTCGGGTCGTGGCCGGAGCCATTCAAGTTGCGCCGCCGCAAACGCTCGATCAGCTCCGCGCATTGCTCCCGCGAAAAGCCGCGCTCGTCGAGCAGTCGGGCGGCAGCGCGCACAATGGGAGGGATCGGGCGAGGCGAAGGTACGCCCGGCTGCGCATTCACGACCGGAGCGTCCATGCGGTCCGAATTCGCCGGCTCGAATTCGGTAGATGTCGACAACGTGCCGAGTGCGGTCGGCACGGCGGTGGGTTGCTGTGGCACGCTGTGCGGTTGCTGTTGCTGTTGTCGTTGTAGCTGCTCGAGCTTTTGCTGCTGCTTCTCGACGAGATTCTGAATGCGCTGTGAGAGCTGGACCAAACTCTGATCCGTGATCTTGTGAGCGTCGGTCGTCGCCGACTCGGCGCCGAGGGCGACGCTCGGGTTGCCGCCCGTCTTTAGCGGCGCGTCTTTCGCGGCGCCGGGGTGACTCGCATCGTCCGCGCGTTCGCGCTCCCAGTGCTCGTAACTTGCGCGCGGTGTGATGTAGATCTCGACTTCCTTGCCGCCCATCACGCCGAGCAGGCCGCCCTTGTGCAGTGTCCGCGTGTGCACGATGCGGACGTCCTTGCCATAGCTGGCGTAGATTTTGTCGAGCGCCTCGCGATAGTTGGCCGCGCGAATGCGAATCAGTCCTTTTCGCACCGTGTCGTCACTTGTCACCATTACGGTTCCCCTTCATGACTCCCTCGCCCTCACTCGATCTTCGCCACACCCAACGACTCCACGGTCACGCCGCGCACGACTTCGTTGTACGACAGCGTCACCACACCCGGCACGTGCGACTCCAATAACCGTCGCACTTGCAGCCGCACTTGCGGCGCCGACAAAATCACCGGCGCGTGGCCTTTCGCCACGAGCGCTTCCAGCGCGCGCGTTACGGCGCGAACGATGGGCGTTTGCATCTCCGGGCTGAGACGCAAGAAACTGCCCCGCTCCGTGTGCTCGACCGCGTTTTGCACGTAGTCTTCAAGTCGCGGGTCGAGCGTGATGACGTGAAGCCGCTGCTCCTTGTCAGCGTACTGACTGCACAAAGTGCGTTGCAGCGCGTGCCGCGCGTACTCCGTCAAAACCTCCGGATCCTTCGTCTTCGGCGCCCAATCCGCCAAGCTCTCGAGAATCGCCTCGAGATCGCGAATCGGCACTTTCTCGCGCAGCAAGTTCTGCAGGACTTTTTGAATGTCGCCGGTCTTCAACAGTTCCGGCGTCACCTCGTTCACCACTGCCGGCGCCTGCGCCTTGATCTTCTGCAGCAGCGCCGTGACTTCCTCGCGCGTCAACAACTCGGCGGCGTGATCGCGCAGCACCTCGGTGAGATGCGTGGAGATCACGCTGACGCCGTCGACGACCGTGTAACCCATCGCCTCGGCGCGACTCTTGTGCTCCTCGCTGATCCACACCGCATCAATGCCGAACGCCGGCTCTTTGGTCTTCACGCCCTCGAGCGCCTCGAGCCCGAGGCCCGAGTCCATCGCCAAGTAGTGGTCGACGAGAATCGTGCCGCCGGCGATCTTCTGACCGCGCAACATGAGCGCATAGTCGCTCGGCTTGAACTGCATGTTGTCCCGAATGCGGACGGGTGGAATCACGAGCCCAAGTTCGCTCGCGATTTGATCGCGAATCAACGCGATGCGTTGGAGCAGTCCGCCGCCATCGCCCTGATCGACGAGGCTCACGAGGCGATAACCGACCTCGAGCTCCAAGGGGTCGACGGGCGGCATCGTAACCGGCGCCGGGCCGGTTGGTTTTTGCTCCGTGGCCACGGCCGGCGTCGATTCGCGAACGCGCGCCGCCCCGCCGAGGAAATACGCGGCGCCGCCGAGCGTGCCGGCGCCGAAGATCAGGAAGTACCAAGGCAAGCCGAGCGGCAACAACAGCAGGAGGAAGACGGCGGTCACGCCGACGGCGCGCGGGCTCGAGAACATCTGCGAGAGTAAATCGAATCCCAGATTCGATTCGCCGGTTTGTCGCGTCACGATCATCGCGGCCGCGATCGACACGATCAGCGCCGGCACTTGGCTGACGAGGCCGTCGCCGATCGTCAGCGTCGAGAAGACTCTGACGGCCGTACCGAAGTCCATTCCGTACTGCGTCATGCCGAGGATAAACCCAGCGACGAGATTGATGATCGTGATGATGATGCCGGCGATGGCATCGCCGCGTACGAACTTACTGGCGCCGTCCATCGAGCCGTAGAAATCGGCCTCGTGCGAAATCTGCTCGCGACGCTGGCGCGCGACTTTCTCATCGATGAGGCCAGCGTTGAGATCGGCGTCGATCGAGAGCTGTTGTCCCGGCATTTTGTCGAGTGTGAAACGCGCCGCGACCTCGGCGATACGCGTCGCGCCTTTGGTAATCACGACAAACTGAATGACGACGATGACGACGAACAAGATGAAACCGACAAGCGGGTTGTTGCCCGAGACCGTCTCGCCGAATACTTGGATGACCCGACCAGCGGCGAGCTCTTTCTCGTCGCCAGCATTGGCCAGAATCAGGCGTGTCGATGCGATATTGAGTGCGAGCCGAAACAACGTCGTCACCAAGAGCAGCGACGGGAACACGGAGAAGTCGAGCGGAGTCTTGACGTAGATCGCCGTCAGCAAGATGAGCAGCGCCAGCGTAATGTTGATCGATAACAGCGCATCGATGACGAGAGTCGGCAGCGGCAGCAAGATCGCGAGCAGCATGCCGATGACCGCCGCCATGAAGACGAGGTCGCGATTGGCGCCAAACGGTTTTGCAAAGCGTTCGAGGGCGACGGCAGCCATGGCTCAGATCCTCCCCGCCCGGCTGGCGCCCGCGGCCGCGCGGGCGCCAACGCCGCGTTTGCCGCCGCTAATGCGGTACACATACGCGAGCACTTCGGCGACTTGCTGATAAAGCTCGGGGGCGATCTCCTCACCGACTTCCGTCGATGTGTAGATAAGCCGGGCGAGCGGCGGCTCTTCGACGACCGGAACGTCGTGCAGAATCGCGAGTTCGCGAATGCGTTGCGCGACGTGACCCGCGCCTTTCGCCACGAGCCGCGGCGCCCGCATGTTCGCGGACTCGTACCGCAACGCACAGGCGAAGTGAGTCGGGTTCGTGATGACGACGTCCGCTTTCGGCACGTCTTGCATCATGCGCTGAAGCGCCAGCCGTTGCCCGAGTCGACGGCGCCGATCCTTGAGCTTGGGGTCGCCTTCCATGCGCCGCAGCTCTTCGCGCGCCTCTTGTTTCGTCATCATCAGGTCGTGCTCGTGCTGCCAGCGCTGATAACTGAAATCGAGGATCGCGAGCACGAGTAACGCGATGCACGCTTCCATGCCCAAGCGAAACATCGTTTCGTTGCTCATCAGAATCGAGTTCGGCAACTCATTAGTGAAATACTGCAGCACGTTGTCGGAGTGCGAGGAGGACAAGAGGCGCAGGCAGCCGAGATACAGCACGGTGCCCACGATGGCGATCTTGACGAGGCTGAAGAGAAGTCGCGCGACGCCGCGCTTCGACCAGATGCGCTGGAGGCCGCGGATCGGATCAAGTCGCTTCGGATCCGGATTGAGCGGTTGCGTCGTGATTCGAAAACCGACTTGCACAAAGTTGACGATGAGCGCCGCCACGCCGACCGCGAGCGCCAACGGCCCGCACATCCGCAAGAGCGCGAGCGACTGCTCGATGCCGACGAGTTGCACGCTATCGGTTGTCATGCGCCATTCGGCGACTTGACCGAGTGATCCGCGCATGAGGCCTGCGATGCTGCGTACGAGCCAATCGGCCGTGACATAGAGAGTCGCGAACGCGGCGATCAGCACCGCCGCCGTATTGAGATCGGCACTGCGGGCCACTTGTCCCTGCTCGCGCGCCTCCTGGCGTTTGCGCTGCGAAGCGGGTTCGGTTTTCTCGCCTGAGAACAGCTCTTCGGCCATGGCTTACGGTGTCCCCCACGCTGCGAGTAACTTGTCGAGGAAGACTTGGCTGAGCCCAACCGTGCCCGCGAATGCCTCGACGACAAACGGCACGATCAGCGCGAGACCGAGAAGACCGACCCCGACGCGCAGCGTGAAACCCATGACAAAAATATTCATCTCGGGCGCCGTGCGCGCGAGAATCGCGAGCGCCACCGTCACGAGACCCAGCCCGATGATCGCTGGTAACGCGATCTGCACTCCTAAGCGCCAAATCTCGCCGCCGAGATCGCGCGTGACGTAGAGTGCACTGTCCGGGTTTAAGCTCAAGAGTGCGCCGGGCGGCGCGGCGGCGTACGATTTCACAACCGCGAGAAACAGCAGTTTGTGGCCGTCGAGCAGCAAGAAGACGAGCAACATCACTGTGTAGAAGAGTCCCGTCGTCGGTGAACCCGTCGTCTCACTGATGGGATCGAACACGTCGCCGAGCGTAAGGCCGATCTCCTGGCCGACGAGATGTCCCGCGAGTTGCGCACCCCACAACACGATGGACGCCACCAGGCCGAGCACCCACCCCGTGGCGAGTTCGCACAAGACGGCGTAGGTCATCAACCAAACGTCGCTGAAAAGGCGCGTCGCCGCGCCGGCCGGCGCGAAGCCGCGCACAATCGGAAAACACAAGAGCGCGCAGCCGAAGCCGAGCCAAATGCGCAACTGCGGCGGCAGTGTCGAGCCCGACAACAACGGCGCCGACAGCAACACGCCCGTCATGCGACAGAATACGAGCAGAAAAATCGCCAAGCTCTCAACGGTGGCGAGGGGCAACTCAAATGGCATCAGCCGACTCCCCCCGGCCACAGCGCATCGAGTGCGCCGAGTGTGCGCGCGGTGTACTCGACCATCCAGCGCAAGAGGAGCGGCAGCAACAAGACCAACGTCGCCACGACGGCCAGTATCTTCGGAATGAACACCAAGGTCTGTTCTTGCACTTGCGTGACCGCCTGCAAGATGCCAACCAGCAAGCCGACGAAAAGACCGACGCCGAGCAGCGGCAACGACACCTTCAACGTGGTGAACAACGCGTCGCGAAAGATCTCTACGACGATGTCGAGCTGACTGACTTCCACGTCACTCCGCCTCTCAGAAGCTTCGCGAGAGTTGCGACACGATGATGGCCCAGCCATCGACCAACACGAATATCAGGATTTTGAACGGCAGTGAGATCAACACCGGCGGCAACACCAACATGCCCATCGAGATGAGCGATGAAGCGACGACTAAGTCGATGACGAGAAACGGCAAGTACAACATGAAGCCCATCTCGAACGCGCGCTTGAGTTCGCTCAAAAGGAAGGCAGGGATGAGCGTCATGGTCTCGACGTCGGCAAGGCTCATCTCCTGTTTGCCGTCCGCGTCGAGCTCCGGTCGGGCGATACTGATCATCGTGTCGAGGCTATCGGCGTCGACTTGTCGGAACATGAACTCGCGGAGGTGATAGACCGCGCGCTCGAGCGCCTCGGCGTCGCCGATCTGACGAGCGAGGTAGGGGTTGACCGCGTCGCGTGTAATACCGCGGATGGTGTCGCCCATCACGAAAAACGTCAGTATCAGCGCGAGCCCAATGATTACTTGATTGGGCGGCACCTCCTGGGTGCTGAGTGCTCGCCGCACAAAACCCAACACGATCACGATGCGCGGGAACGCGGTCATCAGCAGCAGAATCGCCGGCGCGATCGACAGCACCGTGAGAATCATCAGCATCTTGAGCGAGGTTGTGAGATTGCCCGGCGCGAGCGGATCGAGGTCGCGCAAGTTGTCGACTTGCCCGTGCGCGAGCGAGCTCGGTGCGAGCGCCAGCGCGACCAACGCGAGCACGCCCGTCGGGAGCGAGTGGCGGAGCCGAAACGTCGCCAGCATTCGAGTCAGCCAAGGTTTCACGGTTTGCCCTCCATTGGCGGCACCTGACGTCGCAGAGCCACGAGGTCCTTCAAGCGCTTGAACTCGCTGCGAAAAGGTCCGAACGACTCGGTGCGCACGTCGACCGTGGCGATGTCCGGCGCGTCATCAGCGACAAAGGGCTCGTCGTCGAATCTCGAATTCTCGCCACTCGCCGGCCCGCCGTTCTGCGCGTTGCGGTCGGCGAGCACGGCTCCGAACGACTCGGTTGGCAGGAATTGCACAACTTCCTCCGGAGCGGAAATCTCGGCGAGGCGTGAGAGCTGATCCGGCGCCATGCCAACGACGAGTAATCGCCGGCCGACGCGGACCACGAGAACTTGGTGTTTGTGGCTGACGGGGAGTCGAGCAACGACGGCGAGTCGGCGCGTCGCGTTGGCTTGGAAGCCGCCGCGTTTCACGCGGCGAAGAAACCAGTAGCCGCCGCCGCCGATCACGAGGAGCGCGATCAGCCACGTCACGGCGCGTAGCCCACCGGTCGAGCCCGCGGCACCGTTCGTTGGGTCGGACGCGGCGCCACGACGGAGATCTCGCAGCTTTTGATTCTGCTCGCGTTCGCTGAAATCCGCGCTGCGAGCGCCGGCGGATTTATCGTCCTCGACATCAGTCGGGTTCGGCGCACCCGCTGGCGCACCGGGACTCGGTCCTTGCGCGCAACAGACCGGCGCCGCGTGAGGTGAGCAGATGGCGAGCGCGCAACCGACCGCGAGTGCAATCGCGACGTGAGACCAATACGCGTAGGCGCGCGGCTCGGGACGCAAGAGCGCCCAAGCGCCGCGACGCGGCGTCGTTCCCCTCTGCATTTTCTTCCCCTCTCACACAAACACAGGTCTACATCGCGGCTCGGAGCACCTCCGCCGGTTGGCAGATTTCGGTGATGCGAATGCAGAAGTTCTCGTTCAGCACGAGTACTTCGCCGCGCGCAATCACCATGTCGTTCACGTAGATATCGAGCGGGTCACCCGCCAAGCGCTCGAGCTCTACCACCGACCCCTGCGCGAGTCGCAGGATTTCTTTCAGGTACATGCGGCCGCGGCCGAGCTCGACCTTGACCTTCATGTTGACGTCTTTGAGCAAGTGCAAATTCTGCGCAACGAGCTGTGACCCACCGTTGTTGCTCGCGGCCGCGCTCGCGCTCGCAGCGGCCGACGCGGCGTTCGTGCCTTCCTCGAGCATCGTGCCGGCGAAAATCTGCTCGTAGCCAACGACTGCGTCGTTCAGCAGTTTCTCGATCCCGGCGCTGTCGATCTCGATCTTGCTGCCACCGATGCCGAGTTCCTTCTTGATGAAATTCTCGTCATCGCTCGCGGGCGCAACGGCTCCTGCTTGCGGTGTCGCGGCTTCCGGCGCGGGCACGCTCGCAGCCGCGGCTGCCTCGATGGGCGCCGGCGGCTCGCTCGGCGGCGGGGTCGGGTTTACTTCGTCGGGTACCACTCGACTCTCTCTCTTCTGCGGTCTTAGCGCCGCTGCATCCACTCAGTTGCGGGACGGTGCGAAACTCTTCAAGTGCGTGCGCACAATCTTGCCCTTGAGCGGCGTGAACTCATCATTCAAGTGCTGACACAAGCGCGCCTCGATCTTGCTCTGCATCTCCGCGGTCTTGAGTTGCTCGCCGTTGTGTCGCAACAGGAACACGCGAATCTCGCTCGCCAACTCGGCTTTGACGAAACTTTGCGCTTGCTCGTTCTTCTTCTCGATCTCGACGATCTTCTTCCACGCGTCACCGGCGATCACGACCGTGAAAGAAAAGGTAAAGCGACGAAACGCGCCCGGCGTGGTATCGCTGTCGTCGAAAATGGAAACTTCGTCGACGTCGATCATTCCGTTCTCGGCGATGTGCTCCGTCATCCCCTCTTGCATTTGCGTTGTCGCTTCCGCGTGCTCGACGGCGTGCGGTTTGCGTATGAGTCCAAAGACGAAGAACAGCACGACGGCCTCGACGATCACGATGCCGCCGAAAATGAGGAGCCCCTTGCGCGCCATCAACTTGCCCCGCGGCTTCGCTGGCGCCTTCTCCTGCTCCTCGTCGACGACTTGCTTTGCTTCCAACTTCACTTCCGCCACGTTGCTTGTCTCCGCTCTTCTGCTGAGGGCCCAAATGGCTACTCGGGTCGAAACACCCGCAGCCGGCGGCCGTAGTCGATGACGCGCTCAATGATCTTGTCGAGCTTTTCAGCGACCAACACGCGTTCATTGTTGATCAATGTGATCACGGTGTCCGGCGTCTCTTCGACGAACTTGATCAGCTCGGCATTCAACAGCAACTCCTTGCCGTTCAGTTTCGTCACCCGGATCACTCCGTTGCCTCTCGTTTCATCCTCACCGCGTCTAGATGAGGTTCACCAACTCTTGCAGCATTTCGTCCGACACCGTGATCGTGCGCGCGTTGGCTTGAAACGCGCGCTGCCCGATGATGAGATCGGTAAATTGTTCAGCGAGGTCCACGTTGGATTCTTCCAACATGCCGCCTTGAATGAGACCGCGGCCGAAAGTGCCGGCCGGGCCTAGCTGCGCGATCCCGGAGTTGTTCGAAATGCGAAACATGTTCTCGCCCTCTTGGTCGAGGCCGTTGGGATTCGCGAAGCGCGCGATCGGAATCTGGCCCAGCGTGCGGGCCAAGCCGTTCGAGAAGATCCCAGTGACGATGCCGTCTTCGCCGACCGCAAATTCGCGGAGCGTGCCGGCCGCAAACCCGTCTTGGTCGCGCAGCGTCACTTCGGACAACGTGGTTGCGAATTGCGTGAGTCGCGACAGATCGAGCTCGAATGTGAACGGCGTCGTGACCCCGCCGCCGGCTTCCGGACTCGCGTCGAGATCGATCGAGACCGTCTCGCTCGGATTGCCGGTCGTCAGGAACTGGCCGTTCGAGCCGAACACCACGGTGCCGCTGCCGACCACGCGATCGCGATCGACGTCGTCTGCCGACTCGGCGATGTAGCGCCAAATGTTGGGACCGTTAGCGGTCGAGCCTTCGAACACGAACGTGAGCTCGACTTGGCGTGCGGTGCCGAGCGAATCGTAGCCGGTCACATTGATGTGGAGCGATTCACCCTCGGCAGCCACCAGCGGTGGGTTGTCGAAGAGCGACACGCGCGCGCCGTTCGACACGAGTTCGAGATCACTGAGATGGTTTGCGCTGCCGAGATTGCCCGCGAGCTCGATCGAGCCGCTGGCTTCTTTGATGATCGAGAAGGTGGTGCCAGCGTCCGGAGTGAGTCCGAGCGCATCGGCCGTCGCGACCATGAAGTTGTCGCCGGAGACCTCCAAGATGCGACCGACGACGGTCACGCCACCCGCGAGAAACTCGACGCGCTGACCCGTCATCAAATTGTGCTGGAGCGCGTAATCGGTGATCGCGGTATCGGTGACCGTGAAGGTGCGCACCGCGCCGCTCGTTGTGTTGCCGGAGACCGACACGGTACCGCTCGTCGAATCGACAGCGAGGAGCTCGACGTCGTCCGCTGCGCTCACGCCGGCCGGCGCGTGCACGACATAGGTGTCGCCGGTTGCCGGCACGACCGTCAACGAGTTGAAGCCGTCGCTGCGGAGCGTCAACGTGTCGAGTGCACCGCCGGGAATGGAAGCGCTCACGGCGGTAATCTGCGCGACCTGGCCGGCGGCGGCGCCGGAGTTGAAGCGAATGAAATCGCCCGCCGCGACGCCGCGGAAATCCGCCGACAAGTCGGTGAGGCCGGTGAGGCTTGCCGTGTCGCCCGTCGCCAGGGTGCCGTTCACTTCTTCGCCAGTTACCGGGCTCATGCGCGCGTAAGAAAGCGTGTTCTCAACTTGCTCGCTCTGGTCGAGGAGGCCATCGCTGACGCCGAGTTGCCGTTTGATGAAACTCATGAACTCGCCAAGCGTGGTGCCGCCAGTCGGCGGCGGATCGCCAACCGTGAAGGTCGCGCCCGGTAACTCGCGCTCACCCTTCTGCGCCGTCATCGAAATCTCGACACCACTCGCTTGCGTCGCAAGGCCGGGGAAAAGCAGCGCCGAAGTCGCCGCCGTGCCCGCGGTCGTCGCCGTGTACGACACGAAATCACCGAGCGAACGCACGAGGTTCGCGAGCGGCGTGTCGCTGGTCGCGCGCTCGAGTCCGAGCGGATTCTGTTCGGAAATGAGATCGTCGTTCGTGAAGCGATCGTCATAGAGCCGATCGGAGATCAAGAGCGAGCCTTGCGTGCCGACGTTGCCGCTCGAGTTGAGATTGCCGCCAAACGTCGCAATGCTGGTCGGTCGGGCAATCGTCTGCACGCCGACTTGAATCTCGACGTTTTGCACTGGCCCGCCAGGCGTGACTTGGAAATTCTCGTCCGCCATCCAGCCTTGCACGACGAATCCGGTCGACGGATCGTGCAGCAGATTCGCGGGGTTGATGGTGAACGA
Source organism: Planctomycetota bacterium (assembly GCA_046154185.1). Taxonomy (GTDB): domain Bacteria; phylum Planctomycetota; class UBA8108; order UBA1146; family JAJFFE01; genus JBJXGE01. The sequence goes on from JBJXGE010000064.1 coordinate 27,692, forward strand.
GCCGTCGCGCGTGTAGACCGCGCCGCCAGCGGCGTCGTTCAAAATGAAGAATCCTTCGCCTTGAATCGCGAGATCCGTGGAAACGCCGGTGGCCTCGGTTGGTCCTTGACCAAAGTCCGCCGTGCTCGACGCCACTTGCGCGCCGAGCCCGACTTGCACGGGATCGATGCCGCCGAGAAAGCCCTGCGGCGCCGTGCCGAAAGACATGGTCTGACTCAAGAGCGTGGAAAAATCCACGCGCGAGCCCTTGAACGCGGTTGTGTCGACATTCGCGATGTTGTTACCAACCACTTCGATGCGAAATTGTTGAGCTTTGAGGCCCGCCACGGCGGTGTTGAGCGATCTTATGAGCGCCACGAGGCTCTGCCTTTCAGTGGACCGACATGCGGTCCGCCTTGGTGTCATCGCTCACGTCCGTGCGAGCCAGAATGCAAAAATTTTCGTCCATTACTGCACAGTCGTTATTGCGCGACGGTCGCCGCCGCATGCACTTCGTTGACGCGACTCAGCGGCACAAGTCCGCTGCCGATTCCAAGCAGCACTTGCTGATCCTGAATGATGACGCGATCCACGACTCCGCCGAGTTCGACACCTTCAGCGCTCATGCCCGCGACTTCGCGACCGATGAGCGCGCCGGCCGAGGAGATCTGCTGCCCGAGTAGCAGCGCCTCGATCCCTTCGGACAGCTTGGTCGTCGCCTGGAGTGTCTGCATCTGCGTGAGCTGATTCAGGAATTGCTGATTGTCGAGCGGTTCGAGCGGGTCCTGGTTACTCATCTCCGTGATCATGATCTTGAAAAAATCGTCAGTTGAGAGCGCTGAGTTGGCGCTGCGCGACGTGCCCGACGTCGCGCTTCCTCCACCGAGTATCTGGCTCAATCCATCCATCGTCGGCCATCACTTTCCTGAGCGGCCGGAGCCGCAACGCTTGCGAACTCCATCACACATGCAGATCTAAAGTCGCGCCGACACCGCTCGCGGCGCCGACGAGTTCGAGCTCCGGCTCGGACGCGGACGAATCGAACAACGTGGCGGTGCTCCCTGCGAAGCGCGTCGCGTCGTCTTGATCGGACGGCGCCGCGTCGCCGCCGAATTCGCGATGCAGATCAACGGCGATCTCGCCGCGTTCCTCGCCAAAACTGTCGAGCACGCGTTGCAGTTCATCGAGGTGCTTTTGGATTACACCGCGCACTTCCTCGCTCTCGACTTGAAACCTGACTTTGACGCGACGGTCGGTCAGTTTGACTTCGATGTTGACGCGACCGAGGGTCGGCGGGTCGAGCCGCACCTTCACCGATGAATCGCCGGCGCGCATCGAACTGCGCACGAGCCGGTAGAGACGCCGCGCGAGTTGGATCTCGTCATGGGGATCCGCGCGCAATTGCACTTCGCTGCGCACCGGAGTCGCCGCGCGACCGCCGTCTTCGCTTAGCGACCCGAGTACCGGCGCCGATCGTAGGCTCGCGGTGTCGGGGGTCGATTCGTTCGTGATCGAAGGTCCCCAGCTCGATGCACCTTGACGTTCAACGCGCGCAGCGATGTTCGCGACGACTGCCGTCGGCTCCGGCGGTTCGGCATTGCTTGTCAGGGACTCGACGGTCGGTGACTCGGCGGCCACGAACGGCTCGACGATCGCATCGCGCGCCAAACCCGACGCGTTGTCTACGCCGTTCTCCAAGAGGAAGAAGTCAGCGGCTCGAGCGGGCGCGCCGCTCGTCGTGAGCTCTGAACGCACACGCGCATTCTGGAAAACGTCGAGCGGCTGCAGAGGCGCGGCCGCGAGCGGCGAGGCGGCGACGCTCGCCGGCGTCCGCGCGCCCGTCGCAGCAGCGGGACTGTTCGCACGCGCCGCGGTCGAACGCGCGGCGAGTTGCGCCTGTGCGGCCGCGGCTGCAGCGGACATCACGTTTGGCTTAGTGGCGGTCGCTGCGTCTGCGATGTGCGACGCAGTTGGGTCGGTCGACCCAGCGAACGGTGTCAACGAGTCGGCGTTTTCATCCGCCGCATCCATGGCGAGCAGAAGCGCGCTTGCCGGGGCCGCCAACTGCGAATCGTCCGCGGTCGTCGGCGGCGCGCCGGAAGTGGACGACATGCCCGGCAACGTCGCCGTCGCGCCTTCCGGCGCGCTCGAGAGTTCCGCGGTCGGCAGCGTCGGCGTTACCGCCGCGGTGGCAGGAAGCGCACTTCCGGGCGGCGATAAGGACGCCAGCGCCGTCGCCGCGTTGTTGATCGCCATCACCGTCGGTGTGGTTTCGACGCTGGGTGGCAAAGCGTCAGCGTCGCGCTCGTCGTCGGCACGCGTCAGCTCGGCACGATTCGACCGCGGACTTGCGTCGGTTCGCGCCTTCTCGGACTCAGACTTCCGTGTGGGGTCGATCGCGTCCTTGCGGCCGTCCAAAGCTGGCGCGCGTCCCGCTTCGGCGTCGGCGAGCTGGTCCCGAAAACTCGGGGCACTCTCGCTTTCAGCCGTTGCTTTGGGCGCGAACACTTGCGCAATGGTCACGGCGTTCACGTCGTCGACCTTCAAGAGCAATCCTTCCCATTCGACGCCGATCGCCTCGCGACTCGGCAGAACATCCCTCAATCTCTCATCGGCACACCGCTACGGATTGCGTAGTCGGGTGATCAATTGACCCGCGAGATCGGGCCGCGTCGTCCCGAGCGCCTCCAACACTTTCGCGACGCGCGCGGGCGCCATGGCGCTCAAGAGCTCGGCCGTTTCCCGCCGGCTCGCGTCGCGCGCTTCGTCGCTCGCGACCGCTGTTTCTTGCTCGGAGAAGATTCTCGCGAGCGCCTCTGGTTCGACCGCCTTGAGGCTCTCGAGTAGGCGCGGCAAGCCGCGCGCGCGTTCGCCCTGCTGCTTCAGCTCGAGGACGAAGCGCGCGGCGTCGCCCGCGATCTCGTCGGTCGTCACGGTGCGGCCGAGTATTTGTGACAACAGCTCAGCGCTCGCGGTCGCGAGCGCCGTGAGTTGCGTGCGCGCGGCGGCGATCGCTTCTTTCTCGGCGCGCACGGCCGCTTGACTCGCACTGAGGTCGGCGCTCATGCCGCGCAGTCGTTCGTTCCAGAGCACGAGACCGTCTGCGGCGGCGGGATCGAGTTCGCCCGATGGTCGGACCGCGGTGGTGGCGGCGGACGGCGGATCCATCGGCTTCATCACCGCCAGCGCCGTGTCGTTCGTAAGCGCGGCGCGAATTTGCTCCCAGGGTGGCAGCATGCCGAGAAACGACGCGAGTAGCAGCGCGCCGAGTACCGGCGCCATGACCAGCGCACTCAACAACGCGAATAATTGGTATCCGAGTTTGCCGAGCCGTTTCATGACGCAACCATTTCGCCCAGAAGTTCATCTCGCGTCCGCGCGCCGGGGCGGCGCAACTCTTCCAATTCACGCTCTTCGACTTTCTTCAGCACGCCGCGGTACTCCTCGTACTGACGCTGCTTGAGTCGTTCGACGACTTGACGATTGCGAACGGCCGCGACGACCGCGCGTTGGGAAACGCGCAGCGCTTCACGTCGCTGGCGCACATCGGCGCGGACTGTCAGCTTTTCTTTCGCAAGCTGATTGAGATGGCGGCGCAACATGAGCACTTCGTTCATGTCGAGCGTGCCCTTCGCGACGGCGCGCAATTTCTCCTGGCTGGAACGTTGCGCGACTTGAATGCTCTCGAGTCGCGCTTCCAAGTCGAGAACCTGCTTCTGGTGCTGGCGGAGAGTCGCGACTTGGCGATCCTCTTCCACTTTGCGCACGCGCAAGAGTCCCTCGAGCCGGAACGTGAATGCTTTCATGGAGCCGTTTCTCGCTTCGTAGATTTTGCGGGTTGGTAAATGGCTTTGAGCTGCGCCGCCGCTTGCTCGAGCGAGGCGCTTTCGTCGGGCGTTTGGCGCAGCAGCGCCTCGATTCGACCGACGCGGTCGACGGCGAGGTCCGTGCGGGGGTCAGTACCGCGCACGTACGCGCCCAGATGAATGAGGTCTTCGACATCACGAGCGCGCGCGAGGTCGGCGACGGCCTCCCGCGCAAACTCGAGATGCTCGGTCGTGACGACGTCTTTCATGACCCGGCTGACACTCTCGAGCACGTCGATTGCCGGGAAGAAACCGCGCGTCGCGAGCTTGCGCGACAACCAAATGTGTCCGTCGAGGATTCCGCGCACGGCATCGCCGATGGGGTCGTGCAAATCATCCCCTTCGACGAGCACGGTGTAGAAGCCCGTGATGCTGCCGAGTTCAGCCGGTCCCGTGCGCTCGAGCAGTTGCGCAAGCAGCGTGAAGACGGACGGTGGAAACGCGCGCGTTGCCGGCGGCTCGGATGCGGAGAGTCCGACTTCGCGCTGCGCGAGCGCGACGCGCGTGATCGAATCGAGCAGAAAGGTGACGTCGACGCCACTGTCGCGAAACCATTCGGCAATGCGGGTGGCGACGCGGGCGGCGCGTAGGCGCATGACCGGCGACTCGTCGGAAGTCGCGGTCACGACCACCGAGCGCGAGAGCCCGATCGGACCGAGATCGCGCTCGACGAACTCACGAACTTCGCGACCGCGTTCACCGACGAGCGCGATGACGTTCACTCGGGCGGCCGAATAGCGTGCCAGCATGCCGAGCAGCACGGACTTGCCGACGCCGCTGCCGGAGAACACGCCAACGCGCTGACCACAGCCGCACGTCAGCAACGAGTCGATGGCACGCACGCCCGTACTCATCGGCCGGTGAATGCGCTGGCGCCCAAGCGGCGGAATCGGCGGACTGTCGAGCCTGAGGCGCTCGATGCAACGGATCGGGCCCTTGCCGTCGATCGGCTGACCGCGGGCATCCAAAATGCGACCGAGGAGTTCTTGCCCAACGCCGACGCCCGGTTGCTCACCCTCGTAGAGCACGGCATCGCCCGGCGACACGCCGGCCGTCGGTCCACACGGCAACAACACGGTGCGTTGGTCGCGAAAGGCGACGACTTCAGCTTCGAGCGACTGACCCGCGAGTTGTCGACACAACACGCGGCATTGACTGCCGATTGCGAGTGGCAAGCCATCGGCTTCGATAACGAGACCGTTCACGCGCCGAACACGACCACTCACGGTCACGAGATCCTGGCCGGCGATCGCGCTGTGCAAATTCGAGAGCGCTCTCATAGCACTCCTCCGGCTTCGACGAGCCGACGGCGGGCGACTTCAAGCTGTGTCTCGAGCGTCACGTCGACTGTCGTCTGTTCGGTCCGCACGCAGCAGCCGCCGCGGCCGATGGCGTTGTTCTCGACGATGCGCACCGAAGCGCCGGCCAATTGTCGGCTGAGAAACTGTTCGAGACAGCGATCGATGTGTTCGCGATCGAGCGGGTGAATTTCGACGATCAAGATGCCGCGCACTTCGATACGGTCGAGCGCGAGCTTGAGTTGCTCGACGATCGCCTCGGGGCAGTGGTCGCCATGGTGGCGCACGATGCGATGGGCGATGCTCAGCGCCAGATCGAGCAACTCGGCGCGCGCGCCCGCGAGACTACTCTGCCACTGACGTTCGAGTTGCGTGCGCAAGCTGTCGAGCGCGCTGCGTGCCGACTGCGTTGCGTCGGAGAGCTCCGCCGTCAGTTCGCTACGCACCGCGGCGTCACCCTGCGCGCGACCTTCCTTCAACCCTTTCTCGAGTCCTTCACTGTAGCCCTGCGCGAATCCTCGTTGCTCGCCGCGAGCCATTCCGCGCGCGAAACCAGCTTCCTCGAGTTGGGTGGCGTGCGCCTGCGCGGCCGCGATCTTCTCATCGATGGAGCGCTGCGCGGTTTCAATCGCGAGCCGCAGTCGAGCGCGTCCATCATCCGCTTGCGTGCGGAGGCGCGTTTCGATTTCGGTCGCTGCGCGCTCGAGTTCGCCGAGGCGGCCTTCGGAGCGCTCAATGAGCGCGCTCGTGAGCTGTTGAATGTCTTCCAGCCGAAAGTGCTGCTCGTCGAGCAACAGGCCACTGCCCGGCGCGCGAATAATGCGGCTTGCGGATGCGGGACTGCTGTGGGCTGCTTCGACCATTTTTTACACCACCATGCTTGATTCGCCGCGACCTTGAACGACCGCATCGCCGGATTCTTCCAGCCGGCGCACGATCTCGACGACTTGCTGCTGCGCGGCTTCGACGTCGTTGATGCGCACCGGCCCCATGTACTGGAGTTCCTCGCGGATGAGTTCCGCGGCGCGCTTCGACATGTTCTTGAAGATCTTGCCTTTGAGATCTTCGGAGGCGAGCTTGAGCGCGAGCGCCAGCACTTTGTTGTCGACCTCTTTGAGGACATTTTGAATGCCCTTGTCGTCCACCATCATGAGGTCCTCGAACACGAACATGAGCTTCTTGATTTCGCCGGCGAGCTCGGGATTGTCCTCTTCGATGTTCTCGAGGATTTGGCGCTCCGTCGCGCGATCCATGACGTTGAGGATCTCCGATACCGTCTTGACGCCGCCGACCTCCTGGAGCTCTTCGAACGCGAGAGAAGCGAGATGCTTGCGCAGGCCGGCTTCGACGCGCTTGATCGCCTCTGGACTCGTGTGACCGAGCGTCGCGATGCGCTGCACGATGTCGAACTGGCGCTCTTTCGACATGCTCGTCAGCACTTCCGCGGCTTTCGTCGCCTCCATGTAAGACAACACCAAGGCGATAGTCTGCGGGTGCTCCTCTTGTAGGAAAGTAGCCAGCACCTCGGCTTCGGCGTTCTCAAGAAAATGGAACGGGACAGCTTGGCGCTGCGCGTCGAGCATGCGCACGATTTTTTGCGCCTTGGTCTTCGGTAGTGATTGCGTGATCAAGCCGATCGCGTGTTCGTAGCCACCTTCGCGCAGGAGCTTTTGCACCATGGCGACGTCTTTGAATTCCGCCAAGACGTCGAGCATCTCTTGGCGCCCGACCATGCCGAGGCGCGCGATTTCTTGGGAAATGACCTCCATGTCTTCTTCGGGCAGACTCTTGAAAACGGTCGTGGAGATCTCACCTTCGAGCGCGACGAGCAAGATCGCCGCTTTGCGCAACCCCTTGAGACGGGTGTTGCTCATGTTCTGCATCTCGGTTAGCCGTTCGATCGTGCCGTCGTCTATTTCGGCGAGTGCGTTCACGATGGTCTCTTTTCGCGCTTCGGCGCGGCTTCCGGCTTCGAGGTGGAAACACCGGCCTCGACCGCGACAGGCGCGTTAGCGTTCGCGGATTCGCCCGTGGGCGCCGAGCTTTCCAGTGTTTCGGACATCCAGTTGCGCAGGACCGTCGCCGCGACTTCGGGTCGATCGCGCGCGAATTCGGAAACCGCCGAGAGCAATTCGATGTCCTGGCGATCTTGGTCGGAAACTTCCCAGTTGATTTTCACTTCTGGGCGTGACGGCTGATCCGGCTCGAGTGCGCGTTGGCGTTCGCGTTCGGCGCGCTCCTCTAGAAAACGCTGCAGATCGGCGACTGGATCGGGCAGTTTCTCGAGCTCGGGCACCGCGGCGGTCGCCGCTTTGTAGAGCACGAAACAGCCGATCAACGCGAGCAAGCCGAGCAGCAGTTCGCGGCCGTGCATCTGCACGAAGCCGACAGTCGCGAGCAAGCCAGTGGAGACAGGCTCAGACACGGTTCGCTCCTCACGTGCGTAGACGAAACACTCGGCGGAGACGATCTCGGCTGCCAACGCGCAAACACCCGCGAGGAATTTCGTGAGATCTGCCGTGTGCGCGTCGATGTCTGTTTGCGAGATGGGCTTCTCGTCCTTCACGGCCTCTTTGTGGATCTTGATCTGGTGCTCGACGGCGTCGAGTGCCAACGACAGCCTAAACGTCACTCGCACCTTCGCGCCGGCTGGCGTGTTCTTCTCGATCCTCGATTTTCCAAACTCTGTTTTGAAGCTCGTTTCCTCCCGCTCGAGCGAGGAGAGGATGGCTGGGCCGGAAACTTTCTCGTCCGCCCGCGTGACATTGCTGCCGACGCCGGGCGAGTCGATGCCGGACTTATTCGTGCTCGTTTCTTTGATGACCTCCGACTTAGCGGAAGCCGGTTCCAAAACGGACTCGGTGATGCCATGGGTGCTCGTGATATCGTGTTCGACATCCACCGAAAGTGTGTAGCTTCCCTCGCCGTAAATTCCGTCCAGGTGTCGCGCGGCGTCTTTGAGATATTTTTGTTCGTCTTCGGCAAGCAAAGTCGCGTCTATACCAGACTCCTCATTTGCAGTCACTTCACCGTTTTCATCGAACACCGAGACTTTGTCGGGTGGCACACCAAACGTACGCGCGACCGACTTGCGCATGCTGTTGCCGAGCTTGCGACTCAGTCGACCCTCCGTCATCACGACATTCACCGACGCACCCGTCGTACGGCGATTCGAAGTGACATACACGGACTCCGCCGGCGTATTGAGGTGAACGGTCGCCTTCTTGATTCCACGCATGAGTTCGAGTGAGCGCTCGAGCGACCGGACTCGCGCGTTCTGTATTCTTGCTTGGTGCGTGGCTGCAGTCTCCGTCAAGCGCTGTTCCTCATGGAGAAAGGCGTAGAAGTCCTCTTCGCCGTCGATGAGATCTTGCTCAATGAACACGGCAAGACAGCGCTCGACGACAGCGGGATCGACGGCGATCTTCGCGTCCGACTCGAGGATCTCGAACGGAATGCGCTCTTCCGCGAGCACCTTTGCCCTAGCTGGCGAGTAGCTCAACTTAATCGTCACTCCCCGCGCACCGGAACCGGAACCACCCGTGAAGATCAGCACACCCAATCCGAACACGACCACCACCGCCAAGACGCCCAAGCTCATTCGCTGCGACGGAGAAAGTTTTGTCAGCAGCTCCCGTACCGGCTTCTCGAGCTCCAGGTAACGGGCGCGCAGCTTCTCGCCGAATTTCATGCCGGCCCTTCCATGCGATTCTCGAACTACCTCGCGCGATCCTGCTTGAGGCCGCCGCTAACGCGCGGCGAATTTCCTAAACTCGCAGACGATTGATTTCTTCGTATGCCGTCACCAGCTTGTTGCGAATCTGCATGAGCGCGCGAAAGGCCAAGTCGGCTTTTTCCACCGCGGTCATGACTTCGGTCACACTGTCTCGCTTGCCCGTGCTTAAGTCTTGGATCGCCACTTCGGCGTCCTTCTGCAGTTGATTGACCTCTTTCAGGCCGTTTTTCAGCAACTCGGCGAAACTTGGCCCCTCGCCCGGTTCACTCGACTTGCGCGACTCGCGCGCCGTGGTCGGCGCGATCCCCGTCAGAGATCGCGTCGGATCGAGAGGAAGTTGTCCGCTCATGACTTAGCCTGTTCGTCGCAGAGTTCGCTCAATCAACCGATGATCCGTAATGCGCTCGCACTCATGCTCTTCGTCGCATCCATCGCCGTGACGTTCGCTTCGTAGGCGCGGCTCGCCATCAACATGTCGACCATCTCCTGCACGACGTTGACGTTTGGATAGCGCACGCGGCCTTCACTGTCAGCGTCGGGGTGACCGGGCTCGTGGCGGATTTGAAACGGCGAAAGATCCGCAACGACATCTTTGACGCGCACACCGACCGCGCCGCCGTGCGGCTCCGCCATGAACAACGGTCGCTGGCGGCGGTACGGATTGGGATTCCCAGCGGCATCGCGCGTGGTCTCGGCATTCGCGATGTTCTCGGCGATGGTGTTCATCCAAATTCGCCGCGCCTCGAGTCCGGTGGCGCTGATTTCAAGCGAGCTGAGCATCGTGTTTCACCTATCCGGCCAAGTCGGGTTTCTCACCGATGACAGCGCGCAACTGCCCGTAGGCCTTGCGCAACAGAGCCGCCATGCGCGAGTACGTGCCGGCGTTCATCGCCAACACAGCCATCTCGCGCTCGGGCGAAATGCTGTTCTCGTCATGACGGACAGGGCCCTCGTACGCGAGTCGCGGCCGATACGACGTGGTGAGCGCCGCTTGACGCGTGCTCACACGCCGATGCGCGCCGGCGGCGAATTCGGTAGCCGTCAGTTCACTATCGCGCCCGTCTCGCAATGCGGTCTTGAGGTCGCGCTGGAAGCGCGACACATCGAGATCCAGCCGGCGATAACCCGGCGTGTCGACATTCGCAATGTTCGACAAAATGAGTCGGTGGCGCGCCTCCGTGAAGCGCAGCGTCGCTTCCATCGCGGGCATGGCCCCGTGCGCTAGGAACTCGCCGAACACTCCGCTCATTAGCGACCTCAGTTCTGTCAGTTCTCAGCCCATTCACTCGGCGTCAGGACGCATCGCGTCCGCGGCCCATCCGCTCCGCGCGCCTCGCAAAGCATCGCGAGTGCCAGCTCGCGGCGGCCTTCGGTCGGCCCCGCGGGCAAGCTCGGCGCGGCAAGATCAGCCGCTAGCGGCAAGCTCCGCAGTCGTCGACTGCGATGGTTGCGCGGCTAGTTGTTCACCAATTCGCGACCCACCGTGTACAAGTCCCACTTCTTGATTTTGTCGCGCAGCGTGCGCACACCGATGCCCAAACTCGCGGCGGTCTTTTTTTGGTGACCGCCGTACTGGCGCAGCGTGTCTTCAATCATCACTTTTTCGATTTGTTCGAGCGCCATGCCGCGAAACACCGCCGCGTCGACCCGCTGCTCCTGAATTGCGACGTGTTGCATACCGTCAATCTCGATGTTGCCGCCGGGCGAAAGCAGCACCGCCCGCTCGACGAGATTCTCGAGCTCGCGCACATTGCCGGGCCAGTGATAGGCGAGCAGCAACTTGCGCGCGAGTTCACTGAACGGACGTGGACTCTTCCCGGCGCGCTTTTCGGCGCGCGTCCGGAAAACATCAGCAAGCGCGAGGATGTCATCTTTGCGCTCGCGCAACGGCGGTAGCTCAATCGGCAGCACGTTCAATCGATAGTACAAGTCTTCGCGAAAGCGGCCGCACCGCACTTCGTCTTCGAGTCGACGATTCGTCGTGGCGAGCACATGGACGTCGACGCGTTGCGTCTTGCCGGAACCCACGCGCTCGAACGAACTCTCCTGCAATACGCGCAGTAGTTTCGATTGGAGGCCGAGGTCGATTTCCGACACTTCGTCGAGCAATAGAGTGCCACCGTCGGCGAGCTCAAAGCGGCCGATGCGTTGCCGATCCGCGCCGGTGAAGGCGCCTTTCTCATGCCCGAAGAGTTCGCTTTCGAGGAGGCCCGCTGACAGCGCCGCGCAATTCACGCACAGAAATGGACGCTCGGCGCGGCGGCTCGAATAGTGAATCGCGCGCGCGACAAGTTCTTTGCCAGTACCGGTTTCGCCTCGGATCAGCACCGTCGCATTGGAATCCGCGATGGCCGCGATGCGTTGCCGCACATGCGCGAGCGCGGGGCTGTCGCCGAGCAGCGGGCGATGTTCCAAGTGACGACGCTGCTCGCCGCGCAACGCCTCGTTCTCGCCAACGAGCCGCCGATGTTGCAGCACGCGCTCGACAATGATGCGCAGCTCGGCAACGCCGAACGGCTTGAGCAAGTAGTCGCTCGCGCCCTTCTTCATGGCTTCGACCGCCGTCTGTACGGTGCCATGCGCCGTGATCACGATCACGGGCAGGCGCGAGTCGTGCTCGCGCGCGCGCTCGAGGAATTCGATTCCGCCCATCGTCGGCATCTTGAGATCGGTGATAGCGAGATCGAATTGCTGGTTTTGCAACGCCTCGAGCGCCGGCGCGGCGGCGGCATGGGCCTCGCCCTCGTAGCCGCCTTCCTTGAGCGCGTCGACGAGGGAAGTGCGCATGAACTTGTCATCGTCGACGACGAGGATTCTAGGTCTCATGACCGGAGCTCCTTCTCAAGATCGTGAACCGGCAAAGTGACCCGGAACAGCGCCCCCTTGAGGCGGGTCGCCTTCCCCCACGGTTTTCGTACGACGGCGATTTCGCCGTCATGGGCTTCAACTCGGCTGTGCACGATGGCGAGACCGAGGCCAGTGCCACCGTCGCGCAGCGAATGAAAAGGATGAAAAACGCGCTCTTCTTCGCCGGTCGGAATACCGGGTCCCTCGTCGGCGATCTCTAACCAATGCTTACGCCCGCGCCGCCCCCACCCCACGGCGAGCCGACCGGGCGCCGGCGCCATCGCTTCCTCGGCATTCGTAAGCAGATTGACGAGTACTTGCGTGAAAGCGTGGCGATCGACGAGCAGTTCGGTCTCAGCGTCGCCTTCCCTGACGAGTCGGGCATCAACGGCGCTCGGCTCGGAGAATGCCATGTGCAGGGCTTCGTCGATGAGCTCGTTGACGCGCACAGGGCACTTCGCGAGACGCTCGCAACGAGTGAAACTCAAGAGTTCGCCGACGATGTGATCGAGATGTTGGATAGCGCGCCGGATTCGATCGAGCCGCTCGTGTTGTTGCGCGTCGGGAATATCGGCGAGCAGCGCGTCGACGGTGAGCCGCATCCCGCCGAGTGGGTTGCGAAACTCGTGCGCGACGCCAGCGGCGACACGACCGAGCGCTTCGAGTCGCTTCTTGCGCTCGAGGCGACGGTTCTTCGCTGCCAACTCCGATTGCATGGTGGCAACTTGCTCGAGCAAGTTGTCGTGCGCGGACACCAAGTCAGCCGTGAGGCGCGAGTATTCCTCGAAGAGCCGCGGCAAATTGTCGACGTCGCCGCCGCCGGGCGTTACCGCCAGGAGGTGACGACGATCCTGCTCCGACGTACCGGGCATCACGACCGGTACTTGCGTCGTTGTCACAACGCCCCTCTTTTCCCAACCCACTGATAGAGACCGCGACAGGCGCTCGCTTCGTTCTCACAATTCGGTCGCAACGCGGATGCTGCCGATACGGGCACGCGGCCTTATATCTTGTGATTTATAAAGTGTAAAGCACAAAGTGCGTGGGCGAAGGGGCTTCGCCTTGAACGCGATCGATCGAAGTGCGGAGCGGGAGATCTTCGACGGCGGTGTCGCGAGATCTGTGGGCCGAGCACGATGGACAGGGCGGCCGGTCCGAGCGGCACTGCCAGCGTCGCGAGGCCGGTGGATCTCGACGAGAAACGAAGCGGCAACAGAAGTTGCAGCGTGCCGGACGCTCCGCGCAACGTCAGACGCCGACGGCGCGAACGACTTGTTCCTGGGAGTAGTTGCGCAGGTGAAGTCCGAAGTGGTCGCCGACTTTGATCGTTTTACCTGAGCCGACGACCACGTTATTGACGAGAAACGTGATCGGATCCGAATTGTGCTTGCTGAAGACGATCACGCTATCGATGTCGAGCGCAAGCACTTGGCCGAGCATGAGTTCCTTCTGCGCCAGGATTGCGATCACCGAGAGCGGCACATCCAACACCGCCCGCAGGTTCGGATACTTGCCGAGTAGCTCGTCGAGACTCAGCGCAGTCGGGGGAGCGATCATCGCGACTCCTCAGAGATCGACGCGTCGGACACCGGTGGGCTCGCCGCCGGCACGTGTCCCGAGCGCCCCGCATCGTTAGCTCCGTTATCGGCTCGGATGGGCGCCACCTGAGGTGCGAGTTCGGCACGTGCGCTTGCTCGACTTACCCCGGCAAAACGCGACGCCCAACGCCGGCGCTGATTATGCGAATCGAACAGGCAATTCCTGCCGGTACGCCGGGTCGCGACTGCGCCCGCTCCGCATGCAGGGACCGAACGATCGACTCACCCAGCTCCCTCGCGAGCGCAAAGCCGAGACGGGCGGTCACGCTTCATGTGAAGACCGACCACCAGAAACCGCCGATCGGTCCAAACGCGTGTCCACTTGTCCACGTCACCGAAACCCGGGCAGCGTGACCGCGATCGCTTGCAAGCGTCAACGGTGCCATCGCAATCGGGGCGCGAGCGCGGCGTGACTTGCACTCCAATTGTGCAGTCCCCCGTCACCTCGACGTGCGCATTGGCAAACAGCCGAAATCCGTCGCTGGATGAGCGAGCGAAAGAGTGGATGCAATGCGTAGCGCACGAGCCCAGCCGAGCAGCAAACCGTGCGACCGCGAAGACTCGAATGACGCGCGCCGGACCATCGTCGATATGCGTACTTACCCACACACTCATGGCGTTTTCTCCAACACCGCCAATAACGTGTTCGGGCGAGCGCGCGCAGCGTAGCCGCCGCGTGGCGGGCGTCCCATCATTCCTTGCGAGTTCGCGGCCAGGTATAGTGGCCGGCACGACGCTCAACAAACGGAACCGATCGCGAATGCCGACTCGTACGTGGATGCTCATCATCATCGTGGCGCTGGTTGTGGCCGTGGGTTGGTTCAGTGGCTCGCGCAATGCGTACTTCGAGCGCTCGTTGAACCAGCACGAAAGTCGCATCGCGAGCACCGAGACATCGGTCGGGACCCTCAAGGTCTCGCTCGAGGAAACGGAACGTGAACTACGGCTGCATCGGGATCGCATCACGGAACTCGAAGTGACCGTCCGCCGCGAGCGCGAACTGAACGCCGCGCAGCAGACGGCGCTTGGGCAGGCGGCGGAGTCGCTTGCGCAACTGCGCATCAACGCGGAACTGCAAGCGAGCCAGCAGGCGGAACTCAAGAACGCACTCGCGGCGCTCGAGCCGCGACTTGCGCGCCACGAGCAACTCGAGGCGCGCCTCCGCGAACTGGAAAGCGCGCGCTCGGCGGACTCGAAGGAAATGCAGCGACTGGTCGGCGTCATCGCCGAACTCCGCGCGGACCGCGATGACGACCGGGCCCGTTTGCGACGCATAGAGGAAGCGCTCGGCATTGTGCCGGCGCCTTGACATCGAAACGCGCCGCCGAGCGGTCGCGATGTAGAGAATAGGACAGCATGTCGGACTACAAGAAAATGGTGCAGACCGAAGCCAACGAGTTCCACAAGAGCGTGGGGCCCGAGTTCGAGTCCGACTCTACGGAACACGGCGGTAAATCGGCGAGCCCCAATCTCACGCTTTGGCTCGACCGGAACAGCAAGCTGCTCAATCGAATCAAGGAGCTCGCCGAGAAGTGGACGCGCGCCGAGTCTGATTTCATCAAGTCGCAGTCTCGACACGCGGTCGCTTACGGAGATCCGCGCGATAGCGCCTCATTCGCGTACTACAAAGATGTGCTCGCGGAGTTGAAGAAGCTGCGGAAGAAATAGCAGCGGCGTCCTGAGCGTGGCGGTAGAGTCTCTCGCATCGGAGGGATCGGCCGTGCCAGCGCGACGCGAAAAGTCTCAACGCACGGGGCGCCTTGCCCGAGTGCTGTGGTTCGGGCTCGTAGTCCTAACCGTTTGTTATTGGTTGCTGAGACCGCGGGACGAGGACTCACAAACTACAGTCAATCCTGAGACGTCGAGTACCGAGCCTTCGCTCTCGATCGGGCCGTCGGACGCGAACGAAATCGACTCGCCGCCGCCGCTCGCGAATTCGACTCGCAAGAGCGCCGTCGTGCGTCGACCTCAGTTCACCATCGCCGGGCGCATTCTCGATCAGAACGGCGAACCGATCTTCGATGCACGGGTCTACGCGTTTTGTCCGTCTGCGCAATGCGGCGGCTTTGCGGTCTCCGACGGGCGCGGCGAGTTTGTCGTGTCCGCGCTGGAACGCGGCCTCTACAACATGGAAGTCGTGCACATGAATTATCCGACGTCGTTTCGCAAGGGCGTGCGAAGCGGCGCCAAGCACTTCGAAATCGTCATGGGAGTTTGGCAACTGACGGGCGTGGTCGTCGATGCGGAGACGTCGGAGCCGATCGAAGAGTTTGAAGTCGTCTTCGGGCGAAACGTCATCGCGAGTGAATTCGACCAGTTAACGTACTTGCAGTGCGCGAGCGCCGACGGAACATTCCACCTGAACGCCAATACCGCGACAGGGACGCTTATCGTCCGCGCGCGCGGCTACTTGCCCGGCATCGTCTCGTCGCTGGCGCCACGCGCAGATCCGCCGGTGAGCGTCGAACTCGAGCGCGCGGAGACGCTCGCGGTGTGCGTCGTCGATCCTGATCGCCGACCCGTCGTCGGTGCACGAGTGACGCTGGGCGAGTGGGGTGCGTTTGGTAGCATTCGAGTTTCTGACGAGAGCGGCTGCGTCGAGATGGCGTATCCCCTGACTCAAGCACACGGTCGCACAGTCTTCGTCGAGCACGATCAGTTCGCGAACGCAACCGTCGACGTTCCCGACGAGAGCCGGAGCATCGAGGTCCAGCTCGAACCCGGCCACCGGATCGATGTCGTGGTCATCGGAGCCAAGAGTGTGCCGGTCGCCGCCGCCAGGGTCACTCTTCGGGACCGCTCCGGCCAGATCCTGTCCCGCACCACGAATGCAACCGGCGAGTGCCATTTTCAGAGTGTGAAAAACGAAGTCGAAATCTCGACTGAGTTCGTCGGCGTTAACTGGCGTTACGCGAGTCTTGCGGGACACTTCGTGATCACGGAAAGCCGTACCGTCGTTCTTGAGCTCAAGAGTGGCGATTCTATTCTCGAGTTAGAGCTAGTCGATCTACCGGCGAATCGGATCAATAACGCTTGGCTTGAAGTCGAAACCCCGAATGGCAGGGTTCAATATCTGTTGGAGACTTGGCAAGCGCCGGAAGACGGGCCTATGCGAGGAATGGGACTTCTCGCCGGGAGAGCGAGCCTGACGATAGAGCTGGATCCGGAGACGGCGGAACAAGTCGTCATTCGCGATCAGTTTCAACTTCAGGCCGGCGAGGTCACGCGCCGGCAGATCTCCCCGCGCCGAGGAACGCCGATGGCTGTTCAACTCGATCGCGCGGTCGAGAATCTCGCAGTGTTCGAGACCAATGAAGACGTTGACTTCAGTTTTAATGCGCTGGATCGTCAGAGAGTTTTTCGCAACCGCGCTCTCGCGTACATGCAAGATGTCGAGGCCGGTGCAGTGACGTTTCATTCGCTCCCGCCTGGCCGCTACCTACTGGTCGCGTCAAACGGCACTCGATTTCATACACAGGACATTCTTCATACGGGCGAAAGCGACGTCGTTCTCGAGCTGCCGCCAAATTTCAAAGAGTGAGTGCGCGTCAAATCGGCGCGTCGGTCATTTTTCGCCACGCTCCAAAAACTCTCGCGCGGCCGAGTGACTCGGATCGAAGCGGATGAGTTTGCGCGCGGCTTCGTCGGCAGCCTCCAAGTTACCAACACTGCGCGAGAGTTCGAGCACGCGCTCCCAGACGCGCTTTCGATATTGGAGTGCCGCGCGATGGCGCGGATCGATGCGGTCGAATAACCGGCACGCGTCGGCGGCCGCGGTCCATTCGCCAGCGCGCACCGCGTCGACGAGGCGAGCTTCGAGCGCCAGTACAGCCGGACCCCGTAGATCCAATTCGAGCCGACGGAGCTCGCGCTCCTGCGGAAATGCGGTCTGCCAGGCGAGCAGCGCTTCGTAGGCGCCGACGGCGTCGCCGCGCGCTTGTTGCGCCGCGACGTGTCGTGCATGGCACAGATTGAGATCACTCTCGAAGCGAGCCACGTCGACGGGACGCGCGAAACTCCGCGCTTGATCGACCGACTCCATCCACAACGCGAGCGCGCGACTCCAGTCGCCGCGCGACTCCGCGTCGCGCGCGCGCTGTTCGCACAGCTCGAGCACGCGGGTCTGGTAGCGATCCTCGCCCGGGTGCTCGGCGGCCAAGACTCGAAAACGTTCTAGACTCTCCTCCCAGCGACCGGCGCGCGCGGCGCGTTCCGCATCCGCATCCGGCGAGCGACACGCGGGCGCGAGCGCCAACAACGATGCCAGCGCAACCCTGCAGAACGTGGCGCGCCGCTTCACGGCGACTTCCATCGGTAGAGATCGAGCTGCGCGTGACGCCCTTCGCTGAAACTCTCGATGAGCGTCAGGCGGCCACCCGCGATCTCGGCGGCGAGGCGCGCGCTCAAGCCACTCGCAATCTCATCGAGATCGTCCCGATAAAACGCCACCCACGCCTCGCGGCGATCGGCGATGAGCGCCAATATGCTGTCCGCGCTACCGAGCTGAAACACGTCCGTGCCGCCCGCGTAATAGGCGATCTTTTCGAGTGGACTCAAGACGCTCTGCCCGGCGCCGCCGCGCGCAAAAATATAGTCAGCGGCCGCGCGCTCGGCCTGTTGATCGGAGCGCTGCGGCGCCATGCCCTTGACCGCAAGCGGCAACAGTACGAGCACCAATATCGTGTTCTGGATCTTGTCGTCGAACCGCGACGGCACCAGTGCACGCAACCAACCGTAGCGCGCGACCCAAGCACGCACCCAGCCAGCAAGGCCGATGAGGCCGCGCGCCGCGAACGGCAGACTCAAGAACGCGAGCGCATAAGCGTGCCGTTTCGTGACGTAGTTCGCGCCTTCGCTTTGACAAACGCGCACAAGCACGAGCGCGAGTAACGCCGCCGTCACCCCAAAGAGCACATGCCCCGCGCGCCATTCGCGCCGCCGGTGGATGAATCCCAAACCCAAGATGCTTGCGACCGCGAGCGCCTCGCTCGTCGCAAAATACCAACGCGTAAACACCCGCCAGATCGCCCAAAAATCATCAACGGCCAATCCGATGCCGGCGCGCAAGACCGTCGGTTCAACGACGTAGATGTGCGCGGTCTTCCAGCTGAATAACTTGTCGATCGATTTCTTTCGCGTGATAAGCCATTGTCCGGTTTCGTTGTGAAGCGTGATCATGTAGGGGACGACCAACAACAACGCCGTAGCGCCCGCGAGCAAAATCCACGCCGCGAGGCGCACTCGCTCGCGGCGCATCGACAGCCACCAATAAACCGCGAACGCGGGCAAGAGCGCGAGCGCCTCGGGCCGCGCCAAATAGGCAATTCCCACGAGCCCGCCCGCGGATGCGACGGTCAACCAGCCGCGCCGCTCGCTCGCCAGCACCGCTTGTCGCAGTGCCAGCGCGATCAGCGCAAGAAATAACGCATCGCTCATGATGTCGGCAGACGCACGCACGAAGTAGGGATGCAGTGCCGCCAATAGACCAAGCATGAGCGGCGGCAGATCTGGAAAGAGCCGGCGGCTCAAGTCCAAGAGCACGCACACCAATACGAGTCCGCTCACGAGACTCAGGAAAACCGCGGCGCGCTCGCGCGCCGCCTGACGTTCGCGAAAATCGCTCGACTCGCCCACCACCCACGACTGGAGGCCATTGAGTTTTCCGATGCAAAACGCCGTCAGCGGATGATAGTCCTGCCGACATAATGCCAAGAGATCGCCGGCCTCGACACTTTCCGCGGCCGCCAAAAAACGACAAGAATCAGCCCCGATGACCGACTGACCGCTCGCGCAGACGAGTCGCGCTATGGTCGCGAACAGTAAGACAACGAGTTGCTGGCGCCACGAGCAACACGGCGACGGCGGCGCATGAGGCGCGGCGCTCAATCGCGCGATTGACATCAACGTGCGCCCAACACGGCTTCGATCACGAGCTCTTGCTCAGCGCGCCGCACGCGCAGCACGACGCGATCGCCGGGCTTCCGCGCTCGCAGCGCCGTTGAATATGCCTGCAAGTTCTCGATCGCCACACTGTCCATCGCGAGCAGCACATCTCCCGCTAAGAGCCCGGCGCGTTCCGCCGCGCTCCCCGCGCTGACTTTCTCGATGCGCACGCCGGGCCCGGCGAAAGTAAAGTCGGGAACTGTGCCGAGACTGGTCGCGCGCGGCGCAGTCGGCGCAGTCGTCGCATCCGGCGACGGCGACGCGTTGGCGAGCCGATTCGTGAGTGGCTTCGGGCGCTCACTCAAGTATTGGAGCCCCTCGCGCACCCACGTTGCGACTTTCACGAGTCCCGACGCATCGATCTTCTCGACGTCGTCGGTCGGACGATGGTAATCCTCATGCGCGCCGCTAAAGAGTTGGATCGCCGGCACGCCTGCGCGGTGAAAACTCAAATGATCGCTAGATCCTGGATCGGTCGCACAGAGCGACTCGATGCCGGTCGTGAAGCCGATGCCGCGCGCGATGTGCGGCCACTCGTCGGCGCTCGCCGCGCCGAACACAAGGAGTTTCCGATCTGCGAGGCGCCCCACGCAATCGAGATTGATCATGGAATGCACATGCGGCACATCGAACGGTACAGGCAGCGTCGTGAGAAAATGCCGTGAACCGCGGAGCTGCCACTCTTCGCCGCTAAACGCGACGAACACGATACTGCGCGGCCCGCCGCCTGAATTCTTGAGGAGCGCCGCGACTTCCAACATCACTGCGATACCCGAAGCGTTGTCGTCGGCGCCGTTGTGAATCTGCCCGGCGTCGCCGGTATGAACATCCGGCCAGCCCCGTCCGAGATGGTCGTAGTGCGCGCCGAGCACAACGCATTCATGGCGGAGCGCGGCGTCGGTCCCGCGCAACACACCGATGACGTTCTTGAGGTCCACGGACTTACCGTCGGGACCTCCGGCCTCGGTCCACGTGCGCAAGTAGCTGCCTTCTTTGCCGCCCGGCTCGAGACCGATGCGATGGAATTCGCCCGCGATGTACTTCGTCGCCAGCTCGATGCCCGGCGTGCCGACGCCGCGACCCTCCATCTCATCCGCGGCCAGCCGGCGCACGTGTTCGACGAGACGCGCCGGGTCGAAGACCGGCGCGAGCTGCGCGAGCGCCGGCGCCGGGGTGCGCGCCGCCACGCGACCCTCCGCGTTACTCGGCGCGAACCACTTGAGCGGCGTTCCGCGCGCCACCCACTCGCCCTTGATGACATTCGTCGGTTCACCACCACTAAACGCGAGGTACGAATACTTCCCGTAGTGCGGGAGCTTCCGCGCGAGCCCCGGCAGCGCATCGGCGCGCGCGGCGCCGACCCAGCCGAGCGCGAGCTCGGGATCCGCCGGATGACTACACGCGACTGCGAACGAGTGATCGGCGCGCGGCACGCTTTCGACGCCAAAGCGCAGCGCGTCGGCCGCGCGCAAGTCCGCGCCGTTCTCGGCGAGCGTGGACTCGATCGCCGCGCGCCAGCGGTTCTCGCTGCCGAGCACCCAAACCGAGCGATCGACCGGCACCGCCGAGATGTCGCTCTCGCGCACGACTTCTACGCCTTCGCGACTTTGCCAGGCCGCCGCGAATTGCTGCCATGCTCCCGC
The DNA here is from genome assembly GCA_046154185.1 of Planctomycetota bacterium. Classification (GTDB taxonomy): domain Bacteria; phylum Planctomycetota; class UBA8108; order UBA1146; family JAJFFE01; genus JBJXGE01. The sequence goes on from JBJXGE010000064.1 coordinate 48,602, forward strand.
CGCGTCGTCGCTCGGCAAGATCAACACGGAGCGCTCGGCGCCGAAGAGCTGCCCAAAACTCGCGGGGATCTCGCCGCGATCGAGGCGCCGAAACACATCGAAGTCGGGATCGAGCTCGACCGCATTCAACGCCTCGAACTCGAGGTCGGTCGTCAGCATCGCCGACTTACCGGTGAGCAGCAGGTCGCGCAGTTCGACCCGATCGTTGCCGCGATAGCTCAACGCGAGTTTCACGCGCACAGCATAAGGCTCGCCGGCTTGGGTTTGCTCAACGTGGATGTCCGCGCCGCCCGCCGCATTGCGCGTCACTTTGAGCGCGAACTCCGGCGCACCCGTGCGCGTCACCCACTGGGTGAAGAACGGCGCGAGATCTCGACCCGCCACCGCCGTCGCGATCTTTTCGAGCTCGGGAAACGAGATGCGCGTGAAACGATGCGTACGATACAAATTTGCCAACATGCGGCGAAACTCATCGTCGCCGAGCTCCGTCCGCAACATATGCCAAAGCATGAGACATTTGCCGTAGCCGACCGCTTGGGTCGCGCCCGAATGGCGCGAGCGGAACTCCGTGAGCGGAAAATCGGCGCCAGCGCGCACGTAGTCGCGGTAGCTCTTGAGCGCATCCCGTCGATATTCCGCGCCGCGCCCTTGACCTTCCTTGACCAAATGATCGGCCAAGTACGCTGTGAGTCCTTCGCACCAATTGCCGCGGTCATAATCGACAAAGACCGAGTTTCCCCACCAGTTGTGCAGAATCTCGTGCGGGTACGACGAGTGCAAAATGAACGGCAACCGAATGACTTGCGAACCCAGCAGCGTGAAAGACGGCATGCCATAGCCGCTTTCCCAGCAGTTTTCGACGAGCGCAAATTTCTCATACGGGTAAGGACCGATCAGCCGACTATAGAGATCGAGGTAGCCGGCGGTCGCCTCGAGGTAGCGCGCCGCGAGCGCAGGCTCCGGTGTGCGCAGAAAAACTTGCGCCTCCGCGTTGCCGGCCGCGCGCGTGTATTCGGTGAAGCGCGCCGCGACGAGATAAATCTCATCCATGGGATGCGGGCAATTCCAGCGCATGCGGCTGCGTTCGCTCTCGACGCGAACATCGGTGCGGCGACCCTGGCTGACAGCGCTGAAGCCGGCCGGCAAATCGACATCGAGAACGAAGCTGACGAGTTCGCGCCCGAACTGCGGCACCCACGCGGTCGAACCGGCGAGGTACACGCCTTCCGCGTCGATGAAGCCCGGCGATTCCGTAAAGCTGCGCGCATATTCGGCGCCGTTCGCGGCGAGTGCGTGATGAATTTTTCCGCGATAGGAGAGCACAAACGACTCGGGCGACTCCGCGCCGACGATCGGCTCCAGCTCGTACTCGATGAGCGGCACGGGCGGAGTGGCATGGGCGCCGAATCCGTAGCGTGCGAGATCCAATGGCTCAGCGCGGCGCGTGAGCTTGAATTCATCACTCTCGATCGTCACGGCGAGTTCCGCGTGCAGCACGAAACGGCGCGCGGTGGTGTGCGCTCGATCACGCACCTCGAGCACGTGCTCGGTGGGCTCGACGCGCACAGCAAGTTCGTGGCGAATGACGGCCGCCCCGGCCGGAGTCGGCGCACCCAGCGCTTGCCCCGCGGCGCAACCGCAACACGCCGCCCCCGCGAGCACCAAAATCGCCAACATCCGCGTGGGCGTTCCACGATCCTGCCGCTCCAAATTGCGCGAAACTCGACTCACAGCTAAACTCCCGCTCGTGACCCACTGCCGACCGGACACGGAACACGGCTGTCGCACTGCACGCCGACGCCGCACATCCGATTGAGCGCTGACGATAATCCGATCCGCGCGCCAACACAACGTAGGCAGGCAGCGGAGAACCGTGCGCGCTCCGCAACGGACGAGCGCCACGGGGTCGCGAGTTCTGATCTTTCCCACAGTGTCGTCTAGCTTCGGAGAAGTATGAGCACGAACACCGCGAACACTGCTTTTCTCAAGGCCGCGCTCGAGCGCAAGCTGCTGACCCAAGACCAAGCTGGGGCGGTTCTCGCCGGCGTCGAGCAGCGTCGCACGCTCGGCATCGTCAAGACGGCGGCTGAAGTCGCGATCGAGAGCAACGTGCTGTCAATCGAGCAAGTCACCCAGCTGCAGCAACAGTCCCGGGCGCAACTGCCGCCGGAACGCCTCGCTGGCTTTCGCGTGGAGCACGAAATCGGCCGCGGCGCGGCTGGCACGGTGTATCGCGCCAAGCAAGTCTCGCTCGACAAGACCGTGGCGATCAAAGTGCTGCATCAGTCGTTGAGTGGTAACCCGAAGTTTGTCGAACAGTTCATGCGCGAGGCGAAAACTGTCGGGCGACTCAATCACGTACATATTGTGCATGCGATCGACGCCGGTGAATCGAACGGTTTCCACTATCTCGCCATGGAACTCGTCGAGGGCGAAACACTCAAAGCGCGGATCGCTCGCTCCGGAACGTTGTCGGAGGCGGAGACGCTCACGATGGCGCGCGCCATCGCCGAGGGACTCGAGTGCGCGCACGGCCAGAATCTGCTGCATCGCGATCTCAAGCCGGACAACATTCTGCTCGGCACAAACGGGCAGATCAAGATCGCCGATCTCGGTCTCGCCATGCCGATGGAAGACGCCGAGCTGATGAGCGAAGAACATCGCCGCATGGGCACGCCGTTCTACTTGTCGCCCGAGCAAGCCCAAGGACGCGCGCTCGATGAGCGGAGCGAAATGTACTCGGTCGGCGCGACGCTCTACTGTTGCCTTACGGGCAAGCCACCGTTCACGGGCAATAGCGTCAAAGAGATCTTGCAGCATCACGTGCAGACACCGCCGACGGCGCTCGCCAAAGCGGGCGCCCGAGTTTCGCAGCCAGTCGCCGATCTCGTCATGCGTTTACTCGCGAAGAATCCCGAGGATCGCCCCGCGAGCGCGAGCGAACTCATCGCGGAACTCGACGCCATCGAGAATCCGCGCGCAGGAAAGCGGAAACCGAGCGTCCACGCGGCCACCGGCGCGGCCGCTCGCGCAAAACCGGCGATCGGCGCCGCGAAACGACCCGAGTTACCGGCGCAGCCAACCGCGCGCGCTGGCGCGCCACGCTCGAGTGGCGGCCGCGGCGCGCCGCGGGCCGGGCGCCGGACTGATGACGACGAAAATCTCGCTGAGTCGCTTCCCGCGACACGACCGCCGCCAAAGAAGAACGTTTTCACGCTTTCCGGCACGGCGGTGGGCGTGCTCTTGAGCATTGTGTTTCTGATGATCGCCGTCAACAAACAGTCGAAGAAGGGCCCGCCGCCGTCCGACTCGCGCGCGCGGGAAGAAGCGGCGATCGCAAAAGAGGTGCTCGACAAGCGCATCGAGCTCCTCAACAGCGAAGGCGCTGTCGAGAAGAAGTACATCGAGAAGCTCCTCGCCGATCTCGAACGAATGAAGGGCATCGATGACGAGATGCGGCTCGACCAAATCTGGGATCTCGTGGCGCTGAACGCCCACAAGAATGGCTCGCAATTGCTGGTCGATCGCATCGACAGTCTGCGCGGTAGCAAGCTCCAAAGCCAACTCGCGGGAATCAAGGAACACCTTGCCGAGCCGGACCGGCTCGTCGCCGAGGGCAAACTGATGCGGGCGGTGGAAGCGCTCGACACGTTGCTGCAGAAGCTAAAGGTCGAGCAATCGGTGAAGGACCAGCTCCGTGAGCGTCGGCAAAAAATCATGGGCGACCTCACCAGCAAGGTGAACGCCGACTTCGCGCGCGTCAAAGAACTGCGTGCGAAAAAGGAATACCCCGACGCCATCGAGATTCTCAAGAAGATTCCGCTTTACGCGGACGAGCAAAGCGAGATCGAGGCAGAGCGCTTTTTGACGGAACTCGTGCAACTCAACGAAGTCCATATCAAGGCCGAAGCGGAGCGCCGCAGCACCGAAGACACGCGCAAGTACAAGGAGTTCGTCGCGGAGCTGAAAGTACTCACGCTCGAGCGTAAGTTCAAAGACTGCATCTCGCGGGCGCTCGCGCTCGACCTGACAACCAAAGAGCTCACGGATATGCGCGAGATCGACCTGCAGGCCATTCAAATGCTCAACGATTTCGATAGCGATGCGCTGCGATTCCTCGAGCAAAAGGCCGGCACGAAGGATGAGTTTTCGATTTACCTGAAAGACGAGAAGCGACCGGTGGTCGGTACCGTCGCGAAGATCGATCGTAGCTCGGGTCTGCAGCGCTTGTGGATCACTGTCACTTCGGGCGGCGGCAAGGCCGACGTGCCGGTGGATCTTGAGAAGATCACCGACGAGACCCTCTTTCTCTTCGTGGAGAAACTGCACGGACCGCGCAGTGGAAAATTCTTGCTGCCGCTCGGGATGCTCTTTACTTACCGCGGCCTCTACGATGTCGCCAAAGCGCACTTTGACAAAGCAGCGACGAATGGTGTCGACACTGAGGTCTGGCGGAAACGCATGGAGTGGATCCGCACGAATGGCTGAGCGCCGCATTTTTGCGTGGCGCGGCAAACGGTGACCGACGATGTCCGCTTTCGACGCTTCTCATTCCCGCGCGGAACGCGCGCTCATCGATTTCGTCTCGCGTCTAGCGGCGGGTGAGGCGCTCGACTTTCGGACCTACTGTCGGAGTCAACCGGCACTCGAAGCATCGCTTTTCGGCCAAGAGGGCGAGTCGGTATTCCTCGATCACCTCTGGCGTAAGTACGGCAACTTGTCGGCGCCGGGCGAGGCAGCGCACCAAGTGGCTGGGGCGGCTGCCGCCGGGTCGGTCGGGTCGGTCGGGTCGGTCGGGTCGGTCGGGTCGGCCGGGTCGGCCGGGTCGGCTACCGCCGGGTCGGCGGAGTCCAGCGGAACCGAACTCGTGCCCGGCAAGTACGCACTCGAGGGCGAACTCGCGCGCGGCGGCATGGGCACGATTCTCCGCGTTTTCGATCAGGGTTTGCGCCGCACGCTGGCGATGAAAGTGATGCTCGATTCGGGAAGCGGTCGCGGCGCGAGTCCGCGCGTCATCAGCCGCTTTCTCGACGAGGCGCAAATCACCGGGCAGCTCGAGCATCCCGGCATCGTGCCAGTGCACGAACTCGGGGTCGACGCATCGGGCCGGTTATATTTCACCATGCGCCTCGTGCGCGGGCACGACCTCCGCACAATCTTCGAGTGGACTCGCGCTGGAAAGAACGGTTGGACGTTTACGCGCGCGCTCGGCGCTCTGCAGAAAGTCTGCGAAGCCGTCGCGTTCGCGCACTCGCGCGGCGTCATCCACCGCGATTTGAAACCGGCCAACATCATGGTAGGCAGTTACGGCGAGACCTACGTGATGGACTGGGGACTCGCGAAAGTTTTGAACGAGTCCGAGGCGGCGACGGGCGCGCCCGCGACTAGCCCGGCCGCCGAACTCATTGCCACGGATCGACGCGACGCTTCGGCGCGTAGCGCGGACTCGGCGCTCCTCACGCAAGTCGGCACCGTCCTTGGCACGCCGTCCTACATGGCGCCCGAGCAAGCGCGCGGCGAGCTCGAGCAGCTCGGACCCCGTACGGATGTCTACGCCGTCGGCGCGATGCTCTACACACTCCTCACCGGTCGCTTACCTTTCGTTGCCCCCGGCGAAGAACTCGACGCGGAGTCGATCGTGGAACGTGTCCGCCAAGGACCGCCGCCGCGCGCTGCCGCGCTCAATCGCGCCGCGCCGCCGGAACTCATCGCGATTTGCGAACGCGCGATGGCGCGCACGCCCGCCGATCGCTACGCCGACATGCGCGAAATGGCCGACGATCTCCGGGCGTATCTCGAGCAGCGTGTCGTTCGCGCCTATCAAACCGGCGCCGTCGCCGAGTTTCGCAAGTGGGTCGTGCGCAACCGCGCGACCGCCGCGACGCTCGCGGTATTTCTCGTGTGCGTGATCGGCGGCACCGCCGCATTTAGCTGGTATGCGCAAGCACGCTACAAGGAGATCGTCGAGTTGGCGGATCTCAAAGTTCTCTCGGATCTCGAGGCGGAGGCGCAAGAACTCTATCCGGGTCATCCGCAGCTCGAGCAGGCGCTCGATGTTTGGTTGGATCGCGCGCGGGCGCTGGTTCCTCGCCTCGTGCAACATCGCGCCGCGCTGGCGGAGGTCCGCGCGCAGGCGCTCCCCTATGACGACGCGGCGCGGGCGCGCGATATCGCGACGCATCCGAAGCGAGCCGAGCTGGATGATCTCGAGCGGCGGCGCAACGCCGCTAAGAATGATCCGCTCGCGAAAGTCCCAGAGCGTTTCGATCAAGCAATAGAATCGTTAGCGACCGAGGTCACGCAACGAAGGTCCTACATCTTCGCGAGCGACCTCTTGCGCTGGCAGCATCAGACATTGATCGATCTCGTCAAAGGAATCGAGGAGTTGAGCACACCGGAGACGGGACTGTTGAGTGAGATCGAAAAGCGACTCCGACTCGCCGTCCGCGTGAAAGATGTGACCATCGACAGTGCTGAAGCCATCGCGGCGTGGCGCGCCGCGGTCGCCGATATTTCGCAACTCCCCGCATACTCGGGTCTGCGACTGACAGCGCAGATCGGCCTCCTCCCGCTCGGGCGCGACCCGCAGAGCGGACTCTGGGAATTTTGGCATGTCGCGAGCGGTGATCGCCCGCAGCGTTCCGCATCCGGGCCGAGCGCTTGGCAAATGGACGAGGCCACGGGAATGGTGTTCGTGCTCGTGCCCGCCAACACATTCGTCATGGGCGCGATCAAGCCGACTGCGGTCGAAAGCAAGGGGCCCAACATAGATTCGGCGACGAACGACACGACTCAGCCGCTTAATTCGATCTCGCTCGAAGCGTACTTTCTTTCCAAGTACGAAATGACTCAAGGGCAGTGGCGGCGAGCCACCGGCAAGAATCCCAGCCGCCATAGTCCGGGTGCCGTCTTCGAAGGGAAGACGACTGATCTGCGGAATCCCATCGAGATGATTTCCTGGTGGGACGCAGAGGACACGTTGAGTCATCTCGGGCTCGAGTTACCGACCGAGGCGCAATGGGAGTGCGCGACCAGAGCCGGCACAACGACAGTTTGGTGGACCGGCGATGACCGTGAGACTCTGCGTGGCGCGTTGAACATGGCTTGTCAGTCGTTGGCGCGCAATCAGCCGAACTTCAAGGACGCCGCCGATGCCTGGAAGGACTTCGAAGACGGATTCGCGGTCCATGCGCCGGTCGGCAGTTTTCGCCCGAACCCGTTCGGATTCCATGATGTGTGCGGGAACGTGTGGGAATGGTGTCGCGATTGGTATGATCTCTACTCGTTACCGACGGCGCCGCGCGACGGGGAACGCCTTGGTCTGCAACGGGAAAATCGCGTCGCGCGCGGTGGTTGCTTCAATAACAAGGTCGAAGGCGTGCGTTCGGCGCAACGCGGGTTCGCAGTCCCGAGCTACCGGCAATACAGTTTCGGAGTGCGGCCGATGCGTCGAGTCGAATAGTCGTGGATTTGCATGACGCAAGAATCAAAAGAACTCCTGAGTCGATTTGCGCGCGGCGATGACAGCGCGCTCGGCCGGCTCGTCGAACTCGAGTCGCCCCGGCTCTTGCGACAGATCGAGGCGCGCATGCCGGCGCAACTCAAGCGCCGCGTCGGCGCGAGCGACGTCTTGCAACTCACGGCGATCGACCTTCTGCGCGTGCGCGAGCGCTTTCAAAATCTCGGACTTCCCGCGTTTCGCAAAATGCTGAGCGCAATGGCCGATTTGAGTCTGGCAAAGGTGCTCGAACAGCAGCGCGCCCAAAAACGCAGTATCGATCGCGAGGCGCGCGGCCGCGCCGCTCCGGACACGAGCGCGTCGGGTGGCGATCTCTTGGATCAGGTCCCCGGGCAACACTCGACGCCATCGAAAGAGCTGCAGCGCAATGAGCGCAAAGGCGCGCTGCGGCGCGCCTACGCTCAGCTTTCGGCGGACGATCGCGAAGTGATCCGACTCGTCGACTATCAAAGTCTGAGCTTCGCCGACGCCGCAGGAGCGCTCGGCATCAACGAAGAAGCCGCGCGCCGCCGTCACAGCCGCGCGGTCGAGCGCCTCCGCACGCACATGCGCGAACGAGCGGAGTAGCGCGCGGCCGCTGCCACGCGCGCAGAAAACTTCACGGGCAACTTGCGTACCCGCAGCCGACCGTCAAGTCGGTGCTGCCATCCGTGCCGCAGTCGGAGAACGGCGGCGGCGGTGCGGCACCGCCACTGAACAAGTACGTGAGCTTGTAGATCGCATCGGCGATGTTGAGGACGCCGTCGTCATTCATGTCGCACGCGTCGGGGCAAACGAGCGTTCCGCCGCCGCCAAACAAGAAAGTCAACAAAATGATGGCGTCCGCGATATTGCAGGCGCCGCTGTCGTTGCAATCGCCGCGGCGAAACGGCTCGTCGCCGGTCCGCGTCTTGAGACTTTGATCGATGCGCGCGAGTACCGTATTTTCATCGCCTTTGATGCCACCCGCTTTATTCGATGTGCAAACGGACTTGCCTTTGTCACTACTTCCGCCGAGCGGACCCGCCGTCGGCTCCGGGATGTAGTAAATCGCCGTCGCATAGCCTTCATTCGTCTCTTCGATGATGACGCCGGCGTTCGGGCCCATTAGATCAATTGGATAAAGCCCCGAGCTGCCGGTCGGCAAGAGTCGATCCGTCGAGTCGTCGCCGACTTGGTCCTGCAAGTACATCGAATCGAGAAATGTCAAATCGAGATCCGCGTATGCCCGCCCCGTGAGTTGGTGACAGGAATCATCGCCGTCGTTAATCACCGTGCCGCTCGCCGCGATGCCGTCGACGCCGTCGTAGTCCGCAAACGGCGTCGGCGGATCGAAGCCCCAGACATCGCTGCCTTCGCAGTAGACCGAAGCGCCGTTCAGGAGCAGCGTGACGAGTCGCGTTCCATCCGCTTGCGACAGGGTCTCGTTATCCGGAAACGTGCCGAGGCACACCCACACGATATCGCCGAGCCCAAGCTCGGCGGTGCAAATTGCATTGAGATTCGGCACCATGAGAAAGTCTTTTCCGACGAGACCGCAATAAGCTGCGATCGTGCCGGCGCTATCGGTCAAGCCGACCGCACTGACTGGCCCCACAATGATATTGTCGATCAGCCCCAGATTCGCAGTGTGCGTGAAGGGAATCGTCGAGATTTGCGGCGCTGGCGAGCCCGGGCAAATGCCGCGGACTTCAACCAAATAGTCTGCGGCGGCAAGTCCCGGGACCGTGATCGAAGTCGCGCCGCCACCGATGGCCATCGAGAATGCGACGGCGCCCGTCGCCGCCAACAGCACGCGCACTTGCATGCTGGTGTAAGGCCCCCCACTTTGCCATTGGCACTCGAGGTCCCCGGTCGAACAGTTCGTGTCACAAACGATACTTGTCGGTGGACCGCAACCCAAACTGGGAAACTGAAAGCGGTAAATCGTATCGCTGCCATTGTCGATGACGTAGACCGACGGTTGACCGCCGCCGACTGCGGCTCGGAACTCGGCGCCGCCAATCTGAGGGCCGTAGGCAGCGAGATCGTAAAGCGCGCCAAAGGTGCTGCCGGTGTGCGTGACAGCTTGCATGTCGGTGACTTGTCCTGCTGACTCAGGGCCGAAGAGAATCACAAACTCATCGGTCCCCGGGTGGTAGGTGATTCCGCGCCCAAACGGCGTCGTGCCAGGTGCCGCGGCCGGGTTTGCGAAACTCGAGCCCGTCGGAACTCCAGTGAGCGAATACTCACGATAGAGACCTGCGGTGGCATCGATAATCCACAGCGTGTTGCTCACGGGATCGACGCAGAGATCGCCAGAGGTGGCGATGGCGGGACCGCCGAGCGTGAAAGTCTGGAGCAGCATGCCGTTCGTCTCGGTCTCGTACAAAACGTCGGCCGTCTCATCGAGCCAATACAAATGGTTGTTGTTGGGGTTCCACGCGATCCCGGTCATCAGATTCGCGCCGCCGGGACTCAAAACAAACGCCGGAAACGGCATCGGCGGTGGATGATTGAGCGCGCCATCATAGAGCCACGCGCGACCGCCGCTGACATCGAGCACAAACAGAATGTCCGGTCCCTCGACGAACGCGCAGCCGATCGCGCCGCCGCCGACGCGCGGCGCTGAATCGAGGACGACTGGCGGGATGCCGCCGGCGAGCGCCGACCCGCCGAAGGCGAGCACGCAGAGGATCGAAGCGAACGGCGCGAACGAACGCGCGTGAGTCAATGTTCCGCTCATGGCGCGGTGGACCTTTCTGTCGGTGAGGACGAGCCCGGGCGGGTAAGAATACCGGCCCGGGCGGCCATCGTCTAACACGGAACGCCGCGGCCCTGGGACAAGATAACTAGAATTTTCGGCGGACGACTCCTTACGTTGTGCGCGCCGCGAATCTCGAGGAGACTGCGGACGAGAAGGAGTCGCGCGCATGGGATCGGCAATCAACCTATGCATTCTGGCCGTTGGCGATGAGCTGCTCGGCGGCAAAGTGCTCGATACTAATCTGGCGGCAGCGGCAAAGTTGCTCGAGCCAGCGGGCTATCGCATTGCGCTGCATTTGACGGCGAGCGATGCGCCGGGGGCGCTGGCGAGTCTCCTCGGCGGCGTCCTGCGAGGCGACTTCGATGCGGCGACCGGAGTCGGCGGCCGTATCGCCGGCGTGATCGTCTGCGGCGGACTCGGCCCGACGGAAGACGATCGCACGCGCGCCGAAGTCGCCGCCGCGCTCGGCGTCGAGCTCGAGTTTCGCGACGCGGCGTGGCAGCGCATTGTTGCGCACTTCAACCGCCGCGGCGCGACGCCGGTGGCCAACAACCGCCGCCAGGCTTTTTTTCCCGCAACCAGTCTCGAGCTCCCAAACGCGTTCGGCAGCGCGCCTGCGTTTCACGATCAGCGGGGCGAACGCGCGCTTTGGGTGTTGCCGGGAGTGCCGCGAGAGTTTGTCGGTCTCCTCGAGCACGCGGTTTTGCCGGCGCTCCGTCAAGCCCTGCCGGCCGCCCCCGCAGCGAACTCGACCGTCACGTTGCGTTTCTTCGGCATGCCTGAATCAACGCTCGATGCCTGGGTCTTGTCGCATCTGCCGCAGCACGCCGTGCCTGACTACCACATCTACTTTCATGAACTCGAACTGGAAGTGGTGTTGCCGGCGGAGCAGCAGGCGCTCGCAGCGCTCGCGGCGACCGAACTGCGTGAAAAGTTCCTCGGCGTCGGGTCCGCGAATCTCAGCACGCGGCTCGTCGCGCTCGCAGCCGAAAAGCAGCTGCACATCGTCATCGCAGAATCAGTGACCGGTGGCCTTGCGACGAGCCTCTTGATCGAAGTGCCGGGTGCATCGCAGGTGTTGGCGGGCGCGTGGGTCACGTACACCGATGAATGGAAAAGGCGAGAGCTTGGCGTTCCGGATGACATCCTCGCGCGCTTCGGCGCAGTCAGCGAAGAGTGCGCCGCCAGCATGGCGGAGGGCGCGCGGAGCAGTTCGTCCGCCGATCTCGCGGTCGCGATCACGGGAATCGCCGGACCGAGCGGCGGAACGCCCGATCGGCCGGTTGGTCTCACCTACGTCGCGATCGCCAACGCTCGCAACCCGGCGCAGCCGCTCGTGAAACGCTTTCAGTTCGCGGGAGATCGCGCCATGAACCGCATATATGCGGCCAAGCAGGCGCTCTTCGCGCTCTATCGTCAAATCATGAATTGGTAATCCCGAGCGCGGAGCGCCGCCGATCTTAGTTTCAGAACCAGCGCTCCGCGCTTGTTCTGAAACTAAGATTTTTCCTAGGGGTGTTGCTCCAACACCCCTCGCGGTCGCGGCTCCGCCACGACCGCTTCACCCCAACGAGCTCGCCTCTGGCTCGTAACGCTAGATACGCGGAGCGATTGCCGAGAAGCGCGGTTGTTCTAGGCTTAGTGAGGACCGAATTGCCGCGACCGCTCGCGGCGCTTCGTACTCACATGCGGTAGGCGGATGGTCTTCACGTCGTTCACATTCTTGTTGTTGTTCTTGCCGCTCGTGCTGCTCGGCTATCACGCCGCGCCGTTGCGCCGACGCAATGCCGTGCTCCTCGGTGCGAGTCTCCTCTTTTACGGTTTTTGGCGCGTCGACTTCGTGTTGCTGTTGCTGCTGTCGAGCGCGATCGACTTTGGGCTCGCGCGCGCGATCCACAACTCGAGCTCGGTTGCGCGGCGGCGAGGGCTCCTCACGCTCTCGGTCGTCGCGAATCTCGGCCTCCTCGGTTACTTCAAGTACTTCAATTTCGCGATGGAAAACCTGAACCTCGCGCTCAGCGGCTTCGGCGCCCCGCCGCTCTGGTGGGAAGAAGTCGTGCTGCCGGTCGGCATCTCGTTCTACATTTTTCAAACGATGTCTTACACGATCGACGTCTATCGCGGCCACGTCGTGCCGGCGCGGCGCTTCAGCGACTTCGCGTGTTATGTGTGTCTCTTTCCGCAGCTCGTCGCGGGTCCCATCGTGCGCTATCAAAGCGTCGCGGCACAGCTCGTCGCGCGCGATCACAGCGTCGAGCGATTCGCGCGCGGCGTGTTTCTGTTCGCGCTCGGGTTCAACAAGAAAGTGCTCATCGCCAATAACGTCGCGCCCGTCGTCGACGCCGTCTTCGCTCTCGACACACCGGGCGCGGCGAACGCGTGGGTCGGCACGCTGAGTTATGCGTTGCAGATCTACTTCGATTTCTCGGGTTACTCTGACATGGCGATCGGCCTCGGCCTCTTCTTCAGTTTCGACTTCCCGCACAACTTCAACTCGCCGTATCAGGCGCGCAGCATCACCGAGTTCTGGCGCCGCTGGCACATCTCGCTCTCGACGTGGCTGCGTGACTATCTGTACATCCCGCTCGGCGGAAGCCAGCGGGGTCGTCTCCGCACCTACGTCAATCTCTTCGTGACGATGCTGCTCGGCGGCCTGTGGCACGGCGCGTCATGGAACTTCGTCGCGTGGGGTGCACTTCACGGCGTGGCGCTCGCGGTCGAACGCGCGCTCGGCCAGCGCACGATCTACGCGCGCCTCCCCGCGCCCGTGCAAATCGCCATCACGTTCACGCTCGTGGCGCTCGCATGGATCCCGTTCCGCGCTGATTCATGGACCGCGACGTGCGCGATGTTCGGCGGCCTCTTCGATACTGGCGCCGCGACGCCGCTGGTCTATGAAGCGAGTCAGAATATTTTCCTGCTGATCGCCGCCGCCGGGAGCGCGATCGCGCTCTTCGCCACGAACTCCGCGCGCCATTTGCGCGAACTCTCGAACTTCAGTATGGGCCTTCAACTCGCGCTCTTCGTCCTCGCCGTCCACGAACTCGCAGGCCAGGGGTTCAACCCGTTCTTGTATTTTCAGTTTTGAGGACTAGTCCTAGCACAAGCGTGCAGCGCTTGTTTTGGGACTAGCCGCACGCGTCCGCGAGATCGCAGTCGAGCGCATCCGCGCCGCCGGGCGTGAGGTCGGGGCTGCAGCTTGCGCTCGCGGGTGGACGCGGGCCGCCGCCGAAGAGGTAGGAGAGGTTGTAAATCGCATCGGCAATGCCGAGTTGGCCGTCGTCGTTGGTGTCGCATGCGTCGTCGCAGTGCGGCGGCGCCGCGCCGCTGAAGAGATACGAGAGCTCGTAGATCACGTCCGCGATGCCGATGCTACCGTCGTCGTTGCAGTCGCCGCGCAAGTACGACAGGGTGGTCGACAACACCACCGGGTTTGCAGTGGGCGTGATGGGCGCGAGACCGACCGGCACAACTTGCACTGGGACACCGAGGCCGGCATCGAAGTTGAAAACCACATTGCCGGAGAAGGCGGCAATGGTCTCGAGCGTCACGACGAGCACTTCGTAATCGCCGCCCGGTGGAAGGCTCACAACATCGGCGACGTCGATATCGACGGAATGGATGAAGCCCTGCCCCACTATTTGCAACTGTTCGAAGTCCGGCGGTCCGCCGGCCTGAATTGTCGCCGTCGTGGCGCCCGACTGGATGCTCTCGATCGCGAGACTCGGCGCGACGTACGACACGCCATAAGACCAACCGCGGAGCGCGAGACCATCCGAGCTATCAAGTAAGACGCGCAAGTCGCTGAACGCGAACGGCACGAGTTGCTCCCCAACCATGGAGAATTCGTAGTTGCCGCCGCCTTCGACCTCGATGACACCGCTCACGAGCGTGGCGGACGCTAACACGAGACTCGCGTCCAACACCCAGATGTCGCCGCCCGCGAAAGTCAGCGCAGTCGTGCCATTGAACGCCGGATCGCCGGCATACACCGAGGTCGACAGCAACTGATCCGTGCCGACCGGCAACAACACCGGCGGACCCAAAGTGCTGAAGATCGCCGCATGCAAAATGCTATCGGCGGTGGTCGACACGCTGTCGAACTCGGCCGGCGCGCCGAGTAACAACGGGAGTTCCGACGTGATGTCGATGAGATCGAGCGCCGCCGTGTCGCGGGTGACGTAGTATTGGAAACCGCGGGCGACCACGGCGTTCGTCAGCAGCACTTGCGATTCGATCGTGCCGCCGGCGGCGAGCGCGCCGCCCGTGGCTTCCAGCGTGAACTGTCCCGCCGCGAAACTCGCGAACGAGCCACTACCGAACAGCGCAAAAATCATCACCGACGCGTGAATTTTCATCGCTCACCCTTGCCAAGTTGAAGTCGTGCTCGGAGCCCATCATCGCGCGAATTAGTGCGCGCACGTTAGCGCTTCCGGCTAGCTGTGCGCAAGCCGAGGCGGTCCGCGAACCGATTTACTAAGGTGCGAACAAAGTGCGAGTTCAAATGTTGACGCGCCGCGCCGCGCGAATTTACACGACGCTCTTTGTCGCGGGTATCGCGTCGTTGCTGCCGCTCGACGCGTTCCTCCATTCGGTGGGACTTCGACTGCCGGCGCGCGGCGCGACGCCGCGACCGCTTCAGTGCGATGTTGCCGCAGTGTGGACCGGCGCTGCCGGTCCGCAACTCGAAGATTTCATCGTAGAACATTCGTTTCTCGCGCGCGGTTCGAGCGCAATCTACAACGAGATCGGTCATGAGCTGTTTGGGCGCGTGCCGGCGTCGATGCGAATCGGCGAGTTCGATGCACTCTTCCTGCGCGACCGCTGCGATGAACTCACGCCGGAACTGGCGAACGCCGCGACGACGAGTTGCGTCGCGCGGATCGCGGCGGCGGTCGCCGCGATCGAACACAGCGGCGTCCAGGTACTCGTCGTTTTTGTGCCCGATCAAGCCCGCATCTACTCGGACCGGATTTACGCCCGAGGTGCGCCACCACCCTTGCGTCGACGGTTTCTGAGCGACGTCGTCGCGGGCCTACGCGCGCGCGACGTCGACGCGCTTTCACTCGAGGCGCCACTTGCGGCTCTGCGCGCGCGCGGCCGCGCGCCGTTCTATCGCGACGATCATCACTGGACGAGCGCGGGCGCGGAGGCGGCGGCCCACGCTATCGCTGCACGGCTTCGAGAATCGGGCGCGATCGAGTCGCTCTCGCCCGCGGTTCCACGCTTCACCGTCGACTGGCGCCCCGAAAGCGAAAGTTCGCTCCTGCGCAAACTCGGCTTTCGTGTGGCGTCCGCGCTCGACCGAAGATTCTTCGACCCGCAGCCGCGGGCGCGCTTTCGCGACGGCGCGCGCGCCTCGATGAAATCGGACGCGGACGCGCCGAAGGTCGCCTATATCGCGACAAGTTACGGAAAGTGGGGTTCGCCCGAATTCCTCGAGCTCGCACTCGGCGCACGCGTCCTGCGTCTCGTCGATGACGGACGCGGATCGCAGTACGGTGTCGCGCGCTTTCTTGCGCGCCGCGCGCAGCTCGATCCGAGCGCGCAACTAGAAGCCGTCGTGTGGGAGCTGCCGGAGTATCACTTATATGAGCTGCGCGATGGCGCACCGAGCTGGGATCGCATCGAGATTCCGTTTCCGTCGGACCCGACGGATTGGCACGCGTGCGATTTTTCGCTCGCCTCGGCGCGCGGGCTTCGAGTCGAAGCGCCGGCGACGCTGCGCTGGCAAGCTTCGGACGCGAGCGTAGTGCTCGCGCTGGAGCAGCCGATTCGCCGCTGTCGCATCATTGTGCTTGCCGAGCATCACGCGCGCGCAATGACCTTGTTCGCAGTGGACGCGCGCGAGGGTCGCCGCTTCGTCCTCGATGACGGCGTCCCGTCGACGCACGAGTTTCATTTCGCAGCTCCACGCGACCGCGTCAGCTTGCGCTTCGAAGATGCCACGGCGCAAGGCTGGCTGCGCATTTTGCGCGTCGAAGAATAGCCGCCGCACCACGCAGGCATGGCGGCCGACGCGCGAGACCGTAGAATCACTCCCGCCTCGGACAGGACGGCATCCCTCCGCCGGCCGCACGGAAAGGCGAATATCTCCGGCTGTCGTGCGTCCTACCTACGAGCACTTGTTGCCTTGCCCTCACTCGACCCGTGGAACGGAGCATCTGATGCGGAAAGAATTCTTGCTCGTGTTGCTTGGTGTTTCGATTGGCGCGAACGCCGTGTTCGGTGCGAGTCTGCTCATGAAATCGGACCAACTGCCGACGGCTTATGGCGGCGATTCCGTCACGACCGGTCTTTTTTCCACCGGCACGACGAGAATGGGCCAAGCCGAGAAAGAGGCCTTCTGGGTTTTTTCACACGCGGATCTCAAGCTGGCGGTCTATGAGTTGAGTGGCTTGGGGCTCACTGTGCACGCGGTGCGCGACTTGCAATTCGACTTCAAACCACGAATGTTCGGCAAGCAGACACCAACGGTTGAGCAAATGGAAAACGACACGAAGGGCCCGAAGGAACCGAAGTAACGCGCCATCACCCGCTTTCAACCGCCGGCCAAGTGCGCGCCGCATCGCGATAGTTGAGCACTTGGCCGGACGCTCGCACCTCCGTGAGCGCCGGCAGCGATAGATCGGCAAACGTCCAACCCGGCGCGCGCGCATCGCCTTGCGCCAAAATACCGTTCGCCGGAAAGCCGCGATCGACCGGGGTGTAGATGCCGGCGCGGCCGGTGTTCACATCGAGCGCCGGCGACCACGGCGCGTCGCCCCAAGTCGGCGCGCACACGACGTAACACTGATTCTCGAGCGCGCGAGCGCGCGCCGCGATCTCGACGCGCGCGGCGCCGTGCGCCGTATCCGTGCAACTCGGCACGAGCACGATCGTCGCGCCTGCGTCGGTTTGGCGTCGCACAAGCTCCGGGAATTCCGCGTCGTAGCAAATCGCGATCGCGACGAGCCCGTAGTCGGCGCGAAACACGCGCAGACGATCACCCCCAGTGATCCCCCATTCCTCGCGCTCGAAGCGCGTCATTTGAATTTTTTCTTGCTGGCTCGCGACGCCGTTGCGAAAGAAATACGCGCGGTTGCGGTATTCGCCGCCGACGCGCGTCGGCAAGCTCGCAGCCAAGAGATCGACGCCGAAGCGTCCGCTGAGTTCCGCGGAGAGCGCGACGTAGTCGTCGTGTAGTGTTTCGAGCGCGGCAAGCTGCGCTCGCAAATCGCCGACGATCGAAGCATCGAAGAGCGCCGCGAGTTCGAGGCTTGCGTACTCAGGAAATACTGCGAGCCGCGCGCCCCCGCGCGCGGCCGCTTCGACGAGTGCGGTCAGCTTCGCGCGAAAGTCGCTCCAGCGCTTGAGCCGTTCGATCGGGTATTGGCAAGCCGCCACACGCACGGGCGTCGTCACGCGCTAAACCTCTCCCCAGTCCTTGAGCCAGTAGGTCATGCGCTTCGGCGATGCCGCCGACTCGTCGAGATCGCGCCAACTGAGGTCTGTCGTGAGCTCGGGCTGCCGTTCATATCCACGCTTTCGCCAGAAGTCATCGAGCGGCACGTAGTCCCGCGGTCGCCGCGGATGGTTCGGCGCGCGATCGACGGCGCAAAAAGTCGTGTAACGGAAGTCCCCGAGTCGGCGCGCATGCGCCTCGCGCTCGGCGAAAAAAAGTACTCCGATGCCCCGCCCGCGGTAGCCGCGCTCGAGCACGGACTCGCCGAAGTAAAAAACTTGCTCGGGCCGGAACCGCTGCTCGACGAACGGCGCGATGAAATTCGGTTCGGCGTCGAGGAGTGGAAGGCCGGTCGAGACGCCCACGATGCGCTCGCCGTCCGCGGCGAGGACGAACACGCTGCCCGGCGAATCGCTGTAGACGCGCAGATAGCGTTCCTCGTATGCCAGATCACCGTCGTACAAATACGGAAACTCGCGAAACACGGCGATGCGCAAGCGTGCGAGCGCCGGCAAGTGCGGCCGCACATCCTGTCCAGAGTACGAACGAATCGTGACGTTTTTCGAATCGATGGTTCTGCGCTGCTACTTTCGAACCTGGGCAAGCCAATCCTCGAGGTTGTAGTAATTCGTGACGCGCGCGATGCGGCCACCGCGAATCTCGAAGAACGCGCCACCCGGTAGCACATAGCGCTGGCCATGCGCGGGCGGCAGGCCGTCGTCCGTGGCGAGGTACTCGCCGTGCACGACGTACTCGGTGGCGGCGCGCGTGCCGTCGCCGTTCACGCAAACCACGACGTCCGCGATGCGCTCGCGGTAGTTGCGGTTCATGCGCGCCATGAAGGCGCGGAACCGCTCCTTGCCGGTCTCGCGCCCGCCCTGATTGATGTCGTGCACGACGTCCTCCGTGAGGAGCGCCAAGAACTGCTCCATGTCACCCGCGTTGAACGCGGCGTAGTAGCGTTCGAGCAGCGCGTGGGTGGCGGCTGTCTTCATCCGCAGCATTTCTTGAACTTCTTGCCGCTGCCACACGGACAAGGATCGTTGCGACCGACTTTGTCCGCTTCACGCCGGATCGGTTCGCCGCCGATCACCTTGCCATCATAGAAAAACCACTCCGCGCCTTCGCGGCGAAACTCCGCGATTTCATGGTGTTCGACGCTTTCGCCGTCGGCGCGGTAGTGGGCGACAAACTCGACGGTGCCGACCTTCTGGTCCGCTTGTCCACCCTCCACTTTTCTAATCTCGAGCCCCAACCACTCGCTTTTCTTCGACCAATCGCGAGTCGATTCCTCGTTGTGCTTCGAGCGCATGCTCGGGTGCAGCGAGTTGCGAATGAAGTCGAGATCGTGCTTCACGAACGCGCTGTAGCGCGCGCGCATCAACGTCTCGGGTATTGAAGCGGAGCGCACCCCTTTGAGATACGGACCGCAGCACTCGTCGAAGTCGCGTGTCGTTCCGCATGGACACACGTTGGAACTCGGGGTCATCGAATCCAGCTTTCTCGTTTTATTGCGCTGCGCCGCGCCTTAGCCGCGCGGCCAATCGGCGAGCAGCGCGTCGTACTCTTCCTTTGTGTTCACGTCACGGCAGAGCCAAGGGCTCGCAAGTTCGGCGTAGGCCACGGTCACGTCCGGCGCCTTTAACAGATCGCGCAGCGTGGCGCCGGGCGGGAGCGTAAGCACTCGCGCCGCGAAGTCGCCGCGCAGCAACAACGGATGCCCCCGACGCCCGTCGATGGATGGCGCGACGGCGCTCGCCGTCGCATTCGCCGCCGCGCACTCGAGCAAGGCTCGCACATCATGAAGGGTCACACCGGGGATGTCGATCGGATGAATGAAGTACAAATCGGCCGTCGGACCCGGCGACGCGAGCGCCGCGCGGACGCTCGTGATCGGCCCATCGGCTGGCGCGAGATTGCGCATCACGCGGATGGCCGCACCGACATCGAGCGCATGCGCCGCCGCGCGCACTTCCGCTTCGTGGACTCCGCCTGCAACGACGCGAATTTCGTCGACGCCGGCCTGCGCAAACACGCGCGCGAGGTGGGATAGAAACGTGCCGCCCGCAAAACTCAGGCACGGCTTTGCCCGCCCCATGCGTGTGGATGCGCCCGCGCAAAGGAGGAGCGCGGCGACTTTCGGCTCGCGCCCAATGTTCAACGGCAGGTCGGTCATCCGATCGTCTCCTGTTTGGCATCCTGTGATTCGGCCACGCCAGGCGCGCCGTCGGCGAAAAATCGCCTTACGACTTCAACCATTTCCGCGGCGGTGCCGCGCTCGACGCGGCACGGCGGCAAGCTCTCGAGAAAGCGCCGACCATAGGGACGCGTCGACACGCGATGATCAGCGATCACGACGACGCCGCGATCCGTCGCCGTACGGACGAGGCGCCCGAATCCTTGCTTGAGCGTGAGCACGGCCTGCGGCACCGTCATGCGAACGAACGGATTCTCGCCGCGCGCCTCGAGTTCCTCGGCGCGTCCGAGTTCGAGTGGATGCGTCGGCACGCGAAACGGTAAACGCGCGATGACGACGCACGAGAGCGCATCCCCCGGCACATCGACGCCTTCCCAAAACGACATGTTGCCGAGCAGCACGGCATTGCCTGCGGCGCGAAATCGGCGCAACAACTCGCTCGGCGGCGCCGTGCCTTGCACGAGCAGCGGCAAGCCCGCCTGTTCGAGCGGCCCCGCGACGCGCGACGCGACGCCGCGCAAAAGTTGATGCGAAGTAAAGAGCACGAACGTACGACCGCGCGCCGCCTGCGCGAGTTCGATGACATGCGCGGCGAACGCTCGTTCAAAGTGACTATGGTCGGGCGCCGGCAGATCACTCGTCAACGCCAGGACTGCCTGGCGCTGAAAGTCGAACGGAGAGGCGAAACTCTGCCCTTGAAAACGCCGGCTCTCCGTTTGATTCCACCCGAGGCGATCGGCGAGAAAGTCCCATTTGCCGGCCACCGAGAGAGTGGCGCTTGCCATGACCACCGTGTCGGATTGCGCGTACAGTTCGTCGTTCAAAGTCGCTGCAACGCGCACGGGGGCGACGCGCAAACTGATGTTGCGGCCCCGCCGCTCTTGCAACTCGACCCACGGCAACATGCCATCGGCCGGCGCGAGAAACTGCTCGATGGAGAGCACGTAATTCTCAACGGACCGGAAGGCCGCGCGATACTCGGCGAGCGCGCCATCAAAATCCTGTTGCGGTTCAAACGGCGCGTCTTGCAGCAGCGTCCAGCCTTCGCGAATCGCGAGGCGCAGATCGATCAGCTCTTCGCGCAGCGCCAACAGCGGATCGCGCATGGCATCGAACGCGACCTCGCCGGCGCGTGAACCGATGCGAAACGTCCCGACCGCCGCGGACGCCGGCGCTTTCGTCGCTTCGGTGGCCGCGGGTGCGGGCTCGGCGCGTTCCGTCGCGACCACGGTCGGCTCGACGAGCGTCGAATCCTCCGCGCTGCCGCTACCGACGGTCGCTACGCTCGCGCTGATGCGCTCCGCCAAGTCCTCAAAGACCTCGAGCGCGCCTTCGCGCGCCGCCTGCACACGCTCGAAGAGTCGCTCTTCGATGAACCGACCCGCCGGTAGCGCGTCGTGCGAGCGCAGGACGCTCAAGAGATACGGCAAACGGCCCCGCAACTCGCCGTTCTCGCGAGCGGAACCCAACAAACGACCGAGCCCCTGCAGCACCGCGAGTCGCGAAATCCCGCCGCCGAGATGCTCCGCCGCGATCTCCTCGAGCCGATGCGCCTCGTCGAACACGACGCGCCGATACTGCGGCAACACAAGATCTCCTTTGCGGTCCGGGCTCGCGCGCCGCAGCGCGAGATCGGAAAAAAGCAAATGGTGATTCACGACGAGGATGTTCGCGCCGATCGCGGCCCGTCGCGCATTGTAGTAGTGGCACTCGTTGTAAAAGGTGCAGGCCTTGCTCAACGTTTGTTCGGTGGTCGATTGAAAGTCGCTCCATATATCGCTCGGAGGCGAACGATCGAAATCCGCAAGCGAGCCTTCCCGCGCGGTCTCGAGCCGCGCCAGGATTTCGCTGACCCAACGGCCGCGTTCGTCGACGCCCCCAAAGAGCTCGGGGTTCTTCCGCACGTCCGCGGTCTTGCGTTTGCACGCATAATTACCGCGGCCTTTCTGCAGAGCGAACCGAAACTCGACGGGCAGCACGCGCGCGAGCAACGGCAAGTCCTTTTGCACGAGCTGCTCGCTGAGTGCGATCGTCGCCGTCGAGACCACGATGCGCTGCCGATTGCGCACCGCCCACAAAATCGCGGGCACCAAGTACGCGAAGGATTTGCCGACGCCGGTGCCGGCTTCGGTCGCGGCGACGCGCCGATCGTTGAAGGCACGCGTCACGGCAAGCGCCATATCGCGCTGCCCCGCGCGAAACTCAAAGTTCGGCACTTGCGTGGCGAGTAGACCGCCGGGCGCAAAGATGGCGCTGATCTCGGCCTCGTCGAGTCGCACTTCGGCCGCGATGTTCGAGGGCTCGACGGCGCGATACACGCGCTCGACTGCGTTGTCGACGATGAAGAAACCGAGTTCCAAGAGGCCAGCTTCCGACGCGATTTCGAGATCCGCTTTCGAAGGTGTCAGCACGCCGCTCGGGTGATTGTGGATCAACACGTCGTGATCGCCGGCGCGATCGAGAAATACTGGCACCGCGCGGGCGTTGCCGCGCGCCACCACTTCGACGCTCGTGACGCGACCGCCCGTGAGACTCCCGAAGAAAAACACTTCGTTGCCGCCCGCGGCGCGAATCTCGTCGGCGACGGTTGCTCGCGCTTCGGGACTGAAGGATTCGCGCGCGTCACCCGCGTGCTTCGGCACAGCCAATCCGGCTCCTCGCTCCATGAGACCGCTCGAAGGGGAAGTCGCGCATCGTGCCGGCACTTTGAGTGGGTTGCAATGCGCCCCGCGTCGTG
>JBJXGE010000076.1:0-75499 GCA_046154185.1 Planctomycetota bacterium
GTTGCGAAAATGGATTCGCGCTTTCGAATCTGAGAGGGCCTGAAAGGCCCGACGGGATATAGCCCGGGGTTGGCCGGTCTGCCGGCCTACCCCGGGAGATGTCGGGTTGGCCGGCCCTGCGGCCTACCCCGGGTTACCGGCCTGAAGGGCCGGCGGAGTTTCCATGAGTTTCGAGGGCTGACGGATTCCGCCAGAAATTCAACCGCATGCTCTCCCTGGAAGTTACTTCGACTCTGCGAGAAATACCCGCACGTCGGCCTGCTCCAAGAGCTGCTTATAAAACCGTTCGAATTGATGCGAACGACGCGCGCGTGAAATCTCGCTGCGGATGCGCTCTTGCGCTTGTTCGAACTGGATCTTTTGGCCCGGCACCCGCGCTTCTAACTTGTAGTAATACACGTTGACCGGAAACTCGACGCGCGCGCTGACCTGACCCACTTCGAGTCCGCGAATCACCTCTGGAATCGGCGATAGAAAATCATCGAGACTCTTGTCGCCAATCTTCTGCACGGATCTTGGGCCGCGCTCGGTTGCCGGCGCGAACTCTTGGATGATCTCTTCGAATGGCTTTTGCGCGGCGAGCGCCGCGTCGACCTGCTTCAAAACCTCGTCGATGTCCGGCTGTCGACTCGGAATGAGGAGCTGGCGCACGGTGTGCACGGTTTCGGAAGTAAATGCCGGCTCGTTCTCCTCGTAGTAGGTGCGCAACTCTTGCGGGGAGATGAACTCTTCCTTGAAGACTCGCTGCCACAACAATGCGCGGATGCGCAGATCTTCACCGGTCTGTTTGCGAATCGCGTCCTCGGAGTCGCCGGTGCTTTCGAGCACGAGCTTGAAAAACTCCTGAGAGTTCGCGGCGCTGTTGCGACGAACCAATTCCTGGATTTCGCGCTCGATGTCGTCATCGGCAATCGTGATCTTGTGCCGCTCGCAGGCCTGCAACAAAAGCCGCTGCTGAATAATGCCGTCGAGAACTTTTCGACGCAGCTTCCGTGCCGCCTCGGCGTGCTGCTCGGGCAGAATATCCATGTGGAGGATCTCGCGCCGCAGCTCGCGCTCGACCATATTGCCGGTGATCGGGACGCCGTTGACGATCGCGGCGATTCCGAGCGGCTGCCCGGGATCGGTTGCTTGGGCCCCGAGTGGCGCGCTGAGCAGCAGCAACACGAACAATGCCAACACCGAGTGTGCGCGCGTTCTTGCTACTCGTGAAATTCGCACAGTGCTCTTTTCTGCTGACATTTCTGCCTCGCCGACGCACAGGATTTTTTTGCGCCGCCGTATGGTATGCGCAAGCGCGTTCGCGGCGCAACGCGCGTTCGCGCTTGGCGCATGGCGAAACGAGCGCGCCGTCGCATAGACTCCCGCTCTAAAGTGAGCGACAGGACATCCTCGATGACTCGAGCGCGCGCGTTGTCTGAGTTTCGGCGTCGCTTCGCTGGCGCACCGACCATCCTGGTGCGAGCGCCGGGTCGCGTAAATCTGATCGGCGAGCACACCGACTACAACAATGGTTTCGTCTTGCCGATGGCGATCGATCGCGCCGTGTGGCTGGCGGCGCGTCCGGCCCCGGGCGCAGAAGCGCATGTGCACGCGCTCGAGCTGGGCGAGTCGGCGCGCTTTCCACTCGACGGCCCGACGCCGACGACACCCGCGTGGACCAAGTACTTCGTCGGTGCGGCGCGACAGCTTTCGCGGCGGATGACTATTCGCGGTTACGAGGCGGTGCTCGCTTCGGATTTGCCCATCGGTGCGGGCCTCTCATCCTCGGCCGCGCTCACACTCGCGGCCGCGCGACTCGAGGTGGCGATCTGCAACGGCGAGTGGGACGCGCGCGCGATGGCGCTCCTTGCCCAACGCGTCGAGCACGATGAGGTCGGCGTCACTTGCGGGATCATGGATCCGGTCGTGATTTGCCTCGCCGAGCCAGGCGCGGCGCAGCTCATCGATTGCGCGACGCTCGCGGTCGAGAGCGTGACCATTCCGCCCAGCGCGACCATCGTCGTGCTCGACACGGGAACGCGGCGTGCGCTCGCGAACTCCGAGTACAACACGCGCCGCGCCGAGTGCGAACGCGCGGCGGCGGCGTGCGGAAAGCGTTCATTGCGCGAAGTCACAACGAGTGAACTCGATGCGCAGCGGGAGACGCTCGATCCAGTCGCGACTCGGCGCGCTCGACACGTCATTACCGAGAATGCGCGCACTCTGCGCGCCGCCGACGCACTGCGCCGCGGCGACTTGCCCGCGCTCGGACGACTCTTCAACGCCAGTCACGCGAGTCTGCGGGATGACTTCGAAGTCTCGTGCATCGAGCTCGATCACATGGTGGAATGTGCCCGGTTCGAACGCGGTTGTTACGGCGCGCGCATGACCGGCGCCGGCTTCGGCGGCTGTGCGGTGGCGCTGGTTGATCAAGCGGCGCTCGACGGCTTTGCGGAGCGGGTCGGCGCCGCCTACGCGCGGACGCATCGGCAACCGTCGGCTTGCTACGTGTGTCGCCCGACCGGTGGCGTTTCGCTCGAGCCGATTTGAGAGGAGTCCGTCACCTGTGGCATGGAGAATCGCCGCGCTGCTGTTACTCCTCGCCGTCGGCGCTGGTTGCCACCAGCACATGCTCAAAGCGACACCCTTTTGGGATCGAGAGCACGAGCAAACCATCGGCGCGCCCGAGGATCGCATCAATCTGTGGCCGCTCGCTTACCATCGCGCGCCCGTCACTTCGATACTCTGGCCGATCGGCGAAGTGACGGATAATTCTTGGGCGGTGCGTCCGCTCGTCGCGAGCTACGACGACCAGCTCGATCTGATCTGGCCGTTATGGCACCAGAATTTCGCCGAGCACTCGGGCCATTGCTTTCCGCTCGCTGTCTGGGACCGCGACAAGTTTCAGTCTTGGCTTTGTCAGGTGCATTATTCCGATGCCAAGCGCGGCTTCGTGAGTCCGCTCTACACGCGCACCACGGAAGCGAATGGTCGCGATTTCTTGTTCACGCCGTTCTACGCGCGCGAGACCACGCCGACCTCCACGACGACCGCTCTGCCGCTGCTCTTGACCGCGTGGGGAAATGAATCGAACGGCGACTCGTGGCTCTTCAACCCGCTCTTCGCCAACAAGCACGAGGGCGGTGAGAGGGTCTTTGGAGTTCCGCTTCTGCTCACTGGCTTTCACCGTTCGGATGCCGGCGGGCACGGTGGTACGGTGTTGTTGATCGCGCACTACAGTCGCAGCGAGAACGCCGCGACTGATTGGCTGTTGCCACTCTACGCCCGACATCGTCGCGATGCGGATCGTTGGACGGTGGCGCCGCCGCTCCTCAGCGCGTGGGGTGGAAGCGGCGAAAACGATCGTTGGGTGATGACGCCGATCTTCGCGGGTTCGCGCAGCGCGACCGTGGTGCGACGGTTCGTGCCGCCCTTCCTCACTTGGTGGTCGCGCACACCGGAGGGCGAGCTTCGCGATCTCAACGTCTTACTCTCGTTGTATGGTCGTCGTGAGCGGCCCGGTCGCAGTTCGTCACACTTCTTTCCGTTTTATTGGCAACGGCGCGCGGACGACTTTTCGTATTCGGCGTTCATACCTTTCTATGTCGCAACCGAAAACAGTCGCGGCTCGAGTCTGTTCGTGCCGCCGGTTTTGAGTTTCTTTGAAAGCAGCAACGATGGCGCGCACAGTGCCAGCTTGCTCGGTCCGCTCGTCGGCTGGGGACACGGGCCCCCCATGCCTGAAGGTGATGGCTACGCGAGTCGCCATTGGCATCTCTTCCCGCTTTATTCCTACCACCGTCGCCACGAGTCGGTGCGCCAGAGCTATGCGCTCGGCTTCGCAAGCACTGCGAGGTCGGAACATCATGCGCGGTGGAATGCCGGCTGGTTTCTCGCGGGTGGACGCCACTCGCCCGGTCGACGTTCGCACTATTGCTTTCCACTCTATGATGCAGAGAGCGTCGACTACGTGGCGGAGAAAGAGTTTCGCGATCAACAACACCCAGAACGCGCCACCGCCGCCAAACCGGAAGCGGACGCGGCGGCCGACAAAATCAAGATTCAAGCCGAGCAAAAATTCTCGTTCTTGTTCTTGCTCTACGACCGCGTGGCGCGGCGACTTTCCACCGATGAAACCTACACGCGCCATCGCGTGCTCTGGCGCCTCTACCACGACGAAACACAAGGGCCGAAGCGCTCGATCGATGTCTTTCCGTTTATCACGTACGACCGCGACGGCGCAGACGCGCTCACGTGGTCGTGGCTCTACAAGTTCGTGCGCTACGAACGCCGCGGCGTCGGGCGCGCGTTGAATCTCTTGTTCTTGCCGGCGATTCGTTGGGGTGAGTGACGCCGCTGACTCATTCGCAACGCGCGCGCTTTTGCGCGCGAATATTAAACCGCGCCGGGTGGAGCGCGTCGATCATCGTCGATTCGAGCGGAAGCGGATCGCCGGCGATTTGCGCGGCGAGGAGTTCGGCCGCGAGTTGCGTGCCGGCGGCGCCGCGCGAGCCGTGACCGACGGTGACGTAGAGTCCCGGGAGATACTTCGCGACGGGAAACGCAACGTGGCGTGGTCCATGCTCGAGGCCGGCGTAGTCGCGTGCGTACGAATCGAAATCGGGCGCGGGGCCGACGAGCGGTAAATGATCGGGACTCGTCGTGCGCTGGCCAGCGCGATTTGTAAGTTCGTCGCGAGTGAGAGCGAAGGTCGCGGCGACCTCCGGCAAGTTCCGCCCGAGCCGCGCCAGGTTCGCGTCATCATCTTCGAGTTGCACCGCGGGCGCGGCGTCGCGTGGACCGTACGTGGCGCCGAGTGTGTGGCGGCCGTTCAGAACCGGCGTCAAATAACCGCCGAAGTACAGGACGGTTTTCAACGCGCTGCGCGCCGGCGTCGTCGGTGCGATGCTCACCTGCCCGCGCAAGCGGGCGAGCGGGAAACTCGCGAGTTCTGTAAACGCGAGCGCGTCGCGCGCATTGGCGATGATCGCGATCGGCGCGGCGGCGATAAGCGCTGCGCTCGAGTCGAACGCACGCCATTCCTCCCCCACGCGCTCGAGCCGCGCGACGGCGCGACCCGTCAACAATCGGATGCGCTCGCGCCCGAGCTTTGTCGCGAGATTCGCGGCGCACAGGTGCGGCGCGTGCACCCAACCCGCGCTCGGCAAGAAGAATCCATCGAGCGAGAGTTTGAGACCGCACAACTCGCTCGCTTCGGCTGCGTTCACCCAACGCAGGAGTTCGCGCGACACGGCGCGGTCACCGCGCAGCTCGCGCTGCTGCGCGACTTGCTTGGCATCGCAAGCGGGATGGAGTGCTCCGCACAATTGCCAAGCGAGTGGCGCGGAGCCAGAGCTCAGCGACTGCAAGTGTCGCACGAGCTGCTCGCACGATTCCGTCCCATGGCGCCCGCGCAAGCTGTGGTCTTGATGCAACACCGGATGAAAAATGCTCTGGTGAAAGCCCGACGCCGCCGTGGCCACGCCCGTTGCGCTTTCGATGACGTCGATTTCGTAACCGCGCACCGCCAGACTCGCCGCGGCCGCGCAGCCCGCGAGTCCAGCGCCGATGACGAGCGCGCGCCGTTCGCAAACGACCGGCCGGGGCGGAAGTTCGAACCATGGTTTTTCGACCCGAGCGCGCGGCGGGCGCGCGCGGAGTTTTCCGCACAAAAGTTCGCGCTTGCCGGCGAATCCCGGCGCGCGGTGCACGTCGAAACCCGCCGCGTCGAGCGCGCGCCGCACTGCGCCCGCTGCGGCGTAGGTTGCGAATGTGCCATCCGCGCGCGTGAGATTTGCGACGCGAACCATCACCTCGCTACTCCACATCTCCGGATTGCAAGCGGGTGCGAAGCCGTCGAGATACCAGGCATCGACTTCGCCGTCAGCCGGCGCGCACCAGTGATCCAGCGCGTTCACGACGTCATCGAAAATCAACGTCAGCCACAGATCTTCCTCGACGAAGGCGATTTGATGCGGACCCGGCAATGCGTGCGGATAGCTCGCGACCAACCGAGCGGCGAGCGGCGCGAGCGCGGGGTCACTCGCTTCGCACGCGCGCAACAAGTCGGCCGGCAACACCGGAAATCTCTCGACCGCGACGTAGTGGAGCCGAGCCGGCCGTCGACTCGCCGTGCGCCACGCCCGCCATGTGCTCAAGAAATTGCATGCAGTGCCGAAGCCGAGTTCGCCGATGACGAAGCGCTCCCCCGCCGCTTGCCAACGCGCCGGCAACTCGTTGTGTCGCAGAAACACGGCCTCGGCCTGCCCACGCGTGTCGGCGTGATACACATCGCCGAACCGCTCCGAGTAAGGCCGCCCATCGCGCCAACTCAAGTCCGCCGTCGTTAGGTCGCGCGCCACCGCCATCGAGATCTCCTTCAATGCGAGGGATCATAGCGCGGGCGACGTGCGCAAACTCAGCTTCGATCTTTGCCCTTACGGACAAGTCGCCGAGCAGGCGCAACCGAGCGCGTTGGCGGTCAGGTCGAGCCCGCTGACCGCCTGCGTGCTTCGCAAAAACTGGAAGCTGCCCAGTGTCCTTCGTTAGGCGTCAGGATCGGAATTCGAATATTGGAACTCGCGGATTAGCAATCAACTGGCCGCTCCTGGCTACGAGTAGCCGCGCGGTGGGCGCGGAGCATGGATCTATCGTGCGGATTGTATGGCCGCCTATTTGCCTCGACCGACATCGGCGCCGCGTTAACGGCAAAACGACGATTCACTCGGCGCGATCGACGCGAGCACGATGCTCGTTTTTCTCGGCGGTGACATCGTCGTCGCATTCTTGCAAATGTGGTCGCCAAGCCCTTTCAAGCCCCTTGGCAGGTTTG
This sequence comes from Planctomycetota bacterium, assembly GCA_046154185.1. Lineage (GTDB taxonomy): Bacteria > Planctomycetota > UBA8108 > UBA1146 > JAJFFE01 > JBJXGE01. Next base: position 6,815 of record JBJXGE010000076.1, read on the forward strand.
CCGGCGTTGGTTTCCTGCCTCACAAGGAGACGTCATGACAAAGCAGTCCATTACTCTCGCAGCGCTCAGTGCGCTGGCATTGGTCACGTGGTGCGCTGGCACGGCTCACGCGCAAGTGAGCATCGATTGGGCCGGATCGCCGGGAGGAATATCCATCGCGGTCGATTCCCAAGACAACGTTTACACGCTTAGCTACAGCTACGCGCTCGGAGCCGAAATGGTGCTGAACAAACGCGACTCCACGGGTCAGCAAATCTGGGTAGCGAGCTACGATCAAACGGATTTCACGAAGTGGGAGCGCGCGAGTTGGGTTTCCGTGGATCACGAAGACAACATCATTGTTACCGGCACGCTCATGTCCGGATATTCGAATCCGGTCGAAGCCGCGAGCATCGTGATGAAATTCTCACCGCTCGGCGTGTTGCTGTGGCGCAACGTCTACGAGTCATCATTTGACGGATCTTCCACGCGTCGATGTCTGGTCGATGCTGACAACAACGTCTACGTACTCGGCATCGGCAGCGGGCCACCCGGGTTTGTCACCAAAGTCAAAAAATTCGCCGCCGACGGTTCGGTAGTGTGGACCTACTATAACGCCGCCGGCATCGGCGCACCGGTGATGTTCAAGCTCACGCCCGACAACGCAATCGTCATCACGGGGCGCGCCATTTACGGCAGCCTCAATGGCTACGCCAAAATCGACCTCGATGGCAATGAGATCTGGAGCCTCGCTGGAGTGCAAAGCCTCACGGTCGGAGACGCCGCCGGCGACTCTCTGGGTAACACCTACGTCGTGCATGGTGAATACGTACCCGGCGGCGGTGGTACCGTTGTCAAGAAACTCGATCCGACCGGCGCTCTGGTGTGGCAGAACACTTTTCCGCTCACCGCGTACCGCGTGCAAGTGGGACCCGATGACCTGCCGATCGCGTGCGGGTTTCCGAATTCCGGCTCAGGGGGTGCCGCCTTCATCAAAGTGGACACCGCCGGCGGTCTAGTGTGGTCAAACCTCGACGCGGATGGCCCCTTGGGATTGTTGCTGCACGCACAACTGGAAGTCGACGGGATCGGGAACGCCTACCTGGCCGCGGGTACGCTCTTTGAAATGGCAATTTGCAAAGTGCGCTCGGACGGATCTTCCGGTTGGACAGCGCTCGTGTCGGGCGGCGGCTACGCCGCTGCTTGCGCGCTTTCTCGTCTCGACAACAGCGTGTATGTAGTCGGCAACATCGCCGCGCGTTTGGTGCAACCACCTGACGCCGGTCAGCAGTTTCGGCGCGGAGACGCCAACGTCGACGCTTCTTTCAACATTGCCGACGCGATCTTCATGCTCAATTTTCTGTTCGGAGGACCGGTTTCGCCGCTGAGCTGCGATGATGCGAACGACGCCAACGACGATGGCGCACTGAACATCGCGGACGCGATCGCGATTTTGAACGCGCTGTTTGGCGGCGGGGGTGGATTACCTGCCCCTTACGCGAGTTGCGGGGTCGACCTGACGCAAGACACGTTGGATTGCCTGAGTTTCGCGCCCTGTCCGTAAGCCTTGCGTCTTTGAATACGCCTCGCCGCTAACAAGCCAGCGAACCCCCAACCACAGTGGGTTGAAGGTTCGCTGGCAACTTCGAGCTGCGGAAAACGAGAACGTTCAATGACTCCGCCACCCGCCAAGGATCACAACAAGCCAATCGCTGCCACGGTAGGCGGCGGCGTTACGGGCAAGGCGCGTAGCTCCCGCAGTCGAGTCCGTCGGCGGTCGGGTCGAGACCGCACGCGGTCGGCGGCGGCGGCGGCGGCCCACCAGCGAACAAGCTATTGAGCGCGTAGACCCCGTCGGCGATGTCGATCCCGCCGTCGTCATTGGCGTCGGCGGTCTTGCGACAGGAGAACGGCGGGCTGCCGATCACGAACAATCGATTCAAGATGTAAACCGTGTCCGAGACATCGAAGGCTCCATCGGTGTTGGCGTCGCCGCGGCGAAACTCGGTGCCGGCGGGATTGAAACCCACATTGAGCACGATCGGGCCGCGGTGCGAGCCCTGGCGGCGCGCGACGCGAATCAAGACGGTTTGTCCCGCCGACAACGCTTGAACAATGTGGCTATCGCGCAGCGTAGAACCATCCAAGAGGCCGCACTCGGTGGGCTCGTCGTTCTCGCAAGCGACTTCCGTGCCGCCGCAGCCATTGAACAGCGACAGCACCGTGTTGACGCCGTCGTCGACACCGTATTGGTCGTGCGTTCCGCAAGTCGAAACGTGCAGCGTGCCGTTTTCAGGCGGCGTGAACTCGAACCAAATGTCCGGCGCTTGCATGGCGGTCGGATCGCACGAGCTGATGGCGTCGCTGGTCGCTCCGATGAGCGTGCCAAAGTAGACGCCGGACGTGACGATCTTGGCATCGGCGCAGTCGTCGTTTTGCGGCGGCGGCGGACACTGCAGGCGCAGGCAGTTCTCCAGGAAGTCTGTGGTCGCGCCGGCCTCCAAACCATCCAGTTCGTGACCAATGCAGATGGTATCGCCACCATGCGCGATCACTACGCCGGCCATGCCTGCGGTCGGCGTCGCGACGAAGCCGCCGGCGGCAGCGCCGTCCAGCGCCGTCAAGAAGTCTCCGTTATCGGTGTGCGTACTGGTGGTCGGCAATAGCGCGGCGATCGGATTCGGATGCTGCCAAATCGGGGTCAACGCATTCCAGTTAGAGATCTGCATCGGATCGAAGAAATCGATCGCGCCGCCGATCTCCAACGCGGTTTGCAGGTCGGGCTCAGCGTCCAGGTTCCAGTACGAGACCAGCGCGCGCCCACCATTGTTGATGTACTGCACGAGCCGAGTCGGATCGAACACCAGGCTTGGATTGTGCACCACCACGTAGTCCCACGCGTAACCGCTGCCGAGCGCCTTGTCGAAGTCGCCGCCCGACGACACGCGCACGAAGGGAAGCTTGGCAGCTCGTAACGCATCGCGCAGCGCCGTGCCAGACCCGCTGTCAAAAACCAGCGTTCGACAGGGCGGATTGCACAGATAGTGAAGGCAGTTTTGTACGAGATCCGTGACGGCGGGTTGGTCGTGTTCGACCAGGACGTGGCCGATGCAAATGGTATTGCCGTGATTCGCAAGGACTACGGCCCCTTGATCCAGAAATGGCGTCGCCGTGAATCCGCCCACCGATTCAGCCTCTGTGGACGCGGTGAGCCGATCGCCACTGTCGAAGACTGTCTCTGAAGTGGTCGAGATCGTCGCTGGAAGTGTATTCGGTGTCGTCCAAATCGTGTTCTGTGGCCAGACCGCCGGCCAGCCATGGATTTCCTGCGCGAAAAAGAAGCTGGTCGTGGCAGTCACACCGAAATCACCCGCCAACGCGGACTCGGCATCCAGATTCCAGTAGGTGAGGAGCGCCTTGCCGCCGCTATTCACATGGTTTCGGAGCGCGGCCACGGAGCTGCTCGACATCGAGTTAAAGACCACATCGACGACGACCACATCCCAGTCGATGTATAGACTCATCAAAGAGACAAAGTCAGGGTCGTAACCGACACGGGTGTAGACGAGACCCTCGGCGTCCAGCGCGTCGACCGAGGCTGAGCTGGTTGCGTCGCCATAGTCCTTGAATAGCAGCACGAATTTTTGCAGCAGGTACGCAAAGCAGTTTTCGAGGAACGCGATCGACTCCGCGGTATCCAGCGAATCGAGCTCATGGCCTAGCGCGATAGTGCGACCACCGTTACCTCGCAGTACTAGAGAGAACCCACCGCTACTCTCGCCGATTGCGAGTCCATCGGAATTCGGTGTCAAGTAATCGCCGTTGTCCGCCCAATCGTCGACTCCAGACACTGAAATCTGAGAAACGACGTTGGGCATACGCCATTGAGGTAGCGCAACGCTGGGATATATAGCCTCGAAGACGTCGTGTGGTGTGGTGAAGCTCACCGCGATAGCTACGTCGAAAGCCTCTCGCAACAACGGTGCGTCGTCGAAGTTGTTGAAACTCACGAACGCGCGCCCGCCAGCGTCTATGTAGTTGATCAAATTCGTGTAGTCGAAGCCGGCGCCCGCGTACGCCACGACGACCAAATCCCAAATCGTGCCATCGGTCATTGCGGCGTTGAACGCGGAACCGGAGGTCACGGTGGTGTACGCGTGCCCCAAGTTGTCGAGCGCATCCGCGGGCGACGTGCCGTTGATGCCGTCGAAGTAGAGAATGTTCTGCGCGCCGAGCGCCGGCGCAAACGCAAGAGTTGAAATCAACATCCAAGATCGCATCCATCGATTCGCAAACATGGGTTTCCTCGAATTCCATGCCTCGCGGCGCCGGCATTCGGCAGTCCACTCGGCCAGTTTGGTGTTCGTTACTGGGGCCGGGACATCCGGCGCCGCGTGAAGCGCGATCCCTCGCGCTCCGACGCTTAACCCGATATGCGGCGTCGGTGAGACAGGCGACTTTTAAGTTTCAGCAGGCACGTGTGTTCCGGCGGTCGGACCGCCGAGTGTTACGAATCGTGGTGAGATCGGCTAGACGACGGGCGTGCGTCGTGGCGCGCGTGGCGTTAGCCGCGCTTCGTTGCGTGCCGCCGGCCATGAGATAGTGTCCTGGCAAAGTGTCGTTTTTTGATCTCACCGTATCCGTGGGTTCGGTGACGACGAGTACCAAAATCAGATCGCTCCGCGCTCAAAAGGTCAGATGGTCCGCATTGCCACTGACGACAGGGCGACGACTTGTCCAGCGATGTCCATTAGCACTCACTGTACGCAATGCGCTATTCTTGGCGCCGACCGAACCGCGTACTTGGAATACGTAGGCGCTTGAGTTCGCGCGACGCGATTGAAAGTTGACACATGACAACCGAAGTGAGAGTCGCGCGTCTCAGCGAACTCGCGCGTGATATGGGCACTGTCGTCAACGCCGGTGGCAAGGAGCTTGCGCTCTTTCATGTCGGCGGCGCTTGTTACGCGATCGCCAACGAATGCACGCACACGGGTGGACCGCTGGCAGAAGGCAACCTGAATGGCGACGAGATCGAGTGCCCGTGGCACGCCGCGTGTTTCAACATCAAGACCGGCAAGGCCTCCGGCCCGCCGGCCAAGACCGATGTGAAAACCTATCCCGTCGTCGTGCGGGGCGACGAAGTCTTCGTTCAATTTGAATGAGCGAGTGAATTCGTGAACGCAGCAGCGGCCAGCCCATCGCGAACCGCTTCGAGCGTGTCGCTCAACGCCATCGCGGAGCGCGACGGTGCGCTTCGACTCGTGATCGTGGGTCGGCTCGATACCGAGACGACCGGTCAGGCGTGGCGCAAAGCGCTGGAGCTGGTCGCCCGGCACACGACCAAGCGCCTCCTCGTCGACGCCAGCGGCCTCGTCTATTGCGACGGCGCCGGCGTCGCGCTCCTCGTCGAGTTGCGCGCGCGTGCGACCGACTCGTTCGAGATCGTCGGCCTTCAAGACACCATTCGCGATTTACTCGCACTCTACGAGCAAGGCGAGGTGACGCATCGTCGCGCGGAGCCGGTACCGGCGCCGCTCGTCGCCGGCCTCGGTCACGCAGCGCACGATATCTACGGCGACTTCTACGAACTCATGGCGTACGTCGGCGAGTTGACGAGCGTCGTCGGGCGCGCGCTCTTGCGCCCGCTGCGCGTCCGTTGGCGCGACGTGCTGCTCGTCGCGGAACGTACCGGCGCCGACGCGCTGCCGATCGTCCTCCTCATTGGATTCCTCATCGGCCTCATCATGGCGTTTCAGTCGGCGATCCCTATGCGGCAGTTCGGCGTCGTGATCTACGTCGCCGACCTGGTGGCGATCTCGATGCTGAAAGAACTCGGGCCGCTGATGGCGGCCGTCATCATGGCGGGCCGCTCCGGCTCCGCCTTCGCCGCGGAGATCGGCACCATGAAAGTCAACGACGAGATCAACGCGCTCATGACAATGGGCATCGATCCCGTGCGCTTTCTCGTACTCACCCGCGTGCTCGCGAGCGTCCTCATGGCGCCGGCGCTCGCGGTGTTTTGCGGCCTCGCCGGCGTCGTCGGCGGCGCCGTCGTGTTGCTCTCGATGGGTTACACATTCACCGCGTATTGGGAGCACGTCGTCGATGCGGTCACGATCTCGGCATTTCTCGGCGGTTTGGTGAAATCTCTCGTGTTTGGCCTGCTGGTCGCCGCGATCGGTTGTCAACGCGGGCTCAAGACCGGTCTCGGTGCGACCTCGGTCGGTATCTCGACGACCCGCGCCGTGGTCAGCGGCATTGTGCTGATTTGCGTGTGGGACGCCGCCTTCGCGGTGATCTTCTACGCGCTGGATATTTGACGATGGCGGCGATCGGCGACACCATCATCTCCGTGCGCGAACTCGCCTGTGGTTACGGCGAAACGCTCGTGCTCGAGAATGTCAGCTTCGATGTGCGACGCGGTGAAGTGTTCGTGGTCATCGGCGGCTCCGGCTGCGGCAAGAGCACGCTCCTGATGAATATGGTCGGGCTCTTTGAACCCGTGCACGGTGTGGTCGAGTTCGAAGGAGAAAGTTTGGCGCGCGCGCGCGGCGCCGCACGCACGCGCATACTGCGCCGGTTCGGCGTCGCGTACCAAAACGGTGCGCTCTTCGGCTCCATGACACTACTCGAGAACGTGCGCTTGCCACTCGAGGAATACACCGACCTGCCACTCGATGCGATGGACTTGCTCGCACGCATGAAGCTCAAGCTCGTCGGCCTCGAGGCCTACGCTGAGTTTCAGCCGGCCGAAATCAGCGGTGGCATGCAGAAGCGTGCCGGCATCGCGCGCGCTATGGCGCTCGATCCGCAGATCTTGTTTCTCGACGAGCCGTCCGCTGGCCTCGACCCGGTCACCTCCGCGGAACTCGACGCTCTCATCTTGCGGCTTGCGCGAAGCCTCGGCATCACCTTCATCGTGGTGACCCACGAGCTGCCGAGTGTTTACTCCATCGCCGACCGAGTTATCATGCTCGACAAGAGTGCGCGCGGAATCATCGCCAGCGGAACGCCGCAGGAGTTGCGCGATCAAAGCCACGACCCACGTGTTTGGCAGTTCTTTCATCGACAGGTCGCTCCCGTACGGGCTGGCGGCCGAACGGGTCCAGCGGCCGAAACGTTTCGTCCCGGCGGGCCGCGGGCGTAGTTCTGCGCACAGGAGTTCATGAGCAGCCGCGCGAATTACTTCAAACTGGGACTCTTTGTCATTGCTGCGGTCGTGTTGACGGTTGCGAGCATTATCGTGCTCGGCGCCGGCGCGCTCTTTAAGACCTATATCTACATGGAGACTTATTTCGACGAGAGTGTCCAAGGACTGTCGCGCGGCTCAGCCGTCAAGTATCGCGGCGTGCAGGTTGGACACGTCAAAGACATCAACTTCTGTCGATCGATCTACCCGGAGAGCCGTGGCCAGCCCGAGTACGACCGCTATGTCTACGTGTTGATGGCCATCGATCCGCGCATCTTCGACGAAGAAGACATCAGCATGCTCGACCAAGTGATCGCCGATCGCGTGAATGGAGGGATGCGCGTGCGCCTCGCAGCGCTCGGCCTCACCGGCGCGGTCTACGTCGAAGCGGATTATCTCGGCGCCGATGCGCCATCGCCCATGCCCTGCGGGTGGGAACCGAAGAACTACTACTTGCCGTCGGCATCGAGCGTGATCGTGCGCTTCAGCGAATCGTTGGGCAAGATCCTCGACAATCTCGACAAGGTCGACTTCCCGAAGATCGGTGCAAACCTCGCGGAGCTGCTCACCACATTGGATCACGCGGTGGCGAGCTTCGACGCTGGCGGCCTTCGCACGGAAGCCGTGCAACTGATCACGGAGCTGCGGGCGTCCGCGACGCGCGTCCGCGATTTGCTCGAGCAGCCATCCGTCGCCGCAATTTCCGGGGACACCGCGGCCGCCGCCGCGGGGCTGCGGCGATTTGTCGATTTGTTGGCGTCGAATTCGACCGAGAAAGTGATTTCCGAGTTGCCCGGCGTCGTCACGCAGCTCAGGAGTATTTTGAATCGCATGAATGTGCTGTTCGCCAACCAACACGCGGACATTGAGAGCATCGTCACGAACCTGCGGGTGTTCTCCGAGAATCTGCGCGCACTCGGGGAGTTCGTGCAAAAGTACCCGACGCAGCTCTTGTTCGGTGAGCCGCCGCCGCCGGCGACGAACGGAGGGCCCTAACTCATGGTCCATCGCCGAGGCAGAGTCGTGGCGCTGTCGTTGACCCTGTGGCTATCGACGAGCAGTTGCAGTTTATCGCGCGACTACCCGATCAAGCATCTCTATGGACTCGACGTCGAGCGACCGGCGAGCGACACGGCTACGCCCGTCGACGCGGTGTATTTGCGCGTCGCGCATTTCCGTGCGTCGCCTGGCTGCGACAGCGTCGCGCTCGTTTATCGGCGTTCGGAACAGGAGTACGCGGCGGATTTCTATCACGAGTTTTTTCGACCGCCCGCGCAGTTGGTAGAACAAGAAACCCGCGAGTGGCTGAGTCGGACGCAGCGCTTCTCGAGCGTGCTTCCTGCCGGTAGCCACGTGATGACACCATGGACGCTCGAAGGTCATATCGGGGCGATCTATGGCGACTTTCGCGCCGCGAATGCTCCGCACGCGGTCTTGGAGCTCACGCTGCTCCTCCTCCGTGAGCGCGACGGCGAGCTAACAATCGAGCGACAGCGGGAGTATCGCGAGTCAGAGCCGATCCCCGCGGCGACGCCCGAGGCGGTCGTCGCCGGGTTACGGCTCGCGCTGGCGCGCATACTCACACGCTTCGAGGCGGACCTCGCGGGCGCGTAATGCGAACACGCTGCGATCGGCACTAGCGAGACACGAACGCCAAGATTTCATCGGCGCGGCGCTCGGCGTCGGCCTCGCCGATGGCGATGAGCTGCTGAATATATTCCTTGTTGAACATCAACATGCTCAGGTAGTCGGGACTGCGCGTTTCGCGCGTGCCGAGACCGCGCGTAAAGAAGCGAAACGGGCCGGGCAACGTGGCCTCGTATTGCGCGGAGAGCTTGCCGAGATCGACGGAAGGCCGCACCACCAATAACTCGACCGGCCGCAGACTCCCGCGCTCTTCCGGCCGGATCTTGATGAGGAGCTCGTTGATGCGCGACAGGATCATGGCGTCGTAGTCGAGCATGTCGAGGAAGATGGCGTTCATCAACACGCCCGCGACTTGCGCAAGTGGCGGATAACCCGTGACGAGCAGTTGATTGGCCTCGTCCTGCCGGCGCTGATAGCGCGTCGACACCGCGATGATGCGACTGGCGCCGAGTTGCATCGCCGGCGACAACGGCGCGGTGAGTCGAATACCGCCATCGCCGTGCCACGCTTCGTCGATCTGCACGGCGGGAAACATCACCGGCAACGCCGCCGACGCCATCACGTGGCGCAGATCGATGGCGGCGCGAAGGGCGCGACGTTGCGGTCGCTCCCAGAGCGCTACGTCGCGACCTTCGACCCAAGTGATGGATTGGCCAGTCGCGTAGTTGGTCGTCGTTACCGCCACCGCCCGCAGTTTCCCGCGGTCGAGATTGTGCGCAATGCCCGCGAGCGGTCGAAACGCCGGAGCATCGGCATCCCCATAGAGCGCGCTCGCCAAAAATCGTTGGAGCGGCGCTGTATCGACCAGACCGCGTGCCACCGGCGCCGCGCGACTACCGCCCGCAACCAATCTCAATCCCCAGCGCAGCGCATTGCGCACGAGGCCCGGCGCGCCGACGCGAAAAACTTGGTCGATGGAAAGCCGGCGCCACAGGTCTTCGAGTTGCCGCACGCCATCGACGAAATCGCCCGGCGCGCTGGCGAGCTTCACTGTGTTGATAGCGCCGGCGGACACTCCCGTCAGGATCGGAATCTCGAGCCGCGGCAAGCGCGCCGCCAAGAATCGCAACAAACCGACTTGATAGGCGGCGCGCGCGCCGCCGCCGCCCATGACGAGCGCGAGTGCATTCAGTGGCTGTTCCACGCGCCCCTTCCACATAAAGTGAGGCTTGGTTTAGTACGCCGGCGCACCGCGAGTTTCGTCGCTTTCCGGGGCGTGCGCAACGGAAGTGACCGCGGCTCGGAACGACCGGCGAAGTTCGAATTGGACCGGCGCTTCCCGGGCCACCGGTCGACTGGTACGCTTTGCCGCATTCCGTCTTGTGTGGCAGGACTGTGTTTCCAGGATGTGTCCCCAGGATGTGTCCGCGCTCTTTTCCCGGTCAGGAAGGATGGGCTTCGTGAAGAACACCTCGGCAATGAGAAAATCGATCGCGACAGGGTTCGTGCTGCTCGCGACCGCGACACTCGCGATGGCGCAGGTGCCCGTCAACGATGATTGCGCAAATCGCATCGCATTGACCTGCGGCAGTCTCGTCTCGGGCGACACGACGCTCGCCAATCCGGACCCCGCGCCGACCTGCGGAACGAGTGATGGCTCGGGCGGCGCCGTTTGGTACAGCTTCATCGGCACCGGCGAAGAGATCATTTTGACGACGTGTCACCCCGGCTCGAACTTCGACACCAAGCTGCGCGTCTATACCGGCACTTGCGGCAGCCTCGTGTGTGTCACCGGCAACGATGATGCGACGTGCTCATTTTCGGGACTGCGTTCACGCGTGACGTGGATTTCGCAGCTCGGCGTCGAGTATCTGATTTTGATGCACGGCTTCAGCAGCGCTGAAGGTCTCTTCGAGTTGTCGCTCACCTGCACACCGCCGCCCGCACCGGCAATCAACGATGATTGCGTGAACGCCATCGCCGTAGCGCCGGGCGTCTACACGGGCAGCACGCAAGCGAATAATGACGATGGTGATTCGAGCTGTGGCAGTGCCGACAACTCGCCGTCGGTTTGGTACTCCTACACGGCCACCAACGACTGGCTCCTGCGCGCACAGACCTGCGGCGGCGTGACGAGCTACAACAGCGTGATCTCGATTCACACCGGTTGTCCGGGCGTCGACGCAAATGAGGTCGCCTGCAACGACAACAGTTGCGGCGTGCAATCCGTCGCCCAAGTGCAGATGGTGGTGGGCACGACCTATTACATCCGCGTGTCGGGGAATAGCGGCGCCGCCGGCCCCTTTACGCTCACGATTCAAGTCGTCGATCCCACCGCGTTCGTCGGTCCCGATGTGATCTACAGCGATTGCACAAGCATATTCAACTGGGGCGCGATCACCGGCACGCGCGCGTACTCGCTTGACTCTTTCACGTGCAACATCGGCGATGAAAACCTGCAATGGGGTGGCGTCACACCACTCCTCGGGATGAACGCTTTTCGTTTACACAATGGTCGCCTCGAACAAATCGGCATGTCGTGGCTGAAGAACGGCACCGGCGCGGCCGCGGGAGGCGGTTGCGGTCTGCCGTGTAATGGTCAAGGCGGGAGCGTGCTCGGCGCGGGTTGTCGTGATATCTACGGCGCCGGGTTTAACGGCGGCCAAAGCATCCTCGGACCGCGATCGACAGTGAATGCATTCACGGGCGCGTACCCGGGTGCGTCGGGATCTTCCGCGACGATTCTGCATAAGCGCTTGCAGATCGCCGAAGCCGACCTCGTGCAACCCGGAGCGCTCTACTTTTGTGAGGGCGTGTACGTTGCGCCGGACGACGCCGCGAACGGCAACGCCTTGAACAACGCTTCGTACAAACGCATGACCGTCGCCGCGGGCTCTTTTAACTTGACGCCAGTAGGCGTCATGGAAGCCACGATTCCGGCGATCTACGCATGGGCGGATCACGGACTCGGCGTCGACACGCCGGATCCGAGCGTCGTCATTGCGCCGGTCGATGTTCCTGGCGAAGGCCGCTTCTTCGTCGCGAGCAAAGTGACGGACCTCGGCGGCGGCGCGTGGCGCTATGCGTACGCGATCTACAACTTGAACTCGCATCGCAGCGCGGGATCGTTCTCGATTCCGACCGGCGGCGGCGCCGGCGTTAACACGGTCGGGTTCCACGATGTGAACTACCACAGCGGCGAACCGTACGACAACACCGACTGGAACGCGACTGTCGGCGGCAGCAGCGTCACCTGGGCGAGCCCGCAGACTTTTGTGGAGAACCCCAATAGCAACGCGCTGCGCTTCGGCACGCTGTACACGTTTTGGTTTGACGCCGTCCTGCCGCCGCAAACCGTGACGGCGACGCTCGGCTTGTTCCGCACTGGCACGCCCGACAGCATCACCTTCGACGTGCCGGCGCCGTTCAGCGCGGCGCAACAGTTCGTGCGCTACGACTGCAACGTTGACGATGGTTACAACATTGCCGATCCGGTCGCCTTGCTCGGCTTCCTGTTCCCCGTCGTCGGCTCGCCGGTTGTCTTATCGTGCGTCGATGCCTGCGATGGCAACGACGACGGCATGATCGACATCAGCGACGCGATTGCGATGCTGAGCACGCTCTTCAGCGGCGCGCCGACGATCGGCCCGTACCCGAACTGCGGCATCGACGGGACGAGCGACGCGCTCGATTGCGCGAGTTACGGTTTCTGCCCGTAAGGTTTTGGAATCGCCTTCAGGTTCTGGATACGAATCGGGGCGGATCGCGACTGCGATTCGCAACAACGAGAGCGGCGCCGGTAACCGGCGCCGCTCTCGTTTTAGCTGTTACGGGAAGATGATGAACGCGTCGTGCACTTGGTACACCGGTGTCGTGCCCATCGCGATGACGGCGGCGTTCAGCTCGAGCAGATGACTCAGGTCGAGCTCCAAGACGTGTTCGTTCGGTTGGTAGGTCGTGCCAATCGGATAATCGACGCCGGGCGTCGCTGACATTTCGATGTGGGTGCCGAGAATGTGCGAAACGTCGTGAGTCGCGCAAAAAGCGACGAGCCGGGCGATGCTCGCCTGGTACGACGTCCACGAACTGATATAGAGCCGACCCGGGTAAAGCGTATCGCCGGTCAGCAACAAATCGGTGCGGCGGTCGTACACCGCGATATGGGATGAATGGTGACCTGGTATTGGAATGATGTCGACCACGCGCCCGCCCAAATCAAAGCTCACGATTTGATCTGGCCAGCTCGTGATGCCGAAGAAATTGCGCACCGCGGTTTGTGAGGTGCCGACCACAGTTGTGAGCGGCTGCCCGCTGAATTGGCCGTCGGCCGCGACGTGGTCTCCGTGGCCATGCGAGTGCGTCACGATGAGTTCGATACTGCTCAGACCATGATCGCTCAGCCATTGCGCGATGATGCCTTGAACCACCGTGCGCAGCGGAAACGTCGCGAGCGACGACGTCGCGCCGGTGTCTTGCATGAAGACTTTTTCCTCGCCGAACAAGAGATAGATGAACGGCGCCTCGTAATGAATGCACTTGTTCTGGCGCAAAATAAACGTGTCGTCGTTGTATGCGTGCACTTGGATGGGTGGGTTCGAGTCGCTTGCGCAACTCGGCGAGCCGTGGATCCAGCTCACCGCCAACGTGCCTGGCACCGGACCATCGCCGGTGAAACGACGTTGCAGCTCCGCGAAGTCGACGAGATCGACATCGCCATCCCCATCGAAGTCGGCGCCCTGACAAGTCGGACCGACGAGGAGTTCAGGGCCGTCGAGGCAAGCCAACAGCGCCGCGATTTCGGTGATGTCGATGTCTCCATCGCCGTCGGCATCCCCGCCGGCCTCGAGTCGAGAGACGACGCCGAGCCAGCTCGCGATGAGGACGAACAAGAATACCGGCGCTGATTTGTGCAAATTTGCGTTCACGATCCGCTCCTCTTCTTGCGCCCTTCGATGTCTCAACATGCTGGTGAACTCGCGCAGCCAAGCGCGTCAGCGCTCGGATCGGCGCCGCACGTAAAACCGGGCGCCGGCAACGGCGGTGCGCCGCTAAACAGCGCCGACAAAATGCCGACGCCGTCGGCGATGTCGAGCGCGCCATCGTCGCCCGCGTCGCACGCGTCGAAGCATGGCGGCGTGATCGCCGGCGCGCTGAACAAGTACGTCAACACGGTGATCGCGTCGGCAATGTTGAAAGCGGCGTCGCCATTACAATCGCCGCGACGAAACAACATGGCGCCCGTGACCAGGAATGCTATGGAGCCGGCCGCGAGATCTACTTGCGCCGCACGCACGTCGCTGTGTTGCGGCGCCGCTGCGACGGCGTGTAGCGTGCTCGCAGTCGCGTTCTGCAGTTGCAACGCGTAGTTGCCCGGAGTCAACGGCGCGAACAGTACGCCCTCGGCGATCACGACCGGCGCGCCTTGCCCGACACCGACCGGCACCGTCGTACTGAGACCGATGCCGGCGCCCGCGACGCCAAACGTATTGATCGCGCCACCGATCTGAACCAAGTTCAGCGCGCCCGGCGCGCCGCGCGCGAGACCGACGTAGCCCGTGCCGACGCCGCCTGGACCGGGATTCGAGAAGCCGAGCGGCCGACTAAAAAGTTCCATCGCCGGTGGCACGCCGCTGGCTGGCGGAAGGTCCATCGTGCTCGGGTTGCCAGGATCTTGGACAAGGTCGACGAGCACGAGGGCGAGCCCAAAGTTGTCACCACTCGAGACACCGGCGGAGATCGTCCAAGCGATCGTCGCGCCGGGCGACACGACAGTTCCCGCTTGCGGGCTCGCGAGAGTAAGCGTCACCGTCGCTGCGCGCGCGGCGGCGCCGCCGCCGAACGTCAATGCCAGCAAACTCAATGCGCCGATCGCACGACGCGCGACTCTGCGCACGCGTGGCTGTCTGGTCCGCAAACACACCGACATGTTCGCCCCTCATTTCACTCGCTCGTTGTGGATTCTCATCTCGCCGAGCCGATGGGTCGACAACAGGTCGCGCATTATACTCCAGCAATCGAACCGCATGACAATTCCGGGTTGCGCGCGCGCAAGGCCGCCAGACCGCCGACAAGCCGCCGAATGCCAAGAAGGATTCCCACGCCTTGGCGCGGGATGATATTGTCTCCCGCGCCGTGGTTGTGGAGTCAGGCTCGGTCCGGCCCCCCTCTCAACGCAAGGCAGTCGCGCGATGGCTCGCAAGTTTACTCCGGAACAAGCAAACAAGACGCTGCCGCTCGTTCGGTTGATCGTCGCCGATATCTTGCTCAAAGGCCGGTTGTATCGCGAACTCCAGTGTGGCAACAACGACGGCCGCGCGCTTGAGCAACTCGAGCGTGTCCACTCGGAGCTACACGAGCTGGTGCACGAACTCGAAAAAATCGGGTGTCTATTCAAGGACGTTCACTCCGAGTTCGGGCTCGTCGATTTTCCAGCCGAGATCAACGGACTAGACGTCGAGCTTTGCTGGCGCAGCGATGAGTCGAGTGTCGCGTGGTATCACACCTGCGACGGTGGCTATGCTCAGCGTCAGCCCATCCCGACTGAACTTTATGAGCAGGCTTAGGGTTCGACGCCCTGGTGCCGACGCTGCTGCGAAAAGTCACGCGTCCGTTTTCAGACGCTAGCCGCAAGTGCTTCGTAGGCGACGCTCGCTTCGAGCGTGCGCAACTCACGTAGCACTTGAAAGGCTTCTCATGCGAACGATTCTCAATACCGCGCTGGCGTTAATCATTCTCTGCGGTAGCACTCTCGCGCAGATCACCGGCGGCGGTGCCGGCTACAGTTTCGAACGCGGCGACGGAAATGGCGATGGCTCGATCAACATCGGCGACGCCATTGGCGGGTTGAGTTACCTGTTCTCCGGCGCTCCGGTGAACTGCCTCGATGCCTACGACTTCAATGATGACGGTGTGGTGAACCTCGCGGATCCAATCTCCGTCTTGTCATTTCTGTTTGCGGCGGGTGCACCACCGGCTCCGCCTTACGGCGCCTGCGGCGGCGATCCGACTGCCGATGGCATCGGCTGCGACGGCCCCACGACCTGCGGCCCAGTCTCGACAGGTCCGCCACTCATGAGTGGCATGGAATTCTTCGGCATGGCGCCGCAATTCACGGGCTTCGCGGTGCAAATGTACGACCCGATCACCGGCGCGCCGTTGCCGCTCAACTGGATTGAAGACTTTGGGCTCGTGCAGGCGTTCGTGCAGGCAATTCAACCGATGAGCTTTCAGCCGGGCGGGCTGACGCACGACCTCACGGCGTCGACCTATGTACGCACTTTCGATGGCCAGGTTTTTACGTTCGATCTGGTGGACATCAAGCTCGGCCAGCCCGGCCGCGCGCTATTCGCGGACGGCGTTTTTCTCACTGCGCCGTACCTGCAGGACATCATCGGCGACGCGTATGGCATGCCCGATTACGACTCCACTCGCGAGAAAGAGAAGGAGGCCGAGTGCGGGAGTGGCGACACGCCTTGCACGACTTGGGAAGAGGAAGCACTGATCGATGACCCCGTCGGCGTTTGCGTCTGGACCGACGTGACCTTGATCGTGTACGAGGACGATCCTGGAAAAACCTGGAACAAAGACTACGCCGACGCCCAAGTGGCGGCGGATGCGAGCATCGCGACAGTGAAGGCCGACGGACAAAACTCCATCGTCAATAAGATGCGATCGCTCGCGGCTGAGTGGAAGAAAGTGAAGTGCTTGGTGTTTGCCGTGCATGGCGGCCCTGGCAGCATTCGAATCGGTCCGAAGGGCACGCCGTTCAAAAGCGAAACACGCGTTGGGCAACACGACGGTCAACGCACAGCGACAGAGTTCGGCGAGGCGATTGCACCGTATCTCGCCGCCGATGCGCAGATCACGTTGCTCTCGTGCCAGCCCGCCAAAGACGGCGGCACCGCTGAGACGGACGGGCCGGAGTTCATACAAGATCTCGCCGATGCTTCCGGCGCCACCGTGGTAGCGTCGGACGCGAACGTCAGAATCGACGGCGGCACGGCGAGCACGACGGGCAATGTTCATACCGCGACGCCAGGCGGCGGCGCTGGTTCACCGAGCATTACCGATGCGGCGCCGGCGGGTGATATTCCCGCGTGTCCGTAAACGCCGTGTCGATATTTGGGGGTCGGCTGGGTTCGGGAGGGGCCGGCCGGCTCCCGCCTTTCATTCAGTTCGAAACGAGGGAAGATGCGCGGGCGCGGGAAATTACTGGTTGCGATCTCCGCGCTCGCCGCGATCGCCGGTTGCCGACCGATCAACTCGGCGCACGAAGTGGAGTCGGAGATGGCAATCAGCGATCCGCACGATATCAAGTGCCTCGGTTTCCTCGACGTCGAAGCTTGGCGCGCAAAGTCTTCGGACCTCGCTGGTTTCGCGCTCGTGACGCGCGCGCGCGGGCTCGACGGACCGCCAGCCAGCTGGCGAATCGAACACCTGCCGTGGTGCACATCGCCAAACGAAATCGCCGCGCTCGTTGCTGCGGTTCGAATTGAAGCGGCGGCGCGCGGCCATCTCAACATCGACCCGACCCGCTATCTCGCGCTGCGCTTCGGCGACAACACGTTTCAACTCGTAGAGCTCGCTGATATCGGTCCCGCGCGAAATGGTGTCGTGATCTTCGTCGACGGCTTTGCACCCGTAGAGCAGGACCTCCGGCTCGTTATCGCGCGCGCCCACGGACTCAAGAGTTTCACGATTCCGTAGCGCGGCGCGCGAGCGAGACGTGCCCCTGCCCTTCATCAGAAGAAATCGCGCTCCAACTTGAGTCCGGAGAGCTTGCAAGTGCCGACGGCAGGCCTATAATCTGCCCCTTTTGTCGCGTGAGTCGGCGGTCGTCAAAATGGACATCGCGAAACTGCGCAGTGTGTCGGTGGGCGAGTGTGGCCGCCGGGATAAGTAACAGGGCTACTGTTACGCGGATAGGCCGGCGGCGAAACCAGATGGATGCGCGCGCAAAAGCGCTCGCGCAAAGGGAGACCAAGCAGCATGGCGGTAGCAATACGCCTGAAGCGGACCGGCCGACGTCGGCGCCCGTTTTATCGCATCGAAGCGATTGAGCGGCGCAATTCACGCAGCGGACGCGGGCTCGAGATCCTCGGCACCTATGATCCGTTGGTTCAAAAGCCGACGGATCGCGTGAAGATGAAACTCGAACGCATACAACACTGGGTCGAGCAAGGCGCACGGCCGTCCGTGAGCGTCTTGAATTTCCTCCGCACCGAAGAAATCGCCTGGGGCGCAAGCGCCGGCAAGAAAAAGCCGAGCCGGAAAAAACTCCAGCGGAAACGCCGAGCGGCCAAGCGCGCGCAGACGAAGAAGAAATCCTAGCGAGCGGGTTGAAGCCCCAAGATGCTGATCGATGTCCTGACCATCTTTCCGGAGTTCTTCGGGCCATTTTTGAGCCGCGGGATGGTTGGGCAGGCGCGCAAGAAGCAGAGCCTCGAGGTTCGTTGCACGCAGTTGCGCGCGTTCACGGAGGATCGGTATCGATCCGTTGATGATCGACCCTACGGCGGTGGGCCGGGGATGTTGATCAAGCCCGAGCCCGTCTTTCGCGCGCTCGATCTCGTGCTGGGCGCGATCGAGCCACGGGCGGAAGCTTCCGGAGTGCGAGCGCCGCGACTCTTACTCACTTGCCCGCGTGGTGAGCGCCTTCGACAGCCGGCGCTCGAAGAACTCGCGACCCAGTCACACTTGGTGATCTTGTGTGGCCGTTACGAAGGACTCGACCACCGGATCGAGTCGGCTTTTCCGTGGCAGCGCGTTTCGCTCGGCGATTACGTGTTGTCGGGCGGCGAAGTGCCGGCGATGGCGGTCATCGAGGGCGTGGCACGGTTGCTGCCGGGAGTGCTCGGCGACGCGGAATCCGCCGTGCAAGATTCGTTCTCGGCGTGGGCGGGTGATGGCGGACACGATCACCCGCATTTCACGCGGCCGCCGAAGTACCGCGGCTACGAAGTGCCGCCGGTCTTGCTGTCAGGAAATCATGCGGAGATCGCCGCCTGGCGGCGGCGATGCCGAGATCAGCAGGGTCCATTTGAAGATAAAGTGCCTGTCGATTCAGTAGATCAGTAGAGTTGTGATTCAGAAGAGGCGACCGACATGAGCCGCATTTTAGAAGCGTTCGAAAAAGAGCAGAAGAAGCGCAAGCCGCCGACTTTTCGCGTCGGCGACACGATCGACGTGCACGTGCGAATCGTCGAAGGTGACAAGACGCGCGTGCAGATTTTTAGTGGCACCGTCATCGGTCGTCGCGGCGCGGGATCCCGCGAGACGTTCACCGTCCGTCGCATTGTCAGCGGCGAAGGTGTCGAGCGAATTTTCCCGACCTTCTCGCCATGGATCGAGGAAATCAAGATTCGGCGCCAAGGCAAAGTCCGGCGCGCGAAGCTCACCTATTTGCGCGAACGCGTCGGCAAATCGACGAAGGTCAAAGAGCGCATGAGTTTCGACCACAAGGGCGAACTCAAGACCGAAGCCCGTGCGGAAGACAGCGAGCCGGCTACCGTCCGGTAGTACGGGCCCTCCGCAGGAACGACTTGCACCGCAGCGCGCAGTAGAGTTCTACTGCGCGCTGTCGTCTGGCGACACGTCTCCACGGGAGACTTCGTCGATGTCGTTCCGCCACTCGCCCGACTCCAACCACTCCTCAGCTACACCCCCGCTGCCGAGTTCGACGCAGCAGCATCGCGCGCGCAGTGGTCGACGCGCGGAATTCATCGCCGCGATGTATTTGCGCCTCAAGGGGTATCGCATCGTCGAACGCAACCTGCGCACGCCGCTCGCTGAGATCGATATCCTCGCGCAACAGGGCAGCACGCTAGTCGTGTGTGAGGTGAAATCGCGCCGCGGCGCCGGCGAAGTTCTCATCGCCGCGGACCAACGGCGCCGCCTCGCGCGCGCAGCGCATTGGGTGGCCCGCCGCTCGCGACGCTTCGGTTTCACCGTTCGCATTGATCTGGTGGCAGTCGAGTTTGCGCGCCGCTTTCCCCATTGGCCGCGCGTTCGACACTACCCGGCCGGCGTCGGCGTCGAGTCCGACCGCGATGCTGCACGCTAGTGCCGTGTCAGGCAACTTTGACCCTCTTTGTCCGGGCAGCCTCGGGTCATTCTTGCTTGCTCCTCCGTCGCGAAATCCTCAACGACCAGGCAGGTCGCCTGACACGGCACTAGATAACGGTGATGGCGCGCGTCAACTCCGCAGCACGTCGGTGGCTGGCCGACGGTTGAGGACGACCATCGCCGCCGTGAAGAACAGCACTTCGCCGAGTCCTTGTAAGCGCGCGGCGGTCGAGAGTCCCCACCATTCGGCGGGGTCGTGCACGCAGTATTGCGCGCCGAACAACGCGACTTGGAGTGCAAAGATCATCGTCAGCGAGATGCGTGCCGCGAGGAGACGCAACAACACTTGCGGCACAAGCAACAAATAGAAAACACCTAAGAGCAGGATCCAAAATTCATCGGCGTTGAAGCGCCAACCGGTCGACTCGCGCGCTAGATAGTTCATGAGCACGCGTCCCACGCCGGCCAGTCCATCGACGAGTAGAAACCCGACGAGCAGCTTGACGAAAAACGGCAACGGTTGCCGCACCGCCGTTGGGCTCATCACGCCGGTCGATTCCATCAGGTCGGCTCCTTAATGCTGCGAACCATCTGCGCGGCCATTCTAACCGCCGTTTACTGAGGATATGTATCGGCTGTTTCTCGCAGGTCCTCTTGTACACGAAGTCGCGCGGCCCGCAGAATAGCGACGAGCTGAGATCGTCGCCGATCGCATCGGCATCGGCGTTTCCCACCTTTGACTTCGCCGGATCGTGGAGCGGTGCGCAGATGCAGATTTTCAATCGAGCCGTGGTCTCCGTGTTGCCGTGGGTGCCGAAGCCGATGGTGTGGCGCGTCTCACGGCGCTATATCGCCGGCGAGGCACTGGCGGACGCGCTCGGCCTCGTGGCGGCGCTCAATGCCAAGGGTATGAGCGCCACGATCGATGTGCTCGGCGAAGACGTCACGGATGATCGCCAAGCGCTCGGCGCGCGCGACAGTTATCTCGAGGCGCTGCACGGGATCCATGACCAGAAACTCAACTGCAATATCTCCGTCAAGCTGTCGCAAATGGGGCTGCGTTTCAATCCCAAGCTCTGCGCCGACATCGCGCGCGCGCTCGCGCAAGCCGCCGCCGAGCGCAGGAATTTTTTTCGCATTGATATGGAAGACTCGAGTGTTACCACGCAGACGCTCGACATCTATCGACAGTTGCGCGGCGACTTCGCTAACACCGGCACGGTCATTCAAGCGTATATGCGTCGCAGCGCCGCGGACGTGCGCGCGCTACTCGCCGAAAAACCACCCACCAACCTGCGCCTGTGCAAAGGCATCTATCGCGAGTCCGCCGAGATCGCATACCAAGACCGCGAGGAGATCCGCGCGTCGTACCGCGAGCTGCTTGAGTTAATGCTCACGGGTGGAATCGCGCGCGTTGGCATCGCAACGCACGATGATGTGCTTGTTGACGCGGCGCTCGAACAACTCACGCGGCTCAAGATCTCGAAGGATCGCTACGAGTTTCAAATGCTGCTGGGCGTCGCCGAATCGCTGCGCACGCGGCTCGTCGCCGCTGGTCATCCACTGCGGGTTTATATCCCCTACGGGAAAGACTGGTTTGCCTACTCAGTGCGGCGGCTCCGCGAAAATCCCCAAATCGCCGCGCACGTCATGCGCAATTTCTTTGGCCGCGGGGCGTAGCCACTCCCCTGGCTATCCCGTGTTTAGGTAGTTCAAGATCACTGGATCGTTCGCGTGACGCATCGCCTCATCGCGCGAAATCACACCTTCCCTGCAGAGTTGGGCGAGGTGCTTCTCCATTGAAATCATCCCGACTTTGCTGCCGGTCTCGAGTTGCCCATAAATCTGGTGCCAGTTGCCGGAACGGATGAGGTGCCCGACGGCCGGCGTCACGCGCAACACTTCGACGGCAGCGCAACGTCCTTGGCCGTTCAAGCGCGTCACGAGTTTCTGACCCAGCACGAGCGACAGGCTGAACGAAAGTTGCGTCGAGAGCTCCTTGTTCCGCTCGGCTGGAAACATGTCGACGATGCGCGAAATCACGCCTTTGGTGTCGCGCGTGTGCAGCGTCGAAAGCACCAGGTGACCCGTCTCGGCGGCGGTCAACGCGAGACTCGTTGTTTCGCGATCCCGCATTTCGCCGACGAAGATGATGTCCGGGTCTTCGCGCAACGCGCTGCGTAGTCCCTCTTCAAAACTCGCCACGTGCGTGCCAACTTCGCGCTGCGAGATCATCGCGTGCTCGCTCGCCATCACATACTCGACCGGATCTTCCAGCGTGATGATGCGCGCGCGCTGCTTGCGATTGATGTGCTTGAGCAAGCTCGCGATCGTCGTCGATTTGCCGCTCCCGGTGATGCCGGTGACGATGATGAGACCTTGGTTGAGCTCGACGATTTCACGCCACACGTCATTGGGAAAACCAACTTGCTCGATGTCCGGCACAAAACGCGGGAGCGCCCGCAACGTGGCGGCAAGACCATCGCGATCATGAAACACGTTGACGCGGAAACTGAGTCGGCGCTCATCCCAGTCGAAAGAGGAGTCGACGTCGTCGGGCGGCATGCCCATGAGTCTTCGCACTTGCGCCGCATTGAGGAGCGGCAGAATCAACGCTTCGACGACCGGCGCCGTGAGCGGCTCACCTTGCGGCACCGGCACGAGTTCATTGTCGAACCTAAAGCGCGCCGGCTCGCCCACTTTGAGGTGCAAATCCGAGAGTCGTAGGATGCCCTTTACTTGATACTGCGGCTCCGCGAACCGGCCGAGCAAGTCGAGCAAGCTGCGCTTCACGCCGCCGATTTCATAGACCGCCTTGTGCGCACCTTCCGGAATCGCCATTTCGTCGCCCCGGCTCTCTCTGTGTTACGCGGACTCTTATCCCCGAAGCGCGAACTTTAGCGCTCAAGTGCAGTCAGCGCGATGCGATCTCGCGATGGGAACGTGCCGTTGCGCGACGACTCTTGCTTGTCGCGCCGGGCGAACTATATAGTCCGGGTGTTCTTAGTGGGACCGTTTGCTCAGGCTTGTTGGCAGAGAGGGGCAGCCGCCCTCGGCGCGAGAGAAAATGCCGTCGTGTCGTTGTGGTGCGCTCCCTCAGCGGCCACCGGCTCGTGCGGCCTTTCCTCCCCCGCCGCAGCTCTCTTGTGTCAGCTCGTCGCCACTCAGTTCACCGTGCTAACTTCGCTAGTCGCAAGCGCGACGGCGACGCATCGCGCGTTTTCAACTGCCGGCGAACCGCCGCGAAGGGAGCCAATGACGGTACCACGCAGTTTTGAACATGAGAATCTGACGCCGGACCAGCTCAAGCGCCTCGAAGAGTGCGAACAGCGTATCGGCTACACCTTCAAGAATCCGAACTATCTGCTGCAAGCGCTCACGCACTCATCCATGAAGAGCGTCGATCAACCCTGCAACGAGCGCATGGAGTTTCTCGGCGACTCAGTGCTCGGTCTCTTGATGACGGAGTTTCTCTTCAACTTCTATGGCGAACTGACGGAAGGCGAGCTCACGCAAATCAAGTCGGTCGTCGTTTCGACGACGACGCTCGCCGCCGAGGGCCTGCGACTCAAACTCGACGAAGCGCTCGTCGTGGGCAAAGGCGTTACCTCGCGCAAGCTGCTGCCAACCTCTCTGCTCGCGAACGTCTTCGAAGCGGTTGTCTGCGCGGTGTACCTCGACGGCGGGCTCGACAAGGCGCGCGAGTTTTGTCTCCGCAATCTCTATCACCAGGTTTTGAAAGTGAATCAAAACCGTCACCCGCTGAATTACAAATCGCTGCTGCAGCAGCATGTGCAGAAGACTGACGGCAAGACGCCGGTTTACCGCGTCGCATCAGAAGCCGGACCGGACCATTCGAAGACGTTTACCGTGCATGCCATGATCGCAAAGAAAGTGCTCGGCACCGGTAGTGGTAAGAACAAGAAGGAAGCGGAGCAAGCGGCCGCTCAGCAAGCACTGGAACAACTCGGTGTGCTGGCGGAAGTGGCGACGAACGCAGCTTTGGATGCCACGGATCCGACCACGCCCGACGCGCCGAATTCTGTGTCGGACGTCGACGACGACGCCATTGTGGAAGCCGAGCCGGAATCCGATCCAAGACCGGAGCCGTCGCCCCGGCGTCGCCGCGTCGAAATCGATCTTTCCGCTTTCGAGGTGAAGCCGGAAGCGACGCGGCGAAACGGCGAAAATGCGTAGTTGCCTGCGAGGCGCGCCGCGATGAATGAAGCGACGACCAGCGCGTTGCTGCTCCAACGGCTCTTCTCCAAGTCGGCTGCCTTGCGAGAACTCGCCGCACGCGTCGCGCGTAACGGTGTGACTCCGCTCGGTCGCGCCGCCGATTCCGTCGCAGCACTGGCGCTCGCGTATCTGAGCGCGTTCGAGGGCAAAAGCATCATTTGGGTCACCGCGCGCCTTGATGAGGCCGAACGCGCGCGTCGCGACTGGAGCACCTTTCTCGGCGCCGAGGTCGACGAATTTCCGCCGTGGGAGTCGCTGTTCGAGTCCGACTCCGAGCCGGACCCCGACATTTATCGACAACGCGCGCAGGTCATCGATGCGCTCGCGTCGAATCGGCGCGTCGCGGTCGTCGCGCCCGTGCAAGCGTTGTTGCAGCCGATTAGCAAAGCGAACGCGCGCAACGATCAGCGCCTCGTATTGCGTGCTGGCGACTCGCTGCCGATCGACAACTTGGCGCGCCAGCTCGCGGATGCCGGCTTCAGGCGATTCCCGCAGGTCGCGCGCCCTGGTGACTTCGCCGTGCGCGGCGGGATCTTCGATATTTTCCCGCGCGAAGCGCAGCATCCCTATCGACTCGAGTATCTCGGTAATGAGATCGAGACCGTGCGCAGCATTTCGCAAGAAGATCAACGGTCACGCGACGAAGTCGGCCTGGTGGCGCTCGCGCTCGAACCGCGCAGCGCTTACTTCATCCGCGGCTTCACCGGCAAAGAGACGACGTTGTTCGATCGCTTGCCGAAAGACGTCCTCCTCGCGATCACGAATCCGCGCGACCTTTACGAACGGACGTCGTCGCTCATCGGTCAGTGGGCGGCGCGCCGCGAAGCGCAGATTGCCGAAAAATTTTGGGCGCGCGCGGCGAAGCTCTCGCGACTTGAGCTCGAGTCGCTCGTGCCAGAAGTCGGTAAGCAAGCGCTCACGCTGCCGGTTGCCAGCGTCGATGAATTTACCGGCGCGTTGGATCACGTCGTGGAAGGCATCAAGCGACAGGTTGAAGCAGGTCGAGACGTCTGCGTTTATTTCCGTCAGCAAGCCGAGGTCGAGCGTTTTCAGGAGATTCTCGACGAGCATCAGGTCGGCGCCGGCTGCCGACCCGTGCGTGGGGAATTGGGTCGCGGGTTTCGCTGGGAGGAGCCCGGCGGCGCGATCTTTTTGAGCGGCTCCGCGATTCTCGGTCGCACACGCACGCTTGCGCGGCGTGCTACGAAAGTGCTGCCGACGCGCGCCGTCGAGAGTTTTATCGAACTCGCTGAAGGCGACTTGGTCGTGCACGTCTCGCACGGTATCGGCCGCTATCTCGGCGTGCGCGACCTCAATGAGGGTCGACGCCGCGGCGAGCATCTCGTGATCGAGTATCGCGAAGGCGTGCAGCTTCTCGTGCCGGCCGATCGCATCGATCTCGTGCAAAAGTACATCGGCGGTGGTCGCGGCGCACCGTTCCTCGATCGACTCGGCTCGCGCACGTGGGCGCGGAAGCGCGCGCAAGTCGAAGAGGATGTCCACGACCTGGCGGCGGAGATGATCGAAGTGCAAGCGCTGCGCGCCGAACGCGATGGTTTCGCGTTTCCGCCCGACAACGCCTGGCAACGCGAATTCGAGGCGGCGTTTCCATTTCAGGAAACGCGTGACCAGCTCTCTTCCATGGAATCGATTCGCAGAGATCTCGAGAGCGCGCGGCCCATGGACCGGCTCATTTGCGGCGATGTCGGTTACGGCAAGACCGAGCTCGCGATGCGCGCGGCTTTCAAGACGGTGCAAGCCAAGCGGCAAGTTGCGGTGCTCGTCCCGACGACCGTGCTCGCGCAACAGCATCTCGTGACGTTTCACGATCGCATGGCAGAGTTTCCGGTGCGCATTGAGTGCTTAAGCCGCTTGCGAAGCCGCGCCGAGCAGCACGAGATCCTGCGCAAAGCACGCGACGGCGAGGTCGATATCCTGATCGGTACGCACCGCTTGTTGTCGAACGATGTGAGTTTCGCCGATATCGGACTCATCGTGATCGACGAAGAGCAGCGCTTCGGCGTCGTGCACAAAGAGAAACTCAAGCAGTTGCGCCGCATGGTGGATGTGCTGACGCTCACTGCGACACCGATCCCGCGCACGCTGCACATGGCGCTCATGGGTGTGCGTGATATTTCGAGTCTTCATGAGGCGCCGCAGGGGCGGAGCGCCATTCATACCGAGGTGACGCGTTTCGATCCGCAGCGCTTTCGCGAGATTATCTTGCGCGAACTCAATCGCGACGGGCAGGTTTTCTATCTGCACAATCGCGTAGCGAGCATCAAGGCGTGCCGCCACGAGCTCGAGCAGCTAGTGCCCGAGGCGCGCATGATCGAAGTGCACGGACAAATGAACGACGATGAACTCGAGGATCGCATGCTCGGCTTCCTCGAGAAGCGCTACAACGTCCTCGTGTGCACGACTATTATCGAAAGCGGTCTCGATATACCGTCCGCGAACACGCTCATCGTCGAGCGCGCGGATCGCTTTGGACTCGCCGAGTTGCATCAGTTGCGTGGACGCGTCGGGCGCGGACAGCACCAAGCGTACGCGTACCTGTTGGTCTCGGAAGATCGGCCGATCTCGATCGACGCCACGCGTCGACTCGAAGCGATCGAGGAATTTAGTCAACTCGGCGCGGGTTTTCAGATCGCCATGCGCGATCTCGAAATTCGCGGCGCCGGCAATCTGCTCGGCAAGGAGCAATCCGGCCACATCGCCGCCGTCGGCTACGATCTCTACTGCAAGCTGCTCAAGAACGCCGTCGATAAGCTGCGCGGCACGCCGTCGCGCGAGCCGCCGGATGTCGAAATCGCGATTCCCGGCGACTATCGCATTCCGCAAGAGTACGTGGGCGAGGTTGCGCAGCGACTGCGCGTTTACCGTTCGATCGCGACTGCGCTCGACGTCACCGCGGTTGCTGAGCTCGAGGAGAGTCTCACCGATCTTTACGGCGCACCGCCCGCGGAAGCGCGCGAGCTCCTGCGCCTGCAGCAGCTCCGCATCGTCTTCGGCCGCATCGGCGTTCGCAAAGCGTGGCTCGAAAACGGTTGGCTGTTCCTCGCGGGCGATCTCGACGCGATGACGACACAGTTGCGGAAGAAATCCTGGGAAACGCTGCGCCCGCCCGGCGAAGCGACGCTCGCGACGCGGCCCCGCACCGGCGCCCGCCTCGAACGCTTCGAGCAAGTGGTCATCGCCGCGCTCGCGGATTTCGGCGATTGATACCGTCACGATCGCCGTGCGACTGGCGCCGCGCGCAGATTCTCGAGAATCTGTCGGGTGGCGGCTCGGAATCTCCGCGCGTCGTTGTATGGACGCGCGACGAGCAGGGCGCCTTCGAATGAACTCAAAAGCACTCGCGCCACGTCGAGCGCGGATCCCCGAGAATGGAAGATTCCGCGCCGGCGCCCCTGCGCGACGACATTCGTGAGCCATTTCTCATTGAAGTCGAAAAACTGCCGGATTCCGGACTGCATCTCCTCTGGCAGGGAACTGAACTCCGCCGCGAGCATGCCGCACAGACAGAGCCGGTTCGCCCGCAGCACGTCCGCGTAGAGCTTCACGTACGCCGCGAGCTTCACCGACGCATCGACATTGCGCGAATCGATTGCGAGCAGGGTCGCCTTAAATTGCGCGAGGTAGCGCTCGATGAGCGCGCGGCCCAGCGCTCCCTTGGTCGGAAAATGATGGTGCAGGCTCGCCTTGCGCACGCCGAGCTCCTCAGCGATGTCGGCATAGCTGAACCAGTTGAAGCCCATGGTCTGCACCAACCGCTCGGCCGCATCCAGCATGCGGTTAGCGGTGTTCGAGGGCGCGAGCTTGCGTTGCAGCGCTGCGGTCATGACGCGCGATAATAGCAGGACTAGCGACCCTGCCTACTAGTTGGTAGAAAGACGAGCCACTTTGGAAGCGAGAAGCAGGGCAAAGAACCGAGTAGGACGATGAACATGGATCAAGTACGCCTGGAGGCATTTCTCGGCAAGGCGGTCGGGGATCTCGGCGCCGCAATCGGCGCGGTGCTCATCTCCATCGGCGACGAACTCGGGCTCTACCGCGCGCTCACGAAGCGGCCGCTCACCGCGGCGGAACTCGCGGCCGACACGAGCACCAACGAGCGCTACATTCGAGAATGGCTCGGCGCGCAGGCGGCGGGTGGGTACGTGGACTACGATCCCGCAAGCGATCGCTACTCGCTCAACGCCGAACAAGCGCTTTGTCTGGCGGACCCGAACGGTCCAGTCGATCTGCCGGGCGCCTATTCCATCGTCCAGGATCTCTTCCATGTGCGGCAACGCGCGCTCGACAACTTTCGCACGGGGCGCGGCATGGAATGGGGAGAACACCATGCGTGCCTTTTTCACGGTACGGAGCGGTTTTTCCGCGCGAGCTACAACGCCAATCTGCTCGGCTCCTGGTTGCCCGCGTTGCATGGCGTAGTCGAGAAGCTTGAGCGCGGCGGCAAGGCCGCGGATGTGGGCTGCGGACACGGCGCGAGCACCATTCTGATGGCCAAAGCGTTTCCGCGCTCCCAGTTCATCGGTATTGACTACCACGCGGCCTCGATCGATACCGCGCGCGAGCGCGCGAAGGTCGCGGGAGTGAGCAATGCGCGATTCGAGATTGCGGATGCCACAGCTTACTCGGCCGTAGATCTCGACTTCATCGCGTTCTTCGATTGCCTCCATGATATGGCGGATCCTGTCGGCGCCGCGCGACACGCGCGCGCAGCGCTGACCGCCGAGGGCAGTTGTATGATCGTCGAGCCGTTCGCGGGCGACAACGTGGCCGACAATCTGAATCCCGTTGGACGCGTGTACTACGGCGCATCGACATTGATCTGCGTGCCCGTCTCGCTCGCGAAGCGCGGACCTGCGCTGGGAGCGCAAGCCGGGGAGCGCCGGTTGCGCGAGATCGTCGTCGAGCGCGGTGGCTTCACGCGTTTTCGACGCGCCACGGCCACGCCGTTCAATCTGGTGCTGGAGGCCCGGCCCTAAAGTCCGCGGCGCGAACGACAACCGCGCGGGAAGTCCGAGTAGTTGACGGAGACCGTGGTCGGCACGGATGAACACACTACGCCTCGGCTTCTTCTCCCAGTTTCGCGGAAGTGACACGTTGTTGTTTCACGGCGATGGGGACGGTCTCCGCCTCCTCGCGCAAACGATGCGTGGATTGTCGACGCCCGGCGCCCTATCTGTTGCGCTGCACGAATTGCCATTTGTAGAGATTCATCACGACGTTCGGGTCGTCGCGGCTCAGGAGAAACGTGACCGTGGCGTCTGGAGACAAAGTGAAAACGTGTTCCTGTGGCGACGCTCGCCCTTGGGATGGTTGGAGGCCGCCGAGAAGGTCGAAGTGCTCGTTGTCGCCAGCCACGGGCATCAGTACATCGAAGAAGAACGCCGAATCACGGTGATGGTCTCGCGCGACGAATATGGACCGGAGTGGTGGGCGGAACACGGATCGAAAAGGTCGAGCACGGAAAACGACCCGTAACCGCTTTACTTGGACGGCGCCACCGACTTCGGCTTGACTTGAACGAAAATCTCTTTCGGTGCTTCGTCGAAGTACTTGAGAAGCGCGGGACAGAGCCAGGCGTCGATGGCGAGCTGGGGAGAGTAGTACCAGTCACCACTTCCTTCCTTGCGTTGCCACTCCAGGCGCAGTTGATGCCCCGGAAACTCACTGCCCGAGAACAGCAGAATGAAACCCTGGTCCGCGTTGGGGATGTTCGCGACGACGCGGTCAATCATGGTGTCGGCGCCGCTCACGAACGGCTCTTGCTGGAGACCGACTCGCGGATCATCAAAGACCCACATGTCTAGGTACTTGTATGGCGCGATGACGTTGATGGCATTCATGGAGCGCTCGATCTTCTGTTGAGCTGACTCGCACGTGTCGCAGAACTTATTCGCGTCTGCCTTTCAAGAACACACTTCGAAACGCTGCGGTCCCAGGGGCTGGAGTATAGCGAATGCAACAACTCGGCGACCCGACTGCATTGGTGCGGTCGCGACCTCTGGCGCCGGGGCGGCCCAAGTCGCATGATTCCGTCCTTTCACAAAGACGCACAGCGCGACTCCGGCGACGCCGGGGTTGTCGAGTGGGAGCGGTGCATGCGCATCTTGATCGTAACGCCGGCGCCGGCGGGCTCGAGACTTGGCAACAGGGTGACAGCGCTCCGATGGGCGCGACTGTTGCGGCAGGCCGGACATCGCGTGACCGTGCGCGAGCGCTTTGACCGCCAAGTCTGCGATGTGTTCATTGCGCTCCACGCGCGGAAAAGTGCGGCGGCGATCGAGGGATTTCACGCGGCCTATCCGCACCAACCCATCGTGCTCGCACTCACCGGTACCGATCTCTATCAGGATCTGCCGACCTCGGCCGATGCGCAGCGGGCACTTGAGCGCGCGACGCGGTGCATCGTGCTGCAGGAGCTCGCGCTTGCGGAGTTGCCGGCGCCGGCGCGGGCGAAGACGCGCGTCATCTATCAATCGGTGACTGTCCCGCGGCGAATTCCGCGCAAACCGCGCGACGTGTTTCGCGTGTGCGTGCTCGGTCATCTGCGCGATGTCAAGGATCCGCTGCGTACGGCGGCGGCCGCGCGGCTCTTGCCAGCGAGCTCACGCGTGCAAGTGCTCCACATCGGCGCGGCGTTGTCGAATGCGATGCGCGACGCCGCCGAGGCCGAGATGCGCGCGAATCCCCGTTATCGCTGGATCGGCGAAGTCAGTCGCACGACCGCGCTTCGCCAGCTCGGCGCGAGCCATGTGCTGTCGCTCACGTCGATTCACGAAGGCGGCGCAAACGTCGTCTCGGAAGCGTGCGTGCTCGGCGTCCCGGTCATCACAAGCCGCATTCCCGGTTCGCTCGGTCTCCTCGGCGCCGACTACCCGGGCATTTTCGCGGTCGGCGATACTCAGGAACTCGCCGTGCTGCTGGAGCGCATCGAGCACGATGCGCCGTTTCTCTCCGAACTCACCAAACGAAGCGTCGCGCGAGCGCCACTCTTTGCGCCAGAACGAGAACTCCGGGCGCTTGCGGAATTGCTCAGGGAACTGCCAGCGTCACGAGGCACCGGCGGTCGAACCAGAGTCGACGAATCCTGAGGCGGAGCCGCGCTACGTCGCACGCGTTCAGGGTGCGACTCCGCGATTTTTCGCCAACGATAGCCTTCCACCGGAATCGTCGATGACAGCGGCGTCCGACGCGGCTATCTTGTGCCGCTCGTTTTTGAGAGGACTGGTGATTGACAGACTTAGTTGTGTTGCTGCAGTCGGGTACGACGTTTTGGAGTGGCCAGATCTGGCTGTACACGGGTTTCATCTTGTTCGTGCTCGCGATGCTCGCGCTCGACCTCGGCGTCTTCAATCGCCAGGCCCATGTGATTGGCACGCGCGAGGCGCTCAAGTGGACGGCGGTTTGCGTCGGTCTTGCTGCGCTCTTTAGCGGCGTCGTTTATTTCATCTACGAACACCACTGGCTCGGTATCGGTCTCGACGTGCCGCATCACAACGGCGTACGCGAGAATCTCGGCGGCATGCAAGCGATGCTGTTGTTCATCACCGGGTATCTCATCGAATACACGCTGAGTATGGACAACATTTTCGTCATCGCGATTATCTTCGGGCACTTCCGCGTGCCGCCGACTCTGCAACATCGCGTGTTGTTTTGGGGTGTGCTCGGCGCGCTCGTCATGCGCGGCGTCATGATCGCGGCCGGCGCGGCCGTCATCTCAAACCTCCATTGGATTATCTATGTGTTTGGCGGCCTGCTCGTCGTCACCGCCGTCAAAATGCTGATTGTCTCCGAGAAAGATGTCGAGGTGGAACGGACATGGGCCGTGCGCCTCGCGCGACGGATTTTCCCATTTACTCCTGAGTACGACGGCGAGCGGTTCTTCACGGTGCTGAAAAGCGGCGCGCTCGCGGGCCGGCGCGCGATGACTCCCCTTTTTCTGACGCTGATCGTGGTCGAGGTCACGGACTTGATTTTCGCGGTCGACTCGATTCCGGCGATCTTCGCCATCACGCTCGACCCCTTTATCGTCTTTACGTCGAACATCTTCGCGATTCTCGGGCTGCGCTCGCTCTACTTTGCACTCGCCGGTCTCATGAACAAGTTCGCGTACTTGCAAGTGAGCCTCGCGTTCGTGCTGCTCTTCGTCGGACTCAAAATGCTGCTCGCCGAGAAATTCGAGATCTCGCCGCTCAACTCGCTCAGTATCATCGTCGCGATCCTCATGTTCGGAATCTTCGCGTCGATCTATGTGACGCGCCGCAACGGCGGCGGCAAGCCCGCCGAGTGAAGGGGGTCTCGCATGCTGGTCTTCATCGGCCGCGCGCCGGCGAGCACGGCGGAGATTTGCGCCGAGATCGCCACCACGACGATTGGGTCGCGCATGGAACCCTTCGCGGCGATCGTCGCCGCGCCGTCCGCGGGCGGCCTTGAATGGCACGAAGCGCCCGATAGCACTCGCGATTTCTTGACGAGTCAACTCGGCCCTTGGCAAGAACTCGGCTATGAGAGTTTCGCCATACTGTTGCCAGGCAGCAATCTGGCGACAGAGATCGTGCGCGAACACGCACGCACACTCGCCTTTTTTCTCAAGCGCACAGCGGCGCAGCGGGCTTGGTTCTTGTGCGCCTCTGCCGCTACCGCCACCTCCACGACCGCGTTCGCGAGCTGGCTCGAACGCAAGTGCTCGAAAATCGGCGGCGCACATGACGCCGCCTTACAACTCGCGCCCGCCGAGCCGCCGCCGATTTGTCTCGAGACACCGCGCTTACTGCTCACGTTCGCCGAACCCGCTCAGATCGAGGGCTACTACCGCGCGATTTGCGATTCGAATATGTTTGACACCCTGCTCTGGGACGGACCGGACAATGTACAAGCGCTCCACGACCACACGCTCAAGAGCCGTCAGCTCTACGCGCTCGGGCCTGAGCATGCTCTGAATCTCGCGATCATTGAGAAGTCGACGCGGCAACTCATCGGCGGCGTGAGTTGGCGACCACTCGCGACCGATCCGTTGTATGGGACGATCGGCTACACGCTCGAGCCAAAGAGTCACGGTCGCGGATACGCGACCGAAGCGACGCAACGGCTCGTGGCGCACGTCTTCGACGCGCTCGAGGCCGAACGCATCGAAGCCGAGGTCTTCCTCGGCAACGACGCCTCACGGCGCGTGCTCGAAAAGTGCGGCTTCTCCCAGGAAAGCGTTCGCCGCGCTTCGGTCGTGAAGCGCGGCGAACGGCTCGATGAATGGGTCTATGCGCTAACGCGCGCGGATTGGCGACGTCGGTAGCGACTTCACGGGCACGCGGTGTGAATCGTGCACGGGAGACTATCGGTCGTCGGATCGGTTCCGCACAACGGGCTCGGCAGCGGCGGCGGCGCACCCAAACTGAACAAGTAGGTCAACAAGAAGATCGGGTCGGCGATATTCTCGCCGCCGTCGTCATTGAAGTCGCACGCGTCCGTGCAGGTCGTCGACGGCGTCGGTCCGAACAAGACGTCGAGCTCAAAGATCGCGTCGCCGAGGTTTATGCCGCCATCCTGGTTGCAGTCGCCACGCACCAACTCAACGGTCGGCGGCAAGATGGGGCCATCCTGCTGCATGAGCGTGACGGTGTCGTCGAGCTCGTCGACGAGCGCTATGTCCATGTCGCCGTCGTTATCGATATCCATGAGAATCGCGCACGACGCAGCGTTGGTCGCCGGGAACTCTTGGTAAAACGCGAACACGCCGCCGCCGATATTCTCGAGCACGGTGAAGTCGCCGGAGAAACTCGAAATCACCCAGTCGAGATCGCCATCGCCATCGAGATCGCCGAGATCGGACGCAATTGCCGAAGGATCGACCGAATACCACGCGATTCCGGAGAATCCGCCGAGACCATTGCCGAGCGAAATCGAACCCTCGTTGGAGAAGCTGTTCGCGCTTGCCACGTCGACGTGCCCGTCGCCGTTTACGTCGCCGGTCGCTAGCATCCACGTGCCGCCGACGCCGGATTGCACGCTTGCGAGCGCAAACGTGCCGTTGCCGAGTCCACGACGCACAATGAGCTGCTCACCGTAAATGGCGCCGATCACGATATCGAGAATCCCATCCTCATCGAAGTCACCCGCCGAAATCGTCCACTCGCCCGAGCCGCCGCCTTCAAAAGATGTGGCGGCGCCGAAAACGCCGCTGCCGTTGTTGAGCAGCAGCGACACGTTGTCGGAAACGCTGTTGGTGGTGACGAGATCGGTGTCGCCATCGCCGTCGACGTCAAGCGCGGCGATCCCGTGATTGCCGACGCCGACAGGGATCACTTGTTGCGGCTGAAACGAGCCGTTGCCATTCCCGAGCAACACCGAAACGGTCGAGACCCCAGCATTGCAGACCGCGAGATCGACATGACCGTCGCGATTAAAATCCGACGGCTCGTTGGGGCTTCCTTGGTCCTGAATAGGCGTCGGTGGCGCGAGCATGCTGCCGAAGAGACCACTGCCGTCGGCGAGGTTCAGGTAGACGCGCAAATCGGAGGTGTCTTCGTTGACGATCGCCAAGTCGACGTAGCCATCTTCATTCAAGTCGGAACCGACGCCCCCGTAGGAACGCGTCGATTGGAAAGGCGTCGTGCGCGTCGAGAATGTCACCAGCTCTTCAAAGTTGAGGGTCGAGGGTTGAGACGCCGTCCAAAATATGAATGAGTAACCGGCCGCGCGCAAAAACGAGCCGCCCACCGCTTGGATGTCGTGCGACAGAATCACCATCACACTCTCACCCGTGAAAAACGGTTGGTTGGGCGTCAGCGTGACGGATTGCCCGCCGCCGGAGAACGAGAACGTGCCGACCGCGGTGCCACTCCAGCGGCCGAAAGCCCAGAAGCTGTTCGACGTCACGCTCGCGGGGTTCACCGGTTGGTCAAATGTCACGGTGATCGACGAGTTGGTTGGCGCCGTGATCGTATTGAGCGTCGGAGTCGTCCCCGTCACTTCGATTGCGTTCGCTCGTGGTGAAACGAGGAGCGCCAAAGTGCCGACTATGATGATGGTCATGTTGTTGTACGTCAGCGTAAGGCGATGCATCGCTCTCTCCTCCATTGGAATTGTGCGCTTGAGCCCATCCGCTCGGCGGTGCCACACCGCTCCGAACTACGCGAAGTATAGCTGTGGCACCTCGGAAAACAAAAACACTTCACGCACGACGATCAGGCGGACGGTGACGGCGCCGCCGTGGACGAGGGCGGATCGGGTAATCCCGTCGCTCGCAACAGTGCGCCTTCGAGATACGTGAGCAAATGCAGCAAGAAGTAACTTTCTCGTTGCTCCCGCTCCGGCTGCTGTTCCTTCTCCCAGTGATCGTTCTCGATACCGAGCTCGGTACCAAAAACGAGTCGCATGTCATTCAAGAACTGCAGCACCGTGTCGAAATACTGCTCCGGAATCGTCAAAACCGCTTCGTCACCCGTCACGCGCACGCCGCGCAACAATTGCGAAACGGTCTTGAGGCCCGCGCGCTTTCGATCGCGCAGATCATTGCCGAGTAAGCGCGCGTACTCTTCCTGCATCGGAACGTCGTCATACGCGGGAGGAAATAGGCGGCGCACGACGCGATTCTGGAAATCGAGATTCGCGAGCAACGCATCGAGTCGCTCCGGCAACTTCTCGAGGATGCGCACGATTCCGGCCGGCAACGAGACCTGACACACGCCTTTGGCGCCGCGCTCCGCTTCAAACATCTAGGCTAACTTTTCCATCGTCGCTTGCAGGCCGTACGCGTGCAGCCGACCGACGTAGTATTCCGCTCGTTCGCGCTCGACGCTCGCGACGATCGATCTTCCTTCTTGGTGCACTTGCATCATGAGGGTCGTCGCCTTCTCGATCGGGTAGCCGAAGAGACGCTGAATTACATACGTGACGTATGTCATCAAATTGATCGGATCATTCCAAACGACGACATTCCACAGCCGGTCCAGATTGGTTTCCGGCAGCGTCTTGACATCGGGTTGCTCGCTCGGGCGAGGGTTTTGTTGGGATGCGTCTTCCGACATGGGCCGAGATACTACTGCCGACGCCCGCCCTCCAACAAGTCGGTTCGTTGCACCCAGCAAACCGCGTCCGGATCAGCTTTACGGTGCGTTCACGGCGACGCGGGATCCGCCAATTGTGCGCCGAAGCGCTCCCGTTCGACCGGCGTGTACGCGCGCGGAACGGCGCGGCGGGCCACAGCCAGCAACTCGTTCGCGTCGACGTACCAACGTCGCGCTGTGCGGTCGAAGGACGCGGTGATCACACGTCGACCATCCGCCGAGAACTCGGCCGACCAGACGACACCGTCGTGACCTGCAAGCACGGTCTTGAGGGCGCCACCGATCGTCCACATCGGGTTGCTCTCGGGGACGTTCGCGGCGAGCCCGCTGCACATGGCCGCGCTCAACGCGGTGCAGCTCGTGCGTTACCAAGACTTCGGCGCCTTCCTGCGCCGCGGCGATGCAAATGGCGATGACGCCGTCGACATCGCGGATCCGATCACGCTGCTCGCGTAGTTGTTCGGCGCCGGCGCTGGCCCGAGCTGCAAAGACGGGTTTGATGCGAACGACGACGGCGCCATCGATGTCGCCGATCCGATCGCCGTACTCAACGCGCTCTTCGGCCTCGGCCCCATGATCGCCGACGAATGTCTCCCCGACTTCACGGCGGACGCCTTGAGCTGCGTCACGGCTGGGTGTCCGTAGCGGAGCGCAGGGAGCGCGGGCGAGAAATCCGCGCTCCCAAATATCTCCGCGACGGGCCAGCCATCCTCTATCATGCCGCGCCTACGGATGAAGGAGCGCGACATGGCAGAGGCAGTGCTGGCGGGAAATGCCGTCATCGGACAATCGGGCGGACCGACGGTGGTCATCAATCAATCGCTCGTCGGTTGCATCGAAGGACTGCGTGATCGCCCGGGCATCAAAAAGATCCTCGGCGCGCGGCACGCCGTGCGCGGCATCGTGAACGGCGAGTTCGTCGATTTGGGCGCGGTCTCGCCGGAGCGACTCGAGCGCGTGGCGTGCACGCCATCGTCCGCGCTCTTGAGTAGTCGCGACAAACCGGATCACGCTTATTGCGAGCGCATTTTCGAGTCTTTTCAAAAGCACGAAGTTCGCTATTTCTTCTACATCGGCGGCAATGACAGTTCCGACACGTGCCGAATCGTGAACGACGTCGCGAAGCAAAAGAAGTACGAGCTGCGCGCTTTCCATATCCCCAAGACCATCGACAACGACCTCATGCGCAACGACCACACGCCGGGATTCGGTTCGGCCGCGCGCTTTGTCGCGTGCGCGTTCATCGGCGACGACCTCGACAACCGCGCACTGCCCGGCATCAAGATCGATGTGATTATGGGCCGACACGCCGGTTTCTTGACGGCGGCGAGCCTACTCGCGCGCACGCACGAAGGCGCGGGTCCGCATCTGATCTACGTGCCGGAAGTGCCGTTTGAGGTCGATCGCTTCGTCGGCGATGTCGATCGTGTCTATAGCCGACTCAAGCGCTGCGTGATCGCCGTATCCGAAGGCATTCACGATCGTGACGGGACGCCGATTGCGACAAAACTCGCCGGCAGCCTCGGCAAAGCGGTCGAGCAGGACGCACACGGAAATGTGCAGCTAAGCGGTTCCGGAGCGCTCGGTGACTTTCTCGCGCAACTCTTGAAGGATCGGCTCGGCGCGAAACTGCGCGTGCGCGCCGACACGTTGGGATATCTCCAGCGCTCGTTCGCCGGTTGCGTGAGTGACGTTGACGCGCGTGAGGCGCGCGCGTCCGCGCGCGAGGCGGCGCGTTTGGCGACGTCGGGTGTGCGGGAAGGTTCGATCGCGATCGAACGCACGAGCGACAGCCCGTACGCGGTGCGGTACACGCGCGTCGAACTCGCAGACGTCGCGGGACGCACGCGCACGTTGCCGGCGGAATTCCTCGCCGGCACCTGCGATATCAACGAGTCGTTCCGCCGCTACGTCGCGCCGCTCGTCGGCGCGCTGCCTTCGGTCGAGCTGCTTTAGAGACCGCCGCTACTCGCAGTCCGCAAAATCATCGCAATCGATGCCGTCCGCGGTTGGATCCAATCCGCAGGCGGGATACGGCGCGGCGGGAGCGGGTCCAGCGCTGAAGAGAAACGTGAGGCTAAAGATCACGTCGGCGATGTTCGTGGCGCCATCGTCATTGCTGTCGTAGGCGTCCGGGCAATCCGTTGGCAGCGCGCCGCCGACGAACAACACACCGAGGAACGCAATACCGTCGGCGATGTTGAGCGAACCATCTCCATTGACGTCGCCTCGGCGAAACTGCACTTCGCACAACACCGTGCAACACGTCTGCGGAATCGCGTCGCCGCACGGCGTCTCGCCGCGCACGCAAATCGTCGACGTGGTCGGTCCGGCTTGCACGGTCGCAAACTGCGACGTGCCGGAGACCGTCGTCGCCAGCACACCGTCGACGAATACTTGCAAGAAGCTGTACGTCGACGAATTGAACCAGCTCATCGAGACCAGGCACGTCGAGGGATCGATGGTGCACGTAAGAAAGACCACGGGCGTAGCCGGCACGAGCAAATCGGGGCAATCGACCGTGCAGCAACGCAGCGCGCCGGGAATGCCGTCGACGTCGGGGCGATGACAGTACGTGTGAAGCCCGACGACGCCGGTCACAGTGTAGCTCGTCGCCGTGCCTGGGAGCGTCGCAATCACGACACCATCTTCGAGAATGTCGATCGAATCGTAGACCGCGCCATTCTGCCAAGTGAGATTCACGTCGCAGATGCAATCGACGACCGTCTGTTGGCACGCAAAATTGGTCGCGGGCGTCGGGCCGCCGGTGACGGTGATCGGGGCGCACTGCGTCATCGGCGTTATGGACTCGCTAGCGGCGTTGATAATCACGACCGGCACCGGCGGCGAACCGAGCGAAGCGCAAAAACAAGCGTTGGTCGTGAAGCCGGGATTTCCGATCATCGCATACGACACGCGCGCGAGTTCGAAGTCGACGCCGGTCGGGAGCGCGGCGCACGATGTGAAGCAAATCAGCACGCCTTGCGTGAAACCGCCGGCGTAAAGATCGAGCGATTGGAAGTCGGGAGGATTGCCATTCTTGATGGTGGCGGTCGTCAACCCCGGGACGACGGCGATCGGCTGCACGATACTCGCGTCCGCGCACAGCCCGTACGACCAACCACGCACGAGACCCACTGAGTTGTCGAACAGCACGGAAGAGGTCGCAACGGTCGTAATGTCTGCAGTGACGGGAGTCGGTGCGAGCACGTAGCTCGGCTGCGCGAAACTCTTGCTGCCAGCAATGAAGAGTGCGCAACACAACCCCGCAGCCAGGACATGGCGGCGTGACATGAATGAACCTTTCTGAAGCGAAGAATCGTCAGCCCAACGTCGGCTACTCTAGGGTCGGACCGCCAAAAAGTCTACTGGCAGATTCGTCCGCGTGTGCCGAGGTTGCGGATGTCGGCGAGCTGTCGCGAATTCGGCCTAGTCGCATGGCCTCGTCGTTCGCGTACAGACAGATTCGTGGCGTTTCCTATAGAATCTGCGCCGACTCATTCGCGCAGCGAATCGTCGGGCATTCATCACAGTTTCGTTAAACATTCTCGAGGGGTCCTTGAATTGCATGGGCACGTTGTCTCGACGACTGCTACGCGCCTGCTTAGTCGGAAGCCTCCTGATCGCCAGCCGGCCTTGTTACGCGCAATCCGACCGACTTGCGCTCGCGCGTGAGAGCTTGGCAAAGGGTGACTACAAGACGGCCATCGATATCACGACGATTCTTCTTAAAGAAAACTCTGAAGATATTGCCGCTGCGCAGCTCAACGGGCGGGCGTGCTTCACCGCCGCGGAGCAGCTCCGCAAGAGCGGCAGCGCCGCGCGGGATTGGCTCGCCGCTTATCGCGCCGCGCGCGAGGCGCTCACTCTCGTTAGGAACTTCAGGGGCGAGCAGCACACCGACGGTAGCACTTTTCAAGCGATCGGATGGTGCTACCTCGTCGAAGGTGACTATCAGCAGGCCGCGCAGGTGTTCGAAGCGGCGATCACGCGCGGCGGACAGGAGACCAATTTCGCCGCAATCCATCGTTTGCTTGGCCTCACTTTCGTGCGGCTAGACCAAACAGACGTCGCGTTGCGCCAGTATCGCCGAGCATTGGAACTGGATCCCCGGGAGGTCGACGCCACGCTCGAGCTTTCCGAACTGCTCGCGCAGCAGATGCAGCAGGATGAAGCGCGAAAACTGCTTTGGAGTTGCGTCAGCCAGCTCGGGGCAAGCGGTGAGACCGGAGATCTCGAGCGCGTGTACTTGCGACTCTATAGACTCGCGCTTTCCGAGAACAATCTCGAGCTAGCGCTCGAGCCTCTGCGCCTCTGTCGAACCGCCGTGCCGAACAGCCTCAGTGCGCGGTTTCAACTCGGGTATATCTACTACCGCCTAGGCGAATTTGCCGGGGCGCAGGGTGAGTTTGCGATCTTCCTCGAACCGGGTTATCGCGGACCCAAGCAACTTTGCGGAGAAGCTCACGCGTGGAGCGGAATCATGGCCGCGCACCAAGATGACTTTCCGCGCGCGCGCGCGCTGCTGACGCGTGCTCTCGAAATCATCCCGAATCACGGCGCGAGCCTCCAATGCCTCGCGCGCACACAGAAACGTCTGGGTGAGTCGGAACTCGCGGCGACCACGCTCGAGAAATTCCGAGTCGTGGCCGGCGCTGAGAATCGGCTGCATCTGTTGCGGAAGAACCTGGGGCAGCCATCACTCGAGCGGGACTCCCGCATTGCGATGATCCGCGAACTCATCGGCCTCGATCGCCTTGACCAAGCTGCCGAAGAGTTGCTCGTGTTCAATTCGCGCGCTCCGAACGGCGTGATCGCCGCCAAGCTGGAGCAGGAAATCGCGACGGCGCGGGCGGCGAAGCGGCCGTGATGACAAAGCCGATCGAGTCGCGCGCGCGCCAAAGCATCGCTGTGATCTGCGCCTTGCTCGCATGCTGTGGTTGCGACCGGGCAGCGACCCCCGTCGCGCCACCGCCACCGACGACACGGCTCTTTGATGACGTCGCGGTCGCACGCGGCATCGACTTCGTGCACTACAACGGCTTTACGGGCAATCGCTACATTTTGGAAATCACCGGCTCGGGCGGCGGCTTTCTCGATTACGACCTCGACGGCGACCTCGATATCTTTCTGGTCAACGGCGCTGTGCTCCCGGGCGCGGAGCCGCCTGCGGCGCTGCCGCGCAACGCGCTCTATCGCAATGACGGGGCCCGCGGCTTCACCGACGTCACCGACAGCGCGGGTGTCGGCCCCGTCACGGATGGCAAATTGCGCTACGGCATGGGCGTCGCGACCGGCGACATCGACAACGATGGCGACGTCGATCTCTACGTCACGAACTTCGGCGACAACATTTTGTATCGCAATCGCGGCGATGGCCGCTTCGAGGACATCACGCTTTCGGCGCACGCGGCCGGTCCGAAGTGGTCGTCGTCCGCGGCGTTCTTTGACTACGACCGCGACGGCGACCTCGACCTCTTCATTTGTGGCTATCTCGACTTCGACCCGGCGACCGCCA
The DNA here is from genome assembly GCA_046154185.1 of Planctomycetota bacterium. Classification (GTDB taxonomy): domain Bacteria; phylum Planctomycetota; class UBA8108; order UBA1146; family JAJFFE01; genus JBJXGE01. Next base: position 48,474 of record JBJXGE010000076.1, read on the forward strand.
AACCGTGTCGAATCGGACAACTGCACATCTACTGTGGGCCGTCGAGCTTCGCCGGCATTCCGGACCGGCTGCTGAGAAACGACGGTACGGGGGTCTTCACCGATGTCAGCGACGAGTGCGGCGTCGTCGACTCGAATGGCAAGGGTCTCGGCGTCGTGCCAGGGGATTTCGATAACGATGGCGACATCGATTTCTATGTCGCCAACGATGGCACGCCGAATTTTCTTTACATCAATGACGGTGCGCGCGAGCACGGTCGCTTCCACGAAGAAGCCGAGGCGCGCTTCGCCGCCTATAGCGAAGACGGCCGGGCGTTCGCCGGCATGGGCACCGATTTCGGCGACTTCGATAGCGACGGCGATCTCGACATCGTTGTCACGAACCTCGACGCGCAGACGAATTCGATGTACCGCAACGAGCTGGAGTTCGGGACGACCGAGTCGAGCCACGCCGTGGGACTCGGAGCGAGCACACTGCAAGACGTCGGCTTTGGCGCCTGCTTTCTCGATTTCGACCTCGATGGCGATCTCGATCTGTTCTTCGCCAACGGTCACGTAATGGACAACGTCGCCGAGTTTCGACCGGGCGCGACCTGCGCGCAGGATGACAAACTCTTCGAGAATCGCGGCGGCAAGTTCGTCGAAGTATTGGCGGCACGGCCTGCGAACGAACGATTGCCGCGGCGCGTCGGTCGCGGCGCCGCGTGCGGCGATGTCGATAACGATGGCGATGTCGATTTGTTGGTTACGAACAACAACGATCGACCGTTCCTGCTGTTGAATGACGCGCGCTCGCGCGGCGCGGCGGCCGTGGGGCTGTTACTCGAAGGCGCCCCGCCCGCGTCGAATCGCGATGCGATCGGCGCGCGCGTGATCGCAACCGTTGGCGGTCAGCGCATGCTGCGCGAAGTGAAGACCGCCTATTCCTATCTCGCATGTCACGATCCGCGGCTCTTATTCGGCGTGCCGCCTTCGACGACGCGGGTCGACTTTGAAATCCGTTGGCCGAGCGGGACGATGGAGCGACTCACGCTGGAGCCGGGCGCCTATCACCACATCCTCGAGGGCCGGGGCGTCAAAGAATCGCGACCGTTTGCCCGGTGACGGGGCCGAAGCCGCAGGTTCGTACTCGCGCCCCTAAAAAAAAAGTCCCGTTCCCAGCGCCGACGGACGCCGATATCCTTCTATGCGGATAGGCGGATTTAAGGATGCCCGGACTCCAAGCGGCGGCCGACACTTTGCGACTCATGAGCGATCCGACTCGGCTTCGGCTCCTCGCGGTGATCGCGGAGGAAGAATTGACGGTCGCGGAACTGACGCGGATCACGCGCATTTCGCAGTCGCGGGTGTCGACGCACCTCGGCAAGTTGCGCGAAGCGCGACTCGTGCGCGATCGGCGCGCCGGGACGTCCGTGTTTTACAGCCTCAACGAGTCGGATATGCCGCCCGAGGCACGACGGCTTTGGGAGACGCTGCGCGAGACGACGGTCGATCCGCTCATCGAAGATGATCTACGCCGCTTGACCGAAGTCGTGCGAGCGCGCTCGAAAGATTGGGCGTCGGCGGTCGCCGGCAGCATGCACCTGGTGTATTCCCCGGGCCGCATTTGGGAAGGCGCGGCGCGCGCGCTCCTCGGACTCGCGCAGCTCGGCGACGTGATTGACATCGCCTCCGGCGACGGCGTGCTCGCCGAGCTCGTCGCGCCGCGCGCGCATTCCGTCGTGTGCGTCGATGCGAATGAGCGCGTCGTCGGCGCGGGTCGCGAGCGACTCAAGAGTTTGTCGCACGTGCGCTTCATCGAAGGCGACATGCACGCGTTGCCCGTTGCGGATGCGAGTTTCGATAACGCGTTGTTGATGAATGCACTCACGTACGCGCGTGCGCCCGAACAAGTGCTGCGCGAAGTCGCGCGCGTGCTCAGGCCGGGCGGCGCGCTCGTCGGCACGACGCTGCGGCGCCACCGCCACGAAGATGCCGTGAAGCAATACAACCACGTTTCCTTGGGATTCGAGCCCGACGAGCTGCGCGCGCTGTGCGAAGACGCCGGCTTGGCGGTCGAACTCTGTGCGCTCACTTGCCGTGAACGGCAAGCGCCCTACTTTGAGATCATCACCTTGCACGCGCGCCGCCGCGCGCGCGCCGAGCGGAAGAAGACGAGAGCTTGAAAACGCATCAACGCGATCGCACCGACGAGCTCAAGGCCATCCTCGCCCGCCGCATTCTGATTCTCGACGGCGCCATGGGCACCATGATTCAAGCGCAACAGCACAGCGAGGAAACTTTTCGCGGCACCCGTTTTCGCACGCACGGGTGCGATCTCAAAGGGAACAACGACCTCCTCAACATTACGCACCCGGAGGCCATCCTCACCATTCACCGGAGCTTTCTAGAGCACGGCGCCGACATCATCGAAACGAATACGTTCAACTCGACACGCGTGTCGCAAGCGGAGTACCGGCTCGACGATCTCGCCTACGAACTCAATGTCGCGGGCGCACGGCTCGCGCGACGCGCCGCCGATGAGGTCAACGCACGCACGCCCGAAAAGCCGCGCTTTGTCGCCGGCGCGCTCGGGCCGACCAGTCGCACGGCGTCCTTGTCGCCCGACGTCAATAATCCTGGGTTTCGCAACACGAGCTTCGAAGAGTTGGCGCGCGTGTATGGCGAAGCGGCGCGCGGACTGATCGACGGCGGCGCCGACTTGCTGCTGATCGAAACCGTCTTCGACACGCTCAACGCGAAGGCGGCGATCTTCGCGCTCGAGGAGTTGTTCGCCGATTGCGGCCGGCGCTGGCCGGTCATCGTTTCGGGCACGATTACGGATGCGAGCGGCCGCACGCTGTCCGGCCAAACCGCGAGCGCGTTTTGGACCAGCGTCGAGCACGCGCGGCCGCTGGCGGTCGGTTTCAACTGCGCGCTCGGCGCCGGCGACCTGCGACCGCACATCGAAGAGCTCGCGCGCATCGCCGACACTTTCGTCGCGGTCTATCCCAATGCCGGACTCCCGAACGAAATGGGCGACTACGACGACACACCGTGTCACATGGCGGAAGTGCTCGGCGAATTCGCGCAAAGCGGGTTCCTGAACATTGTCGGCGGCTGCTGCGGCACGACGCCCGAGCACATTCGCGAGCTCGCGGCCGCCGTTAGCAAGTTTCCGGCGCGGCCGGTGCCGGTGACGCCGCCCCACTTACGCTTGAGCGGTCTCGAAACACTGACGGTGCGACCCGACAGCAACTTCGTCAACATTGGCGAACGCACAAACGTCACGGGCTCGCGCGCGTTTGCGAAACTCATCCGCGTGCGCGACTACGACCAAGCGCTCGTGATCGCGCGGCAACAAGTCGAGAACGGCGCGCAGATCATCGACGTCAACATGGACGAGGGCCTGCTCGATTCCGAGGAAGCAATGAGTCTCTTTCTGAAACTCATCGCGTCTGAGCCGGACATCGCGCGAGTGCCGATCATGATCGACTCATCGAAGTGGAGCGTGATCGAAGCGGGCCTGCGTTGCGTGCAGGGCAAGTCCATCGTCAACTCGATCAGCTTGAAGGAGGGTGAAGAGAAGTTCATCGCGGAGGCGAAGCTGTGCCGTCGATACGGCGCGGCGGTCGTCGTTATGGCCTTCGATGAAGCCGGCCAAGCCGATACCTTCGAACGCAAAGTTGGGATTTGCGCGCGCAGCTACAAGATCCTGACCGAACAGGTCGGGTTTCCGCCGCAGGACATTATCTTCGACCCGAACATTTTCGCGGTCGCGACCGGCATTGAAGAACACAACCGCTACGCGCTCGACTTCATCGAGGCGACGCGCGCGATCAAGGCGCGGTTGCCGCACGCAAAGATTTCCGGCGGCGTGAGCAACGTGTCCTTTGCGTTTCGCGGCAACGACCCCGTGCGCGAGGCGATCCACTCGGTGTTTCTCTATCACGCGGTTTGTGCCGGCATGGACATGGGAATCGTCAACGCCGGGCAGCTCGGCGTGTACGACGAGTTGCCGAAGGATTTGCTCGAGCGGGTCGAAGACGTTGTCTTGAACCGACGCGCGGACGCGACCGATCGGCTCATCGAGTACGCCGAAAACGTCAAGGGCAAGGCAAAAGAGACTCAAGAGGAAGAAGCTTGGCGGAGCGGGTCGGTCGAGGCGCGCATCTCGCACGCGCTCGTGAAGGGCATCACGACCTACATCGAGGAAGACACCGAGGAAGCGCGCTGTAAATACCCGCGACCCTTGCATGTCATCGAAGGGCCGCTGATGGCCGGCATGAACGTGGTCGGTGATTTGTTCGGCTCAGGAAAAATGTTCTTGCCGCAGGTCGTGAAGAGCGCGCGTGTGATGAAGAAGGCCGTCGCCGTGCTCTTGCCGTTCATGGATGCCGAGCGCGAGTTGAGCGGAGTCAGCGCCGAAGCCGCGACCAAAGGCAAGATCGTGCTTGCGACCGTCAAAGGCGACGTCCACGACATCGGTAAGAACATCGTCGGCGTCGTGCTTCAGTGCAACAACTACCAGGTGATCGACCTCGGCGTCATGGTGCCATGCGCGAAGATCCTCGAGACGGCGCGGCGCGAGCGCGCCGACATCATCGGACTGAGCGGTCTCATCACGCCGTCGCTCGATGAGATGTGCCATGTCGCGCGCGAGATGCAGCGCGAGGGTTTTGAGCTGCCGCTTCTCATCGGCGGCGCGACGACTTCGCGCGTCCACACCGCCGTCAAAATCGAGCCGCACTATCGGGGCGCCGTCGTGCACGTCACCGATGCGTCGCGCGCGGTCGGCGTTATGACGAGTCTCATGAGCGTCGATCAGCGCGCGCTGTATGCGGCCGCCGTAAAAGCGGAGTACGCGCAAGTGCGTGCGCAGCGGCAAGGCACGCGCGACACGGCGCAGCAGCTTTCGATCGCGGCGGCGCGCACGAATAGACTCAAGACCGATTGGCAGCTCACGCCGCCGCTCCGGCCGCGCCAACTCGGCGTGCAGGTGCTGCACGATTACTCGATCGAAGAACTGAGCCGCTACATCGACTGGACGCCGTTCTTTCATGCGTGGGAATTGCGCGGGCGTTACCCGGGGATCTTGACGAACGAGAAGTACGGCGCGGCGGCGCGAAGCGTGTTCCGCGATGCGCAAACGCTCCTCAAGCATTTTAGTCATGAGCGGCTCGTACTCGCGCAAGGCGTGATGGGGATCTTCCCCGCCAACAGCGTCGGCGACGATATCGAGGTGTACACCGACGAGTCGCGGCGCGAGCTCAAGTGCGTGGTGCGCACGCTGCGCCAACAGATGGCGAAGAGCAACGACAATCCGAACTACGCGCTCGCGGACTTTGTCGCGCCGCGCGAGAGCGGCGTGATCGATTACTTCGGCGCCTTCGCGGTCACGGCCGGCGTCGGCCTCGATCGCTTAGCAGCGAAGTTCGAGCGCGAGCACGATGATTACAACTCGATCTTGGCAAAGGCGCTGTGCGACCGACTCGCCGAAGCGTTCGCCGAGCGCTTGCACGAGCGCGTGCGAAAAGAATATTGGGGCTACGCCGTCGGCGAGCGCCTCGATAGCGAAGGCTTGCTCGAAGAAAAATACCGCGGCATCCGGCCGGCGCCGGGCTATCCCGCGTGTCCGGACCACACCGAGAAGCGCACGCTGTTTGACATGCTTGAAGTCGAGAAAAACGTCGGCATCACGCTCACCGAGAGCTTCGCGATGCTGCCCGCCGCATCGGTCTCCGGTTTCTACTTCGGCCACCCCGCCGCGATCTACTTCGGCATCGGCAAAATCGGCCAAGACCAAATCACCGACTACGCGCGCCGCAAAGGCATGGACCGCGCCACCGTCGAGCGCTGGCTCGAAGCGAGCCTCGGGTATGCGTCGACGGCGGAAGCGGAGAGTGCGCGCGTGACCGCGGCGGTTGGGCGCGGTTGAAAGACGAGTGAGCGAAACCGCCGGGGGTCGAACTCTTCGTCAGCAAGAAATACTCGCAGAGGCCTCGAAGAGCCGGGTTGATGGCCGGCGATCGGAGGCCGAGTCGTTTATGAGACGCGCGCGCGACATCTTGCGCGCCGCCAGCAAGACTAACGTGAGCCGAGCAGGCTCCGTTCGGAACCCGCTCGGCTCGCAGCAATTTCCTTTCACGTATTATTGACCGCTTTCGCGGATGAGCGCCCTGAACGCGCTTTCCCGCGCAGCGCTTAAAGAGCTAGTTACACGGCGCTACACATCCGAGCGCATCCGTCGTCGGATCCGGGCCGCACGTCGGGAATGGCGCGGGCGGAGCCGGACCGGCGGAGAACAAGTACGTGAGCGTGAAGACCGGGTCGCCGATGTTGATCTGGCCATCGTCGTTGCTGTCGCAACTGTCCTCGCACGGTGGCAGCGTCCCGCCCGAGAACAGATACGCCAACGTGTAGACCGGATCACCAATGTTCAGGTTCGCATCGTGATTGCAGTCCGCGCGACGAAGTTCGGGTGTTGCGACCGGCGGCTCGACGGAAGTCTCGATGATCACGGAGGAGGCCGTTTCCGGCACCCCGTCACCATCGAGATCCGCCTCGAGCACGAGGTCGTACATCCGGAATGCGTCGTGATCTTCGGCGAAAACATCAACGTTCAGCCCCACGGTACTGCCGCCCGCGATCTGCAGCGTACCAAAGACCGGCTCGCCAGGTGGTAGCCCGTTGAGCGAGACCGCCTGGTAGAGGTCGTTCATCGTCGTCGCAAAGAGGCGGAATTCCACGGTCACCGAGTCGGTCGACGGATTCGTGACGTCACCCGTCAGCATGACTCCAGTTCCGACGCCGACCCCGACCGGATCATTCGGCCAGACGATGATGATCGGCGGTCCCACTGCGAGTGAGCCGTTGCAACAGAACATGTGGCCCGTCGACTGATTCTCGAAACAGATGCGAAAGCACGAGATTCCGGGTCCAATCGGCGCCGCCAGCGTGATCGGCACGTTCACACACGTGCCGGCCGGCACCGTCACCGTCGCCGGATGCGTGATGCTGATGGGACCACCGAGCGAGCATCCCGGCCCCGGTGACAACGACGTCGAAGTGATGTTGTACGTCTGCGCGATGAGACCATCGTTGCAGACCATCGCAGTCACGTTTACCGTGCCGCTACTCCCGATTTGTTTATCCCAGGGCACATGGCAGCGCTCTTTGCACTTGCCATACGCTCCGGCTTCATACAGTTCGCGCACTTCGCCGGCGAGCAGCACGCGGTCGAAAATCTCGACTTCGTCGATGTTGCCTTCGAAGTAGTTGAAGACCGGGAATGTGCCCGCGCCGATGTAAAGCGGTTGGGCGTTACTCAGGTTGCCGTAGCCGAAGCCCGAGAATGTGTCGGGGTCGACGCGATTGCCATCGACGTACATTCGTACGCCATTCAGCGACCGATCGCGATCGTAGCTCACCGCCACGTGATGCCAGTTACCATCGTTGACGTTGGCGGCGAGGTTCGTGGGGGTGAAGATGTTGCCGATCGATGTGTCTTGGATCAGGAACGACAAGTAGCCGCTCCCGTCCACGAACAACGCATACCCGGGGCCGGTGCCATTCGTGTCGAGTTTCGACACGATCGAGTGCTCGCCCGGAATGTTGTCGGTGAGACGCACCCACGCGTCGATGGAGAAGTCGCCGACGGTTGGTCCCGTGGGTATCCCGAAGTCGAGTTTCGGATGATCGGCGACGGTCACTAAGTTCGTGCCGCCGTAGAAAAGCGACTCGGCGACCAAGCCGCTCTGGTACGTCGTCTGCGCCACCTGACCATGGTTCCCCCACGCGATGTCCTCCGCTGTGGGCAGCGAAGTGTCGGTGTCGAGTGGCCACCAACCGACCATGTCGAAGGGCGGCGAAACGCAACAGCACTCGGCGTTGGTCGCCGTTACTTCACCCACCAAGTTGAATCCGGTGACGACGCCATGCGTGTTCTCGACCACGACCTTGATGCAGTTCTCACCCGCGTGGAAGTAGCTCTGGTTCGTGACGACCACCGAGTCCGGTGGCAACTGGAAAGCGAAGCTCGGCACCGTCGTGAGAATTAAGAACCCGTTCAAGTACACTTTGGCGCGGTCATCCGACAACATGTCGAGCGACAACTGGGCATTCGAGAATCCTTCGCGCAAGCAGAAGCAAAATTGGTAGTCGAAAAAGCCGTTCGCGGTATTGATCGAGTGATAGATCCACGCGCTGCCGGTGGATCCCGGACCCACGAGCGGACCGTCCCACGCCGGGTGCTTCGCCTGCACTTCGGCGGCAATCGGTTCGGCCGAACCTAGGAACGGCGGCACCGCGCCATTTCCTGATGGGTCGCGATCACCGGTGACGAACCACTCGTCATCCGGATTGTTGGGGGTGATCACGCCCGCGTACTGATCCCAGCCCGTGTTGAGCAGCACGACGAGGTCGCGCTGCGGGCACGGGAATTCGATCTCGGTCGTGATGCAGCATTCCTGCGATGGGCACTCCGTTGGCGGGACCGTCGGGTCCCCGGCAAGGATTCCCACGATTTGGTAACAAACTGTAGTTCCGGCCGGCGCGCCGACGTGCAAGTAGCTCGTGGCCGTCCCGCCGAGCGTCGCGATGAGCGTGCTGTTGCAAAGAATCTTGATCTGACTGTAACTCTGGCCGTTGATCCACGTGAGCAGCACGCTCCCCAGAATCGGACCGGGTTCACATTGCAGATTGAAGGGCGGTGCGCAGCCGAGGCAGCATTCGGCGGACGGACATTCCACCACAAGGCCGACCGCATCCGCGACAACCCCCGCCACCTGGCAGCAGATCTGTGTGCCGGAAACGACACCGGTCAACACATAGGACGTCGCTGTGCCCGGCAACGTCGTGACGAGCGAGCCGTTGCAGTAGACATTGATGCTGAGATAGGGCTGGGCATTCGTCCAAGACAGCAAGATATTGCCGCCCGGGATCAGCAGAGTGCAGGTCAAATTGATCGGCGGCTGGCAGCCGCTGCAACATTCTTCCGACGGGCAACGCTCCGGCGGAGTGCCAGGAGTCGTCGACACGAGGCCGACGACGCGACAGCAGACTTGTTCGCCCGGGAGAATCGAACTCACGTAGCTCGTGGCCGTGCCCGGCAAAAAGGCGACGACGACACCGCCGCATTCGATCTCGATTCCGAAATACGGTTGGCCGTTCGTCCAGTTGAGGACGAAGCCGCCAACGAGCGGATCGTAGAAGCAAGTGACGTTCACCGGCGGGAGGCAATCCGTGCAGCACAAGGCCGACGGGCAACGCGTGACCGTTCCGTCGGTGTTGAAGATCACTCCAATGACACGACAGCAGAACTGCGTCGCCGGTGGCGGCGCCGGAAGCGTGACAGTGGTGGTGGTCCCACTCAGGATGCTGACGACCGTGCCGTTGCACTCGATCTCGATGGCCGCATACACCTGCGGGTTGTACCAGCTCAAGAACACCGTTCCCGTCGCCGCGTCATAGAAGCACCTCACATCCAACGGCGGGAGGCACCCGATGCAGCAGTCCGCGGACGGACAGTAGATCGGCGGCGCGCCGGGGATGTTGAGCACGCCGACCACTTGGCAGCAGAGCTGCGGGAGCGCCGGCGAGGGGAAAAAAGTAAAGCTGGTCGCGGTTCCGGGGAGCTGTGCGATCAGCACGCCGCACACGATGTCGATCTGATCGTAGATTTGTGAGTTCGTCCATGTGAGCGTCACGTTGCCGACGGCGTCGGCTGTACACGTGACGTTGGCCGGCGGGATACACGCCAACTGAGCTGCGGCCGGCACTGTGAAAGACAACAACAAACCCAACGCGCAACACAGCAGTGTGAAGCGCGCGTCGAGCAAGCGATGGATCCGCCCGTGTCCGATGGGATTTTCTGATCGCCGTCCGCACGGCGGTAAACACAAAGATTTCATGGTAAGCACCTTTCTTCGGGAGCATGAGCTCGACTCCCGTTCTGGAATTGTTGCCGGTGCGTCACTCGGCAGAGTTCAGTCCCTTATTCGCCGTGGCGCGTTGGGTCACCAGCTCGAAGTGGTGTGTCTCGACGCTTCCGCACGCCTGCAATCAAACTCCCCGCGCGATCGCTCCTTTCCGTCGCGGAGCGCGGCTAAAAGCCGCGACCGTCGAACTGCAAGCGACGTCCGGCTGGAACGGGCGCAAAGAAATCCGTAAATCATTAACTGAGCGGAAGGAAAGCGATTCCAACGAATAGCAGAACGAGTCGGCGCCGCAGCCGACTGAGAACAAGAAGGCACTCCGCCAGAGTCATAGAGTGAAATCTAGACTGCCGAGGATGGTGATATTTTCGCGCGTGGAACCGAAGGCGCTGGCGGGGAAACCCAGCAAGTTGAACTCGGCGAGTAGATCCGATCATCGCGCCGCGATGGGAAAAAGTGATCTCATTGCGCTGCGGATGACTGCGCCGCGCTCATGGGCAATCGTACACCGAGCAAACGAGGTCATCGGGCCTCGGGTCGGGTCCGCAACTCGAAAGCGGGCGGGGCGGGGCAGCGCCGCCGGCGAACAAATACGTCAGTAGATATATGGGATCGGCAATGCCCTCGAGGATCCCGTTGTCATTGACGTCGGCGGCGTCATCGCAGAATAGCTGGACGGTTGTGCCGAAGTACCAGTTGAGCAGCAGGATCGGATCGAACAGGTCGAGCCCGCCATCCGAGTTCGCATCGCCACGCAAAAAATCGGATGGCGCGACGATGATCAGTGTCCCCGGCTCGAGGCTGGGAGTGTATTCCGAGTCCGAGCAGTTGGTGCCGAAGAACAGGATCAACAGCGTCCAATCCGTGCATGCGCACGGTTCGAGGAGCGTGGCTCCCGTCGCCAGCCCGAGGTACGTCGCACGATAGAGCTCGAGGTCCAGCCCGAACTGAAGCCACGGTCCGGTGGCGGAGAGCGAAGTGATGAGAGACGCTTCCCACCCCTCGTTTTCAATGTTGATCGACGCGTAGTCCGGCTCATTCCCCACCAGCATCTCGAAGACAGCCGATCCCAACACGACCGAGACGACTTGAGCCACCGCCGCATCGTGCGACACCGCGATATGCCAAGCAGATGTGCTGTCGTGGCAAAAAGCCCCGCTCTGTAGGTGGTCGAAGTGAACTTGGACGGTGGCGGTTCCGCCCGTCGCTGCCACGGCGTCGGTCACCGTTAAGACACGGTCTGGATCGAGAGCATAGCCCTGCGCGGCAAGGGGAATGGGAGTGATGATCAATGAGAATGAGAGTATGACGACCAGCCGACGACCAAATCGTTGCATTGGTTTCCTCCTTCTCCCCCGTGAGGCACATGCCGGATCCTATCTTGCGGCGTGGAGAACGAAAGAGTGCCTTGCCGAAGCTTCGCGTCCTCACGCCGGCCTGCGGTTCCTCGCAACGCGGCCGCCTTTACTCAGAAAAAGGAAGTACGCCGCCAGCTTCATAGAGTGAAATTCAGACTGCCGAGGATGGTGATATTTTTGCGTGCGGAACCGAATACGCTGGCGGGGAGACCGAGCACGCCGAACTCGGCGACTAGATCCGACCATCGCGCTGCGATGGGGAAAAGGTAGCGGGGAGTCGCACTCGCCGTCGGCCTTGGTAATTCCAGCGGCAATGCCGCGCAGAGGCGGTTTTGAGCAGAGTCGAGTTCGCGCGCAACCGTAGCGGGCAAGTCAAAGTGCGACGCGAGAAGTTCGTGGGCGCGAATGAGGTTCGCTTGGGGTGGTGGCTGATGACGAAATAACGGCGTCAATGCAAGGACATCCGTTATCGGCACCAACGTGACACCGAAGAGTCGCGGCGACAGCCAGCCTTTGGTCAGCGAGTGCAGCAGCAGCGTTTGGCCCGTCCGCAGCAGATTCAGAGTCGAACCGTGGAACCGTGTTTCGAACGTATAGACCGCATCGAGTAACAGACGACGTCGAGAACTGGCGGCGAGCCAAGCAGTGAGCGCGCTGACATCCGCCGAATCGAGCCAGCGCCCGAGTGGTTTGAGCGGATTCGTGACGACGAGCAGCTCCGGCGCGGTCTCGGTATCACAATCGGCGGCGGGCCAACGCGGCGCCGGCAGCGTCGGAAATGTCCGCGGCGCCAAGCCGGCGGCACTCGCCAGTTCACCATAGACAGGATAGTTGTCTTCCGGCAGCCACAGTCTCGCGCCCTTCGCGGCGTAGTATTGGAACAAAACAGCGAGACTGTGGCGCACACCGCACGAGACGAGCGCACGGCGTGCGGTCTCCGGCGGGAAGTCGAACAACTTCGCCCACCGCGCGGCCAAGTCGCAGCGATGCACCGTGTGTTCAGCGGTATGAGTTGCGGGTGGAATGTGCCGAGTCAGCGCGCGGTACAGGTTCGTCTCCGCGCAATCCAGCACATCTTTCCGTTCGTGCTGCATCTGCGCCCGCAATTGCTGAAAGTCCGCGAAGTTCATGAGGTGTTGGTCACGTTCACTTCACTCGCTCGGTCTTCGAGCGACGCAAGGCAACGGCCGTCCGCCATCAAGTTCCAGCTTCGCGCGATGCCGCGAGCGCGTTCCCAGAAAAGGCTCGGCTCCGTGTAGGCGGCGATACGGAGGGGTCGGCCTCGCCATTCGCCGCGAAACACCGGTGAGCCCCATGGTAGACGCGCTTCTTCCACGAAGCCGTGCGTGGCGGCGAATTCCAGCACGAGCGCGAGCGGCACTTGATGCGCGTGGCTCCATTCATTTGCGGCGTGCCGGTGATAAACGGATTCGACGCTCGTGCTGACGTAGAGTTCCTTGAAGCAGAGTTCCGGCACGCCGAGCGCCGTCGCCCAATCCACGTAGGATTCCAAGATTGACAGGCTGTCCACTCCGCCGCGTTGCAGTACACAAGTAAAGCGCAGCCGCAGACCCGGCCAAAGCGCACGTCCTACGTTCCACGTTGTTGCGATGGCTGCTACGTCGGTCCGCAGGTTCATCAGTCGTCCGCTCGTGTCGTCGTCGTGATGATGCCGCGACACCGCGAGGACGCCGAGACCGGCGGACGCGTAAGCCGCCAACGCCGCCGCTCGTGGGTCGCTTTCACGTCGAGCGAGGTGATGGCCGTTGGTGATGAGCACGGCTTTACTCAGCTCCGCCTTGCCAACCGCGATCAACTCGCAGAGCCGCTGCTGCCGCACCAGTCCCGGTTCGCCGCCGCCCGTTATGACGAATCGTTCCGCCCCGCGAGCGCGAGCCACCGCCGCGAGCCGCGCAACCTGTGTGAGGTCGAGTTCCGCTTGCTCCTGTTCGGCGGAAGCCGACGCGTCGGAAAAACAAAAGGGACAGGATGCCTGGCACCCGAGCGCGATCGGCAGCACGGAAAATGTGCGCGGTTGCAGGTGCGCGTAATCACGCAACACCGGCTGCAGCAACCGCAGCGAGTGCGCGCACGCTTCCTCCACCGCGACCGAGACGAGCCGTCCGCCGGGCGCATCCCCTTCGATGAAAGCCACGCCATCGAGTGGAATAGTCGGCGACTCGACGTAGCGGCCGAGCCCGGTTCGCGTGTTTAGCCGCAGCGCGCTCGACAAAACTCTCGTGCGCAGCGCGACGAGCCGGTTTCCCGGGAGCGCGAGTTTTTCCAGCAGCGCGGCGGCCTTGCGAATGCCGATGTCCAACTCGTCGGCACGCAATAGAAAGAACCGGTCGGGAAACGTGCTCTCCGGCACACCCGCCTTCGAGTACGTACGAGCATACTTGTCGTATCCGCGTACGAAGTTCGACAACGCCGTGACGTGCCAAAGGGTCTCGTAGCTCGAACTCATTGCATTGGATTGTTCAACAACAGGAAGCGTCCAGCAAGCCGTAGATGCGCCAGGCCGTAACGCCGGAAACTTAGCATGCGGACGCCATTGCTCAGCGAATGTCTCGTCAAAGCAGGCGAGCCCCAGATCGAGCGCTTGCGCCGATCTGGGGCTCGATGGCTGGTCGTGTTGAGGCTACTGTCGCACTGCAGCATCCCTACTCGCGAATTGATGGATTCTCAGGCTCGAGCCCAAGTAGAGCTCGTGCCTTCATCCTTATTCCTTATTCTTTATCGCCAGCGGAGGAATCAACCGTGGATTCTCGACGCACCAGAGCACGCTCCCACGCTGTTAGGTCTTCCGATCGGCTGTGGTGCGGGTCGGCAGCCTCGCCGAGACCCACACTGAGAATTGCCATCGAGGTGATCGCAACCACGAAGACACCGACTCCGAAAATGATTGCTGTGCTCATGGATTGCCAACCCTTCGACCGGACAGCACGAGCGCACCGAGCGAGAGAATCGAGGGCACCCAAATACCGACGAACACGCCCTCGTCCCGCTGTCCGCTAAACCAAAGGTAGACCGAGAAGGCAAACGAGATTCCAGCGGCAAAGAGGATCAACAATTTTGCCGATCGGATTTTCATGGCGCTAACCTCCAGTTTCCGGTTTTTCGACACGGGCTCGTCACTCATGCCGAGACACTGATGACTGCGCCTGTGCGAAGTCGAGAGCGAGCTTTCGTGATTGAGTTCGCCAAGCGGATAGCAATCGGATTCAAAATGTGTCGCCCGACGTGGGCCCGCGGTTTGCAATTGCAGCCAATATCGCTACAGACCTCGGCCGAGCCCCCGATTAATCCTGTGCATTTCTCCGCGCATTCGAAGCGCGTCGGGGTTGGCTAGCGCGCCTGCACGGTGGACATACCGCCGTCCACGTGCAGCACCTGCCCGGTAACCCACTTCTGTTCAGGCGAGAGGAGCCAGCAGATGGCCGACGCGATGTCGCCCGGCTCACCCAAACGCCCGAGTGGATGCATCGCCACGGAAGCCTTGCGCGCGGCCTCGTTCGCCGTGAGAAACTGGCTCAATGGCGTCTGCACCAGTCCCGGTGCGACACAGTTCACGCGAATCTGGTAGCGGGCGTAGCTGGCAGCAGCGGCGCGTGTCAAGCCCTCGACACCGGCCTTGGCCGCGGCAATCACGTCGTGATTGAACAAACCGCGCTGCGCGGCCACGGTGGAACAGAAGACTATTGAGCCGCCTCCCGACCTCATCATTCGCCGCGCCGCTTCGCGCAGGAGCAGGAACGAACTGGTCAGGTTCGTGTCCACGGTCGTCCGCCATTCTTCGTCCGAGGTGAGATGGGCGGGTTTCAGGATAATCGTGCCGATGCAGTTAACGACGCCGAGAAGAGTACGACTCTCACCCAGAGCCATGTCAAACGCACCGGCCACAGATTCCGGATGGGTGGCGTCCATTGGCACGGCGCGCGCTGCCAGCTCGTTGCCGCGTTCTTGCAGACGCGTTTCGTCGCGCGCCGCTAACACAACCTCCGCGCCTTGGGCACGCAGACGCCGAACGACTTCCGAGCCGATGCCGCCCGTGCCGCCCGCGATGAAATAGAGTCCCGACGTGAGATCGTTCATGTTGTTTTCCCCTCCGAAGCCCAGCCGACTTGAACTGGTCAAGGACAGTAACACCCGCTTCGAACTCGATCGATAGCAGTCGTACCGCCCGGTTCCTGAGCCATCTTTGCCGCTACTTCTAAGAGTCTGCGTTCCCGGAAGAGGCTCGGCGAAAACTCGAGAACTCAGGATTACGAGCGAGCGTCTCCAAAAAAAAGCGAGCCCCGGATCAGCGCGTGCGCTGATCTGGGGCTCGATAACTGGGCGAGTTCTGACGCGGCCCGCTCCGCAACCGAAAGCTGTTCGTGAGCGCGACGGTCGATCTTGCCGCGACAGCGAGTTCGACACCAACTGCCGCACTCCAACATCCCTACTGGGCAGCGATATTCAACACGTAGTCGCCCGCTTGCCCTCCGAAACCGTCGATCACCACGATCACTTGCGCCCCGGCTTCGAGAAAGGCTTCGGTGGCGGACTGAAACAAGGTGAAGCTTATGTCCTCGTTGCACGCGAGCACCGTTTGACAATCCGCAGTGAGCACTGCGATCTGCGTGTCGAAGCCCGATCCGACCGTGTCGAACACGTAGTAGCCAGTGGCCGGCGCCGTGAACAAGTAACCGATATCGGGGCCGGTCAGCACCGAATACGAGCAAGGCAAGGTGAACTCGTCGACCTCGCCGACCGTGCTGCCCGACGCGGCGTACGCGCCCACCGATACCTCGGCGACCGCGCAAGCGGGTAACACCGTCGGAGCCGGGGGCTCGGAGGTCGTTCTGATGCCGAAAATATCCTCGGTCGTGCGACAGCCGTCAGGCTTCACTTGCACGATGCGACCACTAAACATGTCTCCGGAACCGTCGATCGTGAGAAATCCAGTGATTGAGCCGTCGACAGGCGACGACAGCGCGACCTCCAAAAGCAAACCTTGAATCGTCCCAAGCGTAAGCCACTCGCCATCGCTCTCGCTAAAAATCGTGACATTGATGCCGTCCTGCGACATGGAGAAGGTCGAGGTCTCTTGATAGCCGACCGCAGTGCCGGAGCAGCCGCTCGCGGCGACCACGGTCGATTCAATCTGCCACGAACCGGTCATGACGACGCTCGGCAATCTGATTCCGAAAACATCCTCGGTCTTGCGACAGCCGTCAGGCTTCACGTGCACAATGCGACCACTGAACATGTCTCCGGAGCCGTCGATCGCTAAAGATCCGGTGGTCGAGCCGTCGGCAGTCGAAGATATCGCGACCTGCAAAATCAAACCGTTCATCGTGCCAAGCGTAAGCCAGTCGCCGTCTGCCTCGCTAAACGCCGTGACATTGACGCCGTCCTGCGACATGTGGAAGGTCGAAGTGTGCTGATCGCCGACCGCTTCGCCGGAGCAGCCGCTTGCGGCGACCACCGTCGAATGAATCTGCCACGAACCGGTCATGACGACGCTCGGTTGGAGCGGTGGCGCAGCCTTTTTGCCGCCACCACCGCCGCCGCCGCAACCGGTCAGGATCACAAGGGCACAAACGACACCCAACCGCGAACCGCGTTTGGACAAACTCATGGAACACTTGCCTTTCTCAGAAACTGAATTGCCGAGACTCCACACACTGCCTTGCGAACGGTTCGAAACTGACGGGTTCGAGCTGCGAAACATGACGGGATCCTCTCGCTTCGAGTTTTTGTTTTGGTTCGATCACTGCGATCGATCTGGAACTGGAAGGGGAAGACCCGGCGCGACCGAACAAGAATTTTTCCGAGCCACGAAAATCGCGGCCGACGAAGTAGTTAGGCAGGGGGCGACATGGACGACTCAAGGGGGCAACCGAACAACATTTCTGTCACCCGCGCAAAACGAGGCCCAGGAAGCTGGAATATGTAAGGCGATGCTTCACAAGGACTTACCCAACGGAGCAACGAGCGGTAGGCGAGCCCCTCGGTGGGGGTGAGAGCTTCGCGTCCGTGCCGCGAAGCCGAGGAGGCTGGGAGTCAGCCCCCGTCAAAGAAGAACAAGACCCAGATCAAGCGCAACTCGCTCGAGATGGGTTTTGTTCGGTTTGCACGCGTCTTCCCCTTCTGTTCGTGTGCCACTTGACTCTTGACCACCGTACTGAAGGTTCTGTGCCATGCAAAAACAACTCGCTCTCGCCTTCGCGATCGCGGCGGCTGTGTTCTTCGTGACGATGCGTTCGGTGAGTTCGAGCGCGGTGGAGAGTACAACGAGTCGCCTCGCGGTCGAGGTGACCGCAGACGCTGGAACTCGAACGAAGTCGCTCCCGGAGACAAGGGATGATGAACAGAGTCGGCAGCGTACCGCGGCGATGACCTTTTCGGAACGGAACGAATCGCCGAGCCTCGGTGTGGATCACTCGATGCACTCGACCCTGGCTCTCGATGTCGAGGCCGAATTCGGCCGCGAGCGGAGTGCTAAGGTTGAGCACGCGGTCGCGGATGTTGACCCCGCTCGCAAGGCCAATGACGCGCGTTTATCCATCTCCGGCTCGGTGAGCGATCATGATAAGAACCCGATCGCCGGCGTCGAAGTCTACGTGCGCGAGCTTGGAGCCGCTCGTGCGCAAGAGCCACTGATCGTCCTCGTCACCGACACGGCCGGCTTCTACTCCGCCGCGCTCCCAAAGCCGGACGCCGACTGGACCGTGACGGTCATGCACCCCGGCCATGCGATCGAGACCAAAACCGTTGTGGACCTCAGTGACTCGGTTGGCGAGGTCGACTTCGAGCTGCGCCCGTCCATCCGCCTCGACGGCAGCGTTGTTTCAGTTGCGAATGGTGCTCCGATTCCGGCCGCATCGATCCGACTCGACGCCGTTGCAGCGCGCATCCGCGGCGCCGAGTGGCCGAGCGAGACAGTGAGCGACGAAATCGGCGCGTTCGCGATCGACGGACTCGCGCCGGCCCGCTACGAGCTCGTCGTAGCGGCCGCCGGTTTCGAGTCCAGTCGAGTGCCCGTGAGTCTTCACGGACGAACGCTTGATCCCGTCCGTATCGCGCTCCAGCCAGCACGAACCCAATTAGGGTGTGTGATCGACAAGAACGGCGTTCCGGTTGCCGGTGCGGACATCTATGTCCGCTCCGCGCGCGCCGACGCTCGCAAGGTCGATACGAGCGCGGCCGACGGCACTTTCACGATCAGCGAAATGGGAAACGCGTCCGTCACTGTGCAGATTCACAAACCGGGCTTCGCGACGTGGACGCGCACGGTCGGTTGGAGCGCCGAGCGCTGGGAAATCGTGCTAATGGCAGGGCTCGAAGTCCGCGGCCGTGTCATCGATGCCGAGACTGGCGAGCCGATCGCGGGCGCCGACATCTGCGCCGCGCCTGGCGCTCGCGTCGCTGCCGACGTTGAGGGCGGCCGAACCCAGGTCGCGGCAGACGGCGCTTTCATTTTGCCCGGGCTTGCGCCCGGAGAATGGACGATCGTCGTCTCGTCGCCGAATTATCCAGCGCAACAATGGACACTCGAACTCGAGTCATCCGTCGAGCGCAATTTTGCGCTCGATCCCGGCAGCGTGATTCGCGGTCGCGTAGTCGACGCTGACGGCGAGGGTCTCGCCCGCGTCGCCGTCCAACTCAGCTCCATCGACGACGGCGGCGCGCCCGATTTGCACCGCGTCGTAAGCGACCACGCCGGATACTTCGTCGCACGCGGACTCGCCGCCGACCGTTATCGCTTAGCGTTGACGCATCGCGATTATGCGCGGCTCGTCGTGGAGATGGTGCCCGGTGAGGGTGCTCGCGAATGGCAACTCAGTCGCGCGGCGGGTCTCACCGGCACGGTGCGCGACGTTCGCGGGCGGCCGGGCGCGGGCCAAGTTTCCGTCGAAGAAGTGAGCGGCGCATTCACGACGCAAACCGCGATCGGAATGAGCGGACGTTTTGCCTTGAGCGAACTCCCGGCCGGAGATTATCGCGTCACGCTGAGGCCAAGCGGCGGCGCGAGACCGATCGAGCTGGAAACAATCGCACTCTCGCCTGCAACGATCGTCTCGCGCGACTATCGTCTTGGGGAATGAGACCGCTCTCGGCCTGATCAATCCCGGCAGGCGGAAATAGGACCGGCACTACCGCGCGAAAATCTCGCCCGCTGAATCCGCTTTCAGTCAACCTTCGAATACCTAGCCGGAAGTTGGATCGGAGTCGCCAACTTTCCCTTTCGGTGGCTTTTCAGTCACCAGACTCCGAGTCTTGTAAGTTGACTTTTTGAACGATTCTTGGGCGAGTGCGTCGTGTCTCGATGCTTGCTCGGGAATCAACATCCACAGGAAGAGAAGACGCGTCATGTTGAGCTCGAAGGCTTTCTTGAGAGTTGCGGCCGTCGCCGCGGTGATTGTTGGGCAGGGAGCGGTGTTGACTGCGACTGCCGCCGAAAAAGACATCGTGACGACTGCAGTCGAGGCCGGTTCCTTCAAGACGTTGGCTGCGGCCCTTAAGGCGGGCGGACTGATCGAGACGTTGCAAGGCAAGGGTCCGTTCACGGTCTTTGCTCCGACGGACGAAGCCTTCGCGAAGTTGCCGGCGGGGACGGTCGAGAACTTGTTGAAACCGGAGAACAAGGCCCAACTCGTGGCGGTCTTGACGTATCACGTCGTCACGGGTCAAGTAACTGCTGCCCAAGTTGTTAAGCTGAACGCAGCGGCGACCGTGAACGGTCAGCGCGTGGACATCAAAGTCAAGAATGATCAAGTCGGAATCGATCAGTCCACCGTTGTCAAAGCTGACATTCAGTGCTCGAACGGGATCATTCACGTCATAGACCAAGTGGTCCTCCCGTCCTCGATGAACATCCCGTCAACGGCCGATAAAGCTGGGATTTTCAAAACACTGTTGGCTGCGGCGAAGGCGGCTGGGTTGGTCGATGTGCTGTCGGGTGACAAGCCGCTGACTTTGTTTGCTCCCACGGATGAGGCGTTCGCGAAGCTCCCGGCCGGGACGGTTGAGAATCTCCTCAAACCCGAGAATAAGCAGCAGCTGGCTGAGATTCTCAAGTTCCACGTCGCGCCGGGCCGCGTTTTCTCGAGTGACGTGTTGAGCAAGAAAGAATTGAAAACGGTTCAAGGTGGGATGTTGACCGCAACGATGATGAACGGCGCGGCGAAGATCAATGGAGCGAGTCTGGTGTCCGCCGATATTGATGCTTCAAACGGTGTGATTCATGTGATCGACAGCGTGCTGATGCCGCCCGCACCGATGAAAATGTCGCAGACCTTCTAGGCGGAGCCGCGACGGGTGATTCACGTCTGTCTGACATCTGGGCGAGTGACCGACTCCTTGGCTCCACCCGCTGGTCGTCCGTAACCGAGAACGAGTTCGTTGCCCTCGGCTGGGATTGTTCGCAGTTCCCAGCCGACTCCGCGAGAACACCTGAGCCAATGTCGGCTCAGGTGTTTTCATTTTGAGTGAGTTGAGAAATGACAAGCGCTACGAAAGTTCAGCCGAGGTCAAGTCCGTCGCGAGTCTTGGTAACCGGAGGCACGGGCTACGTTGGCGGGCGATTGATTCCGCTGTTGGAACAGCGCGAAGCGTTTGTTCGGTGCTTGGCTCGACGACCTGAAATGTTGCGGTCACGAGTCTCTGCGAAGACGGAAGTCGTCGCCGGGGACGCTTTGCAACTCGAGTCGTTAAGGACGGCACTCGAAGGCATCGACACGGCTTACTACCTCGTTCACTCGATGGGGACCGGAAAGGACTTTGAGGACGAAGATCGTCAAGCGGCCCGAAACTTTGCCCACGCTGCGCGCGAATGCGGAGTTGGTCGCATCATCTATCTCGGCGGGCTCGGCGACAAATCGCAGCAACTCTCCAAGCATTTGCGCAGCCGGCAGGAGGTCGGACAGATACTGCGAGAATCCGGCGCGCAGGTCATCGAGTTTCGAGCTTCGATCGTGATCGGCTCCGGCAGTCTATCGTTTGAACTCATTCGTTCGCTGGTGCAGCGGCTACCGGCGATGATCTGCCCAAAATGGGTATCGACGCCTGCGCAGCCCATCGCCACCGAAGACTTGTTGGATTATCTATTGGCCGCGATGAGCTTGCCGCCGGGCCCTAGTGAGGTCTTTGAAATCGGCGGCCCGGATCAAGTGTCCTACGGCGACATCATGCGGGAGTACGCGCGGCAACGTGGCTTGAAGCGCTGGCTGATCTCGGTGCCTTTCTTGTCGCCCCGACTGTCGAGCCTGTGGTTGGGGCTGGTGACTCCAGTCTTTGCCCGCGTCGGTCGCAAACTGATTGAGAGCTTGCGCAATCCGACGATTGTCACAAACAGTCGGGCACTCGAGACATTCTCGATACGCCCGCGCCGACTTAGTGAGGCAATCGCGCGCGCACTCGTCAACGAAGACTGCGAACTCGCTGCAACTCGCTGGTCTGACGCACTCAGTTCGTCTGGCCGACAGCGGCGATGGGGAGGCGTTCGATTCGGCACGCGCCTCGTCGATTCTCGTGAAGTTGAGGTCAGCGTGCCCGTCGATTCGGCATTCCGTCCGATTGAACGGATCGGCGGTCAGGTTGGTTGGTATTACGGCAACTGGTTGTGGCGCGTGCGTGGTTGGCTGGACCTGCTCGTCGGTGGAGTCGGCCTGCGTCGCGGCCGTCGCGATCCAGTGGAACTGCGGATCGGCGACTCGCTCGATTGCTGGCGCGTCGAATCACTCGAACCGAATCGCCGCCTGCGACTCGCAGCCGAAATGAAGCTTCCCGGTCGAGCATGGCTCGAATTCGAAGTGACGCCGACGCCAACCGGCTCGCGCATCCGTCAAACCGCGGAGTTCGATCCTGTCGGGCTGACTGGCCTGGCGTATTGGTACGGCATTTACCCGCTGCACGAATTCGTGTTCGGCGGCATGTTGAGCGGCATCGCCGCTGCCGCTCGAAATTCTAAGAGCAAAGCGACGACCCAGCGACCGACCGTCCTTCGACAAGTCGCGTGGTTGATTGTCTTCATCGCGGTTTGTTTCGGTGCTGCTGGACTCGGAGCCGCGGCGACATCTCAGTCCGTCGGCGGTTGGTATCAAACGCTGGCCAAGCCGAGTTGGAATCCCCCCGACTGGCTGTTCGGTCCCGTCTGGACAACGCTGTACCTGATGATGGCCGTAGCGGCATGGCTGGTCTGGCGTCGAGACGGTTGGCGCGCCGGTGGCACGGCGATGACTTGGTTCGGAATCCAACTCACACTGAACGTCCTGTGGTCGTTTCTTTTCTTTGGTTGGCAACGCCCCGGTCTCGCCTTTGCCGAGATGATCGCGCTGTGGATTTCCATCGTTGCCACCTGCCTCGCATTTCAAGCCAATTCGCGCACTGCGACGTTATTGATGGTTCCTTACCTGGCATGGACAACGTTTGCTGGCATCCTGAACTTTGCGATTTGGAGCATGAACTCATGATCTCAGCGTCGGCGAACCTAGCACTCCATCGAATAAGCATGTCACCTTTCCGGACCACTCGTGCGGCCGTTTAGTTCGATGTGAATACCCGAGGATTCAAGATGCAAAGCTGGAAATTGTTCGTGATCTTGTTGCCATTCTTCCTACTCCTCGATTTGCTCTGGCTGGGCTTGATGAAGAATTTTTACAGCCAGGAATTCGGTGAGTTGGCCCGCCGGCACGGAACGGCAATCGCTCCCCGTTGGGGCGCGGCCATACTGGTCTACCTGCTGATTCCCGGCGGCATCGTTATTTTCGTGCGGCCACTCCTGGGCGAAAACGGTAGTTGCTGGCCGGCGTTCGGCTGGGGGGCGTTATTCGGGCTGGTGCTGTACGGCGTGTACGACCTGTCAAACTTCGCACTTCTCGAAAAATGGACGGTCCGGATGACATTGGTCGACATGACGTGGGGCTGCGTCCTATGCGGCACGATCAGCGTCGTCATGAGGTTTCTAAATGGTTGGCTGACGAAGTAGTCACTCACGGGAGAGTGCGCGGTTTTCGGCGCCGCAGCTGCGAGCGGCCGTTCCGGAACACCCCACAGGAACTGTGGCTACGGCTTCGGCATGTCTCGATTGGCGCTATCACCGGAGCGCCCGGGCGACCTACCCGAACAGTCGATGAATCCAGTTTCGAGCTGCGGGCGAATATCACACCGAAGTTGCGATACGAGCAACATTCCCAATTTTGTAACGGAAAAGGAGACCCATGAGCCGAACTGTGATCGCTTCGACATGTGGCCTGTTGTTGTTGAGCCTGGCAATGTGCTGGGCGCCGCTCGCGTCCGCCCGAGACAATTGCGCTGCGGGCAAAAAAGACCTCGTCGATACCGCCGTTGAGGCCGGGTCGTTCAAGACTCTGGCCACCGCACTCGGCAAGGCCGGACTCGTGGAAGCGTTGAAGGGCGACGGACCCTTCACTGTCTTCGCGCCCACCGACGAAGCATTCGCTAAGCTTCCCGAAAAGACGTTGAGTGAGCTGCTGAAACCAGAGAACAAGGGCCGACTCGCCTCGATCCTGACCTACCACGTCGTTGCGGGAAACGTGCCTGCCGAGAAGGCGCTGAAACTCCTCAACGCGAAAACTCTGAATGGCCAGCAAATCGACCTGGTCGCTAAGAGCGGGGAACTGACCATCGACGGCGCGAAGGTGATCAAGGCCGACATTCAATGTACGAACGGCGTCATCCATGTCATTGATTCCGTGATCCTGCCGAGCGACAAAAGCATTGTCGCCACGGCGAAAGATGCTGGCGTCTTCAATACTCTGATCGCAGCTCTCACGGCCGCCGACCTCGCAACGGTTCTACAGGGTGCGGGTCCGTTCACGGTGTTCGCGCCGACAGACGATGCATTCAAGAAACTGCCAGCCGGCACGCTTGAGAATTTGCTCCGACCCGAGAGCCGCGATCTACTCGTCTCGATTCTGAAGTTGCACGTGGCGTCTGGTCGCGCCTTCGCGGCGGATGCGCTGGCGGCTGAAAAAATCACGACACTCGACAAGGGCGTTGTTCGCGTTCGCATAGTCGACGGAAAGCCGCGCGCGAACGAAGCGGTGATCGTCAAGACAGACATTGACGCGTTGAACGGCGTGATACACGTGATTGACACAGTGCTCCTGCCGCGCGAGGAGAAACAAGTGGGTGCGGCGAAGGCGCGAGGCTTGATCGAGCTGGCCATTCTTCGCGGCGCGCCGCTGTTCAACGAAGGAGACGCCGAGGCGTGTGCGGCGATTTACGAGGTCGCCGCTAGTAGCCTTCTCGCCATGGAGCTCGCCCCTTCCTCACGCATGCAGCTGACAAACGCTCTCACCAAGCTTCCCGCCATGCGAAACGCCAGCGACCAAGCTTGGCTACTCCGGCACGCGCTTGATGCGGCACATGCCAGTTTGTAAGTAATCGACTCCAAGTTGTGACACCGTTCCGTCTGTTTCGCCGCGACCATGCCCCTTCGGCATGGTCGCGGTTTTTTTTGCGTATCAGCATCGCGACACGCGGCCACGTCGAAGGCTGTTACTGAGATTGAGAGCAACGCCTTTAGTGGCGTCGTTGGAGCCGTGCGACCAGTTCATGCCCCACAGTCCCGCCCTTGATCTTGATCGCTCTGGACTTGTACCAGCGAGTGACGACAATCGGCGGCTGCGGAGAAGGAATCGTTGGCGCGCACCGTCCTGTCAAAAGATGTTGATGTCTCCTTCCGGCTTGATGGCGATGACCGAACAGTTCAGCACCGGCAGCAGCCGTTCTGCCGTGTTGCCGATGCACATCGCTGGCGATCCGGCTCGTGACCTCGCCCCCATGAGGACCTCTTCTGAAGTTGCCAACTCCTTGCTGATTTCCTTTTGAAACGATCGTTCGCATGAAGTCTTCTGGCCTTGTTTTGAGCTTTCTCGCGAATCCGTCACGGCGGCGTAACTTACTTGCGCTCGGACGGCTTGTTCTCATCTTCAGCGTCATGGTCCTGGTCTTCACAGTCATCTTTCACTGGCTGATGGAATTCGAAGGACAAGACCATTCGTGGGCGTCGGGGGTTTACTGGGTGCTTGTGGTGATGTCGACGCTGGGGTTTGGCGACATCACGTTTCAATCGGATATCGGTCGACTGTTCTCAGTGGTTGTGCTGCTTTCGGGATCGGTGTTCATCCTGATTCTGTTGCCGTTCATGTTCATTCAGTTTTTTTATGTTCCGTGGCTGGAAGCTCAAGCAGCGGCTCGTGCCCCCAGGGAGCTGTCGCCTCGAACTTCGGGACACGTCATTCTGACAGGGCTCAGTTCCGTCGAACGGTCACTGATTCGAATGCTGGAACGTGAGAAGTGGCAGTACGTGGTACTGGTGAGCGAACTGACGGAAGCGCTGCGACTTTTCGACGAAGGTTTCTCCGTCATGCTGGGGGATATTGATGATCCGGCGACGTATGTTCGTGCGAGGGCCGACAAAGCAGCACTCGTCGTGGCGGCACGAAGCGACACAACAAATACGAATATCGCGTTCACGGTCCGAGAAATCTCAGCCACTGTTTCGATTGTCTCGATCGCTTCGTTTCAGGCGTCGGTCGATATTCTCGGCCTTGCCGGATGCAACCAAGTCCTGCAGTTGGGCGAAATGCTCGGCCAGTCGTTCGCTCGTCGAGTCTTCGGAAGAAATGCGAAGAGCCTTGTCGTCGGGCAATTTGGAACTCTGCTGATCGCCGAGGCCGCGGCGGCGGGAACACCGATGGTGGGGCGAACGCTCAGGGAGATTCGGCTCACCGATTCTGTTCGTATCAGCGTGATCGGCGTCTGGAATCGCGGACATTTTTCGATTGCCGGGCCGGATACCGTGATCGAATCGAGCACCATCCTGCTGCTCGCGGGGACTCGCGAGGAACTGGACGAATACGACAGTTTGTTCTGCATTTCTCAGGCAGGAGAAGCCTTCACAGTTATTTTGGGCGCGGGACGAGTCGGCCGGGCGACGGGGAAGGAACTCCTGGCGCGAGGGACCGATTTCCGCATCGTCGATCGCAATCCGGAGCGAATTCGTGATCCGGAACATTATGTCCTGGGTGACGCGGCGGAACTGGAGGTGCTCGAACGCGCAGGAATCATGAAGTGTTCATCGGTTGTCATTACCACTCACGACGACGACGTCAATGTCTATCTGGCGATCTACTGCCGTCGTCTGCGTCCGGATATTCAGATTCTTGCTCGAGCCAATCAGGATCGCAATGTCTCGACACTGCATCGGGCTGGAGCCGATTTTGTGATGTCTTATGGAGGTTGTGGCGCGAACACCATCTTCAATATCCTGAAGGGAGGAAATTCCATTCTGCTGGCGGAGGGTCTGGATGTATTCCGCGTCCCTGTTCCGCGGGCGATGATTGGCCGCACACTGGAACAGTGCCGGTTTCGCCAGACGACCGGCTGTAATGTTGTCGCTATTGAAAAAGACGGGGCGTTCAACGCGAGGCAGTTGCCGACATCGGTTCTGACGGAGGACTCCCAGTTGGTCATCGTGGCCGACACTGAATCTGAAAAGAAATTCTTTGAGACCATTAGCTCGCGTGCGAGATAGTTTTATTGATACAGGACAGGGATGTGCGACAAACGTTCGAAGTTCGTTTAGCTGATGGGTGTAGGCTGTTGAGATGAGGTAGCGTCAAAGAGTGTGGAAAAGAATCAGGCGGTGAGTACCTTCATTGGTGCCTAAACCAAAACGGGGCAAACGCCCCAAGAAGGAGTCACCGCCATGCGCGCAGGGAAGCCGAGAACTGAGT
>JBJXGE010000077.1:0-50968 GCA_046154185.1 Planctomycetota bacterium
GCGCCAGTGGTCCTCGAGTGAATTGCGTGCCAGAATAACGCCCGCCCGAAAAACTCGGACGCGCTCGACGACCCGTGCACGACACAACGCTGAAACGACAGTTCATGACGCCCAGCTTCCGCGTTCATTGCCTCGCGATTCTGATCGCCCTCGCGACGCCGCCGCTTCTCGCGCAAGACGACGTCACCGCGCAACTCGATCGCATCGTGAGTTTTCTCGACGGCGCGAACCCCAATCGACGCGCCGCGGCCGTGCGGCAACTCGGCGAGAAAATCGGCGCCCCGCAACTCGCGGACTTGGCGCGGTACATGTTGTTGCGTCCGGTCGGCGCCGATGCGCTCCTTGCGCTCAGTCATCGACTCGACGAACTCATCGAACTCCGGTTCGACGACATCGAATCGCTCATCACGCGCTTTGAGGGCGTGCGACTCGAAGCGCGCGAGCTGGCGGTACGCGCGGCGCCTCCCGCGGGGCGTGCGCCGGATGACACACCGGAAGCCATTGCAGCAGACGAGGCCGATGAACTCGGTCGCCAACTGACGGACAAACGCGCTGAGCGAGAAGAAGCGCGCGCTCGGCTCGCCGCGGGAGCACTCGAGTTGGAACGACTCGGTATTGCCATTTCGATGCCGCTCTGGGCGCGAATCGAGCGTGGTGACCACGGGTCGCGGGGCGTCGTGCGCTTTCGCGAACGATTGCGAGCCGCGATTGAGTCAGCCGCGCTCGCGGCGTTTCCGACCGCGCCGGCGCACGGTGCGATCTCGCCGTTCGAGCGCCGCTGCTTGGTGCCGCTCTTCGCCAACTTGCTCCCGAGCGACCCCGAGGGTTGGGCGCAACTGCGGGACGAGGTCGCGAACGAGGCGCTCGCACAACTGGCAAGTGGCGCGCCCGATCGAGTTCGGGCGGGTCGCATCACTTTCTTGCGGCTCGGCGACTGGGGCCGCACACGGTTGCGAACTTGGGCCAACGAAGCGGACACGCCACAGGTCACCGGATTGGTCGCCGGGGAGAAACGCCTGCGCGAACGCTTCGCGCGTCTCAATGAGTACGCCGTGCCGCCGTCGATCAGCGAAAACAGCGCGATCGAAATGGGCGACTACGCGACGCTCGATCACGCCGGGAAACTGCAACTCCTGCATCGACTCGAATGGACCATCGGCGAGACGGCCGCGCCGGTTTTGGCTCGCGTGCTCGAGCTTGAAACCGAGCTTGCGCTCCGGGTTGAAGCGGCGGCGGCGCTCGCGCGGCTCGGCGACGCTCGGGGACCCGGATTCCTCCGTTTGTTGGCACTCGAGGAAGCGGCGCCGATCGAACGAATCTCGCGTCAAGTATTGATCGCGGAGGCGATTCGACGGCGCGAGTCGGGCGACGCGGAAGGCGCACTGCAAGATTTGCAGAGTTTGTTGCTGCGTTTCGTCGGCGACTTTCGACTGCACTACGAGATCGGCTATGCGGCGCTCCTCGCGCGTCGGCTCGACTTGGCGGTGCAGCATTTTCTTCGCGCCCTGAAATACAAGACTGGCGATGCGACGACGTCCTACAACCTCGCTTGCTCGTATGCGCTGCTCGGCCAACCGGATGCCGCGCTGGCGGCGCTCAAGGCAGCGATTCAAAACGGGTATAAGGATCGAGATCACATGTCTCGAGATCCCGATTTCATCGACTTGCGGGATGACCCGCGGTTTCGCGCGTTGTTGGAGTCGATCGGACTGAAACCGTGAGCCGGCGTCCGCGGGGCAAGTTTCTTCCGTGCGAAGGCTTAGCGTTTCTCTGGGGGGCGCGATTTTCGGCCTCAGACTCGCTCATAGTCCAGTGGCAAGGGCAAACTGCCTACTTGCCCGAGCCGGAATCAGACGGTAAAACTTCGGCCTCCTGAGCGAGGCACGTTCTCCGGGTCAGCCTGGCTCAACCATCCGGAGTTGCGGGATTGAGCGTCGTTTGCGGAAGCAGCGCGGGCTTTGCCAACGCCGCTACCACGACATGCCTGCCGGCCTGCGAACTTGCCGTGAATTGGCTCATGGGAAACTAATTAGGAAAAATGAAACGCCTGCGGGTGAGCATTGATCGTCGTCGGGTCCGCTCGACTTCGTTTTGGATTCGCTCGCAAAGAATGTGCATTTGATTCCTGGCGATTGGCTCTGCCTGGGCGCGGCTTCGGCCTAGCGCGCTGTTGTAAAGCGGTCGTCAAGAGCAAGCTGGCAACGAGTAGGCTTCGGTCTTCCCCCGCGTCGTCCGCGGCAGTCTGGAGAGGTCGCAGTTTTTTTCGAACGCATTGAGAAATCGTAGTGAAGGTGTGTGACCGGTTGCACGCAACGTGAGCCGGCTACTTTTGAGGTCCCAAGAGAGGGAGTCACGAATGCAGAGAAGTTTTGTTTTTGGTACGACCGCCCTGTCGGTACTGATGTTCGCCGGACTCGCGCTGGCGCAGCCGAGCCCGCTCCACGTGTTGACGAACGACAGTGCGTCGGCTGGCATCGGCGCTATGGTCGACATTCACGCGCGCTATACCAATACGAGTCCGAACCCGATCGCGGGATGGTCGTTCGGCGTCAGCCATGACGTCACCGATCTCAATCTCATCAACGCCGCCGCGGGTACGACGACGATGACTGTCAAGGCCGGCGCGCCCGCCGACTTTGTACAAATCAACGACGGCGATCAAGGCATCGTCGGTGGCTACACGTGCGGCGTGGTGATCTGTTTCATCGGTTGCTCCGCGCTCGTTCCGGGCAGCAACTACGATTTGATGTTTGGATCTTACTCAACGTTGGCGGCGGGACCGACGCAAGTCTGCTTCACCGACACGCTCGGCTCTCCGCCGGTAGCGACCGTCATCGTGGTCAGCGGTCAGTCCGTGACGCCGACGCAAAACTGCGGCACGGTCACGGTCATGGCTGGTCCGACCGGCGGTTTCGTCTACATCGCCCCCACGCAAGCGGCGTCTTACCCGCTCGCGAGCGGTGCAGTGACGTTTGACGCGACGATGCAGATCGACGAACAAGTCACGCTGCAGAATACCCAAGGCTTTTCCATGGGCCTGCAGCACAACCCGAGTCAGCTCGCCGCCACGGCGGTGAACGACGCGGGTCCGGTTGCGGCGCTGGGTGGCGGCGCTGGCCCCGACTTCTTCGGTCCAGCGATCCTGGCGAACGGCTTCACGGTTGGCGTGGTCTACGACTTCCTCGGCGCCGACTTCCTGCAGTTCGCGAATCCTACCAACGTGATCACCGTCACGTACAACACGAACGCGGCGACCTTCGCCGGAGTTGCTGGTCCGACGGCGGCGCCGTTGACCTGGGTTGGCACGCTCGGCATGCCGCCGGTCGATAACGTGGTGGTGGTCGCGGGTCAGAGCGCGCCGATCACGCCGATGAACGGTGTGATTACGTTGACCGGCGTCGCCGGCCCCGTGCTCGCGCAGTTCATCACCGGCGAGTGTAACGGCGATGGCGACTACAACCTCGCGGACGGCATCTACTTGATCAACGATTTGTTCGCCGGTGGACCGGACAGCGATTGTCCGGCGGCTTGCGACATCAACGGGGACACCATGCTCGACACCTCCGACGCGGTGATGAGCTTCACGTACCTGTTCCTGTCCGGTCCGGCGCCGGCGGCGCCGTTCCCTGCGTGCGGAACGCGTGCCGGTGTGTTCGAATCTGCGTGTGACTTCGCGGGTTGTCCGTAAGACGAAGTGTCACTGACTGAAACTAAAGACGGCGCGGAGAAGAAACTCTCCGCGCTGTTTTTGTTAGGGGTGCTGTCCGCAGCCCGTTCTTATTAAGGGTGCTGTCCGCCCGTAGCTCTTTGGAGACTTCCGGGTACTCCGTCGGAGGTTGGCCTTCTCTTCCCATCTCGCCTTTTCGGGGGACCCGAAAAGGCTCACCCCACACGTACGCGCCGTCTTTCCTTGGGGTGCTGTCCGCAGCACCCCTCGCCTTTTCGGGGGACCCGAAAAGGCTCACCCCCCACGTACGCGCCTAGGGCGCGGGAGCGGCGCGGGAGCGTCGATGAGTGATTTCGCTCAGCCCGGCTTGCGCAGCGAACTCAGTTTCGACGCCGCCGAGCCCATCGGCTTATTGAGCGGCTTTGGCAGCGGAGCGAAGTCTCCGGCGTTCGGCGCGGAGTCTTTCTCCGTCGTGTTCCCGACCGGTTGCTGCGCCGCGGCCGGAGCCGCGGAAGTCTTTGGCACCGACGGCGAGTCCACTGGTGCGACGCCACCTTTGAGTGCCCGCAACTTGGCAACGGAGCTGAGCGCGGCCTGCGTGTTGGTCGATGGCGCGACGGGTTTCGCCTTCGACTCAGGCTCGGTGGACGGCGCGCCGGTTTTCAAATGCCGCAATCGCTCGGTGATTCCCGACACGGACGACTTCACGACCGCGGGACCCGGCTCGGACGCGGCTGCCACCGGCGTCGGCGCTTGCGCCAGTTGTGCCGCACTGCGCCGATATTCGTCGAGTTGCGGATCGCTCGGGGTGAGCTGTTGCAACGCGCGAATCCCCTCGTCGAGCAGGGCGCGATCCTGCGCCGCCTGGGCGTTCTTACAGCACTGATGCAACGCGCTGACTGCGCGCGCCTGCTCGCCGCGCGATTGCGCGAGCCGACTGCTGATCAGCAACAAGTAGGACTGCAGCTGCGCACTGAGCTGCGCCGCCTCCCACGCACGCGTCGCCTCGACGTCACGGCCGGCGATTAACTCGAGCAGTCCAATCTCGAGGTGGAGGCTGGCGGGCGCCGGCGCCTCCGCCGAGGCGAGCGCGAGCAACATGCGGCGACCCGCGAGTGAATGGGGATCGGTCGCGACGAGCTCTTGCAGCAGATCTCGCAGCTCGTCCGGCGCGACGCCGCTCCGCGTGAGCTGATGCGCGACGCGCTCCAGCACGAAAGTGGCGGCGCGTTGATTGCCGACGGCGCGTTCGAGTCGGGCCAATTGACGGGCGCAATCGAGATCAAGTGGTTGAATCTGGAACAGTTGCTCGGCGGCCTGGCGGGCGTCCGGCAGGTTGCCGCTGGTTTCGAGATTCTGTCGATGCTGCTTGAGCTGACGGACGATCTCTTCACGATCTCCACGTGCCCGCGCTTCCTCGACCAGCCACGCAGAAACGGCGGTTTCGACGAGCCCCGACTTCTGCAGACAGCGAAAAAACTCGAGCGCTTCCGGCTTGGCGCGACGCGGCGCCCAGCCATCGCGTCCGCGCAGGGCTTGCAGGTGCTCACGCGCTGTTTCTAGATTGCCGGCGTGATAATGCAACTCGACGAGTCGCCGGCGTGTCTCCACGGAATCGTCGCCCTGCACGAAGAGATTCTGATAGAGCTCGAGCGCCCGCTCCCCTTCCTCGCGTTGGTGGTACAGCTCGCCGAGTGTACGGCGCGCCCGCGTCGCGGCTTCTTCGTCGCCGGTGCGGGCGCACAGCTCGAGATAGAAGCGCAACACTTCTTCGTTCCCGGAAGCTTGCGCAAGAATTCGGTCGAGCGTCGCGCGCGCCCGCGCGTCTTGTCCACCGTCGGCGAGTAAGCGAGCGAGCGAGAGCCCTTGCTGCAGCGTATCGTCGGGTTTTCCGTACTTCGTCAGCAGCGAGAGATAGCGATCTTGAATCGGGAAATTCGCCGGCTCGATCTCAATGATCATCCGATACGCGCGAATCGTGTCTTCGATGCGGAATTGCGTCGCGCATTTTTCGGCGAAGTTCTGAAAATGCTCGACGGCTTCGGCGTGCGCGCCGAGCGCGCAATAGACTTCGCCGAGCTTGAAGCCGAGGTCGAAATCGTCGAGTCCACGATCTTGCGCGCGTTGGAAGCGGCGCAGCGCGCGCTCGGAATCACCACGGCGCTGATACTCATTGCCGAACTGAAAGAGCTGCACCGGGTTTATCAACGCGACGCTGCCTTCGAGTAGCAAACGCTGCGTCGCCGCATACATTTCAAAAGGATTGCCGCCCGCCAGCGCAATGGCTTCGCGCAAATCGCGCTCGCCGTCTAATTGCCCGAGCAGCTGGACTTCGAGCGGAAACTGGTCGGCCGCCTGGATGTATCCGAAGCTCTCCGGCGTCGCGTAATACACATCTTTGAGGCAGGGTAACACGGCTTCGATGCTCGGCCATGCTTGCGCGAGTTCGGCGGCTTTGAGCAGCGTCTCCTCGATCGAGAGCGAGACCTGCAGATATTGCGCGAGACTGTCTGGGGACTCGACGTCTGCATTTGGCGTAACTGGCGCGTGCAATTCGTCCGCGACGAGCAGCATCGCGAAGCGAAGTTCGCACGCCGCGATCACGCGCGCGGAGATCTCTTCGCTCGTCAGCAGACTTTGCGCCAACACCAGCGAGCCCGCGACGACACCGCTTTGCTGTGCGAGCTTTTGCAGGCGCTTTCGATCGCGGTCCTTGATGCTGGGGGAAGCGAGGAGCGCCTCGTCGAGCAAATGTGGCAAGTTCGGCGCCGCGAGGTCGACGATTTTCCCGTCCGCGAAGCGCCACCAGGCGCCGATCAACGCCGGGTCGCTCGCCGCCTCGACGGTCAGTACGCCGTCGAAACGACTCGTCGCCAAGGTTAGGACGCGCCGCGGGAAATCAGTCGTGGTCACTGCCGTGTCTGGCATAAACGTGCATACCTGCAGATAACTCAACTCGAAGCGACCCCCTCATGGAGCGTAACATCCCGCGCTCCGGCCGTCGGAACGTGCGCACGCGCCGGATTGACGCATCCGCGCCGCCCTTCTATCATTCGAGCCCTTCCGACGGCGGCGTAGCCAAGTGGTAAGGCAATGGTTTGCAAAACCTTGATCACCGGTTCAAATCCGGTCGCCGCCTCCAGACAACACTCGCGCAGCCCGCGAAACGGACCTCGGACGGGCTGAGCTGGACACTCAGCGCGACGAACCGAAGGCCGACTAAAGCGCGCATTCCGAGATATTTAACGATTCAATGCGTGCCCGCGCGGGACCCGCGGAATAGTGCTCCCACGCGGCGCCGACACGGGTATAATCCCGCGCGGTCTGTCACCCAACATTCAGTTCTACGTGTGACAACGGTCGTCACATTGCATCGCAGCCGCATAGTGAAGCACGCGTTCATGTCGTTGTGCAGATTCCGCGGATTGCGATGAAACCGATGGATTGAACCGGGCGAATTGCCGAGTGCCGTTCGCGACGAATGGCGTGGGTTGGCGCGAGAGGTCGGTGAATTCGGGCGCGACGCAATAGACGTCGCGAGGGGATGAGTCCGCGCAGCGCCGTTGACAACCAGCAGGGCCCTACGAGAACTCGCAGGGCCCAACAGGTTTGTTTGCGACGGGTCACGGCGAAAGCAAATCTGATGCGACCGGTTTAGGGCGCATTGTCGACTGAGCCACATTTTTTCTCACACGTGGCGTGTTACGGGTTCGCTGGATGTGGATCTCGGAACGTGGATCGCGGGATGAAGGAGAAAGTTTAGGATGCAGAAGAAGTACTTTGCCGAGTTTTGCGTGCTGCTACTGAGCCTAACGACGTCGACCGTCGTTTTCGCGGGCGGCGACTGGGTAACTTTTGCGAACGAAACGGTGACGCGCTTGAGCGCCACGACCGGACTTGGCGCGACGGATCCCGAGGAGAAGTCTTACGCATACGGCGACGTCGACCAAGATGGCGACCTCGATCTCGTGGTCGGCCGAAAAACGCCGTTCACCTCCGATGGCCCGCGGGTTGCCGTTCTGCTCATGAATGAGAGCGGCGTACTCGTCGATCGCACAAGTCAATTCGCCGTTGCCAGTGATTATGCCGGCGA
The DNA here is from genome assembly GCA_046154185.1 of Planctomycetota bacterium. Classification (GTDB taxonomy): domain Bacteria; phylum Planctomycetota; class UBA8108; order UBA1146; family JAJFFE01; genus JBJXGE01. The sequence continues at coordinate 7,761 of JBJXGE010000077.1, forward strand.
TCTCGGTTTTCAAACGCCGACGAACGTCCGTGACGTCGTACTCGCGGATTTCAATGGAGATGGATGGCTCGACCTGGTGACAGCCACCACGCTTCACGATGGAGATCCGAAACACCTCTCGCATCCGCGTATCTACCGAAATCGCGGGTCGTCGAGCGGCGTGTGGCAGGGTTTTATCTTCGAGAATGCACGCTTTCCGCAAATCGCGGGACTTGCGCCCAGCGGTTTTCCGCACGCGCCGCGCTTCTGCTCGGTGCACGTCGGTGATATTGACGAGGACGGCGACCTCGACATGTACTTCGGCGACTACGACTCCGGCGGTCCGATGACCCTTGACTTCAACGACCGGTTGCTCGTGAACGACGGCAACGGCTACTTCACAGACGTGACGAGTGCACGCTTTACCGGCACGATCCAAACCGGGTCGGGCGCGTTTCCGTTCCCACAGTCGGCGTTCGGCACGGCGGTCGGAATCTACGACATGAATGGCGACGGGCACCTCGACATTGTCAAAGACACCGCGCTCAACCCGCCGCAATACGTCGGCATTGCGTATACGAACGCGACTGCGCCGGGCACCTATAACCAATACCGCAACGTGTACAGTGCGGCTCCGTACTTCGTGCAGATTGGCGATCTCAACAACGACGATAAACTCGACATGGTGATCTCGGATGACGGCCAAGACGCCTACATGTTGAACCAAGGAAACGATACGAGCGGTCTCGCGACGTTCAGCACGATCTCCTTCAGCTACGTCGGCGGCGGATTCGACGATGGATTCGCCGGTAACTCGTACATCGCGGACCTGAACAACGATGGATTCAAAGATGTCGTCGTGACGGACGTCGACATCGACATTTCCGGCTGCGGTCGCCGCATGCACCTCTTTCGGAACCTCGGCAACGTGCCAAACGTGACGCTGCAAGAGCAAGGCGGCGCGCAATTGTGGACGCCGACCGGCGTGCACGACACCGCGATCTTCGACATCAACGCAGATGGTTGGCTCGACATGGTGATCGGCCGTTGCTCCGGCACACAAGTCTGGATCAATCAACCGCCGCAAGGTCTTGTCTTCAGTTATCCGGCAGGACTTCCGGGCAACGTGCCCTGCGGCGAGTCGCTGGTCTTCCAAGTGCAAGTCGCCGGCTTCGGCGGCGCGGTACCGGTTGACGGCACACTGCAGTTCCATCTGTCTACCAACGGCGGACCCTTCACGTTGCCGGCGGTCGCGAGTCTCGGCGGTAATCTTTACGAGTGCTCATTGCCGGCCGGCACTCTCGCGACGAGCTACGAGTACTACTTCACTTGCTCAGCAAGTGGCGGGGCGACGTTCTCCGACCCGTCAGACGCGCCGGCGTCGAACTTTGTTTCCTACGTCTCCGATGCCACGACTTTGGCGCGTGACGACCTCGAGGGCGACGTCTCGGCGTGGCAAGTTCAGACGACCGCGGGCTTAACCTTCGGTGCGTGGCAAGCAGTTGTACCGGTTGGCACTACCTTTGGCGGCAATCCGATTGCGCCAAGCGCGGACGCGACGCAGGGCTCGCAAAACGTGCGGGCGTTCGTCACGCAGAACGGCGCTCCGGGCGGCGCCGCGTCGGCGTCGGACATCGATGGCGGCGACAATCATCTCATTTCGCCGGTGATCGATCTCGCCGGCACCGACGGCGCGATTTCCTTTGCAGCGTGGTTCGTGTCGAACGACGACACGCCCTCGCAGCTCGATGTTTTGGACGTTGCGGTGAGCAATAACGGTGGCACCAATTGGACGCCGGTCATGAGCATCGCCACGACGAGCGCGACGTGGCAGACGTTTAGCTTCCAAGTCGGCGCGTACGTCGCGCCGACCGCGAATGTGCGCGTGCGCTTCACTGCGAATGACTCGCCCAACAACTCGCTCACCGAAGCCGGCATCGATGACTTCACGGTGCAGGCGTTCGAATGCAACAGCGAACCGACGTTTGTGCGCGGCGACGCCAATGACGACGGACAGAACAACATCAGCGACCCGATTTTCTTGCTCAGCTACATCTTTGCGAGCGGCACGGCGCCTAGCTGCCAAAAGTCCGCCGATGGCAACGATGATGGCGGCCTGAACATCGCGGACGTGATCTCGATCCTGAACCAGCAGTTCGGTGGCGCGCCGGCTTTGCCGGCGCCGTTCCCGGGCTGCGGGACGGATCCAACGGCAGACGGTCTGCCCTGCACCACGTTTGATAGCTGTCCGTAAAGTTTGGTGCAGAGTTTGGAATTAGCATGAGGGCGCGCCGCCTGCTGACCTGGATCTCACGAAGTCCAAGTCCGCAGGCGGTGCTTTGAGGTGGTGTGCGAGTCAGACGATCGGAGTTAGTTGAAATGCAGAAGAGATCAGGGCTGCTAGTTGGCTGGGTGCTGCTCGCGACCATCGTCGTTTCCGAGCGGGTTGTGGCGCAGGTTGTCCTCCAGCCACGCATGGGTGACGCGTTGCCCGGTCTCACCGCGACGGAACTCGCGCGATTCGAGGCGGGCAAGGTTCAGTTCGAGCGCATTTTCCTGCCGCCCGAAGGGCTCGGCCCCATCTTCAATGACGACAGTTGCGCGAGTTGCCACAGTGCGCCGGCAGCCGGCGGGTCAGGCAGCATTGAAGTGACGCGCTTCGGCCTCCTCAACAAGGGCGATCCGTTTGATCCGCTCGAGTCACTCGGCGGTTCGCTTCTGCAAAACCAGGCGATCTCGGACCCGTGCATGGAAACGGTGCCGCCGTCGGCCAACATCGTGATCAATCGCATCACGACTCTCGCCATCGGTCTCGGGTTGATCGAGGGGATTCCCGATTCGACGCTGGAGGCGTTCGCGACCGCGGGAGATGGAATCATCCATTGGGTACAGCCGCTCGAGTCCCCGGCCGGGCCACTGCGTGCCGGGCGCTTCGGTTGGAAAGCACAAGTCGCGACAGTCATGACATTCTCAGGCGACGCCGCGCTGAACGAAATGGGCCTCACGAATCCGCTCGTCGGTCTTGAGAACGCACCGAACGGCGACGCGACCTTGTTAATGAGCTGCGATACCGTCACGGATCCTGAGGATCCGCTCGGTGACTTCATCAATGCCGTGACGGACTTTCAGCGTTTCGCCGCGGGCCCACCGCAGACGCCGCGCTCGGGAATGTCGGGAGAGGCGATTTTCATCGCGACGGGATGCGCCTCGTGCCACGTCGCGACAACCTTCGTGACCGGCACGGCGCCGGAATCCGCGCTCAGTGGTGTTGCGTTCAAGCCGTACAGCGATTTCCTGCTCCACGATATGGGCAGCTTGGGTGACGAAGTTGTTCAGGGCGGCGCACCGGGCACTTTCATGCGGACCGCACCGTTATGGGGCTTGCGGACGCGCGTCGCGTTGTTGCACGACGGCCGCGTCAACACGGGAACCCATCAAGAGCGCATCGAACAAGCCGTGATGTTCCACGGTGGCGAGGCCGTACCGTCCGTCTTGAGTTTTGCCGCCTTGAGCGACGACTCGATTGCCGAGCTCGCTGCGTTCTTGGATTCGCTCGGTCGACTCGAATTCGATAGCGATGGCGACACCGGCATCACGCTCACTGACTTCATCGCATTCCAAGGCTGCTTTACCGGGCCGGGCAGCTTCTACACGCCGGATGACCCGTGCGCGATTCACGATGTCGATCAAGACGGCGACGTCGACCTCGACGACGCCGACTTGTTCTTCACCGTCTTTAATGGCGTGGCGGACGACTGCGACATGAGCGGCGAGATCGATCTCTACGAAATCCTTGCGGACCCGTCGCGCGACTGTAACGGCAACCTGGTGCTCGATAGTTGCGACATTGCGGCGCTCACGTCGCTCGACGTGAACCTGAACGATGTGCCGGATGAGTGCGAGCGATTCATCCGCGGCGATTGCAATATGTCGACGGTGATCGACATCAGCGACGCGATCAGTCAACTCGGTGGATTGTTCTCGGGTGGCGCACAGCCGACGTGCGACGATGCGTGCGATGTGAATGACGACGGCCAACTCGATGTCGGCGACGTCATCTTCTCGCTGAGCTACCAGTTCAGCTCCGGGATCGCGCCGGCGGCACCCTTCCCGAGCTGCGGACTCGACGGGACCCCGACCAATAGCTTAGGCTGCGACCAACCGATCGCCTGCCCGTAACGGCGACGCTCGGCCGAAGTCGAGGGCGCGTGGCGGAACGGTAGACGCGAGGGACTTAAAATCCCTTTCCCTTTCGGGAGTGCGGGTTCAAGTCCCGCCGTGCCCAGAAGAGCGAGTGGGCGGAGTAATTCTTGCCAAGAATACTCCGCCCATTCGCTTTTCTGGATGATGCCGCCGATACACCTCCGGATGGATCAGCGTAGGTGGTCCATTGGGGAAACCGAGTACCCCACTCACGCACCCGGCATTAGTCGCGAAATACTATCCGGCCTAACACTCGGCTGTATTCGATCGCCGGCTTGCGGGCCGCTGCGCGTGAGGGTCAGGATTTCCGGGCCGCGTTCCGTCATCAAGATCGTGTGCTCGAATTGCGCGGAGAGTTGTCCATCCCGCGTGCGTACCGTCCAGTGGTCGTACGGGTCGAGCGCCGTGTAACGCGTGCCCGCGTTGATCATGGGCTCAATAGTGAAGCAAAGCCCCGGCACGAGTCGCACGGATTCCAGCTTGGGATTCACGTAATGCAGAATACTCGGGTCTTGGTGAAAACTGCGGCCCACGCCATGGCCTTGATAGTCCTGCACAACCGAGAATCCGTGGCGCTGTGCATAGGGCGCGATCGCGCGTCCGATCTCGTTGGCGCTGCAACCGGGTGTGATCGCACGGATCGCCAAATGCAAACACTCGAATGTCACTTGCACGAGTTGACGCGCGCGTTCCGGGACCTCGCCGATGAGAAACGTCTCCGATTGATCGCCGAACCACCCGTCGACGATGGTGGTGAGGTCGACATTGATGATGTCGCTCTCTTTGAGCACCTCGCGATCGTCGGGGATCCCGTGACAGACTACCTCATTGATACTCGTGCAGATCGTCTTCGGATATCCCTTGTAACCGAGACAAGCCGGAGTGTGGCCGTGATCCAGCGTGTACTCGTATACGATTCGGTCGAGTTCGCCCGTCGACTGCCCGGCATGAATGTGTGGTCGCAACACATCGAGTACCTCGGCATTGAAACGGCAGGCGCGCCGCATCGCGACGCGCTCTTCCTCGTCGAGTAGCAGCGAATTCTGACGAGCGCTCGGCAATCGCACCGGTCCCCCGTTCCGCCGCACATCGTGCTCGTAATGACACTTCTTGTACTTCTTGCCGCTCCCGCACCGACACGGATCATTGCGGCCGGGTCCGTCACCCGACATCTCGACGTTCTCCCTTGCGCACACGAATCAAGCGACACGCGCGCCGCAGATTATCGCCCGTGCGCAGCATTTGCCACCCTCGAAGCGCAACGCGACCACCAAATCACGGCAGTACCTCGAAAGCGATCCGCACCGCCGGCGCCAACGTCTTGAGGTATGCGCCGTCGTTTGTGTACACACTCGTCGAAAGTCGCACAACGAGGCTGTACTGACCCGGCTTGACGCCGACCGGCACGCGAAATTGTTGACGCGCCCAAAACTCACCTCGGTACACATGACGATCGGAATCCACCAGCTGCTCGCCAGCGGCGTACTCGAGATCGCCGCTCGCCACGAGCACTGTTACTTCGTCTCCGCGAATTCGTTTCTTGAGCTCCTCGAAACCTAATTCACTGCGAAACGCGGGTTGATTCACAAGGCCACGCTTCAAGAAGTCCTTGAATGCTTCGGCACTGGGCGTAAACGAGTAGCGGTCAACTTCGCGGTGGTGCTCGCTGTCGAGCACCAAGTAGGTCGGGCTCGCGATCTGACCGGTCAGGCGTTTCTGCAGCTCTGCGTAGTGGGTTTCCGCCGGATTGTCGTTGTAGATCTCAAACAACTCGAATTGTCGCAGCAACTCTGCGACATCGGCCTGAACGAGGATGCCTCGCTCCATGGCCAAGCAGTTTGCTCACGTGTGGCCCGTAAAGTTGATGAAGATCGGCTTACCGCTGCCACGCAGTTTCTGGAGCTCGGTGTCGTAGTCGAGCTTGGTTTCGTACGAGAGCACACGCCAATTGAGATTGTGCGAGTCGAGCTTGAAGTAGGAATCGGTGAGCAGCAGCCCTTCGAGGTTGCTGTTGATGAGGCGCCCCCCCGCGCCGACCGCCGAGTAGCCGCCGAGCCAAACGAAGAGCGCCACCAGGGCGAGCCGCAATGGCGAGTAGCGTTTGACGGGCGAATCGCTCGGGAATCGAAACCAACCGAGCAAGTACGCCGCCGTCACAAACATGAGCAGCGCCCAAATGCCGAGTACCGTCTCGCGGTAGAAAGGGTGAACGCCGCCGATCGTGAGCACGGAGAAAAACTTGAACGCGGCCGCGATCTCGACGAAGCCGAGTACTACCTTCACGCTATTCAGCCAACCGCCTGATCGTGGCATTCCTTGGAGCGCGCGCGGGAACAACGCTAAGAAGAAGAACGGCAGCGCCAATGTGGCGCTGAACGCGAGCATGCCCGTGAGCGCGAGACCCTGCCCCCCCGTCACCGCCAGCGCCAGTAAGGTGGCGACAATCGGCCCGACGCACGTAAATGTCGTGACGCTGAAGACGAAGCCCATCAACAAGACGCTGAAGATGCCGCCCGCGCCACCCGCGTTCGCCGCGCCGGTCGTGAGCCACGCCGGCAATTGGATCGAATAGTAGCCGAACAAACTGAAGGCGAACCAAATGAACATGCCACCGAGAATGAAGTTCACGATTTGATTCGTCGCGAAAAAGTTCGCGCCGGATTCGCCCAGCGTGATCGACAACACGTAGCCGAGGCCGGTGAAAGTCACAACGATGCCCAAACAGAAAATGACAGCGAGCCCCAAAGCGCCGGCTTTGCGCTCTTCCGCGTGCTTCGTGAAGAGGCTGATCGTAATGGGAATCATCGGATACACGCACGGCGTCAGGAGCGCCAACAACGCGCCGATAATGCTGGCGTAGATGATCCCGAGTATGCCTTGTTGCTTAGCGGTCTCGGTGACACCTAACGTGATCGCTGGGATCTGCACATTTGGCTCGACCACCCGACCGCTCAATTCCAATTTCAACAGTTCCCCCGCGCGCACTTGCGCTGGCAGAGCAACACCATCGAGTCGAATGGGCCCAAGCTTGTCGGCTGTCGCCGGACTGCCCGTGCCATTGACCGACGCTTCGCCAGGCACCGCGGCGCCGGTGTAGACATCGACGGTGAAATCGAGCGGCTGCGCACGCAGGCACCCCTTCGCGTCGCAGAGCTGATAGATGATTCGGACTTTGACCTCGTGCTTGCCATCCGCGATGCCAGCGGGCGCGGTCAACGGCACGCCAAATCGGACGCGCCCTTCATGCTCCAAGAGCTCACCGCCCAACACTGGATCGTGCTTCGAGCGCGGCGCGGGCGACTCGGTGATCTCCCCCGCCGCCGCGAAAACGCCGAGTTCTAAGAGTTCGAGCTCCGTCGGCAGACCGAGGTCAGGCGCTTGTTTCAGACCGTAGATGTGCCAACCGGCATCGATCACACCCTCCAGGTCGATCGTGAAGCGCTCGCCGGCCTTCACACCGACAGCGCCCATCGCGGTCACCACGATCGGGTGATCCTCAAAGCGTTGGGTCACGCTCGGTCGCGCTGGCCCTGGCGATGCCGCGACCGCCGAATCCGCGCTGGCACCGGCTGGTTTCGCGTTACCGATTCGCACTAACAACGTGAACGCAAGCGTCGCCGGCGGCAAACACTTTTCGACATCGCAGGTCACGTATTGGAAGTTGACCTGCACCGCGTAGTCGCCGGGCGCGATCGCGGCCGGCGACTGAAACGGAATACGAAAGAGCGCCTTCCCTTCATGCTCGAGCAAGTCGCCGAGCAGCGGGTCCTTTCGTGGGTGCGGGGGCGACTCGGTCAGCTCGCCGACACGTTCGAAGGACCCGATGTCCCCAAGCGAGATAGTCGTCGGTGTCTGCGCGTCGGGATCCTGATTGAGCGAATAAATGTGCCAACCGGCTTCGATGTGAGCTTCGAGCGTGATATCAAAGCGTTCACCGGGGCGGACACCGCTCACGCCTTTCCCCGTCACTTCGACTGGCGCCTCGCCATCTCGCAGTTTCTGCACGAGCGCCGGCGCGTCGGCGGCTTCCGAGCGCGTCAGCGCCAACCACAGACTGAGCAAGACGACAGAACCAAGCTTCACCCGGCGCGCGCGTCGCGCGCCCATTCGCCTCGATCGAATCATCGATGAACACCTTCATGTGTAATTTGCCGGCCGCGAAAGGGCGGGATGTTAGCACCGGCGCACGCGATCACAAGCGCCGCGTTCCCTTCTAATTGCCTTGTCCTCCGGTAACATGCGCTTCATGAAACAAGCGGTCCTGACGGCGCTGCTCGTCGATTGCTCCCGCGCCCGCAAGCCCGATGACGAGTTACTTTCGCAGTTGCGCGCGCGCGGCTTTCAAACCAAGACCGCCCGCGATCCCCGTCGCGCCGCTGCAGTGGTGGCGAAAGGCGGCGTGCAGATCGTGCTTTTGTTGCTCGGTAAACGTTCACAGGCGGTCGATGAGATCCTGCCGCGTTTTCGCGCCGTCAACGCCGACGTGCCTGTCCTGGCACTCACCGAGCAGCGCACCCTCGAGGAGTCGCTGCAAGTCTTGCGCGGCGGGGCCGCCGACTACCTGGATCGCCGTCAGCTCGACGGCCGGCTCGACGAGACGCTTAACCGCATCATCGCCGAGAAGGGCTTTACCCCGTCGCTCGAGCATCGTCTCATCGCGACCGTCGGAGAACGGCTCGCGGCGGCGCGCCGATCGAAGCGCTTGACCCTTCGCCAACTCGGCACTCGCACGGACCTGTCCCCGAGTTTGTTGTCGCAGATCGAACGCGCACGGACGAACCCATCGGTGGCCACGCTCCTCAAGCTGACGCGCGCTTTGCATCTGCGTCTCGATGAGTTGTTCCTAGGTTTCTAACAACGGGATTTCTAGCCACGCTAGTCAGGATGTCGAATGCCTTATCCCCTGCAGCTCCGATGTCGTTGCGGGTGGGAACATGAGTTCCAAGCGCCGCAAGCCGGCCAACAGTTCTCATGCCCGCGTTGTGAACGCGGTCTGCTGGTTACGGAAGATCCCGCGGAATTTCTGAACGCCAATGTCGGCGGTCAGGACTTTCAGTTTTCGGAAGATCCCGCCGCGCCGGCGGAGTCGACGGGCGCGATCGGAATCTATCGCAAGCAAACCGCGCGGCGCCGCGCGCGCGGCGCCGCAACCGCAATCACGCCGCACGGGCGTGGCCGCACCGGCTCGCACGGCGCAGCGAGTCCGAAGGCTAAGAGTTTAGGCCCGATCCTCATCTGGCTGGGTCTCGGGGTGATCGTCGTGCTTGGCCTCGCATTCATGACGTACGCGGGTCGCACGGCACGGGTCGATGCCGTCGATGCGTTTGCCGCCCGCGTCGCGGCGGGGCTCAACAAATTGAACGGACTTCAGCCGGCCGAGGCTTATGCGAGTGCGGAGCTGCTGCGAAGACTCGTGCTCGAGCTCCAAGAGCGGAGCGCCGCGACCGGCGATACGCGGTTCGAGAGACACGCACTCCGCGTGCCGCAAGGATACTTTAGCGGACCGGACGATTGCACACTCGTGTTGCGCGGTATCGCCATCAATAAGGACGGCCGCCGCATCGGCACCGAGGTCGCTCTCCATTCCTCGTACACAAAAAACGGCTGGCGCGTCGATCACTACAAAATCGAGGCGCTGTCTGCAGTGCAGCTTTCCGGAGTGCAGCCATGAAGCTTGGACCATCGACGTTTCAAGTTGCCGGTCGAAGACTGCCAGCTCCGCTGTGGATTATCGGACCCGACGTGATCGAGACGCGCGAGAGCACGCTCGCCGTGGCGCGCGAATTGGCGCGTGTCGCGCAAGCACGCGGTCTTTCCTTGGTATTCAAGGGCTCGTACGAAAAAGCGAATCGCAGTTCCGCGCGCTCTTATCGTGGCCCCGGTCTGGCCGCCGGATTAGATGTGCTGCGCGCCGTCAAGGCGGAGACCGGTCTGCCGGTGTTGTCGGACGTGCACGGTCTCGAGCAACTCGACGCCGCGGCCGAAGTGCTCGACGCGATTCAGATTCCGGCGTTCCTGAGTCGACAGAACGCACTCCTCGAGGCGGTGGCCGCCACCGGCCGGGCCGTGAATTTGAAGAAAGGGCAGTTTCTCTCGCCGTGGGACATCCCGGCGCGCGTCGCCGTGTTGCGCGACGCGGGCGCGCGCGAGATTTGGATCAGCGAGCGCGGCGTCTCGTTCGGCTACCAGCGACTGATCAATGACTTTCGCGTCGTCCCCGAAACGCACGCGGCGGGCGCCGCGCTCATCTTCGATGCGACCCACAGCGTACAAACCATGGGAGGCGCCGCCGGCGTGTCCGGAGGTGAGCGACCGTACATTCCGGTGCTCGCACGCGCGGCTGCCGCCGCCGGCGCGGACGGATTCTTCCTCGAAGTTCACGCGAACCCCGCCGAGGCGCTTTGCGATGGGCCGAACGCGGTGCCGCTCGATCGGTTGGAGAGTCTGCTCGATCAGCTCCTGCCGATCGTTGCGCTCGTGCGCAAGCTCCCCGACTGCACGCTGTGAGATAGTGCGCGGACCCTACTCAGGTGACACGAACTCGACCAACACTCGGTTCATTTCCGCGTTCGTGCATTCGATCTTGGCGGGACCGATACCCGCCACATAGGTGACGGCGCGCGTCACGTGGTATGCACTCTCTTGTTCGCCCGTGCACAGGGTGTTAGTTCCCGTCACGACAATGTAATCGTCGAAGCCGCCGATCGGCAGCACGAGCTTTTGGCGCGGGGCAGTTACGTCGCGCACATACGAAATCGTGTCGTCGCGCCACTGCCAGCGAGCGCCACCCGCGAGCGGGTACTTCAACGCGATCTCGCCGGGCGGCGCCGTTTTCGCACTCGTCAGCAATTCGGAGCCCACCAAGAAAACGTTGAAGCTTCCGAGCTCCTGCCCACTCGCCGTCGACTTCGAGACGCCGACGCGCCACGCGTGATCCGCGAGTGGGGTCAGCGACACCACTTCATGAATTTCGCGTTCGCCGTTCGGCATGCGATACGTCCAGCGAGTACCGACTGCGTGCGGGTAATAGCGCGCGAGCACCGGGTGCGCGAGACTCGCGAGCTCGGCATCTACGGCGGCGACGGCCTCGGCGGCGCGCTCCGGATTGGGTGACGAAGACGCGACTTGGGCCGCGGGGTTCGATTCCGGTGCGGTCGGGGCTTCGCCCGGCGCGCCGCGAAATTGTGCGCGCAGCTCCGTCAGACACTTCGCAAGTTCGTCGGCGCTGGCCAGCTCCGCGCGCGCCTTTCGATATGCCTGCTCGAGGTCACCGAGTAGACGATCGCGAAGCTCCGGAATCCCATCCCGCAGCACGGCGATCTGACTTGGCACGCGCGCGTCGCGCCGCAGCTCGATGTCCTCTCGCACTCGCGCCAAACACTCACCGTAAATTGCGTCGAGCTGCGCCGGCATCGCGGTGGGATGCCAAGCGGCGGCGTGGCGAAAGAGCTCACGACTCGGCTCGAGTTCGCCAGCGACGAAGCGCCGCAGCGCGAGTTCGCGACAACGTCGCGCAAGCGCTGCCCGGTCCGCTTCGCGCTCGCGGAAGAAGTGCCCATGGACCGTGCTCCAGCGGCCCAACGCTTGCGGCTCATCGAGCGCGAGGCCGTTGCGGAGTAAAGTACCGAGTTGCTCGTCGCGACGCGCGTGCCAATGGTCGCTACGCTCTGCGTCGAGCGCCGCCAGGCTGTCGGCGGCGAGGAACGCGACCAGCGATTCGCCAACCCTCGGAACATGCGTGAGTCGCGCCTCGAGAATCTGGACGCGCGCGGCGCGCGCTTCGGCATCGAGCCACGGAAAATTCGCGAGCAGCTCCGCGACGCCGAGTTGCGCATCGCGCCAATCAGCTGACTTGAGGGCGACGCGGATCCTTTGCAGAAGCTTGCCTTCTTGGCAAAAGGAGCTTTCCAACTGCGCATCGAGCTGACGGTACTGCGCCCAATAGTCTTGCGCCTTGATGCGATCGACTGGCCACCAGATGCGAACGCGCTCGTAGATGCGGCGCCCGGGCTCATGTGCCGCGTCGCTCAGTTGCTCTGCAATGAGGGCCGCACGCTCCGGAAAACCGCAGCGCCGATAGATGTCGCCGGCGACTCGCAAGGCGAGGATGTCGTCCGTGAACACTTGCTCGAGCCGTACCGCGCATACTAGCGCCGCTTCGTCAACGCCGCGTTCCGCCAACAATTGACCGCCCAAAATCTGCGGCGCGGCCCAATCGGGCTCGCGCTCGAGCAAGCGTTCGACGGCGCGCAAGGCGTAGTCCCACTCGCCGCGCAGCGTCGCCTTGAGACAGTTTGCGAACGCGCGCTGCGAGTCGGGTGAAATCGTGTTCGCGTCGCGCAACGCGAGTTCTTTCAAGACCGTTTGGTGATCGAAGAGCCCCGACATTTCGGACTCGCCCTGCGCATTCGGCGCCGCCGTCGATCCGAGCGGAATCGTCGTTTGAATATCGCGCGGCTCAATCTCAACGCGCTCCTGGCCGGATTGGATGACGTAGAGACCGTTTGTGCAACCGATCAACACGCCGGTGATGCTCGTGCCATCTTTCTTCACGAAGCGCTCGAGTTCGGCGCCGACCGCTCTTGATCCAAACGGCGAACATATGAGCATCGCCACGAACGACAGTCCGACGAGAGAGTTGCGCATTTCAGCTCCCAGTGTGACGCACTTCGAGCGTTGGCTCCCGCGAGGCCGGCTCTGAGAATAGTTCGACTATCGCGCGTCGCATCTTGAGGAGTCGAGCGGGAAATCGGCCGCTGACGGCAAGTTCCGCCGCAGAGCCCGCGCCAGAGTGCTGAGCCCCTAAGACAAACCGGCCGCGAACCGCGCCGCTAAACGATGCCGAGCGCGGGCAACTCGACGCGGATATCACCTACTGGGAGTCCCGCAACGTTGTGCACGAGCGGCGGATCGGTCGCCTGCCAACGCGCGAACGCAGCGGCATCGATCCAACCTTCACGGTGCAACAGCACCGGCAACAAGTAGCGATAACCGCGCTCGGCGCCATCGAGACACTTGATTGCAATGGCGCCGCGCCGACCCCAAACGATGAAAACGCCCTCGGCGCCCTCCTTGGCGAGCCATTGACCATCGCTCAGCGTACTCAAGAGGAATGGCAATCGGTCTTCACCCGAAAACGCGCGCGGTTGTTGGCGCACGGCCTGCTCGAGCCGGTCGCGCGCAGCGACGAGCCCGAATCGCGCGAGCGCGCTGTCGTCGCTCAACCGCGCAAATGCGCGCGCAATCGCGGCGAGCGGCAACGAGTATGTCGGCGCGCCGCATCCATCGACGCCAAGCAACGCCGTCACGAGCTGCATATCGGCAAACTCTTCGAGCAGTAAACGAACGGCCGCCTGGACGGGATGTTCGGGCTCGAGATAGGTCGCGAGCTCGGCGCCTATCAAACGCGCGTGCAATAGCATCCCGCTATGTTTGCCGGAGCAATTGTTGCCGAGCACACTGAGCGCCTCGCCGCTGAGTTGACGCCGCCGCCGTTCACTCGCGGCGAAAGGCGGATGGATGCCACAGCGGAGCTGTTCCGGCTCGAGGCCATTCCGCCGCAGCAAGCGCTCGACGAGCTGGTGGTGAAATAGCTCGCCGGCATGCGACGCCGTCACCACCGCGATTTCCTCCGCGCTCAGGCCGAACGCGTCGACGGCCCCCGAGCGAAAGAGTGCGAGTGTTTGAAAGGGTTTCGCCACCGAGCGCAAGAACGTGCCGGTTGCGGGGTCGCCGAAGCAGCGAATTTCCCCGTCGGGGCGCGTTCGGCGCGGCGGTTCGGCGATGACGACGCAGGCCAGATGCGTGGATTCAGTCAGCGCGCCGCGCGTGACGAGAGTGCGTGCCGGCCCGCGCTCAACCCGCATGCGCAGAATCCGAATGTCGACTCTGGCTCGGGCTCTCGTTCGGCGCGCCGGGTTGGTTCGGCGGACTCGGCGGAACAGCCTGCACTTCGCTCGCACTCGGTTCGCGTCTCAATAATTCACCGAGTATCGCCTGGCCGTCGGCATCGAGTGCGAGTTTCCGCTCATTCACACGTCGCTCGATGGAGCCGAGTACCGCCTTGGCGGCGGGCGTCCACGAAATGCGAGCCAGACATTTGAGAAACCATAACGTGTGCTCAGCGGACGCCTCGACGTCTCCGCCGACGAGCAGATCGAATTGGGTCAGGCAATCCTGTAACTCACCGTTCAACATTTGCCCAGCGATCCGCGCGCGGAGCCCGGCGCGACGCGCGACGGTCTCCATCAGTTCGCGGTCTGGCGCGGAAGACGGCGCCGCCGCTTGCAAACAAGCCCGCGCCTCGGATTCGAGACGCTCGTACTCGCGGCGCTCCGCGGCAAGATCGACGATGTTTCGCTCGCGCAGACGCAGCTCGGCATCCCAGACGGCGTAGTTCGTAGCGAGTAACTGCGATAGCCGCTCAAAATACGCTGGCTCTTGGCCGCGCGCCTTCGGATCGATGAGCGGCGCAATTCGCGCATCGCCGAGCACGACGCGCACCCACGACTCGTGACTCTTCAACTCGACATCGCTGTACACGAGCGCGACGAGTAACTGCAGTGACTCGTCGCGCGCACAGAGTCGAATCGCGCGCTCGCGCGCCTGGCTCGCCAGCTCAGCGTTGCCGATTTGCGCAAAGACGTCTTTGAAGGCGGCAATAGCCGCGACGCCACCAATGTCCGCGAGTCGATCCATCGAAATCAATCGCTCGCGCTCATTGATCGCGCTGCCGAGTATGAGCGCACGCAACGGCGCGATGCCTTCCACGAGTCGAAGGTTGCCGATGCCGCTGATCGCGATCTCTCGATGCTCCGTCGCGGGCGCCGCGAGCACTTGCGCGAAAAACGCCAGGATCTGTCGCTTGGACTCGATCGCAAACGCCGACGGAACGCTGGATAGCACCTGCATGACGTCGAGTCCGACCGTCGGCAGTTCGCGATATAGATCCGCCAAGAGCGCGACCGCTTGCGGCGAATCCGGCAACCCGACTTCCTTGAGCGCACCCAGCAATTCTTTGACGAGTTCCGCCGAGACTTGCTCCCACTCGGCCTCGTCGCCCGTCGGCAAAACGCGCCGCAATGTCTCCACGAGTTCGACGCCGAGCGGCGCTTCGAGACGGCCAATCGTGCCGACGGCGGCGAGCCCCAGCGCATGCGCCAAACTCGCTAGCGGCGCCGTTTCGAGATTCCTTAGCAACTGACTCATGAGCGCCAACAACTCTGGATTCGAGCCAAAATCTTTCATCTGCCCCAGCGATTCGACCGCCGCCGAACGCAACGAATAGCTCTCATTTGCATCGGTCGCAATCTCGAGAAGACGGCGGTGCAGCGGCTCGAGTAACGCTTGGCGATTCGTGGCGCCGTTGCTGTCGCCGCGGGCGTGCAAGCTGTACGCAAACGTGCCGGCGAATTTCACCGCCTCGCTGCGAACGACCGGCAAATTGTTCGTCGGCTCCAGCGACGTGCGGAGAAGAACGACAATTTCCTGCGAATCGCTGAGCTGCTCGGTCAACCTCCGCCAGTACGCCAGCACCCGTTCGTTATCGCGCTGTTCGCGGCGTGTCGCGATGTCGCGCAGCAGCGGTCGGTCGCGGTTTGCGCGCCACCAAGCTTGCCAAGCCGCAAGATCCTTCAACTCGAGCACGAAGTAGCGATTGAGAATCCGCAGCGCCGTCTCGACACGAGCCGCATCTGCGCCACTCGCAACGGCGCCGGCTACGACCCACTGATCGAGCACGAGTTCGGTTGCCGCCAGCGTCTCAAAGTCCGCAAGGAGCGGAAAAACGCGATCAAGGAACTCCGGCTCCGCCGCGCGCAGTCGTTCGTAGAGCCGCGGGCGCCGTAGATTGTCCGCCACGATGGCGCCGACGAGATTGGTCCGCGCGAGCTCGACGGCGACGCGCGTGCGCTGCGGCAATTCACGGAGCGGTACGTTTAGCAGCGCGTCAAGCAGCGATTCGCCGATTTCCGGCCGTTTGATCAGCTCGCTCTTGAGAATCATCTGCGTCCGCTCGGCATTTGCCGCGATCCGCTCGACGGTTAGATAGGACGCGACGGCCTCGAGCCACGCTTTGAGTTCCGGCGGCGAGGAGCCAGGCCGCGAAAGTTCGGTATCGAGCAAGAAGATACCGCGCACGAGACTCTCGACCTGGCTCGACTCCATGAGCGAATGAAATTGCGCAATGCCAGAGCCAAGTCCACTTGGCGCGTCAGACCCAGTCCCCTGCGGGGTCCGCTCCGGGGGAGCGGCGCACGCAAGAACAAAAGTCAGGTTGCAAATCAGGAGTAACGATAGGCAAGCCTTGAGAGTGCGCGCGCGCAAAATTGTTTTCAGCGTTGCCACCGATCAGCCGTTGGACATCTGAGTTCTAGACGATTCTCCGAGATCCAAACGATCTTCTAAGAACCAAACAGGCTACTGAAGAATCAAACCGGCACAAACACTCCTGCGCGCGGCGAGCGGCCATTTTCGTGGCGGTAGATTACGCCACAACTCGCCAGTTGTTCAAAAAATTCCGCTGCCGAAATTGTCATCGGGCGGAGCCGCGCGATTCGGCCGTGGACTATTGTTTGGCCGCAGCGCGCCGATCGACGGCCGCGACGCAGCAGTCGCCGGCTGCGACGCCGCCGGTCGCGGCCGTTCGTGGACCACAGGCTCTGGTTCCGACCGACCATGATCTTGGCGGCTGCGATCCCTTCTTCCGCGATCCAGCGGTTCGACTTCGCGACCAGTCCGCGACAGCGGTTGCGGCGCAGGCGAGACGCCCGAGTTCCCGGCGGCACTCTCATCCCAATCTTCCGAATCCACTGCGTCGTCGAGCCCCTCGTAGTCATCGAACGATTTGGGGGCGTAGTCAGGGCGTAGCGCGGCATCGCATTCTTCTTGGTAGTTCTTGAGCACCCGCGCTTGGATTACTTCTCGGCAGACGGCGTTGATGGGGTGAGCGATATCTGCGTGTAACTTGATGCGGGCGTCCTTGGCGCGCTGTCCGCGGTCACCTGCCATCGAGTAACCGCAGTCTGAGCAGTAGTTGCTGCGCACCTGATTCTTGGCGCCGCACTTTTGGCAACGCGCCGTCAGTTTGCGGCTTGGCATCGCGACGAACAGACCCTTAGTACCTTCAATCACTTTCAAATCGCGAACCACGAAAGCGCCGTCGATCGTAATACTGCAGAACGCCTTGAGCTTGTCCTGCGAAGCGCCCTCAACGAGTTTGACACGAACTTCGGTAATCTCCATGCTTCCGCCCCTTCTCCTTTCCGTGCCCGGACAGAGATCAGCAGCACGCGTTGATTAGCCAAGCCATTCGACAATACAGATACATGCCGCCTCGAGCACCGACCGTGACTCTGAACATAACTCAGTCTGCGGCGGCCGAACTGAATTCTTTGTGAGCGCGGTCAAGTGCGAGTGCAGCTTCTTCGCCTCGGTTACTGACCCGCACGGCCGAAAAAAAGCTGAACCGCTCCCGCTCATGCACCAAAACCCTGGACTCGCGCGTTCCAACTCGGTGCGCAGAGTCGCGAGTCGCGGCTCGTTCGAAGTCGCTGCCGCTTCGAGCCGGTTGAACAGCGCCGAATGCCAATCCTGCGCGGCTGTCAAGATCTCGCTTGGGAAGCTAAGTGGGCCATCTGGCGAAGTCAAGGGGAAAGTCAGACGTTGATACACCGACGCGGTGCTGACTCCGAACGACGGAACAACGAGCACAAAAATCGGTCGGTCGCCGCCGAACAGCGCAGTCGGTGCCGCCTCGATGCGATCGCCCCGGCCGCGAATACGCGCGGCACTTGGCCCTAAGAAAAACGGCACGTCCGAGCCGACTTGAGCTGCGAGGTCCAACAACTCGCCGCGTTCGAGATCTAGACGCAGCAGGCTGTCGAGCAGCTCCAACATGCCGGCGGCATTGCCGCTCCCGCCCCCAAGTCCGCTCCCGGGCGGAATACGTTTTCGCAGTTCAATGATCAACGGAGGAATCGCGCGCCGTGCACGAACGGCGCGCAACGCCTTCAAAACCAGATTCTCACCTTCGCCGGGAATCGGTATGCCGCTGACCTGCAACTCATCCACGTCGCCGCTCGAGCGGCGCAAACGCAAACGATCGTAGAGATCGACGGCGATGAATAATGAATCGAGATCGTGATAGCCGTCGGCCCGCCGACGCACAATTTCGAGAAACAAATTGAGTTTCGCTGGCGTCCGAACGACTCCCATTTCGCGCACAACACGCGGACGGAGCGCGGGCTCAAACATCGGTCGAGTCGCGTGTAACTGCCGACGCGTCGAGCAGCAGGTTGTCGATCAGTCGCACGTCCTCGACGCGGCCAGCCACCGCGAGCACGGCGCCGTCGCCGACCGACTCGACGGCCGCCAGCGAGGTCGCGTCGACAAGCTCGACATATTCGATCTGAAAGCGCGGTTCATCGAGCAGCACGCGCGTGGCCGCCATGGTAAGCGCCGCCGCGCGCCGCTCTCCGGCCGCGTACAAGTCGTGCGCGCTCGTGAGTGCTCGAGAAATGACGGTCGCCGTCGATCGACCGTCGGCGCTCAGCCGCAGGTTTCTACTCGAGAGTGCGAGGCCAGATGGCTCACGCACGATCGGACACGGCACGATCGTGACGGGCAGCGCGAGGTCCCGCACCATTTGCGTGACGATTCGCAGTTGTTGATAGTCCTTGCGACCGAAATAGGCGCGGTGCGGTTGAAACAAATTGAGCAGCTTCAACACTACCAACGCCACACCGCCGAAATGTTGCGGACGTGAGCGACCGCAGAGCCCGCGGGCTAAGTCGGGGACCTCGACGCGGGTCGCAAAGCCGGGTGGGTACATCTCGCCAGCGTCGCCGAACCACACGAAGTCGGCGCCCGCGGCTTCAGCGAGCGCCGAATCGCCCTTGCGATCCCGTGGATACCGCGCGAAATCTTCGGTCGGCCCGAACTGCGTCGGGTTGACGAAGACACTCACGGCGACTCGATCGCAGTCTCGACGCGCGGCCTCGATCAACGACGCATGCGCGGAATGCAGCGCTCCCAGTGTCGGGACAAATCCGACGACCAGTTTCGGATCGAGGGCCGCGCGCCAGGAACGTAGCGCGGCGAGCGTGTCGCAAACGAACATCAGGTTCAGCCTCTACTACTGAAGTGCGGCGGGATTTCGGCAGGGACCACGGGCAGGCGCGCGAGGAGTTCCCCGACCGTCGCGCCAAGGCCCGGCACGGAGTAGTCGCGCTCCAGCTCCGCCCACGGTCCCAGAACGAAGCGTCGCTCCGCGAGTTCGGGATGCGGCAGCGTCAATGCGTCGCTCCGCAAAATTTCGCCGTCATAGTCGATGATGTCGATATCGATGGCGCGCGGTCCCCAGCGCTCAAACGTTGGGTGACGGCCGAGCAGCGACTCAAGCGCTTTCAGTGCCACGAGCAGTTCGCGAGCCGAAAGTTCCGTCGTCGCAACCAGCACTTGATTCAGAAAGTCCGGCTGGACGGGACCCACGGCGACAGTTTCCCAAACACTAGATACCCGGTCGATGCGCGCGATTCGCTGCGCCTCCAGCGCGTTTCGACAGTCCCGAAGGTGCGCATCGCGGTCGCCGAGGTTAGATCCCAGGCCCAGC
The DNA here is from genome assembly GCA_046154185.1 of Planctomycetota bacterium. Taxonomy (GTDB): domain Bacteria; phylum Planctomycetota; class UBA8108; order UBA1146; family JAJFFE01; genus JBJXGE01. The sequence goes on from JBJXGE010000077.1 coordinate 27,553, forward strand.
ACTAGGCGGCGCGCTCTTGCTCGACGTTGATTCTCGGTCATCCGCATCCGTCTCCGTCTCCTCGTGCAACTCGTCGGCCCCGGAACTCGCGATGAGCTCGGCCGGCATCCAACCCTGTCTTCGGATTACGACGCGATAGAGCGTGGAGATCGGCGTCCATAGCATGTAACCCACGAATGCCACGCACAAGAACGGTTCAATCATCAAGAACGCGACCATCAGTCCGAAGACCATGTACACGAACGTATCGAAGGAGTGGCGGCGATTCACCAACACGCTAGCGAAGTGCGGATAGAACAGCCGATTGCTGACCATCGCATAGCCGGCGAGAAACGCGGCGAACGGCAACACGCGCGCGATCCAAACTTTCGCGACTTCGACCCACTCCGGGCGTACGACCGCCAGCTCGCGCAATTCCCACGACTCCCATTTGTGGAGCCAGAAATAAACGAGCACCAAGCCGGCAATGCACCCCGCCGCACCGGGCGTCGGCATACCTTTGAAACACAAGTGGGCCGACTCTGACTCATCGTGTTCGGTGTTGAAGCGCGCCAAGCGCAACATCGCGCCGAGAAAATAGGCGAGCCCAAACACCCACACGATCTGGTGCCACGGTCCGCCCCGCACGACTAACGTGTCATGCAGGGTTAGCATGAGTCCCGCCGGCGCAAGGCCGAACGTCACGAGATCGGAGAATGAGTCGAGTTGCGCACCGAAGTTGCTTGTCGTGCCGGTCATGCGGGCGACGCGGCCGTCGAACACATCGAACAGCATGCCGAGAATGATGCACCACGCCGCTTTGCGCAAATTGTCGAGATCGACTTCGACGCGCGAAATCAGCGTCAATGCAACAAAGCCACACACTGCATTACCGAGCGTGATGAGATTCGGGATGATCGCCGTGGTGAGATTCGCAGCGCGACGCCGAAGTCCGGAACCACGCAAGGGCTTGAGCATAGACCATCGCTTTCCGCGCGCCGCATCGGAGTCACATCCGCCAGCGCGGCGCGAGCGGAGAGTATAGACGGAATCGGTCGACAGAAACACTTTCGGCGGTTCGCCTCGAGTTGTTGCGCCGTATGCCGCTTTCTGCCAATCTGTCGGCACTGTCCCTCGCGCCAGAACGAGCGGCAGCGCCCCGCGCGGAGTCCAACTCACCACACCGAAGACTGAAAGCGATTACGCATGACAGCGATTTGCGGTCTGAAAGCGCGCAGCATCCTCGACTCACGCGGTTGCCCCACCGTCGAGGTCGATTGTCTCCTCGCGAGCGGCGCGATGGGCCGCGCCGCCGTTCCGTCCGGCGCATCGACTGGAGAAGCAGAGGCGCTGGAACTTCGCGACGGCGGGCCGCGCTGGCTTGGCAAAGGGGTAGACCAGGCAGTCGCCAATATTCACGAGGAGATCGCGCCGGCGCTGTCCGGACTCGAAGCGACGAGTCAAGAACGCATCGACGCGGAACTCAACGCGCTCGACGGCACGGCCGAGAAGAAGCGACTCGGCGCCAATAGTATCTTGGCGGTCTCGATGGCCGTCTGTCGCGCGGCGGCCGACGAGTGCGGTCTGCCGCTTTACCGTTATCTCGGCGGACCGTCGGCGCATCGACTACCGGTGCCGCTCCTCAACGTCATCAACGGCGGCGCGCACGCCAACAACAGCATCGACTTTCAAGAGTTCATGATCGCCCCCATCGGCGCGCCGGACTTCGCGACCGGACTGCGCTGGGGAGCCGAGATCTATCAGCATCTCAAGAAGTTGCTCTCGGCACGGGGATTGACAGTGGCGGTCGGCGACGAAGGCGGCTTCGCGCCGGATCTGCCCGACGAAAGCGCAGTGCTCGATGTCATCGAGGAGGCGACGCAAAAGGCCGGTTACAAGACCGGGCGCACGGCGGATATCGCTTTTGCGCTCGATGTCGCGGCGAGCGAGTTTTTTCGCGACGGCGCGTATCGACTCGGCGCGGCGCAGACGGCGCGCAGCTCCGAGGCGATGACGGAGTTGTACCGCAAGTTGACGCAACGGTACCCGATCATCTCGATCGAGGATGGATTGGACCAAGCGGATTGGGCGGGTTGGAAGTCATTGACGGCGGCGGTCGGCAAGGACGTGCGACTCGTCGGGGACGATCTATTCGTCACGCAGGAGAAGTTGCTGGCGCGCGGCATCCGCGAAGGCGCGGCGAACGCGATCCTCATCAAACTCAATCAAGTCGGCACGGTGTCGGAGACGCTGCGCACCATTGACCTAGCCACGCGCGCCGGCTTCCGCGTGATCATTTCGCACCGCTCCGGCGAAACCGAAGACACGTTCATCGCCGACCTCGCCGTCGGAACCGGCGCGGGCTGGATCAAAACCGGCGCGCCTTGCCGCACGGACCGCAACGCCAAGTACAACCAACTGCTGCGCCTCGCCGAAGAACTCGGCCCGAGCGCAACCTACGGGCCCGTTCGCGTGTGACGTCGCCGAAACTACCGGTTGCTTTCGTTCGCGGGGCAGCCGCTCGCTCCGCACCGACGGCGTGATCGCTCTCCGCGCCGGAGGCTCGGCTCTTTGGGGTGAAATTTTGGCGGTGGAGCCGCGAAAATGAGGGGTGTTGGAGCAACACGCCTGGAAAGAACACTGATGTGAAGTGAAAGCGTGAAGCGCTTTCATTTCACATCAGTTAGCGTCCGGATCCATCGGGTCGACGATTCGCGTGATACGAACGCACTTCTTGCCCTTATGTAGACCGGCTCTGCCGCGGAATTTCTTGCGGCCTTGAATGCTGATGGTGACGAGCGAATCCGCGGGATAACCCGTGTCGATGATGTCGCCGGCTTTGAGCCCCAAGATGTCACTCAAGCGCAGCGGCGTCTCCGTGAGCGCTGCGCACAGTTCGAGATGCGCGTTGCGAATACTCTCCAGAATCATGTCGCGGCCGCCGCTGCCGGTGCGTGGACGACTCGAGCTGAACCAATTGCTCTGCGAAAACTCCGGCATGAGCGGTTCGATGACTTTGAACGGCACGCAGATATTAATGAGGCCCGAGTACTCACCCATGAGCGCTTCGAACGACAGCAGCACAATGGGTTCGTTCGGCGCCACGATTTGCAACAGGAACGGATTCGACTCGGTCTCGAAGAGTTGAAAATCGATTTCCTTGATGCCGTCCCACGTCTCCTTGAGTTGCGCGATCACACGCGACAGGATCGTGTTTACCAGCGAGAGTTCGATGTTCGTAAATGGTCGCTCGAGATAAAGCGCCTCACATTTGCCGCCACCGAGCAAGCGATCGATGATCGGATAGAGAATCGACGGATTGACTTCAAGGATGATGTTTCCTTCGAGCGGTTCACACGACAATAAGTTGAACGACGTCGGCACCGGCAGCGACATTGTGAACTCGGAGTACGTGAATTGTTCCACCGAGATCAGCCGAACCTCGATCACCGTCCGCAAGTAACCGGAGAGTGATGCGCTCACGTTGCGAGCGAAGACCTCATGAAGCGCCTCGAGCGCGATCACTTGGCTCTTGGAAACGCGCTCGGGGCGCTTGAAGTCGTAGATATTGACTTGGTGAGTCGGAAGCGAGTTGTACTGTTCCGCGGTAAACCCCGGAATCCGCGCGGCCCACGTGTTCGGAGCCCCGCGCGCACCCACTGCGACCGCGGGCGGCGCAACAGCGGTCGCCGTCGCGGTTGCGGAATCCGCCGCGAGCGTGGTCGCCGCACCGGGCGCGCCGGCGGAGGCGTTCGTGCCGTCGCCGATCTTCTGCACCATGTTGAGCAGCGCATCGACTTCGTCTTGGCTTAGTGCGTCCGGCATTCTCGCGCTCTCTAGCCCTGCAAAACCAAACGACGAACTCCGTTGGGAGTCCTACTATGAAAAGATCGGTTCAGCACGCCGAGCCCTTGAGCACTCCTTGAGTACGCCTCGAGAACCGAGCCTAGCGCGCCGGTGCCGGGGCACCCAGGACTCGTTGCCCTTCCAAGTATCGCTGGTACGTCGGAATGTCCTGCTCGTTAGGAGGGCGCTGCAGCGTCGCATTACGGATGATCACGCGTCGATAGTGAGGATCGTGGTAGAGCGCGTTCGTTCGGCGCTCGTATTCGTCGGTCTCTTGCTTGAATTGATCGATTTGCGCGGACGTTGCGGAGAGGCGCGCCTCGAGTGACTTCGTTTCGCGGTGTTGTGGAATATTCCACAGACTCACGACAATACAGCCGATTCCGACCGCGAGCAGAACGAATTGTAGATGTCCGCCATCCGAGTGCGTGCGCGGCGGATGAGCTGATCGCTCGCCAGTCAGTCGCTCAGACAAATCGACTCGCCCCAACTGATCTTCGGCAGAGACGCGGCGGCGTCTGCCGTTAGGTCGTGAAGTCTAGCCGCAAGTTTGCGAATCCTGCAAGACGTGAGAAACAGCAATTCTCGAGCATGGAAAGCAGCGCCATCTACTTCGGCGGCAGCGACGGAACTTTGATGACGGACCCGACGCGCAGATTCTCCGGGTCGAGCCCCGGGTTCAAGTCGACGATCTCGCGCCACCGGGCGCCGTTGCCGAGCAGTCTTTTCGCGACTTGATAGAGGTTGTCGTCTTTTTGAATGGTGTACTTCGACTTGTCAGCCGTCGGCGCGGGCTCTTTGCTCTTCGACTTAGCGTCGGCGTTGCCGTCCTTCGCAACTTTCTCTTTGGCGCCAGCCGTGTCTTTCGCGACCACGTCTTTCGCCGGGCCCGCCGCTTTCGGGCCGAGTTCCTTGGGTGGAATCTTGACGACCGTCCCGACTTTGAGGGTTGAACCGTCGCCGAGTTCAGGGTTCGCGGCGAGAATCTCGCGGAACCGACCGGGGTCGCCCAGATAGTCGGCCGCCAAATCCCACAGACTATCGCCGCTGGCAACCTTATGAGTGCGGAGCGATGGCGGCGCCACTGTAACGGCTGGCTTGGCCTCCGGCGGGGTCGACTTGTCAGGTGGCGTCTGGCGGTCTTCCGTGCGGTTGGTGGGAGACAGCTTCGGCCCAACTAAGTCACGATCGCCCCCGACTGTATCCCCCGCGGTCGCGTCGCGGCCGGGCGTGCCAGCCCGACTCCCTTCGTCGAGCCCCGCTGAATGCTCCGGCATCGTACGACCTTCGCGCGCCGCGTCGCGACTCGACGTGTCAGTGCCAGCACCGCCAGCTAACGGATCGAAGAGGCTCGGCATCGGCTCGGCCCACGGCGCCGGCTCGGTCGGACGTTCGCGACCGGAATTCGCCGACAGCCCCACCGGCTGTTGCTCTGAACCGGGCGCGGAATTCGAAACAACGGGTTTGGGATCCGCGGGTTTGGGAACCACTGGTTTGGGAAGCACGGGTTTGGGAATCCCAGTCTGTGGAATTTCAGTGCCCGGTGATTTCGTCGGACTGTTTTGCTCCGGCCGAATCTTGCCGACATTGTTGTACTGGCCGCTGCGCTGCGATTTCTCGTCAATATCTCGTTTGTCGATATCCCGCTTGACGATATTGACGACCACCACGACGGCGAAAAACAGACACACGACGAGAACGATCTTCGCGCCATTGCTCATGGAGGGCTCCTTCCCCGGGCCGCCCGTCTTGTACATCGACGTCAGCAGAAAATAAAGAACTGTGATGCGCGATCTGCGCGATTGCGCGCGACTACTGCAAGTTCTTGAGCGCGTTCTCCGGCGTCACGATGACATCCACGCGATCCAGTTGCCGTCGCTCATCGCGGTCGAGCACGTTGACGCCGGGAATGGGGTCGAAGGCGCCGCGAGAGCCGAGCTCGATACGCTCGACCCGAATCCCCTTTTCGCCGTTCAACTCCGCGCTGAGGTAGTCGGCGACAGCGCGCGCGCGGTCGAAACCGAGCGTCGTGTGATCTGCGAAGCCACTCGACGCCGGCAACGGCGCGGGCGAGCTGTGACCGATTATGCGGATGCGGTTGGGGCGACCGCGCAGCCGCACGCGCAAATCATCGAGCACTGCGCGGGCCTCGGACCTGAGCGCAGCCGAATGCTCATCGAAGAGCGCGCGACCCGCGATGCTGATCAGGAGCTGATCCGACGTGCGAAGTATCTGCGCGAGGTCGCCGTAGGGATTGTTGACTTCCTTGTTGGATTTACCGCCTTGTCCCGTGCCGGCCTCTAACCCAACGGCCTGCTCGGCCATCAGATCGGCGATCTCCGAGAGCGACTGAATATTGTGAAACCCGGTGCCCGGCGCCCCGACGTTGAAGTAAGTTTTGAAACCGCCGACGATATCGTAGACCTTCTTGGTTTTGATCTCCGAGATCGAGAACAGCAGAATAAAGAACGTCAGCATCAGCGACATCATGTCGCCGAACGTGACAACCCATTCGGGCGCGCCGTTCACGATAACGATCGGTCGTTTACTCATGGCGTGACGCCATCTCCGACTTTCTCAACTCGTACGAACTCGTTGCGGGTTCGTTCCATCGTCGCGACGCCCAAAACCTAGTGCGTGTAAACCGCGAGCCGATCTTCCAGTAAGCGCGGGTTGGCGCCGTTCTGGATCGCGAGAATACCGTCTTTGATCATCAGATTCTTGTGATGCTCATTGTCGAAGGCACGTTGCAGTTTGTTCGCCGCCGGTCCGCCCATCCCGAATGCCACGAAAGCGCCGTAAAACGTCGCAACCATCGCGACCCCCATGGACGGCGCAATCATGTCCGGGTCCGACAAGTTTTGGAGCATGAGAATCAGCCCTTGAAGCGTGCCCAACAACCCGAAGCTCGGCGCCCACTTCTCGTAGAACTCGATGACTTTCTTGCCGTGCTCGTGCACCTGCTCGTCGACTTCCATGCGCACTTCAAAGTACTTCTCGATGTCTTCCGACGACGTGCCATCGATCGCGAGCTGGAGCGCCTTCTTCATCGTTTCGTCTTTGATCTCTTGCACGGTCGACTCGAGCGCGAGGATCCCGTCCCGGCGCGCTACTTCGCTAAAACCGATGAGTTGCTTTGAAAGTGCCGCATAACTCGGACCACCCCCAAAGATCTTCTTCATGACGCGCGGCATCGCCATCATGTCTTCTTTGTCGACGGCCATAATCACCGCGGCAGTGGTGCCGCCAAAAACGATGAGAAACGCGTGGATGTCGAAGAAGCCGCTCAGGCCCTGGCCACCCATCGAGGCGGTCCAGATCATGACGATCCAGGCCATCGCGAATCCAACAACGGTGCAGATGTTCACGGGATCCCCTTTCGGCGCACGATCTCAATGGTTGTTATCGTGCCGACTTCGAGGACCCTTGAGGACGAAATAAGCAAAGCCTACCAAGCGAAATCGGCGCGGCCGTGCCGCGCCGATTGCAATTTTTGAACGAGATCGCGCCCGTCGGGCTACTTCGCGGCGGCGGCCTCGAGCATTTCTGCGCGCCGCTTTTCCTGCCGAGAGTGAAAGTACATGAGAATCGGCCCGGCGATGTAAACCGTCGAGTAAGTTCCACTCACGACGCCCGCGCACATGGCGAATGAGAATCCTTGCAGACTCTCACCGCCCCAGAACAGCAAGATCGCGACGACCGTGAACACCGTCAGCGAAGTCAAGATCGTCCGGCTCAAACACTGATTCACTGCTTGATTAATGACGTCCTTGAAGTCTACGTCGCGCTTCTTGTCGACCAGAATCTCGCGGATCCGGTCGAAGATCACGATCGTGTCGTTGATCGAGAAACCGATGATCGTCAGCACGGCCGCGATGACCGGCAAATTGATCTTTAGGTTCCAGAAGCTCCCAAACAATACATCGCCGATGGCCATGGCGCCGAGCGTGAACACGGCATCGTGGATCAACGCGATCACGGCGGCGAAGCCGTACTTCACTTGGAACCGTAGGGCGCAGTAGAAGATGATGACGGCGAACGCGAGCAGCAACGCAATCGCCACTTTGCCCTGCATGTCTTTCGCGACCCGTGAACCGATGGTGTTGACCTCGGGGAACGGATCCGAAAGCTCGTAACCGGAGGTCGGATCGCTGAGTGCCGCGAGCAACGACTTGTTGAGCGGCACCTCCGCGACCGTCGCCGGTGCCGGCGGTGGAGGCGGCGTGGCAGTGATTCGAAACGCCATCCAAACGCCTTCCTTCGGCAGCGATTCCACTTTCACGACCGGGAATTGCCGGCTCTTCAAGAACGTCTCGATTTCGCTGGCGATCGGCTCTTTGCCCGCGCTGCCGCGCAGCCGCGCGGTCGCACTCCATTCGGTCGCGGTGTTGGAGTCGACGGTGAGACTGCTCGGCGCAAGCCTGCCGGCGAGTGATGTCTCCACTAAGGATCTGAACGCCGCCGTGGTGCTCTCTGTCCCCGAGCCGGTTTTTGCTTCATCCCGCACGGCTCGAACGCGTATCGAGAATTTGGCGGCCTGACCATCGACGGCATCGACGCCTTGCACCTGCTTATCGTCGAATTGGATCTTGCCATTCGGATCTTGAATGCGGTCGATGACCGCACGGATGTCGTTTTCACTCGCGCCTTGCGAGAGATTGACCAACAGCCGCGTGCCACCATTGAAGTCAATGCCGAGGTGCCTCGTTGTTCCCACCAGCAAGAATCCCAACCCGATGGCAATCAGCGTCAGTGAGATCGTGAGTGCGGGTTTCCGGAGCGCCAAGAAATCGATCTTCGGGTTCTCGACGACCTGCAGGAACTTGACGTCGCTGAGCAGGCCTTTTTGCAGCAGGAACGAGAGGATGAGCTTGCTCACCGTCACGGACGAAAAGAACGAGAAAATCAGACCAATACTCAGCACCACGGCGAATCCCTTGAGCGGGCCGGTGCCGAACTCAAATAGAATAAAAGCCGTCAGCAACGTCGTCAGGTTTGAGTCGAAAATCGTCACGAACGCGCGGTTGTAGCCCAAGGCGACCGCGGACGCGAGCGGTCGACCACGCGCGCGTTCCTCGCGGATGCGTTCGAAAATCAAGATGTTGGCGTCCACCGCCATACCGACAGTTAGCAACAAGCCAGCGAGACCGGGTAGCGAGAGCGAGTTCTGAAACACGACGATCGCCGTGTAGATCAGCAAGACGTTGAGAAGCAAGCAGACGTTCGCGACCCAGCCGTAGGATTTGTAGTACACAGCCATGAAAATCACGATCAGCAAGAAGCCGATCGTGATGGACTTCCAACCATCGGCAATCGACTCCTGGCCGAGGAGCGCGGCGATCCGTTGCTCGCCTTCGAGATAAGGCTTTGCCGGCAGACTCCCGGAGTTGAGCAAGTTGCAAATATCCGTCACTTCTGTGTAGTCGAATTGACCGGTCAGAATCGCGTTCCCCGCGATGCGACTCTGAATGGTCGCTTGTTGCATGAGCGTGTTGTCGAGGATGATCGCGAGCTGTTTATTGAGGTGCGAAGCGGTGAGATCAGCGAATTTGGTCGCGCCGGCCGATTTGAAGGAGAACCCCACCGCGTTCTTGCCGAAGTCGTCGATCGTGGGATTCGCGCGGTCGAGGAGCGCACCGTCGACCGACAAGGGCTCACTCGTCTCAATCACGACTTCTCGGCCGATCGTATCCTGGTCTTTGGAGAGTGCTTTGACGACTCGGCGATCGAGGTCCTTTGGCTTCGGCACACCCGTCGGGTTTTCATTGTGAATCACGAGCAGGCGCTCGTACTCATCCTGGGCGGCGCGAATCTCGGCGATCTTCTCCGGCGCCTGCCACTGCGCCTCCGACACCAAGTGAAACGACAAAGCGCCGGCTTCCGAAATCAAACGCTGGAGTTGAGTCAGCTCGTCGTGATTCGTGCCCGGCACCTGGATCAGCAACGTGTCGCGACCACTCTTGACGATGCTCAGTTCTTTGAGCCCGTAGCTGTCGAGTCGCGTATCGATAATGAGCTTCACTTCCTCGACCGCGCTGTCGCGCCGGTCGGCGGGAACGCGGGAGAGATCGATGCGATACGTGAGCTCGGTGCCGCCCTTCAAATCGATACCCAACTTGACGGGCAGTTGGTCGAGCGCCCACAAGCAAAGGGCAATCAGCACCGCCAGAAGGGCAAAACCGAGGCCCGTGCGTTTGTACATGGAAACCGTCCTACGCTTTCTTACTCAGCCACCGCCGCGGGCGACTTGCTGCTTTGCTGCTCCGCGCTGAGCACGGCGACAATCGATGACCGAAGTATCCGCATGCGAGTATTGCTCGACTCGTCGATTTTGATGATGACTTGGTCTTTTTCGATGCTGACAACTTTGCCAAAGAACCCGGCAGCGGTTTGGACTTGGTCGTTCTTCTTGAGCGCCTCGAGCAATTTCTGATGCTCTTTCTGTTGGCGCTTTTGGGGACGGATCAACAAGAAATAGACGACCGCATACATCAAGCCGAACGTGACGACGAGTTGTTGCAGGCCCCACCCGCCAGGCTCCGCAGCGCCGCTCGCATCCGGAACCGGTGGTGTCGCTGTCGACCCGGGATCCACTTGGAGCAACACGGCGCACAAACTGTTGAGAAGTCCAAACATGGATGAGCTTCCACTCGGGAACACCAAGGCTACACCCCGGAGATGAAAGCCCAGGATTATAGGCGCGGGTTTGGCAGTATCAAGGTCGCGCGGCGGGGCGCCGCCGCCAACCCGCCGCGACCGGCCCTCACCACCAAGCGGCGCGAAAATCGCCCCACGTCCCCGCCCGTATCGCCGCGCGCGCGTCTTCGAGAAAGCGGTGGAAGACGCGGAGGTTGTGGATGCTGGCGAGCGTATACGCCACCAGCTCACGGTTGCGGAGCAGATGGTGCAGGAATCCGCGTGAAAACCCGCGGCACGCGCGACAGTCACACGACGCTTCGATCGGCGCCGGGTCAGCTTGGTAACGGCTATTCTTGATGCGCACGACTTCGCCGCTCCGGCAAAACAAGTAACCGTTCCGCGCGTTTCGCGTCGGCAGCACACAGTCGAACAGATCGACGCCGGCGTCGATCGCGCGGACGTATTCCTGAAAGCCGCTGACGCCCATCAGATAGCGCGGCCGATCGACCGGAAGCTTGCGCGTGCTGATCGGAATCGTCGCGAGTAAACGCGCGCGATCCTCGCCGACGCTGACGCCGCCGACGGCGAAACCGTCGAAAGGCACGCCCGCGGCATCGATCTCGAGCAATCGGTCGGCGCATTCGTCGCGCAGGTTCGCGTCGGCGCCGCCTTGTTGGATCGCGAACACGGCCATCGACGCAGGCGCATTCAGTGATTCGCGCGTGCGCGCCGAGCGACCGGCCCACAACAGCGTGCGCTCCGTCGCGACGCGCAACTCCGCTGCGTTTGCGGTCGGCGCCGGACAGTGATCGAGCACCATCGCTATGTCGGTGCCGAGTTCGGCTTCAATTCCCAGTACACGCTCGGGGTCAAGAAAAAGCTCGCTGCCGTCGATGTGCGAACGAAACCGCACGCCGGAGTCATCGATGTGGCGCCGCGCCGCGAGCGACAACACCTGGAAGCCGCCGCTGTCGGTGAGAATCGGACCCGACCAGCCCGTGAAGAGATGCAAGCCGCCGAGCGTACGCACGGTTTTTTCACCGGGTCTCAACGTGAGATGGTACGTGTTCGCGAGCAGGATCTGCGCGCCGAGATCCTTCAGTTGCTCAGGCAGCACGCCCTTCACCGAGCCACGCGTGCCGACCGGCATAAAAGCAGGGGTTTCCACGACACCATGCGGCGTCGCGAGCTGACCGACCCGCGCTCCGCCATCTTGCGCGATAGTCTGAAAAATGAATCCGCTCTGCATCGCGGACCGAGTTACTGCCACACGAGCTCGTAGAGTTTCGCGCCCGGATAGTAATAAGAAAGGATCGCCTGCGCGTCGTATTTGCGCTTAGCAAGCCCAATGGCGCCGTTTTGACACATACCGACGCCGTGTCCCCAACCGCGCCCGTGAAAGACCATCGAGTCGCCATCGCGCTCGCAATCGAAAAAGGTTGAGCGCAACGGCCCAACCGCGGACTTGAGTCGCAGCGCGAACATGCGAAACTCCTGCGCTTCCATCTCGAAACTTCCCCCCGCGTGCTCGATGCGCACATAGCTCGCATAGCCGCCCTTCTCGCGATCGATGGGCTCGATCTTGCGAATCGCCCCGAGCGCCGCGACACCGTGGCGCTCGACATAGTCCCGCAACACCCTCTCAAGATCGGCGATCGAGTATTTCGCTTCCCACTTCGCGTAGTCCGCGCTTGCGCAATTGTTGCAAGTGACGGGTTCGAGGGGCGGAATGCGCGCGGAACCAAACGCGCTCGCGGCGCTCTGCGTCGTGCCGCCGCAGGTGGAATGGTAGTAGCTGCAAAACAACCGTTCGTTGTACATGAGCACTTGGTGACGCGTGCCGTCGACCGCAGGTGCGACGCGGGCGTCGGCGTGCGCACCGCCCCGATAAACCTGTCCCGACGTGTCGCCGGTAATGTGAAACACCGCGCCCGGCGCGCGCGTCACCAGCTGGAAGAGCGCATACGTGCGAGATGCGATCGCTTGCGCGCGCAGCGCCTCCGCGGGTGAACTCGCCGGCACTTCCGCGCCGATGACGCCGAGTAAATAGCGTTCGAGCGGCACCCGATTGACGATGAGCCAGCGACCCGCGCCCCCTTCGACTTGCGGCGGCTGCCACGTCAACTCGAGCCAGCCCTCATAGCCGTGAAACTTCTCGGGGCGGATCTTGCTCGCATCCGCGCCGGGTTCGACGATCCCGAGATGAATGTGATTCGATCGCGCGCGCATGCGCAGCGGCTCACCCGGCGCAAACTCCGTATCGCCAATTCTCGCGATCGGTCCCTGCGCGGTCGACTCCAGACGCAACGTACACGCGGCACCGGCCCCGATCTCGAGCACGCCCGAGTCGCGCGCCTCGACCTGGATCTTCGCCGGCGAGTAGAGTTTCAGTGGTCCAGGATTGCGATAAAGCAAGACGCCGATCATCGGACCGTCGGTCGGCCGCTCGGCGAGCGCTGCCGACTCGTCGGCGAGCGCCGTCACCGCCGATCCGCAACACAGCAAGATCAACGACATCCCTCGTGCAAATCGGCTCATCACGCTCGCTCTTCCTCACCAAAGTTCAGTTCGCCTGCGTCGAGACGTCGCCGCGCGTTGCGCGCCAAGTCGATCGCTTGACCCGCAAAAGGTCCAAGCAGGCGCCCCCGCGGCGTTTTCACCAAGTAACCGCCGCGAATCAAATGCGGCTCGTACACATCCTCGATGGTGCGTTCCTCTTCGCCGACCGAAACCGCGATGGTCTTGACGCCGACCGGCGTGCCGCCGCCATCGGCGATAATGCTCAGAATGCGACGGTCGAGCGTGTCGAGTCCGTGGCGGTCGACGCCGAGTCGCTCGAGTGCGCTCGCGGCGAGGTCGCAGTCGATGACCTGCACGCCGTCGACCTCGGCGAAGTCGCGGAGCCGGCGCAAGTACCGGTTCGCAATGCGCGGCGTACCGCGGGAACGCTCCGCCAACACACGCGCGCCGGCGACGTCGATCGGCACGTTGAGGATGCGCGCGGAGCGTTCCAGAATCTTGACCATTTCGTCGACCGGGTACGGTTCGAGTTTCTCTTGGATCCCGAAACGGGCGCGAAACGGCGCCGAGAGATCGCCCTCGCGCGTCGTCGCTGCGACCAGCGTAAAGCGTTTGAGATGCAGTTTGAGCGAACGCGCATTCGGTCCTTGGTCGATCACGATATCAATCGAGTAGTCTTCCATCGCCGAGTAGAGATACTCTTCGACGACGTGATTGAGCCGATGCACTTCGTCGATGAAGAGCACGTCACCATCGCCGAGTTGCGTCAGGATCCCGACCAGGTCTTTGGCTTTGTCGAGCACCGGTCCGGACGTCGCGCGAAAACCGGCGCCCATTTCGTCGGCCACCAAGTGCGCGAGTGTGGTCTTGCCGAGCCCCGGCATACCTGACAGCAAAATGTGATCGAGCGCTTCGCCGCGCGCCCGCGCCGCCGCCACATAAACTTCGAGATTCTTGACGACCCCGCGCTGGCCCACGAACTCGCACAACCGTTGCGGCCGGATATTCGGCTCGCGCGCGCCGGCTTCATCGTCCGGCTGCGGATTCGGATCGGCCGGGCGCGGCGGCGTTCGAACGCGCTGCGCCCCAGACGCGGATTCGCGAGCCATGCAATTCCCCTATCAACTCTTTGCGAGCTTCCCTCTTCGCGGTGCGGCAACAGCATAGTCGCTACTTGTAGACGATCCAAGCCTCCGCCTCGCGAAACCCGGCCGAACGATAGAGCCGCAGCGCCGCCGGTGATTGTTGCGGAATGACGAGCGTCTCGACTTCTTCGATCGCGAGGGCGCGCAAGTGCCGCAAGGCGGACCACAACAATTGGCGTGCGATGCCGCACCCTCGATACTGCGGCTCGACCTCGAGCGAGTAGATTGCCCAGCGCGTCGCTGGCTTGCCGGCGGCGGCAAGGGGATAAGCGATGATGGTCCCGACTTGCACGTCGCCATGCACCGCGACCCAAGTGTGCGAGAGATTCTCGTGCGAAAACGCAATCCCCGTGGCGCTGCCGAGGATCGGCTGATAGTCGTCCTCCTCGACAATTTCGCAGGATAACGGCCGTTCGACATCGTCGATCGGCGGCGTTTCGCTCATCAAACGCCGCGGATCCATGACGAGACTGAGCGCCGTGTGCGCCTCGTGAAAACCGCGCGCGCTGAAGAAACCGCGCGTCGCGACATCGCTCGCCAACACGGAAACGCCCTCGGTCGTGCCCCACGGCGGCGGCGCCGGCGCGAAAAAATTACCGTAGTACGGATTGTAAACACGACCATCGGCGCGCAGCACGATTGCCGGGTCCCGCAGCTTCCCCATTTCCGCGCGCAACGACTCGAGGAGCGCCGTGCCGATGCCGGTGCGACGCCGTTCGGGTACTACCGCAATCATCGTCAACATTCCAAGACAAGTTGTTTGCGCAGCAACACTGCCCTGTTCCGGCGCCAGCGTGGCAAGAAACTCGTTTTCCCAGAAACCACCGTGCACGAAGCCGATCACGGTCGCGCCATCGACCGCGAGTCTGAAGAGTCGCGACTCGAAAGACGCTTGACCGCTCGCTGCTTCAATGCGATCGCGCCAACTCGTTCGAGTCATCGGGACGAAATTGCGGCGCGTGGCAAAGATGCGATTCCACGCCTCGACCAGGTCGCCGCGTAGACCCTTGCGATATGAAACGATCTTCATCGACGCCACTCTCCATCAATCGAAGCGATACCAGCCATTGCACGGTCCGCAATGCGGCAGCTCGGCGAAATCACGCCGCGCGTGCGCGGCGCGCGCCAGCGCGAATCGAGCGCCTTGCCAAAGCTCCGCGACCGGTTGTGCGTCGAGTCGGCTGACGGCGAACGCGTGCTCGGGATCGCGTTGACAAAGCGGCACGCGCCCATCCCATTCGATGCGAAGTTGCGAAACGACTCGGTGGCAAGCCGAGCGCACAGGCGGCGCAAAGTTGCCGGCCGCATCGGCGCACAAGGCTCCACGCGAGTCATCATGGCTCCGCACGATGACGCGATCGACCACGCCCCACCAATCGTCCATGAACGACTCGAGCGTACTCGCGACGCGGCGCGAAAACCGCACGGCAACGAGCACAAACGGCGCGTCCCGCTGAGTTTTTCGTGCGTTCAACAAGGCCTCGAGGCCGGCGCGCCGCAGTTCCCAGGGCGGGCGCCCCGGTTGCATCGCCGCGAGATCGCTCGAAGTGACCGCGCCCAGTTCGACGCACACAACATCGGGTCGGCTCGCGAGCAAACTCTCGGCGCGCGCCGGTGTCAGGAGACTACCGCACGATTCGATCGCGATGCCGATGGCGCCCGCCGCGCGCGCCGCCGCGACGCGGGTTTCGAGCGCGGAATCCAACAGTGGATCGGCGTAACCGCCGCCGAAGACCACGAGCGCATCGTCGCGGCGCTCGAGTCCGGCGAGAACTCGCCGCCAATTTGCCGGCGTTAGACAATCCGTCGCGACGCCGGTGCGCTCGAGTTCCGATTCGGCGGTCGTGGTGAATGCGCGCCGCGGCGCGCGCGCACCCAGTCCATCCGCGCAGGTTTCGACGATGAACTCCTCGGGCGCACACCCCGCCACGAGGTCCGGTCGTGCTTCGAGACCCGCCAGCACTTCCGCGACGGTGGGCCGCGATTGGCGCCCTCCAAGCGCGAGCCACAACGTTCGCATCATTTCGAGCTGTGCTTGAGTGTCGGCGGTGAGGCGAGCGCGAGCACCGATGATACGTTCGGGATAGTGGTGAAACACACGATGCAAATCGGGATCGAGTTCCGGTCGGTCGAGCAGGAACGGATAGGCGCCATCGAGGGAAGTGTTGCGCTCCACGAGCGTTTCGAGCAACGAGCGATGCAGGATATCGGCGGCAAACCCGGGCGGCGCCGTCGACAAATACGCCGGGGCGCCACGCCGTTCGGTCAAGTAGTGGTGCGCTAGCTCATCGACGAGGACCGGATCGATGAATGCGGCCTCGGCCGGCACGATGAGCAGTGCCGGCCAATCCTCCGACTGCGCCAGTCGCAGGAGCGTGTGCGGATTTCCCGCTTCGCACACGAAATACGCATCGCCGATGCCCCCGCGACAACCGGCTTTCCCCCACAACCGCCCGCGGCGCAACCGCGCGCGCGTCGGAATATCCGGAGTGTCGTCGACGACGACTCTCACCGGTAATGAACCGAGCGCCGCTACAACGCGCGCCGCTTCGCCACTGCGACACAGGACCACCGGCGACGCGACGCGCGCGCACTCGAGCACGCCGCTGATGGTCCATTCGAGGATCGTCCAGGCGCCGATTTTCTCGAGCAACACGCTGGGACGACCACGACGAGAAGTCGTGAGGTCGACCTCGACGACTGCCGGCAGCCGTTCCGTCGTCATGAGCTACTTCTCAACGAAAGTGGTTTGCCGATAAAAGCCGAGCGGCGCCGTTAGGCAATTTACGATGACGTCAAAGACCCCGAAGCGAGTCGTCACACGATAGTGGCTCGCCGGCCCGACGACATCGCGGCTATCGAGACTATTGAGCGGTACGAAGCCCCAGAATGCAAACCAGGTCCGATGCACGGTGACCTCGCCGCCGCGCGGTCCATCACCGACGGTGTTGCGAGTCGAAAAACAGCCCGTGGTGAGCGCTAGGGAAACAGCCAAGACGGCCGTTCGCCAGATCGTACGCAAAGCAACGCCTCCTTAATTAAGCGGCCGCGCGCTCGGGTTGGCGGACACGCGTCATGAGCAAGAGCGGTACGGCGAGCGCGAGCGCGCCGCACCAGTATGGCGCGGCGCTACCAAAGCGCCAATAGGCGACACATGCGGCGAGCGGACCGATCGCGCGCCCGAGCGCGCCGAGCGACCGAAAGACGCCGAGCACTTTTCCTTGGTGTTCGGCGCTGGCATGGAGCGAGACGAGCGATGAATACGCGGGATTCGTGAGCGCACTGCCGATGGCCATCAGTGTCAAACCGACAAAGAGGAGCGGCAGGCCGTGCGCAAACGCGAGCGCGACGAGCCCCGGCGCGACGAGCCCCAATCCGACGAGCGCTAGTTTCTTCTCGCCGATCCGCGGCGCGAGCCGCCGCACGACGCCGCCTTGCACCAACACGATGAGCACACCGCTGTATCCAAAGACACCCCATCCCATTTCGGCGGGGCTCCACCCAAACCGATCGCGCACCAGAAACACGAGCGTGAATTCCATGCCGCTGAACGCCACGAGGTAGACGAAGTAGCCGACGTTGGCGAGATGGATGTCGCGCCCGAGGCGCCGCGAAAAAAACGCGAGCACATTGATACTGCGCACTTCCTCGCCACGACCACGCCGCTCGGGCGCGAGCGTCTCGGTGAAGCCGCGCCACACCCAAACGAAGTTCACGACCGCGAGTAGAAACGCCGCCAGCGCCGCCATCGAGAACGGATGCAAGCCGGGGATTGGCGTGCTCGGCCACCACTTCGTCACGTCGAGACCGGCGAGCGCGCCGCCGATCGCCGGCCCCAAAATGAAACCGAGGCCAAAGGCCGCCCCGACGAGTCCCATGCCTTTGGCGCGTTCTGCACGCGTCGTCGAGTCCGCCATCGCGGCGGTCGCCGTCGAGATATTTCCACTCATCACGCCACCCAGAACGCGGGCCATGAAGAACAACAGAAAACTATCGCTCACGATCCACAACAAATACGAACTGGCGTTTCCGAACACCGTGATCAAGAGAATCGGCCGCCGGCCAAAGCGATCCGAAAGCTGCCCCCACACCGGGCTAAACAAGAATTGCAGCAAGGAATACACGGACCCCAGCACGCCGCCGAAAAGAGTTTGAACGAGAAAGCTGCGCTCAGAGCCCGCGGCCTCACCGGTCAGTGATTGCAATTGCGAAACGATCGCGCCGATGAAACTCTCGCGCCCTTCGATCGTGAAGTAATAGTCCAAAATCTCTGGGAACAGCGGAAAGATGATGGAGAACCCCATCAAGTCGAGAAAGAGCGTCAAAAAAATAACGCCGACCTGCGGACGCGGCGTCCCCGGGGCGCGGTGGTGGGTATCGGATTGAGCTTCTTCGTTGCCGCGCTTAGCTCCGCTTTGCACGCTCGGCTTCAGTCTCTTTTGCGCTTGGCAACTTATCGATGAAGTTATGCAGGTCGCGATCGAAACGATTCATGTCGATCTTGCCAAACGTGGCCTGGAACGCTTCGCGAATCGACAACCCCTTGCGCAACGCCAGGAAGTACTTGACCAACGGCTGTTTGTATTTTTCTTGGCCGCCGTTGAGGCAGTAATAAACGATGGCCCAGGCTTGCGCGTAGTGAATGCCGGCTTTCTCGCCGTACATTTCCGCGCGCGACATGTTCATGAGTTCCGCCGTCGGCGGGCAAAGTCCCTTGATTCGCAGGACATCCTTGATGCCGTCGATCCGCCAGGCGGATGGGTCGATGATCGCTTTCTTTCCGTTTGGCGAAATCCAGGCGCCGCCGAAAAAGTCGCCCAGACCTTCGTTGAACCACTGCGGGATGTACTCCATGTACTCGTGCAGATACTGATGCGATCCCTCGTGATAAAGCACGAGTAGCAAGTCGGACTGCTTCTTGTACTGGAAAATGTAGAGCGTGCGTGTGTACGGTGAATAGTGTCCGCCCGCGGTCAACGGCCCGCCGTTCGCTCGATACTCTTCAGCATTCCGATACACGGTAATGTCGTACTTCCGACCGACGCGCGGTACGTCGAGGAAATACTCTCCGTAGAGCTTTCGCACATGCTCAGCGTTTTGGCTGACGAGATCGGCGAGTTCCTGCGATACACCGGTCTTCACGATGTAATTCGCGGATTCCCGCACAAAAGTCTTGTCCCAGCCAGGCCCTTGAATGTGGCGATCCAGGTACTCCTTATACTTCGCGTAGGGCAGGCTCGGATCGAGACTCGCCAACTCGCCGTACAGATCAGCGGCCGCTTCGAACTTGCCGAGTCGAACGAGCACTTCGGCCTTCCCCGACAGCGCTTCATCGTATTGCGAGTACAAACCGAGCGCCTTGTCGAAGCTGCCCAATGCTTCGTCAAACTTGCCTTCTTGGGCCGAAACCCTGGCGAGTCCGGCATGCGCTTCAAAAAACTTGCCGTTCATAGTCAGCGCCTTCTCGTAAGCCTTGCGCGCGTTCGCATAGTTCTCGTCGAGCGCATAGACGCTGCCCAAGTAATATTCGACGACCGCCAATGAGGTCCGCCGTGCCTTCGTCAAGTCGCGCAGCACTTTATCGACGCTGACTTTCGCGGTACTCATGAGTAGGCGTTGCGCGTTCTCGATCGAATCCGAAACGAGTTTGAGATCGGTCGCGACCAGCGTCGTCGGCACACTCATATTGTCGATCGGCGGGGCGACGCGACGCCGCTTCTTCTTCGCCGTCTCACCGGCTTCGTCGTCGTCATCTTCATCATCGTCGTCGTCGTCGTCTTCGCCGCCACTCGGGTCCTGGGTCGGCGCGGCAGATGCATTGCGCGCAACTGCGTGGGCCGGCGACAGCGCGACCAGCATCGAACCGAGCGCAACGCACACGGACAACACCAGCACGACGATGCGCAACTGCTGCTTGACCACTGGAGCCCTCCTCGCCGAACCTCGATTTGTCGCCAGCAAACCAATACCGTAGGACGGAAGAAATATCTGGCATTGCTCTCGTCGTCAATGAATTGCCCGCAAATAACAGAACAGCAAACGCTGAGCATGCAATTGACCACCGCTACACAAGAGCCTAGGATTCGCGCCACGCGCAAACTGCGCCGGGGGTCTGGGGACTCCAGCCGCGAATCCTCTTAGGTGGCAAGGAGTGGCTGATGTGCATGTGGTCGTCGGGTGGCGGTGGTTCGAGTCGGGGAATGTCCAAGAATCTGCGGAACGTAACTCGCCTGTGGCTCCTTGCCGCGACGACGACCGTGTTCGCGAGCGGCTGCGCGATGTCGGGCGAACAAGACCGCGATGCGCGTCCGGTCTCGGCGCGCGCCGATGAGCAAGCGGGCGCGGAGACCGCGGCGCCCGCGCAATCCATGACCCGGCTCGAGGACAAATGGGGACCCGGCTCGTTGGCCGCGGTTTGCACCGGCACCGTCAGCTCAAAAGACAAGAATCTCTGGATTAACTTTCCGACGGCAAGCTGGTACCAGCGCAGCGAAGATCGCAAAGGCAAGGCCATCCTCGGTGGCGCGCTCGCGTACGACTTCGTCACAGTGCAGCGCGAAAACGGTCAGCCGGTCGCGAAGCAACTCTCCAGCATCGGTTTCTTGGGAATTGCCGGTCGAGTCGAACGCCACCAACTCGACAATTCCGGCGGCTACTCGAAGAACCATTGGTTCTTCCCGTTTTACCGATACCGCAATTGCAACGGCCAGCGCACGGTCTATCCGCTCTTCTTGTTTCCGATTGGTTTGAAGAATGATCCGGCTTCGCAAGCGCTCGCGGAAAGCTCCGCGCCGTGGGCGAACGGCAAGGTCGAGCCGATCGATCCCGCCGAACCGGTGGCGTCGGCGCGACGCAACTTTCAACCGCTCAATCCGCCGCCGCGACGCGTGCCATTCGGAGTCGATTCGCCGGTGGATTCCGCCCCGACCGATGTCGCGGCGACCGGAAGTGCTGTCGAGAATTTCGGTGACATCGGTGGTGACGTCCAGACTCCGACCGCCTTGCCGGTGCCCGCGACTTCGAAACCGGTCGTATCGCCGGCTTCGCGTCCAACCAGCGTCGCGAGCAAACCAGCGAAAGCCAAGACGAAGCCCACGAGCGACGACAAGATTGCCCAGGCCGCCGGAAAGACAGCTACGAAGTCGACGCCGAAAACCTACGTCGTCAAGAGTGGCGACAATCTCTCGAAGATTGCCAAACAGGTCTACGGGCGGTCGAGTGAATGGACACGCATTCACAACGCGAACCGTCAGCAGCTGCCGAATCCAGATCGCTTGACCGCCGGCATGACGTTGGCGTTGCCGTAGGGCGCACGGCGGTTTTCCCGCGTGCCGCCCGCGTCAAGGCGAAACGGAGAGCTCGAGTCGCTCGAGTTCTCCGGGCTGCACAGCGCTCGTACCGGAATCCAGAATCACGAAGAACTGGAAGTACTCGGCGGACCCGAGTGCACTCGGGTCGACCGACCAGCCCGAAAAATCCCGCGGAATACCGTCGCGCTCCTGCCAACATCCGAATTGCACGTGGACCGTCGCCGGCGGCAATTGTGTGACCGGCGTCAGAATCGGATTCTCGAGGCGCGCGCCGAAGATCGGGAAACCGTCGTCATTGATCAGGCGCAGGACAGCCGACACGGCTTGACTGCGGCGCAGCGTCGTATTGAAACCCGCGACGAACGGCGTCGGATCGACCGTGCCGCTCGCGCCTGTTGACGCCGGATACTCGACGCGGATGCGCCCCGCGCCACCGGTTCCACCGGCAGTTCCCGTGCCGGCTCCGCTGATTCCGCCGCTCGCGTCGATCACAGCGGGACCGATCACGAGTTCGTTTGCCTGCAGCAACACCGCGCCGCCACCGCCGCCGCCGCCCTTGCCGGCAGGATCGAGAAAACAAGCGGCGCCGTTGCCGCCGCGCGCATCGAAGAATGCCGAGCTGGTAAGCGTGAGGCGTCCGGCCACCGCGATTTGCAACGCGCCACCCCCACCACCGCCGCCACCGCCACCGGTTCCGGCGCCAAACTGCCCATCGCGATTGCCACCTCCGCCGCCACCTCCGGCGCCGCCATGCAGAATGATGAGTACGGGGTTCAACGGATCATGAAAATCTACCGGGCCGATCGCCGTTCCCGCGGTTCCACCCGCGGTGCCGAGCGGACCCGTTCCGGTGGAGCCGGCGAAGCCCGGCGCAGCGTGACTTCCGCCGCCGCCGCCGCCGCCGTGCGAAATGTCATCGTCGATCTCGACCGTCTCGGCGCCGCCGCCACCTTGGCCGGAGAAAACCGATGTCGGTAAGAGCCCGATCGTTCCAGGCGCACCGCCCATTGTTGCGATTTCGTAAAAACCTCCCGTGCCGCCCGCGCCGCCACCGGGTCCGCCGAGTCCGCGCTGACCGGGGCCACCGAGCGGGATGAATGGCACTGGCGGCGCGTTAGCGCCGGAGATGTCGATCGTCCCGGCGATGGTCACATCCCCAGTCGAACGAAGCACGAGCGGGTTGTCGCCCGTCACCGTCACGGTCACAGCGGCGGGAATGCTGATACTGCTGAATTCAAACACGCCGTTGAGACCGCCGAATGGATCGACGCCGTTGGTTGTGAGATTGACGTTTGCGCTCGGCGCGAACGCGCCGAGCACGCCGCTGCCGCCAGTGAAACTCGCCGGCACATACGGGCCGCTCGTGTAGCCAAGCTGACCGACTCCCGGCGTGAAGCCGCCGGCATCGATGACCGGTGCGGTGCCCGGTTGGGGCAAAACCACCGGTAAGGGCGACTGCAAAACGATTACGCCATCGCTGCCGGCGCCGCCGCGCGGCACGACCGTGCCGCCGATGCCACCGAGCGCGGTGATCTCGACGCCATCCGCGAGCGTCAGTGTACTCGCGGTCGTCAATCGAATGAGTCCACCACTTCCACCGCCGCCGGAACCGGTGCCGGCGCCTGCGCCGCCATCACCGCCATCGCTGTGAATCGAGCCACTCGCTGTGAGATCACCTTGACTCGTTACCAGCAAAGTCCCGCCACCGCCGCCACCGCCGCCGCCACTGCCGCTCGCGGCGCCAACTGTATTCACTTTTCCACCGCCACCACCGCCGCCGGCGCCGAATTCCGTCACGTCCGTTTGCGGTACTCCGCGCGCGACGCCACCGAGTCCGGGGCGGCCGCTGCCGGCGGCCAAACCGACTTCGCCGTTCGCGCCCGCTTGTTGATAGCCGCCGCCACCACCGCCACCGCCGACGGCACCCGCGATGAGACTCACGGATGTCCTGCCGCCGCGGCCGCCACAAGCCGCCGC
>JBJXGE010000080.1:0-34623 GCA_046154185.1 Planctomycetota bacterium
CGTGGCTCCGCCACGACCACGTCACTCCAACGAGCTCGCCTGTCCGTGGGAACGTGCGCATCAAAACACAGTCAGCGCTCGGTTTGCAAGCCGGCCCACCGTCGCTCAGCGCGTCAGATCATCGACACTTCGCAGCGGCGGGTACGGGCCATGCGCGACGCCATTAGCCGCCGCGCAGATATCGACGCGCCGAATGGCCAGCGCTCGGCCGGTGGCGGGATCGGCGTCGACCAAAATGCCACACAGATGGGCGTTGTCGCCCGCGACGGTAAACGGCGCGTGCATCGACGTGATGAACTTGTGCAAGACCGCTCCCGCGTCGCGACCGATGACACCGTTGTACGGCCCGGTCATGCCGAGATCGGTTACGTAGGCCGTGCCCTTCGGCAGCAAGCGCTCATCCGCAGTCGGCACGTGCGTGTGCGTCCCGAACACGCAGGTCACGCGGCCGTCGAGGTGCCAGCCGACGGCGATCTTTTCGCTCGTCGCTTCGGCGTGGATCTCGACAATTCGCAGTTTGACGTCTTCCGGAAAGGCGGCAAGTGCGCGGTCGACGGACTTGAACGGACAATCCGTGCCGCCCATAAAAATGCGACCGAGCACGGTCACGAAACCGAGCTTGTGCCCGTCGGCGAGTTCGATCACGGCCGCGCCGGTACCCGACGCCTCATCGGGATAGTTGTGTGGCCGCAAACAACGCGGTTCGTGCTCGAGCACCTCGAGGTTCTCTTTGCGTTTCCACGTATGATCGCCAAGCGTCATCAAATCGACGCCGCTCGCCGCCAGCGTGCGAAACAACGGGCGCGTAATGCCGGAACCGGCCGCGACGTTTTCGGCATTGGCGAGCACGGCATCGATGCCCCACGCTTCGCGGAGCTTTGGCACGAACTCGGTGACCGCCTCGCGGCCCGGCCGCCCTACGATGTCGCCGAGCACAAGGATGCGGAGACGAGTCTCGGTCATTGCGCAACCGGCCGCTCACGCACTTCGTTGGCCGCCAACAACTCGTCGGCATTACCCTTCAACGCGCGTACTCCACCACGCGCGTCTCGCGAATCAGCGTTACTTTGATTTCGCCGGGGTAGGTCAACTGGCTCTCGATTTCCTTGGCGATGTCATGGCACAACCGCACAGCCTTCTTGTCGTTCACTTTGTGCGCGTTGACAAAGACGCGCACTTCGCGCCCCGCTTGGATGGCGTTCGCTGTTTTGACGCCCGGAAATGTGGTGACCAACGACTCGAGTTTCTCAAGCCGCTTGATGTAGCGCTCCAGACTCTCGCCACGTGCGCCCGGCCGCGAGCCCGAGATCGAGTCCGCCGCTTGCGTAATGACGGCGTACAGACTCTCCTGCGGCACGTCGTTGTGGTGCGACGCCGCGGAATTGACGACCTCCGGCGGTTCGTCATAGCGCTTCAGCAGGTTGGCGCCGATTTCCGGGTGACCGCCTTCGAATTGATGGTCGACCGCCTTGCCAATGTCGTGGAACAACGCGCAGCGCTTGGCCAACTGCACGTTGAGGCCAAGCTCGCCCGCGATCATGCCGGCGATGTTGGCGCACTCGATCGAGTGGTCGAGGACGTTCTGGCCATACGACGTTCGGAACATGAGCCTCCCGATCAGCGTGATGACCTTCGGGTGCAAACCCGGAATATCGAGGTCGTACGAGACTTTCTTGCCGGTCCGCTGAATGAGCTCGTTCATTTCCGTCTTGGCTTCGGCGACCACTTCCTCGATGCGCGTCGGGTGGATGCGACCATCCGCGATGAGGCTTTGCAGCGCACGGCCTGCCATCTCGCGGCGAATCGAGTCAAAGCACGACAACGTAATGACGCCGGGCGTGTCGTCGACGATCACATCGACACCCGTCGCCTTTTCGAACGCGCGAATATTCCGACCCTCACGACCGATGACGCGGCCTTTCATCTCCTCGTTCGGTAATTCAATGCTCGACGTCGTGAGCTCTTGGCTGTAGGTGGACGCGCAGCGTTGAATCACGGTCGCCAAAATATTCTTGGCGCGGTCATCAACGGTTTCTTTGACGCGCTCCATCGCGCGCGCCACGAGTATGTCCTTCTCGTGGTCGAGATCGCGCTCCATTCGCTCGAGCAACAACTTCTCGGCATCGCCGCGCGACATCTGCGTGATACGAAAAAGCGCGTTGCGCTCTTCTTCGATCAAGTTCTCAAGGTCTGATTGCTGCTTCGTTACTTGCTGCTCACGTGCCTTGAGTCCTTCGTCGTCGCGTTCGAGTTTCTTTTCCTTCTTGTTCAACAGGTCGATTTTGCGATCGAGGCCATCTTCGCGCTTCGCAAGTCGCCGCTCATTCTCCTTGAGCTCTTTGCGCGCTTCGCGCGCTTCCTCGCTGAATGCGTCGCGTTGTTGCTGAATTTGCACGCGGGAATCTTCCCGGGCCGCGACTTTGATGCGCTCGGCTTCGGTGTAGCCCTCCTCGAGCAATCGCTTGCGCTCGCGCATGGCCTGCGATGTCTGTCGACGAGTGAGAATCCACCCTGCCATGACGCCAGCGAGCCCGAAAGTCGGCACGCCGATCACAACGAATTTCAACCAATCGTCCATCGGACTTAACCTGTTCGATTCGCAGGCTGGATCCGCGCGTGCCGATCCAGCAACAATGGTGCAGTTCGACGGGAACTCGTCCCGTTAGAATTCGCGAAAACAACCAAGTCCCAGCACAAGCGCGGAGCGCCTGTTGTGGGCGAGAGAAGGCTCGACAGGGAAGTTTCACGCGGGGGCAAGATGTGACGCAGAGCGCACGAGCACACGTGCGATGACGGCGCTCGTCGTTCGACGCGAAAACAACAGCAGGCCAATAAATTCGGCGGCGCCGCTCTAACTCAATTCCCTCTGAGCTGAATTCGCTCTTAACTGAAATCGCTCTTAACTGAGACTGTCAGTCAGAGAGAACTTCGACAGAGGTGACCCGGATCAAGCGAGCGCCGGCGTCCGCAGGCAGGTCTACGAGGACGCCTTGGATGCCGATTCGTTTGTAGACGTATTTATTCAAGTCTATGTGCTCGCTGACCAGGTAGTAGAGCAGATTGTTCCCCTTCATCAGCCTGTGGGTGCCCTCGATTTTCCTGTTCTTGCTCATTGTGAAGACCCAGCCTTTGGCGAGAAACTCGCTCGCGTCGGGCGGATCCCGCAGCACAACCTTCCCCAGTTCTTTTGGTTTTACTTCGCCGCTTTGTTCCTTCTCGCGCGCCAGCTCGCGCGCTCGTTCGAGATCCTTGAGTCCAGCCTGAATCGGCACGAGTCGATCCCGGAAGTATTCGGTCCAAGCTTTCGCGAGCTTCGCCTCGCCGGTATCTTCGGACTCCATCCGAATGACTTCGAGTTCGCTCGCGAGACGCTCCAATTGCCATTCGAGCGCGGGCTTTTTGCGCTCTTCGTTCCATCGATCAAGAAACTGTTTGAGACGCGGCGACAAGAATCCACCGGCCACCCGCGTTGGAATCGCCGGGAGACTCATGGCGTCGTCCGGCGCCTCGCGCGCCCCACTCGGCGCTGGCTTCGGTTGGCGGTCCGGTTCGGCAACACCCGGTTCTGGGCGCTCCTCGACTGCCGGCTTCGCAGGCCGCAGCTGCGCGAGTCGACTCGGGACGTCGGTCAAACCGAGACTCCCGGTCGTGATCAGATAATTCTTATGCACATAGCCGCGCGCCTCGGCTGGCGCGAAGATTTCGATCCACTTTTGGTCGGGACTGCGCCGCCCGGTCGCGCGCAACACAACATCCTTCGCGACCTTGCCGATCACTTCGTGAGTAGTGGCGGGCGTCGCGCGCAAGTTCACATTGCTACCGTTCACACGCAAAGATTCGCCCGCCCCATCACCGAGCGCGAGGACGTAATCGCTGTGAATCCAGCACGTGGAGTACGGCGGCAGATAAATCACGAACCAGTCCGACTCCTGGGCGGCGACGACGACTTCCGTCTCGCCGATGAGCGACGTGATCACCCAATGGTTTTGCGACGGTCCAGTGCGGACGTTGACATTCGCGCCCTTGATCATTCCATTAGCTGGAAACGATTCGGCAGCCGCCGCTACTGCGACGCTCGTATTCACCAAGAAAAAGCCAACGCAACAAACGAAAAATTTACTCACTCGGCGACGCGCCGGTTTTCGGCTCCCAATAGACGGAACGAAGACGCCGACCATGAAACAGTCTCCACTCTTACAAACTGCACTCCGAATTACGCTGCTTAGGTCATTCAACGACTAAACCGATTCGGCCAAAAAACCCGACGCATAATAGGAGCCTCTAAAGTGAGTGTCAACGGGCACGGCGCTTCGCCGCGTCCAACTCGACAATCAGTGCTCGACGACGATTCGTGCCGCGAGGAGCTGCGCGCATTCGGCGTCCGAATAGCCAACTTCCGCGAGCAGCCGACGCGTGTGTTCGCCCAAATGGGGCGCCGGCGAGGCGAGCGGCGGCCGGTGATCGAGCCGCATGGGGCTCGCGATACTCCGCGTTCCATCGTCATGCAGGAGGATGCCGCCGCGCGCCGTAACGACATCGTCCGCCAGCGCCTCGGCGACGCCCCGCAGCGGCCCAAGCGGCACGCCCACGGCCTGAAGTTTCTGCTCGAGCGCCGCATATTCGCACTCGGCGAAGTGATGCGCGAGTCGCGCGGTCAGCCGCGCGCGGTCCCGGACCCGGCCGGCGTTCGTTCGCCAACTCGCTTCCTCGAGCCAGCTCGTTTGCCCGAGCGCAGACGCCAACGAACGCCATTGCCGATCTGTACCGACCGCGAGAAAGAACTTTTTATCGCGCGCCGCGAACACTTGATACGGAACGATGCTGGGATGCTCGTTGCCATAGCGACCGGCGTCGCACCCCGTCGCCAGCGAACTCGACGTCACGTTGACGAGGAGCGCCAAGGCGCTGTCGTAAAGACTGACTTCCGCATGTCGCGCTGGCGTCGCGGCAGCGGTTGTGCGCGCTGCGCACGCGCCGAACAACAATCCGAGCAGCGCATTCGCGGCAAACATGCCCGCCAACACGTCGACGACCGCCACGCCGACCTTCGACCATTCGCCGTGCACTTCGCCGGTGATCGCCATGATCCCGCTCATCGCCTGCACGAGCGCGTCATACCCGCCCTCGTCACGACGCGGTCCGTCGCTTCCGAAACCGCTGATGCTCACGGTCACGAGCCGCGGATTTGCGGCGCGCAGCGAGTCGAGCGCCAACCCCCACTCCGCCATTTGACCGCCGCGAAAATTCTCGACGACCGCGTCCGCGCGCGCGGCCAAGCGTCGGACGATTTCCGCGCCTTCGAAGTGTCGCAGGTCGATGGCAATACTCTCTTTGCCGCGGTTGCAACTCAGAAAATATGCGCTGCGATCCGCATCGATGAACGGCGGCCCCCACCCACGCGTGGCGTCGCCGCCGTCGAGAGACTCCACCTTGATGACACGCGCGCCGAGATCGGCGAGCTGTTGTGACGCGAAGGGCCCCGCCAAGACCCGCGACAAATCCAATACCAGCACACCGTCGAGCGGCGCTCGCTGCGCGTTCGCCATCGGTTTAGACGACATAACGAAACGTCGACTCGAGTGCGATGTCGGGATGCAGACTCTTGTGCACTGGACACGAAAGCGCGGCGCCTTCGAGCGTCTTGCGCGCTTCGGGCGCGAGCGCGGCCGGCAAATCGAATTGCAGCACCAATCGCGCGACGCGCCGCACGGGCTCATTCATCATGATTTTCTCGACACTAACTTTCGCACCGGCCAGCGACCAGGCGTGGCGCCGCGCGACGATACCCATAATGGTCAACATGCAGGTGCCGAGCGCGGTCGCAAGCAGATCCGTCGGTGAAAAGGACGCTCCCTGCCCCTGATTGTCGCGCGGCGCATCGGTCAAGAGTCGCGCGGCGGATGGCCCGTGCACGGCCTCGGTGCGCAGGTCGCCTAAGTAATTGACGTTGATTTGCACCATGTAAGACTCCCCGACTACCCGCGAAAAAACGCCAGGTCGCCGACCTTCATCCCGTGCACGGCCGCCATGACGCCACATTTGACGCGAAACAAAAAGTACGCACGCTTCCCACAGCCCACAACAGTTTCGAAATGCGCCTGCCCCTTGGCGAGCACGAGATCCGCGGACTCAAACGCCGTGCGAAACTCGCGCGTGCACTCATTGAGCGGCAGCCCGAGCGTATGGATGCCCGGAGTAATGACATCGACAACGCCAGCGGTCTTCGCCAAGCCAGCGCGCTCACTGTCGTCAAGATCCGCATCCAGCAAAATCGGCTGGGCTCGTACAACGGAAGTCACGCGCAATTTCGGCGCGCGCGCGACCATCGCCTCAATCAGCAGCCGATCGAAAAGCAACTCTGGACCGGAATCGTGGAGGAAGAACAAACTCTGCGCGCCGGCAAGATCAGCCTCGAATAAGTCGTAATCCGAAAGCGCAAACGCAGCGGCCTCCGTCGTGACCAAGGCTCCGGTCAACACCTGCTGCAATTCGCCGCGAATCGCCGCCGCCGAAAGTGTCTCGTCGTCGAAGACATTCGATCTGGCCGCGGCCTCGAGCGCCGCGAACAGCGGCTTCGGCGCGCGCAGAATTCGATCGCGAAGCTTGTCTTGAACTGGCAGCAATTCTTCGAACCACGCGTGACGCTCGGCTTGAAATGGATCGGCGGCACCCAGTGTGCGAGTGACGAGCTCCGCGGCGCGCCGCATCACTTCGGCCGGCGTCGTGTCGCGTTCGACCGCCGCCAAATCCGTCATCGCGGCGCCGAGCAACTTGTGTTTGAGCCATGGGTCAGAAGTGATTCGCCCCGCGATGGAGAGGAGTCGTCGCAAGACGCAAGGAAAGCACTCAGGAGCAATATTCACGACGAACCGGTTTCAGGTGCAAAACGATCCGTGACGACAGATCCGCGACCACAGCTGCAAGGATCCGAATTCAACATGAACTCATTTTTTCCGCGCAGCCGGAAACTTCTCGATTCGCAGCCCACTGAATGGCGTGCCCATGAACGTCGGAACTTTGCGAATCTTAGCCAGCATCTGTTCCGCTTCTTCGCGCGTCTCAAAGGGGCCCGCATAGAGTTGCAGGTCGCTCTTGTCCGTATCACGGCTCTTGTCGAGGGCTCGGCTCGCCAGTGGCAAACTCCCGGCGGCGACTCCCACGCTGACTTCGATGTGCTTGAAGAGCGCCTCGATGCTCGTCGCTCGCCCGGTGCTCGGCGGACTCGTCGCTATTGGGATGTAAGTCTGATTCGGCGCGACTTCCTTGGCGCCATCGGCGGTCGGCTCGGCGCCATTCACCAACGTCGCGCCGCTCGACTTCACTTCACGAATCGCCGCTTTCGGGTACATGCCGACTTTGAGATCACGCAACCACGGCGCCGCCTCCGACTCGTAAGTTTGCTGCAAGTATGCCTGCCGCGCTTCAAACTCAGTGCGAAAAACGTGACCCGCAGCGAACGCGATCGCGAGCGCCGTGACGATGAAGATGCCCGACATGACCAACGTCGCATGACGAAACTCTTGGCGCTGATTCAGCCAGCTGGACATCGTCGGCCGCGCGGCGGCGCCGTCGGCGGCTGGCGTCCGCTCGGTCGGGTCGAGCGCAGCCAACGACCGGGGCGCGGCAGCCGATTCCAACGACTCTGCTAAAGCGGCGCGCTCGGCCGACGCGCGGCGAGCCGGCGCGGATCGATCCGCCGTCGACTTCGCGGCCGAACTCGCG
This sequence comes from Planctomycetota bacterium, assembly GCA_046154185.1. Taxonomy (GTDB): domain Bacteria; phylum Planctomycetota; class UBA8108; order UBA1146; family JAJFFE01; genus JBJXGE01. The sequence goes on from JBJXGE010000080.1 coordinate 7,723, forward strand.
TGCCGATTCGAGGTCGTGGCCGCGGCGACGGCTTCCGAGGACGGCGCTTCCGACTCTGACTCCTCGGCGGACTCCGCTTCGGGCACCGAACGTGGCCAGAACGCAGCGAGCTTGTCGGTCCATCGATTGCGAGGTTTGGTACGGTCGGTCGGAGCTTCGACGACCGAGCCACCGCGCGACGAACTCGGCGAAGTGCGCGTCGACGGAGTCGAGACGGTCTTCTGCGCGGTCTTCTGCTCGGATCGCGGGGCCTTCACGAGCAACACGTCATTGGCGGTGTTCGACGACTCGATTTGTTTGGCGAGCACCGAGTCGCGCTCTTTTTGGAGCTGCGGCTGCTTCAGCATTTCAAACAGACTGACTTCTCCGCGTCGGCTCATCTTCCGCACTCCGCCTCACCTGTCTCAACGGCAACTCGACAACAACAATTCCGTTCAGACCAGCTCACAGCTTTGGACTTCAAAGGTGCATGAGCTGTCGTTCCGCAATAGGTCGCCCGCAGCACGCGCGGATCCTACTCGCAGAGTTCCACGCTGTCACGTTCTCTCCCCACCGACACAAGCATTGCGAAGCCGCGGGAACTCTGCAGGACGATCGAGGAGCTGAGCGAGCGGTCGCAAGTTGCGCGTCGTCGCAACGCCGCCTACAATCCGCACGACTTCGCTGGCTCGCCCTCGCGTCCCGCGCCGACTACCAAGCAAACGACTTCCAGAACCACGGCGACATGATTGCTAACAAAAACCGACTCTAACAAGAAACCGACCGCCCCATGTACTACTTGCCACGGTTCGTGCCGCGACTCATGTTGCTCATCGTCGTGAGTTCTGCCCCGACGCTCTCTGCCATCGAAATCGAGACCGTTAACGGCGCCGTGCTGACGGCCCGTCTGGAGCTCAAGACCACACCGGAGCCGACTTTTCATCACGCGACCGGCGACATTCTTCCTCGCGATGTGCTTCGCATCGTGTTTGCCCCGCCGACGGCGCGCCAACCCGCGTTTGAAACGGAACTCGTCGACGGCACTCGCATTCTCGGGCCAATCAAGGATGCCGACGACGCCGACTCGGTAACGATCGAGTCCGCGCTGAGAACAACACCGCTCGTCGTTCCACTGGAATCCGTGCGCTCGATTCGAGCGCCCGCGACGCGGGGCGGCGAGGACCAGACACTGCGCGGCGCCAGCGCTCCGCCCGCGGCGGACGAATTGCGCAGCAAGAAAGGCGCGGTTCTCAACGGCGTCGCGATCCGAGTTGCGGCCGACGGCGTCGAGTTCGAAGACCAACAACTCGGGCGCTTGCGGTTCGCGTGGGACGAAGTTGAGATCGTGCGCTTCGCAGCGCTCGGAACCCCGGCGCCGACGAGCGCCTCGACGGTGCTCGTGCGGTTGCACACCGTCTACGGTTCGGAAGTCGTCGGGGCGCTCGACGCGCTCGATGAGAAACTCGCCCGCCTCACGAGTCCGAGTCTTGGCAGCTTGGAGGTCCCGATCCGTGACCTCGCGGAACTCGAGTTCCGGCACACGCGCGCGCTGTCGCTCTCGGACTTGGAACCGACCAAAGTCGAAGAGGGAAATCCCTGGACCCAACCGACGACTTTCGAGCGCTACTTCCGGTGGCAGAAGGATCGCCGGCTAGTACCGCAAGTGCTCGGCGCCGCGGGAGCCGGTGCGTCCTACCTACCACTGCAAATCCGCGGCGTCCAATATCGGCGCGGGCTCGGCGTGCATGCTCGCTCGCGTTTGACTTTCGCTATTCCGACCGATGCCGCGCGCTTCCAGACTTGGATCGGTATCGACGATTCCGGGCGCCCCACGGACAACAATCCCGATCTCGGTCACGTCGTGTTTCGCATCCTGCTCGACGACAAAGAGGTGAAATCTTTCTCGATGAACTGGCAAGACCAGGCGGTTCGCGTCGATATACCACTCGACGGGGCAAAAGCCCTGACCCTCGTCGTTGAAGAAGGTCGCGGGCTGCACATTCTGGATCGCGCGAATTGGGCAGATGCGCGGTTCATTCGGAAGTGATCAGCAACTCCGCGCGGCCACTGCCGTGTTTGAGCGCGGCCGTCCTTCGCAGCAACGATCGCCTGCGCAGATCCGAACAAACCACTGATGGCGGCGCTTCGACCCCGGTGTCCAAGCGCGCGGTCAGAGTGTGAAGGGATTTCGAGTCCATGCATCAGTTTGTGCGTTGCGTGCTGGTCCTGTTTTGGCTCGGGAGTGCGACCAGTTCGGCCGCTGCGATCGGACCTTGGGACACGGCGTATTTGCGCGGCGATTACGCCGCCTCGTTTACCCATCACGTGACGCAACTGTTCGCGCGCGTCGCGCCCGCGGCGGAACCAGCGACCGGTGCGACGCAGGCATTGCACGAGGAAATCGAGCTGCGATTCTTGCGGCTCGTCGTCGACGAACTCGCGAACTTTGCGACCGGGGCCGAGACCCTGGAACGCTTCCTCGAGAGCGAACACCATCCGATCGTGACGGCGCTGGCGCAAAATGACCTCGGCTACTACTACTTCCGCGTCGGACGCGTCGCCGAGGCCATGCAATCTTGGACCGCGCTCGACTTCATCAACGACTGGTGGCTGATCGGGCCGTTCGACAATGAGCGCGGTTCCGGTTTCGACAATCCGACCGAGATCGAAACCGCGATCGACTTGAGCGCGAGCTACGTGGGCAAGCGCGATAGCGTGAGTTGGCGGCGTTGGGCCGAACCGGGTCGGGGCTGTCTCGTTGAGCTCAGCGAATTGCTGCGACCCCGCGAGGAGGGATTCGCTTATCTCTCGACGGCGCTCGTCGCCGACCGGGCACTCGCTGCGGTGCTGCGCCTGGGATCGAGCGGCGCGATCGCTATTTGGCTCAATGGCCAAGAAGTTTTTCGGCGCGATGTGGAACGCGAGATTCGACTGGACCAGGATGCCGTGCGGATTCAACTCGCGGCGGGGCCCAACACCATCCTCATCAAATCGGGTCATACCAAGGGCCAATGGGCGTTGCGCCTGCGCCTCACCGACGAGAACGGCGCGCGAATCACGGGAGTGAGAATCGACGCCGACGAAATCCGCGACGCGGTCGCGACGCCATCGGCCGTGGAAACGAGCGAATCAAGACCGCTCCAAATGGGCGCCATCGACTGGCTCGCCGCGAAACCGGACTCGCTGGAGCGGTTGCTCCTGACCGCGTGGATCCTAGGTCAACGTCGTGCGCACGATGTGACCGAACACCCCGAGCGTGAGCTCTGCCTCGCCGCGCTTGAACGCGACCCGAACTCCGCAATCGGCTGGTGGCTGCTCGCCGCCTCTTACCTGGAAGAAGTCACGCACGTCGCCGAGCGCGAGGAAAACCATTGGCGCCAAGCGCTCGAGAAGGCGCTCGCGATCGATCCGGAATTCGCCGCGGCTCGCGTCGCGCTCGCGCGCTACTATTTCGAGCGTTTCCGCAACGTCGAGCGTGCTTCCAGCTACTTGGCGCCGCTCCTCGAAAGTAGCGCGCCAACAATCGCCGGCCTCGCCTTGGCGAGTGAACTCGCCTATTTTCGCCACGGCGAAGCGGCGCGCGATGCGATACGCGACGTGATCGAGAGTCGGTTCGATCGCGAGGCGCTGCCGACTTGGCGCCACGCCCACGCACGCCGCGCTTGGGCGCGCGGACTCGTAAGCGAGGCGGAGCGCGAGTTCACTGCGGTGCTCAAACTCGACGCGCTCAACTTAGCGGCGCGCCGCGACCTGTACGATCTTTATGTGTCGCTAGGGCGGCGCGATTTCGCGCTCGAACAACTCGACTTGAACGTCGCGCTGCGACCTGGGCACGCTGGCTCATGGTTGGCGATCGGCGAACATCACGCGGCAGCCGATGAGTGGCAGTTGGCGCTTGCCGCGGTCGATCGCGCACTCCTGATCGCACCCGCCGACGAGGCGAGCCATGCGCGTCGCGGTGAATATCTATTGATGGCTGGGCGCCGCGAAGCCGCGCTCGAGTCCTTCGCGCGCTCACTGGAGCGTGAGCCAAATCAGCCGAAGTTGCGCGACTACGTGCAGCGGCTCGCGGCCGGCACGAAGAATCTAGAGGACACGTATCGCGTCGATCTCACCGCGACGATGGCGGCGGCGCGCGCGTCGACCGCGACGAGCAGCGATCCTTCCCGGGTGTTATTCGATCAGCAAGTCGTCGCGATCGACGCGGACGGCACCAGTACGCGCTATCGCCAGTTCCTCGTCAAAATCGTCAACGAGAGCGGCATTCGCGAGTACAACCACTACAGCATTCCATACGCGTTCGGCGAACAGTGGGTGAAGGTCCTGCGCGCACGCGTGCATCGAAGCGCGGGCGGCACCGCGGACGCTCAGCTTCGTCAACGCGATCCGCAAGTGCGGGAGGGTGAGTATCCAGTCTGGAGCGCCATGTGGGTCGACCTGCCGCCCTTGGAGATTGGCGATCTCGTCGAGATCGAGTATCGACAAGAAGACCTCCGGCAGTCTTTCTTCGGCGACTACTTTGGCGATGAAGTGAGCTTTGCCGGCATTGTGCCGATGGACTGGGTGCGGTACACGCTGCTGGCGCCGGCCGACAAGAAACTTTTCTTCCACCAACGTCAACTCGCGATCGAGCCGACGTGCTCGGAGCAGGGCGGCATCAAGAGTTGGCGCTGGGAAGTGCGCGACGCAGCAGCGGTACTGCCCGAGCCGGGGATGCCCGAGCTCGCCGAGGCGACGCCATCGCTGCAGATCTCGACTTTCGCCGATTGGCCGGCTTTCACCCGCTGGTACCACCATCTCATTCGCAAACAATTCGAGTCGTCCGCCGCGATTCGCGCGAAGGTCACCGAACTCACGCAAGGCAAGGCCACCGCCGCCGAGAAAATTCGCGCGATCTACAACTTCGTCGTGACCGACGTGCGCTACATCGCGTGGGAGTTCGGCGTGCACGGATTCAAGCCCTACAACGCGGCGACGGTTTTCGCCCGCCGCTTCGGCGACTGCAAAGACAAGGCGACCCTGTTGTGCACGATGCTCGACGAGATTGGCATCGATGCCAATGTGGTGCTGATCAATGCCGTCGGCCAACGGTCGCGAGAAGATCTGTCCTTGCCGCTCATGAGCCACTTCAATCACTGCATCGCGTACCTCCCGAACGGCCTCGAGAACTCGCCAATTTTTCTCGACGGCACCGCCGAACGGCACGGCGCGCAAGAGTTGCCGACAATGGACCGCGGTGCGACCGTGTTGGTCGTCGATTCCGCGCGCGCACGTGTCGAGCAAATTCCCTGGAATAATCCTGCCGATCAGTCGGTCGAGCAGCGCGATCGCATCGAGTTGCGGCCGGATGGCAGTGCGCTCGGCGAGCACGAGATCAGCGCGACCGGTGATATCGCGAGCCGCTTGCGCGCCGATTTCGAGATTGTCGGCGAGCGCACCTTGGTGCTCGAGCGTGCGCTGGGCCGGCGCTTCCCCGGCAGTCGGGTGACTGAAGTGACGACGAGCGATCTCAAGGATCTCGATGCTGCGGTCCGCGTCCGGTTTCGCACTGAGATCCCGGACTTTCTCGATCGATCGACAAATCCCAACCGGCTGCCCGCTTTCGTCGACTTTTACGAGCGCTTGCGCAATCTCAACGCGCTCGCATCGCGCGAAGCGCGCGACCAAGATTTGCTGCTCGGTGCGCCCCGGCGATCTCAGTTGCGCGTCGAGCTGCTGCTACCAGCCGGCTATGAAATCTCCCACTTGCCGAAGCCGTTGGAGCTCACGACTCCGCAGGCGGTTTTCGATTTCCGCGCGACGCAAGACGACCGCACGCTCCGCATCGAACAGACGCTCGAAACGCGCGGGCCACGGGTTGCGGCTCGGGAGTACCCGTTGTTCCGCGACCTCGTCGAACGCGCCGGCGCCCTCTTGGACGAACGAATCTTGCTCCGCAAACAGGAAGGCGTGCAATGACGCGTGTGGCCCTCGGATTCGCGCTCGCCATTGGTCTCACGTGGACCTCAGTAGGTCTAGGCGCGGAGACTCCCGCGCAACTCATCATCGGCGCTGAGGACGAGCGTCGCGGCGACGTCGAGAGCTTGTTGGCTAAATGGTGGAAGCACATCACCGCCGAGCCGGACAGCGCGGTTTCGCAAGCGCTACTGACGCTTTGGCCGGAGCGGCTCGCGCTGTCGCCTGGCGTCGGTCCGAGCGCGCGCGAATGGGAAGAGCTGGAACGGCAAGTTGCCGCCAATGGCTGGGCGCGGGAACTCGTGCTTGCGCGCCGCATCGCCGCGCTGCGAGAAGAAGGCCAACTTGAAACAGCGCGCGCGTTGGATCACCCAGCCGGAACGCCACGCCGTTGGCTCGGGATCGGCCCGTTCGGACACGATGGTCCAGCGGCCTTGCATGCGATTTACGATCCTGAGCTGCGTTTCGATGTCAGCGCGCCGGCGATCGGGACCGAAGACTGGCCGGTCAGTTGGCGCGGCGTCTTTGTGGCCGCGAACGATGCTACCTTGACGCCAAATGAGTGTTTTGGACGTTCGGGCGCCGCCTACTACTTTCGTTCTTGCATCACGGTGGCGACGCCGACGCGTGCGTTGATCGAACTCTCGACGTCGGGTGCGTTGCGGTTGTGGCTCGACGGCGTGGAACTCGCGCTCCTCGATCGCTATCGATCGCACTTACCACAACGAGTCTGGGTCGGTGTCGAACTCGACGCCGGCACGCACTCCTTGTTGGTCAAGTGCGGATCGCAACCATTCGCGCTCAAGTTGCGCGACCCCGCCGGCTTGCCGCTCGAGTTCGCGGACGCGGATCCCCAGACGCCGCCTGACTCGGTGACGACGAGTCGGCTCAGCTCGGCCATACGGCCGCAAGGATTTGGGCTCGAGGATTGGAATGTCGCGGCCGCGCGGGTCGGAGCGTTGCCGATGGATCTGCAGTTGCCGCTCGCGTTACTCCGTGCTCGTGAGTCCGATGCGGTCGGCTGTCATGAGCTGTTGCTCGCGGCGGAAGCGGACCCGCAATGCGATGCGACGACCCTTGCGCTCGCGGTCGAAGAGTGCGCGGAAGCGATCGAGTACTTGCCCGCGGATTGGCGCAAAACTTGGCTCACCGAACATCGCCGGCGCGGCCTTGCCAAGGATCCTCGCTGCGTTCCGCTTGTGCTGGCGGAAGCGAACCTCCTTGCGAGCGACGGTCACAGCCAGGAGGCCGTCGAGCTGATCGATGGTGTGCTCGCTGAAGCGCCGCGCGCGCTCTCGGCCCTCCTGCAGCGGGAAGAGATCGCCGATGCGCAGAACTGGCACGAAGAACGACGCCAAGTTCTGGAAGCGATGAAATCACTTTGCCCGAAAAACACACTCGTCGAGCATCGATGGTTGCGATATTGGCGCGGACAAAAGCGTGTCGATCTCGTGCAGCAACTGCGCAGCGAGATGTACGCGCGCAGCGGAAGTCTCGGCACGGCGATTGAACTCGCGACTGGGCATTTGCAACTCGGCGCACGCGAGCTTGCCATCCGCATTGTCGACGAGTTGCCGGCGCTCGACGGCGACAGCTCGATGGCTTTGCAAGAGCAAGTGGAACTGTACCAGCGGCTCGGTATGGACGAACGAGCACTCGCAGTCATCGCGGCGCTCCGCACGCGGGTGCCCGACGATGCGGATCTGTTCTTACAAGCGGCCGCCCTGCACGAAAAAGCCGGCGCGGACGAAGCGGCCATCGAGGCGTATCGTCGGGCGCTGGAACTTCGTCCCGGCCGGATTCAAGTCGTGCAACAGATCGAGTATCTCGAACGAAAACTCAAAGGGCAGTCCGCCCCGCCAGCATTCTGGGAACCTTATCGCATCAGTTTGAGCACTGTGCTGAGCGAGCGGCCGGCGCCCGATCACTATCCGCGCGCCGCGTCGGTGTTGCTGCTCGACCAAATGGTCACGAGGATTCTCCCCACCGGTGGCGGCGAAGAAATGGTGCATCAGATCATTTGGTTGACGTCGCAACAGTCGGTCGAGCAGTACTCGGTACTCAGCGTGCCCGGCGAAGTGATCGAGCTGCGCGTCTTGACCCCGGAAGGGGAAGAATTGCACCCAACCGCCGGCGGCGATCGTGGCGGATACACCTTGCCCGGGCTCCGCGAAAACTGCGTCATCGAGCATCGCTCCGTGCGGCGCTTTGATCTGGCGCGCGAACGCGATCTGCAGTTGGGTCCGTTTTATTTTCGCGATCCTGACTTCGCGAACGCGTTCCACACGACCGAGTGGATCGTGCTGTTGCCGGCGGAGTGGCAGCCGACGATCGAGGAACGCGCGCTCACTCAGCCGCGCGAAGAGCGGCTCATCAACGGTCTGCGCGAGTTGAAATGGCGCTACACGCAAATGGCGCATGTCGAACCCGAGTTCCAAGCGCCCCCGGCCGACCGCGTGCTGCCGAACGTCCGCGTCACGCGCCCGTTGAAGTGGGAGCGCGTGCTCGAGCGTTACGCGGCCGCCGCGGTCGCGGAGAATGCGACGACACCGGTCCTCAAGACCGCGGCGCATGAGCTGCTCGTGGGAATCGCGGATCGGCGTGCGCAGGTTGAGGCGCTCTACGAGGCGGTCTGTGGCAGAGTGAAGACCAACGATGGCGGCGAAAACGCGACGGCCATTTGGCTCGAAAAGAGTGGCGACCGAAATCTGTTGTTGAGCGGATTATTGCGGGCAGCAGGGATTCCGGTCGAAAGCGTGTTCGTCGCCGAACGCGACGAGCTGAATCCCTACGTTGACTGGTCGCAACCGGGAAGCGCGAGCTTTCCGTTTCAGTTGTTGTGCGTCGACATGGAAAACGCACCGCCACTCTACTTCAACGCGAACTTCCGCATGGCGCCGCTCGGTCAGATTCCGCGTCAGTTTCAGGGTGGCCGGGCGATCCGCAGCGATCACCAGCACGGGTGTCGCTGGGTGACGTTGCCCATCGATGACGCGGATCAAGAGTCGCGATCGCTCTCGACCGTAGTCGAGCTCGATGCAAATTCGACCACGGCGCTCGCACTGAGCGGCACGGTCGCTTTTAACGCGTTGGTCGGCAGCCAAATGAAGGAGCAACTCGCCAGCGTGACGGATCAGCAGCGCACGTTGACGCTGGAGAACTTTCTGCGCAGCACATTTCGCGGCGCGGAGATCAAGGACGCCAGTTTCTCAGCGCTCGACGATCGCTCAACACCCTTCGCGATGCACTTCGCAATTGCGACGCAGCAGCCCGGAATCTTGCGGGTTGCCGAGGGAGCGCCAGCGCTACAAACGGTGTTTCTGCCGGCGAACCTGCGACGCGGCTTCTTGCGGCAGGGGCAACGCGTCTTCCCCTACCACTCGCGCAACGAGACGGTGTATCGCGAAGACCACCGCGTCCGGCTCGGCGGCTACCGCGTCGCGAGTCTGCCGGCAAACCTGCAACTCCAGGGACCGTGGGGAAGTTACTCGCTGCGGTTCGAACTCGCCGGCGATGAAGTGCGCGTCGCACGCCGCCTGCACGTGAAGCCCTTCTTCCTCGAACCGGCGCAATACGAGTCGCTCGTCGCGTTTTGCACGCAAGTCGATCGCAAGGAAGAAGAGCGGATCGTCTTCGTCGCGCAGAAGTCCAGTTAACGTCAACGCGCCATCAATGCTCGCGGCTCGCTGAGTCGACACGGATGTGTGAACTCAGCGAGCCGCAATAACAGTCCAAGATCTCGACGACCAGCTAGGACCCGGAGCTAGAACCAGGTCGGGGCCAGCGGAAGTTCGATGGTCTTGCCATCGCCATCCTTGCCGTCACCTTCCTTGCCGTCGCCTTCCTTGTCCTTCTCTTTCCCCTTCTTCTTGGGCGGGCCATACGGCTGTTCCGGCGTGCAACTGGGATCGACTTTGATGTCGGTGAATTTGCCGCCGGACTTGGCGGCGAGCTCGCGCAAGAAAGAATTTGCCTTCGCGAGATCATCGTATGGCTCGCCATTCGGATACGCCTTGTCAAAGAATCCGAACGTGTGGATCTTGATCTTGCGGAACCGATTCATGTCAAAAACTCTGTCGAGGATGGGTGATGTCGAGTCCGGAGACTTGCCATCCTTACTCGGAATTCCATCAGACAAGAAAAAGATCGCATTCGTTTTCGGGTCGGCGCTAAACGCTTCGACTAAGGCATCCATCGTCGCCGTGAAGTTACGCCGCTTGATCGATTCGATGTACTTCTCCGCATCTTTCTTGCTCTGTGGATTAGCAGGCACCGACTGCTTCTTGAATCTGTCGACTTGAGTATTGAATTGAACGATGTTGAACATCGTCTTTGGGTCGAGGCTCTTGACGACTTTTTGCAGCTCGCGCTTGGCCATCTCCATTCTCGTCCAGAATTCGGCCAGTTTCTGATCTTCCGGCGTCATTTGACCGCCGCCCGAGCCCTGTCCGGAGTCCGATCCGTCGCCCCGCGCGAGGCCGGGAATATCCGTCTTCATGACGTACTTCATCGACTCCGAGCTATCGATCACAAAGACGATGTGCTTGCTCGTGACCGGAACTTCAAAGAACTCGGGCTCTTCGCCGCGTTTCTTTTTCCGAACTCCAGTCTTGCCGGCGGTGTCGAGTTTCTTCGGATCGAAACTCCCTTGCACGGCCTCCCACCAGTTCTTCCAGTCTTCAATGAGCTCGTAATCCTCGCCGGTCAAGTCGTAGAGCGCATCCCGGACATCGTCATACAGCACATCGCGCTTCTTCTTGGAAAGCTCTTCCAGCAGTTTGATCAATGGCAGGACGCCATCGGCGTGTTTGCTCTTGGCGAGACCACTAACAGCTGCGCCGCGCACGAAGTCCGAGCCATCATCGAGAAACTGGATCAACGCGGCACGCGCCTCCGGGTTGTTGACGCGCGTCATGATGTCTGTGATAAAAACGCGGTCGCGAAAATCGGGTTTGCTCTTCACTTTGTTGTAGCGCTCGAGCAGGTTCGGCACGACTCCGGATTGGCGCACCATCTCGACGGCGACCGCCTCGTAAAGCTTCTCGGTCAGGCCTTGCTCGATCGTGCCAAGGTCGAAAAGCGCGTCGATCGCATCTTCACCGCCCGCCGCGCCGATCTCTTTGACGGTCGAAATCGCGTCGGCGAATTCACCGGCGACAATCTGCTTTTTGGCCTGTTTCTTCAGCGCCTTGACGTCGGCCGCGTCGGCGCTCGTGGCGAACGCCATCGCAACAAGCAGTGCCGTGCAGTACAGGCCTCGGACTTTCATGCCACATCCCTTTCCTAGAACTTTCCTGACGCGCAGGAGATTCGCCGTAAAAGCTTTTCCAGGCTGGTACTATACCCACGCGCTCGGGGAGCGACAAGGAGCGCGCCCGCCGCGGGAGTCCGCAAAGCCCGGCGATTGAGCAACGCACTGGGAGCGCGATTGTTCATTATCGGACTCGGCAGCCCTCGGTCAGCTCGAGTCAGTTCTAGTACGTAGATCGGCTGGGGTTGTTGGCTGCTTTGGTGGCCGTTCGTTCGAAGGACTAACGGCGCAACGGAAGGGACCCGGATGGCCACGAAGAAACAAACTAAGTACAAGTCCGCTGAGCAAGTACGAACGGCAGTCGGTCGCCAATACCATATCGGCGTAGCGCCGGGAGAAGTCGAGACCTCGATCTTGATGGTGGGCGATCCCGAGCGTGCGCGCCGAACCGCGACGCGCCTCGAGAAAATCACCGGGCAGTGGGCGCATCGTGAGTTCGTCACGATCAGCGGCGTGTGGCAAGGGATGCCGGTGACGATCTTGGCGACCGGCATCGGTTGCGATAACACGGAGATCGCGCTCGTCGAGTTGACGACGCTCGTCAAGAATGCCACGGTCATCCGCGCGGGCACGTGCGGCGGGCTACAGGACTCGCTCGCCATCGGCGATCTCGTCGTGACGTGGGGCGCCGTGCGGCTCGAGCGCACATCGCTCGAGTATGTGCCGGAGGGCTATCCAGCCGTTGCCGATCCCGAAGTGGCGTTGGCGTTACGCGCCAGCGCGAAGCGACTCGGGTATCCATTTCGATTCGGGATGACCGCGACGGCGTCGGGGTTCTACGCGGCGCAAGGTCGCAGCTCGCCGCCGTTCATCGCGCGGAGGCCGCAGTTGACGCAAGAACTCGCCCAGGTGGGCGTACTAAACCTCGAGATGGAAACTTCGACGCTGCTCACGCTCGCGAGCCTCTGTGGCTATCGCGCGGGCGCGGTGTGCACGGTTTTCGCGAGTCGTACTCGCAATGAGTTCGTCGCGCCGGAATTGAAACGCGAGTATGAAGACCGCGCCGTGTTGACGGCGCTCGACGCGCTCAAGTCGCTCGCGGAACAACGTCTGTAGACGAGCACGTGCGCGCTGGCGTCCTCACGCTTTGTTCGCGAATTTCGCGACATCAGCGATCAAGTTCGCGATTTTTCTCGCTGCGGCTTTTCCGGTCGCGAGCACTTCGGCGTGAGACAAAGTTCCATCGCTCAGACCCGCGGCACGATTGCTGATCAAGGACAATCCGAAGACGCGCAGGCCGGCCGCGCGCGCGGCGATCACTTCGAGAACCGTCGACATGCCGACCGCGTCAGCGCCGATCGTGCGCAAGTAACGAATCTCCGCGGGCGTTTCGTACTGGGGTCCCAATACGCCCGCGTAAACGCCGCTCCGCAGTTCCACGCCGCTACGAGTGGCGTGCGCATCGACGGCGCGTCCCCAGTCCATATCGTAGCTGGCTGACATGTCGACGAACTGCGCCTCGACGCCGGTCAGCGGCGAGACGCCCTGCAGATTGATGTGGTCCGAGATTCGCATGAGCGAGCCCGGCTGCAAATCGTCGCGAATGCCGCCGGCCGCGTTGGTGATGATGAGATGAGTGCAACCGACGCGCGCCATGAGCCGAACGCCGAACGTCACGTGCGCGGCTGAATGTCCTTCATACAAATGCACTCGTCCGGCGGCGATCAACGCCGGTACGCGGCCCAATTCACCGAGAATCCAGTTCCGCCCATGGCCAGAGACTCTCGGTTGCGGCAAGTGCGGAATCGCCGCGATCGAAATCTCTAACTTGTCAGTGAGCGCGAGGTCGCTGGCGCTCAACCCCGAACCGAGCACGAGACCGACCCGGGGCCGCACGCCGCCGAGACTTCGTTCCAGTGCGGTGGTCGCCGCGTCGAGTTGCTCGGCGTAGGACATCAAACGAACACTCCAACCACGACAGCGGTCATCAAGCAGGCGAGCGTGCCGCCGAGCATCGAGAGGAGCCCGAGTCGCGCGAGCTGGGGGCGAATTCCTTCCTCGAGACTGCTGATGCCGCCGATCTGAATCGCAATACTCGCGAAGTTCGCAAAGCCGCAAAGCGCGTAGGTCGCAAGCACCGTTGTGCGCGGCAAGAGCGTCTCCTTGAGCGTACCGAGTTCAATGTAGGCGAAGAACTCGTTGAGCACCATCCGCGTTCCCAGCAGGCCGCCGACTTCGTCGGCTTCGCGCCACTCGATCCCGAGCAGCCAGGCCACGGGAGCGAAGAGCCAACCGAGCAACTGTTGCAACGTGACGGGCTGCCAGCCGAACCAGGCTTGCGGAAAACCGATCAAATAATTGACGAGCGCGACGACCGCCGTCACGGCGATCAGCATCGCCATGACATTGAGTGAGAGCTTCATCCCCTCGCTCGCTCCTCGACACATCGCGTCGAACAGATTGGCATCGGTGCGAGCGATATCGAAGGGTGTCCGACCGGCGGTTTTCGCAATCTCGGTCTCCGGGAGGACGATTTTTGCGATCATGAGCGTCGCGGGCGCCGACATGACACTCGCGGTCAATAAATGCCCGGCGTCGATGCCGAAACCGACGTAGGCCGCGAGGACTCCACCCGCCACGGTCGCCATGCCGCCGGTCATCATCGCCAAAATCTCGGACTGCGTCATCGTCGCAAGATAAGGACGCACGGTGAGCGGCGCTTCCGTTTGTCCTAAGAAAATATTCGCCGCGGTCGACAATGATTCGGCGCCGCTCGCGCGCATGGTCAACTGCATCAGGCGCGCAATGGCGTAGACGATGACCTGCATCACTCGCATGTGGTACAGCATGGCAGCGAGCGTACTCACCAAAATGATGGTGCCCGTCACTTGCGTGAAGAAAATGAAGCCCTTGGATTTGTCGGCCAAATGCCCGAAGACCATCGCGTTGCCTTCGCCGGCGAAACCCATGAGCCGCTGAAAGAAGTCGCTGATCCACACGAAGAGCTGTTTCCCGGCGGCAGTTCGCAGGATGAAGAACGCGATGGTGAACTGGAGCGCCAAGCCCCAGACGACGGTCCGGATCGGAAAGTGCTTGCGATCGCGTGACAGCAAGACTGCAAGCAGCAGAATCGCGCCCATGCCGACGACGCCGAGACACCTTTGCCACGGTGTGCCGACCTGTTGGTAGTTCGCGGTCGGTGAGGGCGCGATCGACTCATTCATTGCCTGGGACTTGAGTGCCGTCTGAACGGTGGCCGCGTAGACTTCGACGCCGGTTGAGCGCGGGACCGCGTGTCGCGCGAACAGGTCGCCCCAGCCATCGCCGCCGTTTGAAAGATAGTCGTTCGTCGCGAATTCGTAGATTCGGTCGGACTCCAACGGCTCTCCGTTGACGCGCAGCGAGTCCAGCGTGATGCCCGCACCGACCGTCTTCCAGCGCACCTCGAGTCCCCAGGTCTCGAGCCATTGACCGTTGTTGGTGCGTTCACCGTTCGGATCGATCGTGAACGAGCGTTCCAACATGCGCCGAAACAAGTCCTCGAGATCGGCGCCGCGCAAAGAGCAGCGAGTGACCTGATTGCCAAAAGGCGAGATCTCGAGCAGCTCGCGCCGCGTGATCGGCCCGGCAAGGAGCGGCGCGCGAATGCCGCCGACATTATGAATCGCAATGGCCGTCCCGGCGGCATCGGCGAGCGATTGGCAAAGCCACGAGCCAAGCAGGCTCGAACGCGGAAACGGCACGCCACGCGCGGGCGGAAGGAGGTCGACTGCCGCGCTTCCGACTTCCTCACTCATTTCGCGCGCGAGCCGCGACAAGTCCTCGCCATATTGCTTAAGCACTCGCTCGACTTCCACGCCAGCCGTCGAAGTCAGCTCCGCCAATCGACCGTCGAGGGCGGTGAGGCGAGTCGTGAACTCGAAGCCGCTCGGCGCGGCGCGGCGAACATCGATGCGGCCAAGCCATTCGCCTTTGTGTCCCGCCTGCACGACAACCGTGCCGTTGGTCGACTCGCGCCAAGCCGGATCCACGGCCGTGTGCGAATGTCCACCGACTATGAGATGGAGGCCCGGGACGGCGCTGGCGAGCGCGCGCTCCGCATCGAAACCGAGATGAGAAAGTACGACGATGCACTCGGCGCCGCTCGCAAGCACGAGCGGAACGAGTCGCCGGCAAACTTCCTTCGCATCGTCTACGCGCAGCCCTTGACCGATTTCATGCCGGACTATGTGCGGCGTTTCCGGAGTGAGAAGACCGATGATTCCGAAGCGAATTCCGCCGCACGCCTTGATGACGAACGGTCGCAAGTACGAGCGCGTGCGTCCTTCCGCGTCGACCACGTTCGCGCCGAGCACCGGAAACTGACAGTTTTGAACCAAGTCTTGAAGGTTCTGTTCGCCGAGATCAAAGTCGTGATTACCGACCTGGGATACGTCAACGCGAAGCGCGTTAAAGAGGTCGATCACCAGCCGGCCGTTGCCGATCACGCCCTCCGGTGTACCCTGAAACCAATCGCCGGCATCCAGCACTAACACGCGGTCGGCGCCGACGTTTTGGCGAACTTGCCCGATGCCGTCGGCAAGCGCACGAATTCCACCCCGCAACTTCTCCTTGGCGTTCAAGGGCAAGACCTGCCCGTGAAAATCATTCCAGTGCAGTAACACTGCATGGTCGGTCGACTGCGCCGAGACTAAAGTCCGCCCCGCCAAGATAAGAAAGCAGAACGTGAGCATTCGCGCGCTCGCAACCACGAGCTGACGACGACGAGTCATTGCGTTCACTCCAAAACCTCCCGATGAGACTCATAAGCGTGCGGCGCGTTGCGATCTCGCGCGGCCGTCACGAATCTTAAGCGCGTCGATGTGCACCGAAGAAATTTGCGGTGCCGCAGTCTAACGGCAGCGCTTTTGAGACCGCAAGCGCGTATCGCGACCGGCGGGCGCTCTGGAGCGCGAGCTGAGGTCGGAGTAGACTCCGACTTCAGCATTCCACGCTGGAACAGCGGATGGACCAGCGGACGACTCATTGAAGACAACACGGAGGATTCAGTGCAGCTCCCCGAGCGGATTTTTCGCGCGTATGACATTCGCGGAATCATCGGTGACGACCTCAACGAAAAGGTCGTACGACAGATTGGGCTCGGCTACGGCGCACTCATGCGACAAGAGCAACGTAAGTCCATCGCGATCGGACACGACGTGCGAGCGACGAGCCCAGTTTACGCGCGCGCCCTCGCCGAAGGAATTTGCAGCGCCGGCCTCGACGTCGTTCAAATCGGCCAAGTCGCGACACCCATGCTCTACTACTCGGTGCAGCACCTGAAGCTCGACGGTGGCGTCATGGTGACGGGCAGTCACAATCCCGTGAATTACAACGGCCTCAAGATCGTCCGCGACATTTGGCCGATCTGGGGTGACGAGATCACTCGGTTGCGTGAGATTGCTCAGATCGCCGAGCCGGCCCAGAAACGCGGAACGGTGACCGAACGCAAGATCGGCGCCGCCTACGAGGCGGAACTCGCCGGTAAGTTCAAGTTGCGCCGGGGCCTCAAAGTGGCAATCGATTGCGGCAACGGCGTCGCGGGACCGATCATCGTCCCGCTCCTCAAGCGACTCGGTGTCGAAATCGTGCCGCTTTACGTTGAGCCGGACGGCACCTTCCCCAATCACCTGCCAGACCCGGAAGTGCCTGAGTACATGGAGGATCTATGCCGACTCGTGAAGTCGAGTGGCGCCGACTGCGGTCTCGGCTTTGATGGCGACGCGGATCGCGTGGGACTGATCGATGAAACTGGCGCCAAGAAGAGTGCTGACCATGTGCTCCTCGTGATGGCGCGCTACCTTCTCGAGAAGGTGCCCGGCGGAAAAGTGATCTTCGACGTCAAGTGCTCTGATTTCTTGCTGAAGGATATCGCGCGACGTGGCGGCAAGCCCATTCTGTGGAAAACCGGTCACTCGCTGATCAAAGAGAAACTTCGGCTCGAGCATGCGATCATCGCGGGTGAACTCTCGGGTCACATTTGCGTCGCGCACGAGTACTACGGGTTCGACGACGCGTTTTATGCGGCGCTGCTCCTGCTGCAGATCATGACGGCGCGTGCGAGTTCCTGCTCGGCCCTGTTCGCTGACATCCCAAAGACTTTTTACACGCCGGAAGTCAAGCTCCCGGTCGACGAAAGCCAAAAGTTCGCCGTCGTGCGGGCGCTCGTCACGAGCTACAAGCGCGAGTTCGGTGGGGACCGAGTCATCGATCTCGATGGAGTGCGTGCGACTTGGCCAGATGGTTGGGCGTTGATACGGGCTTCCAACACGACCGCAAATCTGACGGCCAGAGTCGAAGCTCATTCCGAAGCCGCGCTCCAGCGCATCGCTTCGCATCTGCTGCATGCGTTGAAACCGCACCCGGTAGAAACCGATGCGCTCGCCGACTGGACGCAACCAGGCGGCCCGCGTAGTCCACGGCGAACCGCGCACTGAGCGCGGGCGGGCGGCGAAGTCAACGATTCACGAGCTGATGACAGCGATGGCGAGCAGGAGCGACCGAGAGACTCTTGCGCGCTTCCGCCTGCTTGCGCTATTTCGGCTCTTTCGGTTCTTTCGGCTCTCTCTTGAGCGCGTCGCGTCGCTGCTTAAACCACGTATCGTAGTGCTCCTTGGTATCAAAGTAGACTTTAGCGTTGAGTGCTGGCACATAGTGCGAGTAACCCGACGCCCGTTCCACTTGCTCCCCACACACCGCACACGGAGCAAACGGCGATTCCTTGAGCTCCACGCAACCGGGCGGAATTTCGAAGAGATCGTCTTGGGGTGGCAATTCCGCGATGCTCGTGGCTCGAACTTCCAGCGGTCGAGTGACGACTTCGCCGACGACTTTGATCTTCGCTTGCAGCGGCACGCCGGGAATCTTGCGGAGCGCCTCCAACACTTCGTTGGAGAACGCGCCGACCCGCCGATAGAAATCAAAGAACGGAATGCTCACCGGTAGGTCGGTCGCGACGAGCGCGTCGACGATGAGCCGGCCGTTCTCGGAAACGAGGTAGCGGCGCGTCTTGTGCCCGAGGTAGTCCTCGGCGGATTGTTCTTCGACTGTGACCTTACGGACCAGTTGGCCAGCCTCGACGATCAAATAATTATCGCGAAGAATGCGATCACGCACCGCGTCGCTCTCCGCCAGCGCTTGGCGCAACTGATCCTGCTCGCGCACATCGCGCCGACGCTGGATCTGCTCGTGCTCCTTACCCAGCGTGTAGTGCTTCGAGTCGGCGGCGACCTCGTAAACGAGCGGCTTTTCGCGATCTAACCGCAAAATGAAGTAGCGATTCGCTGATGGGTCGTTCAGCCGCAACCGATCTTTCGTCATGAAAAGTTGCTGCTCGACTGCCTCGTCGACTTTCTGCGTGGCGCCGGTCACGACTTGTTCGAATCGCAGTACGGGATTGGCTGGTGGCGCTACCGTTGGCGACTGGAGCAAACCAAATGACGCGAGAAACAAGCCGTAAGCAAACTTCACAACGATCACCTTTCTCGAACATCCATCGCTTGGCGGCAAACATCGTGGCGCACGTCCGCCCACCTACTACGAACGAGTGGGCATGTTAATCACGCGAATCCGAATGAGAAGGATTAGTTGGCTGGAGCTGGCCTGGCGGCGGGCGCCGCGCCGAATCGGTTCGGGCGGAGCGCGCGCTCGATCGCGTCCTGCGCAGCGGGCGGCGCAACGCAAGTTGCAGCGCAATGTCCATCACCCGCCGAGTAGAGCCCAGCCACGCAATCTGCTAATTCGTGTTTGGCAAGAAACTCACCGAGGTGTGCTACGAAGTGCTCGGCCTTGGGTCGGGCCAGCGGACCGAAAAAGTCCCAAAAATAAGTCTGATTTCCGCCGCGCGCCGACTCGGTCACTTGAATTCGCCTTCATGCATCGCGCACTCGTACGCACACAAGAACATTAGCCGGGAGATGTTTTGAATCTTGATCGGATCGATAAGCTCAACGTCGTCTTTTTCCGTGTGGTACTGCGGATGGTCGCCGCCGTAGATAAAAATCGCCGGGATGCCGCGCTCGATGAACGCGGCTTGATCTGACCGACCCATGTACTCGTCCATACCCTCCGGATTCAAGTAGATGTCGAAATACTTGGCGACGCCCTCGGCGATCGAATTCAGGCCCGGAAAGCGCGCATCGCTGCCATAACGCATCTCGCGCGGTCCGTTGCGAGAAATCATGTCCATGTTCAGCATTGCTTTGATGCGATCGAGCGGGATCGACGCCGCGTCCACGAAGTGCTTGGAGCCGAGGAGTCCCAGCTCCTCCGCGTCGAAGGAAATGAACACGATGCTACGCTTCGGCACCAAATTGTTCGCGGCGAAGGCCTCGGCGAGTTC
Organism: Planctomycetota bacterium; assembly: GCA_046154185.1. Classification (GTDB taxonomy): domain Bacteria; phylum Planctomycetota; class UBA8108; order UBA1146; family JAJFFE01; genus JBJXGE01. The sequence continues at coordinate 27,288 of JBJXGE010000080.1, forward strand.
GATGAGTCCGGAGCTGCCGGATGCGTTGTCGTCGGCGCCATTGTGAATTTCGCCAGGTTTGCCTTTCGTCAGCCGCGGGTCTTCCGCGAGCCCAACGTGGTCATAGTGGGCGCCGACGACGATGTATTCGTCGCGCAGAATGGGATCACTGCCGCGTAACACTCCGACAATGTTCTTGCCCATCCCGTACAAAAAACCAGCGCGAGAAACTTCCAGCGTCACCTCACCACTGCCGAGGCCGTGGATTTCGGTCGCCGCCAGCTTTACGACACGGGTGAGATTCTGTCCGTACTTGCCCAACAATCGATCGCACGCTTTCGTGCTCAGTCGAACGACCGGAATCGCAGTTGCAGTGTCGACCACACCCTTCGGCCATTCATTCTCGACGCCGCGCAATTCTTCCGCTGAAGGTCCAATGACGAGCAATGCCTTCGCCCCTGCCGCAGCCAGAGCTTCGACCAATGGTCGGATCAACTCCGAATCGGATGGCATGGAAACTCGAGCGAGCACAATCTTGCCGCGCACTTTGTCGAAGCTGCTGACTTCACTCCCGAGAAAGGCCAATGGGCCCGAAGCCCATGCTTCCGCTGACAACTGGTGCGGCAAGAAGTCCTTGCCAAGCTCAAACTCCACCGGATTGTCCTTCAGTTTCTTCCGAATCCAGAGCCGGTTGCTGAGCGCGAGCGGCCCCTCGCGCCGCTTTCGCACATTGATCGGGAACGGTTGCAGATAGCTCCCGGCCGTGCCACTTGGCACGAGGCCGATTTCTTGGAATCGACGCGAGATGTACTCGGCAGCAAGACGTCCGCCTTCTTCGCCGGCGGCGCGACCCTGATACGCATCGGAAGCCAGCACTTCGACGTGTTTGTAGCACTCTTGCGTCTTAATGCTGTTGAACGCTTTCCGCACGTCGCCGGGCCATTCCTTCTTGCCGAGCGTGTTGGTGGGAACACTCAACCCGGTCGTTAACAACACTACGACCAGTGGGCCACAGAGAATCAAGTTGCGCGGAATCTTGCTCATGCCAGCTCCAACTCTTCGAACGACGTTTGGTGGAGAAGTGTCAACGGATGTTTTACGAATAGCAAGGCGACGGTGTTTTCTCGTGTCCGCGTGCGACTCGCCATGAATTCCCCGAGAGATCAAAACGACTTAAGCACTCCGAGGAAATCTTGCCTAGACAGACGGCTCGGAGTTGGGCAATCCTCTCGTTACATGGGGACGAGCGAAGCGCTAGATGTGAGCGATTGCTCGGTGGGAGGCAAAAATCATGGTTGCTCGAAAACTGGCGGGCGTGCAGTTGGTTGGCAGCGCGACGCCGACTCCTGGGTTGACGGAGATCGACGCCGGCCTCGTCGAGCGCATTTGGCGCCAGACCGGCGGCCGGTTCTCACAAGAACAAATCAGACGGGTCGCCACCGAGGTCGCGAGCGAGTTCCACGACGCACGCGTGACAGCGTTCGTACCGGTGATTATTCAGCGCAAGACGAGCGAACGACTCGAGTCTCTTTCGAGCGCCGAATAGGTCCGCCGGACTGCGCCGCTCCGCTTTCCAGTTCGTTCGCCGCGTGCCCGCGCCGCCGCGCACAACTCACCTCAAACGAAAAAACCCTGCAAGCTCGACGCCCGCAGGGTCTTATTATTGGTCGGGGTGAGAGGATTTGAACCTCCGGCCTCCACGTCCCGAACGTGGCGCTCTAGCCAGACTGAGCCACACCCCGCTGATTTTCTGAAGAGCGCGGAATGGTAGCCGTGATGCGGCGCATGGTCAAGGCTGCGGTCAGGGTTCCGTCGAGCCGCCGCTAAAGAAAGTCGCACTCCGCGGACGCGCCCATGCGGTGCGTCGACGAAGTGCGACTTAGAGGCTCGATCAAGTCTGAATTACAGGCAGCCCAGTGGGTCGCCCGTCGGATCGAGGCCTGCGGGGTTGAACGGCACGGGCGGCGGAGATCCGCCGTCGAACAAGTACGCAATGATGTAGATGCAGTCCGCGATGCGTAGATCGCCGTCGTCGTTCGCGTCGAGCGCGTCTTCGCACGCGGGCGCGGGACCCTGAGTGAACAGGTAATCGAGGCCGTAGATCGCATCCGCCAAGTCGACCGTGCAGTCGTCGTTCGCGTCGCCGCGGACGAAGCCGTACGTGAATCCATTCACTACCGAATCACTGCCAAGGTCGTTGCTCACGAGAACATCCACGGAGCCGATGAACGTCGACGGCGGAGTCTCGCACGTGAGCTGCGTGTCATCGATGACCACGATGTTCGCCGCCGTCAGACCGCCGAATTCGACGGTTAGTCCCGGCAACGAGAAGCCCGTGCCAAGGATCGTGACCGTCGTGCCACCACAGTACGGCCCTACGGTCGGTGAAATTCCGCCGTCTGCGATCGTCACCGGGATGATTTCGACGTCACATTCGGAAACGACCACGACCGGAGTGCCGGTCGGATCCGGGAAGGCGACTGCGATCCACACGTAGTGATAAGTGCCCGGCGCCAACGGATCGTCGAGGTAGCTCGTGACGCTCGCGTCGAACATCTCGAGGAGTTCGCCGTCGCGATGGAATAGGACGTAGTCGAAATCGCCGATGAGCTCCCAGGTCAGCGTCGCGAAGGTCGTCGAACCGACGCAGGTCGGAAGCAGGGCGAATGTCGGCGGCGGAAGGATCGTCACTGTGCCGCCCACCTGCGGCGGCACGACGCTGGCTCCCCCAACGACGAGTACGGTCGCAACCGGTGGCGAACCGAGCGTGTCGCAGAAACTCAACTGAGTGATGATCGACGAACTTCCTTCGGGCACCATCCCGATCACTTCATACTCCATGTCGAGAATGTCGTAACCGCTCCCGGCGGGAAGGGTCGCGAGCCCAATGAAGCTGATCACGACACCCATCGTGACGCCAGGGCCGGGAAACGGATCGATGTTCGTCTGGTTGAAATCGGGCGGTCCGCCGTTGTTGACGGTTGCCGTCGTCGCGCCATTGGTCGCGCTCAAAATCGACAGCAATGCGCCGTCATGACAGATTCCAAAGGACCAACCTTGCGACGCGGACACGGTGTCGAAGAGCACCTGCGACGAGAGAACATCTCCGGTCTCGCCCATTCCACCCGTCACCGTAAACACATCCGTCTGCGCTTGTAGCGGCAGGCAGGTCAACAGCCCCAACCCCAAACAAACTCGGAAGAATCTCATGACTCGCCTCCTTGACTAACCGACCGTGATGCACTCCGTGCGTGGACGCTCCACGTCGTACGTGCGAAAACCAGGACAAAAGGTGAAAACAGCCCCATCGACGCTATTTCAGACCCGCCTTGGGTGTTTGCCCAACCCCCAAGTTCGCACCACTTTAACCTCGCCGATGGGCGTGTCAACGGGATCGGTCACCGGCGCGCCTGATCGTCGGCCGGCCAGTCGTAGAATCCGCGGCCGTTTTTTTTCCCGAGTCGACCTGCCCGAACCATGTTACGCAGCAGCACCGGCGGTCGGAATTGCTCGCCGACTTCACGATGTAAGTTTTCTGCGATCGCGAGGCGAACATCGAGGCCGATCAGGTCCGTCAATCGCAACGGCCCCATCGGATGCTTGTAGCCAAGTTCCATCGCGCGGTCAATTTCCTGCGCCGATGCCACACCCGCCTCCAGCATGCGGATCGCCTCGAGCCCTAACGCGACGCCGAGACGAGACGTCGCAAAGCCGGGACTGTCATTCACGACAATCGGCTCTTTGCCGATTCGTCGCACAAACTCGAGCGCCGCGTCGAGGGTCGCTTGCGAAGTCTCGAGACCTCGAACGATTTCCACCAGCGACATGATGGGAACCGGATTGAAGAAATGAAGCCCGATGAATCGGTCAGGATGAGACGCTGCGGCGGCGAGACCGGTAATGGAGAGTGATGACGTGTTGCTCGCCAGAATGCAGGCCGGACGGACGATTCCGCCGATGCGTTCGAAGGTCGCCATCTTCACGGCTGCCACTTCTGGGACCGCTTCGATCACGATGTCTGCATCGCGCGCCGCGGACGCCGCGTCGCTCGAGTAAGTCAGTCCGGCGGCTAGAGCATCTCGAGCGGTGGGTGGCGATTTCCCCTTGGAAATTCCTTGTTCAACACTCGCGGCGATTTGTCGTCGCGCTTCTAGCAACGCGTGTTCCTGCGTATCGCAAAGCACGGTCGCGATGCCGCTGATGGCCGCAACCTGCGATATGCCTCGACCCATGGTGCCGGCACCGATCACACACAAGCGACTCAACATTTGGTTTCCCCTGACCGGAAGGACTGCGCGTTCGGATCACGAAAGCGCGAGTCGGGTAGCTGGTCTTGTAGCAGACGGAATGTTCCGGCATGCTCAGCCTGTTCGCTCGGCAGATCCTAACCGGGGGAACTCGATCTCGGAATTGCGAGATGAGTCCGGCGGCGGCCGCAGACGAACGAAGTGTTTTCTTGAGTAACAGCATGAGCGAATCCCTCGTCCAGTATTCAGTCTCCAACGCGGGTGTCGCAACGCTGACCCTCAGCGACCCACCGGCGAACTGCTATTCGTACGAAATGATGCAATCCCTCGATGTCGCGATCCTAAGAGCGCGCATGGATGAGTCCGTGCATGTCATCGTGATCCGCGGCGACGGTGAGAAATTTTTTTGCGCCGGCGCCGACATTCGATTACTCAGCCGTTACTCGCCGGACTACAAATACAACTTCTGCCTGCACGCAAACGAGACCTTGTCGCGGCTCGAACACACGCCGAAATTGACGATTGCCGCGATCGCCGGACATTGCGTTGGCGGCGGACTTGAAGTTGCGCTCGCCTGCGATTTGCGGATCGCCCGCGCTGGCGCTAGCAAGATCGGCATGCCGGAGGTCAATCTCGGCGTCTTGCCGGGCACTGGCGGCACACAGCGATTAGTTCGGCTGGTCGGAAAATCCAAAGCGATTGAGTGGCTTGCCACTGGATTGTTGATGTCGCCGGAAGAAGCGGTTGGTCACGGCATCCTGAATGCGGTTTGGCCGGCGGAGGAGTTTTGGCAAAAGCTGGCGCGCTACGCGGAAGGATTTTGCGCGCCCGAGCGCGCGGCGCGCGCCATCGGGCTCATGAAACGTAGTGTGCAAAGTGGTGCGGAATCAGCGCTACAGGAAGGGCTCGCGCTCGAGCGCGAATTGCAGCAGCGATTGTTCGATTCGGCGGACGCTCAGGAGGGAATCGCCGCGTATTTGGAGAAGCGAACGCCGCGATTCCAAGGCCGGTAGGCGACGGACACCTCGGTGCTTCGCGCCTGACTTGAACGCGTAACGAGGGAATTTGCGATGACAATAATTCTGCAGAATTCGCGGATTGAGGACATTGAAGTCGCGACACTGATCATCGACCATCCCGCGCTGAATATTCTTGATCTCGAGCACTGCGAAGAGCTGTGTAGCTGTTTGCAGGAAGTTCACGCGGACGACCGTGCGCGCCTCGTCGTCCTGCGTGGAGGCGGCCGTTGCTTCTCGGCCGGCGTTGACATCACGCAGCACACGCCCGAATTGATGCCCACGCTGCTACCGAAATTCCACGAAGTCTTTGAGCACCTACTGCGACTCCGTGCCGTCACGATCGCGGCTGTTCACGGACACTGTCTCGGCGGAGCCGCAGAACTGGCACTCGCCTGCGACCGAGTACTGTCTGAGTCCACGGCGCGTATCGGACTGCCGGAAATTGCGCTCGGATGTTTCCCACCGGTAGCGATTCCGTTTTTGGCGGCGCGGATCGGCCAAGGTCGGGCCATTGAAATGATGATTGGCGGACGTGCGACTGCGCTCGACGAACTCGCGAAGCTGGGGCTCGTCCATCGGATCGGCGCGGCGGGCCAACTCGATCAACTGCTTTCGGAAGAATACAGCATGTATGCCGGCAAGAGCCCGGCGCTACTCGGGATAATCGCGGGATTGATGCACGAGGAAGCCCGCAGACTCTGGGCGACGCGCATTCCGGCTGTCGAGAAGGAATACCTTGAAAGGCTGCTACCGCACCCAGATGTGGTAGAGGGTATTTCTGCATTCCTCGCGAAACGATCGCCGAAGTGGCAAGACCCCGATGAGCGACCGGATCCGCTCGAGGTGCTGCGTTGAGGGCCGTGAGGATTTGCGCGCATGGTGGAATCGAACAAATCGAGTGGCGCGACTTGCCGGTGCGGGCGCTGACGAGTAACGAAGTGAGAGTCGCGGTCCAAGCTGTCGGGCTCAACCACCTCGATCTCTGGGTTCGTCGCGGCGTTCCTGGTCACAAGTTTCCCCTTCCGCTCACGCCCGGCTCGGATGCTGCGGGCCACATCTCAGAGATCGGCAGCTCCGTTAGAAATCTCCAAGTCGGTGATCGAGTCGTGGTCGCGCCGGGCATCGGCTGCGGCACGTGTGAGCCGTGTCTCAACGGTCTAGACCATCGCTGCAGACGATACGAAATACTCGGCGAAAACCGCGATGGCACATGCGCGGACTCAGTGATCGTCCCCGCGTCGCACGCGATCTCGTTGCCGGCACGTGTATCCCTCGAAGAAGGCGCTTGTTTTGTGCTATCCGCCTTGACGGCTTGGACCATGTTGGTCGAGCGCGCCGCTATCCGCGCGGGCGAAAAGGTCCTTGTCCTCAGTGGTGGAAGTGGCCTCGGCGTCATGGCGATTCAGATCGCGCGATTACACGGTTGCCGAGTGATCGCGACGGGCGGCGGCGAACAGAAATGCCGTCAAATCGAGGCGCTGGGCGTTCGGGATGTCATCGATCACTCACGAGAAGACATACTCGACGCGGTGCGAGCTCGCACAGACAAAGAAGGCGTCGATGTCGTCGTTGAACATGTCGGAGAAAAGACGTGGTCCGCGAGTCTGAAATCACTCGTCCGCGGCGGCCGGCTCGTAACCTGCGGAGCGACTTCCGGCGCTCGCGGCGATCTCGATATCCGGCAACTCTTCTTCAAGAATCTCTCGGTGCTCGGCTCGACCATGGGACCCGTCGGACTGGTGCCGAAACTCGTCAGACTACTCGTCGATGGGCTACTAAAACCGATCGTCCATCGCTCGCTAGAATTTGCCGACATTCGTGAAGCGCACCAACTCCTCGAGAACCGCGAAGTATTTGGAAAAATAGTCCTACGGCGCTCCGTCGACTAACGGGCGATGCCCCCCAGGGCAGCCGCAGGGCCGGCAGCCGCGGGCTTTGTTCTATTCAGCCTTGTCGGCTGCAACTCCGTCATGCCGTGTCGCACCCCTGCAGGGTGCGACCGTTTTTCACACTTTACCCAGGGCTTCGCCCTTGTATGTTGCCGAACGCCGTCGAAACTACCGTCGCACGAACCAGACGCGTTGTTGTCGG
>JBJXGE010000043.1:0-144499 GCA_046154185.1 Planctomycetota bacterium
TGCCCTGACCCGGGGTAGACCGGCCGGGCCGGCGGACCGACCCTGCCGGTCAACCCCGGGCTATAACCCGACGGGCCTTTCAGGCCCTCAGAGTTTAAAGAAACCATGCGTGATGTCGGCGGCCGTCTTCGAAGGCAGGCGCACCGACTCCATTGCGAAGATGCATTCGCGACGTCCGAATCTGAGAGGGCCTGAAAGGCCCGACGGGATATAGCCCGGGGTTGGCAGGTCTGCCGGCCTACCCCGGGTAACGAGTAGGAGAGAGAACCGGCCTGCAGGGCCGGCGGACCGACCCTGCCGGTCAACCCCGGGCTATAACCCGACGGGCCTTGCAGGCCCTCAGAGTTTGAAGAAGCCATGCGTGATGTCGGCGGCCGTCTTCGAAAGCAGGCGCACCGACTCCATTGCGAAGATGCATTCGCGACGTCCGAAACTGAGAGGGCCTGAAAGGCCCGACGGGTTATAGCCCGGGGTTGGCCGGTCTGCCGGCCTACCCCGGGAGATGTCGGGTTGGCCGGTCTGCCGGCCTACCCCGGGTGCGCTCACGGATTCAGCGCGGCTTGGCCGACGAGAGTCTCGAGATCCTTGAGCACGGCCTTGACGTCGAGCGGGTCGGGGCTGCGATCCGCGATCTCAAGGACCGCGTTGCGCACATAGTCTGCGAATGCTTGGGCATACGCTTCGTATTCGTCCGGCGACAGCGAATCCGCGAAAGACTTGCGGCTCGGATGCATCGACCACGGCTCCAGTTTGGACATGGGAGTTGTTAGCCGCGCCGGAAACGCCGCTTCGTAGACTTTGTGAAACTGCGGAAGCTGCACGCCAGCAACCGTCGCGCGCCGCGCGGTCGATTTCGGGCGAGTCGCGCTTCGCGCGGCGTTCTGCTGCGGCGGGGGCTGCTCGCGCATCGCGCGACGAACGAAATCCGGGTCCTCCATCACGCGCGGCTCCGGCTCATCGCTGAGCGCGGCGGCGAACGCGGTCGTAGCAGGCCAATTCGTCGAACTCGATTCCGGTCGGCTGCCAGTCGCTTGAATCAGTATGAAGATGAAAGTCGTGAAGAATGCCGTCGCGGCGGCGATCACGAGTCTGCGGTTCTTGGGCATAAATCCCTCTCAAGAAGTCATCTCAATGCAACAATACTCGGGCTCACTCCGTCAAGGCGCGCACGCCGAATCAAAGGCGCGCGCGGGACCAGAACTTGCATGCGCGGCGGCGTGGCCGCGACTCGCGGAGTTGCTACGGACGAGCGGGAAGGAGAATTCGAAGTCGACGGCGGCCGGGAGCGAGTTGGTCGCGCGCGCCGGAATCGGCGGTGATCGATTCGTCGGGCGTCGGTGTGTCCGAGACGATGGTGCCGCGCGCGCGCGCCGCGTCGGTGTTCAAGTCGCGAGCTTCCGGAACGCCTGCGGCTCCGCCGCTCGCGGCACCGCGTGATTGCGACTTCGCCTCAGTCTCCTGCTTGTCCGCCAAATACGTTTTCTTTCCCGGACTGCCTGCCGGCTGCTCAACGACACCGGTCAGAGTATCCGCGGTCGTATTGGATTTGATGACAACTTCCTGCTCGACCGGTGGCGTCCGCCGAACTTCGGACCGTTGCTGTTCGCGCACGGCGAGGCGTGCGACGAGCACCAGATAATCCGCTTCTTCCAGCTCGAACTCGATCGCCGACGGACCCGGTGGTCGATCTGCTTCACCCGCCGGCGCCACGAAACCCCCGACTTCGAGCTTCCTCTCTGCGTCTTCCCAGGGCTTGATGACGAATGGATCCAGCAGCTCACCGTTCTTAAACAAAGATTCGCTGACTCGCGACGCGATCGCCTCGCCACCGGCCTGAAGATAGAAGAGTTGATTGTCGCCGCTCTTGGAAGCAGCGTCGCCGGGCGCGACGTCTTCGCGCGCGACCTCGGCGACGTACTCTAAGGAGTAAAGCGCCGTGCCAGGCGCCGCCTCGACCTGCGCGGAATCTCGCAAGAAACGAAACCTCACTCCGACGGGATTCTCACCACGAGGTGATCCTTGATCCCGGTCGGCACTCAACGTCTCCGTCAAAGCGCCCGGACCGAGACGCCCGAACGCAAGCGAGCGCCACTCTTCGAACGCCACTCCAGGACCGCTCTGCATCACGCCCAAAGAATCGGCCGGCCGCGACTCCCCGACCGCGGAGGCGCGTGGCGCCTCCAAGTGAAATGGCGCAGACGCAGCGAGTTCACCGTCGACGGATTTAGATTTCATCGGCGCGCTCGCCGGCTGCTCCAGGCTCGGGGCTTTCGCTACTTCTCGCTCCGCGGGTGCATGCGCACGCCAGTCTTCACCGTAATACCAAAACCCGACCGTCGCACCGATCACAACCGACGCGGCGAGAACTCCGGACCAACGCCGGATGGAAAAACGTATTCGCTCACGCCTTGATCCCTGGACGCGCGGCGGCGTTGACACCGTGGCGTGCGAACTGTGTTCCGGAATCGGCTCGAGATCCTTTGTCTCCGCAAGTGACTCCGTAACAATGCGCTCGCGCACGCCCGCTAATAGCGATGCCGGCGCGCGGAGATCGGGAAGATCTTTCATCGCCACCGATATCGTTAGTAGGCGCTCGACGGCTAGACGACAAGCATCGCAACCCTTCACGTGTGCTTCGAGATCGGCACGCAGCTCCACACTCTCGAAACGATCGGCCGCGAAGGGACCCTCGGCATCGAGAAAAAGCGACAGCGTCGAGAGGCTCGGATGTTCCTCAATTTCGCTCATCACCACTCCTGACTCCGCGTCGCGCCGTTTTCTGAACACCCATCATCACAAACGGTCCTTCAGCATTTCCTGTAGCAACTGCCGCGCACGAAACAGTCGCGACTTCACCGAGCCGATCGGCACACCTAGCAAATACGAAATCTCTTCGTAGCTGTGCCCATCGAGTTCGCGCAGCGCGAACGTCAACCGGTATTCCTCCGGCAAGCGCGCGACCGCCGCCAGGATCAGTGCGCGCTGCTCGCCGAGCGCCGCCCATTCGTCTGGTAACGGCCGCGAATCCGCGACTTCGAGTGGCGGTTCGCCGCGCGCCCGCTCGAGTGACACCACCCGCGCACTCCGCTTTTGCGCCGCGTTACGCTCGAAATGGTGGTACACGACGTTGACGGCGATCTTCGCCAACCACGTGCTGAATCGCGCGGCCTCGCGAAATCCCCGCAGCCCAAGAAATGCGCGCAAGAAAGTCTCTTGCGCCAAGTCCTCGGCAAGCTGGCGATCGTGCACCAAAAAGTACACTCGCGAGAAAACGCGATCCTGGTGTTTCAGCACCAGCTCTTCAAACGCCAACTCATCGCCGTCGCGCGCACGATCGACCAATCCGTCGTCGGGATCCGTTCCCCACTTCTGGAAACGCGTCGCGTCATCGCGATGCGCGCGGAACAATTCCGCCTCGTCTTCGTCGTGGTCATCAAACCTCGGCGCGATCGAACTCGCGTCCGAGCCCTGCGACTCGGCGTCACGACGGTCCTCGGCACCGTCCGCGGGCGGCGATTCGCCCGTCACTGGCGGACACGCCACTTCGTCGAGCGGTTCAACTGCGGACTGCCCATCTGGACCGGATCTCGGCCGAGAGGTTCCCGCGTCAGCATCACTGGTGCGTTGAGGGCGCTCGAGTGTCATCCTGAACCGTCAAGGGACCTTTGAGTTAACAGTTCCGCCAGTAGCGGATCCGGCCGTGGAATAACGACGTCGTGCGCGAGCACTCCGCGCTCGGCCGCGAACGCCGCGCCACTCTCGATTGCAACGCGCACGGATTCGACATCACCGCCGATCAATGCCGTTGCCTTGCCACCAATTCCGGCCAACAGATGAATCTCGAGCAGCCACGTCTCGCCCGTCTTGAGCGCGGTGTCCGTCGCACCGAGGAGTCCCGCCGCTGAATATGTTTCGAGAATACCGAGCGCCGGCTGCTCGCGTTCATTCGTGAGCGAGCGCCGCGGCTTTCCGCGCGGCTTCAAAAGTCGAATGATGTCCTCGTGCGCCGCCGGCAACAGAACATCATCGACGCGCGCATCGGCAGCCAATTCGATTCCACGCGCAAGCGATCGCGCCGCTTCGCTCACCGCACCCGTAAAAAGCACCAAGTACTTGCCGGGACTCGCCGGTTCAGCGAGCAACACCCGTACGGGCGCCTCCTTGAGAATCGCATCAACGCAGCGAATACCCTGCGCAATCGAGCTGAGTTCAAGCGCCGCCAGCGTCGTGAAACTCTCACCATCAGAAATCGTCAATCTGCGCGCCGTCATGCGCGCGATCCGCCATCGGCGATGTTCGCGCGTCCAGAAACGGCGTCGAGCGCGCACTGCGCCGCCGCCGCCGCTTCGCGGATCGCCGCCTCGGTGCCGCCCAAGTAGAGTCGCCCAAACGCGCCAAAGAAGCTGATGTCGACAATGCCGACCGGCGCCGCCTTCTCCGCTTCATTCGCGGCGAGCACGGCATAGCCAGCCGGATGCACCTCGAGAATATAGAGCGTTTGCCCGCCCAGCAGCATCTGCCCGTACCGAACGCGATTGATCAGCATCGTTTGATAATCGGAGACGTTCGTGATGATCTGACTCGACAAAACGCGCGGCTTGAGCCGCGCCGTTTCATCCGCCTCAATGCTACGCAACACGGCACTACCGGCCGCGCGCACCTCACCCTGGTCATGCGAGTGAACTTCCAAAAGTCCATAAGCGCGCTCGACGACCTGGACGCCGGGTTGCACTCCGGTCGCCTTCAGCGCGATATCCGTCAGTCGATTGATCTCGATGCCAGGCGCAATCTCGACGAACAACGCCGCTTGTTGGGCGACCGGCAGATATCCGCGCGCCACGGTCGCCACGTACGAGGCGAACTGCGGCTGCATCACATCGAGGTACACGAAGGTCCTGAGATCAACCATGGACGCCTTTCAAGTCTCACACTCGCCAGCACCCGCGCGAATCGGATCGGCTGCTCGCCGGCTAGCCGCCATCTCCACCTGGCAGAATCGTCTCGACATAGTCATGCGGCCGCGGAATGACATGCACGCTGACCAACTCGCCGACGCGCTTGGCCGCAGTGGCGCCCGCGTCGGTCGCCGCTTTCACCGCTCCGACTTCGCCGCGCACCATCACCGTGACGTAGCCGCCGCCGATCTTCTCTTTGCCGATGAGCACGACCCGCGCGGCTTTCACCATCGCGTCCGCGGCTTCGATCGCGCCCACCAACCCGCGCGTCTCGATCATGCCGAGCGCGCTCTGCGCCGTTGACTGTTGTTCCATGTCCTGCCTGACCTTTCCTTGTCATTTTCTTTGCGGCGGGCAAACGTCAATCGCCGCGCCGCCAGGGGTCGCGCGGCTCGACACGCGGCGGCACGCGAGCGCCGTAGAGCGCACGCGCGTGCAGTTCTCGCGACGTCGCCGCCGCGCCCGCGACCTCGAGGCCGTACACATTCACCGCCGGATGCAGCGCGCGACCACGGCTCGCCGCGTCGGCTTGCGACGTCTGCGCGGGCAGCCCGATCTGCTGCTCGGTTTTGTGCCCGAGCAGCTGTCGAACGCCCTCTCCCGCGCGCGCACCGGCCAGCGCCGATGGCAATCCGCCGCCGAAAACCGGCGCCAAGTCCGCCGCGTCGCACGGCTGACTCACTTCGCGAAAGTAGGTTGCCGTCGGGTACGCGATTCGCTTCACGTTGATTAAATGGCGCGGCCCGATGTTGTCGGACGTGATATTGCCGCCCATCGCACCGCAACCGAGCGTCATCGATGGATCGAGCTCGGTCGAGTAGCCCACCGACCCTTGCGTCGTCGGACCGTTCACAATCAAGCGGGCAACCGGTTTCTCGAGCCCGAACGCCATGACAACTTCCGGGTCACGCGCATAGATGCCCATCGTGTGGCCTTCGCCCCCATACCGTATCAACTCGATGCATAACTCACAGCCGGCGCGCCAATCATCTACTTCGTACCACGCGAGAATCGGCGCGAGCTTTTCGCGCGAAAGCGGAAACTCGCGTCCCACGCCGCGACCCGGCGCAATCAATATGCGAGTGCGTGCGTCGACCGAAAAACCCGCGAGCTCGGCCAGCCGCGTTGGAGCTTGGCCGACAATCGCGGTATTGAACGATCCATCGCCGTGTTGCACCAGATTCTCGAGCAGTGGTGCTTCCCGCGGATCACAGAAATGCACGCACTCGGCGCGCAACGCGGCGCGAAACGGCTCGGCGATGACACGCTCGACCACGAGCGACTGCTCCGACGAGCAGATCGTGCCGTAGTCAAAACTCTGACTGTCGACCAAGCAGCGCGCCGCGTGCGGCAAATTCGCCGACCGGTGCACGAACACGGGCGGGTTACCGGGACCGACACCGAATGCCGGCTTACCGCTCGAATAGGCGGCGCGTACGACACCCGGCCCGCCGGTTGCCACCACGACCGAAGTGAGCGCGTTCCGCATCAGTTCCTGCGTTCCTTCGATCGTCGGCGCCGACATGCACAGGATGAGATCCGCCGGCGCGCCCGCCGCAGTCGCGGCGCGCGCGAGAATCTCACACGAACGTTGAATGCAGCGTTCCGCGCGCGGATGGGGCGACAGCACGATGGCGTTGCGGCCCTTCACGGCGATCAACACTTTGAAAATCGCGGTCGAAGTTGGATTTGTCGTGGGAATGATGCCGGCGACGACGCCGACCGGCTCCGCCACCTCGATAATGCCGCGTCCCAGGTCTTCGCGAATCACGCCACAGGTGCGCGCGTTGCGATACGCGCCGTGCAATCGTTCGGACACAAACAAGTTCTTGAGCGTCTTGCTCTCGACCCGCCCCATCCCGGTCTCACGCACGGCAAGCTCGGCGAGTTCGCGCGCGTGATCCGTCGCCGCCCGCGCCATCGCCTCGACAACTCGGTCCGTGTCGGCTTGCGACGTGCGAGCAAACTGTAGTTGAGCGTGGTGCGCGCGGCGCAGCAGGTCCCGTGCGTCTTGAATGGATGCGAGATCTCGATCCATCGAACCGCTCCCGCCTACGGCCTACCGCCTACAGACTGCCGATTGCTTGATGACGTTGCCGCCTCGCCTTCCCCGACCGGCCGCTTCAACAGCCATACGGGCCGCTAGACTTTCGGCGCGTCCGTTTTCCCCGCGGAGCGACCCCGCTGGATCATCGCCTGCGAATCCGCAATGAGCTTCTCGAACGCGCCGACCAATTCGTCACGGTTGGCGCGTGATATTGCTCGTCCCTTGATCGGAAAAGTCGCATAGTCGCGCGCCAGCGCGCGCAACTCGTGAACGTTGAGTCGCCGCAAGTGCTCCGGAGTCGGCAGCATCGGCGTGATCGCGCGAAAATCGGCGAGCAACACGTCCAGCGCTTCATGCGGCCGCGGTAGCAACAAGACGCCGAGCACCGTTCCGACCGCGCGCGCGGCACGCGCGCCCTGCTCCAACGCCGCACTCACCGAACCCAAATCGCCTCGCACGCAGACAGCATGGTGGCCGCCGCCAACATCCTCGCAGCCGACGAGCTCGACCTGCGCGCACTTGCACATTGCATCGGCGGCCTCGGTTGAGCCGACGCGTCCACGTGTTTCGACTATGCCGATGGAGCCGCGGTACAACCTGTCCCTTAACCCCAACCAGCGCCCCTGTAAACGCGGAACCCGATGCACCGCTAAACTCAACTCGAAATGCGCCTTGTAGTCAGCTCCTTATAGGCCGGTGCGCGTGGGAAAGCAAGCGCCCGGCGACCCGCTTTACGATTCGACCGGTCAACCTATAATGCTGATTCGCGACGCAGCTTGAGAATTCGGGGAGCGCAAAAGTCTGACGCGAGTTTGACGACCGCCGACTGCCGATGGACTCTCGCGTTCAAGACTGCTTGCGGTGTTCGGTGCGCCTGCTCACGACGTGGCGTGTGATCACGAGGCGCGGGCCTTTGACACCGAAAAGCTCTTAGTTTCCTTGCCGAATTCTGGAGTGGCATGACGCTAACTGGTGAGCCGATTCGACGCGTCCAGCGCTACGTACCCGCGGTCGGACCAAAGTTACAAAAGCTCCTCTTCATCGTGCTCGGTCTCTTTTCGGTGCTCGCGGTCAACGGCCTCTACTTGGTGATTGTCACGGTCGCCGAGCACGTGACGAACGACACTTTTCAAAATTATTTCTACCAGTACATGTTTCTCGGCCATCTCGCAGTTGGATTCGGCTCAATCCTCCCGATCGTCACGTTTGGCATCATCCACATGCGCAACGCTTGGCGCCGTCCGAATCGGCGCGCTGTGCGCGTCGGCTTCGCCTTATTCGCGATGAGTTTAGTGCTCATCGGCTCTGGCATCGTGCTGACGCGACTCGAAGGCGTCATCGAAATCAACGACCCACGAGTGCGTTCAACAGCATACTGGGCGCACGTGTTGTCGCCGTTCTTCGTCGCGTGGCTCTTCGTCTTGCATCGACTCGCCGGTCGCCGCATTCGCTGGCGAGTCGGTCTCGCCTGGCTCTGCGTGGCGCTCGTGTTCGCACTCGGCATGCTCGCGCTGCATTCGCAAGACCCGCGCAAGTGGCACGTAGCCGGCAACCCGGATGGCGAGAAGTACTTCTTCCCTTCGCTCGCGCGCACGTTGAGCGGCGACTTCATTCCCGCCGCGACATTGATGAACGACGCCTACTGCGCGGAATGTCACGCGGATGTGCATGCGAGCTGGCAAGCGAGCGCGCACCGCTTCAGCTCCTTCAACAATCCGGCGTACTTATTCGCCGTACGCGAAACCCGGCGCGTCGCGCTCGAGCGCGATGGGTCGCTCAATGCCTCGCGCTTTTGCGCCGGTTGCCATGACGCCGTGCCGTTCTTCAGCGGCGCATTCAACGATCCCAATTACGACGACGTACACGACCCGACAGCCAGCGCCGGCATCTCTTGCAGCGTGTGCCACTCCATCACTCACATCAACAGCCCGCTCGGTAACGCCGACTTCACGATCGATGAGCCCATTCACTACCCGTTCGCCACGAGTGACAGTCGCTTTTTGCGCTGGGTCAATCGCACGCTGATCAAAGCGAAACCGGGATTCCACAAGAAGACTTTCCTCAAGCCGCTCCACCGGACCACGGAGTTTTGCGGCTCGTGTCATAAGGTGCATTTGCCGCCAGAGCTCAACCATTACAAGTGGTTGCGCGGGCAAAACCACTACGACACTTTTTGGTTGAGTGGGGTCTCCGGTTTCGGCGTCGGCAGCTTCTACTATCCGCCGAAAGCCGAGCCGAACTGCAATGGTTGTCACATGCCGCTGCTGCCGTCGGACGATTTCGCCGCGCGCATACGCGATGACTCCGGCGCACGAAAGACGCTCGACCACCAGTTTCCGAGCGCCAACACCGCGGTCCCAATCTTCGGAGTCGAACGTGGCGATCTCAACATCGAGGCCGCCGCGGCCGCAAACAAGGCGCACGAGGATTTTCTGAAAGGCGTCGTCCGAGTCGATATCTTTGGCATCAAGACCGGCGGCGAGATCTCCGGAACACTGGTGGCGCCGCTGCGTCCGGACGTGCCGACGCTCGAGCGCGGGGCAAACTACTTACTCGAAGTCGTCGTTCGCACCGTCAAGATGGGCCATCCGTTCACGCAAGGCACGGTCGACTCGAACGAAGTCTGGCTCGATGTCACACTGAAGAGCGGCGCGCGGATCATCGGGCGTAGTGGCGACTTGAACGAACCCGACCGAACTGTCGATCCTTGGTCGCATTTCATCAACGCGTTTGTGCTCGATCGCGCCGGTAATCGAATCAACCGTCGCAACGCCCAAGATATTTTCGTGCCGTTGTACTCGAATCAAATCCCCCCGGGCGCGGCGGATAGCGTGCACTTTGGTTTTCGCGTGCCGCCGGACCTCGATGGCCCGATCACCGCTGAAGTCAAGTTGCGCTACCGAAAGTTCGACGCCGAATACATGAAACTCGTGCGCGACGATCCCGCCTACGAAAACACGTTGCCGATTCTGACGCTCGCAACCGATCAAGTGACCTTTCCCGTCGCCGGCAGCGACGCAGTCATTCCCGCGCAACCGATTCCCGAGATTCCACTTTGGCAACGTTGGAATGACTACGGAATTGGACTTCTGAGGAAAATGGGCAACGGCGAGCTACGCCAAGCCGAGCACGCGTTCATGAGAGTCGAAGAACTCGGACGGCCCGATGGTCCGCTCAACTTGGCGCGGGTCTACTTGCGCGACGGTCGCGTCGAGAACGAAGCCCCCGCGGCACTGCGACGCGCGAGTCAATTCGACCCGCCGGCCCCGGAATGGACCGTGCTTTGGCTGACGGGGCAAGTGAATCGCGAGAATCTCGACTTCGACGGCGCCATCAACGCCTACAAACAAATCATCGCGGGCGGCTTTTCCCAAGCCGCCGGACGCGGCTTTGATTTTTCGCGTGACTACAATTTGCTGAACGAGTTGGGCTCCGCGCTCTACGCCCGCGCGAAAACGGAGCGCGGCGAAACAGCCCGTGCGGCGCGAGACGCGTTCTTACGCGAGTCGGCGGAGTGGTTCGACAAAGTACTGAGCTACGACCCAGAAAACGCGCGCGCGCATTACAATCTCAAACAAGTGCATTTGGATCTCGGCGACACGGAGCGCTCGGCGCGACATGCAGGCCTGCACGAGAAATACCGCACCGACGACAATGCGCGCGATGTCGCGTTCGCGGCGGCGCGCCGAACCTACCCGCACGCCGACAAGGCGGCGGAACCGATCGTTATCTACGATCTGCAGCGCGACGGCGCGTACGGTCTGCCGCCGACGACGACGACAACAACATCGCCTGAAAAGAAGTGAATGACGCTCAACGCTCCCGAGTCGCAACCGAACTCGCCACCGCGGAGCGCCGCATCAGCGACTGACGAATGGGTGCCGGCGGACGATGCGGTGATCGGCCGCGCGTTTCGCACCTCGCTGTGGATCCTGCTCGCACTCGCGATCGGCGTGGGTCTTTGGTTTTGGCTCAGCCGCGCGCCGCAGCGCAAGGAAGTCGTCGAGCAAAAAGATCTTTCGCACATCACTGCGAAAGACCTCGAAAAAGCCGCGGCGGCGCCGGCCATCGAGTTCACGGACATCACGCGCGCGGCCGGAATTCATTTTCAACACTCTAATGGCGCGACCGGCCAGAAACTGCTGCCGGAGACGCTCGGTTCCGGTTGCGCATTCTTCGACTTTGACTCCGACGGCGATCAGGATTTGGCGCTCGTCAATTCTTGCTCGTGGCCGGAAGATCCCGCACCCGCCGAACGCCCTACACAACGACTCTATCGCAACGATGGCAGCGGCAAGTTCGACGACGTGACGAAAGCCTGCGGTCTCGACGCGACGTTTTACGGCACCGGCATCGCGACCGGCGACTACGACGGCGACGGCGACACCGATCTGTTTTTCACCGCAGTCGGAGCGAACCATTTGTATCGCAATGATGCCGGGCAGTTCGTGGCCGTGACCGACTCGGCCGGCGTCGCCGGCGCCAGCGACGGCTGGCATTCGAGCGCGGGTTTCTTCGACTACGACCGCGATGGAGATCTGGATCTCTTCGTGTGCAAGTACGTCGTTTGGTCGCGCGCCATCGATCTCGCACAGGAATTCAGTATCAATGGCCAGGATCGCGCCTATGGTCCCCCGACAAATTTTCAGGGGACGTTTCCGTGCCTCTATCGCAACGACGGCCACGGACGCTTCACCGATGTGTCGGACGCGGCAGGCCTGCACGTTGTGAATCCCGCCAACGGCCAGCCGGTCGCGAAAGCGCTCGGCGTGTGCTTCGTGGATGTCGATCGTGACGGCTATTTGGATGTGTTGGTCGCAAACGATACGACTCAGAATTTTTTCTTCCGCAATGACGGGCGCGGCGCTTTCGCAGAAATCGGGCAGGCAACCGGTTTCGCATTTGACGTCGACGGCATCGCGACCGGCGCGATGGGAATCGACGCCGCGTATTTTCGTAACGACGAGGCCTTGGCGGTTGGCATCGGCAACTTCGCCAACCAGCCGACTTCGTTCTATGTGCGGCAGTCCAACAACCTCTATTGGTCCGACGACGCGGTGCTCGAAGGACTCGGCGCCGCGACCCGTGTGCGACTCAAATTCGGCGTCCTCTTTTTCGATGCCGACCTCGATGGTCGACTCGATTTTTTCCAAGCGAACGGACACCTCGAAGAAGAGATCGCGGAGGTACAGGTCTCCCAGCAGTATCGTCAAGCCGCGCAACTTTTTTGGAATCGCGGCCCATCGGGGCGCGGCGCGTTTACGGAAATCCCGCCGACTCGACTCGGCGATTTGCCGCAGCCGTTGGTCGGTCGCGCGGCGGCCTACGCGGACATCGATGCCGACGGCGATCTGGATCTCTGCCTCACGCAAGTCGCGGGTCCGCCGGCGTTGCTGCGCAATGATCAGCAGCTCGGACACAACTGGGTCCGCCTCGAACTCCGCGGTCGCGGCGGCAACACCGGCGCCATCGGCGCCACGGTCGAGTTGGTCGCCGGAGGCATTCGACAACGGCAATGCGTCCAACCGACTCGCAGCTATCTCTCGCAGGTGGAGCTGCCGCTGACGTTCGGACTCGGCGCCGCGAGCGCGGTCGAGAGTATCGCGATCACTTGGCCCGATGGATCAGCGAGCACGCTCCCGACCGTGGCGCTGAATCGCCTCACCGTCGTCTCTCAACCTTAGGATTCCGCCATTCGAAACGCGCTTTCTTCGACCGCGATGCGCTTGTTCCTCTTCGCGCTCGCGCTCCGCGTGCTCGTCCTCATCAGCCTGCGCGACTCCCCAACTTTCGTCGTGCCCGTCATGGACGAAGCGGACTACGACGCGCTCGCGCGCAGTCTCGTCGGCGACACGCGCGCGATCACGCCGCTCTTCTGGCAATCCGTCGCCTATCCGCTGTGGTTGACCGTTGTGTATTTCTGCACAAACTCGTCCATCTTCGCCGCGCGCCTGCTGCAGATCGTCGTTGGCGCCGCCGCCTGCGTTCTCACCTGCGCGCTCGGAAAAAAACTTTTTGACGAGCGGATCGGCCGCTGGGCGGGAATCGCGCATGCCGTCTACGGACCGTGCTTGTTTTTCGACACGCAACTGCTACCGGCGAGCTGGGCGACATTCCTCGGATTGCTTTTCGCGCTCTTGGCTGTTGAACGCGAACCCTTGCGCCGACATCACTTCGCGCTCGGATTCGTCGGCGCGCTCGCCATCGTGACACACCCGGTTTTCCTGCCGGTCATCGCCCTGGTCATCGGCGCGCTCTGGCTGCGAAAAACGCAGCGTCCAACCGCACGGCAGGCGCTCCGCCTCGCGCTTGGCCTCACCGTCGTGTTACTGCCGATCTCGGTGTTGCGCCTCTCGGTCACTGGAAGTTTCGGTTTCCTGCCGGCGAGCGGGGGAATCAATCTGCACATCGGCAACAACCTCGAACGCGAGCGAACGGTCGCGTTGCGCGCGGGCGCCGCGTGGGATGAACTCGCCGGTCGCGCAAAGGCGGCCGGCGCGCGCGATCTCTGGGAGGAGGATGCGTATTTCCGAAACCAAACAAGCGACTACATCACGGCACATCCCGCGCACTTCTTACGAAATATGGCGGCGAAGACTGTCGAATTCCTGAGCCCACGTGAACTGCCGCGTACGTTCGATCTCTATGCCCAAACGCAGTACTCGTGGCTGCTCAAGCTCACACTCTGGCAAGTCTTCGGCTTCGGGTTTCCGTTCGGCGTGATCGCGATCTTCGCGTTCGTCGGCGCCGCCGTGCGTGGGCGCGAACTCGCACTGACGACCTGGCTCATCCTCATTCTCTATCCGCTCGCAGTGATTGCGGTTTTCCCCGCCGCGCGCTACCGGTTGCCGTGGATTCCGTTCGTACTGGTGGTCGCGGCGGCCGGGCTCGCGACGTGTTTGCGAGCGCCGCGAAAGTGCGCGCCTTGGTTGGCGATCGCGACCGTTGTCGTCGGCGCGCTCTGCGCCGTTCGACCGCATCCGCAGGAAGCCGGCAACTTCGCCGCCGAGCTGCATTCGCTCGTCGGCAGCAGACTCTGGACGGAAGGCCACGCGCCGCAAGCGTGCGAACACTTCATTCGCGCCGCCGCCGCGGATCCCGAGAATCCCGAGATCCTCGCGAAACTCGGCGAGGCGCAAGTCGCCCTCGGACGGTTGCCGGACGGGATCGCGAGTTACCGGCGCGCACTCGCCGTCAAACGCGACGCACTAGCCGTTCACCATCTGCTCGGTGTTGCGTTGCTCATGGCGGAAGACTTCGAAAGCGCCGTGACTCACTTTCGCGAAGCGCTCCGGCTCAATCCAGACTACGCTGAAGCGCATGGCAATCTCGGCGTTGCGTTGCAGCGACTCGGACAATCGGCCGCCGCGATCGCCGCCTATAGCGCAGCGGTTGCGATCGAGCCCAGAAACGCCGGCGTGCTGCAAAACCTGGGAGTCGCGCTCGCGCAGACCGGCGAGTTTCCACGAGCGATTCAAGTGTTGGAACAAGCCATTGCCGCGGCCGGTCGCAATGGCAACGGTCCGAAACTCATCCTCGCGCAAGTCCTCCGGCACACGGGTGAGACCGAGCAGGCGCGCGCGCTCCTCCGCGAGATTCTCGCGACGTCTCCGAACGACCCGGGTGCCATCTCCCTGTTGCACGAAATCGATGGACGTTGATAGCGGCTCGTGCCGTGTCAGGAAACCTTGGCCCGCTCACGAGCGACCGAGCGAAACCGGAGGCGACCGGCCTGGTCGTTCGTTGAGGTTTTCGCGACGAAGCGGACAAGAGTGACCCGAGCGCTAGGCGAGCACTCGCACCAGCCAGCGCGCGACGTCGACGATCTCTTCGCCGCAGACGTTGTGCTGCATCGGATACGTGCGCCACTCGACGCGATAACGCAGTTCCTCGAGCCGTCGCCGGCCGCGTTCCGCAAACGCAATCGGCACGACCGGATCGTGCGTGCCGTGACATTCGAGAATCGGCACGTCGCGATTCGCCGGCGACGCCTCCGCTTCGAGGCTATCGGCGAGCAGCAAGTAACCCGACAGAATCATCACGCCCGCGACCCGCTCCGCGGCGCGGAGACCAACGTGCGCCGCCATCGCGCCGCCTTGCGAAAAACCCGCGAGGACAAGCCGACTCGGTGGACAGCCACGCGCCACCTCGCTGGCGACCAGCGCCTCGATCAAGCGCGCGGAATCCTGCACACCCGCCGCGTCCTCGTCGCGATCCGCGTCCAACGATTTGATGTCATACCAGGCGCGCATCGGCATGCCACCGTTCAGTGACACCGGTCGCACCGGCGCATGCGGAAATACAAAACGCACGGCGAGTGCGCGCGGCAATCGCAACTCCGGCACAATGGACTCGAAGTCGTGCCCGTCGGCGCCGAGTCCGTGCAACCACACCACGCACGCCGGGACCGCGCCCGCGGCGGGCTGACCGTGCTCAACGACGACACAAGGTAAGAGCGAAGTGGATTTCTTCATGCGGTGCCAGCGTCGCACAAGCTCGTGTAGGTGAAAAGATCAGTTCAGCTCGGGGTGACGCGTTGCGCGCATTGCCCCTTTTGTTTAGTCGCGGCACGCGCTATGTTCGGCCGCCACGACAGGGAGGCAATGTGAAGGTTGTTTTTCTCGGCGCGACGCGCGGCATGGGTCGATCGCTGGCGCGAAAACTCGCGGCTCGCAAAGACGAGTTATTCTTACTCGGTCGCGACTTGACCGACCTTGAACGCAGCGCGCGCGATCTCGAAGTCTATGGGTCGACCGGTGCCGTGAAGTGCGCGCAGTGCGACCTCAGCTCGCCCGCCCAGTTCGCGCCGGCGCTCGCCGCGGCCGAGGTCGCGCTTGGTGGACTCGATCTCGTCGTCGTGACCGCGGGTCTGTTCGCGCAACAGGATGAACTCGAGCAAGACGCGCGACGACTCGAGGACTTACTCGACGTCAACTTCACGCACACCGTGTTGTTCTGCGAAGAAGCGCGCAAGCGGCTGCTCGCGCGCGGCGGCGGAAAACTCTGCGTGTTCAGCTCGGTCGCGGGCGATCGGGCGCGAAAGCCGATTCTGCTTTATGGCGCCGCCAAAGCCGGGCTCTCGTACTACCTCGAAGGGCTCGATCATAAATTCCGGAGCGCCGGCCTACAGACCATCACCGTCAAACCGGGCTTCGTCCGCACATCGATGACGGCCGGACTCAAGCCGCCGCCGTTTGCTGGCGAGCCCGACGGCGTCGCTGCGATCGTCTTGCGCGCCATCGATCGTGGGCGACCCGTGGTCTATGCGCCGGGCGCGTGGCGCTGGGTCATGTTGATCATTCGCAATCTCCCGCGCGCGGTGATGCGCCGGATCGGCTTCTAGACGCGTAGGGCTGGTACTGAGTCTAGACGCGCTCGAGCGGTCGATGCGGCCCGGCGGGCACGACGATGCGAATCGCGTCGCCCGGCCGCACTTCGCCGCCGACCAATACCACACTCATGACACCCGATTTGCGAACGATATTGCCGCGTTCGTCGCGATCGAGGACGGCGGCCATGAGGCCCGGTCGAAAGTCGTCGAGCTGCGAGCACGGATTGCGGAGTCCCGTCACTTCCAACACCGCATCGCGCCCCACGTGAAGTCGAGTGCCGCACGGGAGCGCAAGGAGAGCGATCCCGGTCGTCGTGATGTTTTCGCCCAATTGCCCTGCAGAGACTGCGAATCCACGTGCGCGCAACTCGTCAAGTAGTTCACTGTGAATGAGGTGCACTTGGCGCAAGTTCGGCTGCGTCGGGTCGCGCGCCACGCGCGAGCGATGCTGCACGGTCACGCCCGAATGCGCATCCCCCACGACACCGAGCCCCGCCGCCAATTCAATGGCGGGCTCGAGAATCTTGCTGAAAGCATGCGCCGCGCTGCGACTGACGGCCGCGACGATGCCGAGCGATGGCAATGGCATCGACGGCTACGGACAGCTCGGCGAAGACACGCATTCGAGCGTCACATCGCCGTTCGGATCCACACCGCACCCAGGAAACGGCGCGCCCGGCGCAGGCGAACCCGGAATAAACAGCGACGCGAGCGCGTAAATCGCATCGGCGATGTCGACTGCGTCGTCAGAGTTCACATCGGCCGCGTCCGCGCACGGTGCCGACGGGGAGCCCGGAATGAAGAGCGCTGCGAGCAGGTAGATGGCATCCGAAATATCGAACATCGCATCTCCGTTGGCATCGCCGCGTCGAAACTGCGTGCCAACCGGTAACGCGACGCAAGTCAGCGCCGCGCGGATTGCCGCAAACAACTCATCCTGATCGCCGCCGTAGCCGCCGAACTCCCACGATTGACACCACACGCGTCCGGCGGTTCCGCTTGTCGCGTAATAGGTGCCGGTGCCGTAGCCTTCGTCGTTGTCTTGCCAAATCTGACCGGCGTCGTCGCCAAATTCATCGAGTACCGCGGGCAGGATTCGGTCGGTCCAATCGTTGCCACTACCGGCTTGGTTGTACGTGCTGCTTAAAGTTGCGCACAGCGCGAGATCGAAATCAAAACCCGTCATCGCGGTGAAACTATCGCTCCCGTCGGCCGCGGTCGCGCCGTCGACACCGTCGGCCATTGCGAACGGCGTATCGGCATCGAAGCCCCACGTATCCGTTCCCTCGAAGTAGACGCAGCCACCTCCTGCGATGTGATCGCGCAGATATTGGCCCTCGGCTGGGCTCAAGGAATGATTGCTCGGGAATGTTCCGGTCAGCGCATAGAGGTTGAACGGCGTTTCTGTGCAATCGATGTCGACAAGTTCGTCGACTTCCAAGTAAGTCTCTCCCGCCGCCACGATCGCGGCTTCCAGCGCCGCGACACTGTCGACCAGATCAGCGCCTTCGGCCGCCCACACAACATGACTCGCGAGACCGACGAGCACCGTGCAGCTCACGCTCGCGGACGAGATTCCGCACGGCGCGCCGCAGTTGCCGGTAATCCGGTACGTGTGCAATCCTGCGGTCGGCGTCGTGTCGACATGACTCGTCGTGCCGCTCGGCAGCGTCACCAAAGGTGCGCCGTCACGCTCCACGAGAATGTTCTGGTAGGTGCTCGAGTTAGTCCACGACAACGTCACATCGAGCGCGGTGCAATCCGCCGCGCAAGTGAGATTTTCGATCGGCAAACAGCACAGCGGCGCGACGCCCAGCACGCTGTTCACGCACGCGGAAACGACCGCGAGCACGCACACGGAATCGGCACTGTCCCAGTCGTGTGAGTAAATGATCGAGCGACCTGCGTTCGCGCGGACGATCGCCGCTTGTCCGACTTGCGCAGCCACTGTTGCGCCGCCGATCGCCTCTACGCCCGGCACCGCCTCGCTCGTACAAAAATCGCCGTTGTCGAGCCAGAGTCCATCCGGGCCGGCCGTGATCTGCGTGCATCCAGATGCCGCCCAGATTGGATCAGACGGACTCCAGGCGTAAATCGTGAACGGCGTGAGCGACTCCGCCGCGGCAACGACTCCGAACGCGTTCCGCAACGTCATCGACGGCGCGGAGTCGAGATCCCAGTAACTCAGCACGCAACGGCCACCACCGCCGAGGTAGGCGCTGAGACCTTGTTGAACAGTCTCCGGCATAACCGACGCCGGCTCGTTGACGACGACGAGATCCCAAGTTGTGCCGCCATTCAGTTCCGCTTCGAAGTCGTCGTACTGGGTAGTCGTCGTCGTCATGAAACCGGCAGTTGCGTCCGCGGCGATCGTTCCGCCTCCGAACACACCCCCACCGTTGTGTACGAGACACGTCGGTGATTGCGCAGAGACTCGACTCGCTAGGGCAAAGCCGATCAATCCAAGTCCGACCACGAATGTCAGTTTCCTGAGTTTCACAAAGGACCTTTCACGTCGCGCGCGTTTCGACGTCGTCGGAGCGCGTCGCATCCGCTCGATGCGACGGGGAGGAATCTGTTTCAGCCCCAGCATACAGCGTCATGACGACTCCCAGCGGCTGGAACGCAGATTCTAGCGCGCTCGGCGTTTGTGTGAACCATGGCAGTTCGCCCGGGCGCTTTCACCGATCAGCTACGGGCACGAAACGAGCGGGTCGCAACACAAGCTGCTGAACGTCGGGTCGGTGCCGCAGCTCGGGAACGGCGCCGCGGGTGGGCTCCCCGCGAGCAACAAATAGTTGAGCACATAGATTGCGTCGCCGAGATCGAGCGCGGAGTCATGGTTCGAATCGCCGGCCTTGGCGCACGGCGGCGGTGCGCCGTCCGTGAAGAAGTAACTCAACAACCAAATCGCATCGCCGATGTTGACGGCGAGATCACCGTTGGCGTCACCGCGCAAAAACTCGGCCGGCACCGACTCGAGACGATACACGTAGGCGCAGCCGGAGTTGGGACCATCGTCATCGTTCTTCGGTGCTGTGATCACGAGCGTCTCCCCGCTCATCGCGAGCGCGTCGCCAAAATTGTCGCTCAACGCGGCGTCGTTCGCGCGCAACTTCGCGAGTTGCGGCCAGCCGGGACCGAGTTCGCCGAACAGGTATGCCGAGCCCGAGCCGTTTTCATCGAGATACGCGCCCGTCAGGACTCGATCAATGCTGACCGCGACCGACTGGCCGAAACCCTCGCCCGGCACGGCATCCGCCGCCTCGAGTAGTGATTGCAGTTCCCAAACGCCCGCCGTCCGGGAACGAAACACGAAGACGCTGCCGACATCGAAACTGCCGACGCCCGGCGCGACCGGTCGATCGCTCGCGGCGATCAAATTCGGCGCTGCCGCGAGCGCGTGGCCCAAGTGACCGTACGGCACCGCGACGCCGGCGGCGAGCGCGCTCTCGGTCCAAGTGCCGCCGCCATCTTGCGCGAAGACGTACACGCCGCCGGCTTCTAATGCCGCGGCGCTCAAGGTTGGCGCGCCGACGACGACGTCGCCACCGAGGCACGCGAGCGACGTGCCAAAGCCATCGTCAACGTGACCGTTGCTGGCGAAAATCGTCGTCTCGAGAATCCAGACTCCGGCCGTCCGGCGATACAGAAACACGCGGCCAGGAGGTGAAGCGAACACAGGATTCCCGGGATCACCCACCGCGATCAAATCACCTGCGACCGCGACCGCCGCTCCATAGGAGTCATCGAGCGTCG
The DNA here is from genome assembly GCA_046154185.1 of Planctomycetota bacterium. Lineage (GTDB taxonomy): Bacteria > Planctomycetota > UBA8108 > UBA1146 > JAJFFE01 > JBJXGE01. The sequence goes on from JBJXGE010000043.1 coordinate 20,093, forward strand.
GAGCGATCGGCGTCAAAATGGCTTCTTCGACCCAGATGCCGCCCACGCGGCGAAACACATAACTCGCACCGCGGAGCGAACCCAGGCTGACGCCCGCGTATGCGCCCACGACGATGACATCCCCGCTGACGGCGACCGCGGCACCGAACAAGTCGTTCTGCACACCATCGCTCGGCACGAGCTTCGCTTCTTCTTGCCATTCGGTGCCAACGAAGCGAAACACGTAGGCGGCCCCGGAGTCACTGCCCATCGGATCATCTTTGGGCGCGCCGATCACGATAAGACCGCCGTCGATTGCAACCGCGGCGCCAAACTCGTCGAACGCAGCGCCATCGCTTGCGCGCAGCTTCGTGAGCTGGCACTGCGCTGATGCCGAGCCAAACGCCGCGCAGACGATGACGAGAGCGGCGAGCAACGCGCCAAATTGCGGCGATGCCATGCGAAACCTCGACTGCCGTTGATGCAAAAAATTGAATTGAGCCCACCGACTCCTGAAGCTCAGAACCCACGCACGGAGCGTCGCAGATGTAATCACACTCACGGCGATCCGACAAGCGGGCAGCGCGTCGCTTAGGGTCCGCGCAAAAATAACTTTCCATTTGGAGGTCGAGATCTGGCGTAGGTCCGTTCTCGGCGATTGAGCGGAACCGCAGGCGTAGCCTGGCTACGTTGAGGATAACGCGATTGAGCCGGGAGCGGAGATATGTTAGAGATCGGCCTCCAAATGCGAAGTTATTTTTGCGCGGACCCTTAACGTGCGCGCGTCGGTTCGATCCGCGACACGCTCGCAACTTGCGGAACGAGCACGCTGGCGAGATCGAGCGGATCGCCAGCCGCGATACTGACAAGCGGATCCGAGCGGTCGCGTTGCGCGCGCAGGAGCGGCACCGCTTCCGGCAGCGCGAATTGCTCGCCGCTCAAACCGCTCACGAATCGCCCGCCGCGCACTTCGCCGCGCAGCTCGAGCGTGCGCAACGCGCGCAGCAATCGTCGCCACGGCACGCCGTGTCTCTCACTGCTCGCAACGCGCTGACACACAACTCCATAGCGCCGCAATAACGCGCGCGCGAGCGGCTCGACATCCGACTCGCGCGCAGCTTCTAGGTTGAGCGACGCCAACGTCGGTCGACGAAAGACGCTCCAACGGCCCGCAATCGGCTGTCGCCAGCGCGCGGCGCGGCGCCGATGATGCGCGGCTGGCAGCAGTCGACGCAACGCCGCGAAACTATCATTCGTCCCGAGTCCGAGCCCGATGAGCTGCGCGAGTCCCGCATCGAGCTGCGACGGCAAGAGCGCCGTCGTGCGCTCGAGTTCTTGTTGGAACTGCGCGCCGGAGCGCTCGAGCGCCGTCCAAACGTCTGCCGCTTCTCGTGCGATTCTCTCCATCGCCGGCGCACCAGCGGCGGCGGCGAGTTCGAACCACATCGGCAGCGTCTCGCGCGGCACGATTGCAATGGGTGTGACTTTGAGCGCCGCCGCGCCACTCCCCCACAGTCGGCCCCACGCAATTTGTCCAGTGAACGCGAGTTGATCGAGCCACTCCGGCTGGTAGTCGCTGACGCGCGCCGGCAGCACACTGCGCTCCCACAATGGCGCCGCGACTTCGAAGCCAGCGAGTTGTCTTACGACTTCGAGAACACCGCCAGGTCCCGTCAGTCGGTATTCGCCATCGACGTGCTGCCAGCACGCGAGGAAACGACGATAGGCATCAATCGACACCGCTTCGATGCCGCGGCGCAGCTCATCCAGCGTGTATCGATGAATACGGGCGAGGAGCCGACGCTCGCACCACGCGTCGGCGCCGTCGATGCGCACGCGCAACACGAAACCTTCGCTCTCGAGTTTCACGAGCAACGGGTCATCACTTTGAACCGGGCCGAGCGCCTCGAGCCGGCCGCGCCACAACGCGAGCGGCTCGCGAAGTGTCTCGGCCGCGTAGTAGCGGTCGCCGTCCCGCACGACGCGCCCCGCGTCCTCGAGCGCCACGAGCCAGTCGCGCCACTCGCCGCTCTCGCTCGTCGTGACGAAACCCATCCAACTGAGCGCTTCGTGCACTTCCTCGGCGTCCGTCGGATTGGGCCACGCTTCGGCGCGCACACGCTCCACCGCTTGCGGATCGAGCGCGCCGAGTTGATCCGCGTCGCGGATCGAAAGTCCGCGACGCCCGGCGACCGCTTGCGTGCGACGCTCTTCGAGCGGCGCATCGTCGAGAAAGCCGTAAGGTCGAACGCTTAGCACCGAACGCGCGAGCGGCGACGGCTGCACGGTGTCGACGGCGGTGCGTAGCATCTCGCCGCGCTCGAGCCGCGCGAGCACGGCCTCGAGTCCCGCGCAGTCGAGCGCCTCCGTCAAGCAATCCTCGATCGTTTGCCGCACGATCGGGTGCTCGAACGGCACAGGCAGATCGCCAGGCGGCAAGTTCTCGCCACAGGCCATCACTTCGGGAAACGACTCCACCAGCAGGTCATCAGCGCGCATGCGGATGAGTGGCGCCGGCACGCGCCGGCCGCCGTGCCAACGCGCGACGAGCAGCGCGCGACAAACATTCCATCGCCAGCGTGTCTTGAACATCGGTGTATCGAGCAGCGCCTGCACCAGCACATCACGCACGCGCGCGGCGCGCAAATAGTCGAACACTTCGCCAAGCGCAAAACTGTGCTGCGGTCCGAGCGAGAGCACGATGGCCTCCTCGCTTGCGGCCGCTTGCAGCTCGAAACCAAAATGTCGACAAAAGCGTTTGCGCAGCGCAAGTCCCCACGCACGATTGATGCGCCCACCGAACGGCGCGTGGAGCACGAGCTGCATACCGCCGCTTTCGTCGAAGAAGCGCTCGAGCACGATCGCATCGATCGTCGGCACGGTGCCAAGTGCAGTCCGCGCACCCTCGAGATACTCGACGATCTGCTCGGCCGCCGCGCGCGGTACGCCGGGTATCCGCAAGAGCCATTCGATCGAGCCACCGCGCGCGCGAACTTCCGACACGGCCGCGCACAACTCGGGCGTCCGTGCGGGCGCTTCGCCGAGCCAAAATGGCAAGCTCGGCGGTGCGCCGCGCGCATCGGCGACGCGCATCTTGCCGCCGCCGATACCGAGCACGCGCCACGAGTTCGTGCCGAGTTGAAACACGTCGCCCGCTGTCGACTCGACCGCGAAGTCTTCGTCGACGGCGCCGATCACCGTGCCCTCCGGCTCGAGCACGACTTGATAGTCGGCGCGATCTGGAATAGCGCCGCCGCCCATCGTCGCGGTGAGCCGCGCCGCGCGCGTGCCGCGTAGTCGCGCCCCAACGCCATCGCGATGCAACAGCGCGCGCCGACCGCGCCGCAATTGCAACTGAATGAGCGCTTCGAAGTCCGCGCGCGCGAGCTCGCGATACGGCCACGCCCGTCGCACGCGTGCGAATAACTCGTCTTCCTGCCAAGTGTCGGCTGCACACGCGGCGACTAAGTGCTGCGCCAAAATATCGAGCGGCGCAAGCGGTTGCGGAATGCGATCGAGTTGGCGCGCATCGACCGCAAGTAGGAGCGCGGCCGCCGCGACCAGCTCGTCCTGAGTGAGTGGAAACAACCGGCCGCGCGGCGTCCGGCTCAACGCGTGCCCCGAGCGACCGACGCGCTGCAACAGCGTCGCAATAGCGCGCGGCGCGCCGAGCAGCACGACCAAATCGATGTCGCCGATATCGATGCCGAGTTCCAGCGACGCCGTCGCGACGAGTACGCGCAGGGCGCCCGACTTGAGTCGCGTCTCCGCGGCGAGCCGTCGCTCGAGCGCGAGGCTCGAGTGATGGCAGGTCACATCTTCCGCGCCGACGAGACTCTGCAGGCGCGCCGCCACGCGTTCCGCCATTTTGCGCGTGTCGACGAACACTAGCGTCGTACGGTGCGCGGCGACGAGTTCGGCGACTCGAAGATAGATCTCCGCCATCTGCTCATTCGAGGCGACAGTGCTGAGCGGTGAACCCGGGACCTCGATCGCAAGGTCGAGCGCGCGCACGTGTCCTTCATCGATGATGGTTGCGCTCCGGCCGCCGCCGCAGAGAAACTGCGCCACTGCGTCTATCGGCCGTTGCGTCGCCGAGAGTCCGATTCGCTGCACGTCCCGCTCGCAGAGTGCGTCGAGCCGCTCGAGCGAAAGCGCCAGATGAGCGCCGCGTTTATCGCCAAGCACCGCATGGATCTCATCGACGATCACGGTGCGGACGGTTTTCAACATCGCGCGGCCGCTTTGCGAACCGAGCAAGATGTAGAAACTCTCCGGAGTGGTGACGAGTATGTGCGGCCGCGTCCGCACCATGCGGGCGCGCTCGCGCGCGGAGGTATCGCCGGTGCGCACCGAGACGCGAATCTCCGGCAAACTCGCATCGAGCGCGCGTAGCTCGGAGAGCGGTTGCTCGAGGTTCTTTCGCACGTCGCTGGCGAGCGCCTTGAGCGGCGATACGTACAAGACCTGCGTGGCATCCGCGAGTTCGACGCCCGCGGCGAGCAGCCGATCGATCTCGACGAGAAATGCCGCCAACGTTTTGCCCGCGCCGGTTGGCGCGGCGATCAACGTGTGCTCGCCGCGACGAATCGCCGGCCAGCCGCGCGCTTGCGGCGGAGTTGGCGCGCCGAAGCGGGTGTGAAACCAGGCGCGAACGATGGGTTGAAAACTGGAGAGCGGCATGATGACGCGGAGTTTATCCGAACCCTACCGAGCCGGCATAGCACCGAAATCTGTTGGCCGGTGCAAACTTCTGATATACCCCGTTACCCGCCCAACTCGCACCGTCATGGTCCGAGTGTTGAACATCGAGTCCGCGCAACGGATCGGAAACGTCTTCATGACCATTCGAATCGCTCGCTGTTTTCTTGCCGCGCTCTGCGGCGTCCTGCTTTCGGTTGTGAGTCAGAGCCCGCTCCTCGCCCAGGATCACGGCGCGTCGGGTCCCGTCACTGAGCGCGACTCGCGGCTCGACTGGTGGCGCGAAGCGCGCTTCGGACTCTTTATCCACTGGGGTCTCTACGCGGTGCCCGCCGGGGAATGGGGCACCGACCAGCATCACGGCGAATGGATCTACACGTCTGCGAAGATTCCGCTCGAACGCTACGAAGGATTTCGCGAACAGTTCAATCCGGTGAAGTTCGATGCGGACGCCTGGGTGCAAATCGCGAAGGACGCGGGCATGAAGTACATCGTGATCACGAGCAAGCATCACGATGGATTCTGCCTTTTCGACTCGGCGCACACCGATTACGACATTGCCTCGACGCCATTCAAACGCGACATCCTGAAAGAGCTGGCGGACGCCTGTCACCGCGCCGGGCTCCGCATCTGCTGGTATCACTCCATCATGGACTGGCATCATCCCGATTATCTGCCGCGTCGTGATTGGGAGGAGCGGCCGGCAACTGGCGCGGACTTCGGGCGCTACGTGCAGTATTTGCGCGCGCAAGTCGAAGAGTTAATCACGAAGTACGGCGACATCGGCGTCCTGTGGTTCGACGGCGAATGGGAATCGACTTGGACGCACGAGCTCGGGCAAGCGCTTTACGATCTCTGCCGCAAACTTGCGCCCAATATCATCGTGAATAATCGCGTCGACGTCGGACGTGGCGGCATGGCGGGCATGACGACCGATGCCCGCTTCGCGGGCGACTTCGGTACGCCGGAGCAAGAAATCCCCGCGACCGGCGTGGCCGGCGTCGACTGGGAAACCTGCATGACCATGAACGAGCACTGGGGCTACAACAAGCATGACGACGATTGGAAATCGACCGAGGATCTCATTCACAAGCTCGTCGACATCGCGTCGAAGGGCGGCAATTTCCTCCTCAACGTCGGCCCCACGGCCGAGGGCGTTTTTCCCGAGCCTTGCCTCGAGCGACTCAAGGGCATGGGCGAGTGGCTGCGCGAGAATGGCGAGGCCATTTACGGAACGAGCGCGAGTCCGTTCGCGAAACTCGACTGGGGACGTTGTACGGTGCGCAAGCTTCCGGATGGCGACACTCGACTGTACTTGCACATATTCAAGTGGCCAGGTGTCGACCTCGCCGAGGATGGCGCCGTGGATGTCGCGACGGCTGCCCTGCGTAGCGTTTTCAAGCTCTCAGGGCTCGGCAACGAAGTGAAGCGCGCCAAATTGCTCGCACTGCCCGACATCGCTATCGAAACTTCGTCCGCCGAGGGCGTCGTCACGATTCGGCTCCCGAAGCGCGCGCCGGATCCGTATTGCTCGGTGGTCGCGCTCGACATCGCGGGGCCACCCGTTATTTACGCGCCACCCGAGTTCGAGTCAGCGTCGCGCATGCTCGTGCAGAAACTGCGCGTTGTTCTCAAGTGTGCGAGTCGCGACACCGACATTCGCTACACCTTGGATGGCAGCGACCCGGTACTCGCCTCCGCCCGTTATGACCAGGCGCTCGAGCTCACCGACACGACGACGGTCAAGGCGCGCTCGTTCCACGGCGAAAAACCGGTCACGGACATCGTCGAGGCGACGTTTCGCAAGGTGGCGCCGCTGCGCGGAACAACAGTCACAACGAAACCCGCGGACGGGATCCGTGTGAGTTATTACGCGGGCGAGTGGGAACGGCTGCCGGACTTTTCGCAGCTCACACCGATCTCCACCGCGGTGACAACTCGGTTTGCTGTGGCGGCGAGTAGCGAACGCACCGGCTACCGCTATCAGGGATTCATCCGAATCCCGAGCGCGGATGTTTATGAGTTCTCGCTCGCCTCCGACGACGGCTCGCGGCTCAGCGTCGCCGGTTTACAAGTCGTCGATCTCGACGGGCTCCACGAGCGCATCGAGAAGCGCGGCGTGCTAGCCCTCGGCGAAGGCTGGCACGAACTGCGCCTCGACTATTTCAATCGGACCGGTGGCGCGGCGCTCGAACTGAAATGCGCGCGGCTCGGCGAAGAACTCAAGCCCGTGCCGGAAAACTGGCTGTCGCACACGCCGTGAGCCGCCACATCGTCGCTTACGCGAACGCGTCACCGATCACGAGATCGGCGCGTTCCCGTTCGCTCGCTTCGAACAGCGGTCGACGATTGAGACCCGCCATCGACGCGAGCCAACGATCCGGAAGTTGCTCGATGCGCACGTTATTGATATTCACCGCGTCGTTGTAGTACTCGCGGCGATGCGCGATTTGATCCTCGAGCTCACTCACGCGCTTCTCCAATGCCAAGAAACTCTCGCTCGCCTTGAGCTGTGGGTAATTTTCGGCGACCGCAAACAGCTTGAGCATGCCGTTTGAGAGTCCGCTTTCCGCTTCGAGTCGCGCGCGATCGTCGCCCCCGCGCGCGGCGCGGGCGCGCAAATCCGTCAGGCGCAGCAGCAGATCTTCTTCGTACCCCATGTGCTTCTTGACGATGTCGATCAGTTTTGTCAACTCGTCGAGACGTTGCTTGAGCAACACGTCGATGTTTGCCCACGCTTGATGCACGTTGTGTTTCACGTGCACGAGATGGTTGTACAGGATCACTCCGTAAGCACCCGCGCCGACAAGCGCGAGCAGTGCGATGAACCCGAGCACGATCGTGGCGATGATTGGAAGCGTCATGAGTCCTCCTCGCGGTTTTCTAGGTCGAGTTGACCAGGTCCAAGAAGACGAACAGGGAGCCGAACAAGCTGGCGACTCCGCCCGCCAGCAACAGCCACATGCGCGACTTGAGTTTGAGAAGCGCAGCGCGCTCCGAGTGATCTGCGATGATGAAAGGACGCGATTGGCGACCCTTCCACATCATCACGCGCTCGGCCGGCAGCGGCGGCGGCTCGGTGGCAAGCGATACAGTGCTGCGTTGCGATCGCGTCGTCGCGCCGTTGAGTCCCACGACTCGGATGAACTCCAGGATGATCCGGAGGATTTTCGCGATGTCGGCTCGAGCTGGACTCAATGGCGTGACAGACTTCTTGCGTTCTTGCGGTCTCACGGCGCGCGGCGCGATTCGGCCGCGCTCCGCCAGTGTGCCGAGTGCATAGACCGTTTCACCGACGTTGAGACTGCGTTCGCGGACGCGAAACTTGTCGGCCAAGGAACCGCCACTGACCTTCACGATCGCCGAGTTCAGCACCATCGATTGGATCGCCGGCGACATCGCAGTGGCATCTTTATCGCTTTGCCACACGCGCTCCGTCAGCAGCAAATCGCCGCCCGCGGCCCAAACCGGCACTCGACCGAATTCGTCCTCGATCTCAAAATACTCGAGTGGCGCCGATTGCTCGCTCGCGATCGTGACCCATTGCCAACTGTCGTCCTTGTTCGGGCCCCTCGTCCAGCGATCGACGTGGACACGGAAGTAAACGGTTTTGAGTCCGCTCAAGGGCGAGACCGTGACAGTGTCGCTGGCAGTTCGACCGATGAGTTCGACGAGACCGATCGCCGCGGCTGACGTTTTCGCCGTCGGAGTACTCTGCACGAGCCAGCGGCTGCGCAAGTCCCGAAATCCAAACCAAAGTGCGATGCTCCCCCCCGCGCAGAGCAACACCGTCAGCGAGTAGGGATTGAAGAATGCCACTTCCACGAGACTGACGGCGAACGCGAAAGCAACCAGCAGGAGAAACAAGACGACGAGAACGACCGCCACTAGGCCCCAGACTTTCCACGTGGAGTCGATCCGCGCCGAAGCGATCGAGTGCGCATTGGCAAGTTGGACGGGTGGATTCATGCGAAAGATAGACCCGAGCCTGCTGGCCCTGCGCGAAACTCTCACAAATGACTTGGCGAGCGGAAGATGACGCCTAAGATCGACCACCGCGCCAATCTCGGCGTGAGCAGATCGAAACGAGTCCGGCATTTCAATCTTGACCGCCCTAGTTCTTACCGCGCTCGCGGGCGAGGCGCCGCTCGCGGACGCACCGCGCTGGAACAACGCCGTCACGCGTCGGGATCTCGCACACGCCTACATGGAATTGGAACGCGAGTTCGCGCTGCGGCCGCCGCCGGTCGAGGAGCTCGCCGAATTCAATCGCGCGGCGGACGATGTCGCGAGTCGATTCTTTAGCGGTAACTTCCGCGGCGCGGTCGAGTATCTACATACGCTGAAGAACCGCCTCAGCGCGCGGAGTGAGCCTCGACCCGAGTTGGAGTTGATCCAATCGCTCCGCGTTGAAGTGGAACCGCCCGTCGCTACGGTTGGCACGCACACCCGCGTCACGGTGCGCGTCAGCGCGCTTTATCCGTTGAGCGCTGCGCGCACAAACTCGAGCGAGTTCCGAATGCTGCTGCAACCCAGCGCCGTGGGCACGGCCGACCACGAATGGAAACAGGCCTTGCCAGCTGGCGAGAAGTTCACCGAGACAATCTTTGAGATCGATCTCACGAAGCATTCTTTTCCGGAAGGCCGCTATCGAATCTCCCTCGCGGCCGGCGAACTGCGAGTCCCTGGCAATTGGCTGACAGTGACCAGCGTGGCGTTCGCGGTTGAGTGTGTCGGGCTCATCGCGCGACTCGAAGCTGCGAGCGTCGCGCACGCCGCACTCGCGCACGCAATCGCCACTTGTCGCAGCCGCATAGATCTTCTCAAGGACCGTCCATCGCCGAATAAACCCGCGGAGTTTTTGCTCGATCCCCTCGTCTTGCGCGCCGAACTGCGGGCCGAGGTGGCGGCGCTCGCCGCTGGACAGAATCCATACCGCGAACGCGCGGGCGATACTTGGCGCGCCGTTGCCGGCAGCGGTCGCGAAATCGCGCTGCTCATTCACGCGCCGCCGCACGCGACCGAGACCGCTCCAACGCCACGGCCACTCCTCATCGCACTCCACGGCGCCGGCGGCGACGAACAGATGTTTCGGTTCGGCTATGGCGCTGGATTGTTGCCCCGGCTTGCCGATCGTCGGGGATTCGTGCTCGTCACTCCGCACACCGAGTCGTTCCTGATGCACACGGCGCATTTTCGCGAAGTGCTCGAAAGTGTGACCCGCGACTATGCCATCGATCCGACGCGCGTCTATCTCCTGGGACATTCGCTTGGCGCAATCACAACGGCGTCACTCGCCGTGCTCGAATCCCGACGACTCGCCGCGACAGTCTGCATCGCAGGTGGTCCCCTGCGCGCGCCGGACAAGAAGATCGCACCGATGCTCATCATTGGAGCGCCGCTCGACAGGATCGTCCCCAGTTCGAACTTGCGTCGAGTCGCTCAGGAAGCGCAGAGCGCCGGTCAACCCGTCGAATTCCGATCGGCGCTCCACTATGGACACTTGTTAGTCGTCGCGGCCAAACTCGAAGAGTGCGTCGAATGGCTGCTCGCACACCATCGCACGGAGTGACCAGCGTCCGCTTTAGGGCGCCCAGAAAGGCACAGCACTCATGACGCGTGGTCGAATCGCCGCCATCGCCGGCCTCGTCTTCGTCATCGCACTCGCGCTTTGGTGGATCCTCCAACCAAACGATGAAGAGCGCGTGTTGCGTCGGCTCGCCGCCATGCAAGAAGAATTCAACGCCGGCGCAGCGGGTGGACTGATCGCGTGCTTCGCGACCGACTTTAGCGATCAAACAACCGACCTCACGCGTGGCGAGTTGCAAGCGGTGTTCTTTCGCTATTTCCAAATCATCAAGCGCGACGAAGACAAGCGACCACTCGTGCACGTCGAGTACGTCGATGGATTGCCGCAGTCCGTTGAATTCCGCGCGGTAACGAAAGGCGAGGTTACGAGCCAGACCGCGCACGTCACGTGCTTGCTGCAGTTCACCGAGCGTGCGACGGCCGACGCGCCGCCTAAAGACACTTGGCAAGTGCGGGTCGATGGCGAGTTCGCCGAGTATGACGGCGATTGGCTCCTCAAGGCGACGCAATGGGAGACGACCAAGGGGCAGATGCCGCACGGGTTCTGATGCCCCTGCTTGCCGTGGATTCGCGTTTCGCTAAGATTTCCACGGGCTCAAAGCACCAACGTCAATGCGCTGAGGAGAAACCATGGGCCGGAGCGTCGCCAGAATTCTGACACTCGTTTTCGTACTCGCGGCCGGCGGCCCGGCGCTTGCGGTCGATCAGACGATTCAAATGTTCACGTCCGCGTTCTTGCCGCAAACCGTCATGATCGAGGTCGGCGATACGGTGACTTGGGAGTGGGTCGCCGGCTCGCACGTACTCACGAGCGGCGTCCCCGGTGGCGCACCCGGCACGCCGAGCGAGCCCGGCGCGCTTTTCAGCGCGACGATCGACGCGTCGAACCCGAGCTTCAGCTACACGTTCGCGTCGTATCAACCCGGCGGCTACAACTTTTTCGATGCCTTGAATCCGCTCCAGTTGGGATTCGTGGACGTCGCGAGCGACGAGGAGACCGTCATCGTCGTCGTGCTCGACAACGTCTTCGAGCCGGAGGTCGTGCACATTTTCGCGGGCGATTCCGTGCGCTGGGAACACGAGCCGGGCGAAATGTTGCACACGGTCACGAGTGGGCTGTCGTCGAATCCCGCCGACGATCCGGGCGCGCTGTTCGACGAGATCTCGAGCGACTCTCAGCCGGTCTTCATCTACCAGTTCGTCGCGTCCGGAGCCGTGCCGTATTTTTGCCGGCCGCACGAGCTCGACGTGATGGTCGGAACGATCCACGTGCAGTCTCGCTTCGTGCGCGGCGACGCCAATCGCGATGCGCTCATCAACATCGCCGATGCCATCACGACGTTGAGTTATCTGTTTTCAATGGGACCGGCGACCTGTCTCGACGCCGTCGACGCGAATGACGACGGGCTCCTCAATCTCGCCGACGCCATCACGGTCCTCACCTTCGTGTTCACGGGCGGCGCCCCGCTGCCCGCGCCGTTTCCGGGCGCCGGCCCGGATCGCACGGCCGACGCGCTTTTCTGCGACAGCTAGCGGCGCGGGCTCGAGCGAACCACCGATCGCGCCTCGAGTTGCACCGCGATCGAACAAGTCACATACAACGTTCGGCCGCGCCTCTCGCCCCGGCGTGTCTATCTCCAAGCGCCGGCGTTCGACAACGAGCGCTCCGCGCCTCGGGCACGCAAGGAAAGAGGAATCATCGATGGCAAGAACGGAACTCAATCGCGCGGTGTCGGTGTCAACGCCGCTCGGAGACGACGTGCTGCTGCTCGAACGTCTCACGGGCAGTGAGGAACTGAGTCGCAGCTTTGAGTTTCAGCTCGAGCTGGCGAGCGCCCTGCACGATCTCGACTTCGATCAAATCGTCGGCCATCCGTGCGCGGTCGGACTCGAGACCGCCGCGAGTGGCACACGCTATTTCAGCGGCTACGTCGCCAGCTTCGAGCAAGTACCGGCGCCGGGCGAACTCGCGCGCTATCGCGCCCGACTCGTGCCATGGATGTGGTTTCTCACGCGCACCAGCAACTGCCGCATTTTCCAGAAACTGTCGGTGCCGGAGATCGTCGCGCAAGTGTTCAAACAGCACGGCTTCACCGATTTCAAACTGTCGCTGACTGGCACCTACAAAGCGCGCGAGTATTGCGTCCAGTACCGCGAATCCGACTTCGATTTTGTGAGCCGCTTGTTGGAAGAGGAAGGAATCTACTACTTCTACCAGCACCGCGCCGACTCGCACGTGTTGGTGCTGGCCGACAACATAGGGGCGAGCGAGCCCATTATCGGTTGCGAAGAGATTGCCTATCAGCCGCTCGGCGAACAGCACCGTCTCCCGCAGACCATTTGGGAGTGGAGTGTCGAACGCACCGTGCAACCCGGGCGTTGCTTGCTGCGCGATCGCGACTACACAACGCCGCGGAAAGCGCTCGAAGTCACAGCGCAGTTCGAGCGCGGCCATGCCCGCCCCGAGTTCGAAATCTACGATTACCCGGGCGGCTACCGCGAGCACTCAGACGGCGAAACGCAGGCGCGCTTGCGCGTCGAGGAATTCCACGCGCAATACGAAACGATGCGCGGACTCACCGATGCGCGCGGACTCGTGCCGGGCGCGCTGTTCATCCTGACGGGCGCGACGCGACTCGATCAGAATCGCGAGCATTTGGTGACGAGCGCGCGTTACGAGCTGCGATCGAACGCGTTCGCGTCGGGCGCCGCCGGCGCAACGGACGGCCAGACCTTTCGCATGGCGATCACTGCCATTGCCGCTTGCGAGCAGTATCGCCCGCGCCGCTTGGCGCCGCGCCCCGTGATTCACGGCGCGCAAACGGCGACGGTGGTCGGTCCGCAAGGCGAAGAAATCTGGACCGACGCGCTCGGCCGCATCAAGGTGCAATTCCATTGGGATCGCGAAGGCACTTTGGACGAAAACAGCTCGCTGTGGATTCGTGTCGCGCAACAGGCGGCCGGCAAACGGTTCGGCGCGATGTTCATCCCGCGCATTGGACAAGAAGTCGTTGTCGAGTTCCTCGAGGGCAACCCCGACCGACCACTCGTCACGGGATCGGTCTACAACGGCGACCTGCCGACGCCGTACAAACTGCCGGAGAACGCGTCGATGACGGCGTTCAAGACCAACACGCTCAAGAATGGCGGCAACTTCAATGAGCTGCGCTTCGACGACAAGAAGGACGCGGAGCAAGTTTTCCTGCACGCGGCGCGCAATCTCGATGTGCGCGTCAAAGGCTGTCGCAACGAGCACGTTGCCATCGACGAACACGTGACCATCGAGAAGAACCAGCGCGTCGAAGTGAAGCACGATCGTCACGAGACGATCGGCGGCAACGTGATGTTGAAGATCAAGGGCGACAACAACGTGACGGTCGTCGGCAAGGAAGCGAAAAAGGTGACGGAGAGCCTGTCGCTCCAGGTCGGCACCAACCTGATCACGGCGGCCGAGTGCGTCTTCACGGAAGCGTCGCAGGCTATGAAGCTGAAGGCGAACGACTTCCTGGTCGAGACCGTCGGCAGCATCGAGTTCAAGTGCGGCGCTGCGAGCATCAAGCTGAGCCCAAGCATGATCGAACTCTCCGCGCCGGTCGTGAGTATCAAAGGCCTCGGCAGCGCGACGCTCGAAAGCGGCGGCGCCACGGCGGTCCGCGGCGCCACCGCCGAAGTCACGGCAGCCATGACAACATTCAACGGCGCCACCCAAACGGCCGGACCCGCGGTGTTCCAGACCTTCGTGCAAACACCGTCCGTCATCGCGCAAACCTACACGCCGGGCGTCGGCAACCTGCTGTAACGACGGCGCACGAAAAAACGCGCAAGCCCAGCGCTCACGTCTTTCTTTTCACAGCGCATACGCACGACACGTACGAAGGAATTCTCAATGCCGACACCAAAACCAGTCGACCCTGTCGAGCCAGACGCTCCGCTCGCTTGTCCGACCGCGGACCCGGGCGAAAACACTGAAGCCGAGTTGCTCGAACGGCAACATGAAACGGACGAGAACGAAAGCGGCTGGATCGAACTCGGGCTCGTCGACGAAGTCGGGAAGCCCGTCGTCGGTGAGCGCTACAAAGTACTGTTGCCGAACGGTCGCACGGCGCGCGGCACGTTGAACGAGCTCGGTCTCGCACGCATCGAAGGTTTTCCGCCCGGGCCTTGCACGATCACGTTTCCGCGGCTCGACAAAGAAGCTTGGGCGTCGGCTTAGATCAGAACTAAGAAACTGGAAGCGAGCCAACGGATGGCAAAAATCAGCGTGGGATCGGGCGACAGCGTGCCGAGCATCGCGAAGACGCACGGCTTCTTCTGGCAATCGCTCTGGGACTTGCCGGAGAACGCGGCGCTGAAAGCGACACGCAAAGATCCGAATCTCCTGTACGAAGGCGATGAAGTGTTCGTGCCGAAGCCACGCGAGAAACTCGAAGTGCGGCCGGCGGGCGCGACGCATGTGTTCAAGCGGCTCGGCGACCCGGTGAAGTTCAAGCTGCGCCTGACACGCGCCGGGAAACCGCGCGCGAGCGAGCCATATGTGCTCGTGCTTGGCGATGAGACCATCGAAGGCGCCACCGACGGCGACGGCAAGCTCGAGACCTTCGTGCCCGGGAACGTCACCGAAGGCAAACTGCTCCTCAAGAATGGCAAAGAAGAGTACCCGCTCCGCATCAGTCGCCTCGATCCGATCGAGACCACGAGCGGCGTGCAACAGCGACTCAACAACCTCGGCTTCTCGTGCGGCCCGGAAGACGGCAAACCGAATGCGCGCACGCGTCAGGCGCTGTCGAGCTTTCAAGCGAAGCACGCGCTCGCCGCAACCGGTG
Organism: Planctomycetota bacterium; assembly: GCA_046154185.1. Lineage (GTDB taxonomy): Bacteria > Planctomycetota > UBA8108 > UBA1146 > JAJFFE01 > JBJXGE01. The sequence continues at coordinate 35,185 of JBJXGE010000043.1, forward strand.
AAGCGGACGCCGCGACGCTCGCGAAAATCAAGTCGCTGCACGCGTAATTCCGAATCAGTCGCGTCACGAAGTAGCAACGGAAAAGGCGGATCCCATGGGTTTGGTAGATTCTGCGACGAGCCTCGCCGGCGAACTCCTGGGCGATGCGCCCGCGCCTGCGAAGACCAAAGCGGACCAGCCCCCCGAGTTTCAACGCGGTGAGTCGTTGCGACCACCGCAGCAAGGCGGCGCCGCGGCGCCGCAGCTCGACAACGCCCACGATCAAACGCCGATTGACTTCATCCACTTCGGTCGCATGCATGCCGATGATGGCGCCGGCTTCGCGGGCGCCGAGATCGACGACTTGCAGGCCGAAGCGACGCTCGGCATCGACGCACTCTCGCGCAGCGCGATGTACCGCGCCGCGCTGCAGCGCGAGTCGCTCCTCCTCTACGAATTCATAGGTTCGCTCCAGACAATTCTCAAACAGTACAAGGACAGTCAGGGACCGCTCGGTGGTCTCGCCGGCGCGGCGATGGACTTCTTGTCCAGCGACGCGCCCGGTGATGCGCCGCCAGATCCCGCGGAACTCGACCTCCATCGCGAAGATGTCGGCAAGGCCGGCGCGTTCACCAACAAGGCGGAAGCGAGTTTCGTCGAGCTCCACACGACCGGGCGCGATTTGCATCTATACCGCGCGGACTACCGGCAATTCACGAGCAACTGCTATCAACACTACGTCGAAAAAAAAGGTGACGGCGGCGGCCCCGGTGGCGCGCTCGGCAACCTGATGCCGGACATGGGATTCGTCTCGGACAAGATCAAGCTCGTGAGCGGCATTTTGTTCAAGGCCTTCGATATCTACTTGGCGATGTATCTCGCGGCGCAGAAGGAATACGAAGCGACGATCGAGGATGCCTCGTACCAACTTTCGCTGAGCGCGATCAAGGGCAACTGGCGACCGGTCTATCCGACGTGGTATCCGCAGCCGCCTGCGCCGACGCAACAGGCCTCAACGAAAGCCAAGTCAAAACCGAACAATGCCGTCGAAAAGACGGTCGCGGATGCCAACGACAAAGCCGACGAAGTCGCGAAGTCCGTCAACGACACGGTCGCGGATGTGCGAGATTTTCTCGGCTTCGAGAAAGCGCCGCCCGCCGCTAACGGGTTGGCGCCGCTCGACCAGATCTTCGCCAGGCTGTTGCCACCCAGCCCCAAAGAGCTCGCTCGACCGAGCGTCGAGGGGATCTTTATCGCCGCGTTCAAAAAAGTGCTCGACGTTCCAGTGCCGGAGATCGTGATCACCGTCATCCGCGAAATCACGACGGCCAATATTGAGCTGTTGCGACGCGTCTACAAAGCCGTTCTGTATGGCCGCGGATCGGTGACGATCGATGCGGCGACGATGGCGCGCGCCGGGAGCGATGCGTTGGTCGCAAAAATGTTCGAGCTCGCGGCGCGATTGATTCCCGGCTTGGGGTTCCTCGGCGACGGCAAATCGCAGTTAGTGTCGCTACCAGGCATGGGACAACTCACTGGCAAGGAAGCCGAAAACTTCTTGTCGCGTTACGTCAAAGATGCGCTCGGCGGACCGCTCGGCAAGATCGCGGAGTTGTCATCCGCGGCGCTCGCGCCGATTCTGGAGGAAGCGCGCAAGCAAGGCGGCGCGAACGGCTCGACGATGGAGCCGCTCCTCGGTCACCTGCCACTTGTGCTGACGCTGCAGTTTCGCAACACGTTCTTTCCCCTCATCGATCTCGTGCTCAGCCTCGCGTTCGGCAAGACCGCGAGTCCGCTCAACTCAGCGCTCAATCCCGTCAAAGGATTCCTCGGCGATCTCCACGGCGGCGCGAAGGGCGTCTACAAGGATGCCGATCAAACCTACGACGACGCGATGGCGAAGAAGAAGGACGTCGAGAATCACATCGACCACGCCGCGAAGCAGCTCTCTCAGGTCGACCTCGTCAAAGTCGCGAAAGACCCCGGAGCCTTCGCCGACAAACTCATGAATCCCGACGCAGTGCCCGGTGCCGGCGCCGAAGCCGGACCGCCGCCCCCGCCCCCACCGTTTCCGCCCGCGAGCCGCGTCGCGAAAAGTCGCGGCCTCCCCGTCACTGCCGCAGATCTCGACGAGGCGGAAAAGCAGCAGGGTGAGATGAAGATCAAGAGTCCGTCGGCTGTTTGAGGCTGCGTCACTTTGCGTCGCGAAAAGCATCAAGGCCGATCGGCGGCGAGCACGACAGACTGCGATTCACCGTCTCGAATCGGCACGACTCGTCGCACGACCCGGCCGGAAGGCAGCGTCGTTTCCAACTCGCACGTCCCAGGCATCACCAAGATCGTTCCGAACGGTATACCGGTGCGCATCTCGTGGACTTCGATCGCAGTGCCAATCTCGTCGAAACTTCGAACCCGCACGGGATAACTCACGAGCGAGCGCGTCTTCTCGTCGACAACCGAGACAGAGAGGCGACCACCGCGGGGAATCGTCACAACGACCACTTCGTCCGCACGGCCGATTCGAAATGGCGTGAGGGGATAATCATGAAAGTTCACAAAACCGTGCGTTGCCTCGGCGGGCCAGATGAGCGAGTATTCGCCGGATTCGCTCGCTTGTTCTTCCTCAATTGATGTTCGTACTCCGTCAACAACGGCGTAGACGTGTGGACCGGGAAACTTGTCGACGGGCCCAAGCACCCGAATTCGTCGTTCGACTCCGCGGCGAAGCACGATTTCGACTAAATCGTTATCGAGAACATCGAATTGCGTTTGAGGCAGGCAGTAAGACTCAGGAACTCCGGATCCGATCAGGAGGCGATACTTCCCGGCGCAGACCTCCGCGAAAAACTCCCCTTCGCCGTCAGTGGAGAACTCCAAGTCTTCGTCGGTCACCGTGTTGCGGAGCCAACCGGAAACTCCAGGAACGGGTCCTCCTTCTTCGACGAGAATACGTCCGCGGATACGGCGCATCGCGTAAGAAATCTCGATCTTCGTTTCGCCAGTTATCGTGGCGGCGACCCTTGCCAAAGCTGCATTGGGATCGTCAGGGTGAAAATCAAACGTGTAATACCCGGGGCCTGGAACTTGGAACTGAAACTCGCCTGCCGAATCGACATTGGTGAAAGCCAGGCCATGCTCCAGACGTGCAAGACCGGCACGAACCGGAACGCCATCATTGAGAACGCGCCCACGCACGGCGATCAAACTGGGCACTACGACGTCGACGACGACCGTGCCTCCCGCTTGAGCCCGAACACTCGTCTCGACGGCGGTGATCCCGCCCACACGAATCTTGATCCCGTGAACACCTGGTTGAAGGTCCTCGTATCGAAGCGTTTGCGGGCCGGATACATCGAGATCATCACCAAGCGGTTGAACTAGAACCACGTCGTTCGGAAACGTCTCTTCCAAGCACGCGATGTTGATGACGAGTGTCGCGAGCGGCTGAAGGGTGACTCGGTGGATCCCAGACGCGACTGCGTCTATAGGAACGGTTGAATGGTGGTTGCTCCATCCCTCGGCAACCACTTGAAGATCAGCCGTGGTACGACCCAGCGCTTGGGTAACGAAGCGGCCGCGGGAATCTGTCAGGCCGGAATCCACGATCCGTAGCGGCGCTCCGATTCTGGTTTCAATCGAGACTTCGGCGTCCGCGACTTCTGCGCCGTCACTGGCCTCGACAAGAATCGTGGTCACGCGCTCACGTGGCATGACTAACTCAATCTGCTGGAATTCAGCTGCGGTGAACGCGCCAAACGCATCGGGATGCGAAACAACACTGCCGCCACGCGATCGCGTTTCAGACGTGACCGTGTCTAGCTCTATGTCGGCAAAATCGCGCAGCTCCATCGCAGCATGCTCGATGATCTCTCCACGGTCTTCGCTCAGTGTCAGATGGAAGTTGTACGTATCGGCGGGAACACCTTCAATCGTCGCGACGCCTCGCCTGACTCTCGACTCACCGAACAATGCGCGTTCTTCGCTGTCGAGGTAGAAGTAGAGTGGCGTGCCATCGGAAACAGAAAGCCCCAAGACTTTGATCGCAGCCTGGCGAACGAGTCGAAACTCGCTCGGGAAAGGCGTTTCCTCATCGAACAGGTATCGATACGGAGCCCAATTGACGGCAAGAATCGTCATCTCGAAGGCATCGGGAAATTCATCGAGCACAAATCTTCCTGACGCATCGGTCACGTGCTGCCGCCTACCAGTGCAGCCAAACCTGAGCTCAACCACTGCTTCCGGAACCGGACTTCCATCGGCATCCAACACGACAGCAGAAGGCGCTATCGACGATTGGGGCTCTTCGACTTTCGTCGCGGATTCCGGGGTCGATGAATCATCCGAGTCGATCGACTGCGGGTGTACTTCGCTCGGAGTGTTCGAAAGATGAACTTGCCTCATGACAGGCACTTCGGCCCGAGACGCATCAGGGGAAGGTCGCAAAGTTCGCGACCGATAGACCAAGAAGCTCGCACCAGCGAAGAGAAGTGCAAACGTCAGCCCGATAACAATCTGCCACTTCATCGCGAAATAGCCTCCGTACTTGAATCGTCCGCGCGTCTTGTTCAACGGCGGATCATAACGCACGCAGTCACGCAGTTTCCGGAGTCGTTCGCCTCTAAAGTCTCGGCCCGAATCACAAACGTCCGGGCCCAAGCGAAGTCACAGAGGTTTCCGCCTAACTCTGCACCAACGCCAATGGCGGGCGGATCAGCGATGTGTTGAGAGCTATAAAGCCCAGCCATTAAGACACATGAGAACTTTTTTGCAAATTAGGAATTGATTCCTAAACTGTCAGAATGATTCTTCGTGAGATTTCTGGGGTCCTTGCGGCCCGGCTCAAGACGAACCCGGCGGTCGCGCTCCTCGGTCCACGGCAGTGCGGAAAGACCACGCTCGCCCGCTCACTCGCTGAGCAATATTTCGATCTGGAGCAAGACGCCGATCGACTGAAGCTCGACGTGCAATGGGACGCCCTCTGCCGCTCCAAGAAACTCGTCGTCCTCGACGAGATTCAAGCGCACCCGGAAGTCATGCCGCGGCTCCGCGGCGCCATCGATGCCGACCGACGCCGGAACGGTCGCTTCCTTCTGCTCGGCTCCGTGGCGCCGGCCATCATGCATCAGGTCTCTGAGTCGCTCGCTGGACGACTCGCGTTGCTCGAGCTCAACCCAATCTCCGTGTTAGAGGTCGGCGTCGAGCGGCTCGATGATCTTTGGCTGCGCGGCGGGTTTCCCGATGGCGGAGTGCTCGACGCGTCGCACTTCCCCAGATGGCAACTCGACTATCTCGATCTGCTGACACAGCGCGACCTTCCCACTTGGGGACTGCCTTCGCGGCCGCAGACGACACAGCGACTGTTGAAGATGCTCGCGGCGATACACGGTCAGCTTTGGAACGCTTCGCAACTTGGGAAGAGCTTGGGAATCAACTACGCGACCGTCAACAGCTACCTCGAATATCTGCAAGGCGCGTACATGATTCGCATGTTGCCGCCGTTTCACGCCAACTTGCGCAAGCGTGTGGTCAAAAGTCCGAAATGCTATTGGCGAGATTCCGGACTCTTGCACGCGATGATCGGCATCCAGAGCCAGGAGCAGTTGCTCTCACAGCCTATCGTGGGGCTCAGCTGGGAGAGCTTTGTGATCGAACAGCTCCTCACGCGGCTTCGCCAACTCGACGTCTTGTTCAACGCATACTTCTTCCGCACGAACGACCAATACGAGATCGATTTGGTTCTCGAGATTCACGGCAAGCTCTGGGCGATCGAGATCAAGCTCACGAGTAACCCAACACGCACGGACCTCGCGGCTTTGAACAAGACCGCGGACCTGATCGACGCGACGCACCGAATCCTCGTGTCGCGCACATCCGAGGAGGTGAGCGCCGACCGAGTGTCATCGCTTTCACTCACCGGAACGCTGGAACTCATGGAAAAGACACTCGTTTCGTAGGAGCGTGCGCCTCGGCTGTCGGTAGGCGCTTCGGCGTGTGGCGCGCGCAACTCACTGTCGCCTCACGCGGCCGAGCTTCTCAATCTCAACCATCCGTTCGGCCGAGCGGTTGCTCCAGCCCCCACCCTTCGATATGCTTTTTTTGGCTTTTCCCGTTCCCACAAAGTCTCCGATACACGCTCCAACCGAAAGAGAGGATCTCATGCGAAGCTTGCAGATGATGTTCCCGCTCTTGCTGCTCTCTGCGACCTTGCACGCGCAGCTATTTGTGCCCGCTGACCTTCAACTCGTCGCCGGCAGCGAATTGTTGAGCGGTTGCGCTCAGCCGTCGCCGTGCGACTGCCTCGTGATTCAGGTCGGCAATGTGACCGGCACCTTTCACCTCACGCCGCTGCTTCCGCCGCTCCTCCCGATTGTCGATTTCGCGGTTGAGAACATCGACTGGACGGTGTCGAGCCCGAGCGGCGGTATTGATCCGGTGCCGAGCGCCATCACCGGGGCTGGGTTCTATCTCTTCAACATCACCGATAACACTCACAGCATGGACCTCGAGCTCGAATTCGACGGCGTGCCACGCAGTTTCACGAGTGGCGGATTCGTCCCCGCTGGTGGACCGCTCCTCGGAAACGGCGTCGTTATCTACGTGTACGACATGATCGACACCTGCATGTACGACGGAATCGCGATCCACGCCAGCGTGATCGACCCTCCGCAGCGTTTTCGGCGTGCCGATTGCAATCTGGATGGCGCCTACGACATCGCGGATGCCATCGACATGCTCACCCGACTGTTTAGCCCGCTCACCGTTTTGCCGCTCTGCCGCGACGCATGCGACGCAAACGACGATGGCGCGTTCGACATTGCCGACCCCATCTTCGCGCTGAGCAACTTGTTTGGCGCCGGTGCGAATCCGCCGGCCCCGTTCCCCGGCTGCGGCATCGACCCGACCGCGGACACGCTCGGATGCTCTGAGTACCCGCTTTGCCCAGACACGGTCGGGAGCCCATAGCATCCCGAGCGTCGCGGTCTCAGCACTCCTTCGGTGGCCGATCGAGCCCGACCCTCGCCTTCGCGGGGATCGGGCTCGTTCATTGTGGCTTCTGGCGTCCCATCGAAGTGCGCTGACCTCGCCGACGATTCGCAAACGATGAAGATTCCGTTGGCGACTCATCAAGCGGTTCGGAAGGCCAAAACCGTGGGCATCGAATCCTGGTCGACATAGAAATGCCCTTCGAAATGCTCGATGTGTAAATGGCCGTCGATCCTGAGTTCAGCTGCGAATCCCGCGACATTGCTTGCGAATATTTCCATCCACTCTTTCGCACCGGACACGACGACATCTCTTGTTGTCGGATCGAAAACGATTCGCACTTTCTGAAGTGCATTTCTTTCGATGACCAACGCTCTCGCCCACTCGTCATAGTACGGCGGCGGTGCTGGAGGCACGGCCAGGCAGTACCGATCCGTGTCACCTCGAAGCCTGGTTGCGAATTCCAGAAAATCATTCCTCGAGCCGGAAAACTCCAGGTTTTTCAGCCGGTGTCCTAGCAAACTTCCAGCACGTCGGTGTTCTCCTTACGGCGTGGCCGCACGGAATCCGCGGTCTCCAAAATCACTCGTCTCACGTCCTACGCTTCAGACTTCCCCGAAGCATCGTCCTGTCCCTCAGTCATAGACCTCCCGCCCGACTCGAACTCAGTGACTTCCCCCATCGTCGGTATGGAGAAACGCCATGACGTGCGCGGCTACAAGGGCCAAGCCTGTGAAAACAAGCGCCGGGACCCAGAAATGCGCTGCAGGAGCGGCGTCGCGCACGAGTCGCCTGGCGGGAATCCAGCACGCAAGCGATACAGCTACACCCATGAGCGCGGCGCCAAGAAGCCAAAGTCGAGTGTTCGGAATCGAAAGAAATTGCACAAACCCGACACCGCCATTCGCGGCCTCGGGTTGATCGCTGTAGCTGTCCGCGTCGACTCCGAATCCTCCTGGCTTGTCGTCACGACCGAGTGAGTACGCGACCGGTCGATCCTCCCTGAACATCACCCGATACGCGCGCCCCCAATGATCTGTCACTCCCGCTCCGCCGAGCGCCTCCTCCATCGACACCGGGTTCCTTCCTGTCTGTTTCACGAATAGTTCGATGAGAATTCGCGCATCCCGCAGGCGGTCATAGGTTCCGTACGTCAGCGCGCTACCGGATGTGTCCCACACAACGACAACTTCCGTCGCGAAAGTTGCGACTCCGGCCGCGATGCACAGCGCCATTATTCTGAGATTCGTTCGCTTCATGTTTCAGTGATGATTCCCAACTGCGTGCAAGAAAGCCATAAGGAGCGCAGCCCCAACCGCCAAACCTGAGAAAATCGCGGCAGTCTTCCAGACATGTTGACGAGTCGCCTCACCGCGCGCGTGTTTTCGCGCGGAAATCCAGCAAGAGAGTGAGACACACACAGCGACCACGGCGGCAGCAACAAACCACGATCGTGCGCGAGGGAGAAACAGAAACTGCGCGAACGTCACGTCACCGGAGGCCGTCGGTCGAAGATCTCCATAGAAATCGGCATCGACCCCGATCCCTCCCGGCTGGTTGTCGCGCCCGAGCGAGTATGCAACGCGGCGATTCTCGTCCCGCGTGAACTGATACAAGTGTCCCCATCGATCGATCCACGCTCGCCCCCCGAAATATCCATCCAGCAAATTGGGGTCGGACCCCGATTGCTCGACGTAGTGGTCAAAAGCCTTTTGCACGTTCATTGCCTCGAGAGAACGTGGGCGCTTGCCGTAGTACGCGAAATTATTGCCAAACGTCCCCCACACCACGACGACCTCCGTCGCGAAAGTCGCGACGCCGGCCGCGATGCACAGCGCCAGTACTCGAATCTTGGCCCGTTTCACGACGTACCATCCAAATTCAACAACTTCGGGTCAAAGCTACTTCAAAGAGCGCCCTCAATCGCGCGGCTGCCAAGCGATGAGCAGATTCACACTGGCCACACCTTCAATGCGTACTTCTCGTGGAGTACACGACCGCCATTAGTAGCGCTACCCCGAGCGCCAAGCCCGAGTAGATCAACGATTGACCGGCAAACTGCATCACCGGTGCGGCGTTTCGGACTTGCCTCCGAGCAGGAATCCAACATGCGAGAGCGACAGCTAGAGATGAAATTCCCGCGGCGAGTAGCCAGACCTTTGCCCGCGGAAGCGACAGAAACTGCGCGAAGGTTGTCGCGCCGTTCGTCGACAGTCGGCGATCACTATAGATATCGGAATCGATGCCGGCGCCGCCCGGCAGGTCGTCGCGACCCAGCGAGTACACGATGGGTTGACTCTCGTCGGATGTCAGTCGAAACGGGTGACCCCAAGCATCAGGCACTGACTCACCGCCGCACGCGTCCTCGATCGACTGTGGACGCTGCCCCGATTTCGCCATGTATCGGTCGATCTCGCCTTGCAACCACGTGACATGGCGAAACCAATCAGCATCACCATAGGCAAATGTGTCACCAAACTTCATCCAAACCACGACGACTTCCGTAGCAAACGTCGCGACGCCGGCTGCAAGACACATCGCAAAGATCGGCAACTTGGTCCGCTTCATGGCTGCGCGCGCTCCGTTCGCATTCTCAGCGCCGAGCGATTCCAAACGATGACGGCGACGAGGCCGCCCACGCAGTAGTACATCACATCCCACGGGTCGGCGAACGTGGTTCCGACGAGTGGGCCCCAGTTGGGGAGCACGATCTCGAAGGCCCAGGTCCAGATCAGAATCGCAATCGTGACTTCGAAGCCGCTCGGCGGCTCGTCACCGGGCCGAAAGCCCAAGCGACTCTGCACCCAAACCAACGGCGGCACCCAGAACGCGACGCAAATGAGGTCGTTCATGTGGTCATGCACGAAGCCGCTCGACCAGATTCGTTTGAGGACGAGTCGATTGACGAAATAAACCGTCAGTGCGATCAGAAACAGCGAGTCGCGAAGATAGCGAAACTTCGGTGGAGCGAAACACGTGTCCAAACGCACGCAGTCGGAATCATCGGTATCCAAACTCACTCGTCTCACGTCCTACGCTCCAGACTTCGCCGAAGCATCGTCCTGTCCCTCACTCATTGACTTCCCGCCGGACTCGATCGAGACTTCGCGCCTCATAACGACGACCCTCCCAATCAGGAGCTTGCCTTGACCACTACCGCGACTGCCCCGGATGTGCGGCACGACCTGGAAGCCGCCAAGCGAGTCGCGCGGCGGTATCTCCACCTGCAAACTCACAACGCCGCGTTCGCGCGGGTGTGCACGCGCGCCAACACGCTACTCGCGATCGAGTGGCTCGGGCAGATCGTAGTGACGTTGGCAGTCGTGTATCTGTTGCAACCGTGGTGGCTCGCCGCGCTCGCGCTTGTGCCGTGGTTCATCTACTCGACTTTGGCGCTCGACAATATTGTCCACGCGACCAATCACTGGCCGGTGTTTCGTCGCGAAGCGTGGAACGTCGCCTGGCGCGCGCTCGGAGTCTTGGTCTTTTGGTGTCCCCTCGAAGTGCGCTATCACCACTGGCAACATCACCGCGCGTACGACCTCGCCGATGATCCGCAGACCTTGTTGCGCGCGATCTGCCGCCGCACGTTTTGGGGGCGTCGTATCGGCGTTTGCCGCTACCTCGCGATCGAAACGCTGCGCTCGGTCGTGTCGTTCTTGCCGTGGTCGAAGCACCCGGATTACATCCGTTCACTTCGGACCAAACGGCCCGCGCACTATTGGGAAATCGTCGTGAGTCGGTGGGCTTGCCTCGCATGGCTGGGCCTCCTCGGATACTTGGGTCTCGAACGAACGCTCTTCCTGCTGATACCCGGCAGCTTTCTCGTGTCGCCGCTTGCGAGTTTGCTCATGAACTTGACGGACCACTTGCCAGCCGACCTTGCGCACCCGTTTCGACAAGCGACGTACGGCGAACCGAAGTCGCGCTTCGAGCGCGTCGTCTCCGCGCTCAATCACCAGACGGCGGCGACGCATCTCACACACCATCTTTTCCCGCAGGTGCACTTCGCGCACTGTCGCCGGCTCCAACGGCGCCTGCTCGCGAGTTTTCGCCGCCACGATGCGCCGCAGAGTCTCGTCCTCAACTCGATCCTGATCGGCAATCCCATCGCGCTTTACACGGTCTTGCGCACCGTGTTGCGCGGCGCCGTGCAAACAAAGCCGTGGGATGGCGTGCAGAGCGCGACGAGTACCGGCACGGTCGATGGCCTCGAGCCGTCGGCCGCATTGACCGCCCTGGCCGCTGTCGATTGATTGTTCATCTCTCGCGAGAGGAGTCGCACCCGATGTCGAACGTGTCGCGCCGAGGGTTTCTTGCCGGAGCACCGATCGCGGGCATCGGCGCTTTTTCATTCGCAGGATTTTTGACGAGTCCGAGCCGCGCCGATGAGAAAGCCACGTCCACGCCCGCGACGATGTCGGCGCCGCCCAACTTCCCCTCGCACAATCCAGCGCTCGTCCAAGAAGTCGTCGGCCTCTCGCATCGCGATCTCGCGGGCGTGAAGAAATTCGTCGATCGCCAACCGGCGCTCGCGAAAGCATCGTGGGACTGGGGATTCGGTGATTGGGAAACCGCGCTCGGCGCGGCCTCACACGTCGGCAATCGCGAGATTGCGCGCTACTTGATGGAGCAAGGCGCGCGGCCCGATATCTTCACGTTCGCAATGCTCGGCGATCTGGCGACGGTTACTGCCATGGTCGCTGGCTCGCCCGGCGTGCAGCGCATCCCGGGACCTCATGGCATTACGCTCCTCCAGCACGCGATCGCGGGCGGCGACGCCTCGAAGCCGGTCGTCGAGTTCTTGCGGACGCTCGGCGACGCCGACAACGGTCACGCCTCGCAGCCGCTCTCCGATGACGAACGACAAAAATACTTCGGCGTCTACGTGTTCGGCGCCGGCGCGGACGACCAAGTTGAAGTCAAAGCCGTTCGCAAGTTGGTCTCGATCGAGCGCCGCGGCGGCAGCCCGCGCAATCTCGTCGCACTCGGCGACCACGCCTTCCATCCGGTCGGCGCGCCGGCCGTGCGCATCCGCTTCACGATCGAAAACGAGCGCGCGACCCGCGTCGAATTCTACGATCCGGATCTGATGCTCACGGCGATTCGCAAAGAGAACTAATCTCTGCTGCGCGGACTCAATCCTTCTTCGGTTTGATCAGGCCGTCGAGGAGACCCTTGGATTTTTCCTTGGCCTCCTCGAGCGCCTTCTCGGTGGCTTTCTCGAGTTCGCCTTTGGCCTTGTCCATGACCTGGTCCGTCGCTTTTTCGACTTCTTCGCGGGCGCGACCGACGAGCGCATCCGCGCCGGCTTTCTTGAGCGCGGCGGTGAGCGCGGTCTGGTCGATCACCGCGCGCGGGCGGGACCAAGTGCCGCGCACGCCGAGCGGCAATTCAAAGTTCTCGATCTTGCTCGAGAGCGGTTGACCGCCACTCGAGCCGGGCAGCGTGATCGTGCTGTTGCGCAAGTTCACGAGCACATCCCAATTCAAAACATCGAGGTCGACCGGCGCGCTCGTGAAGCCAAGATCGATCGTGCCGCCCTTGAGCATCGGCTCGCCCTTGTTCTTGAGCTGCTTGCCGATCTCATCCGCGGAAATTCCGCGATACGCGAACGACAAGTGATTCGCCGCGGTTTTGAGCGCGACAGCGCCGAGTCGCGCTTCGGCATCGATCGTCTTGCCGCTCGACTCGAGCCGAAAGCGCGGAGCACCTTCGACGAGCCACGGCTGGGTCGAGACATTCTCGATGACCAGGCGGAGCGTCTCGCCGGGTAGATCGCGCGACTTGAGCCCCTCGATCAAGATTTCGCGAATCAACACGGTCGGCGCTTCCTCGACGAGGTGCGAAGCCGAAACGCCGGTCCAGCCGTACTTTTTCACGTCCTCGCGCAAACGCTTCTTCAAGTCGGGAGCATCCGGCGCGCGCTTCGCTTGCTCGGCGCGCCGGCGCGCAAACTCGTCGAGGTAGTGCTTCACTTGCTGGAAGCGCTCGATCCAAACCTCCGCTTGTTGCAGATACTCCTCGATCGGCAAGTCCGAGATATTCGGGAGCGGCGCGGGTGGTGCGGGCGGCGGCGCTTCCTCAGGTGGCGGCCCGACCCGCACGCCGGGCGCCTTGCGTGTTTCACCGTGCAACGCGCCGCTCACGACGAGGCGATCGATCGCGAATCGACGCGTCAGAAGATCGCTCAAGCTCAGATTGCCTTCCAGCTGCGTCGCGCGAAACATATCGCGCTCGAGTCGCGCGGAGTCGGCCATCGCCAAGTTGAGGATACTCAGCTTGGCGTCGCCTGGTTGCAAATCCACTTCGTCGAGATCTACCGTGGCGCCGTTGAATTGCGCGAGTTGCTCGCGCACGGCCGACGTCAACAACGGCTTGCTGAAAAACCCTTGAAACAAATACAGCATTGTCAGCGTGAGCCCGGCGAAGACGACACCGAGCACGCGCACCGGGTTGCCGACTTTTTTGGCGGCAAGCTCCGCGTAAGTCTTCTTCCCAGTGCCACCGCCGACGAAGAGCCACAAGAGGAGCTTGACCCAGCGCTTGCTCGTCAGCCGTTTGAAACCCTCGGAGTTTTCTTCGAGCGCAGCCATCTTGCGGCGATACGCGCTCAGCGATTTCGTGACGAGCAGCGCCATGACGATCCCGAAGGCGAGTCCGAGCGCAAGGCAACCCGTCGTCGCATAGTAATGGAGTCCAAACCACGCGAGCACAGGCGTGTTGATGGCCGATTTGAAAATCCCCTGGGTCGGACCATCGAGCAAGAACTCGCCGACCGAGAACGCCACGGGCATGACCGCGAGCGACAGTAATTTTCCCGCGAGTCCGCACAGCGCGATCACGCCGAAGTTGGCGTTGAGAACCGCAACGAGCACGAACAGCACGAGCAACATGCCGGGCGAGTGAAGCAGCACACTGCCGTCCTTGTAACCGGGCAGAAAGCCCAACAACGAACCCAGCACGCAAGCGGACGCGATCTGAAAAGGCGTCGCCTTGCCGCGCAGAATCTTGCCGATCTTCCGAATGAACATCGATTGTTGTCTCCAAACTCGAATCGACCTATGGGACCAAACCAAACCACATTGGCAGGCGCGACTACTCTACCGGAAATCGCGCGAGCGCGTGCACGACAAAAAATCGCCGTCCGCGCGATTGCGTTACTTCTGAACCGGCAACGCCCGCGCGATTTCCTCGATGCTCTGTCCCAACACTCGCTCGGCGATCGGCGTCAACAACTCTGCGGGACCCTGCAAGTGCATCGTGCGGTGCACGTGCGTCATCGATTCCTGCGGCCTGAGCGCGGCCGCGGGCGAAGAAGTCTCGAGCTCATAGAAACCGCCGAGCGCGGCTGAGCCCGGGGTGAGCGGTCCATCGTTGTAGCTGTGGACGACGTCGCCAGCGAACGGCGCTTCCTGGATGCGCCACTCTGAGTTGACATACTCCGTTGCGCTCGGCGAGCGCGAGTATTGCACGATGGTCAGCAAGTCCTTCGCCGCGTCGTAGCTGCCGATCACGTCGAGCGCGTGCTCCGGTCCGACGCCGATCTTCCCGCGCTCACTGCCATCGGCGCGAAAATACGCGGCGCGCTCGCCGACCTTCAGACGGTCCGCCGCCACGCGGCCGAAGTAGTCGTCGTTCACGATGCGTTCGCCGGCGCGCGCTTTCTCACCGCTGAACGGCAACACGACCGTCACTTCACGACCCGGCTTGAACATGCCGAGGATCCAAATACACAGCAGACCACCCGACTTCGTCCAGGCAGTCTCCCCGCAGTTCGTGATGCGGTTTCTGGACTCGAACGCGACGAAGCGGAGGCGCGCGTCGAGCGAAATGCCGAACGCTTCACTCGCATCCGCGCGGCTCAGAAGTCGCACCTCGCGCGCGATCTCGACATCAAAGCGCGTGCCAGCGTAATTGACGACGGACGCGCGGCGGCGCATCGAAATGCGTCGGCGATCCTGCGTGACGACTTCGAAGGGCTCCGTGTCGATGACGGCCGGTGCCTGCCAATGATCGACGTCAAACTGGTCGCCGGGTGCGAAAAACAACCCGAACTGCCCACCTTCGGGGCCGAGCCAAAAACGATCTTCGCCGCCAAACGCATTCATGTGCGGCACCAGCTCGCGCCGCGCGATGAACGCGTGATGAACCCAGCCGTAACCGGGACTGCCGCCGTCAGACGCGCTCGTCATGACGCGACCCTGCCACGCTGGAACGACGATGGCCGCTGGCCCGGTGCGCGGATCGCCGAGCACCACCGCCTCGACGTAGCGGCTCAAGAATCTGACTTCATCATCGAATGTGGCGATCGCCGAGGGATCAGGCATCGAACGACAACTCGCAGCGCTCGCAACGAAAACGAGCAGCGTCGCCAGACGGAACGCTAGGACGACGAGAACAGAAATGACGTTCATACGGCGCCGCTCCGCTCCTCCTCACGCATCCTCCACGAGCAACACCTGCACGCTGTGCGGTCCATGCACACCCGTCACCAAGATGCCTTCGATATCCGCCGTCTTACTCGGCCCGGTGATGAAAACGACCGCGCTCGGCTGCACACGAAGCGCGGCAAGTTGTCGCAAACCGTCGATGAGATCGGGCACGACTTGCGACGCCAGGACGATCGCGACATGCACCGGCGGTACCAGCCAAGCGCCGCGGCTGCTCGATGCGCTCGACGCGACCACTAGTGTGCCGGTTTCGGCGATGGCCGAGAAGACCTCCGTGACGCCGACTTCGACCTCGAAATGTGCTTCGAGACCTGGGCTCGCGCGCCAATCGACGACCGCGCAAGCGGCCGACTCGAGCGCCGCCGCGATCTCGCCCGCGACGGCGGACTTGCCCGTACTTGTCGTGACGCGGTGCGCACTCGTCGTCGCGCGCAACACCGCGGCAAGAGCTACTGCGAGACTCGCACGCGATGTGCGTGCGAAGCGCATGCCGTTCTGAAGCGCGCGTTCCTCGAAGCGCGCGACCAGTGTGGCCCGCGGCGCGTCGGCGAGTTTGCGCACGAGTGATTCCTCGATGGCGGGTGCGATCGGCCGCGCGGCGACGACACCCGATCCGCCGGCAAGCGCGGAGCGGATGCGTGCAAAAAACTCGAGCTCGTCCGCGCCGCGTGTTGTGCTCATGGCTCCCCCTCCGGCGCCGTGGTCGGCGCCGCGCGGCGCGCGTGCCACCACGCACGGAATCCTTCGGGCGCGGGCCCCGGCAAATCGCGCACGGCCAACAGCTCCGGCGGAAATCCGGGCGCCGCGCTGACCCAACCGCGCGCAGGACCCGTTGCGATCGCACGCCCGAGCAACGATTGCGCTCGCAACGCGAAGCGAAACAATCGCGGTCGCACGAGCACCGCCGACCACAGACGAAAC
Organism: Planctomycetota bacterium; assembly: GCA_046154185.1. Taxonomy (GTDB): domain Bacteria; phylum Planctomycetota; class UBA8108; order UBA1146; family JAJFFE01; genus JBJXGE01. The sequence goes on from JBJXGE010000043.1 coordinate 51,522, forward strand.
GCCGCGCGCGTCCGCGCCGACACGATGCGCCGCTCGACCGCGCGTTGTCGATGGCGGATCAAGTGTTTTGGAATATCGATCGCCACGGGACACGCGTCATAGCACGCGCCGCACAACGAACTCGCCTGCGGCAGGTCGGGATAGTTCTCGAGCCCTTTGAGGAGCGGCGTGAGGACGGCGCCGATGGGTCCCGAATACACCGCACCGTACGCATGGCCGCCACCCACTTTGCGAAATACGGGGCACGCATTGAGGCACGCGCCGCAACGAATACAACTCAAGAGCTCGCGCGATTCCCGCTCGAGCACTCGCGTGCGTCCATTATCGACCAGCACGATGTGCATCTGCTCGGGGCCATCGTGTTCGTCGGCGCGACGCGGTCCAGTCAAGAACGTGGTGTAAACCGTGAGGTCCTGCCCGGTCGAGCTGCGCGCCAGCATCTTGAGAAACACGCCGAGGTGGTCGAGTTGCGCGACCACCTTCTCGACGCCAGCCAGCACGATGTGAATGCGGGGCGCACTCACGCACAAATCTCCGTTGCCCTCGTTCGTGCAAATGACGACCGTTCCGGTTTCGGCGATCAGGAAATTCGCGCCGCTCACGCCGAGATCGGCGCGCCGGTACTTCTCGCGCAAGTAGGCGCGCGCGATGCGCGTGAGTTGTTGGGGATCTTCGGTGTACGGCGCGCCGAGCTCGCGCACGAAGGCGCGCGCGACATCGACGCGATTCTTGTGGATGAGCGGCGTGACGATATGCGAGGGCGCGTCGCCATCGAGCTGCACGATGAACTCGCCGAGATCAGTTTCGAGCGTCTTGACATCGACGGCCGCCAGCGCCGCGACGAGTTCAATCTCCTCCGTCACCATCGACTTGGCTTTGACGCAGGTCCGCGCTCCTGTCGCGCGCGCGATCTCGACGCACACGGCGTTCGCGGCGGCGGCGTCGCGTGCGAAGTGCACGATGGCCCCGGCCGCGCGCGCCGCCGCGACAAAGCGCGGCAAGTAATAGTCGAGATGATCGAGGGCGTGGCGCCGAAGCGCACCCGCGTGATGGCGCACGGCGTCGGTGTCGCCGCCGAATTTTGCCGTGCAGGAGGCGATGCGGCCGCGGTCTTTCCGCACCGTCGCGGTCTGAATCGCGTGCATCAGCCGCGGATCGCGCGCGGCGCGCGCGGCGCGCGCCTTCATGTCGAACGGCAAGTCCGGGTGCAAGAGGCGTTCGCTCGTCAAGCGCGTTCCTCACGATCGAGGAGCCCGAGCCCTTCGGCAATAATCTCAGCCAGCGACTTGAACTCGACGGCGAGCCCCGCGCGATGACAGGCGCCCGCGATGTTCATCGTGCAGCCGGCATCGTTACTGACGACGGTGCACGCACCGGTCGCGCGGATCGCCGCCACTTTGTCGTGCACGAGTTCATTCGAGATGCCGGGGTACTTGACCATGAAGGCGCCGCCGAAGCCGCAACACTGTTCCAGGTTCTCGAGTGCGGTGTATTCGAGTTCCGGGATCTCGGCGAGGAGCGCTGGCACCGTCTTAGTCGTCGCGTGACCGCGCGCGTGGCACGAATAGTGATAGGTCACAGCGCCCGGCCACTTCACGCCAAGCTCACTCAGACTTGCGCGATGCACGCGCGTCAGAAAGTCGCCGAATTCGTACGTGCGGCGCGCGAGATTCGCCGCGGCTGCAACGTCGGCCGCGTCCGCCTCCAGCGCCTCGCGATAGTGCTCACACACCATCGCTGCGCACGAACTCGACGGCGTCACGACGTATTCATACGGTGCGAAGATTTCCAGCATGCGACGCGCGAGCCGCGCCGCGTCCGCCGCGAGCCCGTTGTTGTGCATCGGCTGCCCACAACAAGTCTGCGCTTCCGGAAACTCGACGCGATAGCCCAGGTGCTCGAGCACTTTCACGATCGCGATGAGGCTGCGCGGGTAATAGCTCTCCGCGAGGCAAGTGACGAAAAGGGCCACCGTTGGTCGCGCACCTGCCTGTGCCACCGCGAGTCCCCCTCGTCCGTCGCGCTCGCCCCTCACAGAAAACGATGACGAATGTACTCGGGAGGCGCGATTCGGCACAGGCCAAGTACCTGTTCGGCCGGAGCGAATCGCGCCCGCGCGCAATGAGACATCTGGCCCGCTGGGTTCGGTTCGTGACCATCCTCAGTCCTGCACAAGTCGGAACGACTCTCGCGACATCCACACTGCCGCACTCTCGCGCAGCACTCTCTCCAATTCGCCCCAGTCGCGGATGAAATCGCCGGCTTCCTCCGACGCTCGGTCGCGGTTCAGCCACGTAGAGGGCATCGTCATGCAATCGGCATCGGGCGGCCCGCCTGAGTCAATTCCTTGCAAGTAGGTCGTCAACAATTTCCGTGAGTCCGGTCCGTTCATCACTTTCATGGTCAGCACGACTCGCACAGCGAACACAGTTCCCGTTGTGCTTCTCCGCTCCAAACCCCGCAATTCGCGATGCGCGATTCAAATTCACTCAGTTCCTCTCGCGCGAGTCGACCGCACCGATACGTGGGCTGTCCGTTATCGTCGACTCCAGCCCAGACGCGAACAACTCCGTCGCTCCAAACTTGCAGCAGTTCGAATTCACTAATCGGAAGTTTGGATGCTCGAAAGAAACCAAAGTAGCGACTCAGCCACGCTGAAGCGCCTGAATCGCACAGTGTCAATCTTGGCCATGCAACCATGTAGGTCACTGACGCTATTACTAGTCCTTCGCCGCGTAGCGGACTTCTCTCTACAAGCAACGAATACGCGCCAACGATCAGCAACAAAGAAATTCCGACAATCACTGCGATCAAGCGCCGCCGGAAAGTGTGACGTCTATGGCCTGCTGTAATTGGCACGACACTCCTCCCCTTCATCACTCCGGCTCTCCAGAGTTGCACTGTGCGATACTCAGTGTGGGAGATATGCTCGCGGCGTGCTCGCTTTTTCTTGATTTTGCGCCTTTCTGAAGCTGACGCCACGATGATCTACGAATGGCCGCGCGCCACGATAGCAGCCCGCACGCCTCGCGTCCTCGTGCTCGGCGCCGGCATCTGCGGCCTGGCGGCGGCGCTCGAGTTGGTCGAGCGCGGCGCGCGCGTGTTGCTCGTCGAGAGTGAACGCGAGACGGGTGGGCTCCTCCGCACGAGCGAGCGCGACGGGTTTCGTTTCGATCGGGGCGGCCACCGTTTCATCACGGCTATTCCGTGGGTGCTCGCGCGCATTGAAGCGCTGCTCGGCGATCGGCTGCTGCTCCGCGAGCGGAAAAGCTTTGTGCTTTTGGACGGCACCCGCATCGCGTATCCGCTCGCGATCGGCGACCTGCTGCAAAAACTCGGACCGCTTGCCAACCTGCGCGCGCTCGCGTCCTACCTGTCCGCGCGCGCGCGCGGGAGTTTCGGAGACGCCGATGACACGACGCTCGCCGATTGGCTTCGACGCCGCTTTGGCGACTATCTCTACCAGCGAGTTTTCGCCGGCTATACGCGCAAACTTTGGGGCCTGCCGCCCGAGCAGATGTCCGCCGAGTGGGCTCCGCAGCGATTTTCGATCCCGACGCTTGGCGGATTCCTACGACATGCGCTCTTCGCCTCGGCGCGCCCACCGCGCACGATCGCCGTGCGATTTCTTTATCCGCGTCTCGGCATCGGCGAAATCGCCGAGCACTACACGAACGAATTCGTGCGGCGCGGCGGCGAACTGCGACTCGCAACTCACGTGACAACTCTCGCACCGGCGAGTCGCGGTTTTCGCGCCCAACTCAATGACGGCGATCAAACGGCGAGCGTCGAGGTGGATGGTGTGATCTCCACGGTTCCGCTCGCCGCACTCCGCGACACGCTCACGCCGAAGCCCGCGCCGCAGACAGCCGATCTGCCGATGCGGGGACTGAGATTTCTCAACCTCGCTTTCCAAGATCCGATCGCCCTTGACGCGACGTGGCTCTACCAGCCGGATCCCCGGACCTTTTTCACACGCCTGCAAGTGCCGGCGGCGCGCAGTCCGGAGCTGACGCCGAGCGGCCGCGGTTCACTCCAACTCGAAATCCCCTGGGATGGCGTGTCCGCGCCGCCGCCGCTCGCCGACGAGGTTGCGCTCGCGCGTACCGAATTGCGACGCGCGGGCATCGAGACTTCCGCGCCGCTCTTCGCTTTTCGCGTCAACGAACCCAGCGCCTATCCGATATACCGAAACGGCGCGCGCTCGCAAGCGCGCACGGCGCTCGCCGAGCTTGGCGAGATCCCCCACTTCATCAGCGTAGGGCGGCAAGGGCAGTTCAGCTATATCTTCCTCGATCGCGCGCTCGCCGACGGCGTGAACGCCGCGCGCCGCATGCTTGGACTGGTGATCGAGTCCATCGACGAGGACCGCGGCGCGCGCGCGCCCCTCGAAGCAGCATCTCTTCTTGAGGAGCGCATCGGCGCCGACAGTTGACAGCGCCGCCTGCGACAGCGAGAACGGCGCGCGTGAAACTGAGGAGACAACGATTGGGTCGTCGAGTTTTTGGGGCGACCGCAGCGGCGATGCTCGGGCTCTGCCTGACCGCGTCGCTGCGCGACGCCCACGCGCAATCCTACGGCTATCAACGGGACCAAGATCCGCTGGTACCCAATACGAAGGAAGCGATTCGCCGCGCGCGCGACGGCGAGTGGGAAAAGCTCGACGACGCGCTCGCCGCGCTCGGTCCTGCGATCGAGGAGACAAAGAAAACACTCGGCGTCGATCTCACCACGAAGCTCGAGAGCGCGCGCAAGGCGAAAGACGCGCGACTCTTCGCCTACGCGCTGGTCGAACTGTCCTTTCAATCGCTTCGCATAAAACTCGCCTCGAACCTGCGGGATGAGCTGAAGAATGGCGTCGCTGCACGCGTGCGCATCGACAGCGTCGCGATTTACTATGAAGAGATCCTCGCGCACGCCGTGCGGCGCGCCGATGAGACGCAAAAGCAAACGCGCCACAAACAAATCGTCGACACACTCGACGAGCTCAAGCGAAGCGTCGGCTCCGCGGGCTTATTCGGCCTCGGCGAGCGCCAGCCAAACGTCGCGCGCGCCCGCGAACTCAGCGCGCAACTGGAGCGCGTGTTGCGAGAAGTCTTCACCGACTTCGAAGTCGGCGGCGCCGCTCCGCCGGTAGCGCCACCAGGAATTCCCCCGTCGGGAACTCCGCCTCCGAGTCGCCCGGCTGGGGAGCGGCGATGATCGGCATCGTGATACTCGTCTGGCAACTCGCGGGATCGGTGACTGATATCCCAGCGACACCCGCGAGAGTCGGTCAGCAGGACGACGCATCGCTCCAACAAGCGCTCGACGCGCCGCCGCCGCAATCCACCTCGCCGGAGGTGGCGGACCCGCCCGCGCAAAACCCATTCTTCGAGCTCGATGACCTCGCGGTCCGACCGTTCGACTGGCGCAGAATCCGCATCGGTGGGCGCGCCGATGTCACGTTCGGACGATTCGAGAACAAACAAAACGTCGACCGGTATGACCGAAGCTTCTTGCACACGTTGAGCCCGGCGCTCAGCGCGTTCTGGGAGTTCTATCCACGGTACAATTTCGTCATCGAAGTAGAGCTCGACGGCAAGGAAGGTCTGGTCGAACTCGATCAACTCTACATCGCTCGTGAGATTCCCGCCGCGAACGGCGCACTCAAGCTCGGACTCGATTACATCCCATTCGGCATCGAGCGGCGCTTCTACTCTCCCTCGACGAATCCGCTCGTCGATCGGCCTTCGCCCTTTCGACGCATCTTCCCCGGCTCCTATTCGGACGTCGGGGTATTCCTGCGCGGTGGTGGCCCGTTGGGCGCGCTCCGGGAAGTGCAGGGCGAACTTGCGGTGACGCGTGGACTCCGCGGTCCAGACCGCGATGATCGGCCCGACAATTTGCTGCAGGCTTCCGACGACTTGCAGTTCGCGGGTCGACTCGCCGTCAAGCCGCTGCCGTCGATCGAACTCGGCGTTTCTGGGCTCTTGACCTGGTTCGAACGCGCCGAGCGGCACAATCGGCTGGATCTCGGCGGCCTCGATTTCCTGTGGCAACGCGACTTGTTCCATGTTCGCGCCGAAATCGTCGCCGGCAACGTCGAGCAATTGCCTGCGACCGGCGTCGACTTCTCACGACACGGGTGGTACGTCGAGCTGCTGCGGCGTGTGCCGTTCCATCGCCCAGCGTTGCACGCGATCGAGGCAGTGATCCGCTACGACGAGCTCGACGCCAACTCGCGAGAGCGCGATTTTCTCGACGTGCGCCGCGTCGCGCTCGGCCTCAATTGGGTCATACTGCAAAACCTGCGGCTCAAAACCGAAACGCTGTTGAGCTGGGAACGCGGTGATGACATTGCGAACGATGGATTCTTCCTGCAGCTCGAGTACCACTTCTCGTCGCGTTGAGCGCTGGCAATTGCTGCTCCTCGTGGCGGTCGCGTTGGCGGTACGACTAATTGGGATGACCGGCGAACCGCGCTCCGCCGATGAAGTTCACTTTGTCCGCGCGCTCGATCGCTTCGACGTACTCGATTATTCGCCGCACTTCCCCGGCTATCCGCTCGCCGTGCTGCTCGCCCGCAGTTCGCTGCTGCCTGGCGGCTACGCCTATCAAGCACTGAGTGTCGTCGGCACTCTAGTCGCCGCGTTGATCGTGGCGAGCGTGTTGACGCCGCGCGCACGCGTTCCGGCCTTCGCGGTCACGGCAAGCGCGCCGTACCTCGTCGGACAATCGCTCGCAATCGGCAGCGACGCGATCTTCCTGCCATTCCTCGCGGCCTCACTCGCGCTCTGCTTTCGCAACGCGCCGCGCCCTTTCCTCGGCGGTTTGATCTTGGGTTTGGCGCTCGGCGTTCGACCGAGCGCGTTCACGTGGTGTGCGCTCCTCGCTGGCGCAACGAATCGCCGGCGGGCGTGCTTGGGGTTTGGCGTCGGCGTCGCAAGTTGGATCTTGCCGTTCATCGCTCTTGCCGGTTCTGATGTCTTGCTCGCGGAAGGTTCCCGCTTTCTTGCGGGTCACTTCTCGCGCTGGGGTGCGCCGCTCCTCGCGGCCGTCGCGCCCAACGCCGCTTCGTGGCCGGAACTCGTCGTCCGGCATTGGCTCCTCGAACCGATTTCTGGCGACGGCAATCTCTCCGGCTGGCAATACTCCTACACACCAATCCTCCTAGTGCTACTCACGCTCGCGGGCGCGCGTGCGACTCGCGAGCTCCCTGCGAGATTGCGATGCGCGCTCGTCGTGAGCGGCGGCGCAACGATCTGCTGGTTGCTGGCGGCGCAAAACCCAGTTCACGCGCGCCACGTGTTGCCACCCGCGCTCCTCGCGCTTCCGCTCGCCGGCGCCGAAATCGCCCGCGGCTTGCCGCGCACGCTCGCGCTTATTGGGCTATTGCTGTTACTCACACTCGCGACTCATGCGAGTCTCCGCACCCGCGCGCAAGGTTTGGCGATGCGCAACACCTGGCAACAACTCGCCTCGCAGCCCAAACTCGACTTTGGTACGCATCGCGTTTACGCCGATGAAGAGTTCGCGTACTTGCGTTATCGTGAACCTCACTGGCCGCTCGCTGCGGCCGCAAGCTCCGAAGCCGCGCGGATCGACGCGCAAGGATTACCAATCGTGCCGCGCAAAATCTGGGTGACGAGCGGAGTCGATGGAACTCCGACCGGCGCCGTGCGACTTCTGTCGGAAAGCGATCGCGATGATTGAGGCGCGGCACTTTCCACTCCGACGCTACATCGTCACGGCGAGTTTCACGACCATCGCCGTGGTCGCAGTCGCGCTCGCTGCGATCGCGTCCGTTGAGATTCGTCGCGATCTGCTCACGGCTGCGCGCGACAACGTCGTCGACATTATCCGTCACCTGCAGAAAGACCTGCTGGAAGACTACGTGGCGCCGCGCCTCGCCCGCGGCGAGGCCATCGACTTGAGCGATCCGCGGCAGCTTGCGGAAGTCGATCAACTGGTGCGAAAGGTGGCGACGAGCTTTCATCTGATCAACGTTTACTTGTTCGACCACGAGGGCAATATCTTGTTCTCGACTCGACCCGAGCACATCGGCCACAAGACGCCAGGGTCCAACGAGCTGTATTGGCAAGCGGTGCGCGGCGAGATTGCTTGGGCGGTGCTCGAGCGCGGCGCGCCGCTCGACATCGAACAGCAAGGCGCCCAAGGCGAACTCCTCGAGACCTATGTCCCCATTCGTTCGCTCGCCGGATCAAACTCCGATGCCTCCGTGGTCAGCAACGTGATCGAGGCGTATCAAGACATCAAAGAAGTGAATCACGCCGTGCGCCTCGCGCAGCTTCGCGTCGCGGCTTACACCACGATCGGTTGCTTGTCGCTTTTCCTTGTGCTTTGGTGGATCGTCCGGCGCGCCGACACGCTCTTGCGCACGCAAACAACGGAGCTCGTGGAGCGGAATCGGCAGTTGCGCGAGTTTTCGCAGCACCTCGAAAGCGAAGTCGCGCGCCGCACGCATGCGCTCGTGCAAAAGGAAAAGCTCGCGAGTCTCGGGACGCTCGCTGCGGGCGTGGCGCACGAAGTCAACAATCCGCTCGCCACCATCGCCGGGTGCGCGGAGTCGCTGCGCCGGCGCCTTACCGAGTCGCCCGGCGCGAACGTGGGCGAAGCCGAGTTCGTACGCTATTTGCGACTCATCGAGAACGAGTCGTTCCGCGTCAAGAAGATCACACAGAGTCTGCTCGACTTCTCCCGCCAGCAGCCGGCCGGAACGCGTGAGCGTGTTGACCTCGTGGCGCTGGCCCGCGAGATCGCCGAATTGCTCGCGGCGAGCGGTGAAACGCAAGATTTGGCGTTCACGGTGGAAGCGAAAGATGGCGCGCTCTTCGCCAGCGTCGACTCCGCGGCCATTCGACAGCTTCTCTATAATGTGTCGCGCAACGCGATCGACGCGATTCAGGAGCGGACGCAGGTCGAACCGGAAGCGCCGCGGCGCATTGAATGGCACATCGCGACGGTCGGCGCCGACGCCACGCTGATCTGCCGCGATACCGGCATCGGCTTCGCGCCCGAGCGCGCCTCGGAGCTGTTCGAGCCGTTCTTTACGACGAAGGAACCGGGCAAGGGCACCGGCCTTGGGCTTGCACTGTCGCACACGATCGCCGAGCGTCATGGCGGCGGCATTTCCATCGAGAGCGCTGGCTTGCGGATGGGCGCGGTCGTTACGATTCGACTGCCGATGGAGCACGCGGTTTGATTCACGAAGGGCGAGGCATGGGGCGACGAGTCTTAATCGTTGATGACGAAAAGAACTTCGCGCTATTGTTGGCCGCGGAACTCGGTCGACTCGGCTTCGAAACCTCGTGCGCGCACGACGCCGACGGCGCGCTCGCGAAAATCGAGCACGACGAGTTCGATGCGCTGCTGCTCGACATCCGCATGCCCGGTCGTGACGGAATCGCCGCGCTGCGCGATGTGAAACGCATTCGCCCGCAGTTAGAGGTGATCATGCTCACCGGTCACGCCACCATCGAGACGGCGCTGGAGGCGATGCGGGCCGGCGCCTATGACTATCTCACGAAACCGTGCAAGATCGAGGAGCTGCAACTGCTCCTCGAGAAAGCGATCGAACGCTCCGATGCGTTGGCGGATCGCCGCGCGCTGCGCAGCTACTTGGGCGCTGGCGCGCCGGAAATGCGCATGGTGGGTGACAGCCCCGAGATGACGGAGCTACAAGCGCGCATCGAAAAAATCGCACTAGCGATCGACGTGCCTGTACTCATCAGCGGCGAATCGGGGACCGGGAAAGAACTCATCGCGCGCGAGATCCATCGACGGTCGCCGGTCGGCGATGAAGCCTTCGTCGCCATCAACTGCGCTGCGCTGCAAACGCCGGTGCTCGAAAGCGAACTCTTCGGTCACGAAAAAGGCGCCTTCACCGGCGCACTGAAGCGCAAGGTTGGATTGCTGGAGCTCGCGCGCGGCGGCACGCTCTTTCTCGACGAAGTTGGCGAGGTCGAAGAGCAGATTCAAGCGAAGCTGTTGCGCTTTGTGCAATTCGGCGAGTACCGGCGGGTCGGCGGCACCGAGAATCTGCATGTCGCATTGCGAATCATCGCCGCCTCCAATCGAGACCTGAAGAAAGCGCTTGCCGCTGGCCGCTTCCGCGAAGATCTCTACTATCGGCTCAACGTTGTCGAGCTACGCGCGCCGTCGCTGCGCGAACGACCCGTGGATATTCTGCCGCTCACGCGCCACTTCATCCGCAAGTACGGCGGTGCGCGGCGCGAAACGATTCGGCTGACTGCCGAAGCTGAAGCGGTGTTGCTGTCGTGTCCGTGGCACGGCAATGTGCGCGAGCTAGAAAACTGCGTGCGACGCGTACTCATCTTTCTCGAAGGCGCGGAGATCACCGCGCAGTCGCTCGAGCAATGCCTGGGCGCAGAAACCCCTCGCGAAACCGGCAGTCGCAGCCTGCGCCTGGAAGATGTCGAACGCGATCATATTTTGCGCGTGCTGAAACTCAGCGGCGACAATAAGACGGACGCCGCCGAGAAACTCGGGATCGCGCTCAAGACGCTCTACAACAAACTCAATTCCTATAAAGAGCCGCCGGTCGACGAGTCGCGTCGACCTGGCTGAATGAATCTCGCTCGTCGCGTCAGATTGCAGAAGCTTCCACACCCGCTTGTAGTTCTTGCACGTCCCATCGGCCCCGAAACGCATTCTCGCCGTCGGCTGCGGTTCGCGACCGTGCGCGACAGCATGGCCTAGAAATTGCCAATTGCCGTGCGAAAGGAACGCACCGGCGACTCAACAGCCACTTCGCCAAACGAGTCGGCTGTCGCGTGACGCCCCACCCTCCGGGCGAGTCGCCGGTGGCATCCGTTGCGCGTTTCAACGACGGGTTGGCTAGCCAATTGGCTGGGACTAACCGCGAACGCCGTTCAGGAGCGCAGCGCGCGTCAAAACATGTTGCCGACCCCACGACCAAAAATACTTGCGTGCACGAGTTGTCCGCCACGCTATCAATACGCAACAGCCGAGATTCTGCCGTACATCGAACGCTGGCTCGGCGCTCGCACCGTGAGCTTCAAGCGATTGCAGCGCATCTTCGCGGCCGCCGAGATCGAGCGCCGTGGCTGCGTTTTGCCGATCGAAGAGATCTTTAGGCCGCGCAGCTTCGAGGACAAGAACAACTCGTTCGTGGAGTGCGCCCTGGAGCTCGGCGCGCAAGCTTTCGCGCGCGGCCTGGCGGCGGCGAAGATCGAGGCGCAACAAATTGACTTCTTGATCACTGTGAGTTGCACGGGCTACATGATTCCGTCGCTCGACGCGCACTTGATCAACCACTTTCGCATGCGCCGCGATGTACAGCGCCTCCCCGTGTTGCAGATGGGATGCGCCGGCGGCACTTCTGCGCTCATGTACGCGACCGACTATCTGCAAGCGCATCCCGACAAGAAAGTCGCGATCGTCGCAGTTGAGATGCCATCGCTGACGCTGCAACTCGGCGATCTCGACATGGCTAATCTGGTTTCAACCGCCATCTTCGCGGATGGCGCGGCCTGCGCGATCCTAGGCCGAACCGACGAGGTTCGACCGGCGATTCTCGACAAAGCAATGTACAACTTCCCCGATGCCACTTGGCTCATGGGTTACCAGTTGCGCAATACCGGTTTCCACATCGTGCTCGACCGCAAAGTGCCGGACGCGATCAGCGAACACTTCGAAAACATCGTGCTGCCCTTCCTCGAACGCAATCGCGTCGCTTGCGCCGACGTCGATCACTTTGTCTTCCATCCCGGTTCGATTCGGATTCTGGAACGCGCGGAATCGCTCGTGCGCGCGCAAGGCGGCGATCTCGAATTCTCAAAGTCGGTGTTGCGTGAGCACGGCAACATGTCGAGCGCCACGGTGCTCTACATTCTCGAGCGCGTGATCGCCAGCGCCGTCGCGGGTGACACTGGGCTCATGTTGGGATTTGGCCCTGGCTTCGTCGGCCAAACACTGTTGCTGCGCTGGCAGTGACTTCCGTTCCGCCTCCTACGATTCGAAAGCAGGTGATGTTTTGTCGCGTCTCATGAACTGGATCGGTTGGCTTGCACTCATCGGTTTCGTCGGGGCGGGTGTCGGTGCGTGGTTTCTTACGAGCCAGCGCGTGCAATTCACGATCACGACGATTGGCGCTGGCTCGCCAGCGCCGGACCCGACGCTCGCCAATGTTGAAGAGGACTTGCGCACGGTGCGCACCGATTTGGCCGCGCTCTCGGAATCGCTCGCCAAGAATTTCGAAGCGCTGGCGGACTCACTGCTGGGTCCGCACGTCGTCGCAGCGCCTCCGCCGTCGGTCGCCGATTCGGGCCGTGCTTCACCGTCGTCCGCGGCAACGGAGTCGGCGCCGGCAGTCGTCGCGGACGCCCCAGCGCCGCGCCGCTTCTTGTCGTTCCAGTTGCCTTCCAATAGTTTCGACTACACCACGGTAAACCGATTTGAAGTCGTCGCCTCGTTGTCGCGCGTGGGTTTCGACGCCAAGAGTACGCTCCATGATTTCACCGGTGTCACATCGGACGTACGAGGAAACTTCGCCCTCAGCCTCGTCGACCCGACGCGCCACGCGAGCGGCATGATCTCGGCGGCGGCGTCGCAACTTGATACCGGCATCACCGGTCGCAATGACGCCCTGCGCGAACACCTCGCGACCCCGCAGTTCCCGGAGCTGCAGTTCGATCTCCAAGGTCTGACGGCGACGTCCGTCGACCTCGAACGGCGCACTTTGCTCGGCAACGCGCGTGGACTCATGACGATCCGCGGCAAGACCCGAGACTTTGAGATTCCCGTGCGGCTGGCTCTCGACGAGAGCCTGCGCCTCAGCGTCGAGGGCAATGCACCGCTCAAGCTGTCCGACTATGAAGTGCCGGTGCCGAGTCAGCTCGGCCTCATCGAAATGCAGGACGAGATCAACGTGTGGATCGCGCTCAAGGCGCGGGCTGTTGGCGCACTGTCGAAAGCGGCGGCGCCGTGAATGCGACGCAACGGATGCTGGTCCAGGGCTCGATTCTGCTCCTGACGGTTGCGCCCGCCGGGTGCATTCCGTCAAACGTCATCGATGTCGAGCAGCGCGCCGTGCGACGCGGCGCCATCGAACAAGTGTGGCGGACCGCTGAGGAATCGCACTTGCGCGGTTTCTGGGCTTCTGAATCGGTGCGCGGTCCCGGGGCCGAGACGGTGTTGCGGCTCTACTACTACTTTGCCGCCGATCAGCGGTTCACTGGGGCGGCGCTTATCACGGGTGACCGCGGCGCCGAGTTTCAGACCTTGAGCGGGTCGTGGTCGCTGGCGGACGGCCAACTCGATCTCGGCGACGGGAGCCCGGCGCTGCGCGCCGAAGCAGGTGGTCGACGTCTGCGCCTGTCGAGTGCGGATGGTGACGCGATCTTTCAACGCGAGGAGTTGCAATGAACGCAATCGGCACAACCCACGATGCGGATGTGATCGTGGTCGGGGCATCCATCGCTGGCACGATCGCATCATCGTTACTCGCTCGTTCGGGACTTCGCGTGTTGGTCGTCGACGCCGCCGCAGAGCCGCGCGACAAAGTCTGTGGTGAAGGGTTACAGCCGGCCGGTCGCCGCATTCTGGAAGAAGTCATCGGTCCCATCACGAGTTTGGCCGCCCCCTTCACGGGGTTCGACTTTCGCATGCCGAACGGCGCGCGCGTAGCTTGGGGTTTTCCCGCCGGAGCGGAAGGCGTCGGCATCGATCGCCGCGCACTGTCGGACCGCATGCGCGAACACTTGGGGACCGTGCCGAACGTGCGGTTTCTCGCCGGCACGACCGCCGTCGGGCTCGAGCGATGTGCTGATCACTACTCCGTCGGCAGCTCGCGAGCGGCATTCACCGCGCCGATTGTCATCGGCGCGGACGGCGCGCACTCGAGCATCCGCCGCGCGGCTAGCCTCGAGGTTGGACCGCCGCGCGGGCGCTGGGGTGCGCGCCGACGCTATGTGCTGTGCGGCGAGTCGCCGCGCAAAGTGCGACTCGACTTTCTGCACAAAGCGGAGATCTATTCCACGCCACTCCGGGACGGCCGCCTGTCTGTGGCGCTCCTCGGTTCCGAGAAATGGGTGCGGACGCTGCGAGATGGCGAACAATTCGATGCAGTCTTGCGCCGAGCCGGCGCGCTTCCGGCGGGCGCGGTCGCCGAAGCCGAGCCCGCTATCTACCCGCACCGCGCGCCGCGCACGATTGCAATGGCGCGCGATGGAGTGTTCTTGGTGGGAGACGCAGCGCAGATTCTCGATCCCATCGCTGGATGCGGAATGACGCTGGCGGTCATGAGCGGAACACTCGTCGCATCAGCGGTGATCGCGCGACTCGCTGGCGACACGAGCGGCGCTGCCGAGCGCAAATACGAACGCGAGTTGCGCGCCGTGACGAGCCCCTACGCATCGCTGACGAGGTTCCTCCGTTGCATCGGTTGCAGTGCAACCGTGCGCACGATTGTCCCTGGTTTGATCCGCCGGTTCCCGGCGATCAGTGATCGCCTCGCCCGACCCGTCTTTCAAATGAGTCCACTCATCCGAGTGGCCTTGTCTTCTCCGCACCTCCATCCACCGTTGTTAGCGAGTTGACTCATGTCGTCCATCCCCACCGACCAGAGCCACGCCGAACCGACGATTTACGACCGCCACGCCGACGAGTGGTGGCGCACCGATAGCGGTGCGTTCCGCAGTTTGCGATCGGTGCACCGGTATCGGGAGGACCTGCTCTCGAGATGGTTGGGCAACGAAGCGGGCAGGGGCCGCGTGATCGACATCGGTTGTGGCGGTGGATTCTTCTGCGCCACGCTGAGCGCACTCGGCGCCGAGGTTATCGGCGTCGATTTGAGTGCGCCAAGCTTGCACGCCGCGCATTGCCACTTTGCGAGCGACGCGCGACGACGCCCGTCGCTCATTCAAGCCGATGCGCGACAACTGCCACTCTCGAGCGAACTCGCCAATGGCATCGTGCTCGCCGATGTGCTCGAGCACGTGGCCGACTGGCAGCAGGTGATCACGGAAGCCGCACGACTCGTCAAAGTCGGTGGCTGGATCTACGTGAGCACGATTCACCGGACAGTGCTGGCGCACGTCGTCGCGATATGGATCGGTGAAGGACTCGGATTCATACCACGTGGCACGCACGATTCGCGAATGTTCATTCGCCCGGACGAGCTGCGCGACTTCGGCGCGAGCGTCGGACTCTCCGTTCAGCATCTCATGGGTGAGCGGCCGCGCGTCTGGGCCAGCCTGCGCCGGCGTGCGATTCAACTCGCCGATAGCAAACACTTGGCAGTGGCGTACAGCGCCCTGCTGCGAAAACGATGAGGCGAACATGCACCGCGTCGTCGCGCTCTTGCTCGGAGCACTCTGCCACGGTTCTTTTGCGCTGGGTGTCGGCGCGATGGTGATCGGACTCTATTCGGGCATGACGCACGGCTTCGGCACGTTGACCGGAGCGAGCGCGTGGATCGTCGACTTGTTGCTGGTCTGTCAGTTTCCACTCTTGCATTCGTGGATGCTGTCACAGCCGGGCCGCCGCGTCGCCTCTCAATTGGCCGGTCGCTGGGGAGGCACACTTTTCTCGACAATCTTCGCGACGTTTGCGTCGTGGCAACTACTTGTAACTTTCTGCGCTTGGTCGCCACTCTGCGGCCCGCGCTGGACACCGAGTGGTTCGCTGTTCGTCGTGAGTTGCGTCGCCTATGCGCTGTCCTGGGTGTTGCTCGGTCAGACGATGTTGGATGCCGGCCTTGCCAGTCAAACGGGCGCGATGGGCTGGTGGGCGCTCTTCCGCGGCCGCAAACCAAAGTTCGGTCCGTTGCCGACACAGCGAACGTTCGCGTTTTGCCGCCAACCGGTCTACTTCGCCTATGCGCTGACGCTGTGGACTGGCCCCACTTGGTCCCTCGACCGACTTGTGCTCGCCGTCGTTTGGACCGGTTACTGCGTGCTAGGTCCGTTGCGGAAGGAAGCGCGCTACGTCGGATACCACGGCGAGCTATTTCGCGAGTATCAGAGACGCGTGCCCTACTTCGTTCCCTGGCTTCGCCGAGCAAGCGGCTGAGCTGAAAGTCGAATTCAGGTCAACGCGCCGGCACGAGTACGTGCGCGAAAATCCGGTGCAGCACCGTGAACGATTGTGGCACGAGTGACTCCAATAGCGCCGCGTGTTCGGCGTCGAAGCGCGCGATTTCGTCGGGCGGTAGTGTCGCTCCGGTGCCGCGGCAAGCGCGGATGCGGCCACGCCAGGAGTCGCGCGTGAATGGGATCGGTTCGTCGTAGACGAAGAACCCTTTCAGATGAAAGTCACTGCGCGCCCAGGCGGGGAATGGATCGACGGCGCCGTCCCAGTCGGCGCCGGACCACGCGGGATTGAAGCGCAGCACGAGTTTCTCCATCGCGCCCGCGACGCCGTCGAGTCGCGGCAGCCAGTTGAATCCAGAGACGACGAGCACGCCCTCGCGCTTGAGGAGTCGGCGAACTTCCGCGCTCACCCGCGGCGCATCAAAATAGTGCCAACACTGGTTTGCGGTCACCGCATCGAAGCTCGCGGACAGCAAGTCCGTCGCTTCAGCGGGTGCGACGCGAAACTCGATGTCGTCTGCCTGGCTGACGAGCGACTTCGCCGCGGCTATTTGCTGCGGCGACACGTCGATCCCGACGACCTTGCACCGCCGCCGCGCAAACTCGCGCGCCAACAAGCCGGTGCCGGTTCCTAAGTCGACGATGGCTTGTCCCGCCGTTCCGATGCCGAGCGCCGCGAGCATTTGATAGAAGCTCGCGGGCGGCCCCGGCCGATGCGTCGCGTAGTCGCTCGAGGTCCGGCCCCAATCAAAGGGAGGCTCGCGGCTGAAATCGTCGATGGTTATGTGCGTGCCTCCGTTACGAAGGGTCGGCGCCGTGGCCACCAGCAGTTCACAGCGTCGCGGTACGCGCGATATTCGGCGCCGAGTCGACGCTCGAGATCGCGCTCTTCCCATGGTCGAATGAGGTAGTTCCAGAATGGCGCACCGGCGAGTGCGTACGCAATCGTGAAGGGTGAACCTAAGAACACCGCGACGCTCACTCCCTGCAGGATGCCGGCCAACGCCATTGGGTTCCGCACGAAGCGGTACGGACCACGCACGACCAGCCGACGCGCGGCATCGAACGGGAATGGCGTCCCCTCGCCGTAGCGCACCATGACGTAGCTGCTCGACAACCCCACGACACTCGCACAAGCAAAGAGCGCCACCGCAAACCAGTTCTTGACTGTGCCGCCGAACTGCCACCCTTCGAACCCAAAGTGTTGTTCGAGGCGCCAGCAAAGCCACGGGATCAGAAACAGAAAAACGCCCCAAATTACGACGATCTGCGCCGCCGTTTTGAGCGCATTGACGCGCGGACTTGGGTCGGAAGCGACGCGACCGAGTAATCCGCAGACTTCGTGCACCGAGGCATTCGGCCGCGAGCCCCACGAGATCCAGACGAGTCCGGTGAGCATCGGCAGCATCGCGGCAGCGCCGGCCCACGATTCCCCGCGACTGAAAAAAAACACACCGAGCGTGTAAAGCGTCGCGTAAGCAGCAGCCCCGGTGTGGACGAGAAGCCACCACCATCCCCACGGTTCGCGACGCCCGATGCCGACTGCGGCGACCACCGCCGTCGGCAACAACAGCCCAAGATCACCGAAAGCAAACGCGAGCAAACTCATGTCTGGCGCGTCCGGCACGTTGAAATGGACACGCCATTGCGGATAGACGACGAGGCCCAACCACCACACGGCGATGGCGCAGCTCTCGGCGACGAGGAACGTTACCGCGGTGTTCCGCGACATCAACTTGCCTTGTTGGCGAGAGGCAATACCCGTCGGCGCGTGCCACGACGTTAGTGAGCTCCTTGGTGGTTTACAAGAACCTGCGGGAAAAGCCTTGCGAGTAGGAAAAGCCCCTGCCCTTCGTTAGGATTTGCACGTTCGAGGGAATTCGCCTGGGGCTCAATAACATGCAACTGGAAGTGTGCTCGAGATCGCTGCCTGTCGATGGTCTTCGACCTGCGCGTCTTCGGGCGAGCGAGAGGATGTGTGGGATGTTTCGTGGCATCGCAGTGTTCGCGGCGATCGTGATGTGGAGTACTCCGGGATTCGCCGGTACGCCGACGGCGGCGCGGTTGCTCGCGTGGTGTTCAAGCAACTTTGGCGCCGGGCCGCTCGTGCCGCTCGCGCTCTACGAACCGACGGCGCTCCCGCTCGGGCCGAGCCCGGTCGGGCCCGGCACGAGTTGCTTTCAGGATCTCGATCTCGACACTTTCGGCAGTACGGTCGTGATCTCATCGGCCGACATGGATTGCGCGGATCCGGGCGAGTCGTCCAACAATTTGGACTGCAACGACTCGAATGCGACGATCAATCCTGCCGCGATCGAGATCGTCGGCGATAGCATCGATCAAAACTGTAACGGCACCGAGTCGTGTTATCAGGACCTCGACAACGATAACTTCGGCTCGCCCTCGATCGTGACTTCTCTCGACGTCGACTGCTTCGACGCGTTTGAAGCGACGGTGCCCGGCGACTGCAATGACTCGAACGCCTCGATCAACCCGGCGGCGATCGAGATCGCCGGCGACAGCATCGACCAAGACTGTAATGGCACCGAATTGTGTTACCAGGATCTCGACGACGACAACTTCGGTACGACCACGATCGTGACGTCCACCGACGGTGACTGCTTCGACGCGTTCGAAGCGACGGCGCCCGGCGACTGCAACGACACGAGTGCGGCGATCAACCCCTTCGCGATCGAGATTACCGGCGACGGCATCGATCAGAACTGCGATGGCATGGAGAGTTGCTATCAGGATTCCGACAACGACAACTTCGGCAATTTCACGACGGTGCTGTCCGCGGATCTCGACTGCGCGGATTTCAATGAAGCGCCGGTGAGCGGCGATTGCAACGACAGCAATCCGACCATATTCCCGGGCGCCGCCGAAATCGTCGGCGATAGCATCGACCAGGACTGTAACGGCGGCGACCTTTGCTATCAGAATCTCGACAACGACAACTTCGGCACGCTCACGACGGTGACCTCGATCGACCTCGATTGCTTTGATTTCAACGAAGCGCCCGTGAGTGGCGATTGCAATGACGCCGACTCGACCGTGTATCCTGGCGCATTCGATATTCCCGGCGACGGCATCGACCAAGACTGTGTCGGCGGCAACGCCGCAATACTGTTCGTGCGCGGCGACGCAAACGCGGACGCCACGATCAATATCGGCGACGCCATCACGATCCTCAGTTTCCTGTTCAGCATGGGGCCGGCGTCGTGCCTCGTCGCGCTCGATTGCAACGACGACGAGGGCGTCGACATCGGCGACGCGATCTACACGCTGAGCAACCTGTTCAGCGGCGGGCCGCAGCCGCCCGCGCCACATCCGGGCTGCGGCGCCGATCCGACGCCGGGGATGTTGGGGTGCGTGATGTTCCTGCCGTGCCCGTGATGGATCTTCTCGCAGCGGGCGCCGGGAATGGGCTTCTGAAACTCTCGGCGCTTCGCTAATCTGTCGCCATGAGCCAACCAACATCCTCGCAGTCGGCGGAGCCGTCGGGGAGCGCGCCGCCGCCGCCGTTCCAGCCGTTTGTCCCCGCCGGAGCGCAACTCACTGAATTGACGCTACGCGGCGTCGCGGTCGGTAGTGTTCTCGGCATCGTGTTCGCAGCGTCGTCGGTCTATCTCGGCCTCAAGGTCGGGCTCACGGTGTCGGCTTCGATTCCAGTCGCGGTGCTTTCGATCACGCTTTTCCGTTGGCTCGAACGCGCACTCAAGTTGCGACCTGCTTCAATACTTGAGAACAACATTGTGCAAACAACCGGCTCGGCCGGGGAATCCATCGCTGCTGGAGTCGCATTCACGCTGCCGTCGCTCCTCCTCATGGGCTTCGACATGGAAATCTCGCGAATCCTGTTGGTGGCACTGATGGGCGGTCTCATCGGTGTTCTGATGATGATCCCGCTTCGCCAATCGCTGATGGTGAAAGAGCACGGCAAGCTCACGTATCCAGAAGGCACGGCCTGCGCGGAAGTACTCATCGTGGGCGAGCGCGGCGGCACAAGCGCGAAACTCGTCTTCACAGGGTTCTTCTGCGGACTCGCATACTCCACAATGAACCTGATTCTGAAGCTGTGGGCTGACGCATCATCTTTTGCGCTCGGATTCTGGGGAAAGCTCAAGGGCGCAACTCTCGGCTTCGAAGTCTCGCCCACCATGCTCGGTGTTGGCTACATCATCGGCCCGCGCACTTCGTGCAACATGTTCGCGGGGGGAGCGCTGGCGTTTCTCGTGCTGGTGCCACTCGTTCACCTTTTCGGCGACTCCGCGAGTGTTCCACTTCTTGGCGCGAACAAATTGGTCCGCGACATGTCGGCAGGCGAGATTCGCAACGCTTACATCCTCTACATCGGCGCGGGTGCCGTGGCGACCGGCGGCTTCATTGCGCTCGCTCGCGCGGTGCCGACGATTTTCTCCGCGTTCTTCCGGGCCATGGGCAGCATGCGCTCGCACGGTGTCGCGGGTGGCGGCGTTCGCACGGAGCGCGACTTGCCCATGTCGATCGTGATTGGCGGCTCGATCGCGCTCATCGTGGCGATCTGGTGCGCGCCAATACTAAACATCAATCTCCTTTCGGCAGTACTCATCCTTCTGTTCGGGTTCTTCTTCGTCACGGTGTCGAGTCGAATTACCGGCGAGATCGGCTCGTCATCGAACCCGATTTCCGGCATGACGGTCGCAACTTTGCTGATCACGTGTGGATTATTCGTGGCAGTCGGTTGGACTGGCGTCGAGTTCAAGGCTATGGCGCTCTCGACTGCGGCGCTCGTTTGCGTTGCCGCGTCCAACGGCGGCACCATTTCGCAGGATCTAAAAACTGGCTTTCTCGTCGGAGCTACTCCTCGCCACCAGCAAGTCGCGATCATGTTCGGCGTGGTCACTAGTGCGCTCTTGGTCGGCTGGCTCTTGTGGTTTCTCAATGACACCCACGTCACTTATCCGGCTGTGAGCTATCCGAATTACAAGGCAACCGTGCTGGCACAGAACGGCATGGCAGACGGGCCAGATGGCAAGCCCTATGCGATTCACTACATCGCCGAGGACGAAAAACTGACGGGTGGCGTTCCGCGCGGCAAATACCTCGTCGAAAGTGACGGCACGCTGGCCTTTCGAGCGGATCCCGGCGTGTGCGGCACCTATGGGAAGAAACTCGTCGCGGCGACCGGTGAAAACCGGCGCGTCTTGCCGCCAGCGGCGGTACCCGCGGATGCTCCGGTTGAGCTCGGTATCGATCGCAAGCCCTACCGAGTTGTGACCGAAACGCGCGACGGTCGGGACGTGAGTTACCTGGTCGGTGAGAACAACGAGATCATTTACGAGATCGAGCCGAAGACAAAGTTCGATGCTCCTAAGGCGCAGCTCTTTCGCCTCATCATCGATGGAACACTCGGCGGCGAACTACCATGGGGACTTGTGCTCGCCGGGGTTTTTCTGGCGATCATGGCGGAGCTACTCGGCGTGTCCGCGCTGCCGTTTGCGGTGGGACTCTACCTACCGATTTACACTTCCGGCGGCGTGCTCGTCGGCGGCCTCGTGCGTTGGCTCGTGGATCGGATCCGGCGCGGACCAAAGTCAGCCGAGGCCGAATACTCGCCGGGCGTGCTGATGGCGTCGGGTCTTATCGCGGGCGGCGCCATCGCTGGCGTCTTACAGTCCGGTGTTGAAGCTCTCGATCTGAGTAACCAAGTGAGCGTGCTGCATCATCTTGAAAATGTGGAGCAAGGCTCACCGGGAATAGGCGAATCGTTGAGAAGCGGAATTACTAATCTCTTGAACAATGGTTCGTGGTGGCCACTCCTGCCATTTCTGTTGCTGGCTCTCATCTTGTTGTGGCAGGGAACTCGAGCGCGCCCGATGGAAAATCATCGCGGCGACGTTCGTTGATCCCGCGCTGCGCACCCTAAGGAAGCAAGAATCAATGAACTTCGGTCGATCCATCGAACAATTTCATCGCAGCGTCTCCCTGCTCATTCTGATGTCGCTGGCGATGTTTACGCCGGCCGTCGTCGCCGACGAGGGCATGTGGCTCATGAACAAGCCGCCGCTCGAACTCCTCAAAAAGCGGCATGGCTTCGAGCCGGATGCGAAGTGGCTCGAGCATCAGCAAAAGTCGGCTGTCCGTTTTAGTTCGGGCGGCTCGGGCTCCATCATCTCCGCGGATGGTCTCGTCATGACGAATCACCACGTCGGATCGGACAGTATCGAAGCCTTGAGCACGAAGGAGCGCAACCTCCTGCGCGACGGTTTCTACGCGCCGACCCACGCCGACGAACTGAAATGCCAAGACCTCGAACTCAAAGCGTTGTGGGAGATCGCCGACGTCACGGACCGCGTACAAGCGGCCGCGCCTGCGACGATGTCCATTGCCGACGCGAACACCGCGCGTCGCAAGATGTGCGCGACCATCGAGGGCGAAACCAAGGCGAAGAGCGGCCTCGACTGCGAAGTCGTCACGCTCTTCCACGGCGCGCGCTATCACCTTTACTCGTATAAGCGCTACACCGACGTGCGCTTGGTGATGGCGCCGGAAGAGAGCATCGCTTTCTTCGGCGGCGATAACGACAACTTCGAGTACCCGCGCTTCTGCCTCGACGTCAGTTTCTTTCGCATCTACGAAAACGACGCGCCGCTCAAGGCGCAACATCACTTGCGGTTCAGCGCCGACGGTTCGAAGACCGGCGATCTTGCGCTCGTGTGCGGCCATCCCGCGCGCACGCGCCGCTTGTACACGACCGAGCATCTGCAATTCATGCGCGACGTCGAAGTGCCGCACGTGCTGCGCACCCTGTGGCGCCGCGAAGTGCAGCTCTTGTGTTTTTACGGGCGCAGCGCCGAACACGCGCGCGTCGCCAGCGGCGATTTGCACGGCGTGCAAAACAGCCGCAAAGTCTATGACGGCATGCTCGCGAGCCTTCTCGATCCAACGTTTCTGGCGAACCGTCGACGCCAAGAGGAAGCGCTGCCGGCGGCGCTCGAGAAAGACGAGACGCTCGTCAAGCAGATGTTGGCGGCCAAAGCGCAACTCGCAACGACACTGACGAAGTACCGCGAGTTCTACCATCGCTACTCGGTGCTCGAGGGTCGGCAGATGGCGTTGCGCGGCGAACTCTACAGTGCGGCGCGCACGCTGGTGCGCCTCGCGACCGAGTTGCCAAAGCCGAGCGAGGAGCGATTGCGCGAGTACCGCGACTCGGGACTCGACACGCTCTATCACGGCCTCTATGCCGAGACGCCGATCTACGACACGCTCGAGGTCGAGCGGCTCGCAAGCGGTCTTTCGTTCTTGGCGGAGACGCTCGGCGCCGGCGATCCGCTCGTCGTGAAAGTCCTCGATGGTCTCGCGCCGCGCGCGCGCGCCGAGGCGCTCGTGCGCGGCACGAAACTCCGCGACATCGCGGTGCGGAAGCAGATCGCCGAGGGCGGCGCGGCCGCGCTCCACGGCGCCAACGATCCGCTCATCGAACTCGCGGCGTTTCTCGATCCCGAGGCGCGGCGGCTCCGCAAACGTTACGAAGACGAAATCGAAAGCGTGGAACGCGACGCGTATCCGCGCCTTGCCGCCGCGCAACTCGCCGCGTACGGAGATCGCCAATATCCCGACGCGACGTTCACGCTCCGACTGTCGTTCGGCCCGATCGCCGGTTATCGCGAGGCCGGCGCCGACGTGCCGCCGTACACGACGATGGGCGGCGCGTTCGCGCGCATGGAGGATCGTGGCGGCCTCGATCCCTTCGCGTTGCCGGACAGCTGGCGCGCCGCGAAGAGCAAACTTGAGCTCGACACGCCCTACAACTTCGTATGCACCGCCGACATCATCGGCGGCAATTCCGGAAGCCCCGTCGTCAACCGCGTGGGCGAAGTGATCGGCATCATCTTCGACGGCAACCTGCAGAGCCTGTCGGCCGACCTCGCCTACGACGATAAACTCGCGCGCGCGCTGAGCGTCGATGCGCGCGCGATCATCGAGAGCCTGCGCAAGATCTACGGCGCGTCGGCGCTCGCGGATGAAATCTTGCGGAAGTAAACGCACTGCGGTGCATGGCAGCTCGTCGGCCCCTACAACCCCCGCGCCCACTCCGGGCGAAGCGGCGCCGCACCGGCGAGCGCGGCGTCGATGTGTTGCAACATCGCGGCGCGGTCGTGTGGGAGGCGGCCGCCGATGGGCAGATAGTTCGACGCGTGGTTGGAACGGAAGAGGCAATCGGTCGGGTTCGCCTCTCCGACGAATATGCGCAGTTCGTGCAGCAACTGCGGGAGGTCCGGAAGCGCGAACAGCTCCTTCGCTTGCATGCGAGCGAGCGGCGTGCCCTCGACGACCGTGACCGTCAGCGTCGCCAAGAACTCCGGATCCATCGCGGTCGCGAGCGCCGCGGACGCGTGCGCATGCGCCTCGGATCGTTCGACACCGGCAACGCCTAATAGAAAAATCGCCGACAACTCCATCCGCGCGGCGCGCGCCTTTTGCGCGGCTTCGACGTGCTCGGCGAAAGTCGCGCCCTTCGCGATGCGTTTGAGCGTGCGCTCGTCGCCCGACTCTGGACCTATGTAGAGCCGGGAGAGTCCGAGCGAGCGCAGGCGCTCGAGCTCGGCGGGGCTTTTCTTGAGGACGTTTCGCGCCATGGCATAACAGCTCACACGCTTGAGACGCGGAAACGCGGCGCGCAACGCCTCGAGAATAGTTTGCCACTCGGCGAGCGGGAGTATCAGCGCGTCGCCATCCGCGACGAAGACCTTCTCCACGCGATCGCCATAGCTGCGCCGAGCGCGCTGCACGTCTTCGAGCGTTTCCGCGAGCGGTCGCACGCGGAACTGCTTCGCGCGATACATATCGCAGTACGTGCACTTATTCCACGAGCAACCGATCGTGGCCTGCAGGATGTAAGAGTCGGCCTCGCTCGGCGGCCGGTAGATGTCGCCTTCGTAACGCATGACCCGGATCTTAGCGCAACAACCGGCCCTTGTTCATGGGCAAGGCGGGAACGCCAGGCAGCCGAGCGCATCCGCGGTCGGGTCGGGACCACACACGGAACCCGGCGGCGGCGGCGGCGGCGCGCCGGCCAGGAACAGCGCGCTCAACACGAAGATCGCGTCGCCTATATTCCCGCTGCCATCGTCGTTCGCATCCGCGGCGTCGACGCAACTCGGTGTCGGCGATCCGGCGGCGAATAGCCAACTCAAGATGAAGATCGCATCGGCGATGTTCAACGCGCCGTCCGCGTTGGCATCGGCGCGCCGGAAATTCGGCCCTGACGGTAGCGCCGTCTCTGGGCAGATCGAGAGTTCGCAGCGCAGCAAGTTCCCCGTCCGCCCCGGCGTCATGTCGAACACCATCAAGGTCCAGTCGCCGCTGGCGTTTTCGCCATCAAAAGTCGCGAGCGGCGTCGCGGATGTGCGCGTGCCGAAGCCATCATTCACGGCGCCGGGCGCCGCCGCGTCGTCGATGCGTCGCGCGAAGTTCGACGCTTGTTCGCCACTCGCGACGAGCTGCGCGACTGTGCCTTGCGGAGACACCAACATCACTTCGACATCGGCGGCGAACTCATGCTCGATCTCCAGCTCGACATCGAGATCCCCCACCGTGATCGACGGTCCGAACACAATGAGACTCACCGAAACCCCGGACGGACTGCCGTCCGGGATTGGGATCGGTCCAACAGCTGCGCTCGTGCCGACGAGCCCATCGAGACGGTGACAGTCTTCACGATCTGGCGCCATGAGCGGATCGACGGCCGCGACTTCGAGCAAAGTGCCGTCGGCGCCGACGACGTAAAGTGCCGCCACGCCCTGGATCCCGCTCGGGTCGAACTCGATTCCGCGTGGGTTTGGAATTGTCGGCGGAAGCGCAATCCCCGAGCGCGGCCGCGCGCCGCCGTCGGTCGCGGACGCATGAGTGATTCCGCTCACGCCGTGACTCACTTCGAGGAGACCAATCGGTCCGCGCGCAGTGACACCGAAGATCGCGCCGCCGCCGAGCGGATGCGTATACGTCAGACCTTGGTAAGCCCCGGTGAATCGACTGTGCGAGCTCACTTCGCCGGTGTTTACGTTCGCGGCCCACAGCGTTCCGCTCGCATCGATCTCGATGTCGCCCGGATTCAAGAAGAAGCCGAACTCGTCTTGTAGCGCGCCGACCGGCTGTGGATTGTTGCCGTTCAAGTCCGTCGTCCACAACGACGAGAAATTCGCCCAGTAGAGAAGTCCGTCGAATTCCGCGATGCCGGTTGCCGCACCGATCGGACTCGGGATCGTCGGAATCGGTAACGCGAAGTCGTTCTTGTCGAAACGATACGCGACGTCGTTGACGCTATCGGTGACGTAGAGCAAATTCCCGACCTGCGCGATGCCGGCGTATTGCTGACCGGGGCTCGTGAAGCTCCGCAACACATCGCCCGGCAGCGGGATGACGACTTCCGCCTCAACTTCGCTCGGCTCACTGGCCTGGCTGCCGATGAATCCGCGCACTCGGAGATTGTGAATCCCGTAAGGCAAATTAAAGAGGGTCGTGCTCGTCGTGCCACCCGGCAATGTGAGGGTCGTGATCGGCGCCGCCGCGTTGACAATCACATCGAGCTGGGTGAAGCCGACGGGGTTCGTCCAGCTCAAGAAGACATCGCGGCCGGCCACCGTCGCTACGAGATTCTCAGGCGGTCGCACGCCGACCGCCGGCGCCAGGTGGATGTCCGCGAAGGCCGGCTCGCTGCGCACGGCGCCGAGGACGCCACGCACTTCGATCGAGTGCATGCCGGGCAGCAGCCCGGTCGACGAGAAGAACGTCGTTGGCGCCAAGAGTTGCGGCGCCGCATCGTCGAGTCGCACTTCGATGAAGTTGTAGACGACGGGGTTTTGCCACTGCCAATTCACGACGCCCGGCAGCGGCGACGATGCGATCAGGTTGACGACGCGCGGGACTGTCGACGGTACGGCAACGATCGAAGTCGAAAGGTAGGCCTTCGCACCGGCGCGACCACGAACCTCGATGGTTCGATAATCGCCAGGCAGCGAAACCGGCAATCCGACCTGCGTCGCCGTACCCTGTTGGATTCCGAACGTCAGACCATCAAGAGTCGCGGCAAACCAATCCGGCGCCCCACCGAGGCCGAGATCGCCTGGCGCAAGCCCGCCGCCGAAACTCCCTACGACCGGACCGTTCCGCGGCCACGGAAACGGAGTGTCGGGATCGAGGTGAGAAATCCCGTCGATGTCGGCGTCAGAGGTCGGTACCGCCGAATACAACAGACCGAGCGACTCTGCCGTCATATGAAGCTGCGCCGGAAGACCGCCGGCCAGCGCGTAATTGACGGATGGGCGGAACTCAAAGATATCCGCGGCGCTGAGCGCGTTCGCCGCGAGCGACGCACTCGTTCGCGTAAGCGAGTACCAGCCGACCGGGCCGACCGGCGAGTTAGTCCCAAACTCGTTGAGCGCTAGCGCGTCGATGTTGTCGGTCGTCGGATTGAGACCAAGACTCGGCGCGGTCTTGTAGATCGTGATCGTGTCGGTCGGGCTGAGCCGCAGGATGTCGGCACGGGAGTAGCCGGGCACGGAAACATCAATTGAGAAATAGATCGGAGAAAGCGTGGCAAACGAACTCGGCTCCAGCAATTCCAAGTTTGCGATATTACTGACATCCGGCGCGCTAGAGTTCGGATACCCGGCCGTGCCCGTGACGCCGGCGCGCGTCGTGCCAAAGTAGGGCGTCGAGGGGACTGCTGACGCGTTGTTGTCATCGCACACTTTCGTGTGCGAGCTGATCGTGCGCGTAATAACGCGACTATCGAAGCGCTTGTAGAGATCCGATTCGGCCTCGGTTACCGCTTCGTAATAGAGCGGCGTGCCCTTGGCGGCGCCTTTGAGCCCGGTCGGCGTCAGGGAGATCGTGAACACGAACCACGAGTGGTTATTGAGGTACTGGCCGATCTCGAGGCCCGAACTCAGCGCATCCACTTTGATCGGCGGAGCTCCAATTGGCAACAAAGGCTGCAGTTGCGCGGCGACGGCGTTCGCGAGCCGCACGCTGGCATTGGTCGCGAGATTCGTTATGTCGTTGTAGGTGAGGACTGCATTGAGTGGCATCGGCGGCATCTCGGGATTCGTCGCGTAGGGCGTATCGTGGATCATGAATGAGAAATAGTCTTTAGCAACGAGCGGCGCGCAAAACCCAATCGTCAGGAGCGCACACACAACAGTGACTTGGCGGTTGACCGGTGACTTTTTCATGCGGATGACTCTCTCACGAAACGTGCCGATCGACGACGATGCAATTCACGCGCGCGGCCGTCGTATTTCTCGAGTCTTGATCCTGCGCCCATGCGAAACACGGAAAATCCTAGCAGAGGTAGCGTCGAGCCGCTGCGGTCGTCCCTCTCACAAAGTGATTGAGACTCGCGCAAGAAACCAGACTCAGGGCGCGAAGAATTCTCGCAATACGTGCGGCCCAAAGTACCTACGCGCGCGGGCGCAGCCGTTTCTAGCAACTCTCAAAAAAATCACGACGCGCCACACGACACCCCCGAGCCGCCACTCACTTCCACTACGGGCAAGCAGAGAAGGAAATGCAGCCGAGCCCGTCAACGCTCGGATCGGCGCCACAGACGGGAAACGGCGGCAGCGGCAGCGGACCACTCGAAAACAATGCGGCTAACAGATGAATCGCGTCGGCGACGTCAACGGAGCCATCGTCGTTGCTGTCGGCGGCGTCGAGGCAATCCAGTGGATCGCCGCCAAACAAGTAACCCAGCACGTAAATCGGATCGGCGAGATTGAAGCTGCCATCGTGGTTGGCCTCACCACGCACGAAGTCATGCGCGCTGCTCTGGCATTCATCCGGAATGCCATCGAGGTTCGCGTCGACGCTGGTACCTTGCGAAATATCGCAAGAGTCGGGCGTGCCGTTTTGGTTGCAATCAAGCCCCGGTCCCGTCGGACTGACCGCAAATCTCATCGAGAGCACGAAGCCGTTGCGGCCGTTTTCTCGATCGGCCGCGTGAAACTCGATGCCCGGGCCGGTGGTTCCGGCCACTTCCACGCAGTAGCCAAAATTCTTGCTCGGGTTGTCGAACCAAAAGCGAAATGCGGAGGTCACGGCCGTACTTGCGAATTCGACGCGCTCATTCACAGCGCCGGCGACCACCGACGCGTCGACTGCCGCCGCAACGTCGAATGCGCCGCTCGGATAATACTCGCTCAAGCTCGTGCCACTGCCGCCGAGCGCGCCGGCGCCGTTTTGATGCCAAGGAACAGTGGTGTACGTCGCATGCGTGCGCGTGAGCGCTCCCGAGCAGCCAAAGCACCAGTCGTTCGGCGGCTCGTTCCACGGCATGAGGCAGCGCCGCAGCTGAAGCGTATTGGTGTTGCCAAATTCAGGCAGGCCGCTGAAGCGCGCGTCGAGAATTTCGGACGAACTCGCAACACCGCACTCCGTGCTGAGCGTCGAGACAAAGTTGAACGCTAGAAATCCCTTCGTCTCTGGGTTCGTCGCCGGATAAAGCCGCCAGTGATCGTGCGACACGTTGCTAAGCCCCGGATTGAAGCTCGCGTCTTTCGCGGCGTTGCCAAAGGTCTCGACGCCCGTCACGTTGCCGAATTCCACGGTGATCGAATCTGTGATCTCAAAAGTGAGCTCGTTCGTAGTGTCGCTCGGATCGAGCACGTTATTGCTCGCCGCGCCGTAAGTCGCTGCTATGTCTTCGATCGGTCCGGGCGCCAACGTGTACGTGACATCGCAACCTT
This sequence comes from Planctomycetota bacterium, assembly GCA_046154185.1. Taxonomy (GTDB): domain Bacteria; phylum Planctomycetota; class UBA8108; order UBA1146; family JAJFFE01; genus JBJXGE01. The sequence goes on from JBJXGE010000043.1 coordinate 81,331, forward strand.
CATAGCGGAGCGGCACCGTCACGCGAACTCGATTGCCGGCGGACGCATTGAAGGTCGCGGCCGTCGCTGCGACCTGAAACGCGCCGGCCGCAAACGTGTAGTTCGCGGGATCGCCGGCGCTCGCCGCATCGACGGATTCGCTAAAAATAACCTCGACTGAATCCAAACTGACGGGCGCTACTCGCAAGATGCGTGGCGGCGCTGTGTCTGCAAGACCACTCAGTCCGACAGCGGCGAGTCCACCATCGATGGACGAGAGGAACTCTACGAGGTCGGCGCGTTGCGAATCGTTGAGCCCACTCGTGTGACCGTGACCTCCAGATTCGGCGTCGCGGACAACGCCCACGAGCGATGATCCAGTTGGGAAATTGCCCGTCGCTTGCAGATAAGGCGCGTTGTCCCACGCACCGATGAGGCTCGGCGTGTTGAAAGCGGGCCCCTGAAACTCTGGCGCGGGCGCGAAGCCGCCGATGTTGTGAAAACCATTGTCGGTGAAAGTTGGGCCCGGATGGCAGGTCGCGCAACCCGCACCGGATGAAGTGCCGCCCGGACGCTGGAAAATGAGCGCACCGCGAATCGCCGCCTCGCTGAGCGCGCCGGTTGGCGCGCGTGCTGGACTCGTCTCGATGGCCGGCAGCCCTAACAAGTAATCGGCGAGACCATCGAGCTCCGCGCTCAAACCCGCGTTCGAAGTTCCAAGCGGCGGATTCGGCACCGGAATGAATCCGCTGCCACCCATGATCGCCGAACGCAGCGTGAATTCAAAATCCTGCACCTCGTCGCGATCTCCGCCACGATGGAGTTGCCCGAGGCCGCCCACCGGCGGACCGAACGAATAAGAGAGTCCAATCAGCGGCAGCGTCTTCCGTTGCCCAGCGCCGAACTGCTCGAAAGTCCAGCTCAGCCCATCGGTCTCGCCGTTCGGATGGCAGGAGACGCAAGCGACTTTCTGGTTCGCCGACATACGAGGATCGTCGCTCGAATGGAAGACTCGCGCCCCGACCAACACGCTCGGCGCGAGCGGTTCGGGTACGCCCGACGAGAGAGCGACTCGCTGAATCTCCTCACCCAGCGCTGTGTCGATCACGGAAAGATCTCGGGACAGGGCGTTCAGCACGTAGAGTCGCTCCGCGACCGGTGAGCTGACGATGCCAGTTGGGTGATCACCCACCGGGATCTCGGTGAGCGGCGACGCCCCGACCGGTCGCGCGAGTGGAAGAGTCGATGGAAACACGAGCACATCGTTACTCGACGCGTTCACGAGATACGCGGTCGCGCCGGTCGAGCTAAACGCAAGATCGACGGGGCCGGCAACGCCGGCATTCCAACCTGGGCCAAGTAGCGTCGTGCCGGCGTGCGCGTACACCGCGGTGAGCACGACCCGATTCCCGTTCAGGTGCGTTCCCGTATTGAGATCAATCTTGTGGATCGCCGCCTGCACGGTCGAATCCGGCGTGAAAGCGGAATTGTGAAAGTTTTGGTACTGGACTGGCAACCAGAGATGCGTCGATCCCGGGAGCGGTGCGAGTTGCCCGCGCAACATCAAGTACCCACCCTCGGGAATTGGATCGGCCTCGCCGCTGATTTGGCTCGGTTCCTTTGGATCGACCGACTTCAATACCACAAGCGCCTTCGCACTCAAGAGCGCGGTATCGATCCCGGTCACGTAGGAGTCTTCGCCATCCGTGATCGTATGGGTCAGCCAGGCTTGCGTGCCGGCGCTGTTGAATGCGATGCCGAATGGGCGCCGCGAAAGCTTGGTGATCATCGTGATCAAATTGTGCGTCACGGCATCAAAGACTGCGACCTCGGCGCTGCGCTTCAGCACGACGTACGCGCGTGTGCCATCCGGCGAAATCGCGATCGACACGGGCCCGCTGCCGGGATGGAGAGTCAGCGTGGCGATCAGAGCGCCGTTCGCTCCGTTCAACACGAAGACGCGACCGGAGTCATGCGCCGCTACCCAAACCTCACTGCCGTCCGCCCGCACCGCAATCCCTTGCGGGTTCTCTCGCACGCCGAGGGTGGGAAGTGCGAAGTAGGACACTGCGCCGGTCACCGTCGAATAACGCGCCACCGCATCGTGATCCGGGAGCACGGCCCACACAAACTCGCCGTTCGCAGTGATCTGGACGGTGCCGCCCTTGTGCAAGATTGCGCCGACGCCATCGACACGAGCAGCGCTCAGCAAGATGCCGTTCAACACCACGAAGCAAGCGATCACGCGCCCAACACGACTTGCCATTTGCGCTCCTCTCGCCCGACCACGACGATCCACGACAAAGCCGCTCGCGACCGTGCGGGACGCGCGGTCGGAATCGTGTCGCGGATGGGATTTTTTTGGTAACGGGATTGTAGGGTCTTTGACACGGAGCGCAAAGGGGCCCGTGTTTCAGGCCTCGATGGCGACGCGCGCGCGTCAACTCTTTGTTTCCCACAACTCGACGCACGAAAAATCTGAAAACGATGTCCGCTCCGGCCGGGCCCGCGCAATACCTCAACGGAGCCGGTGGACGAGCTGCCGATTCCTCAACAGGTGACTCCTCGCACGCGGTGCAGGCCGCGGTGGCTTGCACCGCGCTTAGGGTCCGCGCAAGAATAACTTCGCATTTTGAGGCCGATCTCTACATATCTCCGCCCGCGGCCAGTCCGGCGCTGCGCCGGCCAGGAGTCCGGATGGCGCGTAATCCTCAACGTAGCCAGGCTACGCCTGCGCCGAGTTCTTCAGCAGACCGGGCTCAATCGCCGCGAACGGACCTACGTCAGATCTCGGCCTCCAAATGTAAAGTTATTTTTGCGCGGACCCTTACTTCGCGCGGTCGCGACTGTCGAGCGCCACCACGAGGCCGTGCGGCATGCCGAGTTTTTGCAGTTTCGTACGCAACCGTTGCCAACGCTTCTCGACCGCGCCGGCTTCGATCTCGAGTAGGTCCGCGACTTCGTGGTGCCGGAGACCTTCGAGTCCGCGATAGAGGAGTAGGCGCCGATCGCCCTCTTCGAGCTGTTCGAGTTCAAGCAAGAAGTTCTGCATCGCCTCGGTGCGAGCGAGCCGTGTGCTGACGCGGGTCGCTTCTTCCGCGATGGCATAGAGCCCATGCAGAGTGCTGCGCGGACCAATACCAAAAACGGATTCGCCGCGGGTGCGCAAACTGCGGAGCGCTTCGCGCAAAACGTTGTGCGCGATGCCAAACACCCAAGCGCGGAAGCTCGCGCGCTCGGCGTCAAAACTGGCGAGTGCGTTCATCGCGCGATAACACACTTCTTGGAGGACATCCTCGGGATCGAGTCGGCGGCGCAGCGGCGCATGGATATGGAGCCGCGCCCACGCGTAAAGGGCCGGTGCGACCTCCGCAAACCGCATCCCAAACTCGGCGGCGGCGGCCGCCGTCGCGGGCGCCCGCGCCTTCGGAGATCCGCTCGAACTTCGCGGTGCGGCCGGCGCCCGCGTCTTTCTCGGCGAGCGCTTACTGACGCGGGCAGTCGCCTTGGCGCCCACTCTCGCCTTGCGTTTCTCCATGCGTCAAAGCTCTCACGTTTTCGAGTGCCCTTGAGTCAATTAAGCCCGAGGGCGCCATGCTAGTCCGGACGTATCGCAAGGGCAACCCGGCGGCTCGATGAACGAGAAGGAGTTCGGCGAGTTTTGGCAAGAGTCACTTGCCGCCGGCTCATTCAAGTCCGACAATCTCAACGACTCAAGGTTCCGGTTTCTCTCGTGACGTGAAGGAGGTTCCAATGACGCTTCGGCGAATGGCGGCGATGGCGAGCTGCGTGACAATCCTCGCTTTGGGCGGAACTCAAGCGACGGCTGCGGACTTCATTCGAGGTGACAATAACGGCGACGGCGTCGTCAACATCGCCGACCCGGTCGGCATCCTCGACTATCTGTTTGTCTCGGGCATCACGAGTTGCCTCGACGCGACGGATGCGAACGACGATGGCCTTTCGAACGTCGCTGATCCTATCTTTCTGCTGACTTTCCTCTTCAGCATGGGTGCGCCGCCGGCCTTGCCATATCCGACCTGCGGCGCCGATCCGACGCTGGATGCGCTCGATTGTGTTGGACCGGTGCCCGGCTGCCCTGGACCTGGAACCTGCCTGACGAATGCCGATTGTCCGGTCGGTTTCTACTGCGAGAAAGCGGTCGGGGATTGCTCTGGCGTCGGCGTTTGCACGGTCGTGCCAGTCAGTTGTCCGGCCATTTTTGATCCGGTGTGCGGCTGCGATGGCATCACGTATTCAAACGCGTGTGAAGCGGCGGCGGCGATGGTCAACGTCGAGACGCTCGGCGAGTGTGGCGCCTGCAACGACAACTCGGACTGTCCTCCCGGGTTCTTTTGTCTGAAAGCTGTCGGCGACTGCTCCGGCTTCGGCGTCTGCACGCCGATCCCGTTCATCTGCCCACTGATTTTTGATCCGGTGTGCGGTTGCGATGGCATGACCTACAGCAATTCGTGCTTCGCGGCGGGCGCGGGAGTAAGCATCGAGTCGCTCGGAGTGTGCCCGTAACGGCGCCAAAAAACGCGATTCGGCATGTGGATTGACGCGAAGGCTCAGTCTGCACGCCGAACCGCGTCCGGGGGCCGCGTTTCACCTGCGACCGAAGCGGTGGACGAGGCGCATCCCGATTGACACATGACATTGCGCCGGCGGAACGCCCACTCGATACGCACAGTGAGATCCGAACGGCGATTGATTCCAGCCGCCACCCCGCGCGAGTCGCCAGTTCTGCCGCTTCGAATACCAGTCGCGACACCATTCCTTGACGCCGCCCGCGACATCGCGCGCACCGTACGGCGAGACGTCGCGTCGATAGCGTCCGATCGGCTCGGGTTGCGCCTTGCCCGCCGTCGAGCCCAAATTCTTGCAAAACGACGCGTCGTAGTGCTGGCCCCACGGAAAAATCCGACCGTCCGTGCCACGCGCCGCTTTCTCCCATTCGACGTCACTCGGGAGATCGTATTTGCGACCATCGCGACGCGAGCGCCAACCGACATAGGCGCGCGCATCGAACCAACTCACGCCGAAGACCGGCCACTGGCGATGCGCGCTGCTCTGCTGATGGCGGATAAGTCGCACGCCGCCCTTCCCGTCCAGCACAAAGAACTCGAGCGGTTCGCCGTCTTGCGCCAAGCGCGGCACACGCGCCCGCACTTTGCGAGCGTTCCGCCCGCAACCCTCGCGCAGAAACTCTAAGTACTCCTGCATCGTCACGGGGAAACGCGCGAAGCAAAACTCGTCGACGACGGGCCGCGCGCGCGGGAGCGAATTCGTGTCGGGATCGCCGCCCAGAATAAACGCGCCTGGCGGCACCTGCACAAACGCAGCGCCGATTTCCTCGTCGCGCCGCAGCCGCCAATCGAGCGCTTGGCACTCGCCGCGCGCTATGAAAATCGGCGCCGTCAGCGGGCGATAACCGCGCCGCTCCAGGCGAACTTGATAACTGCCCATCGGGATTCGATCCCAAGCGACCGTTGCCGCGTCGCCGCGCTGTCGCTCGATGGCGAGCGCGCGCGGCGCCGTCGGCCGCAACACGCGTTCGACTTCCACGAGTCGCCAAATTGTCGCGCGCTCGGGCGCTGGCGTGCAGCGAATGAGCAACTGCCCGTCGCCGCGGAGTCGCTCGATGAATTCTGGCAGCTCGAGATCGCGCAACTGCCGCGTGAAGAACTGTTGTTGAAAACGATCGCCCTGATCCTCCGCGGCCAAGAGACGTTGCCACAGATGCTCCGCGAGCTGGCGCACTACCTGGGCATCGTCCGGCGCTTGGCGATACGCATTGAAAAGCGCCGTCGTAGCGTTGGAAAGCGCAATATCGGCTTCGCGCTCGCCCGCCGCCAAGCGATCCTCGGCGCGCCAAAATTCCGCCTTCGCGCGCGCCGGCACCCAACTCTCCGGTCGCAACGCGTCGATCTCGTGCTCGAGTGACTCGGCGGCGACGCACAAAGCGCGACGACGCGCCATTTCCTCGGCGGCCTGATCGATGGATCGAGCTGCTTCCGCGCGCCTTCGCTCTTTCTCGCGTGCACCTTCCAGAAACTGTTGGATGGCGCCGCTCAAATCGCGCGCATTCGACGGTCGCGCGGCGGGATCTCGCTTCAACGCGCGTTCGAGCAATTCCCGCAATTCGGGCGGTGCGAGGCCAAAGGCGTCGCCGCGCTCGAAGCGCGCCGCGCGCACACGTGCCGAGAGTGATGTCGCGCCGCGCTCGGGAAATGCCCGTTCGCCCGTGACGAGCTCGTAGAGAATCACGCCGAGCGAAAAGATGTCGCTCGCGCATCCGAGAGGCGCTTTGCCGCTCGCTTGCTCGGGCGACATGTAGCCCGGCGTGCCGCCGCCCGGCGTCGGCGCCATGTCCGCACGGTGCGACGGCGCGCGCGACCGCGCGTGCGTCACGCTCGCGAGTCCCCAGTCGACGAGATACAACTCGCCGAACTCCCCGATCATGATGTTGGCCGGCTTCAGATCGAGATGCAAAACTCCGCGCGCGTGCGCGTAGTCGACAGCGAGGCACATTTGTTGAAAGAGCATGAGGAGGCGCGTCAGCGACCATTCATCGCTGTGCGCAGCTCGGCGATCCAAGACGCTGCGCAGCGAACTCCCGCTGATGGGTTGCATGACGTAGAAAAATCGCCCGCCGGCATCGACGCCGAGATCGTGAACCGGCGGAATGTTGGGATGCGACAGGCTCGCCGCCGTCAGTGCTTCGCGCCGCAGCGCGGCCTCGAGCGCGTCCCGTCCGACGGGTTTCCGCCGGGCGATTTTTAGCGCGATCTCGCGCTCAAGCACTCGATCGCGCGCAAGCAGCACTTCTCCCATGCCACCCGCGCCGAGTCGCCGCACAATCTGATAACGCTCGGTCGGGTCGGATGCGACGGGCGCGCTCGAATCGCGCGGGTCGGAGTCGGGCGGAACGCGCGCGGAAAGCGACGCGCCGCGCACCGCCAAGAACTCGCGCGCGATGGCTTCCTCATCGCGGGGAAAGCGGCGCAAGTAGTGACTCAGCGGCAAGAACTGACCGCGTTCTTGATCGGCGAGCAACGTCGCCAAGAATTCGGTGAGCGCGGCGGTCGGCCCGAGGGCGGTGTCGTTCCTTTTCTTGGACGCCAAAAAGCACGCCTCCTGCGGGAATGCGAAACGACACCGCGCGACGTTTATGGGCAGGCTGCGAACTCCACGCAATCCAAACCATCGGTCGTCCCGTCATCGCCGCACGTTGGATGCGGGGACGCCGGGCTCGGGCCACCCGCGAACAGCGCAGACAACATGAAGATCGCATCGGCGATGTCGAGCGCGCCGTCGTCGTTCGCGTCGACCGAGTCGGCGCAATCGGACGCCTTGGTGCCCGGCACGAACAGTTGCGTGAGCAAACTCACCGGATCCGCGATGTTGAAACTGCCGTCGGCGTTGACGTCCGCGCGCACGAACGGCGGCGGGGTCGTGCTGCAGAGTTCAATCGTGTTGTTCACGATGCAATCGATGAAACAAAAGCTGAGACAAAACGGGTCGACATCGCCAGTCACGTAGACGAAGTCACCATGCCCGAAACCGCCGAAATTCTGTATCTGGTAATACTCGCCCGTCGCGTCCGAAATGAGCACCATGCACTCGAAGCCCTGCTGCAACGTCCCACAGCCAGCAAAGACAACTTGCGCGCGCGCTGCAGTCGGGGCCAAGCAAGTCGCGGAAAAGATGCCGAACGCCAGCAACGATACGAGCGATGCCGCGCGGGGAGGCCGAGCGATCTGCATGATGAGGTCCTTCCGGAAAGCGACGAAAACGTGAGGGACCGCGATTCGTCGGAGTGCTAGTCCGTGTCCGGAAACCTTGGCCCACTGGGTTCGAGCCAACTTGGGTCACGGCACTAGCCTATCGGACGCCACCGTGCGCGTCACCCACGCTTGGCGCAAACCTGCGGTCGGCGATAGCGCCGATCCAAATGAATCCGGGGCGTGCTGCCGTGAGACAGCACGCCCCGTCAACGCTCAGAGAGCGTTCAGAATGCGATCAACCGACTACGGGCACGGAGCGGTTGTGACGCAGGTCAAAGCGTCCGCCGTCGGATCGGTACCGCATGTAATCGGACCCGGAGCCGGCGGAGGCGGTGAGCCCGGCACGAAGAGCGCGCTCAGGATCGTGATCGCGTCCGCGATGTTGTTCGAACCATCGTCGTTCGCGTCTGCCGATTTCGCGCAGCTCGGCGCGGGCGAACCCGGCACGAACAGCGACGAGAGCAGCGAGACGGCGTCCGCGATGTTCATCGAACCATCGCGGTTGACGTCACCACGACGGAAGTTCGGTCCGGTCGGTCCACCACCCGTGAAGCCGATCAGGTCGAAGATCTCGTCCAAGTGCGCAGCCGCGTCCGCGAGACCGGCCGGCTCGATCGAGGTCGAGTAGACATCGCCCGCGCCCGGCGCGACGCCGTCGTCGTGCAGGTACAGGATCGCGACGTCGTAGTCGACGCCGGCGACCGGCGACTCGATCACGAGCTCGGCGTTATCGCCGAGGAGGTCGAGGCCAGGACCGGCCGCCACCAGGTCATCCGTCCAGTCGTTACCGCCCTGGTCTTGCGTGTAAGCACTCGCGAAACCATCGAGCGTACTACCAGCGATGCCCGAAACCGACGTTACGAGATCGCCACCGTCAACCGCGCCACCGACACCGGAATTGACGCCATCGATGGCCGACAGATCGGTGTCAGGCAGGAAGCCCCATAGGTCGCCGCCCTGAATGTAGGCGCCGTTGCCGCCAAGGACGCAGTCGCGAATCAGAGTCGCGATTTGCGCCGGGACGGCATCGTCATCCGGGAAGGTGCCGTTGTTGTAGATCCAGCCAACCGTAGGACAGCCGCTCACGACGTCGATCGCAGGCTCAATCTCGACATACGACAGCGACGCCGCCGTCAATGCCGCGACGTAAGCCGCTTGGCTGACGACCAAGCCGCCGCCCGCGGTGCCCTCGCCATTGACGAGCGCAACGTCGATGCCCGTCAGATCGATCGGAATGACCAGGTTCGTGGTCAGATCGCCAGTGCCGACTTCAAAGTCGAAGCCGCTGACCTGAAGGAAGTACGACATCCCGGACGTGACCGGGAAACTGATCGCAAGACCGCCGGTGTTACACGCGACCGGCGCGAGCGCGCCGCAGGACGCATACGCGGCGATCCGCGTATTGAAGAGACTGCCGAGCGTGTCGACAAACAGGATGCCCGTGGCGCCGGCATCGTACCGGAACCAAATGTCGAGCGGCGCCGTGATGCCACCGCAGGTCGGCACTGGGCCATCGTTCGTCGCACAGCCGGTGTCGAACGGCAGGTCGACGACATCGACGGCGATGATCGTCGCGGCGGCGCAGTTATCGTTCGCCGGCGGCGAAGTGCAGCCGTACGAAATGTCGAACGTGCCCGCAAAGCCAGCGGCGCCCGTGCCCCAGCTGCCGATACGGATCACATAGTCGCTGCCCGCCGTGGCGGAAAACGACGTCTGCGAAGTCAGCCCGCAGGGACCGCCGAAGTCGCCACTGCAGGCGATCTGCGTCAAGCCAGCGCAGGTACCCTCATAGATCACGAGGTCGCTGTCGAAGCCAGCGGCGCCAGCGCACAGGCTGACAAGGGCGTTGCCCGTCGTCGTCGCTTCGTAGGTCCACCACGCGTCGCGGGACATCGTGCCGAGGAACGTGCCGACGCACTGCGCGTCGTTGTACGGATCCGCGCTGGCCGCCGACGTCATGCCGGTCGTATCGAAGGCGTTTGAGCCGTCGACGGCGACGAACGCCGTGGCGCACTCATCGCCCATCGGACCGACGATCGGCGCGCACGGACCAGCACCCGTGGCGGGCGCTCCGCCGGGCGCCGACAGAATGCTCTCAATGGCGTTCGCGAGCAGGTCGCGACCAGCCTGTGGATTCAATGCATCCGGTACTTCGCCAAGGACGATCGTTCGGCCAGAGTTCGCGCGAATGATCGCGGCCGAACCGCCGCCGAATTCGCCAATCACAGTTCCGCCGACCGCAGCGGTCATTTGGTCACCGTCGTCGAAGAAGCCGTTGCCGCCAGCGGCCACGGAAGCAAGTGCGTTCGGATCAGTCCATACCGCATCGGCGCAACTGGCTCCGCAGACGATCGCTTGCGGAACAGTGAAGCTGACCGCGGTGGCCACACCGAAGGCTGCGCGCAAGGCCGGGCTCGCATCGAGATCCCAGAACGCGAGCACCGCGGCACCACCGCCAGCGACGTAGCCGGTGATCGCCGTCTCCATGGCCGAACCAGCAGCGATGCCGAAGGCCGGCTCGTCGACGACGATCGCGTCCCAGGTTCCCGCCGCCAATTGGGTGACGAACGCAGCCTGCGTCGTGACGGACGTCGTGACGCCGGTCAGACCCAAGCAGTCGAGCGCCGCGCCCGACGAGTTGATTCCAGGCGGGTAGTACAGGTGGAGAATCCCACCGACCGACGGCGGTGTGACCGTAATGTCAAAGCTGCCGACGAAGCCCGGATCACCGGCACCCCAGCTACCGATACGAATGTAGTAGTTCGTCGCGGGAGCCGAAACGAAGGTCAACTGAGAGACGAAACCGGGGCACTCATCTCCAGCACAGGCAACTTGAACGAGTGCGCCGCAACCACCAGTGGCGTCGTACACCACCAGATCGCTATCGAAACCCGGAGATCCAACGCAAAGGTCCACCGCGGTGACCCCGCCCGGCCCGGAGTTCCAAATCCACCAACCATCCCGATCCATTGTCCCGATGGTCGGACACGGAACTGCAGAGTACGCTTCCGCGCTCGTAGCGAGCGTCAGCACCGTCGTATCCAACGGGTTGTTGCCAGTCACAGCAGGAACCGCACCTGCACACTCATCGCTTTGTGCCGACACTTGCACGGTGCAAGCGAGCACGAGAGCCAGCGGAAGGAAAAGTTTTCTAGACAAAGTGCACTCCTTAGAGATTACCTGAACCACTTGTTGCCACTCCGGTCGGCGCGAAATCACTTCCGGACGTCGAACGCGCCGGAGTCCAACCCAGCATCAGACTCTTGCTCCTCTGGCATGTCCCCTCGCAAGCCGGTTCTTCACTGAATACCGGTTGCGCCCAGGGGTCACGCCCTGCCCTCCATTCGCATCCTCCATTCTCGAAAGACCCGTATGCCGTCTCGACGTTTCCAACTCGCGGTGCGAAAGCGTTACTCACCCCCGAGGCGAGCCGCGTTACAAGCGCAAGCAAGACTGCTGTTTCTGTCGTCGTTCCGCGGTCAACGCGCCGCGAAATTTTCAACGCGATACGGACAACGTCACCGATTCGCATGTTTGTCGATTCGCAGTCTGCCCGAAACGAACATTCGAGCGCACGCTGCGATTGCGCGATCCACATGCGACATCAAGAAGTTGCCCGTAGGAATTGAGCCCTGCTGCTAGACACACGCCAGCGTCCGTGCAGCAGAATTTACCTGAATTCGCGATCACTCGCGTCCCATGACGAGCGCCTATGGTAGCACTCGGTCGGTCCTTGGCAACGGCGATTTCTCGGGCGAACGCGATCGATGGGCGCGGAGCTTCGGCTCGAACCCGCCTTGCAGGAATCAGGCCCGCGTCAGCTACCGAAAAACGCCGACCGAAGGCGCGCTCACGCACCAGCTCCGTCGTCCGAGCTTCGCCTCACGTATGACCTTACAATCGGTATCACCCAGGCGCTTGGCGCTCTACCGAAACGTCTCGAGCGCGATCAAGACCGGGGCGCCGGCATTTCACCAAGCACCCCGAGGTCGATGAACCACCATGCGAGTGATGCCGAGACGCAGGGCGGTGTGCACGCCAGCGTGTCGATCGTCGGATCGGAACCGCAAGTCGTGGGCGGCGAGCCCGGCACTCAGCATGTAAACCACATCCGCGATGTTCACGGTGCGGCGTCGTGTCACCGATTCGCGAACTGCGTCGGCGCGATGGCGCGCGTGAAGTAAAGGATGAGCGAGTTGTCGATGATCTCGATGACGAAGGTCGCGACCACCGCCCAACCGACCAGGGCGCCCATCATTCCTTCGAGCACACAGTAGCCGAGGACAATCGTCGATCCGGCGGAGAACGGCAGGCTCGCGAACAAGAATTTTCGAAACAGCTCGACATCGCGGCGGCGACACAGGATTTGTTGAACGAGCCCGCGGTGGAGCAGCAGCACGCCGTAGAGTTGGAACACAGCGGCGGTGTAAATCGAGTCCGGTACTTCGAGAATCTCGAGCGTCAGTCGCGGCGCGCAGAGAAAGAAGAGTCCGAGTCCGCACTCGAGCACGACGGTGCCGAGCCACCGATATGTCGAGAACAATAAGCGCACCGCAGATCGCTCCGCGCCGGTCAATGCCCGGCCGCTCGCAGTGCGATCGCAGTTCGGCAGATCCGTCCGCATCGATGTTTCGGCTCTCATGTCGAACTCCTCTCAAGAGTGTTGTTGGGTGTTCGCGCTGGCGCCGCGACGGCGGCGCAGAAGCGCGCCCAGTAAGTCGTCAAGAACACATCGTTGGGATCCAAAGCGTGACGCAACGCGACAAAGTCCGAGAAGCGCGGCAAGTTGCAGCTCACGGCCAACGCGCGCGCCGACGCGACGTGGTACTTGCCCCAATGCGCCCGCGGATTGAAGCGCGCAAGTGTTTCCCAAGGTCCTGCGAACATCTGCTCGGGTGAGTGCGGGTCGTGTCCGTAGTGGATGAAATTGATGCGGAACGACGCGCGGCGGTAGCCGGGATTCAGCCAATAACGGCTCGCCGGCGCGGTATAGAACTCGACTGGCAAAGTCGGAAACGAGTGCAGCCCGCCGCGCTCAAAAGACTCCGCCACTGCCGCCATCGCCGGCTCGGCACACTCGATCGGCAGCCAAAGTTCCGAATACACATGTGGGAGTCGGCGCAAACTCAAACCCTCGTCTTGCGGTAACACATCGCACCACGGTCCGCGAAATCGACGGCTAGCGCGACTCACGAACAGCCGCCAGAGCGGACGGGCGACAAGATTGCGCGCCCGGCTGCCGATGAAATTCGCGGCGTTGGCGAGATGCTGAGTCAACGGCGATAGACGCTCGACGCCGACGGCGCGGTCGAGCCGCGCGGTCCGATCGGCGCGCCAGAGGCGACAAGCCGCGATTCCCGGATACCACAGCGCCCGCGCGTAATCGCTCTCCTCCGCGATGCGCGCGAAGTTCGCGTGGAGCGTCGCGAAATCGCAATACTCCTCGGTGCCGGCGACGCCGAAGCTCGGCACGCAGTCGAGCGTGATCGCGGTGATCACGCCGAGGAGTCCAAGTGATACTCCGGCGGCGTCGAACCACGGATGGTCGCGATCTATATCGACGACTGCTCCCGTCGCCGTGACGATCCGCAGCCGAGCGACGCTCGCGCCGAAGCCGTAGCGCAGCGATCCGCCCTCGGAGCCGGTGGCGACGAAACCGGCCGCTGTCTGCGCCGTTATGCCGCCAAGATTCGGGAGTGCCAGGCCGCGGGACTCGAGATGATGACAAAGATCCGTGAGCACGACGCCGGCTTCGACCTCGACGCGGTCTCCGGGTAGATCGCGTATCGCGCGCAGACGATCGAGTGAAATGGCGCTACCGGTCGTCGCGTAAGCGGCCGGTGCCGAGTGACGAGAACCGACGACGCGCAAACCAACCCCAGACCGTGCCGCCGCGCGGACCAGTTCGACGACTTCCGCTTCATTGGCGGGCCGACGAATTTTCACTGCGGGACTTTCGCTCGCGCCTCGGCGTGGAACACGCCGAGTTCATTGCCGATTGCTTTGACCGCCTCGATGACGCGCGTGAGATCCGACTCGCTGTGCGCGGCCGTGACGTTGCAGCGCAAGCGCGCGTGGCCGAGCGGCACGCCCGGATAGATAAACGGCAACAAGATCACATGCGCCTCGTGGAAGAGTCGCGCGCCAAAGGTCATCGTGAGCGCCTCGTCGCCGAGCAGGATCGGACACACGTGGGCGACGCTCGCGCCGAGCTCACAACCGAGCGCGCGGAGACCGCCGCGTAATATTTCCTGATTGCGCGCGAGCCGCGGTCGCAACGCAGTGTCGTGCTCTACGAGTTCGAGCGCCGCGAGCGCGCCAGCGACTTGCGCCGCAGGCAACGACGCCGAGAACACGAACGACCGCGCAGACAACTTGAGAAACTCGATGAGATCCTTACCAGCGCACACGAATCCGCCGACGCCGCCGAATACTTTCGAGAAGGTGCCGACGAGAATATCGATGCGCTCCGCGACTCCGGCGTGCTCGGCGGCGCCGCGGCCGTGGGCGCCGAGCGCACCGATGCCATGGGCGTCGTCGACGAGGAGCGGCGTGTGTTGCTCCGCGCATACTCGCACCAGCTCCGGAAGCGGCGCGAGATCGCCGTCCGCGCCGTAGAGGCCTTCGACCACGGCGAGCTTCTGCGTGCGATCCGAGCCGACCAAGATGCGCTCGAGCGCGCTGACACTATTGTGCCGGAAGAACCGCTCTTCGAGCTCGGGCGCGGCGCCCTTCGCGAGCGTCACGCCATCGAGAATGCTTGCGTGCGCCTGGTTGTCGAGCGCGACCAACGAAGCATTGCCGAGATAAGCCGAGAGCACGCCGACGAGTGCTTGATAGCCCGAGGGAAAAACGGCACAGGCTTCGTAACCAAGCCACCGCGCAAGTCGCTCCTCGAGTTCTTCGTGGAGGATGCACGTCGCTTGCAGTCGCGACGAGCCGAGGCCAGTGCCGAACCGTTCGATCGCGGCCGCCGCCGCGCGTTTGACTTCGACATGCTGCGAGAGGCCGAGGTAGTCGTTCGAAGTGAAATTCAGATACTCACGCCCGCCAATCGTCACGCGCGGGCCGACGTTGCTGAACGGCCGAAAGTACGGGAACACACCGGCTGCTTGCGCTTGGCGCGCGAGTCCGAGCATTTCACGCGTCGCGTCATGGAGCCACGACATTGGAACTCCGTTTCGGCGCGACGCTCGTTTCGAAGCGACGCATGAGGTTGTCGGCGAATGCGACGCCGCGATCCAGTAGCACGACTTGCCCGGTCATCGCATCGAGGAGGCCGCTCGCGATCCCGAGCGCAGCCGCGCCAACGGCGTCCGCCTCGATGAAATACTCGTCACCGTGCTGTGCGCGCAGATAGGGCTCGAACTCGGAGCCGAAGGTGGCCACGAGCGCGCGCGTCGAGACGGGTCGTGAGCGCAGAATATTCACCGTGCCGCCGCCTTCCTCGTACAGTTCCTTGGCGATGTAGCGACACAACGTTTCCAACACTTTCTTGCACGCGGCGACGATGTCATAGCCAGGGTAGTAGGTGTCCGGACCGTCGCAGGAAGTCCCGAGCGTGTAGCGCGGGTAGACGCCGAAGCACTCGCGGATGGCCTGGAGGTATCCGACGAGCGGCCAAGCCGAGTACTCGAGGCTGCGCAAGAGTGACTTCTTGTCGTAGTCGGCAAGCCCGCCGACCACCGACGCGAACGCGACGTTGCTGACGAATACATCGACACGATCGTGCGCGGCGCGGATCTCCGCGAGCACGCGCTCCGTGTCGGCTTCGTTCGAGGCATCGGCTTCGACGATGCGCGGCGGACGTCCGCCGCGCGCCGCGAAAGCGCGCCGCACATCCGCTTCGTCGGCGGAGCCCCACCGATGCGTGAGCCACACCTGCGCGCCCCGCGCCGCGAACGCAAGACCGATCGCGAGCCCAACGCCTTGCGTGCCGCCAGTGACGAGCACCGCTTGGCCGTCGAAACGATTCGGGATCAGGTCGTCGCGACCACCTCGCCCCGCGTCGCCGCCCACAAGAGGTCGACCAGACCGTTGATGTTCGTCAGTTTCGACAGCGCACTGCGCGGCACCTTCACGCGCAGCTCGCGCATGCTGCACGATACGACCTCCACAATGTCGAGACTCGTCGCACCGAGTTCCGCCATCGAGCGTTCCGCGTCGATCCGGCTCGGCTCGACCTCCAAGATGTCGATCATGTTGGTCTTCACGACCTCGAACACTTGCTCCCGTGTTGCCATCAGATTCCGCTCCCTTCAAAGCTTGTGGTTGTGGTGATGCGGGGGACGGCGGCGACGCGAGCCCAAGCTGGCGTCGACGATCGAAGAGCCGCATCATCGTGTCGGCGAACGCCATCCCCTTGTCGACTTGAATGATCTGTCCTGACAGGACGTCAAAGAGTCCGCTCGCCAGCGCGAGCACGGCGGCGCCGATTTCCGCCGGATCGACGAAGTATTCGGCACCCGCGAACTGGCGCAGGAACGACTCATACTCCGCCCCGAAAATTTCTTCGACCGCGTTGGTCAGCACATTGCGCGTTCGAACGATGTTGATGCGCGTGTCGGCGCCGACAAAACGCGCGGCGAGATAACGGCAAAAGGTCTCCATGACGGCTTTTGAGACCGCGACGAATTCGTAGTTTGAAAAATAGCGATCCGCGCCGTCACTCGAAATCCCGACCACGTAACGCGGAAGGCAGCCGAAGATGCGTTGCGACTGCTGCAGGTAACCGACGAGCGGCCACGCGCTGTACTCGATGCTCCGGAGGAGCGAACGCCGCCGATGCTGTGCGAGTCCGCGCGCGGGTTCGACGACACACACATTGCTGACGAAGACTTCGATACGCGCGTGGCGCGAGTGGATGCGCTCGAGGAGCGCGACGGTCTCATCGTCCCGCGCGACATCCGCTTCGACGATCTCCGGCTCAGGCGCGCCGCCGGCGCGGAAAGCGGCGCGCACCGCGCTCTCGTCCGCCGAGCCCCACTTATGAGTCAAATAGACGTGGGCGCCCACGTGACCGAATGCGAGTCCGATCGCGAGACCGATGCCTTGCGTGCCGCCCGTGACGAGCACGGCTTTACCGCGCAGGTCATTCAGCATGGTGCGGCACCTCGCTCGCGCGCAAGTATTCACTCTCGATGCGTGCCGCAGCATGCGGGCGCGCGAAACACACTTCGTGCAAGCTGGCTTCGACGGTGCGGGCGGCTTCAAACTCGAGCCGCTTCGGAAGCGCGAGTTGGCGCTTGAGCAGCTCGAGCACGTGCCGTGGCTTGTCCGCGATGCGCGCCGCGATGGCGAGCGCCTTCGGCCACACTTGCGCGCGCGGCAAGACATAGTTGATGTCCGTCTTGCCCTCGAGCTCTTGGCCGCGCACGAACTCACCGCCATAGAGCATCTCGGCGGCGCGATACTCCCCCACCGCGCGCTCGAGCAGCCGCGTCGCGCCGGCGCCCGGAGTGAAACCGAGATCGACGAACGGGCATCCGTAGCGACTCTCGCGCGCCAGCAACACGATGTCGCAACACAATCCCAGCATCAGACCGCCGCCGACCGCCGGTCCTTCGAGCGCCGCGATCGTGGGCACTGGGATCTCCAGCACTTGACGCAAGAGCGGGATATCAACCGGCGCCGACTCGCCGCGCGCGAGCGCGAGCAACATGTCCGCCGATCCGCCGGCGCAAAAAACTTCCGCGAGACCCCGCAGGAGACAAACGCGGACTTCGCGATCGGCATGCACCAGCTCGATCGCGCGCGCGAGTCCATCGATGACATTCGGTCCGAGCGCGTTGCGACCGACGCGATCGCAAAGCTGCACCACGACGACGCCGTCGCGCTCAGTGCTCAAAGTAACTGGACTCGCGATCATCGTTCGCGCTCCTCACTCGCTCGCTGAGGCCGCAGCACGCCGTGCTCGGCAAACTCGCGCACCGCCGCGCGGACCTTGGCGCTCGTTAGCAAGGTGCGCGTACAGTCGGCGCCGACCCGCAACGCTGCCGCGGGATCGAGCGTCGCGAACTCTCGACAAAGTTGTTTGACGCACGCACGCGCGTCCGCGTCCGAGCGCTGCGCTTCGCGTCGTACTTTCGCCAGCGCGCGTTCGAGCGCGTCGACATCGGGTACGACCTGATCGACAATTCCGAGCGTCGCCGCTTCGAGCGCCGAAAGACTCGCGCCGGACAGCGCGAGCCGCCGCGCTTTCTGTGGCGACAGGCGCTCGTTGAGAGTCGTCAGGACGATGGCCGGCGCCAAACCGAGCACGACTTCCGGTAGTCCAAAGCGCGCGTCGGTCGTCGCGATCACGATGTCGGCGCACGCCGCTAGCCCAAGTCCGGCGCCGAGCGCCGGCCCGGCGACGAGCGCGACGACCAGTTTGTTCGAGCCGCGCAGTTGCTCGAGGCACCGTGTGTAAGCGTGAATCCCGCGCTCGCACTCCGCGGGCGCACCGTGCGCAATCGCATCGAGATCCATGCCGAAACAGAATCCACCCCGGGGCGCTTCCAGCGCGATGAGACCGACGTCGCGATCCGCTTCGGCGTCGCGCAATGTCTGTGTGAGCGCGCCGAGACTCGGCGCGTCGAGCGTGACTCGACCTGCGCCGTTTGGTACGAGCTGCACACGTCGCACCGACAATTTCGCCGCCGTCGCGTCGTGCATTTCAGCTCCACTCGTATTCGCGAAAGAAGCCGCGCACGCCGCGCGACACAAGTCGGCCGGAGCCGGCGTAGGTGCGACCATAGAGATTCTGGAGGCCGTCGCGCGCGGGCCGAAAGTCGCGTTGGTCGACCGCCGCCGCGCGCTCATTCTCGACGGCTTCGTAGTCCGCGACGCTCAACGACTCGCGCGCCGCAAGTAACTCACGGAGCCCGGCGCGGGCGACCTGCTCGCGCGCGCGTGCGCCGATGCGCGCGCTGTAGAACTCGCCGCAGGATCCCGACCCGTAGGAATACACGCTGATGCGATCGCCCGCGCGCAATGACTCTGAGTGATCCAGCAAACTCATGAGGGCGAGCGACGTCGACGCCGTGTAGCTGCCGCCTATCAGAGATGCATAGCGCGTACTCGGCTCGACTTTGCGATCGTAACTGTGCGGATCGCGTGCAGCTTGACCGTTGAGTTTCTGCACGGCGCGGTGCGCGCGACGCGCCATGCCGCTGAACGGCAGGTGATAGATGTGCGCCGCGAAGTCGCGTTCGTAGTCGAGGCCGGGGTTCTTCCGCTGAAAGTGCTGGTAGGCGCCATCGAGCGCATCCATGTAGGAGTAGAGACTCTGCTCCGTGTTGCCCGCCTCATCGCGCGACGTCGGTCGAAACGTGTCGCCGACTTCCTCCGAGACGTAACCGTTCGACTCGAGCTCGAGCTCGAGCACATCAGGGCAAGCGCTGATCAGGAGCGCGACGGCGCAGGCGCCCATCACGTACTCCCACTCGACGCGCAGATTGCGCCGACTCTCGTCCGTGCATAGGACGAGCGCTTTTTTGCCGGGCGCGACTCCCGACGCCACCCAATGCGCGGCCATCATCACGGCCGACGTGCCGCCGTAGCACGCGTGCTTGCACTCGAAGTTGCGGCAGTTTCGTTGCACGCCCAGGTACCGAGCGACGAACGTACTGAGTGGCTTGCCTTGATCGGGCGAGGACTCCGTGCCGACGATGACGAGTTCAATCGCCGCCAAGTCTTCCGCGGTGAGCATCGGCTTGGCCGCGTTCACCGCCATCGTGACGGGATCCTCCCAGCCGGGATTCAGCGAGCGCGTGCGTCCCGCCAGCGTGTCCCACGCGTAGCCCGGCGCGGCGCCGCGCGCGCGACCCAACAACTCGAGGTCGAGACTGAGCGCGCCTGGATAGGCGCGCAACTTTTCGATGCCGACGCGCGCGCGCCGGTCGTTGGTCTGCGCGTGTTCACTCATGGCGCCCAGTCCAATCCGCCGGTGACATGGATCGTCTGGCCATTCACGTACGCCGCGGCAGGGGAGGCGAGAAAGTGGACCACCGCGCTGAGCTCCGACAGCTCGCCGACGCGACCTTCCGGCACCGGACAATAGTTGCGCCAAAACTCGCGAATGTGCGGAGGCAAGCTCGCCCGCGTCATGTCCGTTTCGAAAAAGCCCGGCACGACCGTGTTGGCGGTGATGCCTTTGCGTCCGTACTCCTTTGCGATCGATGCGGTGAGACCGTTGAGGCCCGCTTTCGAGGCGGCGTAGTTGCACTGCCCCGACGCGCCGCCGCACACGAGCGACGAGACATTGATAATGCGGCCGGCACGGCGACGCATCATCGACGGCAACGCGGCACGGCAAACGTAGAACGGCCCGGTGAGATTCGTGGCGAGAACGGACTGCCATTCCTCGTCCGACATCGCCACCAACAGATTGTCCTGGTTGACGCCCGCATTGTTGATCACGACGTCGAGCGCCCCGAGTTCATCGAGCGCAAGATCGACGACCCGGTCGACCTCCGCCGCGTCGCGCACGTCGAGGCGAAAACAGCGCACGCGCTTCGCGCCGGCCGCCCGCGCGGCCACGGCAACTTCCTGCGCGCGCGATTCATTCTCGAGGTACGTGAACGCAACATCGTGACCAAGCTGCGCCGCTTCCACGACGAGATTCGCGCCGATGCCGCGGGATCCACCCGTGATGAAGTAGTTCATCGGCGCGCGCCTCCCGACTCGAAACGGCTGAACAAGCTGCAGCAATTGATGCCGCCGAAACCGAACGAGTCTTTCAGAAACGTCCGCACCTCGTGGCGCACGGGCCCACTCGCGCACACGTCGAGATCGACCCGTGAGTCGAGCGTGTCGATGTTGATGGAGCCATGCAGCGTGCCGCGATTCATCTGCAAGATCGCCGCGACCGTCTCGACCGTCGGCGCCGACCAGCACGTGTGACCGAGCATCGATTTGGGCGCGTTGATCTTGAGCCGCTTGGCGTGCGCGCCGAACACGCGCTTGAGCGAGTCGATCTCGGTCAAGTCGCCAAGCGGCGTCGAGGTCGCGTGCGCACTGACGTAGTCGATCTCCTCCGGCGCTACGCCGGCGGCGGCGAGCAGCCGCGTCATCGTGCGCGCTTGCCCATCGGCGGATGGTTGCGGTAAGTGGCAACCATCCGAGAGCGCCGTAACGTGCAAAACTTCGGCGTGCACACGAGCGCCGCGATCGAGCGCGTGGGCCAAGTGCTCGATCACCAATGCCGCGGCGCCGTGCGCTGGCACGAATCCCTCGCGATTGGCGTCAAACGGGCGGCTCGCGCACTCGGGCGCATCGTTGAAACGGTGAATACTGATCGCACCCATGAGCGCCATCGCGTGCAAGTCGACAGCCGCGTACTCGAGCGCCGCGCCGACCAACAACACCACGTCGTAATCGTGATGGCGAATCTCATCGAGCGCGTTGCGCAACGCGATGTTGCCGCTCGCGCACGCGCCTCCAATCGTGTAGATCGCGCCGCGCACACCGAATACTTCGCCGATGGAGCCCGCGTGATCGGTGTCGAGCGACAGCAGCGAGGCGAGCGGCTCCAAATAGTCCGGCTCCTCGTCAAACTGGTTGCGAAGCTGATCGTGGTAATGCTTGTTGAGGTTGTGGCCCGCGACGATGATCGCGAGGCGCGACGCGTCGAAGGCGGGACTCGCGCGCCCGATGAGCCCTGCATCGACGAGCGCATCCGCCGCGCACAGCATGGAGAGTTTGGTCGAAAACGGCGCCTTGCGGACGAGGCGTCGCAGGCGCGCGAAGACGTCGTCGGGCAACTGGAGCTTGAGCACATCGAGTTTCGCGCTGAAGTCGTAGCCCGTGAGATCGCCGCCGACCTTCGAGTAGATCCCGTCGGTCGCCACGCATTGCCAACGTCGCACGGCGGATTTGCCCGCGAGTAGTCCGTCGTAAAAGGCGTCGTGGTTGTCGCCGAGCGGCGTGTTGATGCCCATGCCGGTGATGACCACGCGGCGATCCGATAGTGTGCGACGCATCAGACGCCCTCCCCCAAGTAGACCTCTAGAACGGCGAAAGCGAGCACTTCACCGTCGCGCATGGCCTGCGTGGCGCAAGTCATGCAGATGCCATCGTGCTCGAGTCGGCGCGCGAGGAGTTGCACCGTGTCGCCCGGCAAACACTCGCGCACGAAGGTGGCCGAGTGGATCTTGAGCAAACGCACGGCGCGCGGTTGATCGTCGGGCGCGACGAACGTGCGACCGTGCTCGAGCAAGTGATGGAGGCACAACGCCGTTTGTCCCATGGCTTCGACGAGAAGCGCGCCCGGATACACGGGTCGACCGGGAAAGTGCCCGCGCAGCGCCGGATCCGCGGGATCGATGCGGCGCTCCGCGCACATCGCCGCCGCCGCGAGATCAACGTGGGTAATCAAATCCACGAGCAGGAGCGGCGCGCGGTGCGGGATCATGCGCTCGATCTCATTCGGCCCGAGTCGGACGCGCACGTTCGCGGCGGTCGCGAAAAGCGCGCCGCGCCGCGCCGTGCGGAGTGCTTCGGCTTGCGTGATCATGCTCGCACTCCCGTCACGGCCGATTCCCGCTCGTTCCCGGCGAGCAAGGCGCCGATCACTTCCTCGAGATGTCGCGCTGACTCCGTCGGTGCATCAGTGTGAAACCGAGGAGTCGCTGGGTGCCATTTGCGACCGAGCAAGTTCGTCAACACGGAGCGCGGCCCAACTTCGACGAGAGTCGCGCCCGAGTGCACGTCCAGACAATGATCGATCGCCGTGCGCCACAAAACCGGGCGACAGACGTGAGTCGCGAGCAACTCAACGAAGCGGACGCGACTCGGATTGTGCTCGCAGCGGCCGAGCCGATTCGGCCAGTACGAAAGGCGCGGGGTCGCGAATGGCAACGCGTCGAGCGTCGCGCTGAAGCGCTCGGCGACGCCCGCAAACAGCGTGCTGTGCATCGCGATGTGATCTTCGATTCGAACGACCGCGAGCGAGCGCTCGTCTTCGAGAATGCGCGCGGCCCGCGCGATAGCGCTCGATTCGCCGCCGAGCACAAACTGGCGCGGCGAGTTGTAGCTGACGATCTCGAGCAATTCGGCGCCGCGAGCGCGCGCGACGACCGACTCGAGCTCGAGTTCTTCGATCGGAAAGACCGCAACCAGCGCACCCGGCGGTCCGCTGTCGTACGCGACGCCGCGCGCATCGACCGCGGCAAGCGCGTCCTCGAACGTGAGCGCGCCGATGTGCACGAGGTGGTTCCATTCGCCGAGACTGAGCCCTAGGGAAGCGACCGCGCACACACCGGCGCGCTCGAGTTCCGACAAGAAAATGTGATTTGCGAGAAAGACGGCGATCTGAATATCTCGATTCGTGCGATACGCGTCGGGCGCATCCTGTTGATAGTGCCGCGCGAGATCGCGACGCAACAAATCGGAGGCCTGCTCGACGAG
Organism: Planctomycetota bacterium; assembly: GCA_046154185.1. GTDB lineage: Bacteria > Planctomycetota > UBA8108 > UBA1146 > JAJFFE01 > JBJXGE01. The sequence goes on from JBJXGE010000043.1 coordinate 104,490, forward strand.
TGCGGCGCTCGCGGCGCTCAGGTTCGCCAGATTTTCGAGCATCCGCGGATAGCGCGAACTCTGCCCAGGGAACTGAAACACGATTTTCATGCGGCCTCCCTCGGAGTCGTGCCGAGCTGGGCGCCGATCCGCACGTAAAGCACTAGCCCCATCCCGACCGCAGCGAGCAAAATCGCCGCGATCGACAACGTGAGCGCGGTGTGCAAGTCCGGCACGCCGCGCGCGAGACCGCCGAGCACGAGTTGAATCTCAAAGAGGAAGAACACGAGATTCGTGACGTTCGCAAAGCCAAGGAACGCGTGGTAGGACGTGCGCGTGTCCGCGGCCCAGCGCACGATGCCAAAGTAAGCGACCCAAAGTGCGTAGAGTGTGAGCGGCGCTTCGAACAGATGCACGGCGAAGACCGCGGTGGCGCTCGCGCAATTGGTCCACTGAATCGCATGCGCAACAAAGAGACCGTAAGTCGTCGCCGCGACCGTGATCCAAGAGTACACGCGAACCCAAAAGGTCAGAGCGCGCCAGCTCGTGGCGAGTCGCACCGCGGGGGCAAACTGCGGTGTCTGCGTGGTGGCACTCATCGCCCACCGCCTTCGGCGCGCGCTCCGCTCGCCGCTGGCGCGACATTGAGCGGCGGCGGCGGGGTGCGCGTGTTCGTCCGCAAAGCGCGTCGCAATTCACCGTCCATCGCCCACCGCAAGATCCGCGGCGCATGGCGGTGCAACGACCAAGTGAGACGTGCGCCCAGCCCCGGCAGAATGTGAAAACGCCGGCGCGCGATTCCGCGCAGCATGTGACGCGCGACTACTTCCGCGGAGAGCACGCCGGCGCGCCGCGTGATCGCCCGCGACTCGGGCGGCTGCAAATTGTTCTCATCGGCGAGTTGCGGTGTATCGGTATTCGGCGGGAAGACGAGCGACACGTCCACGCCGTAAGGCACGAGCTCCTGACGCAAGCATTCGCTGAAGCCCGTGACCGCAAACTTGCTCGCGGCATAAGCGGAGTAGCCATAGACCCCCATGAATCCCAACATCGAACAGACGTTCGCGATCTGCCCGGAACGCTGCGCCATGAAGTGGGGTAACAAAGCGCGGGTCATGTGCACCGTGCCGAAGTAGTTGACGCGCAGCATCGCCTCGAACACGTCCGCCGGTAGCTCCCCAACACGACCCGGGTGCACCACCCCCGCGTTGTTGATCAACAGGTCGAGACCACCGAGCCGTTCGAGCACGCGGTGAGCGCCTGCGACAACACCGACCGGATCCGTGACATCCAGCACGATCGCGTCGATCGTGCCCGGCAACTCGAGCGCGCGCACTTCGGCGACCGCCCGGCGCAATCGCTCGTCCCCGCGCGCCGCAATCACGACGCACGCGCCCCACTTCACCAACATGGTCGCCGTCGCCTTGCCGATTCCGCTCGAGCCACCGGTCACAAACACCCGTTTGGCGAAAAACTGCCGCATGATTCGCGTTCCCCGTTGAGCCGTGAGGACGTCGCGCGAATCGCTCGCGCTGGATTGCGCCCCCACTGAATCCGCAATCGAGCGTTCTTAGCCTTCAAGATTTCTGCCGGCGCGCGAGAGGACGCATGCGCGTCGAACGCTGCTCCTGGCCAGGGTGGCTTGGAGGTGATAGCCTTTTCACTCGCCATGGAAACCCGAGCCAACGCCATATCCGAGATTCTCAGCACGTGCAAAGACACGAGCGTCGACGTGTCGCGTCAACTCACGCCGCTCGTGTATGAAACACTACGCCGTTTCGCCGCGGCGCGACTGTCGCGGTTGCCACCTGGCCAAACGCTGCAGCCGACGGCGCTCGTGCACGAGGCGTACTTGCGCGTCGCCACCGGCGCGCAGATTTCGCAGCAAGGGCGCACCCAGTTTCTCGCCGCCGCCGCGCGGTCGATGCGCGATATCATCGTCGAAGCCGCGCGGCGCAAGGGCAGCCTCAAGCGCGGCGGCGGTTGGCGGCGCATCGCGCTCGAAGCCGTCGATGAATCGCGGGTCGCCTCCGATTTCGAAGTGCTCGCGGTGCACGAGGCGTTGGAGAAACTCGAAATGTCCGAGCCGGAACTTTCGCAGTTCGTCACGCTGCGTTATTTCGGCGGCCTTTCGACCGAGGAAACGGCGGAAGTGCTGGGCGTCTCCCTCAGCACGGCGGAACGTCGTTGGCGATTTGCGCGCGCTTGGCTGCGGTCTTATTTGGACGACGGAGCCGCGCAAGCAATGGAAAGCGCGAAACCCGGTGATTCAGCGCAAGTTTGATAGTCGCATCGAGGCGATATTTTCAGAGATTATCGAACTGCCCGTTGCCGAACGCAGCCGACGATTGCGCGAGCGTTGTGGCGCCGACGATGAGCTCTTTCGCGAACTGGAGCGATTGATTGCCAGCGATTCGCGCGCTACGAATCTCGATCGCGGCGCGCTCCTCGCCGCGAGCGAGCTCGAGGCCGGCGCGACGCCGGTGCCCGGCGAGACACTCGGTCCCTATCGGCTCATCGAACTGTTGGGTGAAGGCGGCATGGGCGCCGTCTATCGAGCCGAGCAAGAATCGCCAATACGACGCCAAGTCGCCGTCAAAGTCATCAAGCCGGGCCTCGACTCGCGGCTCGTCATCGCGCGCTTTCAATACGAACGCGAAGCGCTCGCGCTCATGGACCACTCCGGTATCGCGCGCATCCTAGATGCCGGCCAGACCGACGCGGGTCGGCCTTACTTCGTGATGGAACTCGTCGATGGGCAGCCGATCACGCGCTTCTGCGATTCGCAGCAACTCTCGGTGCGCGAACGGTTGGAGCTTTTCGTCGAAGTGTGCGGCGCGATTCATCACGCACATCAGAAAGGCGTGATCCACCGCGATCTCAAGCCGTCCAATATTCTGATTGCAAACCTCGAGGGAAAGCCACACCCGAAAGTCATCGACTTTGGCGTCGCCCGCGCGCTGAACCCAACCGGCGAAGCGCTCACGTGGTTCGCCGGGCCGTTCGTCTGGCTCGGCACGCCGGAGTACATGAGTCCGGAGGCCGCGCGCGGCGGCGCCGACCTCGACACGCGGTGCGATATCTACTCGTTGGGTGTTCTCTTGTACGAGTTGCTCACCGGCAGACTGCCGTATGAGCGCGAAAGATGGCTCAACGCGGACCTCGCCGAACGCACGCAGATTATCTTGGCAGGCTCGATCGAGCGACCGAGCGATCGCACGACGACGGCGCGCGCGAGCGCGCTGCGCGGCGATCTCGACTGGATCGTGTTGCGCGCGCTCGAGAGCGAGCGCGAGCGACGTTATCCATCGGCATCCGAGCTCGCCGCCGATATTCGACGCCATTTGGCGTGCGAGCCGGTGCTCGCCGGACCACCGAGCCGGCTCTATCGCCTACGCAAGCTTGTGCGTCGCCATCACACGGAGGCAATTGCGATCACTATCGTCGTGCTCGGCCTGATACTCAGTGGCTCCCTTTCGGCATATTGGTATCGCGCGCGCAACGAGGAGATTCTGCGCATGGCGGATGGCGTGCGGCTGGCAGACGCGATCGCAGCCGCCGACAAGTTATGGCCGCCCGACCCGAGCATGGCGCCGAAAATCGAGGAGTGGCTCGTACAACATGGTCGTCCGTTGGCCGCACGCTTACCGTTGCACGAGGAGACGCTGGCGCGCGTGCGCGCGCGTGCGCGGCCCTACACGGACGAGCGGCGCCAACGTGATCGATCGGAGCACCCGCGGGCAGCGGAGCTGATGGAGCTCAAAAAAAACCTCGATCGGCAAGTCGCGGACGTCGCGAAGTTCGCCGCCGAACAGGCGCCTGTCGCGCTCATCGAGTACACGAATCGCACCATTGTCACGCTACGCGCCAATATCGCCGAAGCGGAGTCCGCCGTCGAAGAACGTTGGACCTGGGAGTTTGACGATCCACGCACGCGGTGGGAGCACGAGCATTTGCAGAATCTCGTCGAGCAGTTACGTCGTTTGACGCACACCGATGTTTTCGTCGGCGCGATCGCGTCTGTTGAAGATCGACTCGAGTTTGCGCGCTCTATACAAACGCGCAGCGTGACCTCGGACGAAGCGCGCGCCCGCTGGGATGAGGCGCGAGCGGACATTCGGACATCGCCGCACTACGGCGGGCTCGAATTGTCGCCCGTCGTCGGCCTCTTGCCGCTCGGTCGCGACGCGCGATCGGGGCTCTGGGAGTTTTGGCATCTCCGGAGCGGTGAGTGCCCACAACCACAAACGGTCGCCGGTGAGCCGAGCCCGTGGACCATCGATGAAAACATCGGCCTGGTCATGGTCCTCATTCCCGGCGGTGAGTTTCTAATGGGTGCGCAGAAAGACGACCCCAACGGTGCGAACTACGACGCGCAGGCGTTCCCCGATGAAAGCCCTGTCCACACGGTACGCGTCGCACCGTTTTTCTTGTCGAAGTACGAGATGAGTCAAGCGCAATGGCGGCGGCTCGCGGGCACCAAACCGAGTACGTACGGAACCTGGTCGACGACCAAGAATCATCTGGATGACCTTCTGCGCGGCGCGGCGCATCCTGTCGACTCCGTGTCGCCGCGCGCCTGTGAGCGAACGCTTGCGCGCGCGGGCCTGCGCTTGCCTACCGAGGAAGAATGGGAGTACGCCGCGCGCGCGCGCAGCGTTACGGTGTGGCCTTGGGGCGGATCGCCCATCGACCTCGCCGGGCGGGCGAATGTCGCTGATCGCTTTGGTCTCGAGAACGGCGGTGACCCATCTTGGGCTTACGATCTCGAACTCGACGACAGCCATCTGTTTCGGGCGATCTGCGGCCGCTTTGAGCCGAACGTTTTCGGGCTGCACGATGTCATCGGCAACGTCTGGGAGATTTGTAGCGCCCCATATGTAAAGTACGAGGAAAAGGCCAACATCAAAGCCGGCGTCCATGGCGTCGGCGAAACCGGCTTCAACGTTTTGCGCGGCGGGAGCTGGGACTACTCAGCGGCCGGCTGCCGAAGTGCGCGACGCTACCGGCTCGGAGAACTCTATCATCTCTCGAACACCGGCGTACGGCCCGCGCTCGAGTTGCCCACGACCGATTGAGCCGACTCTGCTAATGCGTTGAGAGCGTGCTGCGCGGCTTCCGCCACTTTCGGGTTTTTGGCGGCGGCGAGTTTCTCGAGTGCGCCTTTCGCCTTCTTGAGCTTGAGCTTTCCGATGTGTCCGCACAGCCGAATGCGCTCCGCGTCGACAATCCGCAGCAGATTATTCCAGCTCGCTTCATCTTTCTTGACGTCTTTGTTGGCGACGAGCAGCGGGTGATTTTTCTCGGTGTACTCGAGCATCTTGATGAGAATGGCGCCGCCCGAGTCATCGCCGAGCTCCGCCAGCGACTCCGCTGCGCTTTCTCGCCGATGATGGTCTGAGTGTTTGAGCATCTCCTTGAGCGTCGGCGTCGCCGCTGCGTCGCCGTTCTTCGCCAAGATCATGGCGAACGCAAAACGGACATCGTCAATCTTGTCCGCGATCCCCTGCTTTGCTTCCGCGAGCAAATCTGCTGGCTTGAGCAAATCGGCGACCCCGTCGGCGCACAGATCCGTCGCCACGGCCTTACGGACTTCCGTCGACTTGTCCGCTAACGCAAGCTGCATGGCGACCGCGAGCGACTGCTTGGCGCGGATCTTGATCAAGACGCGCCCAGCGCGAATTCGCAGGTCGTCGCTTTTCTCTTGCGAGAGCTTCACGAGCTCCGCCAAAACAGAGGTGTTCGCCTTCGTCGCCAGATTCTCGGCGGCCCCCATCCACTCGGGCATAGGCGCAGACTTTAGCGACGCGAGCCATTGCGTTTGTTGCGCCGAGAGCGGACCGGCCGCGAGTTCCTTCAGTGTTCCAGCGCTGGCAATTTGCGGGAGCGAAAGTGCGAGGCACGCGAGAACGACGCGCAAGCTCGGCATCACGTTGTCTCATTTCTCGGCGCGCGGCGAATCCGTCGGAAGGGAACGAACTCGACTCGCACCGAAAGCGGGTCGGCAAGAAGTGTCGGCGCGGAAGGAGCGGGAGTCAAGCGGCTCGTCTGATCGACGGTCGGGGTGCATCAGTTCGATTCGTCGCGCCAAATCTTGAGCACTCGACCGGTGAGTTCGCATTCGAGCTGAAAACGCCGCAGCACGTTGCGCAGCGCGGATTCGGCCGGCTGGGGTGCGAGGCGAACTTCGTACGCGCCTACGAGTCGAGACAACGCCGCCCGATCGAATTCGGGTTCGAGCCCGAGCGCCAAACCGAGCCACTCGATGGTCGTCACGAGATCGATCGGCGTGTCGATGCGCGCGAGCAGCGGCGAGTCGCCCGCGCGATCGAGTGTGGCGGTACCGGGCTGATCATCCGGACTCCTCGCAAGCGAGACCGTCATTCTGCCTTCAGCGAGCGCAGTCGGCTCGAACCAATGCGTCGCGCGAATATGTTGGGGCGCGCCGATGACCAGCCGATACCGGCCGTTCGGCAGCGCGAACCGCAGCAAGCCGGCCGGTGTCGACATTCCGCCGGCGACTTGTAACGCGCCAGGCTCGAGAAAGAGGGTCGCAAACGCCGCGTCTTCCAGCGCGGCGCCGTTTTCTGATTCAACGAGAATCTCCACCGGGTACGGCGCCGCAAGATCGAGTGGGATGCCGTGCTCACCGGAGAAATCATCTGACAGTTCGAGTTCGTGCACGCCGATGAGTTTTCGTTGCCAGGGAGTTGCACCGTGCAGGACCGCAAGTCGATACTTGCCGGTCGTCGCTTCGTCACAAGCGAACGCACCGTGCGAGTCGACCGTCAATTCGCGTTGCATACCGGCGAGTTCGGTATCGAGGCGAGTCATCACAACGACGTGCTGCTCAAACGTCAGCGCATCCGATGCAGCGCCGGTGAGACGTCCCGCAAAATGTCGCAAGCTCGCGAGTTGCACCGTGATCTCACTCTTGACACCGGCGCGAATTTCTATTGCGACGCGCGCGCTCGGAAATGTCGACTCGAGCGCGAACAAGGTGGAACGACCTGCCGGCAGATGTTCTATCTCCGCGGCGCCGACGGCGTCGGTCATGGCGTAGGCGATCACCCGCCCACCCGTCTCGCAAACTCGCAGTTCGACATCCGGCGCGCGCGCGCCAGCGGCGTCGAAAACATTGACCTCGAGTTTGCCGGCGGCGCTCGACTCGATCACGACGTCCGCTTCGCCGGCGCTCGCGACCCGGGTCTCTACGCGTTGTCCCGCCGCACGACTCTCGACGACATAACATCCTGGCTTGAGTCCGCCGAAGTGAAACGCGCCAGCGCCATCGCTGCGCACCACCTGCTGGATTTCGTCCTCCGCCAGCGCTTCGCCGGCATGAGCTAACAACCGAAGTTCGGCAGCTTCAATTCCGCATCGTCGCGCATCGAACACGACCCCATCGATGCAGAGTCCGCGCAACAAGGTGACGTCGAGTACCTTGGTCTCGTTCTCGGCGAGCTCGAAACTGTCGGAGCTGTACGGCTGGTATTCCGCGGCGCGACACTCGAGTGTGAATCGGCGCTCGCTCGCCACGGCCCGCGGTCGGGCCTCGCGAGGCGCCTTCGCGGCATCGCCCGCGAAGATCGGCGCCCCCATGACTTGTTGAGGCGCGGTCTCGGCAGATGTGTCAGCCGCCTCCATCGAGGTGCGCGAGAAGCCTTTCCGTGGCGTGGCGGGTGTTGGCGACGCGGAGTCGGTCGCGCTCGTCCCAAGAATCTCGAAGCGGCCCGCCGCGTCGGTTTGCGTGCTGCGCGGGACGCGGGTAGCTCGTTGCTCGAGCCACAATCGCACAGTGGCGCCAGCGATCGGTTCCCCTTCGCCGTTCCGCACCGTGCCGTGCACGCGATACGTGGTCGCGGCCCTCGTGGGCGTCGGCGGCGCGGGCGCCGCAGCGGTCGTCAGCGTGCGATCCGCGTTGGCGAGCGCCGCCGGCGCGTGTTCCGCGCTCGTCGTGGGCGCGACCGGCAACTGCGAATCACGGGCGTCCCGTGTCGCCCGACTCGCGGCGGAGGTCGCAATCGGCGCGGTCGAAGGTTCCCGCGCGGGCCGCGGCCAGAAAACGATGCCCGTCACAGTAACGGCGGCGATTCCCAGCCACAGAACCGCGCGACGCGTCGAATGCGTGACTCCTAGGCGCGCTTGCAGGCCGGGCGTTACGGTCGATGCGAAGTGCGCATCCACGCTGCGATGAAGTCGAGTCGACAACTCCGTCGGTACGGCAATCGCGTCCGCACGCGCGAGCGCCTGATCGCTGAGCGCGATCGCGAACGCGCTGCCGCCGCTCGGAGCAACGAGCCGCGCCCGCAGTCGCTCTTTCGCCACGGAGATTCGGCGCGCCACCGTTCCCGGTGGACAATCGAGCAGCTGCGCGATCTCGTGGTACTTGAGTCCTTCTTGATAGTGGAGCACGAATGGCCAACGCAGCGTGTCCGGCAGAGTATCGAGGGCGGCGGCGACACGTTGATGTGGATCTTCCATGCGGTCCTCCTGCCCCGGCGACTCGCAGCGTACTCGAGTCCGCGGATCGTGGCCCACCGCGGTTTCGTGTTTCCGGCGCGCGCGCTTCGCACGCTGACAGTTGATCGACAAGTTAAAGGCCACCCGACGGAGCCAGCCGGGCAAGGCGTTCGGGTCGCGCAGTCCCTGCACCTGGCTGGCGAGTTTGAGAAAAACATCCTGACAAACATCTTCTGCGTCGGCTTGCTGACGCAACACGCGAAATGCCAGTCGATAGACCATCGCGTGATGCTCGGCGATGGCTTGGTGTACGAGCACGCGGTCACAACCCAGAACTGGCTCCGCGTCACTTCTCACCATTGAACTCGCTCCTTGTGCGCAAACTCGCCGGGACCGCTGGTCGGGCGCGCGATCGGCGCATCCCGTCGCGCGCCCGCCCCAGCGGTTGGCACGACGGGATGCATCGATTTTGCAAGTCTTCTCACTCACTCACTCGCCGGTTGGGGCAGCGACGCGCGCGCGCGTTTTCGGTGCGTCCACCGGAACTTCCCCGGTTTCGATGATCTGCGCAGCCGTCTCGAGTTCGACACGCGCCTGGTCGAGTCTCATCAGAATGTCGGTCAACACTGCCTCGCGTCCGGCGACGTTGTGGAACTTCTTGAGTTGCTGCTCGAGAGCCTTGACCTGCGAATCGAGATGCTCAGCCGTGAGCGGGTAGTGGCCGGCGGCTTCCAGCCCCTTGAACAAAGTGCCGAGGCGGTTCGTCACTTTGGCGTCGTGCAAGTGCCGCGCGCGCAGTTTCTCGGCGTGGTAGATCACACTCATCGCTTGGCCGGCCCCCGCCCGCGCGAGTAGCGAGTCCCGCGCGTCGGTCCACTCATCGTCGCGACTGAGCTTAAAGAGTAGTGGCTGAATGCCATCGCCGATAGGTTGACCGAGTACCACGACACCACCCGGCGGCGCGTCCCCGCCCCCGCGGACGAAGACTTGCGCGGCACTCGTGCCGCTGAGGAGACAAGCGCCCGCCAATGCCAACACGACCAACAGAGACACCGATGCGCTCTTCAACATGATTCCACTTTCCGGCGTCGAATGACGCGCTTGGGTTTTCAATTCGGCAACGCGTTGCTATAGAAGAGACACGTTACGAGCGCGATTCTTCGGTCGACTTTCTAAATCACGAAATGCGCGGGCCGTAAAGACGCTGGACTACGAGTTAAACGCGTCTTGATCGTAAATCAGCTCCTCGATGCGCCGCTCGGTTTCCCAAACATAGCGAGTGCAGTTGTGGAACGACAAAACCTTGATCGCCTCCACAAACCGGCGCATCGCCGCCTCGAACTCTCGCCTCAACGCCAGCGCTTCGCCGGCCCGCATCAATGAGAATCCGCGGCGATGGCAGGATCCAAGCTGGTCCCAAATCCTCAGGCTCTCCTTGAAGTGCGCGAGTGAACTCTCGAGTTTCGCGCTGCGGCGATCGAGGTAGTCTTGGTTCTTCGCGCATTCGATATCGATCACGCCGAGTTGGTGATGAATGGACGCCTCCATCGCCGGACAATTCGCTTTCGCGAGCAGTCGCTCGAACAGCGCTAGCGCTTCCCAAATCTGGCCCGAGCGACGCAGTGCGATGCCGCGCTGATAATCTGCCCGTTGCAAGACACGCTCGTCTTCGTGCCGATGCTCGGCGAGCAACTGGAGCAGCCTGTCACACTGATCGATGGCTTTGTCATGGTGACCGGCGTTGTCCGTAAAGGAGATCCAACGCAGATAGACCTCGCAATACGCGACCTCGTTCGTGCTGTAGTTCAAACTCCGAAGGACCGAAGCCGCGCTCTGAGCGGCTTTCGCATGCCGACCATTCATGTCGTTCCGAATCGCGTGCGCCATAATGCTGCGCAGTTTTGTCAGTGGGCCGAGATTCGGCAGGCTCTGCCAGCTCGGGAGCACGGTGGTAATCAAATAATCGACCGGCACGCCGAGCGTTTCCGCCAAGGCTTCGGCGGTGCCGCGTTGCACGGCGACGCTCGCGCCGGCTTCTATCTTTTGAATTCGACCGATCGATAGATCCGCCTCGTACGCCAGCTCCTGTTGGGTCCAGCCTTGTTTCTTGCGAAGCCGCCGCACGTGGGCACCGTTGACAAAAAGCCGCTGTTGAAATGTCGCCATGGAACACCTCCTTCATCGCGTATTGAGCCGGCTCGACGCGGCGCGATAAGTCGCCGCTTGCGCCCGAAAATATCTCAAAGGAATTGTTACTGCGCAAATTTATTTTCTCGCACCCATGTCGAACGCCTCGCCAGCGGCGACGGACTGAGCGGCGCGTCAGAAGAAGACGCACTCAATAAAAGTGTGTATCGAATGTGCGCGTCAAAAAAGTATGAGCGGACACGCGACACACACTCGCGACGATTGCTTTTTAAACAAGAAGTTTTTTTCGGACACTGTGGAGGTGCGTAGGAAATTTCTGGAGTTCGTTCGGCAATCGACATGAAAGTGACCATGGCGCACCTGTTCGTGAATCTCGCTTCGCTTGCGCCGCGGCACGCCGCCGCGCGCGCGCAATGGGCGATCTCTGAGCTCGAGGGCCCCGCGGAATGCTGGCTCGCCGATGACGTCGAGCGTCCGGTACGCCGCGATGCTCGGGACACTCGTGGCGCGCACTTGCTGCGGCGCGCGGGTCGCGAAGATGAATGGCTCGTGATCGCCGCTTTGCAAGCGGCGCCGGTGCACGTGAACGGCCGCCCGCTGGCGGCGCAGCTCGCGGTGCTGCGGGATCGCGACGAGATTCGGCTCGCGGCGGGCGCCCAGTTTCTGTTCTCGACCGAGCGACTCGCACGCGTGCAACCATACCCCGGCGCGCCGCGCCCGGCGCACTGCCCGCGGTGTCGGCAACCGGTCAACGCCGGCCAACCGAGTGTCGCTTGCCCGCAGTGCGGACTCTGGCATCACGAGGACGCACCCACGCTCGCGTGCTGGAGCTACTCGCCCGCCAGCGCGTGCGTTTGCCACTTTCCTACCGCCGCGGACGGCTACCGATTCACACCGGAAAGCGTCGGACTATGAAGCGCCAGCACCCACGATTGCCAACCGATGCCGGACCCGACGATGCATCGCGCGACGAGCTGAGCGTCACGATCTTTGGCCTCGGCAACATCGGTTCGCAGGTCGCGCCGCACGTCGCGCGACTCGCCGGAATCCGCCGTGTGACGCTCGTCGATCGCGACCTCTATGAAGAGTCCAACTTGCGCACCCAGCAGATTCTGCGGTGCGATCTAGGCCAACCAAAAGTCGAGGTCCAAGCGCGCCGGCTCCGGAGCATTCGCCCGGACTTGCGCGTGCGCGCGCTCTACTCGGAGATTGACGAGCTGCCGCTCGGTCTCTTGCGAGCCACCGTGCTCTTGAGCTGTCTCGATTCGCGCGGCGCGCGCCGCACCGTCAACGAAATCTCCATGCGACTCGGCGTGCCCTGGATCGATGCGGGCATCCGCGTGGACGCGAATCTCGCCCGCGTTACGACATTCATTCCCGGCCGCGATCGGGTTTGTCTCGAGTGCAGCTTCACGGCCGCCGACTACGCGGCGCTCGATGATCCGCAGCCGTGCGACCGCGGAGCGATCAACATTGCGCCAACGACCGGCGGCGCGTCGTACCACGGTGCGCTGGCGGCCGCGCTCCAAGCACTTGAGCTCGCGCAACTGTTGTCGACAGCGTGCGGCGAGGAACGATCCGGTCGCGACCTCGTTATCGAAGCAACTCATGGCGCGCTCTGGCGCTCGCGACGCGTGCGCAATCCGCAGTGCCGATTGTCGCATGACGTCTGGTCGCCGCGGCGACTACGTGCCGCGCCCCATCAACTCACGCTCGGCTCGCTGACTGAGCTCGCCCGCGTCGAACTCGGCGCCGCGCCGATCACGCTTGCGGTGCAAGGACGGCGCTTCGCGCGCGCGGTCACGTGCCGCGGTTGCGGACTGCGCCGCTCCGACGCCCGCTTCGTTGCGCGGCGTGGCGATTCCGACTCGCGGTGCCAGCGTTGCTCCGGGCCGACCGTCGCCGTTGGCGATGACGGGGATTCTGAGTTTGCGCTCGATAGTGCGAGCGCGCTGCAACGGTCGTCGCCACTGACGCACTTCGGCTTGCGCGCAGGCGATGTCCTCTCGCTGCAGGCAAGCTCCGCGGTGGTGCGATTCGAGTTGCCGGTTCCCGAATCAGCGCCGGCTGCGCCGACCGTCGCCGAGAACAAACTCAACGCCGCTGCGGAATGCGAGAGCGTGTATGAGCAATAACACCAGCCACAACGATCCGGTGCTCACCAGTTTTCTCAAGCATCAGCTTACTGAGGGTCTCGCGCTCGCCGAGTCGAGCGAACGACTCGCACTGTTGCCGATCAACGGCCAGCCGCCAAACCGCTATGTCGCGCGTTTCGACGTGCGCGGTCGCGTGCTGACTCCGCAAAACGAAGTCGTCGAGCACCACTCATTTGTCGTCGGCATCCAGTTTCCGCCCGACTATCTGCGGCGTTTCGTGCCTTGGGAAGTTCTCTACCTCATTGGGCCGCGTCGTACGTGGCACCCGAATATCAGCTTCGGCGCGCCGATGATCTGCCCGGGTCGAGCAGCGCCTGGCACGAGCTTGGTGGAGCTGCTCTACCAAGTTTGGGAGATCCTCACGTACCGCAAAGTCAACATGCTCGAGCACAACGCGCTGAATCAAGCGGCGTGTCGATGGGCGCGCGCCAACCAATTGAGTTTTCCGACCGACACGCGGCCGCTCAAGCACGTGACGACCCGCGCGCCCAAAGTCGAGTTGCTGAAGGAGTCTCAACGATGACCGCGACTAAAATGGCTCGATTACAAGCACCCAGCGTCGCGCGTGCGCGCGGTGTTGCCGACTTGAGTGCGCGTCCGCGACCGCTCGCTGGTGGACACGCTGCGCACGCGCGCATTGAGAACGATGATCGCTGGCGCTTCACGGCCTCACCACTGATCCGGAGCGAGCGGTCGTCGTGGGAATTACTGATGGCGCAACACGACCTCCCGGGCAATGTGCGCTGGGCTCGAGCTAACTCTTGCGACGCGCCGGAACTCGTGGCCGATGTGCTTGTCACTACGGAGAGCACCAAAGCGCGCGAACGCGAGGCGCTGCGCGGTATGCAACTCGCGCTCACCGGGCGCGGCGCCGAGGTTGAACCCGAGGAGAGCGTCGCGCCCGTCAATGCGGCGCTCGCGGCGGTTTGCGCGGAAACCGGTTGGTCGCACGCCGAACGCGATGGCGGCGCGTTCGCCGTCGCGCTCGAGTGCGGCAATGACACTCACAGCGCGCGCCTGGTAGCGACTCCGCGTGGACACGTCGCGATCGAAACGCCACTTGCTCGCGTTGCCATCGCGGACTTCTCGGAGCTTGCCCGCACCGCGATTGCGGATTTTCTGCTCGCGATGTCCGCCGCGCTTCGGCATGTCCGGCCCGCCGCGATCATCACGTCTCACGAAATCGAGTTCGTGTTGGAAGCGCGCTTTCCGACCACGCCGAGCGCGGCCGAACTCGCAACGACTTTGAGCGCGTGCAGCGTCGGGTGTTCGACGTGCGCGCGAGAAACATCGGCGCTACTCGACTCCGAAATCGCCAAGGCGTACTTGGCGGCGAGAGTTGGGGCGCCTTAATCGGAGCTACTCGGAAGGATTTGGATCATGACGACTGCAACTCTGGACCGCCCACAAGGCATCCGCATCGAAGCTCGCGACGTCTCCGGCCAGAGAGTGGCGCGCGTCTCGGATATCGCCACTGACTCGACGATCGCCGAAATGCTCGAGCTGTTGACGACGAATATGCGGCTCCCGCGCAACACTCATGAGGGCGAAGCGATTAGCTACCAAGCGCTGCTCGAGCGTGAGGGCCGACATCTCAACGCCACGGAGCGCGTGCGTGACGCATTGCTCACGGATGATCGCGTGGTGCTACAACCCAATATCGAAGCTGGCGCCGCGACGCGGCGAGTGAACCGATGATCTCAACCACTCACCAACTGGTGGTTGAGATCTTGAAGCCCGACGGAGCGGTCGTCGGACAAGCGCGCGCGTCGCTCGAGTGTTTCGAGCCGGCCGTCGAGTGTTTGCGCTTCCATGCCATGCGCTGCGGGCGCTTGCCGCTGGTCTTCTCGAGCCCACTCGTCGCTCGAGTCGCGCCGCGCTTCGATGCCCACGCCGGACCGACCGTACGGAGCTTCGATCTGCAACTACTCGATGCGTCGAACGGCGCGCCCGCGCAGGAGTTCATCGGCGCCGAACTGCCGCTGTCGCTCCTCGACGCTGACGCCGTGCGCGTCGTGCGCGCGTTGACGCGCGCGGGCAAACTCGCCGAGACGGAACCGACGCATTTTCGCGTGCTAGGTTTCGCCACCGAATCGCCTTCGGTCGACTCTGACGCGCCATCGACTTTGACACTCGAAGCCGTGCCGCGCCCGCTGCACGCGGCCGAGCGCATGCTCACGGACTTCGAGCAGCGCGCAACTCTGGTCGGGGATCGCGAGGCAGCCGAGTTTCAAGTCTTCCTGCCTGCGGGGCTGCTTGCGGAAGCCGAAGCAATGAAGCTTGCTGCGGGCGAGGTCGAGACCGGCGGCATTCTCATCGGCCACTTGCATCGCGACAGCGTCGGTCATGACCTTTTTCTGGAAGTGACCGCGCAAATTCCGCTCGAGCATGCGCCGGCGGAGCGCTATCGCCTGTCGTTCACGGCCGCGACGTGGACCGCGGCGCAGGCCGCGATCGATCTGCGTCGACGCGACGAACTCATGGTCGGTTGGTGGCACTCTCATCCCGCGCGTCACTGGAAGTGCCGTGACTGCCCGCCGGCGAGTCGGCTCACGTGCCCGCTCGCGCAGCAATTCTTCAGCGCCGCGGATCGAGCGTTGCACGCCACGATCTACACGTACGCCGCCTTTGCCGTCGCACTGGTGCTCGGCGATCGGCCACGCGCCGACGGCGACTGGGACGACGCCGCGCAACTTTACGGCTGGAAGCGCGGCGAGATCGCCGCGCGGAGTTTTCATCGACTCCGCGATGAGCCCGCCGTTGTCCCGCGAAAGGAATGAAATGGTACAACTCGATGCAACGATGCTCGACCTCCTCGGCTCGAGCGGTGATGGTGCGGCGCCGATGGCGGTGAAACGCGAAGTCTTGCAGCAGCTCCGCGCAGGCGATGCCGCACTCGCTGGAAGCGTCGATCAGTTTCTGCTGATGCAACTCGACGCGCGCGCTAAAGCGCTGCTCGAAGTGCGCAAGCGACTCGAGGAGTTGCGAGCCGTCAACGCCAAGCTCACCGCCGCGCCGTGGTTCGAGGCGACTTTCTTGATGCCGTTTCCGTTGGCGACTGCAACAACTCCGGGCGCCATCGTGCTGCACGCGAATACGCGGCGCGCGGTCGTACTGGCGCCAGATCTCGACATCGCGACGCTTCGCGCTGGCGATACGGTCTACCTGTCACAGGAGCTCAACGTCGTGCTGGCAGTAACCGGACGCTCGCTCGCCGGCGAGCTCGTGCAGTTTCAGCGGCGCTTGGACGATGGGCGCTTGATCGTGAAACAGCGCGACGACGAACTCGCCATCGATGCGACGCCGGAGCTCCGCACGGCGAGCCTACGTCCGGGCGACACGCTGGTCTGGAGTCGTGGCGCTTACTTCGCCTACGAGAAACTTCCGCGCAGCCGCGAGTCGGCGTTTCAACTCGAGGACTCACCGACCGAGAGTTTCGCGCGCCTCGGCGGCCTCGACGAGCAGATTCGTCAAATCCAAGAGCCGATTCGTCTGCAGCTCCAACACCCGGAGATCGTCCGTGCCCTCAAAATCCCGCGCATCGGTTCCATCCTGCTGGTCGGCCCACCGGGCACTGGCAAAACGATGCTCGCGCGCGCAACTGCAAATTGGCTCGCAACGTTGAGTCGGTCGGGGCGCTCGGCGTTTTTGAGCGTCAAGCCGGGCTCACTCATGAGCATGTGGTACGGGCAGAGTGAGTCAAACGTGCGCGAGCTCTTTCAAGCGGCGCGTGACGCGAGCGACCGCGACCCCGACCTGCCGGTCGTGATCTTCTTCGATGAAGTGGATTCGATCGGCTCCGCGCGCGGCCATGGGACGCATCGCGCTGATCGCGGCGTATTGCTCGCGCTCTCCGCGGAACTCAATGGCTTTGCGACGCGCGGCAATATCATCGTGCTCGCCGCCACCAACCGACGCGAGGATCTGGACGCCGCGCTCGATCGACCCGAGCGATTCCGCGATTTGGTCATCGAAGTGCCGCGGCCGAATCGCGACGCGGCGCGCGAGATCCTCGGCAAGTACCTCGAGGCCGACTTGCCTTATCAGACCGACGCGAGCGCCTTCGACGCGGCGGGCCAGCGTGACCAGCTGCTCGACGCGGCGATGTCTCACATCTACGCGCCGAATAGCGCTGGAGCGCTTGCGACCGTCTCGTTGCGCGATGGAAAAACGCGCGCCATCACGCCGCGCGACCTGATCAGCGGCGCGGTGCTTGCCAATATCTCGCGGCGCGCGAAGCAGCGTGCCGGCCAGCGCGGAGTACGGTCGGGCGACGCCCAACTCGCCCTCGATGATTTGCTGACGGCGATCGCCGCGGAGTTTGAGACCGCGGCGAGCATGTTGACGCGCCACAACTGCCGAAGCTTCATCGCGGGATTACCGGGCGATGTGGATGTCGTCGATGTGCGCCTGGCGACGCGACGCCTGCAACACTCACATCGCTACCTCGTGGTCGCATAGCCTGGAAAGGAGCAGGCATGGGGCAAAGCGTGCTCAAGGTCTGCGGTGGGGATTTTGAACTCGGAAATTCAATTGTCGACGCAAGCTCGCAATCGGAGCGGCCCGAAATAAGTGCCGCACAGGCCTCCCGGGCGCTGCTCGCGGAGATCGACGGTCTGCCAGGCCGGAGTTGGTTGCGTCACGCCGCGGCGTGTCCGCAGCACAGCGCAAAGTCGAATACGAATCCCTTCCATCTCGAGGAGGAGCTGGCCTACGGCGTGCACGGCTGGGTGTGGCGCCACGGCCACGAGTGCACTTGTGAACGCTATCTGCAGGACTTTGGTCGCAAGTTTCTCCCGGCGAACGGCGGCTGCGTTTACATCGATCTCGATCACCTCGAACTGTGCGTACCGGAAGTGACCAATGCCTTCGATCACGTCGCCGCTTGGCATGCGATGTTGCGCATCGCCCAAGCCGCGCTCGCGGCGGCGAATCGGCGCCAGTCGCATGACCGCCGCATCGTGGTGCTCGTCAATAACAGCGATGGCTGCTCGCACAGTTGGGGTGGGCACTTGTCCTTTGCGATCTCGCGCGCGTGTTTCGATGACATCTTCGAGTTGCGCCCACAGTATTTGCTCACGATCGCATCGCATCTAGCGAGCGCGATCGTGTACTCCGGCGCCGGCAAAGTAGGCAGTGAGAACGGTCGCGCGCCGATCGACTACCAGATCTCTCAACGCGCCGATTTCTTCGAGACGCTGTGTGGTGTTCAGACAACGTATCGCCGCCCGCTCGTCAACGCACGCAATGAGAGTCTCGCGGCTTCCAAAACCGGCCTGGCGCGTTTTCATTGCATCTCCTTCGACAACACGCTCTGCCACGTCTCAAGTCTGTTGAAAGTCGGCGCGACCCAACTCGTGCTGGCGATGCTGGAAGCCGGCGAAATCGCGACCGACACGCTGCTCGACAATCCGCTCGCGGCGACTTGGGCCTTCAGCAGAGATCCCGAGCTGCGTGCGACGACGCGAACCGTCGCCGGCGAGCCGATCACCGCAATCGAGCTGCAGCGGCGCTTCGCTTCATTGGCCGAGCGCTTCGTCGCTCGAGGTCACGCGGATGGCATCGTGCCGCGCGCGCGCGAAATCGTCGTGCTTTGGCGCGACGTTCTGACGCGACTCGAGCACGCGCCGGATTCCCTCACCGGCTCCATCGATTGGCTGCTCAAACGCTCGCTGCTGCAACGGGCGATGGCTCGGCGCGGGTTTTCTTGGCGCTCGTTTGAAGCGAAGCACCTCGACCACGCCTACAGCTCGCTCGATCCCGACGAAGGGCTCTATTGGGCAATGGAGCAAGCTGGACATGTGGAACGCGTCGTCGACGCGAGTGCAGTGGATCGTTTCATCCACGAACCGCCTTCTGACACGCGCGCTTATGCGCGCGCGCATTTCCTGCGCCGAGCCGGCGCCGCGGCGATCGAGCAAGTCGATTGGGATGCCATCCAGTTTCGGCTCGACGACGATCGACACTGGCGCACGCAATCGGTGTCGATGCCATCCCCCGTGAGCTTGACGCAGGCGCAAGTCGCGGAGTGCTTTGCTACCCACCAGTCGCTCGCCACGCTGGCGCGCGCACTGGCGGCGACTGACGTCGCCGCACTGACGCCGACGAGTGACGTGGCGGCAGTTCCTGTTTCCACCGAAAGGAGTTGAATCGCAATGGAACGACAACGAAACGTAGCGCGTGAACACAACGAAAACTCTGCGCCCGGAGGTAGCGATTCCGCTGACCGTCTCGCCGCCGCGCAAGCGCAAGCGAACCGAGTCGTCGACATCGGCAATAGTGCGATCGACCGTGTCCTGACCGGACAGAGTCAGCGCTTTCTCGCCCAAGTCGTCAATGGCGGCGCGCAATAGTGGCGGCCCAGCGGCTCTTCGGTATCGAGACTGAGTACGCGCTTTGCGGAGTCGCGGCGAACGGCGCACGTGCCACCGATGATCTGGCGGCCCGCATGATGCGGATGGCGCGCTCGTCGCTCAGACACTTGCCGGGACGTGAGTCGTCCGGCATGTTCCTCGAGAACGGCGCGCGCTTCTATCTCGATAGCGGTTCACATCCGGAATTCGCTTCACCGGAATGCACCGAGCCAGCGGAAGCTGTGCGTTACGTGCTCGCGGGCGAACTCGTGCTGACGCAGATTCTCGAACGACTGAAAACCGAGCTACCGACAACTGAAATGCTGTTGTGGCGTGCGAACGTCGATTACTTGAACGGCGCGACTTGGGGACAACACGAGTCGCACCTGCATCGCGCAAAACCAAAAACGCTTCAGTGCGATCTCATTCCGCACTTGGTGTCGCGCATCATTTACACCGGCGCCGGCGGTTTCGACAGTCTAGGCCCCGGCATTGAGTTCTTGATCTCGCCGCGCGTCGCGCACTTGAAACAAGCGGTGTCTGCCAGCTCTACTTCGAACCGCGGGATCTTTCACACGAAAGAAGAACATCTGGCGCGAAATGGCGCGCGACGGCTGCATATCATCTGCGGCGAGACATTGTGCGGACAGCTCGGCGCGTGGCTCAAGGTGGCAACAACGGCGCTGATCGTGGCGCTATCCGAAGCGGGCTTAGCGCCCGGTGCCGACGTTGCTTTGGCGAGTCCACTCGACGCTATGCGAACCTTCGCAGCCGACGTCCAGTGCAGCGCGAAAGCGACCGCGCAGACAGGACAAGACACCCTCTCGGCAGTCGACATTCAGCGCCACTACTTGGCGGCGTGCGAAGCCGCGCGCGGCCGCGAGTTCATGCCGGTGTGGGCGGATGAAGCCTGCGTACGGTGGCGCGACGTGCTCGACCGGCTCGCGCGCGGCGCGACGGGCGTCGAGTCGCGACTCGATTGGGCCATGAAGCTGCGACTCTTTGAGTCGCACATTGCACGCCGCGGTTTCGACCGCCGTTCGCTGGCTACGTGGAATCGCTTTGCCCACGAGCGGCGTCGGCGCAAGCTCAAGCTCGCCGCAACCGAACTCGATCAGCAAACGCCCGAGATCATCGCGTTCCTGCGCAACTTGCCGCTCGCTCAGGGCGGAAAGCGCCCGCTGCAACAGGATGACAAGCTACCGCCCGACCAGATCAATGAGCTGCTCCGACAACATGATCTCGATGGCTCCGGGCTCGAGCGTTTCGAAAACTTGCGCGCAGAGTTGTTTGAGATCGATGTGCGCTTTGGGCAGCTCGGCGGCGACGGAATCTTCACCGCGCTGGACAAGGCAGGTGTGCTCGATCATGTCGTCGCGGGAGTGGAGCGCATCGAGGACGCCGTCACGAAAGCGCCGCCGTTCACGCGCGCGCACGCGCGAGGCGCCGCCATCGTCCAGCTCATAAGCGAGGCCAACGCGGCTTGCGAGTGGGACCGCGTTTACGATCTCAAAAATAGTCGCGTGCTCGAACTCGGCGACCCGTTCGATACTGAGGGGCGTTGGGTTACGTTGCAAAAGAATCGTTTGCCGACCGAGGCCACCATGAGTGAGCTCTGACCGGGCGAGGCGCCGACGGGTGATTCCCTTGCGACTTTTCACACGACACGGCAACTTGCGCGACTGGGACCGTCCCGGGGTTTAGAAAAAGAGTCGTGGTGGCGAGCGGATTCCTCTACTTGGCGATCGCAGCGACCATTGCGGCAACGGCGGCGCTCGTCGAACTGGCGCTCGGCAACCGCCGCATTCGCGAGTTGCGCGCGCTGCCGCCTGGTCCACGCGCGAACTGGCCGAAACTCTCGGTGATCGTGGCAGCGCGAGACGAAGAGCGCCACATCGAGGAGGCGCTCGCATCGCTGCTGGCACTCGACTATGACGACCTGGAAATCGTCGCGATCGATGATCGCTCGACCGATGCCACGGGCGCGGTGCTCGATCGTCTGGCTACGTGCGCGCCGCGCTTGCGCGTGCTCCACGTGCACGAGTTGCCGTCCGGTTGGCTCGGCAAGAACCACGCGCTCGCGCGTGGCGCCGAACTCGCGACCGGCGAATTGTTGCTCTTCGTCGACGCGGATGTCGTGCTGGAAAAAAGCGCCGCGCGCCGCGCGGTGCATGCGCTGATCGAAAGCAAACTCGACCACTTGACGGCGTCTCCGCATCTGCGCGTTCCGCACGCGGCCGGCGGCCTCAGCCTCGCCATCACGACGTTCACGGTGTTCTTTGGGCTCTTCATCAGACCTTGGAACGCGACGAAGCCCGGCCCGCGGGGTGCGGTCGGCATTGGGGCGTTCAATTTGCTGCGCGCCGCCACCTATCGCGCCATCGGCACGCATCGAGCCATCGCGTTGCGGCCCGACGATGACATCAAACTCGGCAAACTCGTGAAGTTGCACGGCGGGCGGCAGGAGTTGGTCTTCGGCTTAGAACTCGTGCACGTCGAATGGTACGCGACGCTGCGCCAAATGGTGCGCGGTCTCGAGAAAAACATGTTCGCGGGAGTCGAGTACCGCCTCTCGGCGGTGATCGCGAGCACCGCCCTGATCGGCGCCGGCATCTGCTGGCCGTATGTCGGCGTTTTCACGACCACCGGCGCGACGCAATGGTTGTCGATGGCGACTTCGCTCTTGTGGACAACGATCGCGCTCGGCGCCGCCCGTAAATTGCGCCAACCGACTTATCTCGCGCTTGGATTCCCGCTCGGCGTTTTGATCTTCCTCTATATGTTCTGGCGTTCGACGATCCTCGCGCTTGCACGCGGCGGAATCATCTGGCGCGGCACGCTCTATCCGCTCGCGCAACTGCGACGAAATCGCATCTGAGCCGGTTGGATCAATTGCCGCCTTCTTCGGTCGGGTTGAGCCGCGCAGAATAACTGCTACTCGCGGCGGACGCGCTCGCCCAAATGCGACCTTCGGCGGTTTGGAGCGCCACGGCGTCGATCTCGTTCCAACCGGCAACCAGCGATGTATCGAGCGTGATTCGGATGCTCTGGGTCGCGAAGCCGAGGCCATAGGGCACGACGAACTCGGCGGGGCTCGACTTGTCGGGATCATCGCGCCCTTGCCACACCGTGTGATAGCGACGCTTGGCGTCGAGCGCTTCGACGCGGATGATGGCGCCCGGATTATAGGTCTCGCGAATCACGATCGCGGTGGGCACAACGAAGGAGTCGAAGTGCGCTTCGAGCCATTCTCGGCCGCCATCGGGTTCGAGGCTCGCCCACGCGGTGACTCGATCGCCATCCGTCAGCGTATCCGGTTCGCCGATGATTTGATCACTCCCCCAATTCGGCGCGTCGGGGTTGTTGCCAACGACGGGCGCTGGCTGCCAGACTATCGCTTCGCCGAAACTAGAAGTCGAAGCGATCCGATTTTTTGCAACTGCGTTCACCGCGACGCCGGCTCGCAAATCTTCAAACTCGCGACGAAGTGCCGCCAATTCCTCGACCAGAGCCGACTCGCTTGGCGCAATCGCGCCGGGCTCGACGCTCGGCGCAGCTCGCCAAGCTTCGAGTGCGAGCACGCGCTGCTCGAGCGCGGAGAGTCGCTCCCCGACTTCGCTCCGAAGTTGGTCAATACTGCGCTGTCCTCTGGCTATCCCGTGCCCAGACTCGCGTGTGAGCTGCTCGAGGTCACTCAGCCGCGCCGAAATCCAATAGCCACCGGCGCAACACAGGAACACGAATATCCACGGCAAATATCGAACTGCGGTGCTCGGCTCCTGCGACATGTCCAGACCTTTCGCAGCGCGGACGACGATCGACTCATGATCTCGCTCGAAGTGAGCGACGTCAATCATCGTGGCGCCGCGGACCCGGCCGCAGCGGTCGGGAATCAATCGCTTGGGCAAATCCGAATCGTGTCGCCGCCGATCTCGGTCCGTAGCCGCCGCCACTCGACGATACTCTGCAGCAGGTCGCCGGGGCGACCTGCCAACGCGTAACATTCGAGATGCTCGGCGCCCGCCGCGACTAGCGGGTCGAGCACTAGCGCCAAGCCACGCACTTCGCCAGGCGCGAATTCGAGCCGGCAAACGGGCGCGATCAACGCGACGAATCCCGCGAGGCCAAGGCCCGCGAAGGTCGAAATTGTCGCTTCGTTCGCGAAGTATCCCGCCAGGGTGTTCTGCGTGGCCACCGACGCGGCGAGTTCGACCGCCAGTGTGCGCAGCTCCCCGGGCCGCAGGTCGTCGACGCGAATAGTCACCGGCGCGAGTTCACGACCCGAGACTTCTAGACGGTAGCTCCCGCGCAGAAGTGACAACTCGACCAGATCCGCGGCGTCGCGCAGATAACAGCAACAGCGTTCGTTGTCGACACGAATGGCGCGCACGGTCGGCCGCGAATTGCTGCGACCCGTAAACTGCAACTGCACGACGGCGACTTCTTGCTCGCGCGCGTCGAGAGAAACCTCGGTGAGCGCTTGTGCGCCCGATATCTCAACCACACGCGCCGCGAGATTGCGATCCGGGATCTCGCCTTTTCCGAACTGATCGCTCACTTCGAGCCAATAGCGACCGGCCGGCAGTCCCACGAAGCGAAATTCGCCGTCCGCCTCCGGATCGGCCGAGATGGTTGTCAGCGGAATTCCCGGAGTTTCCAAAACGGGCGAGAGCCACGCTTCACGCCGACCGGTGGGCCGCTCGGCAGAGACAAGCTTCGCGACGTCAACGCGCAACTCGACTCCATCGGTCAGCAGCAACCGCTCGAGCGCACGACCACCGGCGCTCAGTGACACGGTGCGACTTGCCAGCGGCAACTCGCCGCGATACACCGCCAACGCATAGTCACCGGACGCCAAATCGAGTAACTGCAATTCACCGTGCGCATCGGTCGCCGCTTCGACGACGAGCACGCCACCCGCATAGAGCCGCACGGTCGCGCCACGAATCGGCAGATTGGCAATTCGATGCCACACCCGCACGTCGATGGTCGCGCCTCGCTCCATCTGCACGGACTCGACGCGCTCCGAGTTGGCATCAATGCGCACTCGCTTCGTCACGAAGCCGGGCGCACTGACGCGCAGCGCATAGCTCGCGGGCGGCAATAAGTTGAGTTCGAACGCTCCCTCCGGGTCGGTGTGGGTGGAACGTGCCACCGGTTCGAGCCGCGGCGCCTCGACAGCGCCGCTGAAAAGCGCGCCCACGACCAGGATTTCCGCACCGGCGATGGGCTGACCGTTCGCATCGACGACGCGGCCGCGGAGCGCCATCGCGGGTTGCAAAGTCAGTGACACTTCGCGCCGCGTCTCCGCAGCAACGTGACCGGCGTGGTGTTGCGCAATCTGATAATGCTCTAGTCGCATCTCAATCTCGAAACCGTCAGGGCTCATCGACATCGTTTGGCCCCTGAACGGCTGCGGCGCTTGCGTCCAATCGACGGCGGCGATCGGCTCGGCGACCGTGGCCTCGGCCTCGGAGTTTTTCGGGGCGCTCGGTTCCGCTTTGGCTGCTGCACGCCGCGCGGCGTCTCTGCGCATGATCGCTCGCACGATATCGTCGGGCGTGAGTTTCGCTGAATCAGACTCCTTGAGGTGCGCGGCCAACGAATCCGGTTGCTCCGGCACGCGCAGAAACTCGTAGTAGCCGTTGGCATCGGTGATCGTCGTGGCTCGCAGCTCGCCACTCGGAGATTCCTTGAGAAAAACGCTCACGCCGGGAACCGGCTGCCCGGCTTCGTCACGGGCGAAGCCGTAGATTTGCGCCTTGAGTTCGGGCGCGGCGCTGGGCGACGGCTCGGGCGCCGTGGGCGGGGTCGTCGGTGCCATCGCATCGACAGTCGCGGGTGCACTTGCCAGTACTGAACGAACGCCGCCCGCGATTCGCACGGTCTCGTCAGGCGCCCCGGAGAATACGAAAATCCCGACACCGACCGCGGCGAGCAATCCAACGGCAGAAAGCGGCCAAATGCGGCTTGATCGCACCGCCGAGACGCTCGCTCGCGTAGCGCCGAGCACAGTCGCGCTCGTGCCGCTCGACATCGCCGACCCGAGCCCGGCGAACCCACCGAAGCTCGCGATCTCCATCGCCACGCGCTCGACGATACGACGCTCGAGTGCGGGCGGAGTCGGCGGCCAAGCGGACACGGAATCCAATAAGTTGTCGAGTCCGCTCGGCGCTGCGAGCACCGCCGCGTTTGCGCTCGTCAGCGTCTCACGCAGCCGCTGCTTCGCTGTGTGGATTCGGCGCGCGACGGTGCCGGCGGGACAATCGAGCGTGCTCGCGATCTCGTCGTGCTTGAGTCCTTCTTGATAATGCAGCACGACCGGCAACCGCAACTCCTCGGGCAGTTGCTCGATCGCGTGGCGTAGCTCGTCGCGATCGTCGGTCGTCATGCCGCCCCCCTTTCGCTCGCTGTTGCGCCGCTTGACCCACTCCGTTTCAAAACCGCGGCGATTGCGTCGACCGCGCAGCGACTTGCGACCGGCGTTGATGGCGACGCGCGCGAGCCACGCGCGCAACACATCTTGCGCCGGTGGTTGTGCGGCTGAACGCACGAGCGCAAGAAACGTCGCTTGCGCGACGTCTTCGGCGTCGGCCGCATGCTGCGTCACGGCGTACGCGATGCGATGCACCATCGCATGATGGTCTTTCACCGCGCCCTCGATCCACGCGCGGAGTTCCGTTCCGGATTCGAGTTGCGTCGCCATTGTGTCGTCCTCTCTGCGGGAAGTCGTCGCGCCGCATCCCGACGCGTCTGCCTGTAAATCCCGCGGTGGGCCGATTTCTTCGCGGCCCGCCGAAATTTTTCGCAAATGCCCGCGCGTCGATCGAAGTTGCGCTCTATCTTACCTAACGAACGGCGCAGGAGAGGACGAAGAACTTGGGCCAGACCGAAGCGAGCGAAACGGGGCGGGCGCTCATCGAGGAGTGTCAGACGCTGCGGAAAGCCGGTGACACACCGACGGCGCTAGCCCGTTGCCGCGCGTTCCTTGCCCGCGAGCCGCACGCGGTGGGCGTGTTGCGATTCGCGGGCATCTGTGCCGCGGAACTCGGCGAGCTCGATGCCGCGACCCAATACCTCGAGCAGGCGACGGGGCTCGCGCCGCAACATTCGCAAACACACAACAATCTCGGCAACGTGCGAAAACTGCGCGGCGAAAGCGCCGCCGCCCTCGCGAGCTACGCCCGCGCTGCCGCGACCGACCCGGAAAACGCGCTCGCTCACTTCAATCATGGGCTCGCGCTCTATGAAGCAAAGGACTATGCCGCGGCGGAAGCGAGCTACGCGCGCGCGATTGCGCTGAAGCCCACATTTGCGGACGCGCACAACAATCGCGGCTTGGCGCTGCGGCGGATGTTGCGCGCGGACGATGCGCTTGCGAGTTACCAGCGCGCGATCGAGCTCCAACCTCGTCACGCCGAAGCGTACGAGAATCTCGGCGCCATCTATCGGGATCGCGACGACTCGGCGCAAGCGAGCCAGTACTTTGAGCGGGCGATAGAACTCGATCCGCGGCGCGATCACCTGCGTCACATCATCGCGAGCATGGCGGGCATCACGACGCAGGCGCCACCGCCGCGTTACATCGAACACTTGTTCGATCGTTTCGCCGACGACTTTGACAAGACTCTGACGGAGGAACTCGAGTATCGAGCGCCGAGCGCAGTCAAGTCGGTGGTCGTGCGTCACGCGCCACCCGCGCGCCGGTTTGCCAACGCTGTCGATCTCGGCTGCGGCACCGGACTCTGCGGCGTCGAGTTGCGCCCGCTGTGTGAAAAATTGCTCGGCATCGATCTCTCGACGAAAATGTTGGACGGCGCGCGCGCGAAACACATCTACGACGAACTCGTGCAAGGCGAACTCGTGCCCGCGCTCGCTGACACGCACGCCACGTTTGATCTTTTCACGGCCGCGGACGTCTTCGTCTATCTTGGCGACCTCGTGCCGATCTTCGCGCGAGTCGCCGCCCAATCGCGGCCGGGTGCGCTCTTCGCGTTCACGACCGAAATTTCCAACCAGCAGAACTACGAGTTGCAGCCGAACGGTCGCTATGCGCATGCCCGTGACTACGTAGAGTCGCTCGCGGCGGGCGCGGGTTTCGCCCGCGTCGAGTGCGAACGCGTCGACCTACGGCTCGAACACGGTGCAGCCGTGCCCGGATTCTGTTATCTCTTCCGCAAGGACTGATCGCTGGAGATCGCAGGAGTTGAATTTGGCGGATCGTTACTCGCGGCAACGACTACTCGGGATCATCGGCGATGCTGGACAAGCACGGCTGCGGGCGGCACGCGTGCTGCTCGTCGGTTGCGGCGCGCTTGGCACGCACATAGCGCAACACTTGGTGCGCGCCGGAGTCGGTACGTTGAGAATCTGCGATCGCGACTATGTCGATCTCGACAATCTGCAGCGGCAGGTCCTCTACGACGAAGATGACGTGCGCGCACAACTACCGAAGGCGGTCGCGGCCGAGCGCAAACTCACGCGCATCAATTCAGAGGTCGTGATCGACGCCAGGGTCACGGACGCGACGGCGCAGACGATTCACGGGCTCCTGGAGCACATCGATCTCGTGCTCGACGGCACCGACAATTTTGAAACTCGCTATCTCCTCAATGACGCGTGTGTCGAAGTTGGCCGGCCGTGGGTGTATGGGGGTTGTGTTGCAACGCATGGGATGGTGCTCGCGGTTGTGCCGGGTGAAACACCTTGTTTCGCGTGCGTCGTGCCGGAAGCGCCCGCGCCCGGCACCGCGGCGACGTGCGACACGGCTGGAGTCCTCGGTCCCGCCGTCGGAATTGTTGCGGCGCTGCAAGCGACGGAAGCTCTCAAGCTACTCGTCGGCGCGCGCCAAGCGTTGAATCCAAACTTGCAAACCATCGATCCGTGGCGGAATGAATTTCGCAGCTTCACGATCCCGCGCAATCTCGACTGCGACGTTTGTGCGCACCGCAACTTTCGCCATTTGCGCGCGGCTGCGGGATCCCAATCCACGGTGTTGTGTGGCCGTAATTCGGTGCAGATCTCGCCGACCCGCGGCGCGCAGCTCGACTTTGCAGTCGTGGCCGCGCGGTTAGCGACTCATGGCCCCGTGCGGACGAATGAGCACCTGCTTCGCTTCAACTACGGCGAATTCGAGCTCACGCTTTTCACGGATGGTCGCGCGCTCATCAAAGGCACGGCGGAGCCGGATCGCGCACGGGCGTTCTATGCCAAGTTCATTGGCGCGTAACATTCCGTCCGCTGCTGCTCGCGATCACGACTTGACCTGGCGTCGCACCGGCACTCCTCGCACAATCCGCGCTCCTCGCGCTGCCGCGGACCGGACCTAATACAAGCGCGATTCTAGGCAATCGCTTCGCGCACTCAGCGATGCGAGCCACGGTTCGCGCAAAGGCGACCGCGAGGGGTTTTGGAGCAACATCCTTATGAAAATTCCGGAGCTAAAAGGAGTTTCGATGCGCGAGCGCCAGAACCCGCCGTACCTACGCGATTGGTCGTGGCTTGCCGTCGCGTTCGGATGTGGCGTGATCTTGCGCGTCGTGGTGGCGGCCTACTCGGGACTCTCCAACGATGCGGCGGCTTTCTACTTGCCCGGCGCGCGCGCTCTCTTCACGCACGGTGTGACGTATTGGGATGGGCTCTCGAGCGCGGTACCGCCGCTCTTTCCAACGCTCGTCGCGCTACTCGCGCATGTCGTCGGCGATTGCGAGCGCGCGGCGCTGACGATGTCGATCGTGAGCGGCGCGGCGATGATTTTCCCCGTGTATGGCATCGCGCGCTGGCAGTTTCCCGGTCGGCTTGCGCTGCATCGGTGGAGTTTGCTCATCGTGATGTTGCAGCGCAGTTCGCTAGAAGGCAGCGGCGATGCGAAAGGTGACGCGTGCTATGCGTTTTGTTTCGCGACCACCGTTTGGCTCGGCCTCGGACTTTGGCGGCGTCCCGGACCGATCGCCGCGTACGGCCGCGCGCTCGCGTTCGGCGCGTTTCTCGGCGCCGCTTACTTGATTCGGCCGGAGGCGCTCGGCCTGGCGCCGCTCTTGGCTATTGCCGTTCTCTACGAGACTTGGCGGCGATCGCGCGCGCGCGCGGCGAGCGGCGCCTATTTCCGCGCCGCGGTTGGCGCCGGACTCCTCGCCATCGCCGCGCTGGCGCCGAGCCTCATATGGCAGGTCGCATTTGTGCACGCAAAAATCGGCGTCTACACGCTGAGCCCGAAGGCGGGCGTGCTGCAAGACTACGAGAAGGACGGCAAAGACGACGCTGTGCTCGGGCGGTTGAATAGCGCCCGCACCATGACAATGCAGGAAGAGCGGCTGAATTCGAGTGCAACCTATCAGAGTTTCTCGCCACTCCAGCAGTTCCTCGAGAATCCGCGCGGCATGGCGAAGTCCTACGCCAAGAACCTCGGCAAGTTCATCGAGTATTTTCCGTGGGCGATGGGAGTCGTGCCGATGTTGCTGTTGCTCGCGGGCATTTGGCGCTGCGCGCGCCGCGCCGCCCCAGGTGGAGTGGCCGCGACCATCGCCACGTATACGTTCTATGCCGTTGCGTTCGCCATCTTCTACGTGTCGCGACGATTTTGGCTCGCGTTGTTGCCGATGGCGGTGCCGATGGCGGCGGGCGGCGCGCTGTGGCTCTCGCAGTGTTGCTATAGTCGCTGGCGAGTGCGCCGACGTTGGGTTGCGGTTGCACTGACGTTGGCACTCTTGCCCGAAGCGCTGCACTCAACTCTCAAGAGTCAGAATCGCTGGTTTAGCTCCCCCGAGGCGGCTCTCGGCGAGCGACTCCGCGACCGCGCCGGCGTCGATCAGAACATCGTCAGCCAAAAGGGGCTCGTCACCTACTACGCGGGCGGGCGCCATCTCCCGTTGCCTGCGGAGCCGCTACCGGCGATTCTCGATTACATGAAGAACCGCGATGCGCGGTTCTTGGTACTCGACCGTTATCGCCGCGAACGCGACAGTCGCTCTAAGGAACGAGAGCAGCGGCGACTCGACTTCTTGGCGTCGGTCGCCGCCGAACCGACGCTGATCGAAATCGACCGCGAGAGTCATAGCGCCGCCGACTTAGTCGTCTATGAGCTGCGGCGCGTCGATTGAGAATTGCCAACGTCAAACATCGAAAGTCGTGGCATGCAGATCGATCCCGCCGCGTTGTCGGCTCCAGAACGCTATCAATTGATGATTCAGTGCCTCGTGCCGCGTCCGATCGCGTGGGTGTCGACGGTGAGCCCAGCGGGCGCAGCCAACCTGGCGCCTTTTAGTTTCTTTGGCGGCGTCACCGCAGCGCCGTTCACCGTGATGGTGAGCGTCGGCCGCCGCCGCAGTGGCGCGCACAAAGACACCGCGCGCAATCTTCTCGACACCGGCGAAGCCGTGATCCACATCCCGCACCGACCGCTCGCGGAAGCGATGGTGAAAAGCTCAGCGGAAGTCGATCCCGGCGTCGATGAGTTTGCGTTGACCGGGCTCGCCAAGACGCCGAGCGTTCGCGTCGCGCCACCGCGCGTGGCTTCGGCCGCGATCGCGATGGAAGCACGCCGAGTGCAGCACTTCGAAGTCGGTACGGCGCCGGTCGATCTCTTCTTGTTAGAAGTGTTGCTCGTGCACGTCGCCGATGAGTTTTATCAAGCGGGCAACATCGACCCGGCGCGCCTAAACGCCGTCGGCCGCCTCGGCGGCAGCAGTTACTGCAACACGACCGCGGTGTTCGACGTGCCGCGGCCGTGACGCGATTTTTACGGACACGCGGCGAACGCGGCGCAATCGAGAGTGTCCGCGGTCGCTTCTGGTCCGCACCCTGGATATGGCGCGGCCGGCGGTGCCCCCATCGTGAAAAGCGCACTCAGCGCGTAGATCGCGTCCGCGATGTTGAACAGACCGTCGTCATTCGCATCGCCCGCGTCCGCGCAACTCGGCGACGGCGAACCCGGGACGAACAAACTTCCCAAGACGAAAACTGCATCGGCGATGTTGAACGCGCCATCGGCATTCGCATCGCCGCGCGTGAAATCCGGCGTGCCGGGCGTGATGCCGGCGAGCAAGAAAGCGATCTCGTTCGTGAGCAACGCGGCGCCCTCCGCCGCCGGATAACTGTCGAACAGGAAACCGTTCACGATCGTGCGATCGCTGTTGCCGATCACAATACCCGCGTTCGTCGCCGAGCTGCTGACTGTGAATCCGCCGATCGCCAGCGCGCCCGTCGCGGCCGTTAGCTGGTCGCCATCGTCGCCCCAAGCATCTTGCAGCGGTACAAGCGTCGAGCTAATGGGGTTCGGCGTGTTCCAAACTGGGTGCGCAAGGTCCCAGCGCGAGAGTTCGAGCGGAAAGAAGTAATCATCGGCGTCCAACACGCCAAAGGCGTTGCGCAGAATTTCACCGTCCGAGGAAGCGTCGAGCGCGAAGTAAGACAAAATGACTCGCCCACCCCCCGCGACGATGCTGTCGATCGTGAAAGCCACGTCGTCGCCCAGGAATTGATTCGGCGCTTCGACGATCACGAGATCCCAGGGACCGCCGAAAAACACGGCGTCAACGAACGCTGCGGTCGTCGAGGTCAGCTGCGCACTCAAGGCCAGCGAAGCGACCACCTGCGCGGTCGTTTGGTTGAGCGTTCCAGTATCGAGCACTAACACACTCTGACCACCGACGATCGGTCGCGCGATGACTCCGAAGACGAACACACAGGCCATGCGGGTGAACCATCGCCACCGACTACGCAACAAGGGTCTCTGCGGCGCCATACGAACTCCTTTTCTCTACCCACTTTCGTGAGTCACCAGATTAGCGGCAAAGCCGGTCGGCACAAGCAGCGCCGCGCCCGCACCGTAAGAGCGAGTGGCACCGGCGACCGCACCAAGATAGTATTCCGCGCTGCGTGCGACCGAGCGCCGCCAACAACCGGGATCGGCGCACGTACTTAGGTCTGAGAAGTCGAGTTTCGCAGTTTTCAGGTGCTGACAACTCCAATTGGTGACAACCGTTCGAGTCGCGACCCAGCGCATCGCGACGCTCCGAATCAGACGGAAAGTGGGCCGCAAAGTGACTCTTCGTTGGCAATTCGCTGCGGCGCTCACCGCCGCAATTTTCTTGCTGGTCGTTCGCGCTCAAGCACACACACCGGGTGACGAGGCGCTCGCCGGTCGACTGCGGCCACTCTTGCGTTTGTACGATGGCACCCGCTACACCCCGGGCATGCAGGCGCTCCTCAGTGAACGCCACGCGGGTCTCAGGTCGCTGCGCGATAAAACCGGTGTTGATTGGTGGGCACGCTGGAACGAGGATTTTCAAGCGCCGCGCATCGCGCTCGCGGCTGCGGCGCCGGTGCGCGAAGGCACCATCGATGAGCGCGAACTGGTCGCGCTCGCGCGCGCCACAATCGGGGAACACGGCGCGGTCTTCGGCGTGCAGAATAGTGAGCTGGAACTGTTCCGCGTCCGCAGCTTCGGCGCACTCCGGCTAGTGCAGTTCCAACAGCAGCACGCGGGTATTCCGGTCTACGCGAGCTTCTTCAACATCGTTTATTTCCAACGCGCCGACGCGCTCGTGCTCACGAGCATCGGCGGCGAAGTGTTTCCGGATCTCGCTCAGCGACTCGCAGACCGCGACGTCCCGAGGCTCAGCCTCGAAGAGATTTCCGCGCGCGCGCACGACTGGGTGGGACGCGATCGTGTCGTCAGCTTGCGACGGCCGGTTGCCGGTCATCCGACCGGCATGATCGATCCGCAGGAAGATCCGCTCCTATTGGAAATCGCGGCGCGACGCCGCGCCGACAACAAGGGTGTCGAGCCGACGGTCGTCTACCGCACTTGGGTCGAAGCGGATGCGCCGCGCGCGCGGTACGAAGTGTTGATCGATGCGATCACCGGCGAAGTGATCGGCGCGTATGACACGATTTGTGAAGTCGACCTCACCGGCACGGTGCAAGGCTGGGCGAGTCCCAATCTGCTGCCCGATGTCGCTAGCAACCCCGAAACCCTGCAACCGCTGCCGAGTTTTCGCGTGACGGTGCCGGGCGCCGGCACGACGGTGACAACGACCGCTGGCAGCTTCGTCATTCCATATCCGGGCACCTCCGCACTCAGTGCGACGCTCACGCTGATCGGCCCGTGGGTCAACGTCAACAATTCCGGCGGCGTCGATGAGAGTCTCGCGGTCTCGATCGTCCCTGGCACGCCGGCGAACATCGTTTTCAATCCGACGCAGGCGGCCCTCGTCACTTCGCAGGTCAACGGTTTCATCCATACCGTCAAAGTGCATGACTTTCTCAAGGCGATCGATCCCGGTTTCACCGACATGGATTTCGCCATGAACTGCTTCGTCAACGTCAACGACAACTGCAACGCCTATTACGACGGCAATATCAACTTCTTCTTGGCGGGGAGCGGCTGCGCCAGCACCGCGTACAGCACGATCGTGTACCACGAGTATGGACATGGCGTGCTGGACGAGATTTTCCCGTTCGGCGCGGACGGCGCGTACAACGAAGGGCAAGCCGATGCGTGCTGTACGTTGTGCGCGGACAATCCGCGGCTTGGCGCGGGGCTCACAGGCCCGGGCTCGTACATCCGCGATGTCGAGCTGCAATTCCGGTCGTATCCGCAAGACCTTGGCCTCGGGGTTCACGAGAGCGGGCTCATCGTTGGCGGCGCGTTCTGGGACACGCTGCTCGCGCTCAACGCATCCGTCGGGCACACTCAAGCGCTCGCGTTGTGCCGACAGTATTACCTCCACCATTTGTTTTTCTTGACGGGCAACATTTCGCCGCTGCTGACCATCGATGTGCTGACCGTCGATGACAACGATGGCAACCTGTTGAACGGTACGCCGCACTACGCGGAGATCAACGCGGGATTCGGCGGACATGGGCTCGACGCGCCCGACTTGCAGTACGCCCTCTTCGATCACACGGCGGTCGCCGATACCGCGAGCGATTCGAGCCCGTACGCCGTCGTCGCGGCGATTGAAACGACTTTTGGGTCGCTCGCGACCGCGTCGCTGTTCTACCGCGTCGGGACCGCGGGCGGATTCACGAGCGCGCCGCTCGTCGCGACGGGAACGCCGAACGAGTTCGGCGGGGTGATTCCGCCGGCCGCGTCGCCGTCGATCGTTCAGTACTATCTGCGGGCAACCGATTCACTCGGCAACAGCGAGAATTTCCCGGCTGGTGGTCCCGCGAATCCGCTGAGCTTCTTTGTCGGGCTCGTCACCGATATCTACTTGCTCCCGATCGGCGGCAGCGATGCCGGGTGGACGCACGTCGAGGTCGCTACCCAAGATGACTGGCAACGCGGGGCGCCGAATCAACAAGGTGCAAACGTCTGGGATCCGCTCACCGCATTCTCACCGCCAAATGTGTGGGGCAACGACCTCGCGCCGCCGAGTTTCAACGGCGACTACCAGAACAATGTCGGCAACTACTTGGAGTCGCCGGTGATCGATTGCTCCGGTCACACCGGAGTGCGGCTCCAATTGCGCCGCTGGCTAACCGTGGAGAAATCTCAATACGACCAGGCGCGCATCACCGTCAACGGCGTGCAGTTTTTCCAGAATGACTTCGCCGTCGACAACATCGATTCCGAGTGGATCGAGATGAACGTCGACATTTCCGCGGTGGCGGACAACAACCCGAATGTGCGGGTGCGTTTCAGCCTTACAAGCGATGGCGGCTTGGTCTTCGGTGGCTGGAACATCGATGACGTGCGCTTGGTGACGGTCGCCGAATCGACCGTGTTCGCCATGCGGGTGCCGGATGCGTTCACCGCCGTCGATGCGCCGGTCGCGCTGTCGGTGCTCGGCACTTGGGAAGCGGAACTGCTCGGCTACACCGTCGCGCTCGATTACGACGAGGAAGTCTTGAGCTGCACGAGCCTCTCGCTCGCGGGCACCACCGCCGGTGCGCTGCAACCGGACTTCTTTCTGCCGACGATCGATAACAGCGCGGGTGTCTTCGTGGCGGATGTGTTGCTGAGCTTCACGCTCGCGGAAACGTTCGCGCCCGCTGTGGACTCGGCGCTCGTCGCAGCCACGTTCATGCCGCTTGCGGCGGCGAGCCCGACTACATCGACGACGCTCGCGCTCGCAAATCAGCTCGGCTTTCCGCCGAGCGATTGCGAGATGTTGCGGACGGGAAGTGTCGTCGTGGCGCCGGCGCTGAGCCCGGGCACGCTTGTCTTCTTGTCGGGGCTCGGCGCCACGTTCATCCGTGGCGACTCGAACGGTGACGACGTGCTCGACGTGAGCGACCCGCTGCACACGCTCTTGTATCTCTTCGCGTTTGGGGCGGCGCCGCCCTGCCTTGACGCGGCCGATTCAAACGACAGCGGTGACGTCAACATCCCGGACGCGGTCTACACATTGAATTATTTGTTCGCGTTCGGACCACCGTTGCCGGCGCCGTTCCCGACCGCGGGCGCTGACCCGACAACCACCGACGGCATCCTGTGCACCCCGTGAAGCAGATGCTCAAAACCCGTCGGCGCTCCGCTCCGCCGACGGGCTGTCTTGCGCAGCATCGAGTTCTTCGTCGAGATCGAGGTCGAGAAAATACACCGTGCGCGTCGGCTCGATGGCCGACGGCAGATGATAAATACGAATCCATTCGCGCGGATTGGCGCCGACGGCTTCGCCATCCTTGAGCACCGCGCCCTTCTCGAGCAAGAAGTGCGCAATGTTGAACGACCAGCCGTAGATGTTTTCTTTGGGCCGACGGGACTGGCGGACCTCGAGCTCCATGAGGCCGAGCGGTTCGAGCCCAGTC
The DNA here is from genome assembly GCA_046154185.1 of Planctomycetota bacterium. Classification (GTDB taxonomy): domain Bacteria; phylum Planctomycetota; class UBA8108; order UBA1146; family JAJFFE01; genus JBJXGE01. The sequence goes on from JBJXGE010000043.1 coordinate 140,347, forward strand.
GTATGCAGCGAGTGCGAGCCATCGGCGTTTGCCACGAGATGGAATCCAATCCACAGCCGCAGCGGCAGTTCTTTCTCGCTCATGACGCGACTCGACTCAGTGAACGCAGCGCCGGAGTGCACGAGACCGGCCGGCTCATAATAGACGGCGGTGTAGTCGAACGCGGCGCCGACAAGTGCCGTTATTCGCGTGAGGAGGAGACTGCGCAGTTTCGGGCTCGACTCGGACGGCTTCACGATCACCGCGAGATGCGAGAGGTGATCCGCGAATGTGTCGCGCGCGGCGGGCCAATACCATGCGCGCGCGAGCGCCGGCTCGACGACTTCGTTGGGAATTGGCCCGGCGCCGGGCGCGATGACGGCCTCGAGCGGTCCGAGGCTCAGCGTGACGGTCGGTGAATTCGACGCCGACTCGATGCGCGCGGCGGCGCCAAAGTGATTGGCGAGGACAGTTGCAATCGGTTGCGCTTGCGGCGGTTTCTCAGCACGAAAGGTGAGTAAGGCGATCACGCAGAATCCTCGAGTTTCAACGGTCCAGCGCACGCACGCGCCGCTCGGCGTGTTTCGTTGTCTGGGGCGTGGGAGTATCGAAGACTGCGGCGGGGCGGTAAAGCGCAGACGGCGATTTCGGAGCCGTGTCTGCCGCGCGCCAACAGGTTTTCCACCCAAAACTGGTTTCGTGGGTCCGTCGAACCTATAATCCGCGGTCTTCAAGCTTCTGGCTTTGAGAATCCGGCATCAGAAATACCGTGTCGCGATCCTCGTCGCGACCGATAGTACAAAGTCGAAACGTCGACTTCTTAGAAGGAGTGTCCCGTGAGATCGAGAGTGTTCGCAGTCGTCTGCGCCGCAGTGCTCACGACCGCAGTGAGCGCCTGGTCGCAGGAGAATCTAGTCGGCAAGGCCGCGCAGGGTTTCACTGTGCGCGAGACCATCAATTCCGCCACGGCCATGTCGCTCGCGGAGTGCCAAGGCGAAGTCGTGCTGATCAAGTACTGGGGAATCAAGTGAGGGCCCTGTGTAGGTGCCGTGCCGCACCTAAACCAGCTTTGGAATGATTTCGCCCCCAAGGGTCTGCACATTTTTCATGTGGAGAGCCAGGGTCACACCGAGGAGCAAGTTCGCGAGTTCTGCGAAAAGAACAATGTTGTATTTCCGCAGGTCATGTCCTCGGATGCCGACTTCAGTAATTTCCCAGGTGGCTCAGGGCTGCCCTACGCCTACTTGATCGGCGTCGATGGCAAAGTGATCTGGCAAGGTCGCGACGGCTACAAAGCCATCATCCACGAAGAGATCAAGAAGGTGCGGTTTCCTGGCCTCGGCCGATTGACGGTCGCGAAGTCGCTCGAGAAAGCCGCGGCGCTGTTCGGTCAGGGTCGCTTTGACAAAGCGCATGAGCTCGCCGCGAAAGAGCTCGCCGAAGAAGGCGTGGCGGCCGACGTCGCGGCGGATGCGAAGTACATTCAGGAGCGCGTGGCGCTCCGTGGGCAGCGTGTCGAGAAGCGCGCTCGCGACGCGGAGACTGAGCGCGAGTACGACGCCGCCATCACGGCCTGGAGTGAGATCGCCGCCAGTTTCAAAGCGCTGCCGCTCGGTGAAACCGCGAAGACCGAGCTCGAGCGCCTCAAGGGCGATGCGACCGCGAAGAAGGAACGCAGAGCGAGCGCCGCTTACGCGGATGTACTGAAGAAAATCGAGCGCATGGCTGATCGACAGCGCGCCGCCGATTTGCTCAAGGCTTTTGCGGAGCAGTTCGAAGGAACCAAGGCCGCGGAGAAAGCACTGAAGAAAGCAAAGCACGGCTGACGCGAATTCGCGCTTGAATTCGGCGCAGCGAGAACCGCGTCCGCCGGGAGCGATTCCGGCGGACGCGGCTTTTTTTTGGTGTGGGTTCCAACTATGGCGCGGCGGCGACTGGCGGCGCCGAGACCTCGTCGGACGGGGCAGCGACGTCCGCGCACTTCGATGCCCGCAAGCAGCGCGCCGCGAGTTGCGCGCGATTGATGCCGTCGAGCGCCGCGACTTTGTAACACTCGGCGAGTGTCGGGTAGTTAAAAACAGCATCAGCGAAATAGTCGAGCGTGCCGCCGTGACTGTGGACGGCTTGGCCGATATGAATCAACTCGGTTGCTCCCTCGCCGATGGCGTGCACGGCGAGCAGGCGCAGCGAGCGCGGATCGAACAGCAATTTCAGCATGCCGTCGGTATCGCCGAGGATTTGGCCGCGGGCAATCTCGCGGTAGCGCGCGCGACCGACTTCGTAGGGTGTGCACGCCACGGTGAGTTCTTGTTCCGTGGGACCGATCATCGAAACCTCGGGAATGCTGTAGATACCGTACGGCAGCAACGTGTTCGAAGTCGGACAGCCGATGCCGAGCGCGTGACAGGCGGCCCGACGCCCTTGCTCGCGCGATGTCGCGGCGAGCGCCGGAAAGCCGACGACATCGCCGGCGGCGTAGAGGCCGGGCACTGCGGTTTGCATATTATCGTCGACTTTGATACGTCCGCGCGTGTCAGCTTCAAGCCCGGTCGTTTCGAGATTGAGCTGCTCGGTATTGCCTTGCCGTCCCGCGCAATACAACACGCAATCCCCGACGAGCGACTTATTGCTCGCGGTGCGAGCCACGACGTGATGGTTGGCGCGTTGCAGATCCGTAACTTTCTCGCCGAAGCGGAAGTCGATGTTCAAGCGCGACATTTGATGCTTGAGCAACTCGACGATCTGCCGATCCGCGAAGTCCAAGAAGTCATGGCGATCGTTGACGAGCGTCACAATGCACCCGAGTGCGGCGAAGATGCACGCGTACTCGACGCCGATCACGCCCGCGCCGACGACGATCAGGCGCCGCGGGACCGCGGAGATCCGCAAGATTTGCGAAGAGTCGAGCACATAGCGTCCGTCGAAGTCGAGACCCGGCGGTCTGGCCGGCCGGCTGCCGGTCGCAATCAGAATCTTTTCGGCCTCGAGCACACGCACGCCGTCGGTTGATTCACACACGAGCTGATGAGGTGCGACAAAAGAGCCGTGGCCGCGCAGGAGAGTCACACCGTTGCGTCGCAACTGGTCGCCGAACACGGCGTTCTCGTTGGCGATAATGCGGTCGGTCGTGATCGCCAAATCGGCGAAAGTCGGTGGCTCTTTGGTGGAGTAATTCTCGCCCGAGAGTGCCCGCTGACGAACTCCGCCGAGACTTAGTACGGCCTCGCGGAGTGCTTTCGACGGAATCGTGCCCGTCGAAGTCGAGTGTCCGCCGAGCCGAGCCAGCTCCTCGATCACGACAACCTTGTGACCGGCTTTCGCCGCTTGGATGGCGCCGAAGTGTCCGGCTGGGCCGGCTCCCAGAACCGCAAAATCAAACCGATCCATCTGCGTCAAAGATGCACCTCTTTCTTCGACTCGTGTTATCGACTTGCGACGCGGTCGGAGCACAGTGAATCCGACGGACGACGGTCGACCCGCGGCCTTTCCGGGTGCAGGGTCATTGTGTTACAACAAAAATCCACGACGGACCGGCCCGTGATGCGGGCCAAGATTGCAACAATGGAAAAAGCGATGACCGCCGAAAAACCTAGGCCCATAGTCCCCAGCCCGGCCGTTCACAGCAGTAACAATTTCAGTTTCCATACGGAAGTGCGCGTGCGGTTACCCGAGACCGACGCGATGGGCATCGTCTTCCACGGCAATTACTTCACGTTTCTGGAGGTCGGCCGCGTCGACTACCTGCGCAACCTCGGACTCGCCGAAGGCATTCGCCCGATCCGAGATTTCGAGAATGTCGTCGTCGCCGCGCATCTCGACTTCAAGTCGCCCGCACGCCTCGACGATCCGTTGATCATCGATGTGCGCGTGCGCGAGATTCGCGCGTCGAGTTTCACGTTTGATTTTCGGATCCGGCACAAAATCACGAACCGCGTCACCGCGCTCGGTTACACCGTCCACTGCGCGATCGACAAAGAGTTCAAGCCGATCAGCGTGCCAGAGAGTTTCCGCAAGATCGTGAAAGCGTACGAAGGCTGGTCCTAGTGCCGTGTCAGGCAACTTTGACCCTCTTTGTCCGGGCAGCCTCGGGTCACTCTTGCTCGCTCCTCCGTCGCGAAATCCTCAACGACCAGGCAGGTCGCCTCCGGTTTCGCTCGGTCGCTCGCGACCAAGC
>JBJXGE010000061.1:0-25167 GCA_046154185.1 Planctomycetota bacterium
TCGTGATGGTCGACGTGCCGCTGCCGTTGAAGGTGACGGTGCGCGTGCCCGGCGTGAACGTGCCGGTGTCGGTCCAGTTCCCGGCAAGCGTGGTCGCTCCAGTGGCGTTCGAATCCGTGAAGGTGCCAGCGTTCGTGAGGCTGCCGGTGATATTCAGCGTGGCTTCCACTCGGTTGAGCGTGGCGCCAGACGCGATGGTGACGTTTCCGCTGATGGTCTGAGTCTTGGGATTCGCTACTAAGCTGAGATTGCACACGCCGGTCGTGACGATGAGGTCGTTAAGCGACTGGGAGTCTTCCCAAGTTACGCTCGATCCGCCGGTTTTGGCGCATTCGATGTCACCGCTGAATGTGAATGGGTCTTCACTGAAGGCGGCCGTTGAGCCATTGAATCTCAGCACTCCAGTGGCGCTTGCGCTGATCGCGGATGTGTTACCCACCCGTAGATTGGCGTAGATGTCAATCGTGTAGACGCCGAGACTGAGTGTGCCGCCGGAGTCGACACGCAGCTCTCGACAAACCGCACCCTGTGCGTTGAGAACTGGATAATTCGAGAAGCCGGCGCGAATGCGAACGTCAGTGCTGCTCGTCGGTACGGAATTCGTGTCCCAATTCGCAGCCGTGAACCAATCGGTGCTCGACGAGCCATCCCATTCGGCGCCGAGGCCGAGGTGGGGAATGGCGGCGATGCACAATATCGCGAGCAGAACACGACGGATTCGACGCATAGTGCAAGAACCTTTCACAGTCCGTGTCTCTCGAGTGATTAGGGACGCAGCGGCAGCGCCGGATCGCCGAATAGAGTCCATGTGCTTCGAAGATCTGGGTCGTCGAGCTGTGCACGCGCGTGCCGTACGACCTCGCCGAGAGTCTCATACTTCGGATTGGAATAGGCCCTGAAAAAACTGCTGGCCAACTGGACCTGAGCGACTGGGCCAATCGCGCCGGTCGGCGCGCAGACGGCAATTGCGCCGCCATCGTTGGCGTGGACCCACGCCTCCGCTAACGCGTCGGCGTTGCCGTGCTGAAAGTAGCCGTTGAAGCAACTGAACGAGAGGACGATGGGAAGTCGTTCATCGTTTCGAAGTTCGCGCACGTCCTCGCGGGAAAGGAGCGGCTCGCTTGCCCAGGCACCGAGTCCGCCGTGACCGAGGTAGGCGACCAGGCCGACGCCGGCATCAAGTCGCGCGAATAACAGACTGCGAGTCTTGTCCAAACTGAAATCGTCGAGCGAGAGCAGTTCGTGCACGAAGGGTGGTTGCAAGGCGTCGCGCACAACTTCGAGTGCATCGGTGTAGTTGAAGTCTTCGCTGTTGTCAGCCAAGAAGAGCACATCCAACGGCCCTTGCGCGGCAGCAAGCGGGTTGTAGCTGACAATTCTCCGGACCCAACGTTGCAGCGAGGACTCGTCGGAAGCGGGCAAGCGTCCAATCGAAAGGTCGTCGAGTCCATCGCCGTCAATATCGGAGTACCAGGAATCCGAGGCGGCCTCCAGGAGGCGAGTATCGACGAGTCGCGTCGGCAAGTCGTCGACCCGAGTTCCGCCGAGGAAGTTGCGCGGATCGTAGGTGGCGTCACCGATGAGGAGCACCGCCTCCGGCGCGACATCCCAGCGCGCTGCGGCGTCCGCGAGAAACGCGCGGATCGCGTGCGGGCTCTTCTCGCCGTAGGACCATTCGTCGTAAAGATCGTCGATGTCCACGATGACAGGGCACCAGCCTTGGTTCGCTCTCAGGTCCGCGAGCGGCTGAATCGCTGGAAGCAAGTGGGAGGGACCAATTGCGATCCAACGACCACCGGTCTGGGCTTGGTGCCAACGACTCGGCGTGGCGGCGGACACGCGCCGCGGTTCAATTTCACCCTGCTCAGTCACTGCCAGAATCTTGCGGGCGGCGCCCGCAGGAGTCACTAACGTTGACGCGGACGAAGACGACGCCGGCGCGGTTGATCCCCGGATGGTAATTTCTCGCGCTTCGAAGGGATCCGTCACGTCGAAGGCGCGCAGCGGGCTCCCCACGTCGAAGCCATCGAGAACGGCGACGGTTCCACCATCGAGCTCGAATGATAGGCTGTTTGCCTCAGCAACAAATGCTTGGGAGTAGCGGATTCGGAGCGATTCGACCAGCGAGATATCGGCGAAACTCATCGACTCAAGCCGGAGCTGCAGAGTTGGGATCGCGAGCAAACCCGGATCGAGATCAAAAGTCGCGCTGCCGAGCTCACGCCCCTGAAACGTCAAAGTCCCGACCAGCGAGGACGGAATTGGTCCACCTCCGAGCCACACTCCGACCTCATGGTCGCCGAGCGTGAGTCCTCGAAGTCGGACCTCGAGTTGCGGCGGCACTCCTTGCGGAATAGCATCCGGAAACGACAGGTCGCGCTCAAGCGGGAGAGCGGTCACCATGGGGCCGAGGATATTCGAGTCTTCGCCATCGAGGAGCGCGGCGAAGTAGACGCTCCGCTCGCGAAGTTCACGGATCGTCGGAAAAGCTGCTGCCTGTGCTACCGGCAAGCTGCCTGATGTCAGCATGACTCGCCGACCCAAGCCAGAACTCTCGATTAACCAGTAAACGCGTGCGCCCGACCAGGGGGTATCGCTTGGCCAACCGTAAAATGATACGGAGTCGCCGGTGTCAAACCTGCCGTCGAGTTCACCAGTAACTTCGAGAGCGACGTCTCGTCCGCTCGTAAACAACTGTAAGTTGCGCGGATCGACGGCGGGATCCAAACCTGCGCCGACAAGGACGTCGCGCTCGATGCGTACCCAACCCTCGGTGTCGATCTCGATCTCAAGGCCAGGTGAAGAGGCAAGTCCTTGTTGGACCCATTCAGAAATTGCCGTGGAAGCGGGGCTCGCGGTCCGTTCGAGTCGGGGCCACGCCGACCCGCTGCTCGAAGCCGCGCTCGGAAACGACGGGGTCGGTCCGCCTGGCGAAACTAAAGGAGAGACTCCTGTGGTCGTGAGTGTAGGCACCGGATAAATGGGCCCATGGCGTTCCGTCGCTCCGGAAAGGTCGAGGTCTTCGATCCAATACGTGGACCGTTCACTGCCGCTCGGGTCGAGCCAAGCGTAGCGAGCGCCACCCGTCGTCGTCTGCACTCCGGGCGCAAGCAGCGCCGAAGGAATCGGCTGCCGAGTCAAACGCTGTGGACCACCTCCATCGTCACGCAGCACATGAAATCCAAGATTGTCCAATTCCATGTCGGTCCGCCACTCGAGCGCGACTCCTGCCGCAGTAGCCGTTGCTGAAGCCTCGGCGAGGCGAATTTCCATAGCCGAAAACGGTGTCAGCGCCAGATACAAGATCTCGGTCGCTACGGCGTCGTTTGTCGTCCAGTTCAAAGTGAAACCATTGGTATCAAAGCTGGTGAGGTCCGCCTGAGCATCCGTCGTCGCCGTGCTGTTGTTCGCTTTGATGAACACTTTGCTCGTCGAATCGATGGAGTCGACGACGCTGGTGCCCACGTTGTGTCCATCCGTAAGGGCAGTGGCGCCTTCGTTGGTGCCATCCGTCATCCCGAAACCAAAACGCATGTGGTCAAGAACCGACCCTGACGTCACATTTTGGAAGCTCGTCAACAGCAACAAGGTCGGTCTGAATTCAGAAATCGTGATGGACTGTGACGCTGGCGCCCCGCTAGTCGACTTATTGAAGAAACCGGCTTTGGCGTTCATACCGGCTAATGACACCGCCATTATTTGGGAGCCGCTTTGAACGCTAGAAAAATTCACCGTGTACCCGTCGGAGTCCATGGACACGAACGACGCAGTGAACGAGATGTCCGTTTCGTGGTGAATGCAGGCATTTGTCCGCTGAGCCCGCTTTGAGTAAGAGTCGCCGACCGCGTCCTCGCTGAAGCCGGATAATGCCCATTGGTCCCCGCTCGCATCCATCGCGCCCATGCCGCAGGCTGCGTTTTGTTGCGAGCCGGGGACGGAGGACGTCAATAGACCTGCGTAGATGAACAGCACTACGGTCGGCCGAAAGCCCACACCGGTGATGCTACGGTTTCCCGTCGATCCCGAGACGGTCCAACTTGCAACATCAGCGGAAACGTCTGAGCCTCCCAATACCATGTAGTGAATCACCGAGGCGGTGGCGTCGTTTGTCGTCCAATTAATCGTGAAGGAAGTCGAGTTCCACGAAGTGAGATCCGCTTCAGCAACGGTCACTTGACCCCACTCGACAATCGTGAGCACTTTGTCGGCGATACGCCGGGAGGTATTTGTAGTACCGACGTTGTCCTGACTACCCGATGCGATCGATCGCTCGACGGTGCCGTCGCTCGCACCAAAGCCGAGGCGGAAGTTTGTCGCCCAGGAGGAGCCAGTTGCGTGCCCCGTCCAGAGGAATACCAGCTTGGGAGTCTCGCCGAGGCCATGCGAGACGATCTGAGACGCCGGCGCACCCGACGTCGTTTTTGTAAAACTGCCTACCTCACAAGTAGCAGCGGTGGCGAGCGAGGGAAGCGTGAACAGTAAAACAGCGAGCGCGAGCCCCAATCGCAAATTCGCGCGGCTTGAATCTAGGCGGTCGACGGCCATCGAGACTTTTCATGCTGGAAGAATCCAAATCGCCTGGTCCTGCAACCGTGCGCGGCAGCGAAATGGCGATGTGCGGTTCTTACATTTCGGAAATTGCGGGCGGCTGGCTGGAGCCAATCTGTCGCTTCACAGGCCCAACTCGCCGCTCGGCGCAGCGCCAAGTGCGCTTCTTCGGGCCCGCCGCGGGTCGCCGGGCGTCACTCGATGATCCGCTCCGCGCGTCGAGCATGAGATTCGGTGCGGTGCCCAGCCTCGACGCAACCGCGGCCCGTCGGAAAGATCTTCTTCGGATTCGCGCGGCGCCCGGGATCGATCGCGTCGCGCACCGCCTTTTGCGTGGCGAGATCATCTTCTGTGAACACGAGCGGCAGAAACTCGCGTTTCTCGAGGCCGATGCCGTGTTCGCCCGAAAGCGTGCCGCCGGCCGCGACGCACAAGCGCGCGATTTCGGCACTGCACGCGAGGACGCGCGCCCGCTCGTCGGCGTCGCGCGCGTCGAACGAGATATTCGGATGCAAGTTGCCATCGCCCGCGTGGAATACGTTCGAGAGTCGCAGTCGGTAGCGCTCTCCGAGCGCTTGAATGGCTTCGACGACTTCGGCCAATCGGCGGCGCGGAACTACGGTGTCGAGCACGTAGAGATCGCGCGCGATGCGACCCATCGCGCCGAACGCGCCCTTGCGCCCGCGCCAAAGTCGCGCGCGGTCGGCGTCGGACTCGGCGGCCTCGCACGCGAGACATCCCGCCGCGCAGCAGATTTCCAGAATGCGCGGCGCCTCGGCGGTGACCTCGGCTGTGCTGCCTTCTTGTTCAATCAACAACACGGCCTCGGCCTCGACCGGATAACCGGCGCGATAAATCGACGCTTCGACGGCACGAATCGCGAGACGATCCAGAACTTCGAGTGCCGCCGGCCGCAAGCCTGCGCGAATCATCGCGGCCACCGCGTGACACGCGGCGGCGAGTCGCGGAAAAGTGGCGAGCCACGTTTGCACCTTCTCGGGACGAGGCAAGAGCGCGAGCGTCGCGCGCACGATGACACCGAACGTCCCTTCGGCGCCGACAAAGAGTCCGCGCCAATCGAGATCTTGGCCGTGTCCGGGTGGTCCGCCGAGTTCGAGCAGCTCGCCGTCCGGCAGCGCGATCGTGAGTCCGAGCACGTGGCGCGTCGTCATGCCGTGACGAAAACAGTGTGGCCCGCCAGAGTTCTCGGCGAGATTGCCGCCGAGCGTGCAGGCCTTTTGGCTCGATGGGTCGGGTGCGTAACGGAGGCCATGCGCCGCGGCCGCGCGTTCGAGCTCGAGATTCACGACGCCCGGCTCGACGACGGCGAAGCGATCGAGCACATTCACTTCGAGAATCCGCCGCATGCGATTCAAGTCGATGATCCACGCGTCGTCGAGCGCGACCGCGCCACCCGAGAGTCCCGTGCCGGCGCCGCGCGCAACAAACGGGAGCTGTGCCGCCGCGAGCGCGCGCAATACCGCGACGACTTCGTTGGCATTCTCGACGAGAACGACGCCGCCCGGCGTCGCGCGATGGAGCCCAAGACCGTCGGCGTCGTAGAGACTGAGTTCGGCGCGATCGACGATGACTCGTTCGCGCGGGAGCACGCGCCGCAGTTCGCGTAGGAGCGAGTTCGTCGCCATTAGTCTTCCGCCACCAATCGACCGCGTTCACGTCTCGGTCCGCGCCAAGCGACCCACGCGACGAAGCACGCCGCGACGACGGCAAGACCCACACTCAAGCCCCACCAAATTCCGGGCAGACCGCCATTCCACTGCTTCGCGAACAACCAGACACACGGCATCGCGACCAGCCAAAAGCCAGCGCAACTGAACAGCGCCGCCGGCAGCGTGTCGGCGTTGCCGCGCAGAATGCCAGCACCGACGGCTTGCAAACCATCGAAGATCTGAAAAGCCGCCGCAATCGGGAAAATCGCTGCACTGAGCGCGATCACTTCTTGATCTGTCGTGAAAAATGTCGACAGTTCCCAACGGAAGATCACGAAGACGAGCGCCCACACCGCCATGATCGCTGCGCCGAGGCCGAACGCGAGCCAGGCCGCGCGCTGCGCTCCGGGCCGATCGCCGGCGCCGATCAGGTTGCCGATGCGCACCGCGCTCGCGATGGAAATCCCCAGCGGCATCATGAACGACAACGACGCGATCTTGAGCGTGATGATGTGCGCGGCGAGTTCGCTCGTTCCGAGTTTGCCGGCAATCAGTGAAGTCGCTTGGAAGAGCCACACCTCGAGCGCCACTTGCACTGCGACGGGCAGTCCATAGCGGCAGATCTGGAGGAATCCGCTCATGTGCAGCGCGGCGCGCGACCACGGGATCCAAACATCGGCGCCGAGCCGCCGCACGAGGATCCAAGTCGCGAGTCCCCCCATCAGCAACACTTTCGTGACGCCGGTCGCGAGCCCGGATCCATAGACGCCGAGCGCCGGGCAACCCAAGTTCCCGTACACGAACACCCAGTTGCCGGCGTAATTGAACAAGTTCGCGGCGATCGTGACACACACGATCGGCAGCACCTGATTGCGACACTGAAGGAATTGGCGCAGCACATTGAATATGAGCACTGGCGCAGCGCTGAATATTTGCGCATCGGCGAACCGCTGCGCTTCGCGGATGAGGTCGGGATCCTGACCGAGCAATTTCATCGCGTCGCCGGTGTACGTCCAAAGGACCATGAGCGGCACGCTGAGCGCGACCGCCATCACGAGACCGCGCTGGAGCCCAAGGCCCACACTCCGCGTGTCGCGCGCGCCATGCGCTTGCGCCAATAAGGGGTCGAGTCCAAAGAGGAGACCCATAGCGACGACAGTCGTGCCGAATACCCAGACTTCACCCAACGACACGGCGCCGATGGCATCTATTCCCAGCGGTCCGACCATCGCGATATCGACGATTCCCATCGCCATCAACCCAAGCTGCGTGATCACGACGGGGATCGCGAGTCGCAGCAGGTGCTTAATCTCGTGAGCGGGGCGAAACTCGGTCGACAATTGAGCATCCAGTCGTTTGAATGGGACGCGACAACACGTGAGCCTCCACAATTAACCGCCATTGCGGGGCGATGAAACAGCAAAGCGCGCGTGGAATCTTGGAATCCGGCAGCGGCGGCGGCGCGTAGATTTCGGCGAGGAGTGGATGACGGCTGACGGGTCGAGGCGATCCGTCGCGTTTAGGTGCCGAACCGAAGAAGACGAGGAATTCGATGAAGAAGTTGAGAATCGCCACCGTGTCGATGCTCATGTTTGTCGTGAGTTGGACGCAGGCGCATGAGTTTTGGATCCGACCCGAGATTTTCACGCCGCAGATCGGCAGCGATGTCTCGCTCGCGTTGCGGGTCGGCGAGAACTTCAAGGGTGAGCCGCGACCCCGCGAGAAGGGGCACATCCGCAAGTTCGCGTGGGTCGGTGCGAGCGGGACGCCGCAGGATGTCGCGGGAGATGAGGGCAAGTCGCCGGCCGGCAAGTTCACGCTCAAGGAATCGGGCGTAGTAACCGCCGGCTATCGCAGCCAGCAACGTTCACTCGTGCTCGAACCGGAGAAGTTTCATCTCTACCTGCGGGAGGAAGGACTCGAGCATGTGATCCGCGAACGGGAAGCGACCGGCAAGAGTCAGACGCCGGGTCGCGAAACCTACTCGCGCTGCGCGAAGACGCTGTTGTGCACGGGCGAACCGGAGCGGGGCGGTCACGATCGGCGGCTCGGCTTCCCACTCGAGCTCGTCGCGCTGCAGAATCCCTACGCGTTAGCGGCGGATGGCAAGCTCGAGGTGTTGGTGCTCCATGAAGAGAAGCCGCTCGCGGATGCCATGGTGCAGCTCTTTCAGGAAGATCGCGCGGAGGCGCATGTGAGGTTGCGCACGAATGCGGAAGGTCGCGTGACGTTGACGCTCAAGCCGGACGCCGTCTACTTGGTGGCCGTGGTGCATATGAAAGCGGCAGCGGCCGGCCTCGACGCCGACTGGGAGAGTCTGTGGGCCTCTCTCACGTTCGCGACGCGCGCGAAGCCGCAGTAGTCGTTGGAGTGACGTGGTCGCGCCGCGCCGCGCGAAGCCGATGCCCCGAAGGGGCGCGATTCAACAGCCATTCTGCCAGGAGCGGCGAAGCCCCTGGAAGGAGCCGCGCGATGCCGGACGCGCACGATCCCTATCTCGAACTTTGCGTCGGCTACGCGCTCGACGCTCTGGACGCCGACGAACTCGAGCGGTTCGAGGCGCATCTGCGCGTCGGCTGCGCGGCGTGCGCGCGCGAAGTTCGCAACGCGCGCGATGGCGCGGCGGCGCTCGCCGCGACGGTACCGTCGGTCGCGCCACCGCCCGCGGCGCGCGCAAGACTGCTGCGCGCACTGCGGGCCGCGCAACTCTCTTCGGCCATCGCTCCCGAAATACGCGTGGCCGAAACGGGCGCCGGGCTGCGTCGGCTTCGTCCGTTCGGCCTGGTATCACTCTCGGGTTGGGCGGCCGCGTGCGCGCTCGGTGTCTGGCTCACCCTCTCTTTGCAACAGATGAACGCGCTCAAGTCCGACATAACCGGTCTCGCGATCGAACGCGATCGGCTCGAAAAAGAGCGCCGCTGGGCGGGCGTTCTGACCTCGCCGAGTTCGCAGATGGTTGTGTTGCTGCCGACCGAGGACGATCTCAAAGAGGTGAAGGCGCATCTCGTTTATGACGAGCAGCAGCAGATGGCGGCGATTGTGTTTCTCAACTTGCCGGCGCAAGCGGACAAGGACTTCCAACTGTGGGCGATCCGCGACGGGAAGCCGTCGAGTCTCGGACTCGTCGCCGCGAGTGACGGCGGTTATCAAGTCGTGCGGCTCGATGCCTTTCCGTCGACCGACGGGCTGAGCGCCATCGCCGTCTCGCTCGAGGAGAAGGGCGGTGCGCCGACGCCGAACGCGCCGCAGGGGCGCGTCGTCATGATGGGTAAGGTGCCGTAGCCGGCCCAGTCGGTTCAACCCATTTTCGATCGAGCCCGCGCTTCGGTCGCGGCATAATTCTTGGCTTCAGTTCTGGCGATTCGCCGAGCACGGGACGGGAGCCCATCGATGGCCGGACCACTTCAGTCGGGAGGTTGTGTCGCGATCGCAGATGCGGCGGCGTGTGTGCGACCGCTCGTGGTGCGATGGCTCGGCCGCGTACCGTACCGCGACGCGAGCGCGCTGCAGGAATCGATGGTCGCAGAGCGACGCGTCGACGATCAGCCCGACACTTTGTTGCTCCTCGAACATCCGCCGGTGATTACGCTCGGACGGACGGCGCGTGCGACGCATGTGCTCGCCAACGCCGACGACCTAGCCGCGCGCGGAATCGAAGTGCATGAGGCGCGGCGCGGCGGCGACGTCACGTACCACGGACCTGGGCAGCTCGTCGGTTATCTGATCGTCGACCTCGCGCGGCGTCGCGCGTGCGACGTCGGCAAGTTCCTGCGGCGCATCGAGTCGGCGCTGATCGCGGCACTCGACGAGTTGGGCATCGCCGCCGGAACTCGGGCGGGCTTGACCGGCGTCTTCATCGGCGCCGGAGGCCGCCGCAAAATCGCTTCGATCGGCATCGGGTTGCGCGGTTGGATTACCTGGCACGGGTTCGCGCTCAACGTGACGACGGATCTCACGAGTTTCGCTGCGATTGTTCCGTGTGGCCTTGCCGATGTGGAGATGACATCCGTCGAGCGCGAACTCGGGTGCGAGGCGCCGCCAATACTCGTCGACGATGCGCGGCTCGCAGTCGCGCGCGCATTCGAGAGGAGTTTCGCGTGAACACGAACTCGAACGAGAGCGCTCGAGATGCGGCGCTCCCGCGACCTCCTTGGCTCAAGGTTCCACTCCGCCTCAACGCCAATTTTGCCGCCGTGCGCGAGATCGTGACCGCCCACAAACTCAACACTGTCTGCTTCTCAGCGGCGTGTCCAAACATCGGTGAGTGTTGGGCGAACGGCACGGCGACGTTCATGATCGGCGGCAACGTGTGCACGCGTCGCTGCAATTTTTGCGATGTCATCACGGGCCGACCAAAGGAGCTCGACCTCGCCGAGCCCGAGTCCGTCGCCGCCGCCATCAAGAAACTTGGTTTGCGATTCGCCGTCGTGACGGCGGTCGCGCGCGACGATCTTGCCGACGGTGGCGCCGCGCATATGGCGCAGACCGTGGAAGCGATACGCACGCATTGCCCCGGCGTTGGCGTCGAGGTGCTGATTCCGGATTACAAAGGTGACGATGCGGCGCTCGGCGTCGTGCTCGCTGCCGGCCCGGATGTGTTGAATCACAATATCGAAACGGTCGAACGGCTGCAGCGTCCGGTCCGTCGCACCGCGACCTACGCGCGTTCGCTCGGTGTGTTGCGCCGTGCCGCGGAGTTGCGCCCTACGACTCCAACGAAGAGCGGCATCATGCTCGGTCTCGGCGAAGCCGATTGGGAAGTCGCCGCGACATTGCGCGATTTGCGCGCGGCGGGCGTCGCCTTGCTGACGCTTGGACAATATCTCTCGCCGTCACCGACGCACTTGCCAGTCGTGCGCTATGTGCCGCCGGAAGAGTTTCAATCGTGGGCGGAACGCGCGACCGCGCTCGGTTTTCGCGACGTCGCCGCGGGGCCGCTCGTTCGCAGTTCCTACCACGCCGAACAACTCGCGCGAAGTCATTGAAACGCACCGTGCGGTGACAGACTCTTTCTCTTGCGATCGAATCGAGCTAGCTTGTCAGGCGTCGACCCGCGGTGCGCGGTCGTGCCCTGACTTAAGTGGAACGCGTCTTTGTCGCGAAAGGTGTGAACCCATGGTCGAACTCACCGCCTTGTGGCTGCCGATTCTTCTCACCGCGGTCTTCGTCTTCATCGTCAGCTCTATCCTGCACATGGTCTTGCCGATCCACAAAGGCGACTACCAGAAGGTCGGCGGCGAGGCGGAGTTCCTCGCCACGCTCCGCGCAAAAGGGTTGGCGCCGGGCCACTACATGTTTCCTTGCGCCGGTTCGATGAAAGAGATGTCCACGCCCGAGATGGTGAGCAAGATGAATCAAGGACCGGTAGGGTTGCTCACAATACTGCCGAACGGTCCGACGCCGATGGGCAAGCTGCTCTTCCAGTGGTTCCTCTACTGTGCATTGATCGGTTTTGTCGTTGCCTACATCGCTTCGCTGAGTCTCGCGCCCGGCGCCGAATACATGAAGGTCTTTCGATTGACGGGCACCGTCGCGATTCTCGCGTTCGCGCTTGGCTGTATTCCTGATTCCATCTGGAAAGGCGTCAGCTGGCGCATTACGGCGAAGTTCATCTTCGACGGAATCATCTACGGCTTGGTGACGGCGGGCACGTTCGGGTGGCTATGGCCAGCGACTTGAACTGCGCGTCGAGCTGCGTGCGCATATATATATATAGGAGAGCGAACCGAGTGCCAAAAGCAGCGCGGCGGTCGTCGATTGTGCTGAAGAGACGGCGCTGCTTTGAGTTTCGCGAAGGGTTGGTTGCGGCGTCGCCGCCGTGCCACAGACCGCGTTTTCAGCCGCGAATTTGCTCGCGCGACGTGCGCTCCCGCTCCCGTTCGCCCTTGCGCGCGGCAACCTCAGCTCCATGATGGCGCGCTTTGGATCGCCGAGCGCATCGACTGTGCGCAAACTTCGGAGAACGCACTCGTCAGGAGAAGGATTTTCATGCAGGCTCTGCTAACACTGCGCGCCGTGATGGCAACGACTAAGACTCCGCTTGTCATCGGGTTCGTTTTTCTGCTGGGCGGTGTGGCGGGCGCGCCGCAGGTCCTCGCGCAAGCGCCGACGTCGGCGCCGGTCTTTCCATTTCGAGGTGACGAAATCTATGGCGGCAAAGTGCAAGCGCCTTGGGAGTTCCTCGGTGCTCCGCTCGGGAGTCGCTTCACGTCGCATTACGATGTTCTGCGATACTGTCGTTATCTCGCCGAGAATTCTGAGCGCGCTGACTTGGTCGAGTACGGGCTGTCCAGTGAAGGGCGGACGCTGTTTTATCTCGTGATTTCAATGGAGAGCCACGTCGCGCGCGCGGACGATATCCGCGACTTGCAGATGCGACTCGCCGATCCGCGACTCGTCGGCGGCGAACGCGAGGCGGTGCTCGGCGAGATGCTGCCGCGCCTGCCGGCGATCGTGTGGCTGAGCTACAACGTTCACGGCAATGAAGCGTCCGGCACCGAAGCGGCGCTCATGACCGCGTATCAACTTGTCGATGGCGAGGACGCGGCGACGCGGCGCTTGCGCGAACGCGTGTTCGTGATTCTCGATCCGCTCCTCAATCCCGACGGTCGCGAGCGGTATCGCAATTGGTATCACAGCACGGCGATTCCTGGTGGCGATCCGGACCCGCAAGCGCGTGAGCACGCCGAGCCGTGGCCGGGCGGTCGCACGAATCACTACTACTTCGATCTCAATCGCGATTGGTCGTGGCTGAGTCAACCCGAGACGCGCGCCCGCGCGCCGCACTACTTGCGTTGGCAGCCGCTGGTGCACGTCGATCTCCACGAAATGTCGCCCGAGTCGAGTTACTTTTTCTTTCCGGCCGATGATCCCATCAACGTCAACTTCACGCGCCATACGACGGAGTGGTCCAAGACGTTCGGGCTCGGCAACGCCGCCGCATTCGATCAGTACGGCTGGCGCTACTATACGGGCGAACTGTTCGACTTTTTCTATCCCGGCTACGGCGACACGTGGCCGGCCTTGCACGGCTCGATCGGCATGACTTACGAGCAGGCGGGCGGACCGAGCGGCGGCCTGCGCTATCGTCGTCGCGATGGCGTCGAGCTAACACTCCGCGAACGCACGCATCATCATTATGTTGCGAGTATGGCGACGTTGACCACGGCGGCCGACAACAAGGATGCGCTGCAGCGCTCGTTCTTCGAGTTTCGCCGCAGCGCACTCGAAGATCGGGTCGAAGGCGAAGTCATCGAGTTCTTGCTGCCACCCGGTCAGGGGCAACGGCTCGATGGGCTGATCAACTTGCTGATCGATCAAGGAATCGAAGTCGAACGCACTCAAGACGAAGGCGTGGCGGAAGCGGTCGCCGACTATCTCGGCGCGAAGCACGAACTCGTCAAGTTGCCGGTCGGTTCTTACATCGTTTCGACCGCGCAACCTGCCGGTCGGTTGGTGCGCGCGCTCTTGGAGCCGGAAGCGAAAGTCACGGTCAACAAGTTCTACGACATCTCCGCGTGGTCCTTGCCGCTATCGATGGGCGTCGATGCGTACATGAGCACGCGGCGGGTCGAGGTGGCCCGCAGGGCGGCGGGCCGCGTGTTGCCGCCCGTCGGTAAGGTCGACGGTGTCGGCAATTACGGCTACTTGCTGGCATGGGACGGCGCGAGTGCGGCCAAGGCGCTGCAACAGCTGCTGCAGCAGAAACTCCATGTGCGGCTCGTGCCCGAGCGGGTGCGATCGGGTGCGGAAGTGTTCGAACGCGGCAGCGTGTACGTCGCGGCGCACCAAGCGGATGGCATCGACACGCACGCGATCGTCGCGGCGACGGCGCGCGACTGCGGAGTTCGCTTTGTCGGCATTGCGAGCGGGTTCACGGATGAGGGCATCGATCTCGGCTCCGACAAGGTCGAGAGACTCGCGGCGCCGCGGATCGCGGTAGTGTGTGGCGAGCGGGTGTCGTCGAGCTCATTCGGCGCGATCTGGTTCCTGTTCGAGCGCGAACTTGGCATTCCATTCACGGCGGTGAACTTCGATCGGCTCGGCCGCATCGATCTCGATTCTTACAACGTGCTCATTCTGCCGGAGACGGGCGCGCTCAAAGATGCGCTGGGCGAAAACGGACTTCAGCGTTTGAAGCGTTGGGTGGAAGGTGGGGGTGTGCTCGTCGCGCTCGGCAGTGCGGCGTTGGCGCTCTCAAAAGAACAGACGGGGTTCACGAGCGTGAGTTCGCTCGCGACCAAGCCGGAGAAGGAAGAGCCGGAGAAGCCCGAGCGCCGTAAGCTCAAGGAGCTCGAAGAGCGCGAGCGCGAGCGACAAGTTCCGGGCGGGATTTTCCGCGTCGATCTCGACGTCGACCACCCGCTCACGCTCGGCGTTTCCCAGTTTGTCTATGCGTTCATGGACACGACCGATTCGTTCGCGGTGAGCGGCGACGGTCGTGAAGTCGGCGCGTTCACCGAGGAGCCGGCGTTGAGCGGCTACATTTCGAAAGAGAACATCGCGAAGCTCAGCCGCCGCGTTTATCTCGCAGAGGAAAACCTCGGCCGCGGCCACGTCGTGCTCTTCGCCGGCGACCCAAACTTCCGCATGTTCTGGCGCGGGTTGACGCGCTTGTTTCTGAATGCGGTGTTCCTGCGCTGCGCGGACTGACGAGAAAGCGCGAACAAACAATAACCCGAACCAGGTTGCGGGGGGGAAACGGTCATGCGTCGGCGGCGGCGATGGTGGCGCGCGTTCAGAGTTGGCGAGAATTCGCGGGTTCGGGGGGGCTTCGCGACGATTTTTGGCGGTTTTTCGAGCACGCGGTGACGCGACGCGCAGATGTGACGACGACGGTCTCACGCGTCGGTGGCGGACGCGTGAAATTGCTCGATGATGCCGGCGAGAGAAGTGGTCACGTCGGCAGCGGCTCGGGCCGACGCGAGTTCGGGCAGCATTTCGGAAAACGTACGTTCACGGCGTGGAGCACACGCATGCGATACGTGCCGGCCGGGAACTCGACCATGCGATCGGTCGCGAACGCGATCAGCGCGTCGCGATGCTGACGGCGGAACGCGCGCAGCGCTTGGATGCGTCCGATGCGGATTCTGCGGTCCTTGCCCGCGAGGTGCGGATTGAGCCCGCCGATTCGCTCGGAGCTCGTCGCACGATCCGTGTGCTTCATGCGCAGTATATTCCGGAGCCCCAAGAACTTGAGTCCTCGCTCGGCGAAGTCCGCCAGCAAACTCGCCTGCTTTGCCTGCAGCCGTTCCGTCCGCATCCGCGCGAACTCCGCAAGATCCATGTCACGGAACACCGGCGGCTTCTCGATGACGAGCGTCGCTGTTTCAGGCACAACATCGGAGGTCTTTGAGAAAAATACTGTGGGTCGCTCGATGACTTCGGATTCCTCGAGACGACGCAGCCAAGACGTGACTCCTGGCCAAAGGCCCGGACTCGACACGAGCCGCGATTCGACGCAGTTCAATTCCACGTAGTCCATCGCCGCGAGCAGGTCCTCCGGCGTCTCGAGCAGCTTCGGCGGCTGATCGATATCGCCGGCGATCGGCGCGTTCAGCGAAACCGCCGAGTACGAGCCGGTCGAGAACACGTTCTCATCGATGCCGCGGAGGATCTTCGCGATGAGCGCGACATGCCGATTTAACCAGGCCTCAAAAAGCGGCAAGTAGCCGAGCCTGTCGGTCACGACCAGATGATAGTGCGTCCACAGAAACTCAAATGCGTGCAGGCTCACCCCGTACTTCGCAGCCGCATGCGCCAGGCAAAACTTGATCGCCTGTTCGACGACCGGCAAATCGCGTTGCTTGAGAAGACACTGACGCAACGCAGTGCGTCGCGTGATGAGATACGTCGCTCCCTTGAGAACGCAGCGGCTGTGCATGGGCACCCCGATTTTTTTTGGGGGCACGCCGCCAGGCGCGGTTGTCCCTACGCATGAACAATGCCGAGTCCGGGTTAGCTTGAAACGACGCTCGGCGGATCATCGAGCGGCCGTCCGCGGACGATCGGCGCAATCCGGTCGCACTGTCACGTGACGAACTCAGGGCATTGGGCTCGGGTTATCGCGCGCGCCGCCGCACTTCAGTTCGGCGCCTTCAGCGGCCGATAACTGGGAAGGCTCGGAGTGCCCAAAAGAAAATTGCGAGGCAGCAATGGCGGATCAGCAACTCGATGAGTTCGGTTTTGAGGCCGGGCGGCGCATGCGTTTCCTGGTCGAGACGAATCACTTAACCGTGCAGCGGCTCGCGGAAATCATCGGTGTCGGGCGCGTCAGCCTCCAGGAGGTGCTCGACGGTCGAGCGCAACCTTCGGCGGGACTCCTCAATAAAGTCGCCCAGCATTTCGGTGTGCCGCCAGAGTTCTTCACCTCGACGCAGAGTATGGCGCTCAAGCCGCGCGCGAATCCGCCCGCGCAGGAAGTGCCGAACATGATGCCGGAGACGAAAGCAGCGCCGGCAACATCGAAAACGAGTTCCGCCGGCGCGGCGCGTCATACGCGCGGCAGTCGCAAGCGCCAACTCACCGAGACCGACGGCAGCAAGGAAACGTTGAGCCTGCGTTCGCTCGCGATTCGCTATCAGGCGCTCACGGAGTTACTCGTCGCCAAAGGGCTCTTCAGCGCCGCCGAGTATCGCGAGCAGATTTCGAGCGTCGAGAATCGCCAACAGTCCTGAGCTGC
Source organism: Planctomycetota bacterium (assembly GCA_046154185.1). Lineage (GTDB taxonomy): Bacteria > Planctomycetota > UBA8108 > UBA1146 > JAJFFE01 > JBJXGE01. Next base: position 16,900 of record JBJXGE010000061.1, read on the forward strand.
CGCGCGCGCGGTGTCACTCGCCGAAGAAGACCTGCAGGAAGCGCCAGCCTTTCGCCGACTTCAATCCGGTCTTGAGTTCGATCGCTTTCTCCCCGCCACCGCTCTTATAAAAAATCTTCGCCGAATCACAGTGATCGAGACTCTTCGCAAAGGCCGGCGATTTGTTGTCGACTTTTTCGATCGCACCGATCTCGACGCGCGCGAATTCGAGCGCCGCGCCAGCCCGCCGCGCTTGAAACTCACGCCATTCTTTTTCGATTTTTGCGCTGCGTCCCGCGAGGAGAATCGAAGCCATCGAAGGTTTGAAGCTCTCGTTGACGCCCGCCTCATCGAGGATTTGCGCCTGCGCGCTCGCGAGGTCATCTTTCACGATCGCGGCGAAGAAATCCTTGGCGGCTTGCTCCACTTCCGGGCGCATCGCGCCGACCGCGGCGTTGGCCGCGGCATCCCGCTGTTCTTTTTGTCGTCGCTCCTCCTCGAGTCGACGGATGAGTTCCGTCGGCGCCGGCGCGGTCGGCGGGGGCGTCGCGGTCGGGGGTGTCACAGCCGTGGGCGCCGGTGTTCCGGTGGGTACAACCGCGCTCGGCTTCCCGCTGCCGGTCGCGGGCGGCGTTGTTGTTGTCGGCGAATCCGATTGCGTCGTGCACGCGCCAAGACCAACGACGAGCGCGCAAACGAGCAGTGTTAATGATGGGCGCATGACGAGTTCCTTCCGAATCGCGAGGCCGCAGACTAGCTGCTGCTACTAGTTTTGACTTTGCTGGTGATCGGGCCTGGGCGCGCGGCTCGCCGCGGAACCAGTCCGTATTCCGCGGCCACTTCCGTCCAGATGGGCAAGGAGCGTTCAATGGTCTTGGTGTCGACCGCGTAGGAGATCCGCACGTGACCCGAGCAGCCGAAGCCGCACGATGGCACAACTAAGATCCGCCGATGGAGCAGCCGGCGCGTGAACGCGATCTCGTCGGGCTCGGGCGAGCGCGGAAACAGATAAAACGCTCCGCCGGGCACCGGCACATCGAATCCCAGACTGCTCAAGTGGGTGACCAGCAGATCGCGGCGCGCCTGGTACGTCGCGACATCGACCGTGACATCTTGGCAATCCGCGACGGCCAATTGAAACAAGCTCGGCGCGTTCACGAAGCCGAGCGTCCGATTCGCAAACGTGCAGGCATCGACAATCTCGGTCGCGTCCGCGGCGCGTGGCGAAACCACTAACATTCCGATGCGCTCGCCGGCAAGGCCGAGATCCTTTGAATGCGATGTCACGACGATCGTGTGATCGTAGAGCGGCGGCACTTCCGGACACACGCAATCCTCATAGACAATTTTTCGATAGGGCTCGTCCGCGATCAGATAAATCGGCCGACCGTAACGCTCGTTCGCCGTCTCGAGCGCGGCCGCGAGTTTGGCGAGTTCGTTGTGGCGATAGATTCGCCCGGTCGGATTATTCGGCGAGTTGACAATGATGGCGCGCGTGCGTTCGGTGATCGCTTGCTCGATCGCATCGACGTCGAGCCCGAAATCACTCGTCGTCGGCACGACCACGGCGCGTGCCGCGTGATTGTCGGCGTAGAACAAGTACTCGACGAAATAAGGAGTCAGCAGAATGATCTCGTCGCCGGGATCGAGCAGCGCTTTGATGCAAACGTTGAGTCCGCCGCCCGCGCCGACCGTCATCACGACGTGGCCGGCTTGGTACGCGAGACCCGTGCGGCGCACAAAAGCCGCCGCAATTTTCGCTCGCACTTCCGGCCAGCCCGCGTTCGGCATGTAGCGATGGAGATCGGTCGGCGGGGCGTTGATCAGCGCGCGCAGTCGCGCATCGAACTCTCTTGGCGGCGGCAAATCCGGATTGCCAAGCGTGAAGTCATAGACTTGGTCGGCGCCAAATTGTTGTTTGAGCCGAGCGCCCTCCTCGAACATGCGTCGGATCCACGACGACTGCCCAAGTGAGTTTTTGACCTTATTAGAGATCGGCATGCGGCTCCGGCCTTGAGGAGTCGTCGCGCAATTAAGCTCCGGATTTTCTTCCGTTTAGGTTGAGCCTGGCGCGCAATGGACGTCGGGCTCGAACGGCGAGCCACGGCTGAAAAGCGGCGGCGATTATGCGTGCAGTGGGCTCGTGAAACAAGCGCGCGAGACACGTGTGCGGCGAAATACGTCCACCGAGTTGACAACTTGGCATCACAATCGCTATTCTCTTGGTCAATGTGACATGACTTTCAATGTCGTGACACAGCTAACTTAGAGATTGGCCCGGCCCGGAACATTCCCCTAACTTCCCCCTTTCGGGTTGGGCTTTTTTTATTTCCTTCGAGTCGTCAATCCTGCGTCGAGTTCGAGTCTTTGTATTCAATTCGCTGCCAGCTCATTGTCGTTTAGTGTTGCGGCCAAAAATCGGAAACGGTTCGGCTTCGATCGGCGCTGGCCCATTGAGACCACGGCTGCGCAAGAACTCAATCGCCGCGGCGAGCCGTTGATCATCGATTCGGGTATCCCCGACGCGGAGCACCAACGGTCGGTGATCGCAATGTCGCTTGTAGACGTGATCGAGCGGCCACTCCCCTTCGCCTGGCGGCAGGTCGTACTGAATCCCTCGTGTATCCTGAACGATGACCGCACCCGCGCTGGTGTCGAACACGGTTTCGACCTCGAGTTCCGCATTCTCTTTTGCCAGACCGAGCAAGCTCAGCACGCGCGCGCGGCTCGGATCGAACCAGCACACGAGTTTGCTGCCGCGAAACGTGCGAGCCAGTTCTTCCATCTCCGCCAATTGCAGGAACCCGTGCATCGAACCCGAGTTCTCGACGGCAAGTTCGAGACCCTGTTGGTCGCAGCGCACGAGCAGCGTGTCCATCGATCTTTTGCACGCATCCATCGCACGCGCCGCGAGCGGCGGGCGCTCGATGCCGAGGCGCCTGAGCGCATCACTTGCGAAATTCGAGAGCTGACCCTCGGACGCCCGCCAAGTTCCGGCGTCATACCGCGCACGGGCCGTCGACTCGTCGACGGTGACAGCAAGCGTGCCGCCGTCGACGACGCACGCGCGTGCTTCGAGCCGCGCCGCCCAATCGACCGCGCCGCGCGCCGTCTCGACCGCCGTGCGCCGCTCCGATTCGTCGGTCGCCGCGATGGATGCGCGCGGTCCAGCGAGCGCTGGAAACGCCAATTCGCGCTCACTCTGCAATACGTCGCTGCGAATCGCGAGCGCTTGCCGGCGTTGTGAACGAAAGGTGTTCGCGAGTTCCTCGAGTTCGCGCACTCCCAACGGATGCGCGATCTCGTACGCCTCGACTGAAAACGACAAGAGCCGCGCGATGCGCGCTTCATACGCGGAGTCTCCGCCCGGCAGAAACACGCTCGAGAGCGTGAGCATAATGCGCCGCTTTCCGTGACTTCCCCCAAAGGCGTCTAGTTAGCGCCTGGATCGGCGGCGCGCAAGAGCCAGCGGGCTGAAGCGCAAGTGAACCGGCGTCGCGAGACGCGCCGGAACTGTGATAGAAAGCGAGCTCATCGGCGGCGCCGCAGCCGAGGCTCGCAGTTTGGCGCCTGGGAGGAAAACTCGTGCGCGCGGTGTTTCTCGATCGAGATGGCGTGATCAACATTTATCGCGACGAGTACGTCCGGACGCTCGCGGATTTTGAATACTACCCCGAGACGGCAGCCGCGTTCGCCGTGCTCGGCGCGCTCGGCATGCCGATCGTGGTCGTGACGAACCAGTCCGCGCTTGCCCGCGGCTACACGACGTTGGCGGATGTCGAAGCGATTCATGCGCGGCTGCGCGCAGACGCCGCGAGCTGGGGCGCTCGCATCGCGGCCATCGAGTTTTGCCCGCATCTCCCCGACGACCATTGTCGTTGTCGAAAGCCGCGCACGCTGATGTTCGAGCGCGCGGCGGCGCGACTCGCGCTGTCATTGCCAGGGTCGTACATGGTCGGCGACGCGCCGTCCGACATGGAGGCCGGCCGCGCGCTCAACATGATCACACTGCGCGTCGCGAGCGGTCGCGGCTCCGGGCCGGTGTCAGCGCACGAGGACATGCGCGAACCCACTTTGTTGGCGGCGGCGCGCCGCATCGCGCAGCTCGAGCACGCGAACTGATGCGCAGTCGATGCAGCGCACTACCGCGCGACCGCTGTCTGCGGTTCTCGAGCGACCCGTCGATTGCGGCTGGGCAGCGCGCGTCGTGCTCGCATAGACTGTTCGACGTGTCGTATACGTGCCGTGCGCAGTCGTCGGCCGGCCCAAGCAAACCAAAGGCGAGATTCATGTACTGGATGAGCAAAATTCGAGAGCGAAGCTGCCGTGTCCTGGCGCTCGCGTGCGCGCTGTTTGGCGGCGGTTTTGTGGTCGGCGAACCGCCGCCGGCTGTATTGCCGGCGCTTCGTTCCACTCCATCGCTCGAGGAAGTGTTGCGCGTCTATCGCGGCGCGGACGCACAGCCCGAAACCGCGGCGCAACTTTTTGCGGCGCTCTCGAGCGCCGAAGTCGTGTTCGCTGGCGAAACGCATCTCGACGAAACCACGCATCGCCTTGAGCTGCGATTGCTCGAGGAACTCGAACGACTCGCGCCGGGAAAAGTCGTGCTCGCACTCGAGATGTTCGAGCGCGATGTGCAGCCGCAACTCGACGCGTACTTAGCCGGCACGAATTCAGAGTCTGAGTTCTTGCGAACCGCCCGACCATGGTCGAACTACGCAACGGGCTACCGGCCACTGATTGAGTTCGCGCGCGCACGCGGACTTCCGGTCGTTGCTTCGAATTTTCCGACGCCGCTGCGTCGCAAACTGGCGGGCGAAGGCGCAAGCGGGATCGCAGCGTTGAGCGACGCCGATCGCGCGCACGTGCCGACGGAAATCTTGCTGTCGGGGCCGGCGTACTGGGAGCGATACCAACGCGTGCTTCGCGGTCACATGGGTGGCCCCGGTTCGCAGGACCCCGAAGCGCTGCGCTACAGCACGCAAAGCCTGTGGGATAACAGCATGGGTGAAGCGTGCGCACGCGCGCTCGAGCGTTTTCCCGGCTATCGCGTGCTGCATATCAATGGCGGCTTTCACAGCGCCTACAAACAAGGCACCGTGGAGCAACTTATGAAGCGCCGGCCGACGACGCGCGTGCTCACGATCGACATCGTGCCGGTCGACGACCTCGCGATCTCGGCGCCTTCGCCGCTCGAGCGGCTTCGAGATCCCAATGGCGCGATCGCCGATTACATCGCGTGCGTCGAGCGTCGCGCGCGCGACTATTCGGATGGGAGCTACGCGACCGTCGTCAAGCGCGAGCTCGAGTACAAACTGCGGTTGCCCGACGTGAGTCCCGGCGCCCGCGTGCCGCTTCTCGTGTGGCTGGTAAGCGATGGTTTGCGCGCCGCGGATGGTGAACGCTACTTGCGACTCGCGTTCGGCGAGACAGTGGCGCTCGCGGTGATCGAACCGCCGTTCGTAGAGACGGAAGACGACTTTCATCTCGGCGGCCGTTGGTATCGCGAAGAAAGTTTCGACGACCATATGAGCGCGCTCGTCACCGGAATCGAGAATATCGTCGCGGATGTGGCCGCGAAATTCCCGATCGACCGCGAGCGCATCGTCGTCGCGGGCCAAGGGACCGGAGCGACGGTCGTCACGCAGGCGATGATCTCGTCGAGTCAATTGCCGGTGCAGGGTTTCGCGTTCGCGCCCACGCGCTATCGCAAACTCGGCGAGCAAGGGCTCGGTCGCGCGGCGACGATACCGCCGCCGCTTTTCCCGTTCGAATACCAAGACCTCACGGTGTACGCGAACGCGAAGAGCATCGATTGGTGGCGTCACCAAGCCGAGGATCATCGCACGACCGGGATGCGCATCGCGGTCCGCGAGATCGATGTGGATGATCCCATGCGTCAAGAAGAGAACAGTCTGCGCGCCGCGCTCGGCTGCGAGCCGTTACCGGCCGCCACCGACGGGACGCCGAGCCGACTGCTGGTGCTCGGCGTCGATTCGCCACTGGCGCGCTATTGGGCGGCGCTCGAGGCGCGCGTGGCGTTGCGCGATGGAGTGACCGCGACTGTCATTCAGCACGGCGAAACCGCGACGACGATCGCGGCGCACCCGGGTACGCGCGAAGGTCGCTTCTTAGCGTTCCCCGGCGAGCCGGTGCGGGACGCGAAGATTCAGCTCGATGCGAACACGCCCTTTGAGTGGGTTGGTTTGCCCGGCGCCGCGGTGGTTGCGCAAAGCGACGGCCTGCCGTTGGCGCCGGGTCCGTTCGGCGGCACGACCGTTGTCGTCTTACTGAAGACGACGCCCCCGGAAGAGCGAGCAGCGTGGGATGAAGTCGTGAAGAGCGAAGCGATCAGGCGGCGCAGCCGGACGGCTTCACTGGAGATCGCGGATGCCGAGGGTGAGCGCGGTTTGGCGCCAGTCCTCGCCGGCATTGTCGCGCGCGGCCGCTCGAATGTGCTCATCGTGCCGGCTGCTTACTGCGCGAGCGCCGAACACATGCGCGAGCTCGCGCGCGCCACCGACGCCTTTGCCGATCAACTCACGATTCATTGGTTACCCGGTCTCGGCGGCGCGCTGTCGGCGGCGAAGAGTCGGTGATCACTCAAGGGAAGGTCGGGATCGCGTGACGGCAGGGCGTGAATCTCTTCTGGCTGAGTTCGCGTGGCGTGGACTCTTGCATCAAACGGCGGGCGCTGAAATCGAGGCGCACCTCGCGACGCCGGGTCGCGTCGGCTATGCCGGTTTCGATCCCACGGCCGATAGTCTCACGGTCGGGAACCTCGTGCCGATGATTCTGCTGCGCCATTGGCAACTCGCGGGTCATCGGCCGATCGTGCTCATGGGCGGCGGCACCGGACTGATCGGCGATCCATCCGGCAAAGATAGCGAACGCCAGTTGCAGTCGGAGGAACAAGTCGCCGCAAACGTCGCGAGCCAGCAGCGCATCTTTGCGCGCGTGCTCGATTTTTCGGCGCCGCCGAGCGTGCGCCCGCTCGTTCTCAATAACGCCGATTGGCTCGTGCGGCTCGGTTACATCGAGATGCTACGCACGGTCGGAAAATACTTCTCGGTCAACGTGATGATGCAGAAGGACTCCGTGCGGACGCGACTCGAGAGCCGCGACCAAGGCATCAGTTACACCGAATTCAGCTACCAGATACTGCAGGCCTATGACTTTCTCCATTTGCGCCGCGCGCACGGCTGCACCGTGCAGATGTCGGGGTCGGACCAGTTCGGCAACATCATCGCGGGTATGGACCTCATCCGGCGCGAACTCGGTTCGGAGGCGGGGGAGAGCTATGCCATCACCGCGCCGCTCGTCACGCGCTCCGATGGCAAGAAGTTCGGGAAGAGCGAAGCTGGCGCGGTGTGGTTGAGCGCCGAGCGCACGAGCCCGTATGCGTTCTACCAATTTTGGTTGAATGTGGATGACGTGGATGCGATTGCGCACTTGAAGCGGTTCACGTTTCTGCCGCGCGCTGAGATCGAAGCGTTGGTTGCGGCGCAACAAGCCGCGCCGCACGAACGGGCCGCGCAGCGCGTGCTCGCCCGCCAGCTTGTCGAAATGTTGCACGGTCCGAGCGAGTTCGCTCGCGTCGAACTCGCGAGCCAAGCGCTCTTCGGGAAGGGCGACGTGCGCAGTCTCGACGCGGAACTGCTCAAAGAAGTTTTCGCCGGCGTGCCGAGTTCGGTGCATGAGGCGCGGCTCTTGAGTGGCGAGGGCGTCGCGCTTCTTGACGTGCTCACGCAGACGACGCTCGCGCCATCGAAGCGACAAGCGCGCGAGTTTTTGGCGAATGGCGCCGTGTTCGTCAACGGTCAGAAGGCGGCGGCGGACGCGGTGCTGAAAACGACCGACCTATTGCACGGCAAAACGATTCTCTTGCGCCGCGGCAAGAAAGACTGGCACGCGACTGAGTGGCGATGACGCCGGTCGCTGCGTAGTTCAACGACTCGCGGGAGGGGGCGGCGACGTGGAGTCGTCGCCGCCACTGGCCCCGCGCCGTTTCGCGAGCGCCTGTCGCAGCAGGTATTCGATCTGCCCGTTAATGCTGCGCATCTCTTGGCTCGCCCAACCGCGGAGCTGCTCGAGCACATCCGGCGGGAGTCGCACCAAGTAGGGTTTTCGTTCCGGCGCCGGTTCTTTACCCATGGTTCGCGCTTCCCGAGTGGAGTCGTGCCCGGATCGGGCACGGACTCCACCGACGTGTTTGGTCTTGCGCGCAACTCATTGGTACAACGTGCCGGCATTGATGACCGGCGTTGTGCGCTCGGCGCACAACACGAC
>JBJXGE010000001.1:0-150319 GCA_046154185.1 Planctomycetota bacterium
GCGCTGGCCGGCCAGCGCCGACGCGCACTTGCTCATCCTCCAACAGGAGTTTGCTCATCATGAACAACTCAACACTTCGAAGCCGGTGGCGCATCTCGGCTCTCGCGCTCGTCGCAATCCTCGCCACGAATGCGCTGACCTCCGCCGTCGAGCCCCTCCGTATTTGCGCAACCACGCCCGACCTCGGCAGTCTCGCGCGTGCGATCGGCGGAGATGCCGTTCAGCTAACGGTCTTCGCCCGCGGTCCCGAGGATCCACACTTCATCTCGGCAAAGCCGAGTTTCATGAAATCGCTCAGTCAGGCGGATCTCCTCCTCTACACGGGACTAGAACTCGAGATCGGTTACCTCCCGCCACTCATCGAAGGCTGCCGCAATCCACGTTTGCTCCTCGGCGCTGCCGGCAATTTCGATGCATCGGCGGCGATCGAACCGCTCGATCGCCCGGTTGACGGAGTGGATCGCTCGATGGGTGATGTGCACGGGGGCGGCAATCCGCACTATTTGCTCGATCCCGTCAATGGTTGGCGCGTCGCGCGTCACCTGCGCGAAAAGATGTCCACGCTGCGACCGGACGCGGCGACCGCATTCGCGGCGAACTTCGACGCGTTTGAACTCCGGCTGGCCGCCGCGCTCGTGGGCGAGTCGCTCACAACCCGACTCGGCGCTAAGCCCGTTCTGGAGACGCTGGCGAAGAATTCGTCAGTGCCGCTCACGAACGATCCGGCGCTCGGCGGTTGGCTCGCCGCGACGGTGCCGCTCCGCGGCGCTCTGGTCATCGCCGATCACAATCTTTGGCCGTACTTCGCGCGACGCTTCGGAATCGATGTGGTCGGATACCTCGAGCCGAAGCCGGGGATTCCGCCCTCGACGCGGCACCTCGGCGAAATTGTCGCTCTCGTCAAGACTCGCGCGGTGAAACTGGTGATGACAGCGCCGTACTTCGACACGAAACCGGCCGAATTCGTCGCACGCGAGACGGGCGCGAGCATCGTGCGTCTCGCGCATCAACCGGGTGCGGTCGCCGGAGTCGACGACTATCTCGCCATGTGCGAGTACAACGTGACGGCGCTGGTGCGCGGCTGGCGCGGCGAAACGCCATGAGCAAGAACGCACCCGACGAAGGAGAACGAGCGAGCGGCGACGAAGTCGACACGATACTCCGGTGCGAGTCCGTGACACTCGGCTACGGCCGCCCGACCGTGCTCGAAGACGTCACGCTCGCTGTGCGGCCGGGTGAGTTCTGGTTTTGGCTCGGCCCGAACGGTTCGGGCAAGTCGACGTTGTTGCGCGCGCTGCTTGGCGATGTCGCGCCGCGACACGGCGCGATCACCTGGCGCTCGCCCGCCGCCCGCACGAGCGAATTGGGTTACGTGCCGCAACGCAGCGATTTCAATCACCAGTCGCCGACGACTGCTCGCGAGATCGTCGATCTCGGACTCGTTGGATTGCCGCTCGACGCGCCCGCGCGAGTAGAACGGTGTTCGGTGGCGCTCGCACAAGTCGGCCTCGCCGGCAAGGAACGCGTGAGTTTTGCCGCCATGTCGATCGGGCAGCGACAACGCGTCTTGCTCGCGCGCGCGCTCGTGCGCCGGCCGCGGCTCTTGCTGCTCGACGAACCGGTGAGCGGTCTCGACCTGGCAAGCGCGAGTGAATTGCTCCGCGTGCTCGCCGCGGAGCAACGCGAGCGCGCGCTCGCCATCGTGTTCGTGACGCATCCGCTCGAGTTCGCCGAACGGTTCGCGACGCACCTCGCTTTGTTCGCAGATCGGCGCGTGCAGGTCGGCAAACGGGAGCTGCTCACCCAATTCGTGAGCCACGAGGTGTCCCCTTGATCAGCGACTTTCTCGCGTCGTGGCCGTTGTTTCAAAATACGTACTTGAGCGGTTGGCTCTCGAGCGTGCTGCTCGCGCTCGTTGGCGTGGCGCTCGTGACGCGCGATCAGATGTTTCTCGGCGCCGCGATCGCGCAGGCGTCGACGCTCGGGGTCGCGCTCCACATCTGGTTGTCGAGCATCGGCGCGGGCGCGATCGCAACCGTGTTGTCGTTGCCCGGCGCAAAGGCGGTCATCGCGTTCGGCTGCGCGGTGATCGCGGCCCTCGCGACCGCGCGCCCCAATCGCGAGAGTCGCGAGGCTGTGGCGGCTTGGTTGTTTCTCGGTTGCGGCAGCTTGGCGGTGCTCTTGGTCGCGCAAAGTCCGCACGGGCGCGTCGAGGTCGAGCAGTTGCTGACGCGCAGCATTCTCGGCGCGAGCGCCGGGGAAATGTGGACCCTCGCGGTCGCGACCTCGGCGTTGCTCTTTCTCGCCGTGAAGCTCGAGCGACCACTTCGACTCGTGTTGATGGATTCGGCTTTCGCCCTCGCGGTCGGCATGCCAATGCGGCGATGGACCAACGGCATCGCGATCATCATGGGCGGCGCCGTCGGCCTCGCCCTACCGATCGCCGGCCTCACCTACACTTTTTGCAGTTTGGTATTGCCGCCACTCATCGCGCGTCGCCTCGTGCGCGAGCTGCGAACGCTGCTCTGGGTAGCGCCCGTCATCGCGCTGATCTCGAGCATCGCGAGTTCCGTGCTCGCACACGCGCTCGACTGGCCGCCGGCGCACACGTTGGTGCTGGTACAGAGCGCGCTGCTCGCCGCGTGTTGGTCAGTCACGCGCCGCTCTTAACCGAGGTTCACTTCGACCTGTCGCGTCGAAACCTGCAAAACTCGGAATCGCGGCGCACTTCCATTCGCAGACTTGATTATTTCCAGCGCGCCGCGCGCTTCCAGCCATTCCCGACGGTGGCACATGCTTTGCCTCTACGTGCCAACGCGGGAAGGACAGACAGGCTAGATGCCTGCTATCGGTAGGCATCGCAGTCGCAGTTTTTCAAAGCGCTGGAAGGGAATGAGGTTTCACATGCTTGCGACGCGAGTCCTAACACTCGTCGCCGGAATCGGATTGCTTTTTGTCGGCGCCCAGCTCAACGCGCCATGCAACGCTCAATCGGCCGACCAGAGCGCCGGAAAAATGGCTGACGCGAAGATGAACTTCGATCTCTGGCCGGGTTTCGTGAGCGGCATGGGCAAGAACTTCCGCGCGAGCCCGCGCCCGCTCGACTCGCCGCTTTACTTCGAAGACCCGTTCATCGCGACGGACATTCGGCCGATTTTTCTCTACCACGAGTTTCCGCGCCACAGCCTCCTCGGCGGCGGGCATCTGACCGTGCTCGCCGTGCAGGCGCGGCTTGCGCTCACGGAGCGGCTCGCGCTCATCGCTACCGAGGATGGCTACACGGATCTCGAGGCGTCGGCGTTACCGGCGGGCGATGGATGGAACAACCTCGCAGCCGGCTTCAAATACGCGCTCCACGTCGACTACGAACAGAAGAGCATACTGACGGCCGGCGCTCGCTGGACGCTTTCGAACGGTTCCCGCGATGTGTTCCAAGGAATCGAAGACGAGGTCTCGCTCTTCGTGACGGGCGCAAAGACCATGGACCGCATCCATCTCATGGCGGACGTCGTGGGTCGGATCACGACCCACCACGAGCAAGGAAATGACTCGCTGAGCTGGGACGTGCAAGCCGCGTACGAGCTGACGCCCAGATTCTTCCCGCTCGTCGAATACCACGGTTTCACGTACCTCTCGAATGGCAACCGCATTCAAGTGCGTGACGGCCTCCTCGACTACGGGAATCTCGGCGCCGGCGACGTGCGCGGCAGCGACGTACACTGGGCTACGGTCGGGTATCGGTACGAAGTCGCGGACGGCGTGCAGTGGGGTCTCGGTTATGGCTTCGCACTGCGCACGCCCGGAAAGAACGACATCTACGAGGAGCGACTCATTACGGGACTCGTATTCCTGTTCTGAGCGGCCGCGTCAGTGCTCGGGTCGCATCGCAGCGACCCGAGCGAGCAGCACTCTATCTCGGCCGGAACAGCCGGCGGGTCACGGTAGCGCCTAGTCGGTCAGCTGGTGCTGCTGTAGCCATTCGGCGATGCGCAGATAAAACCCCGGCGCTTTTCGCGGCCAAACCCAAAAACTCTCGGGCCATCGCCAATTGTCACCGATCAACCGCCTGGGGAGTTCACATCCATGGCCGACGTCGCGAAAGACATGCGTCGTGACATCCTTGTTCCCACCCTCGCCGAGGTACTTCTTGAGCAACGGTAGGTTTTTCGCCGGCGGCACGAGCAGATCGTCTTCGCCGAACAGCGCCAACACCGGGCAGTGGACGGAGCGAAGAGTCGTCGCGGGGTCAAACTCGTTGCGACGCCACCACTCGAGATCGGATTCCGTTTTCGGGATGTCGATGAACTTCGCCCACGGCTGCTTGCTCGCCGCTACGGCAAGGCGCTCGAACTCGAGCCATGGCTTGCGGCCGTACGCGACTTCAAACATCTCGCGCTCGAATTCTTGGGCCGCAACGATGTCTGCTGCTCGAATCCCGGCTTCCACCGCGGACTCTGACGACAATGCGGCCGCCACAGCGTCAATTTCCTGTGCCGCGACACTGACTGCAGGCGGCACTTGCAAAATCATGAATGCGATGGCCGAATCCTTCGCCGCCGCAATTGGCGCGACCCACCCACCCTGGCTCAAGCCGACAAGGCCGACGCGCGCGGGATCGATCTCCTTGCGAAGTCTCAGGGCCTGAACGCCAGCGAGTGCATCGTCGGCGAGGTTGAAGAGCGTCCATTGCTGAGGTTTTCCACCCGATTCGCCGACACCGCGTTTGTCGTACACTAGTGTCGCCACACCTCGCTCCGCCAATACCTCTCCCCAACCGCGATAGCCCCACGCGTCCTCGCCGTCGCGCCGGCCTTCGGGCGAGGACCCACAAATGACAACCGCCGCCGGAAAGGGCCCTCTTCCGACCGGCCACACGATGGTGCCGGCGAGCTCGACATCGAGGTTGCGAAAGCGTATTTCTTCGTAAGAACATCGACGCACTGGTGTCGACTTCTTCAAATGAATGCGGACCGGCGGGCCCCACTTCGCGTTGACGCCGACGAGCTCTCCGAAGTCACCGTGAACAGTAGTGTCAAACCGACCGTACAAGCAGGTGAAGCTGAGCGTCGGTGACTGAAATGCCACTCCCGACAGTGGTTCGTAGTAGAGACCAAGTTCAGGAATGCTGAACGTGCCGCCAAGCTTGCTGTCTGGCTGCGCGGTAATTTGTAGCTCGATCTGCTGGATCGCCCCCTCCCGCACAACGGCGCCGACCCAACTCCCGCTGATATCGGAGGACCACGCCTGCTCAGCGACGAGCACGCACGCGAGCGCCCATCCACAACGCACCATTACCGACATTGATCACCTCTGTTTCTGTCAGCGGGTCCCAACTCCCAGGCCATGGACGCCGACTCTCGCAAGCGCCCAGTTCGCGATGAGAATGCCGGTCAGAGTGCGCAGCGCGCTATCAAATTCTTGCGGTGTCGGCCTTACACGCTACGATTCGCGCGTGCCGAGCCCCCCACCACTCGATCTAAGACGACTCTGGTCAGGTTGCGGAGTCGAACTGTTAGTGAGCCAATGGCGCCCGCATCAACACCCACTCGTGCGCCACGGACAAACGGCGGCGGCAGTCATAGAAATCATGCTGGAAGGCGCTTTTCGCAAGCGCTGTTCGCGGGGTGAGTGGCTCGCTGACAGCAACACAGCGATGCTGTTCGGCGTGGGAGAGACATTTGAAATCCTGCACCCCTCACGCAGAAGCAATGCGGGCGTGTCGATTCGAATCGGCGCCGAGAACGTCGATTGCTGGCTGCCGTCGCAGGAGTTCCGAGCGACGTTGCTCGCTGACTCACGATCGTCCATGAATGTCGCGGTAAGCCCGCACGCGCTCTTGTGCGCGCATCGCCTGATATCCTGGCTAGTCCGGACCCGAACTTCACCGCCCGAAACGCTGCACGTTGAGGAACGGCTTACTGAACTCATTTCGACACTGTTCGAGTCGCCACAGAGAGCGTCGTCGGAGCGCATCGCGCCCGCTCGCATAGCACACGCACTCGAGTATCTTCAAGCGCATTTCTCTGCTCGGATCACGTTGGCGGACGTCGCAAAATTTGCCGGCTGCTCGCCGTGCTTCTTGTCGCGTCAATTCGCTCAGCACGTCGGAATTCCAATGCATGCCTATCTGTCGAAGCTGCGAGTCCGCGCGGCGCTCGCTGCCGTTGCCGGAGGGTGGAAAGATCTCACCGCGCTGGCTCTTCAGCTCGGCTTCGATAGTCACAGCCACATGTCGGCGGCTTTCAAGCGGGAATTCGGCCATTCACCCAGTGCCGCGCGTTACGATCTCGCGCCCAACTAATTCGAACCACTCGATTTCTGTGCGCGCGACGACCGCTGTCGACGGCTCGGTCACGGATGGCGCGCCGCACAATTGTTAGCCGACGACCGAGATCGACTGTCCCGAGTGCGGTTTCTCGAGGGGACGGTCGCGTTCGCCGCGCGCCTTCACGACCGCGTCGCGCCAGATCTCGTGGATCTTGCGCATCAGCGTCAGGCCTTCCTCGACGAGCTGGATGTCGGACTTCAAGTTGCCTTCGAGTAAGCGCTGGAACGTGAAGCGATAGAGCCCTTGCAAGCTGCTGAAAAGATCGAGTCCGATCGCCGGACTGAGCGATGTCATCAGCTCGAGCACGATCTTCTGCGCGCGCAACAAGTGATCGTTGCGCTTCTCGCGATCTTGCTGGGGCTTTCGCATTTCGATCAGCGCGCCTTCGATAAAGCGCACGCCGCCATCGAGCAGCAACATCAGCAAGTCGTCTTTCGCGGCGGTGGTGACTTGCACTTCGCGGTAGCGTTGAGTCGGATGCGCCGGCGGCATCAGCGGCCCAACCCGCCGAGCTGCGCGGACAGTCGCTGCTGTGTTTGCTGCGACGACGAGATGACTTGCTCGAGCTGCGCGAACTGGCGCCGTAACGCCGTTTCACGACGCGCGAGCCGCTCTTCGATGCGTTCGATCCGGTCGTTGAGCGACTCGATGATCTCGTCGAACGCATCGGCGCGACGCTGGAGCGCGCCGACTTCGGTGTCCGTGAGCTCCTCGATCGCATCGTTGATGCGCGACGCCACACCGGGATCGCCGGCGAGGTCGAGCAGCGAACCGGTCAAGAGGCCGCCGCCCGCGACGTCCGCGCTCTTACTGAGACCGAGATCCGCCGCGGCGCTCGATGCGTTCAAGGCGACGACTTTGAAGGTCGTGCCGCCAGTGGTCCCGTCCGTCAGCACGAAGGAATTCTGCGTGCTCGACAAACTGGCGGTCAGACTCTGACCGGCGGCCGTCGCCGCGTCATTGATCGCGTCGATCACGTCTTCGGCTGTCGTGAGGTCCGAGACGTCAACGTCGATGGTCGCGCCATTCCGCAATTGGATCTGAAAGTCGGCGCCACCCGCCGTGCGCACGCCTTCGCCGTTATTGAAATCCTCCAGCTCGACATCGGCGGCGAGCGGGCGTGCCGCCGAGAAGAGTTTCGTCACGGCTTCCGGATCCTCTGCGAGCGCTTCTTCGAGCTCGGTGGAATTGAAGCTCAGTCGGCCATTCACCAGGCGGATGCCGATTTCGCTCATGAGATGGAGCGCGTTCGAAATCCCGCTCAGCGGCCGGATGAGCTTGTTGAGGAGTGTCCGCTCCATTGTGCGGACCGTGCCATCGCCGAGCAACACGCCGCGTTCGTTCGTCTCGATATTGAACGCGGTCACGTCCGCGATGGACGAGAGTATGTCGTTGAACTTGTCGACGAAGTCCGACACCTTCTCGGTCAAGTTCTCGACGTCGCTTGCGACCGTGACGCTCACCGGAGTCGCGCTCGTCTGGAGCGCGGTGACGGTCAGACCATCGATCACATTTCTATACGTGTTGGTGCTGCTGCGCAGCAATACGGGTTCACTCGACGCGCTCGATTCGCCGTAAAAGAGCACGCCGTCGCGCGCCTCCGAGGTTCGGGAGAACGCCAAGTTGGTGCCACCGCCGGTCTCGACCAGTAGTCGTGCCCGGCTGCCGGAGCGCCCCGCAACCAAATTCAATCGATAGGGACTTGCCGCGCTGCCGTCGTTGACAATCGTCGCCTGCACGTCGATGCCGAGTTCCGCGATCGCGTCGCGCACATCCTGCAATGTGTCGTCGGCGCCGATCGTGATCGTCTCTTGGAACGCGCCATCGATGGCTCCGGGCGTTGCATCGGGCGCGCTGCCGACGATGTGCAGATCCGACGCCGTCGAGCCACCATCGACTTCGTCGACGCGCAGCGTGCCGGCGCCGCTCGTATCGGTGATCGCGAGCCCGTTCCCGGTGCTGTTCAAACCGACTGTGAAAGTGCCGCTTAACCCGGCGAGCGTCGCGGCGCCTTGAATGTCATTGATCACTTCGCCGATGGTGTCTTCCTGCGACAAGTCGACGGTGAAACTCACGCCGTTCGTCGCGGTGATTCGTATGGATCCTTGCTCCACACCGGCGCCGCCATTCAGCGTGCTGAGCTGCGTGTTTTGATGTACATAGCGCGGATTGAGATCGGTGCCGGTGAGCGTGTTCTGCGTCACCGAGCCAAGCAGTCCGAGCTCCGCAGCCGTCGTGCCGCCGACTTCGGCGACAGTGAGCGCGCCCGCGCCACCCGATGTGTCGCGCAACTCGAGTCCGTTGCCGGCCGCGTTGAGCCGCGCCGTGACGCCGACTCCCGCGCTGTTGATCGTGTTGATCACGTCGCTCAAACTGCGCGCACTCGCAAGGCTCACCGTCGTCCCGCTCACGGCCGCGCGACTCTGGATCGAGATCGACCCGAGCGTAACGCCGGCGCCGCCATTCAACGTGCTCAAGAGGACGTCGTTCATCCCGGCGACGAGTTGCGCGCTCGCGACGGACGTGCCCGCGGTGACGCCGGCGAGGCCGAAGTCCGACGCGACACTCGAGAGAGCGCCATCCGTTACCGTGATGCCGCCCGTGCCGGTCGTGTCCGTGATGACGAAGCCGTTTTGCGCGGCGTTGAGCGCCATCGAGATCTCACCCGTGTTGTTCACATGGTTGTTGACTGCGTCGAGGAACTCGCCGACCGTCGCGGCGTCATCGAGATCGATGTCGAGCGTCAGGCCACCGAGCGCGGTGGCCGCGATGACGAGGTCGTCGCCGGCGCCGGTGCGCGCGCCTAAGCCGTCGAGCAAACTCGCTAGCCGCGTCGAATTGCTAATCGTGCGAATCGCGGATCCCTCGAGTGTCGCACCCGCAGCGACGCCGACGATGCCGAGGTCCGCGGCGACGTCGAGCCCATTCAGATCCTCGACTTCGAGCGTGCCAAGTCCGCCCGACGTGTCGGTGAGGAGCAATGCTTGCCCGGGTCGCGTGCCGCCCGAACCGGAAATAGACGCGGTGACCTCGATGCCGCTCGCGTTGTTGATCGCGTCGATGACGTCCTGCACGGTGACCGCGGCGGAAACGTCGATCAACGCACTCGCGCCCGTGCGATCGATGACGCGGAAGGTGCCGCGCGAAACTCCGGCGCCGCCGTTCAGCTCATCCAACTCCGTGCGCGCGTCGACAAACCCCCCGAGCTCGAGCGAGAACGTGCCCGCGCCGACAGCGGTCTCGTCAGAATCCGCAAACCCGGTCGATGTGTATTGGCTGGAGCGCGCGAGTTGCGCCACCCGAAACTGATAAACGCCGGGCGGCAACCCCGCACTGCCGGACGCCGCCAATACGGTGCTATCCGAGGAATTTGTCGAGACGGCTCTAAACGTCAACGGGTCGGCGAGCTTTTTCGCCGACACTTGCAAATTGATCAGCCGCGCCGAGAGATCGAGAAACGCCGTTTGTTTTTGGCGCGCCGCAACGACTTGGTTTTGCGCCAGCGTCACCGGCCGGCGTTGCAGCTCCAGAAGCTGCGCAATAAGACTCGACGTGTCGAGCCCGGACACGAGACCATCGACGCTAAACATCTCAGTTCACCTCTCTGCCGACGAGCGCGCACGACACCGTCGGCGGCGCATTACAAAATGCAAGCCGCCGGCGCGCCGCAACCCAATAGCGGCCCAACGATCAAGCGCGATTGTCGAGCAGCAATCCGGTCAATTCGTCGAGATTGCGCGCGAGCGATTCGAGCCGCTCGGGCGGAATCGTCCTTACTACTTCATCGGACTCCCGGTCGACGATCTGAACGATCAAGTCGCCGCTGTCCGCCGCGATCTCGAAGCGGATACCGTGCGTATTTTGAAAAACTCGGTTCAGATTCTTGGCGATACTCTCGAGCTCCGTGTGCGTTGGCGGCGCCTTCTTCTGGCGCGCGCTCTCGTCCGCTTCGGCACCACGGGCGGCGGTTGCCGCTGCCTCCGCCGAGCGAGCCGCGTCCGCACGGTTCGCGGCGCGAGTTTCGCTACTCGCTAGCTCTTGGCCCCTCGTTCGTCGGAGTAACGGATTCTCGCGTGCGACCTCACTCGCCCCTCTCAGTCTGGCGGTAGTGTCATCCATGTTTGGTTCCCTTTCGAGTTTCGAGATCAAGGCCCGGGCGTTTCCGCCTAGGCCTCGATCTCGATCCTCCTGCTATTAGCCGAGCAACGTCAGAACGGATTGCGAAATCAGGTTCGATTGCGCCAGCACGGCAATGCCGGACTGGTACAGAATCTGATTGCGCGTGAAGTCCGCGGTCTCGCTTGCAAAGTCGAGGTCGCGAATCATCGACTCCGAGGCTGCGAGGTTTTCGATCGCAACACCCAACGAGTTGACGTTGGTGTCCACGGTCTGCGCTTGGAACGCACCTAAGTAGGCGCGTCGTTCGGTGACCTCGTTGATCGCGCGATCGACAATGCGCAAGGCGTTCTTCGCATTGGTATCGAGATCGTTCCCGCCGCCCGCAATGAGCGACGACAAGTAGCCACCGATCGTCAAGTTCTGACCGTTCATGCCGCGCACTTGGTAGGCATCAACGCCGAGTAGCGACGAATGCACGCTCGAGATGCCGACCTGCTCGCGGTCGCTCGCGGCCTCGCTCTGGTTGAGCTGGAACACGAGCCCCGTGTTCTTGACTGTGAAAGTGTGACTCCCGACGGTCGTGGCGCTCGTCATGCGGATTTCGGCATTGAGGATGTCCGACACGACGCGAATGTCGAGACCGTCAGCGTCAAAGGCAATCCCGTTGACGTTGCCGGAAAGGTCGCGGCCGCTATCGATCTGCACCGGCGAAGCAGCAGTGAGACCACCGCCCGCGTTGAGGAGGCCGCTCACGACCTGCACCGACACCGACTCGTCAGAGCCGAATTCGACGCTGAAGAGACGGCCGGCAGAAGCGAATACGCCGGTATCCGCGGTGAAACGGTTGATCGCGTCGTTGAAGAGAGCGGTCGTGAAGCTGCTCGCAATCTCGATGTCTTGCGTGCCGTCGGTGCCACTCACGCGAATTGTCGCTCGACTTGCCGAGGTGCCGCTGTAGGCCGCGCCGGCAAACAGCGTCGCCCGGCTGGCAAGACCCGTCACGCGTACGGAAAACTGCTGGCTTTGCAGCCCATCGAACAAGACGTTTCGCACGTCGATATCGTCGATCGTGGCGGCGCTGGACCGCACGACAATGCTCGACGTGCCGTCGAGCAAGCGACGGGTCGCAAACTTCGTCGTCTGCGCAATGCGGTCGATGGAACGAATCGCATTGTCGATACTGTCCTGCTCGGCTTCGATTTGCGAGTCGTCGTTGCCGCCCGTATTGAGCGCAAAGATGATCGACTCGCGCACGCCGATCAGCAGCGTACTCACTTCATTGAGCGCCGCTTCCGCCGTGCCAAGCAAGTTGGAGGCGTTTTGCGAGTTCTCGAGCGCTTGCCGCATGCCAGTGACTTGCGCGCGAAGCTGCTCGGAAATCACGAGTCCGGACGGATCGTCGGACGCTTGGTTGATGCGGAGACCAGTCGACAACCGCTCGAGCGAGCGGCTGAGCATCTTGTCGGTACGGTGCAGATTGCGCAACGCGCCAATAGATGGCGTGTTCGTGTTGATTCTGAGACCCATGGAAATCCTCCTTGATTTCGCTCACCACCGTCTGTCCTTAGACGGTCTGGCCGGAAAACGGCCAAGGTTCTGCCTCGCGAACGAGGCCAAACAAGTTGTCTGCCTTGGTGCGACGTCCTCCATTCCAGGTGCGGATACTGCAGATTCGTTCCCACAACCACCGGCCTAGGCGCCAGCGCGCTGCGGGTACAACCGGTCGTACGTTCGAACCGGCGCACGCGGCACGTACATCGTCGTTCGGCGGCGTGTGTCCTGCGACTAGAAGGGATATCGACCCCGACTTGAGAAAAACTTTTGTGCGCCGCCGAAACGCTGGCGGAAGACGTGACGAAATAACGGGCTTGGGCGAGTGACAATCTTTGTCGTTGGCGCGCTCGAACGATGGAGCGTGGCCGACCACGCGGTCGGACGCGCAGCGGGATACGGTATCTCGCTGGCGCCCGGCGCAGCCGGCCCTCCTCTTACTGCAGGAGTTGAATCACTCCCTGCGGAATCGCGTTCGCTTGCGCAATCACCGACAACCCCGCCTGGTAGAGCACCTGCGTGCGCGTGAGCTCGGCGGTCTCGGCCGCGAAATCGAGATCGCGCAGCGAGCTTTCACTCGCCGCGAGATTCTCGATGTGGACGGCCAGCTCGCGCAGCGTTGGTTCGATGTTGTCGTTCGTAAAGGCACCTATGTAGGCGCGCATCGAGCTGATCTGGTTGATCGCGACATCGATAATGCGGAGCGCATTTCCCGGATCGTTGAAGAGATCATTCGCGGCGCCAGAGGTTATCGTCGACAAGAACCCAAACTGCGTAACGTTGCCAGTCGTCGTCGACTGACGGCCGAGCACATTGCTGTAGACGCTCGGCAATCCCACGATCGCCTGATCCGCGTTGCCGGCGTGGTTCGAGATCTGGAATTTGAGTCCTGATTCGCGGATGGTGAACTCAAACGTGCCGGTGCCGGCGCCCTGGGCCAAATCCATTGCGCCCGTGAAAATGTTCGACACGACGCTCAGGTGGTTCCCGTTCGCGCGCACCGCCACGCCATTCAGTGACGCCGCCGCGTCGGTGCCATAATCATCCGCAAAGGCGTTGGTCGTGGGATTCACGACCCCGCCCGCGCCTGAGAATCGTCCCGTGCCGCCGACTTGTTCCACGCGAATCACCGCGTCACTGCCGAAGTCCTCGCTGAACAGCGACGAGCCGCTCGCGTAGATGCCGAGATTGCCGCGCATCAAATTGAGGGATTCGCGGAATGTGGTCAGCGTTGCGCCCGATGGCAACGCCACGTCCTCCGTACCGAAGCTGCCGGTCACGCGCAGAACGACGGGACCGCCGGATGCAACAAGTCCCGAGCCGCCGACGGCGGACATGACGGCCTGACTTGCTGCTCGCGTGACAACCAAGCTGAAGGTGGTCTCCGAGCTGCGTTGGTCGAACACGACCGAGATCGGATTCAGATCGCTAATCTGCGTCGGTTTCGAGCGAACATTGAAGCCGGCGTCGCCGTTCAAGAGGTTGCGGGTGGCGAAACGCGTGGTGGCGGCAATTCGGTCGATGGCCTCGAGCGCCTGGTCCACTGATCCTTGCTCTGCTTCGATTTGCTCGGCGGACGCGCCGCCGGTGTTCAGCGCGTAAATGGCCGCATCGCGAATCTTGATCAACAGCGTGTTGACCTCCGTCAGCGCGGCTTCGGTCGTGTTCAAGAGGTTTGTGGCGTTCTGCGCGTTCTCAGTCGCCTGCTTGAGACTCGAGATTTGCGCACGAAGCTGCTCCGAAATGATGAGGCCCGATGGATCGTCGGCCGCACGGTTGATACGCAAGCCGGTCGACAACCGCTCGAGAGAGCGTTGCAGGTTCTGATCGGCGAAGTTGAGCCGACGCAGCGCAGTCATCGAGGGCAAATTGGTGTTGATTCGCAATCCCATGACGAACCTCCGTGTCCTTTACGGTTTCACTGCAGCGCCCTGCCGCGCGACGCGCGGCGGGCTGCTGTTGGTGGTCGGTGTTTTGTGAGTCCGCGCCGCGCGCGCCTTGATTAACTCCTGTGCGCCCGACAGGCCGGCGCCGGCGACGCGCAATGCTTCCAGGTTAGCTGTGGCGATCTCTTGGTAAACTTCTTGTCGATGCACGGTCACGTGCGCCGGCGCGTCGATTCCGATGCGCACCCGATCACCACGAATGTCGAGTACGCGCACGACGATGTCATCGCCGATGCGAATCTCTTCGTTTGAGCTGCGGGTTAGAACGAGCATTGCTTCGCTCCTTCCGTGCCCGAGGCGAAAGTCTGGCCGGCGCTCGGTGTCTCGCTGTGGAAGAGTGGAGCGCGCACGGGGTAGTCGTCGCCCGCTAACACGAGCTGCATGCCGAGTCGCGCGACTGTGTTGATGATCAACGGTCCGCGCAAGTTCGCCGTAATGTGCCGAGGATCCTCGGGCACGACGAGAATCACGCACACGAGGCCATCTTGTTGATCGCTCAGATGCAGCGTGGACTGATCTTCGCGCGAAAGCGGAATGTGGTAATGAGGGAAGAACCGCTGCGGTTCGCAGACGACGAACGCCAAGGCCGGATCGTCGACACTTTGCAGCCAGAAAAACGGACCGGGCTCGTCCTCTAAGTGAAGAAACACGAAGCGGCGCCCCTGCGGCATGCCGACCATGCCGCGCGGAAACTCGAGGATGCGGCTGCGCGCGACCGTGATCTCGCCGAAACGCAGCGTCGCAAAACTGACGCGCTCCTCCGAATCGTTGGAGCTCGCGTCCGTGACAGCGACGCCCGTAGACCCATTCTCATCCATGACGACGGCCCTTCACTTACTTGCGGTCATTAACTCAGGAAATCCAGCAAAGACGGTTGCACGAGTCGCGCCGCCATGCGTAGCGCGGCTTGGTACAACGTCTCTTGTTGTTGAAAACGCACTGCCGCTTCGGCGAGGTCGGTGTCGCCTTCGCGCGACGACATCTCCTCGAGCGCGAAAATTTCCATCTCTGTACGACGTTCCGTGATCTCTAACCGCCGCACTTGTCCACCGAGCGACGCGCGCGTGTGCAGCAGTTGCGCCTCCGCGGAGTCCAGCATCGCCACGGACCGTTCCATCATTGTGCGATCGGAATCCAACAAGGCGTTGTGCAAGGTGACGAGCGCCGCGAACGGACTATTGAGGCGGATGCCGGCTGGATCGAGCGCGGTCCCTTCGAGGACACCCGTCGAAGTGGTGCCGGAGATGCCGAGCGCGGCCGCGGCAAAGCTGCCGTTGAGCGCGGACACGGTGAGATCCTGCACGCCGCCAGCGGCATCCGTGAGGCGCAACCGGTCTTCGCCATCAACGACCTCCGCGATGAGCAAGCCCCCATTCTGCGGGTGGTCATTGATCAACTCGGCGATATCGCCAAGCGTGAGGGCATGCTCGATTTCGATGTCGAGTTCCGCGCCACTCGTCAGCGTCACGCGAAAATCCGCGCCGCCGACATTCGGCACACCCGTGCCCCCGTTCAAGGAGGTGAGCATGAGATCAGCCGACGGCACTTCGAGCCCGAGTTCGCTGAGCGTCGTGCCGCCGTTCTCGCTCAGCCGTAGCTCGGCGCCGGCGAGTGTCGAGTAGATATTGAGACCCCGACCGTCAGAGTCCAACTCGGCGACCGTGGCGGTGCCGGAGGCGTTGATGGCATTCAGTAGGTCTTCGACCGTCGACATCCCACCGAGCGTCACCGTCGCGCTTAGATTGCCATTTGTGATGACGAATCCGGAATTGTCGATGCCGGCGCCCGCGCGCAAACCGGCGAGCGCCGCGGTCTTCGTCAACATCGGGTCGAGATCGTCGCCGATCAGCGCGGTTCCCATGTTGCTCTTCGCGATCCCGAGATCGCGCGCCGTGCGGCCGCCGTTGCGCTCCAGCACCGTGAGATCCGCGCCGCCCTTCGCGATGGTGATGCCATTCTGGCTTGCGTTGACGGCCGCCGTCGCGTAGCCGCTGTCGTTGATCAGGCGCACGACATCCTCGACGGTCTTGGCGCTCGTGAGATCGATGATCTCGCCGCCCCCGCTGCCGTCGCGAATCTCAATCTCGCCGAGCGCGACGCCGCGGCCGCCGTGCAGCAGCTCGAGTCGCGTGCTCAGAGTCAGCACCGGATCGAGGTCGGCGCGGCCGCGCAACTCACTCGAAAGTCCACCAAAGGCCTTTGCGCCCGACACGGCATCCGCGAAACGGACGCCAACCCCAATCTCCACTTCCGGCGGTTGGTTGTCGCCGTGATAAGACACGTAACTCCCGACTCGTTGGAACGGCGGTGTGCCGACCTGACTGCCGGCGAACAAGTAGCGTTCGGCGAATTGCTGATTGCCGAGCGCGACGGCTTCATCGAGGATCGCGGCGATCTCGACGGCGACGCTCGCGCGCGTCTCGTCGGTGCTGGTGTCGTTGATCTGTTGCAGCGCGAGATCGCGCGCCCGCGCGATCATGTCGCCGAGTTCATCCATTGCGGACTCGGCGGCGGACAGGCGGCCATTGGCGAGCTGAATATTCGCCTGGTATTTTTCATCGCGTTCGACCCACCGCTCCCAGGCGACGAGTCGACGCGTGGCGAGCGGCGCATCCGACAACCGCTCGTAGAGCCGACCGCTCGCGATCTGCTGCTCGACTTTCGCCATCGCGCCGAGGTTGCCGCGTAGCGAACGCAGCACATCACCACTGCGCATGCTCTCGCTGACGCGAAAGGTCAACGGTTGTGCGGTCATGCTCGGGTCCTCACCAGCTCACGCCTTATTGTCGCCACCAGGGTCACTCCTAAACCGAGTTGATCAGAGTTTCGAGTAACCGATCGACGACGTTTAGAAAACGCGCGGCGCCTTGGTAGGCGCGCTGAAACTGGATGAGCGCAATCGCTTCCTCGTCGACGTTGACGCCGGATAACGCATCGCGCTGGTTCTGAATGCTGGCTTGTATGGCTTCCTGGCTACTCAGCAGCTCTTGGGCCTCCGCGCCCTCGATGCCGATCTCGCCGATGAGCGAGTTGTAGTAGCTCTCAAAGTTCTGCTCGGCGGGACCCAAGAGCTGCGCGTCCCGCAGCTCGAGCATCGCGAGCGCGACGCGATTGTCCCCAACGCCGCCGCCGAGTCCGGCGGCGAAAAGCCGCGCGTCCGCGGCAACGGGCGCTGCCACTTGCATGTCGCGGGCGTTGGTACCGCTGAACAACGCGTTGATACCGGTCGCCGCGAGGAAGCCGGTGTCGTCAGCGCGAAACGTAAAGCTGAGCGTCTCCGAGGTCGACCTGATTTCCAAGAATCCGTCGACCGTGACGCGCGCGCTGAGTTCTGGATGGTCGGCGCCCGCCCCGGAGTTGATGGCGGCAACAAGGGCATTGAGGCTCGTGGCGTTGCCGGTCGCGCCGGTCGCGTCGATGTCGAACTCATAAGTCTCGCGGCTGCCATCGCCGCCGAGCACGACTTCGAGGCTCAGTCGCCCATTCGTGATCGCGTACGGGTAACCCGCCGCGCCCAGCGCTGCATCCGCGTCGGCCACGCTGAACGCCGAGCGCACGCTCGCCGGTCGCGCGAGTCCCTCGCCCGAAGCGTGCAGCTTGTTCATCTCTGACATCACCGAACGCGCGAGCGTATCGAGGCTCGCCCGCAACTCGGGTGCTAATTCATCGCGCGCCTCGAGCAGCGTCGCGATACGGCCGCCGGTCGGGCGAAAGGGCTGACCATCGAGCTCAAAGCGGAGCTCGTGGAAGCTGATGTCACCGTCGCTCTCGGCGGCGCTGTTCACGGCGCGCGCACTCGATTCAAACACGAGCACTTGGCTGCCGCTGATGACTTGCACGGCGCCGCGCGTGTTCTCGATCGTCTTGATATTCACGAGCTGCGAGAGCTGGGTGAGCGCCGCATCGCGCTGGGTGCGCAAGTCGTTCGCGGTGCCGGGATGCACGCCGCCGTCTTCGGCTTCGACGATGCGGTTATTGAGATTCGCGACCACGTTCGCCAGGCGATTGATATTCTGCGTGACCGAGACGACGTCGTCATCGAAGTCGCGACGCAATTGACGCAGCCGGCCATCGACATAGTTGAAGGTCTGCGCGAGCGTCTCGGCTTGTTCGAGCAATTGGCCGCGCGCCGTCGTGTCTTCCGGCTGATTGGCCACATCTTCGAGCGCGTCGAAGAAGCGACCGAGCGCTTCGGAGAGTCCGCCGCCGTTCAAGTCGTTGAAAACCGACTCGACGAGCGAGTAAACCCGACTCCGCTCGCTGAGCGATGCGAGATCGCTGTTGGCGCCGCGCAACGTGGCCTCGAGATGCTCATCGACAATACGCTCGATGCGTTCGACCCGCACGCCGGTGCCGAGTCGCGCGTACACCAAGTCGTCGCTCGGAGTCGGCGCCATTTGGACGCGCTGGCGCGCGTAGCCTTCGGTGCCGGCATTGGCGATGTTCTGCCCGACCGTTTGGATTGCGGTCTGATGGGCGCCGAGCGCCAGTCGGGCGAGATTGAGCGACGAAAAAAGCGACACGCGTTAGCCTCGCTTATCCATCAAGTAGGGGCGATCGCCGCCCGCTTCGCGCGCGCCCTTGTCGCCGTAGCTCTTGGCGCGCAACTCGCTCTCCGCCAATCGCGACATGAAGAGTTGCACGTGACCAATCGAGTGCTCGATGAGCCCGCGATTCACGGCGTTTTGGCGTGCCAAGCGCACGGCGACATCCCGCAGGGCATCGCGCGCCCGACTGAGGAGCGACGCGGTTTCGTCGCGCAAGTGCGGGAGCATGTCGGCGACGCGGATTCCGGCCGGATACTCGTGGTCGAGCAAATCGCCGATCTCCTCGGTCACTAAGAGGCGCTCCTGCTCTTCCTCGATGATGGTGCGCAGCAACGCTTCCTCGCGCGCCGTGCAATCCGCGATGTCCGGCATTCGCACTTGCGTGAGCGCTGACTGCTTCTCGACTAGCAGGTCGAACAGCGCGTCGTGATGGCCGCGCAATCGATCGAGAATGCCGCACAAATCCTCAACTACGCAATTGAGTCGGAACTCTTCCTTCGTGCGAGTCTTCATGCTGTTTCCTTTTTCGTGGTGTGAGGCGCACTCACCGCGGCGACGTGCGCGGCGACCGGCACGGCTGGCGGCGCGTGTCGCGCATACGCGGATTCAATGTGCTTCCCGAGGCCGAGCGGGCGCGACTTCGCGAGCTGGTCCGCGAGGCTTTGCCGGAACATGCCGCTCATGACTTCGCCGCTGGTACCGCCGCCGAACAGCGATTGCGCGCTCCGTTCGAGCGGCTCTAAGAGCAAGTGCAAGAACATCGATTCGAATCCATCCGCCGCGTTCTTCATTTGCGCGGCGGTCGGCGCCTGCGCCGTGCGCGAGTGGAGCGCGGCCTGAATGCCGGTGATTCCGCTCATTTCTCCACCAACTTCCCGAGCAACGCGCCGGCGTCGTGGATCATGCGAATGACGCGCGGCAAGTCGGCATCGGCGATGCCTTCCTTGCGCAGGTCGTCCATGACGTTGATCAACAACGGGTAGCCCTGGTTCGTCGTGTCCATGAGCCGATTCGGACGCGGCGCGCCGGTCGGGTCTTTCTTGTCGAGAATTTCGATTTCGAGTTTGCCGAGCTGCAGCACCACCGGCGCGACGCGCACCTTGCCATTCACGGCGATAGCGCTCGACGCTTTGTCGATGACGACGGCCGCCTCGAGGTCCGGCTGCTCGATCGGAATGTCCGACATGACGCGCGAGATGAACTCGACGACCTTGCCGGGGGCGCGAAAGCGCAACGGCACTTTGACAGTGACGCTGCCCATGTCGTCGGCGTGCGCGATCGGCAGATCGTCGCGAGCGACGACTCGCAAGTACGGGTATTCATTGATCGCGCGGGCGATCGCGGGCGCGGTCGAAAAGTCGGGGCGATTCAAGACGATGCGAAACGTCTGCAGCTCGGCTTTCAGGAGCGGATAGGAGATGTCCTTCTCGAGTGTGCCGCTCGCGCGAGCCACAGTCGGCGTCTCGCCGAGCGCGGTGAGTTGACCTTGCGCGACCGCAATGATGTCTTTCCCTTTGCCTGGGCGCTCGAGTGATTCATGCAAGGTCGTCTCGAGCAGGCGGCCGCCTTTCAGCGACTTCGCGTCACCGATGCTCGAGACCGTGACTTCGATCTCGGATCCGACCGCCGTCCACGATGAGATCGTGGCATCGACCATCACGACGGCGACGTTTTTCGAACGCAACTCCGCTTCGGGAATCTCGAGTCCGAGGTGCTCCAGGAGCCCCGCGTACATGCGGCGCGTGACTTGGCTTTGTGCGCTGTCGCCGGTGCCACTCAGCCCCATGACGAGGCCGATGCCCTTCAGGTGCTCTTGCCGCACGCCTTCGACGCGCGCCACATCGCGCACTTTCTGCGCGCTGACTTGTGGCGCGGTCCAGAGCACGAGTGCGCCAGTGAGTAACACGATCGCTCGAGTCATCCGCCGTGATTCCTTTCACCCGCATCGAAACAGTAAGGCAGCATCGAGAAAGCAACCTGTGTTCCAGTCGCGATGCCGGCTCGCGAAGCGCCCCAGAGGGTCGACGGCGCGCTGCCGAGTGCGGCTCGCACGCGGTCCTTGCCGCTGGCGGCGAGAGTCGCCGTTCCGATGGAGTGGTTTAGAATGGCCAAATGTGATCGATCAGCCAGACGAACCATGTTTGCTTCGTCTTGCCGGAGACCGGACCGTCGCCGCTGTACGAGAGCTTCAAATCCGCCATGCGATCGCTGAGCACGCTGTTCTCGGCGGACACATCGACTTCGCGCACTTCACCACTCAGCGTCAGCACGGTTGTTTCGTCATTGATCGTTCGTTCGCTGCGCGCCTCGAGTCGTACATTGCCATTCGGTAGCACGTCGACCACGCGGGCCGCGACGCGCGTATCGATGCGATCCTTGCGATTCGTCTTGCCGCTGCCACGCGTTTTCGATTCCGCCTCGAGCTCGAGTTCCGGCGTCGGGTTGAAGTTCGGCTTTAAATCGCCGTTTTGAAAGCGCGCGAAGCTATCGATGAGCATGGTGAGTTCGGTCTTGCGCTTGGCGTCGAGCGTCGAGCCGACATCGCCCTTGGTTTCCTCTTTGACGAGGATCAGGATGATGTCGTTCTTTGCGAGCGCCGGCCGCTTCTTCTCCGACTTTATGTACACCGAACGGTCGCCGTCTTGGCCCTGCGCCACGCGCGATTGCGCGTCAACCATTGTGCTGGCGCCGAACGTGAGGGCGAGCGCGAGAGAGTGGAGGAGCAGCGAATGAGAGCAGCGGTGCATCGTCACGGTGCGCCTTTTCTAGAGTTGGCGGCGCAGCACACGGGCGCGCCGTCGATTCGAAAACTCCCGAGCGGTAAGCCGGCACGCACGAGTCGGCGCTCGATCGCGCCGCGCGTGAGGACTCCGCACGGCTCGAGCGCGATTCGCAGTTCAGCGACTTCGCTCCACAGCTCGGTCGAGTCCGCGACCGGAGCCGCGACATCCTTGAGTCGCACCATCCTGGGTTGCTGACCGTCGACGAGGGCGAATTGCCACGTCGCGTTCGCGTCGAAGCTCGCGCGTAGTTGCATGACGAGCTCGACTCCGCCGCCGGCTGCGCGCGCTTTGCCGCCGCCTGCGAGCGTCGACACGGCGACGATGGTGATCGCGGTCGTGACCACGAGCGCGCTCAGGCACTTCGGTGTTCGTGGACTCATGCGTTAACCTCTCAAATTGTTCGCGATTTGCAGTGCCTCGTCGGCGGCACGCACGACATTCGAGTTGATCTCGTAGGCGCGTTGTCCCTGGATGAGCTTGACCAGTTCCGTGATCGCGTTGACGTTCGATCCTTCGATCGCACCGCCGAGGAGCGAGCCGTTTCCGGGTGTCCCGGGTGTCACGAGCTCGGCTTGACCGGCGGCTGGCGTCGCGTAGTAGAGATTGTCGCCACCCGGTCTGAGGCCAGCCGGATTCACGAAGCGCGCGAGCTGCACTTGCCCGACTTGCTCCGGGTCTTCGATGCCGACGCGCGCTTCGATCACGCCGTCGATCATGACCTTGATAGCGCTCGCTTCTTGCGGAACGCCGGCGACGCCGACCAGCGATTGCCCGGATGGCGTCACGAACTCGCCCTGATTGCTAAGTAGAAAATTGCCGGCGCGCGTGTACGCCGTGTTGCCGGCTGCGTCCTCCACTTGAAAAAACAAATTGCCGGGTCCTTGAATCGCGATGTGCGTTTGATTGTCGGTGATCGTGATGCCGCCCGGCGTGAAGCTCTTCTCGGTCGAGACGACGCGGGCGCCGTGACCGACGTAGGTTCCGCTCGGTTGCGCGCCGGGGCCTTGGCCCGCGGCGCCGGCGAGCGCCTGTTCGCGGTAGAAGTGATCCGCGAAGTTCACGCGATCACGGCGAAAACCCTCGGTGTTGACGTTCGCGACGTTGTTGGCGATCACGTCGATGTTGCGGAGCTGCGTATCCATGCCGGAAGCAGCGGTGTACAGCGCGTGTACGCCCATGAAGTACTACTTTCCTTAGGCCACACGGCCGACGTCGTTGACGGCGCGACCGAGAGCTTGATCTTGTTGAGTGATGAGTCGCTGATTGGATTCGTAGGCGCGAAACGTGCGAATGAGCTGCACCATCTCGGTGACGGGATTCACGCCGCTGCGCTCGAGAAATCCTTGTCGCACGCGACCCGACGCGGAAGCGATCGGCGTAGCGCCGGTGTAGCGATACAGGTTGTCGCCGTGCGGTACGAATGCGTTCGAATCGAGAGAACCTTTGAGGGCGAGCTGCGCGACGCGCGCATCGCCCGCGCGAATTTGGCCATTCTCATCGATCGCGAGCGCGCCGCGCGCTGGCAACACTACGACTTTGCCTTTGTCGTCGAGCACATTCGCGCGGCCGTCCGCGGTGACGAGTCGACCGTCCGCCGCGCGCTCGAAATTGCCAGCACGCGTGTAGAATCGTTGCCCTTCGCGCTCGACCTCAAACCAGCCATCGCCTTCGATAGCGACGTCGAGCGACTCGCCAGTCTCGCCGAGCCCGCCAGGCTCCGACGAGTACGAGACCTCGTGCACGAGCAACCCGCCGCCGAGTTGGTTCAAGACGGGATCGAAGCCGGGGTCGATGCGCGGCGTCTCATAGACTTCGGCCGCGCGCTCCTGAAACACCGCATAACCGCGCCGAAAGCCGGGCGTTTCCAGGTTGGCGAGATTATTTGCGACCACGTCCATGCGGGTCTCGGCCGCGAGCGCGCCCGCGGCGCTCATGTAGATGCTGTTGAGCAATGGGTACTCCTTCCCCGCCGGACGGAATGCAGCTCACGTGCCGATTTGCGTGGGAAGGCGCGAACAGTGAGCGAAGTCGCGAAGGTGAAGCCGCATAGCACGAGGGAGACGCGCGTCGAAGCGCGTGAACCGCGCGCACGCGCGCGGCGGATCTGGCATCCAAAGGCGAAGAGCGCCGCTCTGCGAGCAGGATCGATGCAGAGAATAATCGCGAGAAGTAAGAGAGCGTCAGCGGATGCCGGAGCGGGCGGGACGCCCGCGCTCCCAGCAAAGCGCGCGTTCCCGCGCCAGAGGCGCGTACGTGTGGGGTGAGCTGCTTCGGGTCCCCCGAGGCAGCGAAGGGTGTTGCGGACAACACCCCTAAGAAAAGCTGGGCGCGGGGGGACTTGAACCCCCACCTCCGAAGAGACAGGAACCTAAATCCTGCGCGTCTGCCAATTCCGCCACGCGCCCTCAGACGTCAGAAGGAAAAATACTATAGCGTCGCGAGTGTCTTCAACACGAGATCGCGTTGGAACTCCGTGACTTCGGCACCCGGTGCGATGCGCAGCGTGCCGCCTTCGCTCAAGGTATGGAAGTACTCGTGCGCGAACGGCGCGCAATGCAAACCCGCGCGACAATGTGCGCCGGTGCGCGCTTCGAGCTCTTTGGCGGCATCCGTCGGTTTGAGCCCCAAAACGCGCAGCGAGATGATCGCAGTTCGCGGTCGATCGCCGTCGGGTTCCTCGCCGATGAGATCGATGTTAGCGACATCGCTCAAGCGATCACGCCATTCGCCCCGCCGCGCCGTCGCCGCTTCCCAACGTTCGAGCAGCGACTCTTCGTCAAAACTCTTGAGCGCGGCCTCCAGTCCGGCGATCCCTGGCAGGTTCGCCGTGCCGCACTCAAAACGCGGCGGGCCACTCGGCGCGACGGTGTTCGTGCTCGAGTCGATCGCGTTACCACCGACCCACAGCGGCTCGGGCTGAAACTCGTTGGCGAAATACGCAATGCCGATGCCAGGTGGGCCGCCGAGAAATTTGTGGCCGGCCGCCGTGTAGGCAACGAGGCCTGGAATGTCGACGAGCGTCACCGGCACCAAGCCTGCGGCTTGCGCGCCGTCGACGATGAACGGTAGACCGCGGGATGCGCACCAGGCGCCGATGCCCATCAGCGGTTGCACGACGCCGTTGACATTCGATGCGTGCTGCACGACGACGCCGGCGCAATTCGAGGTGTCGAGATTCTCAAGCGCCGCGAGGTTGACGACGCCACTCGCCGTGGCGGGCAACCGGATGAGTCCCTCCGGTCGAAAGATGCGCGCGATCGGACGCGTCACCGCCGCGTGCTCGAGCGGTCCGACTAAGACGTGCCGACCCGCGCTCTGCTCAGCGAGACCGGAGATCGCGGTGTTGAGCGCCACTGTCGAGGAAGGAAAAAACAGAATCGTGTCGGGATCCGCCGCGCCGAAGAGCGCCGCCAAGCGCTCGCGCGCCGAACTCACGACCAACGCGCCGGCTTTCGCGCCACTGTGTCCCCCACGCCCCGCGCTCCCAGCGATGTCGAGCGCCGCTTGCATCGCCGCGCCCACGCGCGGATGGCGCGGAAAGGCGGTGGCCGCATGATCGAGATATATGGCATCGGTCCCCAGTAGCGGAGAACCCGGCGACTTGCCAATCACACTCCACCTCTTTCCAGTTTTTTCAGGGGGCTGGCTTCGCTCGATGGGTTCGTGAGCTAGCGACCGACGAGCGAACCTCAGCCTCGTTCTTCGCCGCGTCGTCTTCGATTGCGCAAGGAGACGATGCAGCTACGCGCCGAATTTGTCGAGCCGATTGGCGTGGGCGAGCGCCAGTTGGATCATGTGCTCGGCGGCGGCTACGCCACGCGCCGGCGAAAACGATTCATTTCCCTCCGCCGCAAACGATTCGCCCCGATGAGGGGCTCACTCGCTCGGTGGGCTCGTGAGCTAGCGACCGACGAGCGAGCCTCAGCCTCGTTTTTCGCCGCGTCGTCTTCGATTGCGCAAGGAGACGATGCAGCTACGCGCCGAATTTGTCGAGCCGATCGGCGTGGGCGAGCGCCAGTTGGATCATGTGCTCGGCGGCGAAACAGCCGAGTTCGCCACCGATGACGCCGCGTTCCGAAAAACTTGTACCGGCGATCGGCAGCGCGCGCTGCGAGGCGATGATGACTGGCACTGGATGCCACGAGTGCTCGCGATGCACGCACGGCGTCGAATGATCCCCGGTGATGAGCACCACCTCCGCTCCGAGCTCAAGCAACGCTGGAATGTGGCGATCCACCATTTCGAGCGCTTCGACCTTGCGCGCGAACTCGCCGCTATGGCCGGCGGTATCAGCGTCTTTCGTGTGCAAGAAGAAAAAGTCGTACTGCTGCCACGCGGCTTTCGCGCTCGCAATCTGTGCGGCGAGATCCTTGCCCGGCGCGAGCACGTCCATGCCGACAAGGCGCGCGACGCCGCGGTACATCGGGTAGATCGCGATCGCCGCGGCGCGCAGGCGGTAACGCTCCGCGTACGGTTCGATCGGCGGCAGCGACGAAAACCCCCGCAAGAGGACGCCGTTTGCGGCGACTTCACCGCGCAACGCGGTGCGCACTTCCTCGGCAAATTTCGTCACGAGTTGCGCCGTGCGTTCGCCAGACGCGTCGAAGCCACGGAACGGCGGCGTCGACTTCCCTTCGACCTGCGGATCGTTGTCGCTCAATCGATGTCCGAGGCGGTCGCCCGCCAAGACCAGCGTGAAGCGGTGCTCCTTGCCAGGCAAAATGGAAAATTTCGCGCCCGCCACGCGGACGTTGCGCGCGATGGTCTCGCACAGCCGACGACAATCGGTATCGCTCGGTCGGCCCGCGCGCCGATCCCGCACGATTCCATTCTGATCGAGCGTACAGAAGTTGCCGCGCGCCGCGATTTCGCCGGGTTTCAATGCGTAGTCGGAGCCGAGCGCCTCGAGGACACCGCGACCAAAGTCGATCTCCATCGGGTTGTAACCGAATAGCGCTAAGTGGCCCGGTCCAGAACCTGGCGTCAGCCCCGGCGGCAAGAGCTGCATGCGGCCGACCGACGAGCGCTGCGCGAGCGCATCGAGTTGCGGCAATCGAGCCGTCTCCATCTCGGTGCGGCCGGTTTTTGGATCAGGTAGCCCGCTCAAGCCATCGATCACGAGCAGCACGATCTTGCCGCCCGCATCGCGCAATAGCTCTTTAGGCGGCGCTCCCATCGTTCTTCTCCTCGTGCCTGTGCGATGCATCCGCGAATTGCCGCGAAACCCCGCCGCTCGCGGACCGGAGTATCCAGAATCATCGCGTTCGCGACAAGACCCGCTCGCGCCGTCGTGCCGATCGCGCCGACAGGACGATTGCCGCACCCGCGGCGCGCGGCTACGATCCGCAACCCATGACCCTCGCGCCGATGCGGATCGCCATCACACACACGCGCTTCTCGAGCAACGGCGGAATCGAAAAATACATTTACTCGCTTGTGCTGCGGCTCCTCGATGCCGGCCATGAAGTGCACTATCTGGCGGCGCGCGCCGATTCCCACGAGCAATCGCGGCTCTTCGTGCACAAGATTCCGTGGCTGCGCTTCCCGCCGAGTTTGCGGGTCTTGAGTTTCGACCGAAACCTTAACCGTGTCTTGGCGCGCGAAAGATTCGATCTCGTGCACGGATTCACCAAGACTTCACGGCAAGATATCTACACCGACGGTTCCGGCACGCTCTTCGAATATATAGCTGCGCAACTCGCCGAATCAGCAAGTTGGCGCCGGGCGCTGCATCGGGCGAGCCCGCATCAACGCGCGATTCTTGCGATGGAGCGTGCGCGCTTTCAGCGCGGCGCGACCCGCAAGATCATCGCGATGGCCGAATTCGTGCGCGACCAGATCTTGGCGCGCTATCCAGTCGAGCCGTCGCGCATCGAGGTCGTCTATAACGGCGTCGAGACCGAGCGCTTTCATCCGGCGCGCCGCGAAGAGCTGGGCGCGCCGCTCCGCGCACAACATCGCGTGCCGCCATCGGCGCGCGTACTCGCGTTTGCAGGCAATGATTGGCAACGCAAGGGACTCACGACGGCGATCGAGTCGCTTGCGACTTTGCGTTCGATGCGCCCCGATCTCGATCTCAGGCTGTGGGTCGCGGGCAGCGACAATCATCCGCAGCGCTATAGCCAGCTCGCATCCGAACTCGGGGTTGCGGGGCAAATCACGTGGCTCGGCTCGGTGCGCGCAATCGAAGCCGTGTTCGCGGCCGCGGATTTGTTCGTCTTTCCGAGTCGCTACGACGTGTTCGGAAACGTCGGGCTCGAGGCGCTGGCGAGTGGCGTGCCGGCGATCTTCTCGGCGCGCGCGGGCGTGAGTGAAATCTTGAATCCGAAGCGGGTCGGCGCGCATGCGAGTGCGGGTCTAGTGCTCGCCGACCCCCACGACGCGGCGGCGCTCGCTCGCCACACGCTTGAGCTGTTGGAGCCCGCTCGTGCGCCCGAACGCGCACACGCGGCGCGAGCGCTCGCGGAGCAGTATTCGTGGGAGCGCCACTTCGCGCGGCTGCTGGCGATTTACGCCGAAACGCTCGCAGAGAAACGCGCGGAAGAATCGCGGGCTCGATGCAACTGACGCGATCGTTGCACATCAACACGGAGCGGACCTGGCGCGGCGGCGAGAAGCAAACCTTGCTGCTCGTGACTGGACTGCTGCGCCGCGGTCACGTCGCCGAACTCGCTTGTCCGCCGGGGAGCGCCATCGAGGAACGTGCGCGGGCCGAGGGCGTCACCGTCCACGCGATTCGGATGCGCGGAGAACTCGATCCGCGCGCGATTTGGCGCTTACGCGGGCTCATGCGGGATGGCGCCTATCAGATTTGCCAGATGCACACGTCGCACGCGCATTCGCTCGGGGTGCTGGCGCGCGCGCTCAAACCGCTCGGCCGGGCCGGCTGGCCGCGCACGGTCGTGGCGCGCCGCGTCGACTTTTCGATTCACCGACGGGGCATGATGCGGCTCAACGCCATCAAGTACCGCTATGGCGTCGACCATTACATCGCGATCTCGCAGGCGATTCGGAACGTCATGATCAAGGATGGAATCGCGCCCGAGCGCATCACCGTCGTCTATTCAGGCGTCGACGAGTTGCCGCCCGCGGAAACGGATCGCGCCGGCATTCGCGCGCGGCACGGCATTCCGCTCAACGCCATTCTGATAGGCAACATCGCACATCTGGCGGGTCACAAGGGACACCGTGTCCTCGTCGGCGCGATCGCGGCGCTGCGCTCGCGTTGGCCGAATTTGCACGTGCTCATCGTGGGCGAAGGCCGCGAGCGCGAGGCGATCGAGGGCGAGATCGCGCGCGCCGAGCTCGGCGCGCGCATTCATCTGGCCGGTTTTCAGCGCGACGTGCGCGCCTACCTGCAGAGCTTCGATGTGTTTACCATGCCGAGCCTCGAAGAAGGTCTGTGCACGAGCATTCTCGACGCGTTGCGCGAGGAGTTGCCGGTGGTCGCGTCCGAGACGGGCGGCATTCCGGAAATCGTGCGCCCCGGTGACACGGGTTGGCTCGCGCGCCCGGGCGACGCAGCGGATCTCGCCGGGAAACTCTCGGAGTGCGTCGGCGATCTCGTCGCTGCGCGTGCGTTCGGCCGCCGCGGCCGCAACATGGTGCTCGGTGAATTCAGCAGCGATCGAACGGTCGAGGGAACGCTCAAAGTCTACGAGCGATTGCTTTCCTAACGGAGTAACTCATGCTTTGGAACTACGTCTGGCTCACGCTCGTGGGCGCGCTCATCGGCTGGGGAACGAATTGGCTGGCGGTGAAGATGCTGTTCCGGCCGCGCAAGCCCGTCAAGATCGCCGGCATTTCGCTCCAGGGACTCTTGCCGAGGCGCCGCGCCGACTTCGCGCGCAGTGTCGCGGCGACCGTCGAAAAAGAGCTCGTCTCCGTCGAAGAGATCCAACGCATCGTCACGAAACTCGCGCAGGGCGAAAACGTCCGAGCGATGTTGCATGAGCGCGTCGACAAACTCATCAACGAGCAACTCGCTGGCCTGGGCGCGATGGTGCGCGCGTTCGTTCCCGACACGACCGTCAACAAAATCAAAGCGCGCATCGAACAAGAGACGCTGAGCTTCATCGCCAGCATGGCGGAGCAACTCCACGACGGCATCGCGCGCGAACTCGATGTGCACGCGCTCGTGCAAGCGCGCATCGAAGCCTTCGATCTCGCGAAGCTCGAAGAGATCGTCTTCCGCATCGCCGCCCGCGAACTCCGCGCGATCGAAGTCTTGGGCGGCGTGCTCGGCGCCTTCATCGGGATCGTCGAGGCGGGAATACTGCACATGATGCAAATATGAATCGCAGCGTCGGCCGATTGTTAGCGCGGCCCGACGTGCAGCTCGATGATTTCGGCGCCGGCGAAGGTACGTTGTAAGACGGGACTCATAGTTCATCACTTTCGGTGCAGCACTCACTCTGGGCTGCCCTCGACGAACTATCTCGACTCGAAATTCAGTTCGATGACTTCGGCGCCGGCGATGGTCTGTTTCAATTCCTGTGTGCTGTTGAGGTGGCGGTGAGAGAAGCGAAATATGTACTCGCCGGTGCAGCGCAAGGGCTGGATGTAGAGTCCTGGCTCGCGCTCTTCGAGTTCAAAATACGAAATGGCTTCAAAGCCCTCAGTCCACTCGCACATGGAGAGCGCGCCACCCTTGACCGCTTTACCGTCGAGTAGCACGTGGATTTCGACGTCGAAACTCGGTGGAAGCAAAACGGAGACTCGCGTGACTTCTCCCTCCACGAGCTCGACGACCTGGAAAATTTGGAAAGGAGAGCGGCGTTCGAACACGGAGATCCCTGCCGGTCCGGTGGGCAGTGAATGCGTGACGAAGAGCATTTCGCGTCGCAAATCGGCGTAGTCACCGTTGAGCAGCACCACTAAATCCTGTTGGGAATCCGTTGTGTCCATTCCTTCAATCGTGACTTCGAGGCGCGCCGCTGGACGCAGCCGGACGTCAACACTTGTGCGACGCGACGACGCGCCGAACTCGAAATCGACTTCTTCCGTGACAAATCCCGGAGCGGACACCGTCACGTCGGAATCAGCATAGATCGGTATCGAAACCGTGGCGACTCCATCGACGCCCGTCCTGGCGACGCGGCGCTCAATGACCTGAATCTCGGCGTTCGCAATCGGGTGACCGTTGCCATCGAGAACTCGAACGCGAAGCTCGCGCGGAAGCTGCGGCTCTAACGCAAAGCTCGCTTTGAGCATCGTGTCCGCAGAGATGCGCACGACTCGCTCTTGTGGCTCGTAGCCCTCGGACTCGATGCCGAGCGAGTACTCGCCCGGCCGCATCGCGGTGAGGCGCAGCGCGCCGGAACTCGGCACAACTGCGATCGGCTGGTCATTCCGCGACACCGTGGCGGACAACGGCACGCCGTTCGTTGCGGAACGAACTTCGATCTGCACTTCGCCGGGCGCTGGCAGTGCAATGACCGCGGGCAAATCATCGAGCGAATCGGCGCTGATGGACGAGATCAAGAATCCATGTCTCGCGGTGAGCTCTTTGTATTCGCTGGTCAACCCGACGAACTCAAAATTCCCGTGCCGATCCGTCGTCGCGATAGCTTCGCGCTCGAGTCCGGCCGATGCCGTCACCGTCGCACCATCCATACCGGCGCCAGCCGCGGAAACGACCCGTCCGCAAAAACTGTTCGCGGCGGGCACGATGATTTCGAGTTCGTGGGTCTGACCGGGATCTAGATAGAAGTCCGGCAAGCGGACCGTCGGAACACCACCGCCTCGCACTTCGAGGCTGTACTCGCCAAATGGGAGATCGTCGATGCGGAACTCGCCCGCCGCGTCGGTCTCCGCGGTGCCATCGTCGAACGCGATGGCCACATGACTCGAGGCATCGATCGTGACTTCGGCGACGAGGCGACCATCCGATGTCTTGACAACACCTTGGATCGCCGCTGGCTCGCGCAACTGGATGACACCCAGATCGACTCGATCGCCGGTATAGAGCTTCGGCACAACGAGCGCGGTGCGCGCGGCCTTTGGAGACGACAAAAAGAGCTCATAAGAGAGATGGGTTGGCAGGCCGTCGAAGACGAGTTGACCACTGCGGTCAGCCTGCGTGTCAAAGTAGTAGGAGTTTCCGCCGCAGCGCCCGCCGATGTAGCCGTGCAAGTCACCGAAAGCCCCCGTCGCCGGGCGACCATTCGGCATCAGAACCCTGATGACGAGGGTCCCGACATCCTCATCATCGCCGGCCGGGGTAATGCCGCGAGGGTCCTCCTCACTGCAAAGTTCCACGGGCTTTGGCGCGGCGTCGTGCGCGCGGACTAGAGCCCTCGCCGCGCGCAAACGTCCGCGAGCGCTCGCGCGCTCTGCCGCTGACGCCGCGCTGCGCGCCGGGATTTCCGCGCGCTCGCGAACCCACGTCATCGATCCAACAACTCCGAGTGCCGCGAAGGCTAGACAGATCGCGATGGATCGGAGCTTCAGCGTCAAACGGGACTCCTTCGGAATCGCGAGACTCTCGCTGTCCATGAGCGCCGGGCGCAAAGTTATCACACCCTTCGTCGCGACCCGGTCATCGGGTCACGCTCGAGCCGTGCAGCGCCGACCCACGGCCCCACTTGTTCCGCGAGCTTCCCCTGCTAGAATCCGGACAAGTTTTGGCCACCACACCTCGCAGGAAGCGGTCACGAATTGTCCACCAAAGGGCCCGAGCTCGGGCAAATCCTCAATAACCGCTATCAGTTGCGCCGGATCATCGGGCAAGGCGGGATGGGGCAGGTCTACCTCGCGCAGGATCTCGCGCACAACAAGCCGGTCGCGCTGAAGACGATCCTCTCCGCCGCCGAAGCCGGCGAACAAAAGCGTTTTGAACGCGAGATCCGCGCGCTCCGCACGCTCGAACACCCGGGCATCGTCCCGTTCCACGATGTCGGTTGGGAGGGCGATCTCCTCTTCTTCGTGATGCAGTACTTGCCGGGCGTGAGCCTCGAGCAAGTACTCGCCGCGCGCGCCGCGCCGGCCTCCGCCGAAGAAATCGTTTGGCATCTCGGCATCGTGCTGCAACTCGTGAGCGCGCTCGAGTATTTGCATCAGCGCCACATGGTGCATCGAGACTTGAAACCCGCAAACGTGCTCTTGAGTTTGCCGGCGACGAATCGGGAGACGCCGAATCCCGGCGCCTGGATCGGGCTTCGCGATGTCAGCGCGTGTCTCGCCGAC
This sequence comes from Planctomycetota bacterium, assembly GCA_046154185.1. Taxonomy (GTDB): domain Bacteria; phylum Planctomycetota; class UBA8108; order UBA1146; family JAJFFE01; genus JBJXGE01. Next base: position 32,462 of record JBJXGE010000001.1, read on the forward strand.
TTCGGGCTCGTGAAAACCCGCGAGGTCGACGGCTCGCTCACCCAAACCGCGCTCGGCACGCCGCAATACATGGCGCCCGAGCAAATCGAAGCGGCGCCCGGCGTCGACGAGCGGAGCGACCTCTACGCGCTCGGTGTCATTCTCTATCGCATCGCGAGCGGCAAACTGCCTTACGCGCGACTCTCCGATGTCTTGGCGCGAAAACCGGCGGCGCCGCTTCGCGAACTCAACCCCGCCGTACCCGAGTTGCTCGAAGACACCGTGCGCCGCCTCCTCGAGTTCGAGCCCTACCGCCGACCGTCGAGCGCGGCCGAAGTGCGCGAACTCTTGAGCGCCGTGCTCGAGAATCGCACGCAACAAGCCGGTGAACCGCTGGTCGGCAAACTCACGCAACCATCCTTTTGCGGTCGCGCCGCGGAACTCGCGACGCTGCGCGAAACGGCGCTCAAAGCCGCGCGCGGCGCCGGCCAGTGGATCTCGATCACCGGCGAACGCGGCACCGGCAAGAGCTGGCTCCTCCATCGCAGTGATTTCAAGAGCCACGCGCTCGTCAAAGATCGTCTCACGACTTTTGCTGGCCGCTTCACGGCGGATCGCGCGCACAACGCTTGGCGCGAATTGATCGAGGGCGTGCTGCGCCACGTCGAGCGGCATCACGGCGCGGCGCGCGCCGCCGCCGCCACCGGTCGCTGGGGCCGCCACCTGCAGAGCTTTCTGCCGCAATTGCAAATCGACGACCTCCTTGCCGCGAGTCCGCCGCTCGAAAACATCACGCCCGAGATCGCGCGCGAGCGCATCATCGACGCGACGATTCAAGTGCTCACGTTCGCCGCGGAAGTCGAGCCGCGCATGTTGGTGCTCGAAGATCTTCACTACGGCGATGAATTCGATCTCGAGGTGTTGCGCCGCATCGTGCTTGCGTCGTTGCCGCTGCCGATTGTCGTCATTACGACGCATCGCCAAGAACTCGAGAGTCGGCTCGTCGGATTCGAGCGCTTGCAGCTCGAGTTTCAAACCGAAGATCGACTGACGCAAATCAACATGCCGCCGCTCACGCGCGACGAGGCCAAATCGATGGTCGAGTCCATGCTCGTGCCAGTACGCCAGTTGCCGGCGGATTTCGTCGATGCCTTGCTCGAACGCACGGCGGGCGTGCCGCTGTATTTGCTGCATATGCTCAATTCGTTGTGGAAGCGTGGCCTCCTCAAACTCGGCCCACAGGGTTGGCTGGTCGATAGCGCGCAAGTGCGAGCACTGCCGATTCCGGAGTCGACGCGCTCGCACTTTCTCATGGTGCTCGAAGAGATCCCGCCGCAAGAGCTCAAGGTTCTCAACATGGCGGCCGTCGCCGGCATGGAGTTTTCTTTCGAGCTGCTCCTCGACGTGCTCGAGCTCGACGAATTCGAAATCGATGCGTTGTGCCGAAATCTCGTGCACGCGGGCATCTTCGAGGAGCGGCTCGACGGCTTCCGTTTTCAACATTCGTTCGAGCAGGAGATTCTGCTGGAACGACTTTCGAAACCGATGCGGCGGCGACTCCACGCGCGCATCGGGCGTGTGCTCGAGAAACTGCACGCGGGCGATGTCGAGAACCATCTCGGTGACATCGCGTTGCACATGTATTTGGGCGGCGATCAGGATCGCGGCTTTGGATACCTCGAACGCGCGGCGCGGAAGGCCGAGCAGTCGCAGTCGTATCGCACGGCGCTCGGCTACTGCGAGAAAGCGCTCGAGTTTGCCCAGGAGCGCGGTCAGCGACGGCGGCTCTTGTTTAGCATCGGCGATCTGTACCAGAAGCTCGGCGATCCGGAGCGCGCGCGCCGCAATTACATGGACACCATGAGCCTCTTCACGGCAGTCGAGCAGCTCCTCATCGAAGGCAGCCCGCTCACGAACGAGGACCGCGACGAGTTACGCGCCTATTCGGAATTGCTGCTCAAGTTCGGCGATCTGTACGGCCAAGCGGGTGACGTCCAGCCGGCGCTCCGCAACTATGAGAAAGTAGGCCTGATCGCGCAGCGCATCGAGGACCGATCGGCGAGCGCCTTCGCGTTGACGCGAAAAGGCGCCGTGCTCGCAATGAGCGAAGACTTCGACGGCGCCGAAGCCGCCTACAGCGCCGCGGTTCGGAGCTACGAAGACTTGGCGCCCTGCCTCGGTTTCGTCGTTGCGCTCAACGGCATGAGTCACGTCGCCGTCTATCGCGGGAGCACGGAACTCGCGCTTCAGCACGCGCAACGCGCGCTCGAGATCTCCGATCAAATCGGCGACCGCGTGCAAAGCGCGAAACTCGTCGGCACGATCGGCAACATCCAACGGCGCATGGGCAACTATGACGCCGCCGTGGCTTCGCTCGAGCGCAGCCTCGAACTCACGGAGAAACTCGGCGACCGGCGCAGCCTGGCGATGACGCTCGGCAATCTCGGTCGCCTGCACACCAGCCGCGGCGAATTTCGGCGGGCGCTCAGCGCTTACCAACAAGCGCGCGAGTTGTTTCAACAACTCGGCGACAAGAACGGGCTTCTCACCGCCTCCGGCAACATCGGCACACTGCAGCTCTATCAAGGCGACTTCGAGATGGCGCGGGCGTGCTTCGTCGAATACTTAGAGGAAGCGCGTCGCCGCGGCATTCAACGCTTCGTCGGCGACGCCCACACGTGCCTCGGCGCCCTCGAACTCGAGTGCGGGCGCCTCGCGGCCGCCAAAATCGAGAGCGAGCAAGGTGTCGCCGCGTTTCTCAGCGCGGACGATCAAAACGAAGCGCAGCGCGCGCGCGTGCAACTCGCGGCGGCACTCAGCCGCCAAGGTCAGCACGCGGAGAGCGAGCGCATCTGCGACGAAGTGATCGCGACCTTGACGGAAAGACGCGGGCTCGACGAGCTGGCAGTCGAAGCCTTGCGCGTCAAAGCAGAATCGCAGCGCGCCAGGGGCCGGCGCGACTCCGCCGAGGAGCTGGCGCTGAACGCGCTCGCCGGATTCGAGCGACTCTCGATGCCGTATCAGGAAGGGTTTTGCTGCCTGACGCTGGCGCGCATTTACCGCGAGCTGGGTTTCTACTGGGCCGATCAAGCCGGCAAGTTCTTCGAACGCGCCATGAAACGTTTTGAGATGCTCGGCGCCGGTCACGCGCTCGCCTTCGCGCACCTCGAATACGGACAGTTCTTCGTGATGGCGGAGGAGCGCGAACGCGCCCGCGAGCAGTTTCAAAGCGCCGAGCCTTTGTTTGTCGCGCATGGATTGACGGACGAGGTCACGCGCGTGCGCCGTGCGATGGAGGAGTTGAACTCATGAGTCGCGTCAGTTTCGCGCGCCAAGCGGCGCTCGCCCGCATCCATGTCACGCTCGACAGTTTCTACTTGCGGCAAGAGATTGACTGGGACTACGACATCCGTGAGCTGCTCGATCGCATTCTCGATCTCGGTCTCAAGCAACTCGAGTTCGGCACGAGCCGCGCGAGTGAGCGCGCGCTCATCATTGTGAAGCCGGCCTCCGGTGGTGAACTCGAAGTCGGCGCGGGCTGGCGTGTCGAGGAAGATCTGTCGTATAGCCGCACGGTCGTGAGCGAGACCATCGCGACGGGTCTCCCGGTGCGCTATGACGATGCTTCCAATGACCCGCGCTTCGTCAACGCCAAGAGCCTGCAGGATCTCCAAGTCGTCTCGCTGATGTCGGTCCCGATCCTGTCCGAGGCGCGCACGCTCGGCGCGATCTATTTGGAGCGACGCGACGCCGGTTACATCTTCACGCCGGAAGATTCTGACTTCTTGCAACAGTTCGCCGCCACAATCGCGCCGTACGTGAAGACCGCGCTCATTCACCAAGCGCACGTCGCCGAGATCAATGCGCTCAAGTCAGCGCGCGAGAGCGGCGCGGGTCTCCCAAACCTGCTCGGTAACTCGAAGCCGATGCAGAAGGTCGCCGATTTGGCGCGGATCGCGTCGAGCGTGGAAAAGACCGTGCTCATTACGGGCGAATCGGGTTCGGGCAAGGAGCTGCTTGCACGCGCGATTCACGCGCGGAGTCGGCGCGCCGAACGGCCGTTTGTGGTGGTCGACTGCTCGGGACTCTCGAGCAGCCTCCTCGAAAGCGAGTTGTTCGGGCATGCGCGCGGCTCGTTCACTGGCGCTATCGCCGAAAAGGCGGGCGCCTTCGAGGAGGCGAACGGCGGCACGTTGTTTCTAGACGAGATTTCGGATGCGCCGAAGGCCATGCAACAACAATTGCGGCGCGTACTGCAGGAGAGCGAAATTCGGCGCGTCGGCGAAAGCGAGTATCGCAAGGTCGATGTGCGCGTGATCTGTGCGACGAATCGCGACCTGAAAGCCCAGGTCGAGGCCGGCCTCTTCATTCACGACCTTTACCATCGCATCCATCAATTTCCGATTCGCATGCCGGCGCTGAGCGAGCGACGCGAGGATATTCCGATGCTGGTCGACCACTTCATCGCGCTTTCCGGCAGCGTCAAGAATCCCCCGGTGCGGATGATCGCGCCCGAGGCCTTGAGCCGCTTGGTCGCGCGCGATTGGCGCGAGAATAATGTGCGCGAGTTGCGCAACGTGGTCGGCCTCGCCGTCGATCTCGCGCAGGGCGCCGAGATCACGCTCGACACCATGCGGCGTACGCTCGAGCTGCGCGGCGAAACCGGCGAGCGCGGCGGCGACGTCGGGTCGTCCAACCTCGCCGCGCACGGCGCGAACGCGAGTCCGGGGGCGACGGCGCTCGATTGCGACGGCGGCTGTTGTGCTCTCGACCGCGCGGTGACGAATCGCATGTTCGAGGAGACGAACGCGGAGGATCCCAAGGAAAAGCGACCGTACTACCGCGCGCAACGCGAGTTCTCGGGCAAACTCATCGTCGAGTGTCTGCGCTACAACAACTGGAAGCTGCGGCCGGCCGCGCGACTTCTCGGCATCAGCGCCGTCAAACTGCGCCAGGATTTTCGGGAATACCTCGAATGGCTGATCACTCGCGCACTCGCCGCGAGTGCGCCGCCGAATGCGACCGGCAACGAGGCGCACGTGGAACGAACGCTCGCGAAGGCGCTCGAGATGCCCCCGGACACACTGCGGCGCAAGCTCACCGACCTTGGGCTGAGTCTCGAGGGCGCCGGCATCAAGAGCGAGACGGAGGGAGACGCATGAGAGTCGGAGTGATGCGCGTTGATCTGCATTTCCCGGATGCGCAATCGCTCAAGCACAAGCGCCAAATTCTGCTCAGCCTCAAAGACCGCCTCTCTTCACGTTTCGAAGTGTCGGTCGCCGAGGTCGGCGATCAAGATTTGTGGCAGCGCGGTGAGATCGGCATCGCTTTCGTGTCACTCGACACCAAAGGCGCCGATCATCGAGCGCGCAGCATCGAGGAGTTCATTCGCAGTCACCCGGGCGCCATCGTGCTCAAAGTCGAGCGCGAGATCGTGTATTGAGTCGTGCATCGAGATTTCCAATGAAGTGGCGCGATCCGCGGGTCATGCACTTGATGGATTACTGCGGTGCTCTATACACTTGCGAGCCGCCTACGGAGGTTGCTGTCAGTTGATGCGCGACGAGCCGCGCTTCCGATTGCCCGAATCCAGCAGATGGGAACGCCGCGCCGATGAAAGTCACTTCTTTCGGTCATAGCAGTTTTCTTCTCGAGATGCTCTCGCCGGAAGGCGAGCCCGTACGCATCCTGGGCGACCCGTGGTTGTCCGATTATGTCATCGGCGACCTAGTCGGGCGCTTCCCGCGCGTGCGGCTGAAGCACCAACAACTGCCGCCGATCGATGCGCTCTATTTCACGCATTCTCATACCGACCACTTCGACCCCTACAGCATTTTGGATCTTTGGCAAAACCTGCCGCAGCGGCCGATGATCCTGCTGCCGCAGAGCATTCAGTATCTCGTGCCGCTTTTGGAGGAGTTTCTCCCGGGCGTGTCGATCACCGTGCTCGAGGACAATTTGCCGATCGATGTAAACGGCATCAACGTCACAGCGCTTCTGAATCCCGAGCGGCGCCCAACCAACGAGGATGACGTGATGATCCTCGTAGTCGAGAACGACACCGAGGTCTTCGTGTGCGAGTCCGATGCGCTGCTCCCGTTTTATGATCCGGAGGCCCGCGAGGCGATCTCGGCGTACCTCGGGGAAGGCAGCGCGGAGACGGCGGTCTTTCTCACGACGAAAAACGAGCTGGCCGCATCGATGGCTTCGCTGAGCGCGAAGTCCGTCGAGGACCGGATCGCGTTCGTCGCCGGGAGCGAAGACCGCACGCTCCAAGAAGTGACCGAGATCTTTACACCGATGCCGGACCACGAGAGCGACCTCTGGATGAACTCGACGTTGGTGCGGCTCGTCGGCGGCCAAGGCATTTGTTTTCCACAAGAGGTCGATCCGCAGTGGAATCGCGTGCTGTTTCCGATTCGCATCGCAGACCGCGTCGCGATGGAGCGCGAGGTGGTTGCGCAGAACGAGATGGCCGTGCAGATCGAGGAGTTCTTGCCGGGCGTTACGCACATACTCGAAAACGGCCAACTCGTCGATCGCCAACCCTGCCGCTTCATCGAACTTTTGGACCGCGAGGAAGACCGTGAGTTTGATGGTGAGATCGCGCTGTTTGAAAATTTCCCGGAAGCGCCGTTGCGCGAGGACGTGCGCAACCACGATGAGCAGGAGCGCCGAATCCTCGACTTGCTCAACCAGCGCTTCTTGCCGTATCTGATCGGCATGCGCGAACCGCCCGTGCAGCACTTGCTGAGCGGAAACGGCGGGCAATACGTTGTACGCGTGCGTTACGGCGTGACCGAAGATTTCTCCGAGCGCGACTACGGCATCAGCTTCGCGGATTTGAAGTTTTCGGCTCAGCCGCTCTCCGGCGATCCGGACGAAGCGTATTGGGCCAACGATCTCGATGACTATTTCGCGGGGAAGGCCGATGACTTCTCCACTTTCTGCCGCACGGCGATCCCTGCCACGACGCGGCGCTTCTGGGATGCACTCGGGATGCCGTACCTGAATAACGACCTCGTCGAGCGCAAGCAGCGCCTACACTTCCAGCGCGCTCGCGACGGCCAGTCGCTCGCCGATTACGTGTTGCCGTTTTACGAGTTTTATAACTCAACCGAAAATGAGGACTACCCGGTCGACGCCGAAGAGCTGTAGACCCGGTGACGCGGCCGGTCGGGCTCACTATCATGGCTCGCCCCACAACGAACAGCCGAACGATCGGCAGCCCTTAGAGTGGAGATGCCGCGCAAAATGCGACCCAATTCGCCGAGGAAGCCGCTCCGTCGACGGTCTCTCACTCCGAGCATCGGTCTGCTCGCACTCGTACTCGCGACTGCAACCATCGCCGAGGCGCAACCAGGACCTGCAGCAGAGTCACCACCTGCAGACAAGTTTCGCCAACTCGAAGAGCTGTTGCCGACGCCAAACGAAACGCGGACCGCCTCGGGCGCGCCAGCGCGCGCCTACTGGCAGCAACGCGCCGACTATGAGATTTCTGCGGAACTCGACGATACGCGGCGGACAGTGCGCGGCCGTGAGTGGATCACTTATCACAACCATTCTCCCGACCGACTTGGCTATTTGTGGCTGCAACTCGATGCCAATATTTTTCGGCCCGACGCGGACAGTGTGCTCGGCGATCCGGCGCCGGATCTCGCGCGCTTTTCGCATGCGACACTGCGCGCAATCGTGGCGAGCGCCGAGTTCGATGGCGGCGTCAGCATCCTCGGCGTGCATGCGGCTGACGGGACGCCGCTCGAACACACGATCGTCAAGACCATGATGCGCGTCGATCTTCCGACGCCGCTCGAGCCACAGTCGTCCATTCGCTTTCATGTCGAGTGGGACTACGCGATCAACGACTGTCGAACGATCTGGGGTCGCACCGGTTATGAGTACTTCAAAGAGGATGGCAACACACTCTACTTAATGGCGCAGTGGTTTCCGCGCCTCGCCAGCTACACGGACGTGACGGGTTGGCAACACAAGCAGTTTCTCGGCAATGGCGAGTTCACGCTCGAGTTCGGCGACTATCTCGTGAGTTTGACCGTACCGAGCGACTTCATAGTCGGCGCGACCGGCGTCTTGCAAAATCCAGAAGACACTCTGACGCCGACGCAGCAGGCACGCCTCACGCAAGCCGAAACGGCGCGGACGCCAGTGTTCATCGTCACGCCGGAGGAAGCGGTCGCGGCGCAAAGTACGCGTACCGAAGACATCAAAAATGGTGAGACGAAAACGTGGGTCTTCAGCGCCGAAAATGTCCGGGATTTTGCGTTCGCCTGTTCGCGCAAATTTATTTGGGATGCCCAACGCGTCTCGATTGGCGCTCGGCACGTTTGGGCGATGTCCTACTACCCCATAGAAGCCGAGCCGTTGTGGAGCAAGTATTCCACGCACTCGATCATTCACACGCTCGAGGTCTACTCGCGCTACACGTTTGAATATCCGTATCCCGTCGCCATTTCCGTCAACGGTCCCATCGGCGGCATGGAGTATCCGATGATTTGTTTCAACGGGCCGCGGCCGGAGAAAGACGGCACCTACTCGAAACGCACCAAGTACGGGCTAATTTCCGTGATCATCCACGAGGTCGGCCACAACTACTTCCCGATGATAGTGAATAGCGATGAGCGGCAGTGGACGTGGATGGATGAAGGACTGAACACGTTCTTGCAGTACTTGGCCGAGCAGGAATGGGAGGAGAAATATCCATCGTGGCGCGGCGAACCGCAAAAAATCGTCGAGTACATGCGCAGCACCGACCAAGTGCCGATCATGACCAACTCGGAATCGCTCCTCCAATTCGGGAACAACGCGTATGCCAAGCCGGCGACGGCGCTCAATATCTTGCGCGAGACGATTCTCGGCCGCGAGCTCTTTGACTTCGCATTCAAGGAATATGCGCGGCGCTGGATGTTCAAACGGCCTATGCCGGCGGATTTCTTTCGAACCATGGAAGATGCCAGCGGCATCGATCTCGACTGGTTTTGGCGCGGTTGGTTCTACACCACTGACCGCGTTGATATCGCGATCACCGGCGTTGAGCACTATCGGCTCGACGCGGGCGATCCAGAAGCAGCGCGTGATCTCGCGCGCCTCGAGCGCGACGCCGCACCGCTCACGCTCAGCGTCGAGCGCAATAGAGATCTCGAGAAACGCGTCGAATTCTTCCCGGAACTCAAGGATTTTTACAACCAGCACGACGATTTCGAAGTAACGGAGAAACAGCAGAAGAGTTACGCCGAGTTCCTGGCGCCACTCGAGGACGAGGATCGGGCGATCGTCGCGAGTTGCGCGGACCTACACTTCTACCTCCTACGATTTCGCAATGTCGGCGGACTAGTGATGCCCATCCTGCTCGATCTCGAGTTCGCGGATGGCGCCAAAGAGTCCCTGCGGTTGCCGGCGGAAATTTGGCGACGCAACAGCGAGGAAGTCGCGCGGCTCTTGATCACTGAGCGCGAACTAAAAAGCATCGAACTCGACCCGCGGCTCGAGACGGCCGACACCGATCGCGTCAACAATTATTGGCCGCCGCGGCCACAGCCGACGCGCTTCAAACTTTTCAAGGAAGAAAAACTCAAGAACCCAATGCAGGAAGCGGCAGAGCCGGCGGTTGCGCCCGGAAAGGTAGAACGCTTTTAGCTCGCGAGTGTTTTATCTCCTGGTCGCGCTCGTCGGCGTCGTCGCGCCGATGCAAGGCTATGGCATCCTGCATCCGTACCACGTCTCGATCGCGGAGGCCGAGTACAACCCGACGACGGCGAGTCTCGAAGTCGCGCTGCGTGTGTTTCCCATCGATCTCGAACGCGCGCTCCTGGTGCGGACCGGCCGGCGGCTTGATCTCGACCTGCACGCGGATGTCGACCGCTTGCTCGCGGATTACTTGCGCGCCGTCTTCGTCGTCACATTGCCGAGTGGTTCGTTGGCGCGCCTCGCGTGGATCGGCAAGGAAGTCGGGCCCAGCGAAGCCTGGTTGTATTTCGAGTTTTCCGTGCCGTCGGGTATGGCAGGGGTTCGCATCGACAATCAGATCTTCTTCGAGCTGGAACTCGACCAGATCAACACGATCAACTTGCGGGTCGATGCCACCCGCAGCACCGTGATCTGTCGCCGCGGCGATGCGCGCCCGGCGGCGCCTTCGGCCACTCCGAGCCAACTGTCGTTGCTGCGCTCTTATCCGTGTCGCGGCCGATTCCTCTGCGCGAGCGACCGCGCGTCGAGCGCTGTCGTTCCGCGTTGCCAAAACAGCTTCGAACACCTCATCTGCGTGCGTTTGAACCGCCGACCGTAGGCGCGTTCTTGCGCTCCTTGCACCCCGACCACCGCTGGGCTTCCGCGTCTGCGACCGGGCGAACTGCCCGGCAGGATTTCGTTGGCTCTGCTCGGTGGTCGCGCCGCCGAAGCACGCACGAGTCGCGCGCGCAGGTCTCGTTCTTGCCGCTCCTCCCTGCGGAGATGGAGCGACTCGCCAATGATTTACAGCAACGCCGCGCGACTCCGCACGCGCATCGGAACCGTCGCGACGCTGGCGATACTCTGCGCGAGTTCGGGCTTCGTGGCTGCGCAACAGCCGCGCTCGCCGAGTGCCTTCGAGCTTCAAAACCTGACGAGTGAGGAACTCGAATCCTCGGCACGCAACGGCACGCCGTTCGTCTTGCAACTCGGCGGACGCACGCTCGCGCTTGCGTTGCATGCGGTTGATTTGCGGTCCCCGCGGTTCAGCATCAGCGCCGGCCCGTTAGGTCACAGCGAAGCGATGCACCTGCGAAATTCGAAAACCTACTCGGGAACCGTCATCGGCGAAGCCGAGAGCCAAGTTCGATTGAGCGCGTGTCGCGGCGGAGTGCGCGGCTACGTCAGAGACTCGCAAGGTTGGACGTTCGTGACTCCGACCACGGCGGACGCTCACGCGACGGGTGGTGAGCATCAAGTGTACGCGGATACCGCGCTCGACTCGCGGTTTCACGGTGAGTGCGAAGCGCTGCTGAGCGTCGAAGCGCTCGACGGCAGTGCCGCAGCTCAGAGCGCGCCCGCCGTCGAGGGCGATTCGGCGCCGCCGATTGCCGCTGGCACGCTCTTGCGCGTGCTCGAAATCGCGGTCGACGCCGATCAGGAGTTCTATGCGCGCTACGGCGCCGGCTCGGTTGCGGAGATCGAAGCGACGCTCAACGAAGTTGACGGCATCATGCGCGCGGAACTCGGCGTGACGCTCTCGATCGTCAGCATCCACACATGGGTGTCCGAGCCGGACCCGTACACGGCAACGGCGGCGTCGACTTTGCTCCAAGAACTTCGCACCGCGTGGACCATGTCGTTTCCGGAAGTCGATCGAGATGTCGTGCACTTGTTCACTGGCAAAGACCTCGACGGCAGCACGGTCGGCATCGCTTACACGAGCGTGATCTGCGTGACGAGTTTTGCCTATGGACTCTCGCAAGATCTCGTTTCGAGCGCGTACATGCCGCTCCTCACGGCGCATGAGCTCGGCCACAATCTCGGCGCCGGCCACGACACTTCCGGCACATCGCCGCAGTACGTCATGTATCCGAGTCTCTCGAGCCAAGTGCTCGATGAATACAGCGACGGCAGCACGACGCAGATTCTCGCGTATCTCGACACTGTGTCGTGCTTGGAGCAGATCGAAGAATCGCCACCGCCCGGTTCCGGCGGCGGCTCGCCGCCGCCCGGCCCGAGCCCCGGCGTGCCGGCGAGCGGCGGCGGCGGTGGCGGCCCGCTCGATCCGATCACACTCGCGATCCTTTTATTCGTGTTCGGCGCAGCGCTAAAACGCGCGAGCCAACGCGTAGGCGTGTAAGCGGGAGTTTACAGACGTTTGGTGCAAGCCTGACCCAAAGCCTGACCCATGCCAGTTCGGCTCGACGGTTAGCACCCGCCGCCCGCGCCACCCCGGCAACCTCGCGCCCCGTCGAACGACCAGAAGATTGCAATTCCCGACTCGCTCCGCTATTCCAAGTAGGTCGATTGGTCGATTGGGTCGCACTCGCACCCGCTGGCGGCTCATTTGCACGCGCGCGGCGCGGGATCTGCGGACCCGCTACAATTCGACGTCTCGGTCCGCGGATCATCGACGGCAGCGAGGAGGCATTTGCGCGCTAATGAAGAAGCCATCCGCAGCGGACTCCGTTCGCTGCCGTCGGCAGCTTTATTGATTTGCGGTCTCTTGCTCGCGACTTGGCCAGCGACCACCGCATCGGCGGCGGAGCCGGCCGGCGAGTGGGTGGACATCGATGCGCGCGCCTTGCAGCGCGCGGCGAGCGGCGGCGTGCCATTCCGGTTGGCGTTGCGCGACCGCGTGTTGGAGCTCGACGTCAAAGTACGGCCGTTGCGTTCCGCAAAGTTCTTTTTGACCGCGTCCCCGCCGGGCGCACTCGACGTCTTTCCGTTGCGGCCGTCGGCGACCTACAGCGGCGCCGTTCGCGGCGTCCGGGCGAGCGACGTCCGACTGAGCGAAGTGGCGGATGAATTCCTGCGCGGACAAATTCGCATGGACGATGAATGGTGGCTCATCACCCCCGCGCCCGAGCGCGGCGCCGGTCAACACCACGTCGTTGCGGCCTCCGAGCTGACGGATGACACGCCGCTCCTGTGCGGCGCCGAAGTGTTGCTCGATTTGGCGCCCGCGTCGGTCGCTGGGACAGCCACGGTCCACGAAGCGGGAGCGCCGGAGCCCGAGCTTGCCGCGGTCGAGACTTTCAAAGTGCTGGAAGTGGCCGTCGACGCCGACCACGAGTATTTCTTGCGCTACGGCTCGGGCACCGTCGCAGAGATCGAAGCAACGATGAATGCCGCGGACGCGGTGTTGCGCGAACAGCTCGGCGTCACGATCGAGATCGCTCACATCAATATCTGGGCAGACGCCGGCGACCCGTACGAAGCGTTTGCCGCCGCCGAGATCATGGCGGAGCTGCGCGGCTATTGGCTCGCCAACTTCGCACACGTCGAACGCGATTCGGTTCACTTGTTCTCCGGTCGAGAATTCACGGGTAGCGCTTCGGGACTCGCTTACTCGGCGGTCGCGTGCCGATTGGATTTCGCGTTCTCGCTCACGGAAGACTTCGAAGGATTGTCCTTCATGCACGTTGTCGTCGCACACGAGCTCGGACACATTCTTGGCGCGAGTCACGACACGAGTACCCCGCCGCCGCTCTACATCATGCATCCGCAAGTCTCGGGCGCGACGCTGAGCGAGTTCAGCACTTCAAGCCGCGATCAGATTGCGGGCTATCTCGGGACGGTGAGTTGCCTCGCGCTCGTCGATAGCGACGGAGTGTCGATCGACACACAACCGGCAGCACCACCACCGAAAAAAGGCGGTGGCGGCGCGGTTGACGCGTTGACGATCGGTGGAATACTCGCGCTGTCGGTGCTGGTCGGCGCCGCCCGCGTTTGTCGCCGGCGGCGCACTTCGGGTTATTCCGAGCCGGCGTGAAGATTCGCGCGTTCGCTCCGATCACGCTCTTCTTGGCGGGCTTCGCGATCGCGTGCACGATCGTCGTCGGCCTTCATGAGCTGTCGCAGGATCGCGAAACGGCTTTCGCGACCGGCCAGTGGTGGCGACCGCTCACCGGGCATTTCGCCCACGCATCGCTTGCGCACGTGCTCATGGATTTGCCCCTTTGGCTCGTCGCCGGCGTGTGGCGGGAGCGCCGCGTCGGCGCGAAGCGCTATGCACTCGAGTTGTTGTTCTTGATGTTGATGGTGGCTTGCGGAGTTCGAATTCTCCACGCCGATTGGCGGAGCTATGAAGGATTGTCGGGTGTTATACACGGACTCGTCGCGCTCTTCCTCACTTCACTCGCAGCGGATCGAGACCGCGCTCGATGGTTGCGAGCCGCGGCAGTCGGCGTGCTGTTGTTGTTGACGACCCGCGCTCTATTGGAACTCGGCGTCGGCGGTTGGCTCTATCAAGACGCCGAACTGACGCAGCGCCTCGGCGTGCGACTCTACGCTGGCTCGCACGTCGCGGGCATCGTCGGGGGCGCGCTCATCGGGATCGCGGCGCTCACACTCGGGCTCCTAAGATCGGCTCCTAAGATCGGCTCCTAAGATCATTGCGTGGTCGTGACGCACGGTGAACTTTGGCAGGTTCGAAAGAAAACTAACGGGAGTTCGTGATCGAGAAAAATAGACAACCGGGCTATCACGCTAGCCTCGTCCCGGACCACGAACTCCCAGCTAGGAAAGAGCGATCCAAGAGAAAAGCGCACAACGTCGCGTCGAGAAGGGATCGAGCGAGCGCGGTTAACAAGTGAACAAGTTGCGACTTAAGAATTTTCTAACGACCGAAATAACTGCTTCGGACTGGCGCGTCTGCGGCGGGCGCAGCGACCACCGCAAATCCGCGCCGTTACGGTCGCGAAGCCAACTCCTCGATCGCCTGCTCGACGCCCTCGACGACGAGCGCCATTCTTCGATAGTCGAGTTTCTCGGGCGTGTCCGTCGGTTCGTGGTAATGCGGATATCGAAACGGCGCGGTGTCTGTGACCATGATCGCCGGATAGCCCGCTTGCCAAAAAGACCAATGGTCCGACCAGCCGACGCCGGGAATTGCGCCGGGTAACGGCGCCCCCACCGACGGGATCTTGGCGTGCGCTCGAAACGCGCCGACAAAACTGCGCAGGAACTTGCGCGACGACGTGTCACTGACGAATCCGATGAAGTTGCCGACCGAAGGATAGAGCCACCCGACGATGGGCGGATATTTCTGACTCTTCGGCTCGTCGCTGAAATATCCAATCGTCTCGAGACTCACCATGCCGACGATGCGCTCGCCACGTTCTTGAGACCGACGCGCATAAACGAGGCTGCCCATTTGCGACGTTTGAAAGTGCGGCGGCTCCTCATTGACGAACGCCACGAAACGCAGCGTACAAAGCGGTCGCTTGCCGTGAAAGCGCCGCGCCAGTTCCAACAAAGCGGCGACCCCGCTGGCATTGTCATTCGCTGCCGGCGTGTCTTCGCAAGAGTCATAGTGCGCACCGATGACCAACAACTCGGCGGCGCGCAACGAGCCGGCAATCTCGACCTCGATGTTGCGCACCGTGCGGCCGCTCGACCTGTATTCCTGATACGCAACCTGATAGCCGGCAGCACTCATTTGCGCCGCGATGAATTGCTCGGCGGCGACGAGTCCGTCGTACGCGCCGACATGGCGCGGG
Organism: Planctomycetota bacterium; assembly: GCA_046154185.1. Lineage (GTDB taxonomy): Bacteria > Planctomycetota > UBA8108 > UBA1146 > JAJFFE01 > JBJXGE01. The sequence goes on from JBJXGE010000001.1 coordinate 47,629, forward strand.
CCGATGCGATCCGCAAGTTCGACGACATGCGCGCGCAGGGTTTGCTCGAGTTCCGCACCATTCGGCTGCGCAGGCGGGCCGTGGTAACTCGAACCGGGCATCCACAGCATGCAGCCTCCAACCGCCGCGAATAAGCACGCCGCCGCGATGATCCGGTAGCACGCGCGCCGAGTGATAATCCGGCGCCGCCAATGCGGGCGCCCGGACTTAGCCGGCTCCACGCGAGATCTCTACGGACTGAATTTTCTGGGCAGTCGAACTGTCGACTGCGTCGGAATGACAACTCGCTTTCTGCCCAACAGCGGCGCCGACTGCGACGCGCGTCTTCTGCGCGAGCCGGTGAATCTCGTCGGGACGCAACACGCCTCGCTGCTCGAGCACCGCCTGCTGTTCCGCCGTCAGCGCGGCGCTCACGCGCGCGCGTCCACGCTCGAAGCCATCGGCTTTGCCGGAAGCGAACTCGACGATTTCCTTGGAGATGCGCACGCTGCACCAATCGTGACCGCACATGGCGCAGAAGTCGGTGTCGACATCGAGATCTTCGTCATGCAGCGCCCGCGCAAAATCGGGATCGAACGACAATTCGAAGTGTTTCTGCCAGTTGAGGGCCGCGCGCGCCTTCGTGAGATCGTCATCGCGATCGCGGCTCGCTGGAATTCCGAGCGCCACGTCGGCCGCGTGCGCCGCGATCTTGTACGCGACGCAACCCTGTTTGACGTCGTCCTGCTTTGGCAATCCGAGGTGCTCCTTCGGCGTCACATAACACAACATCGACGCGCCGTGATACGCCGCCGCGGTCGCACCGATGCACGACGTGATGTGGTCATAGCCCGGGAACATATCCGTCACCAACGGTCCGAGCACGTAAAAGGGCGCGCCGTGGCAGACTCGCCGCTCGAGCTTCATGTTGTATTCGATTTGATCGAAAGGTACGTGACCGGGTCCTTCCACCATCACCTGGCAACCGTGTGACCACGCACGCTCCGTGAGCTCACCCAACGTCGCGAGTTCGCGGAGTTGGGCCTCGTCCGTCGCATCGCCGAGTCCGCCCGGACGCAGCCCGTCGCCGAGCGAGAAGCTGACGTCGTACCGGCGCATGAGTGCGCAAATGTCGTCGAACAAGGTGTACATGGGATTCTGCCGGCCGTGCACCAGCATCCACTTCGCGAGTAGCGAACCGCCGCGCGACACAATGCCGATCAGCCGGCGCTTCACCGACGCCAGATGTTCGCGCAGCACGCCCGCGTGGATGGTGAAGTAGTCGACGCCCTGGCGCGCCTGGTGCTCGAGCCCTGCCAAGATGATTTCTTCGGTGAGATCTTCGATTCGGCGGCCGATGATCATCGCGTAAATCGGCACGGTGCCGATTGGAACGCGCGACGCGCGCACGATCGCCTCGCGACACTCGTCGAGATTTCCACCCGTCGAGAGATCCATCACCGTGTCGGCGCCCCAGCGCTCGGCCCACCGCAACTTCTCAACTTCTTCGGCGGTGCTCGACGAAACCGGCGACGCCCCCATGTTGGCGTTGACCTTGGTGCGCGAGGCGCGGCCGATGCACATGGGATCGAGCTGATAGCCGAGATGTACGGTATTCGCAGGGATAATCATGCGCCCCGCGGCGACTTCATCCCGCACTTGCTCAGCGGTGAGATGGCGTTCGCGCTCGGCGACGCGCCGCATCTGCGGCGTGATGTTGCCGAGGCGCGCGTGCTCGAGTTGCGTCACCGGTTGGAACCCGGCGGGCGCGACACAAAAACCATCGGCGCCGCGCCGCCAGCCGATCGGCAGGAAATCCCAAGCGGTCTTCGTCGAAGGCGCCGGCATGCCGGGCGTGTCCGGCGATGCATACGTGCGCGCTCCTCCGATGTCGGGCGCCAAAGCGAAACTGCCTGGTGATGTGCCGGCCGCCGTCGACGAAGGATTTCCCGCGCCATGAATCGGCAGTGGCGCGCGCGTTGAATCGGGATCGAAGGCTGGAATCATGGCGTTGTCCTCGTTCGAGAACCGCACCGGCAGCGTCGATCCGAAGAGAGGAAAATAGTGCGCTCGAGTGCGCAGCCATTTCGCATCCCTCCGCCGGTACGAGCCGGATCAGGTTCAACGGGTACTTCTCAGCCGGCAGCCGTTGACACGTGGTCGACGGCTCCGGCGCCCCTTGCGAATTGCGGCGAGAGTGTAGCGCCGATGGCGACGGAGAGTAAGCGGAACGTAGGAACCGTCACTTCACGCGGACACGAATCCCCGCAACCAGCGCGGGATCGGGGTGCGGAATCACGGTGTCGCCGGCCGCGAGGCCGCTGAGAATCTCGACTCGCGCGGCGCTCTGATGGCCGATCTCGACCGGCGTAAGCTCCGCGCGGCCGGCTTTGACTGTGAACACTGACCAGCCGCTTCCCGAGCGTACCAGGGCGCTGGATGGCGCCACGAGCGCGTCGGGCGCCGACCAAACGACGATCGTCGCCTCCAAGCGATAACCATCGCCGAGCGCGCGCCATTCCGCGGCGGGAGACATGAGTTCGAGGATCACCAGCACGCGCTGCTCTTCGACGCCGAGCGCGGAAACTTTGGTAAACCCGACGGGTTCCACGCGGGCGACGACGCCGGTCAGTGAGCGCTCCCCGCCCCAACGCGACAACTCGACAGCGTACCCGGGTTGCATGCGCACGGCATCAAATGACAAAGCTTCGACGACGACTTCGAGTGAAGCGGGATCGCCGACCTCGAGGAGCGCAGTGCCCGCCGCCACGACGCCTTCGCTCTCATGGCGAACGGCGAGCACGACACCAGCCACCGGCGAAGTGATAGAAATCGGCGTGACGGCCTGGCCATCTTCGCTCGCCCCGCCGTAACGCAACGCCGCGGCGGCGGCGAGCGCTTCGTGGCGCGCGGTGTCGACATCGAAATGCGCACTGCGCTCGAGCGCGGCGCCGCGACGGGATTCCGTGCGCGCGATGTCAAGCTCCTGCAACGTGATGATCTTTCGCTCGTAGAGCTCCGTGCGACGGGCGCTCTCGGCCCGCCAGTATTCGGCATCTGTCGCCGCCGCTTCGAGCGCGGCTTGCGAGCGTTCGAGACGCGCGCTGGCGGCGGCGGCGCGCTCGGTCGCCTCGACGAGACTGCGCGGGTCGAGCGTGGATGAACGGAGCGGCGCAAGCGTCGCGAGCTGGGCGCCCACTTCGATGCGATCTCCCACTTCGAATGTGATGCGGGCGGCGACGCCAGCGATCGGCGCCGACACGACGAAGCGATCGCGCAGGCGCGTGCGCGCGAGTTCTTCGACCGTCTCGCGGAGCGGCGCGCGTTCGACGCGCGCGACTTCGACATCGAGCGCGCGCGGCACGAAGCCGTAACCGATCAGCAAGACGCCGGCGGCGACGAGCAACCAAATACCGTAACCGCGGCGCCGCTTCGCCATTTCACTCCTTGCTCTTCAGTACTGCGACGAGGTCGAGACGCGACAGTCGGCGCGTGACAACGAGCGCCGAAATCACGGCGCTCAGGATCATCACGGTCGCCGCTAACGCCTCCGTGCTCGGCTCGATCACGAGCGGTACGCGAAACAGCTCGGTCTCAATCACGGAAAACATGAAAGCACTCAAACCGCGGCCGATCAACAGCCCGAGTGGAATCGACGCAAGCGTCAGGAGCGCAAGCTCGCCCAGTAGGATCGCGGCAACTTCGCCGCGTGTGAAGCCCAACACGCGCAGACTTGCAAGTTCCCGTTCGGTCTCGGCGAGCGAAATGCGCGCGCTGTTGTAGACCACGCCGAAGGCGATCGCCACCGCTATCACTATGTTGAACGTCGCAAAGATAAGAAGCTGTTGCTGCATGGTGCGGACGAGACTCTCCAGCTCATTCTGTTGCGAGACGGTGCCGGCGATGCGCGGCATGCCTCGCAACTCGGCGAGCGCATCGCGTTCGAAGAGCGGATCGACCGCCAAGAACGCACCGGTGATCAAGTCGCCGTCGCGCATCACGCGATTGAGCGCCGTTAGGTCCATGTAGGCGCCAACTCCGACAAACTGCTGCACGAGCCCGGCCAGCACCACTTCGCGTACGGGCCGCGTTCCGTCGAGCACTTCTACCGTCAATAAGTCGCCCGGCTTGACGGCGAGCATTTCGGCGAGAAACTGCGTGAGCACCAAGCCGTGTTGCGGCATTTCAATAGGCCGCAACTCGCGGTCGAGGAGTCGATGCAGATCGGCGCCGGGCTCGAACGCTTGAATGGTCGTTCGATGACGACGATGCCCAGCGACCAACCGCACGGCGACGGTTCGCGTTGTCTCGACGCGCGTCACGCCACGCACCGCGCGCAAGTCGAAGCAAGCGCTGCGGGCCACCGGCTCGACGAAACTGACGACTAGATCTTCGCGATTGGCGCTGCCGTACTGCCGACGAATCAAGTTGGCGACCGAGTCTTCAAAACACATGCCGACCACCAGCACGCTCGAACCGAAGCCGAGCCCGACGAGCGACAACAACGTGCGAACCGGGCGTCGTTCGAGATGGCGCAAGATCATGCGCGTCGTCTGGGCAAACTTGAGACCGAACCCGAAGCGCTCGAAAAGCGCGCGCCGGTAGCGCGCTGGCGGTTCCGGCCGCAGCGCCTGTGCGGGTGGTAGTGTCACAGCGCGGCGCACCGAGAACGCAACTCCGCCAGTCGCGGCCAACGCACTGATGCCGAGCGCGGCGAGCGCAATCCAAGGTTCGAGCCAGTAGTGGAGGCTCGGGAAACGGTAGAACTTCATGTACATGTGAGACATCGCGTCGCCGAGGTAAGCGCCGGCAACGATGCCGGCGGCGACACCGACGACGACAATCGAGAGCATTGTTTTCAAGTAGTGCAAACCGATCGCGAGATTCGGGTAGCCGAAAGCCTTGAGCGCCGCCAGCTGCTCACGCTGCGTCGCCACTAACCGACTCGCCACGACATTGAGCAGGAACGCCGCGACGGACATGAAAATGCAGGGAAACAGGGTCGCCATGGTCGCAAGCTGTCGCATTTCCTCGCTCAGATACCGATGGGATGGCTGATCGCTTCGCGCGTAGGCGCCGCGCCCGCCGTACGGTTCGAGCAAACCGTCAAGACTGCTGATGACATCCTCCGCTCGCGTGCCGGCGACAATCGAGAGTGCAACTTCATTGAAGGATCCATCGAGATCGAGCGCCGCGGCGAGTTGCGGCCGGGCCATCCAAATGATCGCGTGACTCGTGAAGTCCGGCACGATGGAGCCCGGCGCGATGGGAAAGATAAAGTCGGGCGCGAGCCCCCAGCCGCACACTTCGAGCACGCGTCGGCGACCATGAATGATGACGGCGAGCTGAGCGCCCGGACGCAACCGGTTTGCTTCGGCGAATGCCTCGCTCACGACGACTTCGCCTTCGCGATCGGAGTCCGGAAGGCTACCGAGTCGCAGATGCAAGCGATTGAGCTCGGGCTGTCCGACGCGCGGGAGTGAAACGAGCTGCGCCGTGAGCGGCCGGCCGCTCGAACCGACTTCGAGTCGCGCGGCGCCCGACACACGCGTCTCGACCCGCACGACGCCCGGGATCTCGGCGATGCGCGCCGCCAACTGTTCGGGTGCCCGCACCAAATTGGCAAACACATCCGCGAACTGGCCCGCGCGGTAGTAGTCCCTGCGGGTGCGCTCGAGTGTCACGCGCGTGCTGAGCGCCATGACGAACGTCGCGACGCCGCACATGATGACGAGCGCAATCGCACCTGCCGGGCCGCGCTGCCCGATCAAGTCGCGGAGCACTTTCTTGTCGATAGTGCGAAGTCGCATTACCAAGAAACTTCCTGCGGCGAGACCGGCGTCGCGTTACGCTCGACGCTCGCGATCCGACCGTCGGCGAGCCGAACGACGCGATTTGCGATCGCGGCGATGCTCGCGTTGTGCGTGATGATCGCCGTGGTCGTTACCAACTCGCGATTGATGAGATGCAACGCTTCTAGTACTCGCACACCGGTCGCCGAGTCGAGCGCACCCGTCGGCTCGTCGCACAAGAGCACGGCGGGACGCTTTGCGATCGCGCGCGCGATGGCGACCCGTTGTTGTTCTCCACCTGAAAGTTGCGCTGGAAAGTGGTCGAGCCGCGCGGCCAAGCCGACGAGTCCCAACGCTTCCTCGGGCGTCATCGGATCGCGCGCAATCTCCGTCACGATCGCGACGTTTTCGCGCGCGGTGAGACTTGGGATGAGGTTATAGAACTGAAACACAAACCCGACGTGGTGACGTCGATATTCGGTGAGCTCGCGGTCGGAAGCTGCTGACAATTCGCGGCCGTGATAACTGACGCGACCGGCGGTCACCGTGTCGAGTCCGCCGAGAATGTTGAGCAGCGTCGACTTGCCGCTTCCCGATGGCCCGAGGAGCACGACGAGTTCTCCGGCGTAGAGGTCCAAGTCGACGCCGCGCAGCGCGTGCACCGAGACTTCTCCCATGTCATAGATTTTCGTGACGCCGCGCGATTCGAATACGGTCTCGGCGTGGCTCGCGACTGGCTGCATGAATTTCACCAATCCTTCGGCGCCGACGCGCACCGACCGCCAGACTCAGATGCTTTTGCCACTGGCACTTGCCGCGGGCGCCGGCCAAGGAGGGTGACGCGACCTTGGCCGCCGTCCGCTGACCCCGGCGCCAGTCGCCGCATACAAAAAAATTACAGATCAGTTCCTAGTCGTGACAGAGCGATGATTGTCAGGCCGCGCGCAATCTCCGACAATTCGGCGCGCGTTGAGCCGCTCACGCCGTTTAGCCGCTCACACGCGTTGAGCAGCTCAGCAATCGTGAGCGGAATTCGAATGGAGTAAACCAAATCGGAACTCCGATGACCTCGAAGGAACGCCCTTCGATCGGCATTACAGGATACGGCGCGTACGTGCCGCCGACCGTGCTCACCAACGATGAACTGGCGTTGGTGGTCGACACCTCGGACGAATGGATCCGCCGGCGGACGGGAATCCGCACGCGCCGCATCTTGTCCGAAGACCAGGGTGTGCTCGACATGGCCGTCGCCGCAGCCGAAGCGGCGCTCGCGGATGCGGGCGTCACGGCGGACAAAATTACCGACATCCGCGTGGCGGTCAACACCTGGATGCGGTTCCCGAGTCTCGCGACCCAAGTCCAGCGCAAGATTGGCGCGCACGCGGCATCGGCCGCGGATGTCGCAGCCGGTTGCGCGGGCTTCGTCTATGCGATGGAGGAAGCGTACAACAAGGCTTTCGTCGAACGCGTTCGACACGGCCGCGCGATGACCTCACTCGTGATCGGTGTCGATGGGCTTTCGCACATCACTGACTGGACGGATCGCAGCACATGCGTGCTGCTCGGCGACGGCGCTGGCGCGGTCGTGCTGTCAGAAAACGCGCCGGGCGAGATTCTCGCGATTCACACCCACGCGCAAGGCAACCACGGCGATTTGCTTTACTCGACGCCCGTGCTCGCGCCGCAAATCACGGTGAAGAGCGCGCGAGCGTTCTCGCACGACGAGACCGCACCGCGCCCATATCTGCGGATGGATGGCCCGCGCATCTACGCGATCGCGGTCGAGACGATGGCCCGCGATGTCGAGGCGGTGATTGCCCGCTATAACGAGACCGCAGCACGCCCGATTACAGTTTCCGACATCGGCTATCTTTACCCGCACCAAGCGAATCTTCGCATCGTGGAGAAAGTCGCCGAGCGACTCGCGGTTCCGCTCGACAAAGTCTATACCGACGGCGTCGTAAATTTCGGCAACACGTCGACGGCTTCGATTCCGCTCGGCTATCGCGATGTGCGCGATCGTCTCGGTCCGCCGCCAAAGGGACAACTCGAAATCGACGTTGCCTTTGGCGCCGGCTTGGCCTCGGGCGCGATTCTGCGACGAACTTAAGAGGTGCCGCCAATGGACCAACGCCGGTCCATCGGCACCGATGAAAACGACTCAACCTAATCCGCCAGCATTTGGCGGGCGATGATCAAGCGTTGGATTTGATTCGTGCCTTCATAGATTTGCAGCACTTTGGCGTCGCGCATCAACTTCTCAACGGGATATTCCTTCGAGTACCCATAGCCACCGAAAATTTGCACGGCGTCGGTGGCGATCCGCATCGCCGCATCGCCCCCAAAGAGCTTCGCCGCGGAGCAATGCAGCGTGTTGCGTTGGTCGTGATCGATGAGCCACGCGGCGTGCCAAGTCAAGAGTCGCGCCGCAAGCACGTCTTTCTGCATGTCAGCGAGCATGAACTGGACGGCCTGAAAGTCCGCGATCCGACTGCCGAAGGCTTGCCGCTCTTTCGCGTAGCGCAGTGACTCATCGAGGGCGCGTTGGCTGAGCCCGACCGCCGCCGCGGCGACGCCCGGGCGCGTGCGATCAAAGGTCATCATTGCGATGCGAAAGCCATCGCCTTCGACGCCGAGCAGGTGATCGGCCGGGACTTCGACATCGTCAAAAGTGATGAAGACCGTGTTCGAGGCCCGCTGCCCCATCATGTCTTCCTTCTTGCCGACTTGGATGCCCGGGGAATCGGCTGGCACCACAAAAACACTCATACCCTTGCGACCCGCGGCGCGGTCGGTATACGCGAAGACGACAAACCAGCGCGCGTAGGCGCCGCCCGACACCCACGCCTTCGTGCCATTCAACACATACTTGTCGCCGCGCCGGACCGCGCGGGTCTCGAGACCCGCGACGTCGGAGCCCGCGTTCGGCTCCGACAGACAATAGGACGCGTTCGCATACTCGCTGGTCAACTGGCCCAAGTAGCGTCGCTTCACGCTCTCGTTGCCCGCGAGTTTCACTGGCACGCTCGCGAGATTGTTGACCGTCATGCTGATCGCGATGCCGGCGCACCCGTAACTCAGCTCTTCCGTCACGATCGCTTCCTCGACGCAGCCGAGTCCGCCGCCGCCGTACTCTTCGGGAATCGTGATGTTCACTAAGCCAATCTCGAAAGCTTGACGCGCAAGATCGAGCGGAAACTCGCCGGTCACATCGTGATGCGCCGCGCGCGGAATAACCTGTTCGCGCACAAAACGCGCGGCGATCTCTTTAAGAGCTTGTTGTTCAGCGGAAAGTTGGAAACTGAGCAAGGCTTCTGCGCTCCTATTCACGCGTGTGAGACGTCGCAGTCACCGACATCTAGGACCATTCAGGAGTGCGCAGCCTTGAGTCGGGTGCGCAGGCCGGACGCGATCCAACCGAGAAACTGCTGCGTGTTCAGCCACGGATGATCGGGACCGATTTGCGACGCGAGATCGCGCGTCATGTGGCCCGCCTCGACGGTTTCGACGCAGACACCTTCGAGCGTCTCAACAAATTTTCGCAGCGCCTCGTTGTGGTCGAGCTTCGCCCGATGCCGCAGCCCGCGCGTCCACGCGTAGATCGAAGCGATGGGATTCGTCGATGTCTCCTTGCCCTGCAGATGCATTCGATAGTGGCGCGTGACTGTGCCGTGCGCCGCTTCGGCCTCGACGATGTTGCCGTCCGGCGTCAGCAACACGGAGGTCATGAGACCGAGCGAACCGAAGCCCTGCGCGACGCTATCTGACTGCACATCGCCGTCGTAGTTCTTGCAGGCCCAAACAAACTTCCCGGACCATTTGAGCGCCGACGCGACCATGTCGTCGATCAAGCGATGCTCATACGTGATGCTGGCCGCCTCGAAGTCGCGCCGAAACTCGCGCTCATAGATCTCGGCGAACAGATCTTTGAAGCGGCCGTCATACGCCTTCAAGATCGTGTTCTTGGTCGACAAGTAAACCGGCCAGCGCCGTTCCAACCCGTAACGCAAGCAAGCGCGGGCGAAGCCGCGAATCGAGTCATCGAGGTTGTACATCCCGAGCGCGACGCCGGCGCCCGGAAAATCGAATACCTGATAGTCGCGGGGTGCACTGCCATCGGCGGGCTCGAAGCGCATCGTCAGCCGCCCCTTCCCCGGCACGACAAAATCGGTCGCTCGATACTGATCGCCGAAAGCGTGGCGGCCGATCACGATCGGATCGGTCCAGCCCGGAACCAAGCGCGGAACGTTGCGACAGATGATCGGCTCGCGAAACACGGTGCCATCGAGAATGTTGCGGATGGTGCCGTTCGGCGACTTCCACATTTGGCGCAAGTTGAACTCTTTGACGCGCGCCTCGTCCGGCGTGATCGTCGCGCACTTGATGCCGACGCCATGTTTCTTGATGGCGTGCGCGGCCTCAATGGTGACTTGATCCGCGGTCGCGTCGCGGTGCTCGATGCCGAGATCGTAGTACTCGATCGGCACTTGCAAGTACGGCAGGATCAGCGTCTCTTTGATGGCCTTCCAAATGATCCGAGTCATCTCATCGCCATCGAGCTCGACCACGGGATTCTTAACGACGATTTTTTGCATGCTTCACCGCTGATGGCGCCAAGAAAAACTACTGGGACGCAAGGAGCGAGAAGATAGCGCCAGCCTGTTGAAGCGCAAGCGAAATGACGCGAGCAACGCGTGTCCGACGCCTCAACGAATGCCTTGCGCTTCCAGTAGCAAGATCTCGCGTTGCCAGCCGGCGCGCTCGTCGTCGCTGACGGTCGGATCCGGAAGCAACGAACGCCGCGTGCAGTTGACGAGCGCCTGCAAGGTTTGGTAGCGGCGCGTCCGTTGGATCGCCGGTGGCAAATGATCGCGGACGATTTCCTCGATGGCCGCAAACGGCAGCTCACCGCCGGTCGCGCCGGCGCGGGCGCGCAATTGCGAACGCAATGAAGAGAAAGCGGCGGCGGAGTAGTCGCTCGTCAAGGCGTCGAGGCGCGCGAGTTCATCGTCCGTGGCGGCGACGCGTCGCACGCTCTTCAGCACCCACGCCAAAAACTCACGGCGATCCGCACCGCTCGGATCGAGCACGGGAATAATCAAGTCACCAACCCGACCCGGCCGGCGAATATCCGCCGACAACAAGTGAATGCGCGCCGTCATCAACAACCAGACAATGCGACCGCGCAGACGCGGGTCCGCCATCATCGCTTGGATCTTGCCGGTCAACCGACGTTCCGTGTCTTGCGTTTCGGCGCCGACCCCACCGAATTGCGTGTCAGCTTCATCGACAAAAATTACCACCTTGTCGAGCGCCTCTAAGACGCGGCGCAGTCGTTCGAAAATGACGTCCGTCTGACCGTACCATTGGCTGCGGATGTTCTTGAGCACGAGCACCGGCAAATCCAACGCGCTCGCCACGGCCTCAAAAATAAAAGTCTTGCCGCCCCCAATGGGGCCGGCGATCGCGGCGCCGCTCAGCGCGTCCGGTCCGGTCGCGCGCAAGCGCGGAATCATCTCATCGCGGATGAACTGCTTCAAACGCGAGAAACCCAGCACGTCGTTGAGACTGTGCTCCGGCTTCTTGAACTCGACCACATCGTCGCCGAGTTGGCTCGTAATGTGATGCTCGACCAGCACAATCACATCTTCGGGTTTGAGCGGTTGTCCGGTGTGCGCGGCGCCGATGAGCAATTGTCGCAGCGCGTGCAAACTGAGCCCGGCCGTGAAACGCGCGAGTTCGGCGACGCCGGCCCACAGTTGCGGAATGCCAGGGGGCCGCGTTGCCGCGGCGGGCGCCGCCGACGGCGCAGTCTTCGTCTGGGCGTTCGACAAGAATTGTTCGATGTAATGCGCACGGGTTTTCAAGTCGGGCGATGGAACTTCGAGCAACAGCACCTGGGGCAACCGTGCGACGCGCGGATGCACAAGACTGGCGGAATCCGCCAAGAGCACGACGGCATCGTCGGCCGCCAAAAACGCCGGGTCGCAGAACCAGTCCTGCACGACGCTGATGCGATGGCGATCCGTGCCGGCGAGTCGCGCCAAATCGCCGTCGCCGGCCGGTAACAACAAATCTGCGCCTTCGACGATGATCAACAACGACTCCGCCAGATAGCGCCGACCGTCCGGATCGCGTGAACGCGAGCACAGCGTGAGTTGTCGCATCAGCTCCAACGCTTGCGTCGGTTGCCCGATCGATTCGCGCAGATTGCGGTCAAATTCCGCGAGCCAGTACTGTCGATCTCGTTCACGCCGCGGATCGGCGAGCGCACTCAAGAGCAAATCCGTGCCACTCGTCCCTGACTTCCAGGCAACCCACGCGTCGCGCAGGCGCTCGCGATCCGCCGCGTCCACGAATCGCACCGGACCATTCAACTCGTAGACCAAAATGATGAGGCCTGGGAGCCGGCATTTCTCAATGAGGAACGGAATCATCGGCAAATACTCGCCCGCCGATGCGCTGCGTTGCGCGAAAAAGAGGTCGTGCACGTCCCCCGCGACTAGCAGACTTCGGGCTTGGCCGGAATTGAGAATTCGCGCCAACCGGACATAAAACTCATACTGCGGAGCCCCCGCTGTGTCCGGCGTCTGCGCCGCACTGATCGGCGTCGGCGCCGCGGCTATCGGCGTCGGCGCCGCGGCTATCGGCTTCGTCGCCGCGGTTATCGGCGTCGGCGCCGCGGCCACCTGTTTGGCGACCGACTTCTTGTCGTTCGACGGCTGACTCATGGCGCCATGATTCCTTGTCCGAGCCCCGCGGCGCATTCCTGCCAGAACCGTACGTGCGCCTGCGGTACGACGCTCAGGTCGGCATTGAAAACAACGTCTCGTATCTCGCCGCGCTGCTGCGCGAAGCTCGTGAAGTCGACCTCGTGCCCGGGCGCCGAGACGGGCGCGACCGCATCGTAAACAATCGTCGCGCCCGGCGGGGTCGCGTGCTGCTGCGCCGCCCAATTCCAGTATTGCGAAAGTCCCGCCACTCGATCAGAGACGTGGAGCGCTTCGTTGAGCTCATGCGTCACGATCACGATCGTGTATGGCGGTTGGCGCCCGGCCCGTCGCGCCGCGAGGTTTTCTTCGTAGAGATCGAGCAGCATGCGCTGCATTTCTTCGCGCGTCGCCTCATCCAATGCGCCGAACGGCTCATCGAGCAAGAGGATCTCCGGCTTCAGGATGATCGCCTGGGCAATGGCGACGCGTTGACACATTCCTCCCGAGAGCTCGCTGGGATAGTGACGCAGCGCATGCTCGAGCTGCAACGAGCAAAGCAGCCGGCGCGCCTCCGCCAACAACTCTCGCCGCAAGTCCCTAAATTTGAAGAAACGCAGCGCGCGAAAACTCAGCGAAGTCTGATCGAGAATCGGTCCGATGGCGACGTTTTCCTCGGCCGTCAAGAACGGGAACAACGAGTATCGTTGATAAACCATGCCGCAGCGTCGACTCGGTCGCACGACTCGCTCCCCATGGACCCGCACCTCGCCTGCCGAGGGTTGATGCGTACCAAGAATGGCACGCAGTAGCGTTGATTTTCCGCAACCACTCGGGCCGACCAGCGCGACGATTTGACCGCGGGCGACGCGGAGGTTGACATCGTGGAGCACGTGCGTCTTGCCATACCAGTGATGCACACGCTCGACTTCGAGCACGATATCCGGGCCGGGCTTGCCCGAATTCGCGCCGGCGTTCGCGCTCGGTGCGGCGCCGGAAAGCACGGACGCGTTGGGTTGGCGATCGACCATGACAACTCTCGGTTGCCGCGCAATGCGGGGTTTCTACAGCGAATCTCGACGACAGCGCGCGATTATTCCTCATCAGGAGCATGACACAAGCCCTGCGTCTCTCAACCGCGTCGGCAATAAGCGCCGCATTCACGGCAATTGCCGTCGGTCTGTGCGACTCGACAGCGTAAAAAAATTCGCTATACTTCCCGCCTTCGCCATCCATTCGGTAGTTTCCTCCGAATGTGCTTCTGCTAGGTAAAAAGCTAGATAGAGGACTCCGCATGGCTGGTAGATCTTCCAATCGCGATCGTATTCAACGGCGAGCGGCCGAAGCCGCGGTGAAAGTTGTTCCGGCCGCCAAGTCCAAAGCGGCGGCAAAAAGCGAGAAAGCAAGATCGACGTCTGCGAAGCCCACTTCGGCAAGAAATGGCGCTGGGAATAAAGCCGCGGACGTCGCTTCCGCCAAGTTGGTGTCTGCGAAAAAGCCGAGTGGTGTCGCAATGCCGAATGCGCTTAAGCAACGCGCGGCGCCGCCGGCCGCGGCCGCAGGTACAGTCGCCACTCAGTCGTCGCCTAAAGCGACCGGCGCCGTGAAGGGCGCGCCGCGCGAGCGCGCCGCCGCCAAACCGAAGTCGACCGCAGGGCGGTCTGCTGCGGGAAAGGCGGTCGCCAAAGGTGGCGCCATGAAGATCGTTTGGATGATCTATGACACCGACCATCGCACGAAATCGACCTTCCCCTATCCACAAAAGCCGCAAGCCGACAAACAAGCTGCGGCGCTGAGTCAAAGCACCGGCCGCCCGCACACCGTTAGGGGCGTCAAGGTCCCGATGTAGCCGTGCGCGCAGAGTCACCAGATTGACTTGGCGCCCCCCCGATCCACGCCATGGAGCGCTTGCGCTTCGCGCCGTGTTCGCCTATTGAGTGCGACCGAAGTTGGCGGTTTGAGACCCAATACATTGAAATACGGGACGCCAATCGAGCAGAAAAAGTAGGGAACGCGGACACCCGCTCCGCTGGAATGGACACGGTCATGGGCGAGCAGCGCAACAAGGAAAGCATCAGCGACGGCAAAGTCGTCACTCTTCACTATACATTGACGGGCGTGAACGGCGATGTGCTCGACTCCACCGAAGGCCAGGATCCGTTCACCTATCTTCACGGCACGGCGAGCATCGTTCCGGGGCTCGAGTCGCAGCTCACAGGACAGACGGCGGGCACGCACCTCAAGCTCGTCGTGAAAGCGGTGGACGGCTACGGCGCGTTCGATCCGGACGATGTCGAGATCGTGCCGCGCAGCAGCTTCCCCGCGGACGCGCAGCTCGAGACGGGGATGCAGATTCACGTCGAAGACGAAGAAGGTGAGGAGTCGAACGCCTGGATCTCCGCAGTCGACGAGGACGAAGTGAAACTCAATTTCAACCACCCGTTGGCGGGCGAAGAATTGAATTTCGCGATTCAGATCCTGGAAGTTCGAGCGGCGACGCGCGAAGAAATCGCCCACGGTCATGCGCACGGCGCGGGCGGACATCATCATCATTGAGTGTCCGTGCGGCGATCAGTCGCTGACGGCGTTGCGTCCTTTGGCTTTCGCTCGATAAAGCGCCGCGTCGGCGAGCTGGCTGAGAATTTCGGCGTCACTGACCGCGGGGCCGAGCGCGGCGACGCCGATCGATATGGTCACGTGCAAGCGCAGCTCGCCTTTCGCGATTTCATGCGTCGCGACGGCATGTCGGATCTCCTCCGCCACCAAGAGTGCTCGGCCGCAATCATGGTGATCGAGAAACGCGATGAATTCGTCGCCGCCATAGCGACAAGCCTGACCGCGCGCGCCGATCGCCTGCGCGATAATCGGTCCGGTCTGGGCGATAATGTGCGCGCCGACCGGATGACCGTGCTGGTCATTGATGCGCTTGAGACCATCGAGATCCATCATCAGTAGCGCCAGAGCTTCGCGGCGTGCGACCGCGTCGAGCACGCGGTATTTTAATTGCTCATAAAAACGCCGACGCACGATCAGGCCGGTCAGCTCATCGGTGAACGCCCAATCCATCATCACGCGACCATGTTCTTGCTCGGCTTCGTCCTCGAGGACGAACTTCAGCACTGTGCCACCGATGAAGATCTTGTCACCTTCCTTCAGCAACGTCGGCGCGCTGAGCGGTGCGTCATTGAGCATCGTGCCGTTGGTCGACTCGAGATCCGACAACTCGAATGGGCCTTGCCCGGAGAGTCTTCTCACACCGATGTGGCGCCGCGAGATCTGCTCGTCGAGCAAGTTGACATCCGCCGCCCCACGTCGACCGATGACAACAAAGTCGCGATTCAAATCGATGCGCAACCCGAGATCCGGCCCCAACAAGACGCGCAACGTGGGGACTTTCGCGTGCGGAAGCGCCTCCGTGATGGGCTTGCGATTCACGCGGGTCGTTTGATGATCGTCGTCGGGCAAGATTGGCATGGCGGCCGATTCTATAGCTCGGCTCGAAGCTCTGCCTAGCCGGCGCTTCGCTGCGGTCGAAAGCCGGCAGCGGTTTCTCACTCGTGACGGAGCGCAACTATCGGATCCAAGTGCGCCGCTCGCAGCGCCGGGTAGACGCCGAACACGATGCCGACCAAGGCGCTGATGCCGAGCGCTAGCACGACGCTCGAAAGCGTGACCACGGTCGGCAACTTTGCGAAATGCTCGATCAACAACGGAATACCGAACCCCACGCCCACGCCGGCAATCCCGCCGAAGAGCGACAACACGACAGTTTCTATGAGGAATTGACTGATGATCTGACGGCGGCGAGCCCCGATGGCGCGCCGCACACCGATCTCTCGCGTGCGTTCCGTCACGGACGCGAGCATGATATTCATGATGCCGATGCCACCGACGAGCAAACTGATTCCGGCGATCGAGCCGAGCACGATGCTGAACGTGCGCTTCGCCGCTTGCGTCTGGCGCAAAAGCGCCAACGGCACGTGAATTTGATAATCGAGTTTCTTGTGGAAGCGCTTGAGCATGGCTTCGACTGCCAGCGCTGTCGACTCCACGCGATCCGTGTCGCTGACTTCGATGATGATCTGCTGCAGCTCGACGAGCTCGCGGTCGGTCGAGCCGCTCGAGCGCCGCGTGACCATTTCGCCGAATCGCTCGCGGCAAACGTTGATCGGCAAGTAGGCGTCGACATCGCGATCCGGCGTTTCAATGGCGCCGCCACCGCTGTCATTGCGAATGATACCGACGACCTGAAAGTAACTCGCCCCGATGCGGATGCTTTCGCCGATCGTACTCTGAGTCGCGAACAGTCGGCGCGCGCCGGTTTCCGTGAGCACGCACACGCTGGCGTTCTCCGACAAGTCGCGCTCACACAGGGCGCGTCCCGCGATAAGCGAGCGCTTCACCAATTCAAACCACGTCGGCGTCGTGCCGACGACCCGCAATTCGAGGCTATACTCGCCAAGGCGTCCCTCTTTGCGAAACACGCGCGCGGGCACGGTCGCGGTCACCGCGGGAAGCGTCGTCCGAATGCGACGCTCGTCTTCGTAGAGGAGTCCATACACGCTCATGAAAGAGCGCCGACTCGCCGCTTGCTCATCCTCCACGGGCTTGATGGAGTTGATCAGAATATTGTTGCTACCGAGCCTGCGAATCTGCGCCAGAGTTTCGACGCTCGCGCCTTCGCCGACGGCAAGCATCGCCACGACGCTGCCGACCCCAAACACAACGCCCAACATGGTGAGAATCGAGCGCGTCGTGTGCAGCAGCAGATTTTTAACGCCGAGCCGCATATCACGCGCGAAGCGAGATCCCATCATGATGCGCGGCCCTCGATTCGATCGACTCGACCATCGCGCATGTAGAGGCGCGAGTCGGCGTGCTCCGCCACGGACTCCTCGTGCGTGACCATGATGATCGTGCGTCCGCGCCGGTTCAGGTCCCCGAGCATCTCCATGATTTGCGTCCCAGTCGCCGAATCGAGGTTGCCGGTCGGTTCGTCGGCGAGCAACACAGCCGGATCGTTCGCAAGCGAGCGCGCAACCGCCACACGTTGCTGCTGTCCGCCCGACAATTCCATCGGCCGGTGGCGCAAGCGCTCGCCGAGTCCGACTAATTGGGCGAGTTCACGCGCGCGCGCCGCGCTGCGTTGCTCTTCCCAACCAAGATAGTAGAGCGGCAACGCGATGTTCTCCTCGACCGTCAGCTGCGGAATGAGATTGAAACTCTGAAAAATGAAGCCGAGTCGACGCAAGCGCAAGGCACTGCGTTCGTCGTCGTCGAAATGGCTGACGTCTTCCCCTTCGATCAAGTAGCGACCCCGCGTCGGCTGATCGAGACAGCCGAGGAGGTTGAGAAGTGTGCTCTTGCCGGAGCCGCTGGCGCCGAGAATCGCCCAAAAACTGCCCGGCGCGAAACACAGATCGACGCCTCGCAACGCATGCACCTCTTGCCCGCCCATCGGGTAGACCTTGTGCACATCCTCGAGGCGCAAAAGCGCATCAGTCATCGACTCGCCCTTTTTGCCGCTGCTCGATAAGGGTCCGCACAAAATTTGCGCGGACCTTTAATCACGGCGCGGAGTCTCAGTCGTCGTGCCGCGCTCTTGCGCGCCGCGTGCTTCGCCGGAGCTTGGGGTCGGTGGTGTCGCACCATCGCGCGGCTCGCGCTCGCCGCGCGAACGGTTACCACGCCCACGCTCATTGCCACCCGTGCGGCCTTCTTGCCGCCCTTCCGGACGCGCCCCGTCGCTCCCGCGCATGCGCGGCGCGCCATCGGCGCCCGGCGCCGCGTCCGCCGCGGCGCCACTCGGTCTGCTCGCGCCGGACGGTGCGTCGCGCACTGGTTCGTTCTTGTTGTCGAAGGGCGCCGTCGGAACGTTGGTATTTTTCGCGCCGCGCTCCAAAGGTGGCGCGAGCAGAACCTTTTGGCCGGCGACCAGCCCGCTGAGCACGCGGACCACGCTGTTGTTGTCGAGTCCGATTTCGATGTTGATCGGGGCTGGGTCGGTCGCAGTCGGCACGTACACCGTGTGGCGACCGTCTACGAGCATCACAGCCTGTACCGGCACGTAAAGCGCGTCAGCATACTCATCGATGAGAACCTCGGCGCGGCAGCTCATGCCGGAGCGCAGCTCTTGAGTCTCACCTGTCAAATGCACGACTGAGTTGTAGACCTTGAGATCCGGGTTCATCCAGACACTTTGCGCATCGGGCAAGGGCGCAATCCGCGCGATGCGGCCCTCGAAGCGTCGGCCCGGCACGGCGTCGAGCGTGACGATCACCGGCATCGACTCCCGCACCTTGTCGAGATGCGACTCGTGAAGTTTGAGTTCCGCCGTCATCGACGACGCCGTCGGCAAGTAGACGAGTTCTTGGCGCTCTCGCACTTCCTGCCCTTCCGCTAGCGGTTCGGAGCTGCCGCCGCGCTGGTTGCTTTGACCGGACGTCGCATAAACGACCATCGCCGCGATCGGCGATACGACGCGACATTTCTCGATCTGCTGTTCGATCTTCGTGAGTTTCGCGCGTTGGCGCTCGAGCTCGGACTCTCTGGTCTCGTGCTCCTTCTCGGCCTGCACAATGTCGGCGGCCGCCTTGAGCTTGACGCGTTCGAGCGCGCGGTTTTTCTGGAGTATGTCACTCTCGAGTTCGTCGACGCGACGTTTCTTCGTGTACTCTTCGAGCAGCTCGAGCGCACCTACCGCCAGTTTCTTGTCGATCTCGGCCCGTGTCAGCGCCAGCTTGTCGGCTTCCAGCTCAGTCTTCGAAATATAGTCATTTGCCGCGAGTTTTTCGGACCACTGCAGTTTATCCGCGGCGCGCTTGAGCTCTTCGTCCGCAATCGCGATGCGTGATGCCGCCTCATCTCGGAGTTGTGGATACTCACCCACTTGGTACTTTTTGTCATCCTCCACCGCGAAACGCGCCTCGAGCTCAGCTTGCGCGATATCGCTCTCCGCTTGATTACGCGTAACGGCGAGAATCTCGCGCGCGCGGACGTGCGCGGCTTCCGCGTTCTTCACGACGATCTGTTGTGCCAACCGATCATCCTGCAACTGACTCGAATCCAGCTCGACGACGAGATCGCCCGGTTTCACCATCGAGCCCTCGGAGACGAGCGAGATGATCGTCGTGCGCCCCTCGACCTCGTTCTTGAGGACGACTTGATCCCGGTTTTTGATGGTGCCGGATTGCGTCACACTGATGCGTAGCGGACCTCGTTGTACTTCGCAGAGCGGTTGATCAGCGCGATCGACACCCGCCGCGCCGCTGTCCTCGCGGCGGAACACCAACACGCTGGTGATCAGCACGACGGCGATCCCGAGACAAAGCACGAGCAACCCGAGTCGACCGCGCGCGCGCCGGCGACCATCCTTGTTCGAATTTGAATCCATGTGCTGTTCCTCAGGAAAACTCATTCGTCAGAACCGACTTTCGCATCGGTTGCTGCCACCGGCTGAAACTCTTCCCAACGACCATCGCCGCCGACGTGTAACACGCCGAGATCGCGCTGCAACTCGAGCTCGCCAACGCGGTAGTCGATGAGTGCAGCCGTCTGTGCGTCTTGCGCCGCGAGCCAATCCTCCTGCGCCTCGAGTTCATCGCGCGTCTCCGCGCGCCCGGCCTGGCGGAACATCTTGGTCGAGTTCACGCGCTGCTCGGCGAGCGCGGTGGCGACAATTTGGATGCGGTAACTTTCGCCCGCGCGTCGCAAGACGCGCAGACTGAAACGAACATCGCTCTTGATTTGATCCTCGAGTTCCTCGACATCGCGAAGTCGACGCTCAACTTCGATCAAGGCATTTCGGTAGGCGTTCCGCTCGGCGGTGCGTTCCCAAGGCAAATCGAGATCGAGGCCGGCGGCATAGAAGCCGCGGTCGAAACGCAGCTTACTGTCCGGCTGGTCCGCACTGCCGAGCGAACGCCCTTCGCCTATCGCGGCGCTTCCGCTGAGTTCGAGCCCGGCGCGCAACGCGTCGGCGGCAATGCGTTCGGCGCGCCTTGCATCCTCGAGACTGCCGAGCGCCACCTTAAGATCGAGTCGGCGTTCGAGCGCGAGCGCGATGGCGCTCGCTTCGTCGAGCTCGAGCGGTCCACGCGGTGGAATTGTCGGCGCGCTGCCGGCTTCTTCGGCGACCGCACTCTCGCGACTCGCGATGGACGTCAACATCTCACGCGTCGCGGTCGTGAGACTCTCTAACTCCGCACGATCCACGATCACGCGCGAATCAGCCGGTAGGCCGAGTGTGAGCTTGAGAGAATCGAGTTGTGTATCCGAACTCTCGCGCGCCGCGTTGACGCGGTCGCGCGCCCGCAACTCATCCTGACGCGCTTGGTCGACTTGCACTTCAGGAAGCCGACCCGCGTTGGCGAGTTCGCGCGAACGCTTCGAGACGAACAGCAAACGCCGGTAGCTCTCTTCGGCGTTCTCGACCTGATCGAGCTGCGCGAGCGCGGCGAAGTACTCGCTCGCGATCCGCACCGCAAAAGTCTGCTTGAAGCGCTCGAACTCTTCGATCGCATACACGATATCGCGTTCGGCTTGAGTGAGCGGTTCGCTCGCGATCGCGCGGCCGGCGCCGCGCAGGAGCGGAATACTGATCGAGGCATCGGCCACTAATCCCAGTGCAGACGGTCGTTCGCCTGTGAGAAGCTTGACAAGATCGATGCCGAGGCTGGTCGCGAAGCTCGCACCATTCTTGAGAACCTTCGTGACGCCGACATCGCCGGTCTCGGAAAATCCCGCGACGCGCGGTTCAGCGCTGGTGTCTTCACTGTAGAGCCCACTCACGAGTCCCGAGAAAGTTAGACGGTAAGCGTCGCGGGCGAGATCGAGCGCAAGCGCGGCGCGAAACACATCTTCCTTCCGCCTCTGATATTCGCGGCTGCTGGAGGCGCCAAGGCCGAGCGCCTCGATCAGAGTGAGCGTGTGCGGCGCCGTTTGAGCCGACACGACCGGTGTCGGATTCACGCGCGTCAGCATCGCGACGGGCAGCAGCTGCGAGTCGATGAGCCGCTGGCGCAAAGTGTCAGAGGGGCGTTCAACGGTGAAGTTCTCTGTGCGGCCGAGCGCCTGCTGCTGGCCGGACGCGATAATGCGCAAGGCGACCTCATCCGCCGCGCGGCGATGCTCAGCGGCAGAACGGCAACTTGTCGCGAGTGCCAGCATCAGGGGCACGACCAGGAAGCTCGCGAACGATGAAACGGACGTTGCGCAATCTCTGTTAGCGATGTTCGCGACTCCTCATGAGCAGATCTCGCCGCATCAGCTCCGGTTGGAGTGAGCTAGCAACCGGCCTACGATAGCAGATGCAAGCCAGTGTTGGATGCGTGCGGTACCGATCGCCTTGGGGTGCTGTCCGCTGCACCGTCGCCATTTCGCGGCACCCGAAACGGCTCACGATGATCGGGCGCGTTTTCGGAGCGATTCGTCCCGCGCCGCGTGCGGCTGAGCCCGACCGGACTCGCGGACTTCCGACGTGATAGGGCTCGATCGAACTCGAAACGTCTCGACACCGGCGACCGCTAGCTAGTTCTATCTTCAGAAATCGCCGTTCCACGCGCTCCTGGCAGCAGCGGCAAGTCCCGCCGCTCACGCGCGCGACCGCCGCCGCAAGTGGAAGAAAACGTCCGCGATATCGTAGACTCGATAAGCGGCCTGCGACCATCGCGTGACTCAGAATCAGCAAGGAGCTGTGCTGAAAATCCTCGTTCTCGGCGCGAGCGGCATGCTAGGCCACATGGCGTGTCGCACACTCGCGGCCGCTCACGATTTACAGGCGACGGTTCGAACGGCGGAGAGTGCACGGCGACTCGGCAGAGTCTTACCGAGCGATCGCATCATCAGTGGGTTCGACAGCGATGATGAGTTCGCGCTCGAGCGACTCCTCGCATCGCAGCGACCGCAGGTAGTGCTCAATTGCATCGGTATCGTCAAGCAACGAGAAACAGCACGACACGGCGCCCGCTGCGTGCGCGTCAACGCGCTCTTTCCGCACTTGCTCGCCGATGCGCTGGATGCCAGCGGCGGGAAGTTGATCCACTTCAGCACGGACTGCGTCTTCTCCGGCCGCCGCGGCGACTCTGGAATCGTCGACTTTCCCGATGCGACCGACCTCTACGGGCGTAGCAAATTGCTCGGGGAAGTTTCGCGAGCGCCGCACCTCACGTTGCGCACTTCGATGATCGGACGCGAGCTGGCGGGCCAAACGGGTCTTTTGGAATGGTTCTTGGCGCAGCGCGGCGGACGAGTTTCCGGGTACGCGCAAGCGCGATTCAGTGGTCTGACGACGCGCGAACTTTGCCGCGTCATCGGCGAATTGCTCGCTCGTCACGAGTCTTTTCATGGCTTGTGGCATCTAGCTTCCGCGCCGATTAGCAAGTACGACTTGCTCGTCCAACTCAATTCCGCGCTGCGACTTGGAATCGACATCGCGAGAGAAGACAACATGCGTTGTGACCGAACGTTGAACGGCGCGCCATTCGCTCAGGCGACGGGCATTCGCGTCGCTTCCTGGAACGAGATGATCGCCGACTTGGCGAAGGATGTAGGAGCGTATGAAGACTGGCGCTGTTGAGAAAACACCGCTGTTCGAGGGCAAACGCATACTCGTCACCGGCGGCACGGGTTCGCTTGGCAAGACTCTCATTCGTCGTCTCATTACGGGCGTGCATGGTCGACCCGCCGCCGTAATCGTGCTGAGCCGCGACGAGGCGAAGCAATATGATATGCGCCTCGCGTTCATGAAACTGCGGGCGGCTACCGAAGAAGTCATTTATCGAGACTACGCCGACGTGTTGCAGTTTCGTATTGGCGATGTGCGCGACCCCGCGTCCGTCGCGTCCGCGCTGCAGAATGTCGACATTGTCTTCAATGCCGCCGCGCTCAAGCAGGTGCCGAGTTGCGAGTACTTCCCGACCGAAGCGGTCTCGACCAACGTGCTCGGGCCCGAGAACATCGTGCGTTGCATCGATCAGCTCCGCTTGCCGGTCGAAACGGTCATCGGTATCTCGACGGACAAGGCGTGCAAACCCATCAATGTGATGGGCATGACGAAGGCGCTGCAAGAACGCGTCTTCATCAACGCCAACTTGCGATGCCGAGATACGCGCTTTGTTTGCGTGCGGTACGGTAACGTCTTGGCGTCACGAGGCTCGGTCGTGCCGCTGTTTCATGATCAGATCAGCTCGGGCGGTCCCGTCACCATCACGACGCGAGAGATGACGCGCTTTCTGTTGTCGCTCAATCAAGCCGTCGACACCATCATCGACGCCTATCGAATCGCCGAACGTGGCGAGATTCTGGTGCCGCGCGTCCCGGCCTCGAGCATCGTCCAGCTTGCGAATTGCTTGATTGGCACCCGCAAGATCGAACTCCGTGAAGTCGGCGTCCGGCCCGGCGAAAAAATCCACGAGATTCTCGTGTCGGAAGATGAGGTCTACCGCACGGTCATTCGCGGCAACTACTACGTCGTGCGCTCTCTTTTGCCCGAACTCAGCAGTAACGTGCGGACTGAGGATGCGATTCACGAAGAATTCAGCTCGCGCACGCACTTGATGAGTGCCGCAGAGACGCTATTGATGCTCGAGCGCGAAAAACTGCGGATCGAGGACAAGCCGAACTTTCGTGAATTGTTCGGTTGATGATAGCCCGGCAGAAAGAAGCAATGTCATGACCGACGCAGAGTGTCACGTGTCCGTCGATGACGTGTTCGGCGCACTCGTCGAAGCCTCGGACAGCGGCGCGCCGCTCTTCGCGCATCCGTTCTTCGCCCGCCTCAACGAGTTGCATGATCGCTACGGCTGTCCGATCGACCTTTATCTTTTTTTTCGCGGCCACGTCGATGGAAACCTCCGCAATCTCGCGCAGGTTTCGAGTCGGCTCAAGCGCGACTTTGACGCCGCGCGTTGGTTGCGACTCGGGCCCCACGCGCTCGATTATCACACCGCCCCCTACGCCCAACCGGCCGATGAACTACGCGCGGTGCTCGTCGACATCTACCGAGAGATCGATCGTTTCGCGGGCGTTGGGTCGCGCTCCAAGTGGCTCCGACTGCATTACTTTTCGGAGGCCTTCGAGCAGGCGAGCTACCTGGACAGCCAAGGGGTCACGACCTTGCTACTGACCGACAAGGACGCGGTGAGTTACCGACTGCCCATGGCGCAAAAACTCGAACTCGAGCGACGCGGACGCGTACGCTACGCGGACCTGGATCTGGTCCGTTCCACGCGCCGCCTCGAACACTTCGCCGCGGTCGGAGCGAGCGACCCGGAAGTGCTTCAGATTTTGACGGAGAAGCTGCGCCAAGAAGGCCGACTGGCGCTCTTTACCCATGAGCACGACCTAGCGAAGCCGCGCGTCGAGGAACTGCTCCGACTCGCGCTCGAGCTAGTGGTCGGCAACAGCCATTCGCACAACTGAACGCCGACGGCTGATTCACCCGCCCGACCCGCCTAGCTTCCCCGCGCTCCCCATTTCAACCACCCCATTCAAGCTCTTGCGCCGCTCATTCGACGTCGATACGCTACTCAGCCCTTGAATCGGGATCGCAGTGTCCGACGGCAGCAGCAGTTCAGGTGGCGGATAAGGAGATCGACTTGCTTCGGTGCATCGCTCGCAACGGAGAGACGGGTGAAAAACTCGTCCAGCGCTTTAAGCGCACTATCGTCAAAGAGGGTTTGCTCAAAGAAATCAAGAAGCGCAAGCATTACGAGAAGCCATCCGAAGAGCGCCGTCGTCGTCAGCGCGAGCAAGAGCGCATGCTGCGAAAAAAAGAGCGCAAGCAGACCACCAAGGACGCGGCGCGCAAGCGCCAATCGCGCTAATTGTCGTCCGCGGACCCTAAGCGAAGAGTTGTCGCAAGTCCTCGAGCGTTAGTTCCGAGAGTTCCGCCGGCTCGGCGGAGATGATCGCGTCGGCGAGCACACGCTTGCGCTCTTTAAGTTCTAGGATGCGTTCCTCGACCGTGTCACGGCACACCAGCCGATATGCGAACACGTGCCGTTCTTGCCCAATGCGGTGCGCGCGATCGATCGCCTGCACTTCGATGGCGGGGTTCCACCAGGGATCCAATATGTAAACGTAGTCCGCCGCCGTGAGATTCAAGCCCAGTCCACCGGCCTTTAAGCTGATCAAGAACACTCGACAATTCGGGTCCTGCTGAAAGTGCTCGACGTGATCGCGTCGATTGCGCGTCTCGCCATCCAAATACTCGTAGGGTAATCCGAGCCGCTCGAGCTGTTCGCGCACGATGGCGAGATAGCTCGTGAACTGCGAAAACACGAGCGCCTTATGCCCCTCGCTCGCGACTTCCTCGAGGAGTGGCATGAGTGTCTGGAGTTTGGCGCCCGGCAAGCCGCGCATCTGCGGATCCACCAATCCTGGATGGCAAGCGACTTGACGCAAGCGCAACAACGCCTCGAGCACATGCATGCGGGAACTCGCAAGGCCCTCGTGCTCGGCGCGTTCAAGCGCTGTGGCGCGATAGTGAACGAGGAGCTGCTGGTAAAGGGCGCGCTGCTCGTCCTCCATATCGCAAAACAACGTTTGCTCGGTTTTGGGAGGGAGCTCATTGGCCACTTGGTGTTTCGTGCGTCGCAACAGAAACGGTCGCAGTGCGGAACTCAACAGATCCAGGCCCGAGCGCGGACCGTGTGTGGTCTCCGCCGGCCGTTTCACGAGTCGGTGCAATGACCGCAAAGAGCCGAGCATTCCCGGATTGAGGAACTCGCATATCGACCAAAGATCTTGCACGCGATTCTCGATCGGCGTGCCGCTCAACGCGAGCCGATGCTCGCCGCGCAGAAGCCGCACCGCGCGCGCCGATTGGCTTCCAGCGTTCTTGATGGTCTGCGCCTCATCGAGCACGACGTAGCAGAAGTCGAGTTCGCGAAACCGCTCGATATCGCGGCGCACAACGCCATAAGTCGTCACGACCAGCCGAAAGCCGCCGGTCGCGACCTGCTCCATTTCGCGCTCAGGACCGCTCAAGTCGAGCACACCGATGAGCGGCGTGAATCGACCCGCTTCCGCGAGCCAATTGTAGACCAGCGACTTTGGGCAGACGAGGAGCGAGGGCCGCGTCTCCTTGCCCTGCGCGCGCAGCTCTTCGAGGAGCGCCAACACTTGGACGGTTTTCCCAAGCCCCATGTCGTCGGCGAGGCAGCCGCCCATCTGCAACGCCCGCAAGAACTCAAACCAAGCCAACGCCGACCGCTGGTAGTCGCGGAGCCGGCCGCGAAACTCGGGCGGATCGGGATGTGGCTCGAGCCGCGCGTGGCGGCGCAAGAAATCGCGAAAGCGCTCGTACACTTCATCGATCTCGACGGCTCGGTGAGCGGCGCCGTCGAGACATGCGTCGAGCAACCAGCCTTGCGATTTGCGCAGGCGCACCTGCGTGCCACGGGTGGTCGTCAACCAACTTTGGAGCAACCCAAATCGCTGCAGCCAAAACTCAGGGATCGCGGCGAGCTTGCCCTCCTCGAGGCGTACGAAGCGCTCGCCCGCTCGCACGGCGCACAGCACTTCTTGGAGCGACACCGCGACTCCATCGCAGATCAGCTCGCCGGTGAGTTCGAACCAATCGCTGCTCGACCCGACGCTCAGGCGCACGTCGGCGCCGGCGCTCAAAGTCTGGGCTCGCCACTCGACCCGCCAGCCATCCTGCGCCAGCGCCGTGATCACGTCCTCGAGACGCGCCCGAGGAAAACTCTGCACTGCCGTGCCATCGATGGCCGACGACTCGAGTAACTGATGCGATTGGAGCCGCGCAATATGTTCGCGCTCGGCGGCGGCATCGCGCCGAAATCGGACGCGCTGAACGCGATCGTAAACCGCCGCCTCGCTCGCCGGGGCGAGCACTCGGCAACCCTGATAGTCGAACGCGACGCGACAACTCAGCGTGTCCCGCACGAGCGCATCGCGAGTGTCGAGACTGCTCAGCTCAAGCACGGGCTTGATCGGCGGCGACTGCGTGAGCGTTCGCCACGGCTCCGGCAACTCGAGATTTGGCGGCATCGACTTGAGCAGCGCATCGATGACCTGTTCTTCGTCAGACGCCGAGTACACGAGCGTGCCCTGCGCCGCGATGAGCTTTTGTAACCACGACCACTGGCCGCAAACATCGTAGCTCGCTGCGACGCCGTGCTCGATGACGACGCCGCGTTCGAGGAGGAGCATCGAGCCCGTCACGACGCGGCGCACACCGTCCCGGGTAAGAAAAGCGCGGAGTTCGAGTTTGGTCGAAAGTTCGGCGGCCGATAGTTGTAGACCGAGAAGCCACGGCGCTTGGCCGTCCCAGCGAATCGGCGGCGGTGCGAGTCGGGCGCCATCGGAAACAAAGAAACGACCAGTGTCACATAAGCGATGTACGAGCTCGCGCGCGAACTCGACCTCCAGCGGAAACGACCAGCAATCGATGCGATGGCTGCTCGGCGCCGCTACACGCGGATTCGCTTCGCGCTCGACATCGAGTCCAAAGATCCCCGCCAAGAGCGCCTGATCGTCGGCGTCGGCCGTCCGTTGGACATCCATGCGACGGATCCGCACGGGAACGAGCTTGCCCTCGAGTGGCCCCGTCGATTGTTGGTAGATCCGCACCAAGGCGCTGCGACGCTCGCGCTGTCGATTCGAATCGAGCACGTAAATCAAGGGAACGTTCGCTTCGTAGGCGCCCCAAGATTGACCTGGCGCCGAACGGGACGTCGCCGCGCCGGTCGAACCCGAAGTCTCGAGCAGCGCGTCAGCCGCCAAGACCGCCGCCCATACATGCTTGCACCGACCCTTGGCACCTCCGACGCACGTGCACACAAACACCGGGGAGGCGTGCGAAGAGCATTGAATGTTGACCGAGTAAGGTCGATCACATCGGACGGTCGCGACAATCTGCTCACGCGCGACCTGATCGAGTGCGACGCGTCCGTCAATCACATAATGGCGCGCACGCGCGCGGACAACTTCAGAAAAATAGGCCCCAAGCCGGGTGGCGAATGACAATGGTTTGGTCGCTCCGGAAGGACACCGCAAACGGGCGAAAGCGCATCACTGCGCGCGCGAAATCTTCCCAACGACGCGAGCCGCGCAAGACTTCGACGCGCACGCACGCAGGCGTACTCCGCCATTTGACCGACTGCCTCCAGTAGATAATCCGAGCGTTTGCGAAATTTCTCGCGGCTGAGCGCAAGCGGCATCGACAAGAATTCGACCCGACGATCAAGCAACGCAGCCGACGCCGTGACGCGTATCACATCGCGCCGTGACGCGGATTCCGCGCTCCGGCCGGGAATCCAGCTAGCTCGTCGCTCGCATCTTTCGACGCAAGCGGCGAGGCGAAAGCTCCGGAGCGGAACGGCGCGAAAAACCTGATGGCTACGGTTGGTCGGAGATATCACGCTCCATAACGGTCTTCCGACCGTTCTGGCGCGCCGCCTCAATGGCGCGGTCGCAGATCGCGCGCACGCGTTTCGAGACCTCTTCAGCGACGGTCCCCGCTGTGTTCATCCCACTCTGCGCTTTGATGTACTTCTTGAGTTTGGAAACCACAACCAGGACTTCTTGCGCATCCGCCATGATTCGCTCTCCTGCAAATTAGAACTTTGCCAGCCGCGCCTCGAAAGGAGTCATTCAGCGCGTGCGAGTGACCGCGTACAAGTCGGCGCTAATGTGCGGGATGCCGTCTCAAAGCGCAAGAGGACCCAACCTGTGCTCGCGCGCGTCTGCTCTCTAGCCGGACTAAGGCTATTGACGATAACGAGAAAACATGCTTTCGGGCGCGCGCCGTTTTCCGGCGCGGGCGCCGTCCAAGCAGTGACGCGCCCCGAGCGTCGACGCACTTGATCATCCGCTCTCCGACCCTTGCGCGACACGGCGATGGGCTGCCAGACGACGCGAAAATGCTGAATAGTCTGCTGCGCGAAGATTCGATATCAGTTCGCGAGCGTCGAGCCATGCGGCTTTCGCTCGCCGATGGACTCGCGTACGCGGTGATGATCGGCTGCGGCGAGTCCTACATCCTCGCGAATGCCAATCATCTCGACGCGACCGCAACCGAGATTGCATTGGTCGTCAGCCTGCCGCTCTTCGTGGGCGCTTTGGGCCCGGCCCTCGCTTTGTTGTGGCTGCGGCGACACAAACGGCGGAAGCCGCTCGTCGCCGCCACGGCGTTCGGCCAAGGTCTGATCTACTTCCTACTCGCGGCGTTGATCGAGACTGAGCGGCTCACGCCGTTCCTCCTGATCGTTTGCTGTTGCGCGAATCAAGTCCTCGGCCAGGCCTGCGGCACCACGTGGGCATCTTGGATCGGGGAGTTGATTTCGACGGGCCGTCGCGGACGGTACTTCGCGCTGCGCACGCGCGCCATTCACTTCACAACACTCTGCGCACTCGCGATCGGCGGACTCGTTCTCTATTGGATCGAACCACAACGAGGCGTGGCTGCGAGCGGCGCGGAGCATGGGTTCGCACTGCTTTACGCTTGCGCGTGTGCCGCCCGCTTGCTCTCGACGCTGTTTCTCCTGCTGACTCCCGAGCCAGCAGCCCAGCGCTTGCCGCGCGGTGCCCGACTCTGTCGCTACTTCCGCACGGAACGTGGGGGCAACGCCGGCAAACTGCTACTGATGGCGGCGTTGATCAACTTCACCGTGTACCTGAGTTCACCGTTCTTCGGCGAGTACATGCTCGATCGCGAGGCGTTGCATTTCAGCAATCTCGAATACATGTTGGCGTCGGCCGTCGTCGTGCTGTTGAAAGTGCTCGCATTGCCGAGATGGGGTATGGCCATCGATCGATATGGCGGTCGGCAGGTTTACGTCTTGGCCGCGTTCCTCGTCGCTTGCGTTCCGTTGCCGTGGATCTGGTCGAGTCATTGGTTACCCATTCTCTTGGCGCAAGCGTTTTCGGGTTTCGCGTGGGCAAGCTATGAAGTGGCGCTCTTCACGCTTCTTCTCGACTCGACCTATCGGTCGACACGGCTCTACGTGTTTTCCTTGCATCATTTCATGAGCGGCACGGCCCAGTTGTTGGGCGGTATCTCAGGCGCGTGGCTCCTCTCGACTCTGCACCGCGACTTTCCAGCCCTTTTCGCTGTGAGTTCGGCGGCGCGGTTCCTGCCCGCGCTGGCTGCGCCCTACCTATTACGAACCATGCGAGCGACAACGCCTATTCGACGACGCGACTTGTTGCTTCGAGTCATCGGTCTTCGCCCGAACGGTGGACTCGTGCACCGCCCGCTGCCGGACCTCGATGATGCCGCGCGTCCGAGCGCAGAAGCCGCGCCGAGTTCACGTGCGCGAGCGCGAGAGAACGCCGTCGTTGCGGAAGCGGAATCGCGTTGACTTTTCGCAACACTCTGCCGAAAATCCGTCCGAGCCTGGCAGAACGAATACGACGCCAACTCTCCATCGGAGGAGTCGCCGAATCGCTCACTGAGTTACTTACTGCGGCGCGCATAGAACGTGCGCGGACGAGCGAAGCAGCGACCCTTGCAGTCTTGACGGCAGAGCCTTCGACGGCTTGACGGCGGCGTCTTCGACGGCAGGTTTCAAGAGGGGGAACATCGATATGCGAGTACTCAAGTCGGAACAGAATGAGGATGAGAGCGGTGACAAGAGTCGCAACGGGACCGACTCGAACCCGAGTGGCGAAACGCTGCGGGCGACCAGCGAGTCCGAATCCGGCATGCCGAAATCGACGCCGAGCGTCGGTCGGTTCTTGAAGATTGAGGCGCGCCAACTCACGGAGACACTGCTGATGGCCGCGCCGACTCGCCACACGATGGCGGCCTTACTCGACGAGTGGCACCGTCGCGGCTACATTCGGAGCGGCGCGTATTACTTGCGCCTATCGAGCGGCTGGACGCTTGTCGCCCATACGACCTGCGATATGCCGATCTGGAGAATTCCGGAACTGCGCGCGGCCGAACGCCTCGGTGCACCCGCACAAAGTAGAACAGGTGCCGCCGCGGCGCGTTCAAATGGTCGACTCGGCCAGACACTGCACGAATGCCAACGCATCATTTTGCGCGCGCTAGAAACTGTCGCGACCGAGCCGGTCCCAGAACGTCACGGCCGGTTGTACGTCTATCCGTTGCAGCAAGCGGGCGAGGACCTCGCGCGGCTGATTATCATCCCGGGTGAGTCCTGGGTTGCGGATCGCCCGCCGGGGTTGCCGGCAGATTTGCATCTCGTGCTCGGTCTCTACTCGCGTTCCATCAACAGCCTGGAGGAGTTGGAAGCATCCGTCGCGCCGCCGATGCCATCCGGCCGCGATTCCGCGGCGCAGCCCGAGGAAGATCTCGCGCGGCTGCGCTTGGAGTTTCCCGAGGTGATCGGCAAATCGGATCGACTGCGCAGCTTGCTCGACATGGTCGTGAAGGCCGCGCCGCGCGACGTGTCGGTGCTCATTCAGGGCGAGAGCGGAACCGGCAAGGAGCTGATCGGACGCGCGTTGCATCGGTTGAGCCCACGCTGCCAGCATCCGTTTGTGAGCGAAAACTGCGCGGCGTTGAGCGAATCGTTGCTCGAGGCCGAGATTTTCGGCTGGGAAAAAGGCGCGTTCACCGGCGCACACGCAAGCCAACCGGGACTCATAGAACGCGCGAATGGCGGCACTTTGTTTCTCGATGAAGTCGGCGAGATGAGTCCAGGGCTGCAGGCAAAATTATTGCGCACGCTGCAGGAGCGCGAAGTGCGACGCGTCGGCGGCTCACACGTCTACGCTGTCGACTTCCGATTGATCACCGCAACCCATCGCGATCTCGAGGAAGAAGCGCTCGCCGGTCGCTTCCGTGAAGACTTGCTCTATCGCATCAAGGTCATTCGTTTGGATGTGCCGCCGCTTCGCGCGCGCCCAAGCGACATACCGCTACTCGTCCATCACTACCTCGGGCTACTCGCGGCGCGCATGCGCATTCCGACGCCGCCGGTTCTGCCGTCGGCGATGCGGCTCTTGTGCAGCTACCCCTGGCCGGGCAACGTGCGCCAATTGGCGAATGAAATCGAACGCGCGTTGACGCTCACTCCCGACCGTATCTCGATCGAGTCGTTCTCGCAGCAACTAGCTCGGCCGCGGCATACCGGCACCATTCACCGTCGCATACGGTCTGAGATTGGCGAGAGCATACAAGGAGTCGAGCGCACCTTGCTCGGCGGCATTATCAGCGATGTCTTGGAAGAAACGAGCGGCAACAAGACGGCGGCGGCGCGCATCTTGGGGATCCCGAAATCCAATTTATACCGCCGCATGAAAAAATACGGACTCGCGTAAACAACCGCTTTCGTGATTCGAACTCGATCGGCAACTAATCCGCCTGCCCCTCCGGCGGGCGGGTCGTTGGAATGTGAACGACACGCGTGCCGCACAGCAGGTCGTGCAGCGTTCGCTTCTCGCGATCAAATGCTGCGCAGATGAATCCGAGTCCAAAGGGCAACGCGCTCACGATGTAATTGATCGACCGGACGAGAGCGTCGAGTAGGCTCACCGGGCTTCCATCCATGCGCTCGACGCGAAGACCGGTCAGGAGCTTGCCAAGTGTTCGACCGCCGCTCAATCCCGTCGTGAACGTGAAGTACAGCGCGGCGACCAGTAATGGAGACGGCAAGACTGCGATCGGGACGAATGGCAACTGCGATCTAGCGCCGATGAACGCCAGCACGCACACCACCCAAAAGTCGATCGCCAGGGCAACGCCGCGGATGAAAACTCCCGCCGGTCGCCCGACCTGCGCGGCAATTTTGGGATTGCCAGCCGTTTGAGCGGTCGCCGCGATCGGACGCTGACCACGCCGCTCGGCGCTCAAAACAGTCGTCTCGTTGCCGCGCGCTGGCGCGTGCGCGCGGTCGTTCGGCAAGAGTCGTGTGGGTTTGTTGCCGAGCGGCGCAGTGAGAGGGTGTTCGCCACGAAACGCGAACACTTCGGCTGCGTCATAATGCGCCGCGCCGTTGACGAATACTTCCTGCAGTTTGCCGCGGCGCACCCAATGCTTGAGCTCTGTGCGCGCGAAACCCAAGACCCGTTGCGCTTCGTCCGCCGCGATGAGTCGTCGCTGCGGTGGTTCGAGCGGAATGACGCGTAACCGCTCAGGCTTGCTCTGCGGACTTTGCGGCGCCACGCGATGCAGGAGCGCGCGCACGGTCTCCGCATCCTTCAGGCGCTTTTCACGCCGCGTGTAGAGTCCGCGAAAAACCTCGTCACACCAACTTGGCAAACCCGCAACGAGTTCCGACGGCAGTTCCATGCCCGCCGGTCGTTTCCCCGTGAGAATCTCGAACAACACGATGCCGAGCGAATACAGATCGGCCCGGGCGTCGACGTCATCTTGCTGATCTCGAACCTCGGGCGCCAGGTACGCCAAGGTTCCGCCGAGCGGGAGGTCCGAACTTCGCAGCGAGGCCGAGAGCTCGAGCGTATCGCCACGCAAGAGCTGACCGAGCCCGAAGTCGGTCAGCTTCACGCGCCCATCCGGGCTCACCAAAATGTTCTCAGGTTTGATGTCCTGATGTACGACGCCGCGTGCGTGCGCGTAACTGAGAATCTCCAATATTTGATCGAGTAGCGTGCGCGCCTCGTCGGCGGCGAGCGGGCCGCGTGCCAATAGGAGTTGTCGCAGACTCGTGCCGGCGACATATTCCGTGATGAAGTACGGTGGATCCGAGCCGACATCGAGACCCAAAGTTCGCGCGATCCCCGGGTGGTCGAGGCTCGCTTGAATCACGCCTTCATTGCCGAGATCGCGCACGGCTCGCGAGGAAGTCGGAATCTTGATTGCAACTTGGCGGTCTGCCCAAAGGTGGTGACGCGCCCGCCAGACCTCGCCGAAACCGCCGCGACCCAGCGGCTCCTCGAGGATGTACTCGCTGATGCGATCGCCTTGCTTGACGCTGATCACGCATCCCACCTTTCACCTATTCGCGTCTAGCTGGACGCCTCCACGACGGTCAGGACGAAATAACTATGCGCGACGGAAGCGACGAGCGCGAGGGCCGCGACCAACCCACCCATGTAGCCACTCGCGAACGCTGTGAGCACCCAACCCGCTCCAATTCCGGGCAACGCGACCGCGACGAGCAGTACCGCGTTGCTGAAATTTCGGCGCGCCGCTAGCACGCGGCGAATGGGCGTCAGGAACAAGCCGGCCGGCGCCACGACGGCGCTCAACCAACCGAGGAGACGCCAGTAAAGCGGCCACTCGGAAATGCGCGCTTGAAGAAAGTCGAACGACAAGAGGCTCTTTGCCACGCGCTCGACGGTGTGCACGGTTGCAACGAATGCGCGGTCGTCGAACGTGCCAGGCGGCGGCTCGACTTGTTGCCAATCCACCGCGAGTCGCAGCTCGTCCGCGGAATCGATGAGTTCAAGGCGCGCTGAAAATATCGACTTCGGCTGCTGCGAGCCACCGCTCAGTTTTTTCAGCCAAGCTGTCGTCAGAGCGTCCAATGGATCCGTGAGCCAACTTGCTGCGGGTGCAGGCGCGTCGTAGCGTTCAACTTCGATTCCGCCGCGTTTCTCAATCGCGCGGATCAGACGCTGCCGAAGCGCGTCGCCGCCGTCGCCGGCGATCGGTAGCAGCGCGAGTCGTGATCCCGCGGGCGGCGTCGAGAGCGCGTGTGCGAGCCGCGTTGCCATGCGGCTGTAAACGACTTCTGTGAGCGCGTCCAGCGCGGCATGCGGAGCGGATCGTTGGTGTGCCAACAACCAGCCACCGCCGCCCGCCGCGGCGACGCCGATGACGCCGATCCAAATCAACTTTCGCAACGACCAGCCGATCAAGTGTTGCTCCTTTGCGCGAACCCGGTCGGCGCGGCCGCCTCCGCATGGAGTGTGCGCGCGGCGTACTCAACCGCGAGCGATTGAATTTGATCGGGAACCCGCACGCGTCGCACGGGCGCCGCGCACGAATCCCAACGCCACAGCAACAAGTGCAATCCGAACCGGTCAACGGCCAACACGCCCTGTTGTCCGGACCCAACCCACCGAATCGGATGCGCGGCCTGATAGCGCGCCCGTAGCTCACCCTCCGCGCCGAGCACCGTGACCTCCGGCTGGCGAGCGCCGACCACCCAGCCGTCGTTTTCGCCGGTCGCTCCGTGCGTTTGCATTCCGGCGAGACAGTAGACGGGGCCCGCGATGCGAAGTGCCGCGGAGCGCCAAGCGCCCGACTGTCCGCGCAGGAAGACGCGACCCTCGCGCGTCCCGACGGCGAGCCCCGTCGGAGTCGAGTTCAACGCGGTGATACCCTCCGCGAATTCACCGAGTACGGTCAGTCGCGGTTCGCCGCCGGCGGTTCGATCGACTGCGAACACGGAATTGCCGTGCGCGACACAGAGACCGCCGGTCGCGAGCGCCTGTACACCGCGCGTTGGTCGACCTGGCACGATGCGATCGGCGGCGAACGGTTGTGACAGGTGGCCCCCCTCTTCGGGTCGCGACACCTCTTCGGGCCAGGAAACGAGACCAAGTTCGGAGTGGCTCGCGTACACGCGACCGTCCCACAGCGCCACTCTATTCGCGCCGCCCTTGCCGCGCGCCGGCGTCGAGAATCGATAACACGTCCAGAGTGAGCCACGCGGCCGGTAGATGGCAACGCCCGCCTGCGCACCGACCAGGACTTTGACCTCGTCGCCGGTTCCCTGCACGACAACGGACCGCAGGTAGCCGAGTTCCTCGGGGGGCAGCACTGGCGTCACCTCACCGCCATCAAACGCGCCGTCGCCGCTCGCGCGGTAGAGCGCGAGTCCGGCAGCGAGCCAAATCGTCTGAATGCGCGGCGACGGATCAGCTCGCGCCACTCGAGTCGATGTCGGTTCGGCGCACAACACTCCATTACGACTCAAGTCGGCCGCGCTTCCGAATTCGACCGGCCGGCCCGAGTCGGCGAAAGCAGTCGACGTGGCGTCAGCGAGCGACTCGCGCGCGAGAAACGGCGCCAATAGCCGGCGCCGCTCCCCGACATCCGAGCAAGAAAGCGCGATCTCCAGCAGCCCTTCCGCCTCTAGTGCAGCGCGCAATTTGCGCGCGCGTTCGATTTCGTACTTGAGACGCTCATCGTCGATCTCGACTTGTTGCGCGATGCGTTCCCGTTCCAGCAACGTCGTGAGCCGTGCGCGGGCGCGCAAGCCATCGGCTTGCAACTTACAACGCTCGGCGTCGACCGTGCGATCGGTTTCGATGGCTCGCAATGAGCCATCCCGGCGCAAGTGCGCGAGCAAGCGTTCGACTTCCTGCTGCGCGAGCGCCGCACCAGTCTCCTCCCGCTTCCAGAGTTCCAAGAACTCGAGTCGTTCTTGGACCCGCTGCGCCTCGCGATCGAGCTCCTGCCGGCGCGCGCGTTGCGCGGTCAACTCCGGCGACTCGACTCGCACATCGATGAGCTGGCGGAGTTCGAGTCCACGGCTGAAGAGCGCCGATTGCAAACCGATCGAGCCGGGTCCATCTGCGCTGAAGAGCAATCTCGCGACGCGCGCATCTTCGCCCCACGACTCCGCGACCACGTGGGTAGTGACCATGAGTCGCAGTTCACGCGCCAACTCGTCAGCGAGTTGCGCGGATTCGAGCTGACCAGCGGAGCGCTCGCACGCGTCGCGGAGCAGGAGCGCACCGCTGAGGCTCGAGGGAAGTCGCACGACAAACTCGACGCTCAGCGCCGCGGGTACACTCTCACGATCCATGCAAGCGCTGAATCGCACTTCCAACGGGACTTCGCCGCTACGCAACAATAACGCTGGCGCGTTCACTCGCGCGCCCGGCGCCAAGAAATGCGCCGATGACATCGTCGGCGGCCCGTTCTTGTCATCCAGGATGAGCGCGACGATACCCGGACCCAATGTGAGATCACGCGCCCACCAACCGCCGGGGCGCCATATGAGTGCGAGTCCGCCTCCCTCGGACAACCACCGAACGGGATCGGCAACCGTCATCGCGCTCTCCCATCGCGAAACGCGAAGAATTCCTGGAGCGCTTCCGCTCGAACGGAAGGCGGACTCTCTTCGCGCGCGCGCAACAAACAGAGCTGATCGATGGCGCGCGCCTCGCCGTCCTCGATCGCGCGCAGAAACGCTTCGTCAGCGGCCTTGCGACAGATATTTCGAACGTCGGCGCCGGTACAACCATCGAGCAATTCGGCGAGACGTGGCAAATCGACATCGGCGGCGAGCGGACGATCCGCGAGCTGCAACTCGAGTAACTTCAACAGCGCGGGATGATCTGGCAAGCCGACGTAGATTCGTTCGTCGAATCGTCCCGGCCGCAAGATCGCCGGGTCGAGACTCCATGGCTCATTCGTCGCCCCCAAGAACAGCACCGGCTCGCGGCGTCCGCCAAATCCCTCGAGTTCAGCGAGGATCTGCGGCACGAGTCGAGACATCACGCTGGATCTGTTCTCAGCGCGACACGGCGCCAGCGCATCAATTTCATCGATGAAAATGATGGACGGCGCGTTGCGACGAGCTGCGGCAAAGAGCTGTTCGAGGTTTTGCTCGGCTTCGCCGACCCATTTGGACAAGATTTCGGACGGCTTCACGGTGAAGAACGCGCACTGCGTCTCGCCGGCGATCGCGCGCGCGATGAGCGTCTTGCCGGTGCCGGGCGGCCCATACAGCAGAATGCCGCCGCCGGCCTGCAATCGATACTTTTCAGCCAATTCCGTGTGCAAGAACGGATAGATGATCTTCAGGCGCACTTCTTCTTTGACATCGTCGAGACCCGCGATGTCGGCGAACTTGACGTCGGGACGTTCGGCCACCAAAAAGCGCTCGCCCGCTGAAGATACTTGGCTCTCACCCTCGCCCGAGTCGCTGTCGCTACTTGCGACTCCACGCGGCTGCGATGCCGCGCGCGGCGCGGAGCCAAGCGAGCGGACGCCATTGCGCTTCGCACCGCTCATGGTCACGGAGCGGGCGAGCGCGACGAGCTCTTGCGCCCGTTCGGCGCGACTCGACTTGAGCTCCCCCTCGCTGCGTTGCGAGACTTCGTAGAGATGCTCCGCCGACTTGAGCAGGCAGAATCTTGCGCGCTCCGCATCTCCGCCGCGATGGGCGTCGAGCCCTTCACGGCGGTACCGCTCGTAGCTTGTCAGGTGAAACTCGATGCCCAACTTTGCGACTCCAGTTCGCGACTATTCCAGAGGATGCACCGCGCGATCCCGCGCACGACTCAGCCCGACACCTTGCGCTTTAGTTCTTGGCGCACGTCCGCGAGCCCCTGTTGGATGTTCTGATCGAGCTCGCCGGTTGATTCCTCCGCCAGCACTTCGTCTGCGACCATGCGATCAATCTCGGCATCGGTCACAACTTCGTCGCCAGCGCCCTCGTAGCCATTCATGGCGCCGCTCGTCATGTCGAGAAACACGTCCATTCGCTCTTCCATGCTCTGAGCTTTCGCCATCGCTTGCTCGAAGTCGCGCTGAGTCGCGACTAAGTCCGTATTGCCGAACGCCTCGGCTATGCCACGCGACACAGCATTCATAGCCCGTGCGAATTGCGCATGGGACTCCGCTTGGTTCTTGATCTGCACGGCGGTCTCAATGCTGAGCAGTTGCCGCTCCATCATCCGTCGCTGCGCCGTCGTGCGCTTCAGTGTTTGCTTGAGAAAAGCGGCTTGCTGCTGCGAACCGAGTTGATGGGCACGCTTGGCCTTCTGCAAATAGTCCGTCTCGTTGCGCTCGAGGTTGCGAATGTTGCGGCGAATCAGATTGACGCCCTTGCGAACCTCGATTTCGCGTTCGATCCGCCGTTCTTCTCGTGATTTGAACAGTGCCATTTCGCTCCCTTGCAATTCGACTCAGCCAACCTCGGACAACGCGCCCTGCAATTCCGTCGCCACGTAGTTTCCTCGTGATCGGGCCGGCTTGCACGGTCAGTGCCGGCAACTGCGCGCTCCATCGCCACGACTCTGCACCAACGCGGTGGCGATTCTTACGCAGGTTCGCTCGCGCTCCGGAGGCGAATCAACGCTCCGGCTCGGGTTCCTGCTGCTGAAATCGCTCCAGTAGTTCCTCTTCTAACTGCGACGCCTCCTCGGTCTTGCCGGCGGCCTCGTTGCGACGGACGACATCAAGTTCGGCGAGGAACAGCGCTTTTTCGGGATCGGCCGCTTCGCCATCGGATTGGCCGCTGCATTCTTCGAGAATTTGATTCATCTCCTCGAGCGATCGGGCGCTTTCTTCGCGATCAAACCCCAACCGCTCGATCAGGCCGCTTTGCCGGAGGCGGGCCAACAACTTGCGCGCCCCGGCGCGATCCTCGCGACGATCGAGACTCTCGACCGCCCGCAATGTGCGCCGCAACGCGAGACCTTCCGTGCCGAAGGCGCGGCCGGCCAAGCGAAGGTCGACACCTTCGCGCCGATGCTCCTTGAACTCGTCCCACAAGGAATCCACTTCGACCGAAGAGCCAGCGCCGCGCGCCTGCTTTAGGCGCTCGACGATCTGTTTGCGCTTGCGCTCCCAGCGTCGCACCGCGATCCGATTAGAACGTTGATCGCGCTCCACGGCCTTGAGTGCATTTCGAACTTCGAGCGGATCAACTTCATTTCGCCGCAGGATCAGACGCAAGAGATTCTCCATCACAGGTCTTGCTCCTTTTCGCTCATCGCTGCGGCGGCCACCGCGGCGGCGACCCTCGGCGCGGGCTCGCGCGATACGACCGGCGGCACGGGAATCGTCGCCGATTCCATGACCGGCGGTGCCGTTACTCGCCGCGCCGGCGTTGTGGACACCGCGCAACTCGTTCCGAGGATTTCCGCTTCGATCGAACGCAACTCGCTCGAATCGTCAAGCGCGGCGCTCAAGTCGGCGGTGAGGACGTCTTCCGTCTCGAGCACTTCGCGGTAACTCGACAGTTCCTCCTCGTAACCAGCGAGTATCTGATCGATGGCGGATTCATCGACGCCTCGCATCTCCATGGCATCGAGCGACTGAATGCGACCGACCAGGCTGATCTGCAAGTTGATGTTGCGATTGTAGATCTTCTGCCGTTCCTCGAGATTGTCCATCTGCTTGCGGATGCGTTGCACGCTGCGCAACGCGTTGTTCTTACTGCGCTCGGGAAGCGCGCCTTGTCGAACGCGCTCGACCTCTCGTCGCTCGACTTCTTCCAATGCCTCGATCTCGCGATTGACTCCGTTCACTTCCATCTCGTTGCGCGTGATCAGCTCGTCGAGGCCACGCAACAACTCACGAGGAGTCTTGGCGTCTCGCAGCAGATCGCGCGCTTCGCGAGGAATCTCGCGGCGACCAAACAACTTCTTGATTCGTTCCATGAGCATGGCAGCCTCCTCAGTAGCGATCCCGTTTGAGTAGCGGCCGGCCACTCACGGCCACGCGTTTGATGCGGGATTCCTCTTGGCTCAACAACCGCAGCGCTTCGTCGAGCACTTCGTCATCGACACCGAATTCGTTGAGCAGTGCTTCAATCTCGACGTGGCCGCCTGGGATTCGCAGCTCGGGCACTTGTCGCAGCAGTTCCAGCACACGCGTCACTTTTTCGTGATGCTCCTCCGGCTCAAAGACAGCGCGCAACTCGCCGAGCGGCTTCGGCAACGAGTCGTAGAGCTTCCACCCCCCGGGGGCTGCCGGCTCGATGAGAACAACCGCGAAATCCTCGCCACGGGGCACGCGCTGCGTCACGTCGTGGCTCCACCCCACCGTCGATAGCAACCCCAACACGTGGTAAACACCGGGCGCCCGCAGTTGCTCGCGAATCGCTTGATGCAATTCGGCGGCATCGAGACGCTCGATTGCGCCGCCGGTTCTTGCGAGGCGCGCCAGCGGACTGCGTGACGCCGCGACGACTGCGACGCGTGGTTTCCTGCGCCCGAGCAAACTGCGCGTCCGAACGATAAAACGCAGAGAGCGGTTGTGCGGCAGACTCTCGAGCAGTTCGCTGTCGTAGAGGCGCGCCTCCTTCATCAGATTCGCGACCACCGGATACGGATCAGTCCATTCTCCTACGCGATCCGCGGCAGCTAACGTGTAATGACACTTGTCGAGCGGACTGTACACGCGCTTGACGCGCGCAAAGCTCCGTTGAAAGCGCTCGAGAAACTGTTGCTCATGACCGCGCGCCTGCTGAATCGTCGTGGCGGAACTTGGCAGCACGAGTGGTGTCACGGCCGCGCCGCGGGAGTCACGCAGCACTGCAGATGGACGTTGCATGGGTATCTTCGCCTTTCAACTGTGCGAGAGTTGTTCGTCCGGCGCCACCCAACGCCAACTTGCGTCGGGCTCCCGCCGCCAACTCGAGTGTGCGCGCAAATCTTCGTAAAGTTCGGCAAGCTCCACTTCGCGCGGCGAACGCAGACCGGACTCTCCCCGTCGAGAGCGCGGGTAAAGCGTCAAGTCGCCGCGAAGCGTCCGGAGGTAGGCGCTCAGCAGCCAATCGCGCTCGACGCGCTGCCAGCGTTCCGTCCGATTCGCCTCGGCGTGAAGTTCGAGACACCGCTCGGCAAGCACATCGAGCTCGCTCGATTGTTGTCGAACCAGCTCGCGAATCGCCGCGAGCGAGGACTTGAAGCGCGTCTTCAAGACGTGGATCACGAGCAGCAAGTGAAGCGTTTCGCGCTCCGGAAACATCGCGACGCGGCCATGAAGACTTGGTGCGCCGAGCAAGCCCTCGTTGACGTAAAAGCGCAGGGTTCGGACGGTGGTGCGAAAACCGAGCTCAGCGCAGCGCGCCGCCAGCCCGCGGTAGTCGACAAGCCCGCCAAGGTCCGCTTGCAGTCGTCTCGAGAGTTCGATGGCTTTCGTCTCCAACCGGATTCCTCACCTCACCGAAAGTGTGTGCGGCGTACGAGCGACGCTGACAGTCGTTGTCAGTGATCGTCAGTTGAGCAAGCAACGTGCCGATGGAATCAGCGGCCCGGACTAGAAGCGCAAGCGCCTTGAAGATAAGTGGTAACGCGCGGCGAGCCCGCCGCGCAAGCGGGCGAGGTGGCGATCAGAACTTTCAATGCGCCGGCGCATCCTGGCGCGTCACACGCCGCGAACACCACTTCGGCGCCGATTCGTTGCGTTAGACCTCAACGAACTCGAGCTGCCCGACATACGGGAGATTGCGGTAATAACCCTGATAGTCGAGGCCATACCCGACGACGAACTCACTCGGGATATTGAAGCCGATGTACTCGATGTTCGAAATCTTGACGTTGTTGCGCGGTTTGTGCAGCAGGGAACAAACCTTGAGCGAAGCAGGTTTGCGCGCGGAGATGTTGGCCTTCAAATACTCGAGTGTGAGCCCGGTATCCACGATGTCTTCAACCAGTAACACGTGGCGGTTCGATACCGATTGAGCAAGATCGAGTTCCATTTTTACTTCACCGGATGTCACGACTTGATTGCCATAGCTCGAGACCCGCAAAAAGTCTGTCGTCATGGGTGTGTCCAGTTGGCGAATGAGGTCGGCCACGAAGATAAAGGCGCCTTTCAGCACACAAATGACGATCGGATCGAGATCTCGATAGTCCATCGTCAGTTGGCGCCCCAACTCGCGGATGCGCGTCTTGATGCGCTCTTCGGATAACAACACCTGAATGCGATGCGCCGGCAGTTGCGGCGGCGCGACATTCGCGCTCGATTGGGGTTGCAACGACATGTGCCCTGACTCCGTTGTGCGCGGCTGGCGCGCCGCAAATGTTGTTGAAGATTGCGCCGGACACCACACGGACCGCCTGCAGTTGGCAAGCGGCGACTCGCGGAGAGCATCCCGCGTCAAACGTACGAATTGTTGAGAATCTCGCCGAATCCGCCCCCACCCGGAATGATGTACTGATGCCGATCCAGACCATCCTCAAGCTCCCACTCACTGCCTGGGGTGGTTTCGAGTATGCGTTCCGGGCTAGCGCCGCGATCGACACGGATGGCGTAGATTACGACGTCCGGATGGGCGGCGCGCATCGCGCGGATGTAGTTCGGCGTGATGATCAAATGAATGTTGATGATTTTCGCCGGCTTGCCGGGCACTTGCTGTTTGTAATAGTCGATGGCGCGGATGAGCGACGAACCGGTTGCCGCCATCGGATCTGGAAAGATCAGCACGCGATTCTCGACTTCGCCGCCGATCTTGCCGCCATGAATGCCCGCGCCGGTAACTCGACCCTGATCATCCGTCTCCCGCTCCATAA
Source organism: Planctomycetota bacterium (assembly GCA_046154185.1). Lineage (GTDB taxonomy): Bacteria > Planctomycetota > UBA8108 > UBA1146 > JAJFFE01 > JBJXGE01. The sequence continues at coordinate 91,217 of JBJXGE010000001.1, forward strand.
TGAGATGATCCTGACGCACTCCCGCTGGATTCATGAACTCATTGAGCATGTGAAAACAAATATGCGAAGGAAAAGTACCGGCGCGCGCGATGTTAACCGTGACCACGCGCGTATTGGGATCGATCACGACGCCTTCGTAGTAGCCTCGCGAGTCGCCGGCCGCGCCCATACGCGTTTCGATCCGTGCTTTGGTGAGCGGAAACTCGCGGTTGTAAACGTGGACGAGCAAATGGCGATAACAGTTTTCGATCAAGTCATTGATGCGCGGCTGGACAGTCGTCGGAGAGCAGACAGTCGCAAGCTGCGTCAGTAAGTACGGCTCGGCGATGATCCGCACTTGCTGACCGTAGCAATGCTCGAGCTCGGGAATACTCGCCTTGCGGTACGCGCGTTCCCCCATTTGAGATTCCTCATCCGGTGCCCAAGCAAAAACTTGCCCGCTCGAAGTGAGATTGCGATGTCGCCCGCGCGCCACTCATGGGTCGCTGACGTCGCCGAATTCTAAGGCGCTCGCCGCGATTTGAAATGGCCGAAAAGAAAAATCCAAGCGCGGCGAAATCAGTGACTCCCAAGGTCGAGACCCGGGATTCCGGCGCAGTTCGGATCAGCGAGCCAAGCATTGAGAGTCGCCAACCCACCACTGGGCGTGCGTGTCAACCCGGAGGTACTCGCTTCGACTTCTCCGAGGATCGCCTGGGCCAGCGCGTTCTCGGCGTCAAAAAGCAGTACTTCCCCGGCCGCTCGTCGCGCCGCGTCGAGGTCGCCATCGAGCAAACTCAGCAACGCATCGACGCACCAAAGTCCGTGATCGGCCGGCTCGACCTCTAGTGCCGCGCGCAATTGCTCGCGAACTCGCTCGCTGGCCTCCGCATCCACATGGTGTTTGGCGGCGTCCCAGCGCAGCCGCACCATCTCGGGAAACCGCTCGAACGCGGTCAAAAAGGCCGCGTGGGCGAGTTCATATTCTTCAGTCGCGAGCAGCGCCAGACCGTGCAAATACTGGATCGCGCCGCTCGTCGGCAGCTCGAGCGCCGCTGTGTGCAGCGCCGCGACGGCATCGTCATAGCGCCCGGCTCGGTACAAACTCCAACCCTCGCAAAAACTCAGTTCCGCGGGCGCAAGTTCCGCAGACTTGTCGGCGGCGGTAGTGCGGTCGGTCTCATCCACGTCGCCCTGACGGCGACGGTCACCGAGATCGACGTAATAAGTGACATCGACCGGATAGCAGAGCCCGCAATCGCGCACTCGGTAGTAGTGCCAACCATGAAGCCCGCACTGGTAGCGATGGCAGTGATGCGCGTACCCGCACGAGTGATCGTAGCCAAGATGTGAACAACTCGAGTAAAGGCTCAGTCGACACGAACCGTATCGAACGCTGTACCACGAATAGTAATCGCAGCCGTAACTGTCGAGATACGCGAACGGGTAGATCCAAAAATAACCGTAGTACGGATAGCAGACGCTGAAGTACCGCGCGTGGCGGTGGTGATGATGCCGAGCGTGTCGGAACGACGGAAGACCGACGTGCACCGACGTGACAATGTGCGATTCGCCAAGGGACGCTGCGCGGCGAACACGGGCCCGACCGTCGCTCGACACCGAACTGCTCGCAACGATGCTGCTGGCGCCGAGACCTACGCCCGTGCCGGACCCAGGCAGATTCCGGCCGAGCCGACTTCCGGAATTGCGCAACGCCGATGATCGCAACGACACGTCGCTCCGCAGCCGACTGGCCATCGACCCTCGCAGCCGCGAGGCCGACACGATCGACTCACGACGGTCATTCCCGTCGCGCCCGATCTCACTCCGTGAACTGCGCGAATTGCGCTCCGCGCCGCGTTCACGTTTGAGAGTTGTACTCGCCGCCGCGGGCGTGCGCCCACGCAAGTGCGAAGTCGATTGCGATGTCGATGGCACCTCATGGCGCGACGCCCCACGCGACTCGCTGCCAAATCTCGAACCGGACTCTGGATTCGCTGGGGAGGCCCTTCGCGGTGACAACTGCGGCGTCGAGGAACGCGGTGCAACATTGCGGGGCGCGGTCGTGCGCGGCGCTGGCGCCGGTCGCTCAAACGACGGTCGCTCCTTGGTCGGTTGCGTCGCCTCGCGGCGCGTGGAACGCGACGGATTCCGGTTCGCCCGCTCGTCGCTGTCGAATCCGCGCGGCATACTGGGACGCGCCTGCGATCGACGATTGCTTCCACCGGAAGTCGCCGGCGCGGCGCGACGCGACCCGGCGGGCGCGCTTCGCGGCTGGACCGCGGGCGACGCTTGTCGTCGCGGATTTGAGTTGACGCTCGGAGCGGGTCTACTTGGTCGGCTTTGACCACTCGGTCGTGTCGATGGACGCGCGGCGGCGCCGCTCGACGGTCGCGAAGACGGAGCTGACGATGCACTGTTGCTACCGCGCCCGCCGCGTTGCGTCGGCGCAGAGTACGCCGCGTCCATCGCCGCGACCAAGACCGCCGTCACACACAAGAGAATTGTCAACGCCAGCCGCACGACGGTTCGTTTCGCTGTCCGCTTCGCTGTTCGTTCCACAAACTCGGTCGACATGGTTTCTCCATTTCTCTCGGTGCTTCTCACGCATTGCCAGCTGGAGAAACACAGGAGGGGATCGGCCGCATCCTACCGCCAGGCCTTGGTGAAGACAAACGACGAGGTGCGCGCAGACTCCCGCCGTCGACAAAACGGCGGCGCGACAGGACTATTCGGATGCAGTTGAAAATGTCGGTGAGCGGCCGCGCCAACTCGACACGCCGCGGCGCCGGTTGGGTTTACCGAACGTGTTCCGCGATCGTCGACCGCCGGAACAAGGGTCCGCGCAGGATGACTTCACAGTTGGAGGTCGAGATCTGACGTCGGTCGGTTTGTTCCAGGGCTAGACCGCGAGCGTCGCCGGCGGTCGATTCGCTGCCGCCGCGACGACCGGCGGCACCGGCAAACCGCGGAGACTCGCGCGCGGAAACTCGATGAGATAGGTGTTGCCGATCCCATTTCGCATCGCCGGCACTATTTCGAAACGCGCGCCGAGCGCCATCAATGACGCGATAGCGACCGCGAGGCCGAGATTGCTCCCGCGCGCCTCGAGGTTGCCAGCCTGGCGTTGCCAGCCATTCGTGCCGGCGCCGATCCGCGCCGCGGTCGGGGCGTTCGAACCGGTGTCGACGATTCGAATCTGGTAACCACTCGCCGACAACGAAGTCGCGGCGAAGACGTGCCCCCCGCCCCTCGATGCTTGCACGGCGTGCCGCAATACCCGCTCCAGCGCGGAAGTGACGATATCGTAGTCGGCCGCGAGTTCGACACCGTCGGCGCCCCTCATCGGATCCGTTTCTGCTTCGCGGTGCAGCGTCACGCGGGCAGCCCACGCGTCTGGCTCGACGCGACGCATCCCCTCACGCAGCGCGAGGTCGCCGCGGAATTCGGTCGGCTCGAGGGGCGCGCGGCCGCAGTGCCACTCAAGTAGTTCTGCGGCGTCATCCGCAAAATTGCAGAGCCGTCTTGCCGCGTCTTGCACGCGCTCCAAGCCGCCACGCTGCTCGTTCGAAAGCGTGCCGCTGTTCGCGAGCACGTGGTCGCTCACGGCGAGAATGATCTGCAATTGGGGGCGCAAGTCCGCATCGGTGACGGCGAGCAAATCGGTGCGTAGTCGTTCGAGCTGCTGCTCGCGAGCCCGCGATTGCTCGAGCTCTCGCGTACGCTCGACCACGAGCTGCTCGAGTTCGAGATTGCTCTTGCGCAGCTCGGCCGTTAAGCGTGCACGCTCGCGGCTCAAGCGTTGCAGCGCGAAAATGCGCTCCAGTTGGCGAGCGCACGTGATCCGCAGGAGATCCGCATCGGCGCGCAGGACCAACCCGGCAGCGCCGAGTTGCAACGCTTCCGCAGCGATCGCGAAGTCGTGCGCCGCGGCGACGAATAACACCGGGAGATCCATACCACTGGCGCCGATGAGCGCGAGGAGTTCGATTCCGGCGGAATCGCCGACTGAGCCGTCGCAGATAGCGGCATCGAACTGCGAAGCGTGCAAGAGCCGCCACGCTTCGTCCGAACTCCGCGTCAACAGGGCTTCATGGCCCTGCGACTCGAGCAGCTCCTTGAGCGTACCGTCGGCGCCATCCGCTCCGCTCGTGCAGAGTAGCACTCGACGCCGACCTACCGTCCATGGTTCGGCCGTCATGGGTTCGCCGATATCTAATGTGCGAGCGGTCTCGTGTTAACCGCCGACGCCGCCCCACTCCACCTTGAAAAATATACGACACACGCGCAAACGGAGCCAACGCCAGGAGCAGGTCAAGGTCGCCGCGGTGATCCCGGCCAAGTCCGCCGCTAAGTCGCCCCACTCCCACTGCCGCCCCGCAACGAAACTCTGATGAAATTCATCGCAGAGCGCGAACGTCAGTCCGGTGCCGATGGCCAACGGCAACCACTCCCATGGCTCCCAGGAGCAACCTCGCCACGGGAAGAAAAGTAGCACGAGTCCAAAATACATGCCGGCGTGCACGATCTTGTCGGCAAACAAGAAATTCGGCGCGCCAGCGAAGTCGGCGGCGGTCAGCGAGGACAAATAGTAGATGCAAGTCATGCCGAAACAAGGCAGCGCGAAACGCCGAAGTCGGCGGAGTCGGCGATAGGAGCGCGGACGCTTCAAGTCGAAAGCCGCGCCTCTCGGTACAGCACGCGCCCCCCGACGACGACGTGAATCGCTCGCCCGACGACTTCCCAGCCGGCGTACGGCGTCAGTTTTGACCGCGATAAGAAGCGCGTCGGATCGACGCGCCACTTGGTTTCCAAATTGAAGCAACTCATATCGGCGACGTCGCCGATGCTCAATCGTCCACCTGGGACGCCGAGTATTCGCGCCGGCGCACAAGACAGAAGCTCGATCAGGCGGCGAAAAGAAACTTGCCCAGTCGCGACGAGTCGGGTGTGCAGGACTGGGAAGGCTGTTTCGAGACCGCCGGTTCCCGGCGAGGCGTAGACGAACTCGAGGTTTTTCTCGAACTCGCCGCGCGGTGCATGCAGCGATGAAATTGCGTCGACGGTCCCACTCGAAAGCGCCTCGACCAAGGCCGCACGATCGAGTTCACTGCGTAAGGGCGGCATGTACTTGTACACCGGCTCAAAATGCTCCAGCGCCTGTTCGGTGAGCAGCAAGTGATGCGGCGTAACGGAGCAAGTGACGGGAACGCCGTTCGCCTTCGCACTCGCCACTTGTTGCATCGACGCCTGCGTCGTGAGGTGAAGCAAGTGCAGCGCACTCGCCTCCAATTGCGCGAGCAGCAGATTGCGCCCTAGCATCACCTCCTCGGTGCCGGCGCCGATGGCCGGTAACCCCATGAGGTCGGCCGTCAAGCCGCCGTTCACCATGCCTTGACCACGCAGTGTCGCATCCTCGCAGCGCGTCAGAATTGCTCGCTTCAGCATTTGCGCATAACGCATCGCCTTGACGAGCATGCCCGCATGCTCGATCGGAGCATCTTCATCGGTGAATGCGACCGCGCCCGCGCGCGCCAGCGCATCCATTTCACTGAGCTGTTTACCTTCGCGGCCCCGCGTCAGGGCGCCGACTGGATAAACGCGCGCTGCGCCGGCCGCTTCGCCTTTGAGTTGCACGTAAGCCGCCCCGGCGGCGTGATCCACCGCCGGCGCCGTGTCCGGCATTGCGGCAATCGCCGTGAAGCCGCCCGCGAGCGCGGCTTGCGCGCCGGTCTGAATCGTCTCGATCTCTTCAAAGCCGGGATCGCGCAGATGCACGCAAATGTCGATCAGCCCCGGCGTCACGGCGAGACCGCGCGCGTCGAGCACGACTTCGCCGGTCCGCGGCGCGAGACGCCCGATCGCCGCCACGCAACCATCTTCGACTCGTAAATCCGCGAGCTCGTCGCGACCGTTGAGAGGATCGACGAGCCGTCCGCCGGCGATCAGCAATGAACTCATTCGGTTCCTCCCGCCACCAAATAAAGAACCGCCATGCGAATCGCGAGGCCGTTCGTCACCTGCTCCAAAATTGCTGAGTTTCGCCCATCGGCGACCTCTGGAGTGATTTCGATTCCGCGGTTCATGGGGCCAGGATGGAGAACGAGCGCACAGTCCTTCGCTCGCGCCATGCGGTGTTGGTTAAGGCCATAGAGCCGAGAGTACTCTTCCAGTGACGGCACTGCGCTCGACCCTTGACGCTCGTGCTGCATACGCAGCAAACAAAATACGTCGGCTTCTTTCATCACGTCGTCGAGCGAGTAGTTGATGGAGACGCCAGGGATTTGCAAAAACGAACGCGGCACCAAGGTCGGCGGTCCGACGAGCACGACGCGCGCGCCGAATTTCAAGAATGCCTGCATATCGGAGCGAGCGACGCGGCTGTGCATGATGTCGCCGACGATCGCGACCGTCTTGCCGGTTACCGAACCGACTTTGTCGAGCACCGTGTAGAGATCGAGCAAGCCCTGCGTTGGATGCTCGTGGGCGCCGTCACCCGCGTTGATGATCGAGGCATTAACGCGCGCCGCGAGATACCGTGGAGCGCCCGGCGCGGAGTGCCGGACGACCAACGTGTCGACGCCCATCGCGAGAATATTCTGAGTCGTGTCGAGCAACGTCTCCCCCTTTTTGATACTGGAAGAATCGCTGATGAAGTCGACAACGTCCGCGGACAAGCGTTGCGCGGCGAGAGAAAACGAGATTCGCGTCCGAGTGCTCGGCTCATAAAACAAATTTACGATCACTTGGCCGCGTAACGCCGGGACTTTCTTGACGCTGCGAGTCGAGACTTCGCGAAAGGTCTTGGCCGTTGCGAATAGATACTCGATCTCGAGACGGCTCAGACTCTGGATGTCGAGCAGGTGGCGCCGCCGCCACACTTTTTCGCTCGCCGGCTCCGACATGAGAGATCTTCCCAGCCGCGCATTCGCAGCCGCGTTAACGAGAAGGTGTCGCGTGCGTCGGACTACCCGAGTCTGAGGTCACGACGACGACTTGATCGGCGCCATCGATCTCGGCGAGTCGTAGTTGCACGGTATCGCCGCGCGGCAAATCGAGCTCGACCCCCACGACGTCCGGGCAAATCGGCAACTCGCGCATTTTCCGATCCATCAGCACCGCGAGCACGATGCGCGCGGGTCGGCCAAAGTCGGCGAGCTGTGTCAGTGCGGCGCGAATCGTGCGACCGGTCTGAAACACATCGTCGACGAGCAGCACGCTCGCCCCGTCCAATTGAAACGGCACTTGGGTCGGCCGGATTTGCGGCTGCGGACGATCGGGGCTGTAGTCGTCGCGATACAACGTGATGTCGAGCACTCCCATCGGCAAATGCAGACCACGACTGACGGCGACGCGCTGCGCAAGTCGCTGGGCGAGGAGATCACCGCGCCGGTGGATTCCGATCAGCGCCCACGGACCGCCCTCCGCCCGCGTGCACACGAGTTCCTCGAGCCGTCCAAGAAAACTCTCGATCAGTTGACGCGTGCGAATCGGATCAAAGAGGACGCGCGTAGCCATGCTCTGAAGCACTTTCTTGCGGACGCGGGCGCCGCAGGGTTCGCACCGACGCTCAGCACTGTTCAAGAAACTCACGTGGGTCGCGACCTGCCGCGGCGGACGCGGCGGCGGCGGCGAGTAAAGCCAAATGTCGCGCGCTAAACGGCGCCGGCAAGCCGCGGGGAAACAGCCGCTGACCGAACACACCGTTCAAAATCGCATCGCGCACGGCAGCAAGACCGTTCCCGGTCACGGCCGAACAACGCAGCTCCGCCGTCTGGCCGACGACCGTCTCCGATCCGCCAGCACTTGTCGGCGGGATTTGATCGGCTCGCGACCGAATCTGCAACGTCTTCCGCGCCGTACCGGCGACGCGAGGATCCGCCACCGGCAACCCGAGCTCAACGGGAGGAATCAGCTCGACGACGAGATCCGCGGTGCGGATGGCGCCCGCCATTCGCGCCACGCCCTCGGCCTCGATCGCGTCGTCGGTCGCCGATCGCAGTCCGGCGCCATCGACCAAGCAGATCGGGAAATCGGCGATCACGAGCGGCTCCTCGATGAGATCGCGCGTGGTGCCGGCGCGCTCGTGCGTCACGACTCGGGTGCGCCCGAGCAACGCATTGAAAAGCGAACTCTTGCCGGCGTTCGGCACCCCTGCCAAGACGACTCGCGGCGGACAGAGCAGCTTCACGCCGAGTTCGCCGCGCATCAAAAGCTCGGTGAGTTCGCTGGTTTGGATTGGTCGATGTGACGTCAATGCGGTGCGCAACCACGCGGCGAAGCCGGTGGCGTTAGCGCGCAGATCGGCTTGCTCGAGCAGGAATCCGGCAACACTTTCGGTCAGCGCGCCCAGCAAAGATCGAAGCGCTTCGTTGCGAACGCGCTGCCAGGGTCTGCCGGCGCCGAGTTCGACGGACGGCCCCATGCTCCCGCCGACGGTGGCGAGCAACTCGAGCAACCGATCGACCAACGCCGGATTGCCGTGCAGCGTCAACCAATAACGCGGCGGTGCAGACTCGCAGACATCGGAGGACTCAGCGCTCGCTGGCGGCACGTCGATGACGAGCCCGTCGTCGAGTCGCTCGCCGTCGAGATCTAGGAAATGCCCGTAGCGGGCGCGGGGCTGCCGCGCAGCGCTGAGCCGTGGCGCTCGCGCACGAAAAAGCTGCTCGATTCCGCCGAGCGCGCCCGCACCGACAACTTCAACGATGCCGATGGCCCCGCGACCCGGCGCGCTGACGCGCTGAAAGCGAAAACTCGACGGCGGCGGAGCTCTGTTCGCTTCGACAACTCGGTGGACTCCGTCGACCATATCGCCGCTCCTTCGGTCGCGCATCTTCGCGAGCGAGGAGAACGAAGGTCAATGGGCATTCCGCGCGAATCAATACTCGAAGTTGAAGTCGGCCGGCACGGTGCCCTTGTAGACGCCGCGCAACTCGAGCCGCAGCTCTTCCGGGTAGTCTGACGCTGCCATCGCATCCTCGAGTGAGACTTGATCCGACTGATACAGCCGCTTGAGCGACTGGTTGAAGGTCGTGCACCCGAAGTAGTCGCCGTCTTTGATGGCGCTGTAGAGATCCGTCGTCTTGCCCTGCATGAGCAGCTCTCGAATTGTCGGGCTGCTATTCATGATCTCGAGCGCCGGCACGCGACCCTTTGATTGGCGACGCGGCAACAGTCGCTGCGAGACGACGCCCGCCAAACACAGGGATAGTTGCAGTCGAATCAAGTTGTGCTGGTGAGGCGGGAAATAGTTGATGATGCGTTCGACGGTTTGGGTGGCATTGATCGTGTGCAGAGTTGACAACACGAGGTGGCCGGTCTCGGCCGCCGACAGTGCGGCCTCCATCGTCTCGCGATCGCGCATCTCACCGATCAAGATGACATCCGGACTTTGCCGCAACGCGTACTTGAGCGCCGTGAGGAAATCTTCGGTGTCGATTCCCACTTCGCGCTGATCGATGATCGACTTCTTGTCTTTGAACATGAATTCGATCGGGTCTTCGACCGTGATGATATGGCGGTTGTAGCTCTCGTTGATGTAGTTGATCATCGCCGCGAGCGTCGTCGACTTGCCGGAGCCGGTATTTCCCGTGACCAGAATCAGCCCGCGCCGCAAGCTGGCCAGTTGGGCCAGCACATCGGCGTTGAGATTGAGATCGTTGAAATTGGGAATCTGCGCGACGATGTGGCGGAACACGAAGCCCATTTGGCCGCGCTGGCGAAAAATATTGACGCGGAAGCGGCCGATGCCAGGCAGCTCATACGCCGTGTCGACGTCGTTTTTGGCTGGCAACGGGTCGCGTCGTGAGTCTTCAATGATCTCGTAGATTTCCTGCGTATCTTGTGGCGCGATTTCCTCGGTATCGAGGAAGTGAATGGCGCCATCGATCCGCAGAGACGGCGGGCCGCCGACCTTGATGAACAAGTCCGACGCGCGCTCAATGACCATCTTGCGAAGCATTTCGTGGAATTCCATGAGACCCTTCCGCAGCCAGATATCGTCACCGCATTTGATTCCCGAGAAGCATACAACGCCGATTCGCGAGCGGCCAATCGCCCGAGCCGCAACTCGAACTCTCCGCCCGCGTAGCTACGATTTCGACTCGGCTTCGGCCTCGCGCGCGCGGCTGGCGGCGGAATATGCCGCTTCCAAGAGTTCGGCAACTCCGAGCCCCGAAGCCGCCGACAGCAGGTGCGCCGGTTCACCGGTGAGTTTGATGAAGCGCGCGAGCAATTGCGCGCGCTCCGACTCCGGCACGAGGTCGGCCTTGCTCAAGAATGTGATTATCGGCCGCTGGGAAAGATCGATGACGTAACGGCTGATTTCCGCGCGGATCACGTGAAAATCACGCACGAGTTCGTCCGCGCTCAGATCATGCGGATCGATCAAGTGCACCAGGACGCGTGTGCGTTCGAGGTGGCGCAGAAAATCGATGCCGAGTCCGACGCCACGGTGCGCGCCCTCGATGAGCCCCGGCACGTCCGCGACGACGAGGCGACGCTCGCCAGACAGTTCGGCGATGCCGAGTTGCGGCACCAACGTCGTAAAGGGATAGTCGGCGATCTTGGGACGCGCCGCTGACACACGCGCCAACAACGTCGACTTGCCGGCGTTCGGCAGGCCGAGGAGGCCAACGTCTGCCATCAGTTTCAGCTCCAGGGCGAGCTTCTTTTGTTCGGCCGGGACACCGTCCTCGAATTCGCGCGGCGCCTGGTTCGTCGCGTGCGCGAACGCCCGGTTGCCGCGCCCTCCACGCCCACCGCGCGCGACCACGAACTGCTGACCATGCTCCGCGAGATCGACCAACAATTCGCCCGTTGCGACGTCCCGCACGAGCGTGCCGACCGGTAACTTCACGAGCAGATCTTCAGCACTACGACCGGTGCAATTGCGGCCCTGACCGTTCGCGCCGTTCTCGGCCGCGTAAAGATAATTCCGCCCCAGATCAAGCAACGTCGAGAGATTGCGATTCGCCTCGAGAATGACATCACCGCCGCGTCCGCCATCGCCGCCGTCTGGGCCGCCATGCGGCCGGAATTTCCCGCGATAGAAAGAAACGCAACCGCTCCCGCCGTGCCCGCTCCGCACTAGGATGGTCGACTCGTCGATGAACGTGTGCGGCATGGTCTCTCCTCCGGACGGCGACGTCAGACGTCAAACAGTGTTCAGTTCGTCAACGTCGACGATGGCACTCCGCGCCCGCGCACGGTGACTGCCCGCAGTCCCTTTAGAAAAATGCATGGCCTGCACAACGGATGGATTGCTGGTCCGCTCGTCTGATCCGCGAACTCGCAACCAACAGCGAGTTGGCTTATGCCAAGATCTCGGCCGGAATAATGCTCACGCGCCGCCGAGTCTCGTACTTCACGACACCCGGCACCAACGCAAACAAAGTGAAGTCGCGCCCCATTCCGACGTTGCGGCCGGCGCGAAATAAAGTGCCGAGTTGGCGCACCAAGATGTTGCCGGCGATCACGGGCTCGCCGTCGTAGCACTTGATACCTCGGTACTGCGGATTCGAATCGCGCCCGTTGCGCGAGGCGCCTTGTCCTTTTTTGTGTGCCATTACGGTGCTTTCTCTGCGTTCACTCTGAGTTCACACACTCTGCGTGCAATCTGCGTTCAACGGCCGTGCAGCGAGCAATGCTGCTGTTGCCTCAACCGACAATCGCCTGGATGCGAACTTCCGTGTAGCGCTGGCGATGGCCTTGGCGCCGATGACTGTTCTTGCGACGGCGAAAACGGTGGAAGATGACTTTTGGCCCTTGCGTCTCACCAACGACTTCGGCAACGACCTTCGCTCCATCGAGAAGCGGTCGGCCGAACCGCGCTTGCTTGCCATTCTCGATCGCAAGCACTTCTTTGAGTTCGATCTTGTCTCCCGCTTTGGCCTCGCGCAGATCGAGGTAAACGGTCTTACCTTCCTCGACCCGATATTGACGACCACCGTCGCGAATGATTGCGATCATTGCGCGCTCACCTCTTCCTTCGACGACTTACTTCTGCAGACACATCCCGGGCGCTCAGCGGTCTCGAAACTCTCCAGACACGGCGCGACCGACTTGGCGGAAGCGGCCACTATAGCGAACTCGAAAATTAGCGTCCAGGGGGTCCTTCGCGAACCCGCCGCCTCGCGGACGGCGCGCCGCAACCCGAAATCGCCCCCGCGACGACCGGTTGGGAGCCACTACGAGAACTCGACGCGGTACTCCTGCCCGTTCATAACCGAGTCGAGCTGCAGTCGGACCGCTTTGCCGAACTCAGCCTCCACGGCGGATACTCGCTCACGGCTCTCGTTATAGAGCTGGTCGAGAATCGCCGGCCCCGTCGTGACGGTGCCGAGTCGATGCCGCTGCTCGCCGAGCCCCCGTCGCAATTCGCGAAAAATAGCCGACAACACGTTGCGCGAGCTGCGAATCGTCCCGCGGCCGGCGCACGTCGGGCAGGTCTGGCGCGCGACTTTTTCTTTCGACGGTCGCATGCGCTGCCGGGTCATCTCGACGATCCCGAAGCGCGACATTTTCGCGAACCACGTCTTGGCACGATCGAGCCGCAGATGCTCGCGCAAGGCCGTCTCGACCTGGCGGCGATTCTTGGCCTCGGTCATGTCGATGAAGTCGCACACCACGACGCCGCCGATATCTCGCAACCGAAGTTGCCGCGCGATCTCGCCCGCCGCCTCGAGATTGATCGCGAGCGCCGTCTGCTCGAGATCTTTCTCCTGCCGATAGCGACCGGAATTCACGTCGATCGCGACCAACGCCTCGGTCTCATCGATGACCAGCGACCCGCCGCTCGGCAGATTGATTTTGCGATCGTAGATCTCGTCGATCTGCCGTTCGACTTGATACTCGTAGAAAAGCGGCGTCGCGCCCGTATACACCTCGACGCGCGCGGCATAGCGCGGCATCGTGCGCTTGAGAAACTCGACGACCTGGCCGGCCACGGCTTCCGAGTCGACGAGGATTTGCTTCACATCGGAAGTGAATAGATCCCGAATGGTTCTGATGACGAGATCGCTCTCCTCGTAAACGAGCTTCGGCGGTTGCGAGCCGTCGACAAGATCACGAATCCCCGCCCAAACTTGACGCAAGTAGCGCAGATCCTTCTCGAGTTCCTTGCGTGGCTGATCCGCGCCGGCGGTTCGCACAATGACACCGGTCGCATCATCTTCCACCTTCAGACTGTCGGCGAGTTCGCGCAGTTGCTCGCGTAGTTGCGGATCTTCGATCTTCTTCGAAACTCCGGACCGCGCCATGCCGGCCATGAGCACTAAGAATCGGCCGGGCAAACTGATGAAGGTCGTAACGCTCGGCCCTTTATGCCCGATTGGATCCTTCGTCACTTGCACGAGCAGCGTTTGGCCGCGGCGGAGAATGTCTTGAATCAAGACGCGCAGTTCTGGCGGTCGCTCGGCCAGTCGGTCAAAGGGAATGTCACGCGCATGCTGATAGGCGTGATGCAGATCCGAGACGTGCAGGAAGGCGCTCTTCGACTCGCCGATCTCGATGAACGCCGCCTGGATGCCGGGTTCGATATTGACGACGCGACCGAGATAAATGTTGCCGTGTATTGAGCGCTCGACCGCCTCCTCGAGGTGGTAGTCGATCACGCGCCCGTCTTCTAGCAGGGCGATGCGCACCTCGCCGGGCTCGACCGTGTTGATCAGTAACTGCCGCATGGACCTCGACCCAGAAAAACACTCTGTCGCCGCCGACCTCACGGCCGCTCAAGATCTCTAGAACGAGCGATCTCCGGAGCCAGCGGCGAACCGCTGAAATGAAGCAGCGAAACCGCGCGCGACTGGACGGCAAAATGTAGCACAACCGTCGCGCCGCGTCGCAGACCATTTGGGAGCCGGCTCCGCCGGCCTTCACCAAAGAAAAGAAGGGCGCTCGCGCGCCCTTCTTTGCACCAACCCATTCCCCGCCTTGAGCCCTACTACTATTACTTCTTGGTCTCTTTCGGGGCGCTGGGCTTTCCGTACTTCTTGAGGAAGTAGTCGTAGCGTTCCGACTCCTCGAGCGCCCGCTGGTACTGCGCGTCGGCAAGCTCGGTGCTCGAGATGATGCGCGGTGTGATCAGGATCAGCAGGTGGTCGATGTCGGTTTGCTTGCGCTTCCAGCGGAACAAATTGCCGACCACCGGAATCTTCGAGAGCACCGGTATTCGCGTCTCGATCTCGAAGCGCTTCTCCGTGTGGAGGCCGCCGATCACGGCCGTGTGGCCGCTTTGCACACGCAAGTAGGTCACGACCGTTTGCTGCGACTCGCGCGGCAAGTCGATGAAGCTCACGTTGTTGTTGTTATCGTCGACCGCGAAACTAAAGCGCTCGAAGCCATCCACGATCGAGGTTGTCCCAGTCAGCGAGCTGACTTTTGGGATCACGTTGAGGTTGATGGTGTCGGTGCCCGGCACGACGTGCGGCGAAATGTAAAGCGTGAAGCCGATGTTCACCGGCGACCGCTCGTTCTCGTCGATCTCGACCGTCACGTTGCCGTTCTGGTCCTGTCGCACGCGTTGGACGGCGAACGGCACGGCGTCGCCGACGAAGATCGTCGACGGGTGATTGTCGAGCGTCGTGATGCTCGGCTCTTGAACGACCTTGGAGTTGTCGTCGTCACGCACCATGGACAACAGCATGCGCGTCTCGGTGAAGTCCAGGATTCCCAATGAAGTGAAACCCGAGCGAATGGTCTCCCAGCGACCAATATCGAACGGATAGGTGCCGCCGAACTCGATATTGCGATTCAGTGTGCCGGAGAATGCTTCCCGCGAAGTGACGATCGGCTCGGGACTGGCGCCGTATGCAGCGACGCGCAATCCTTCGCGCTCCGGTGTATTCGGCAAGTCAAACTTGACGCCCGTCTCGAGAATGTCTTCGCTACTCGTAGAGATGAACTTCACGTCGACTTGGACGAGCGCTTGCTCAACGTCGATGTCGGCGACAATCTGCTCGATTTGCACCAGGTGAGGTTTGATGTCCTTGACGATCAGCGTGTTCGTCGCGATGTCGTAGTCCATTTGACCATCCGGCGACAACGCGCGACGCAAGGCCGTCAACAGCGTGAACTCCTTCTCGGGATCGAGCGGCTGACTGCCGTGCATGTCGGTCGAGACTTCCTCGACACCTTTCACGACCGCCAAGTATTTCTCAGGCGGGCGAATGTAGCGCAGTTTAATTACGCGCGTCTCGAGCTGCTTAAGGAGCGTCTCGGGTCGCACGACACGCAAAATTGGTGTCGTGCCGCCGGACTCTTCAACCGTCACATAGCCGGCGGTTTTAACGACGGTGTCGAGCGCTTCGCGCCACGGCACGCCGCGCAGGGCAAGTGTGACTTTGCCCTTCACATCTTCCGCGATGACGATGTTGGCGCCGCTCAGCTTTGCAATGATGTCGAGCACGAACTTGAGCTCGGCGTCTTGGTACTCCATTTTGATGTTGGGCGGCTGAGTGAACCGAATCAGACGCGGATCTTCCTGCACGATCACGCAGTTGGTTTCGCGCGCGACGATGTCGAGCGCTTTCCGCCAATGCACTGAGTCGAGTTGGACCGTAACCTTCTCGTCGACTTGCGGGTCAGCGAGAATGTTGACGTCGACCTGCCGGCTGATGCCCTGCAGCACGTCGCGCAGGTCTTTACCGTTCACGTCGATGGTGATGTAGTCGAGTGTGTCCGCACGTCGTGGCCGACCCGCTCTGACATCCGCAGGCGCAGCGGGTTCCTGACCCCGCGCCGGTAGGCCGCACAAAGACAGGGACAGCCAGACGACTGGCACAAGGATCATTCGCCCGCAGGCACGCTTCACCGAGTTCATCCAAGTACCTTCCGTTGTGGCATAGTTGCCCGGCGCAAGGGATCCCTCTCCATCGAGGGAATCCTGGTGAGTAGCTGGAGTATCGGAAGATCCCGTCAAATGCTTGAGACGATTTCTCGGCGCAACGATTGGTCGCAATGTGAGGGTCGCTGGATAAACGGCGAGAGCCGCACGGCTTCAGGAAAGTTTGCGGGGGAAATCCGGCGCGTGCAGCGAGCTGCCAGCGGAAAATGCCGCGAGCCGCAACTTCAGCGCTGAACGCTGATGCTGCGGCTCGCATCGTATGGGTGACCGAATGCCGCGTTCGCGGCGCGGACTCTTAGTATCGGCGAAAGACGAGCGGCACGCGCTCACCCTTGTAATCGAAGATGATCTGGTTCGGCTCGATCTTGAAAACTTGCATGTCTTGGAAGCCGCGGCCTTCCTCGATGTACTTGTCGTTCACGATCGCGTGCGCCGGCCCGTCGTGCAGAATGATGCCTTGGATCTTGAGCGGCTTGGCAACGAACTCTCGTCGAATCTGCGCACGCCGCACCCAGCCATCCCCGACGTCGAGCACTTTCTTCGACACCTGCTTGAACTCCGGATTGATGTCGTTGATGTTCGCGGCAATGTTTTGCAATCGCGAGTACAGCTTCTCGACTTCCGGATAGTCTTCGTTGCGGAAGCTCTGCGTCATTTGGTCGATGACGCCCTTCGCTTGCTCGTAGAAATACTTGAGGCGAATCTCCTCGATCCCGCGCTCGATCTCTTCCTTCTGGTTGATGATCGCGCGAATTTCGGACGCGAAGACTGGAATAGTGAACTTGCTCTGCTCTTCGAGAATCTTCAGCAACTCCGTGTAGAAGTGCATCGCGCGATTCTCGTTGCCCTCCACGAGGTAATGCTGAATGTTGGAGAGATAGAGTTTCGCTTTGCGGAGCGTTTTCTCTTGCTTCTCTTTGTTCCAGTGCCCCGGGCCAGCAAGCTTCAAGGCATCATCCTCAGCGGTCGTGTCCTCGTGTTTGAAACGAGACGTGAAGATGTCCGTGAACTCTCGCATCTCCAGCTCGTACTTCTCGAGCTGCAGCGCCAGTTTGATAAAGTCCGTGTCGGTCCGAAACGAAGCCATCGACTCGAACTGTTTGACGGCGCGCATGATGTTCATGCCGTTCTCCGCCGCCTTATGCAGCTCCTCGAACGACGCGGCCTTTTCGCCCTTGGCGGCAAACGCTTCCGCCTTGAGCAAGTGCGCCACCGCCGCGTTGCCGCCCAAATCGAGGAAGTCCTGATATTTTCGCGCCGCTTCGTCGAGCTGCTTCTGCTTGCGGTACAAAAGCCCCAGCGTGAGCTGATAGTCCGCGTTGTAGCGGTCGAGAATGACCAGCTCTTTCATCTCGCGCGCAGCTTCCTCCCATTTTTGGGTGCTGATATGCTGCTGCACTCGCCGACGCAGCTCGCGGATCTTGCGCTGCTTTTCGGCACTGTCTTCGGTCTCGGTTTCCGGTACGGGCGCCTGAGCGCCGACTGTTGGCGCCAAGCAGAGCGCCAGTCCCAGCACGATGATTCGCCCTACGAAGCCCATGTTCGGCCGTCTCTTTCTCAGCTCTTGGTCTTTGAATAGGTGTACGTAGAAATCTCGATCGTGAAGTCCTTGATCGGATTCTCCGCCAACTTCACTTCGTCGCCGTGCTTCTCTTCGCGGTCGGCGCCTTGCGGCTTAATGTCGATGGCGTCGACCTGAAGGAAGCGCGAGTGGTTCTCGACGGCGTTCACGAACTTCAAGAGATCGTTGAACGTGCCGGTGAACGTGAACCGGTACTTGTACTGAACAAAGTTCTTCTCGGTCGTCGCCGACTTCTTTTGCTTCGCCGACTGGTTCGCCGTTGGATCTTTGACTTGGACCGACTTTGCGGTGTCGAGCTTGAGTTCGGTGTTGCGTGTAAAGCGGTCGATGTCTTCCAGGAAGGCGTCGGTCGAAACCTCGGCGTCCGTCGGCAAGATCTGCGCGTACTCTTCGATAATGCTCGCCAATTTGCGCGCCTTCTCGTTGAGGTCCGGGATCTGCTTTTTCTTCTCCCGTGCTGATTTCTCTTCGTTGCTGAGTTTGCTGAGCGCGCTCACCGCCTTCGTGCGATCGTTCCAAGTGAAGTACGCAAACGTGCCTTCACCGATAAGCGCGAGGCTGAATACGCCGATCAGCAAAATGAGCTGGTGCCGTTCATTGAGGCGCATTACTAACCCTTCTTCTTTTCAGCTTTGGCGGCAGGCTTCGCATCCTTGCCGTCTTTCGCATCCTTCGGGACCGGCGCCTCGAAGCGCGGTTTGAGATTGATATCCACCGCCGAGAACAAACAACGCGGCTCCTGATAGCCATTGAGCTGAATGCGTTGAAGATCCGGCGGCGCATAACCAAGGAAGTCGCCGAAGAAATTGTCGGGGAACGCGCTGTCGTCACTGATCAGATTGGCGTAGAAATCCTGGCGACCCGCAAGACTTGCGCGGTAGTTCGTCAGCGTCTGCACTTCGGTGCCGAGAGCATAGCAATGGAGCTGCAGCGTGCCGCCGGATTGCTGCTTGCCTTTTTCCCACTTGTAATCGGCTTCATCAAAAGTATTGAGCGAGAGTCGCGTCACCCAAATGTCCTCGGGCGTCAGTTGCATGAGCTGATGCAACTTGAGTCCCCAGAACGTCCGGCGCGACTTGATCTCGATGATCGCCTGTTCGCGGTCTTTGTAGAGCGCAATGTCTTCGTTGAGGCGGTCGACTTCGCGTGCCTCGTCTTGCAAGGCCCGCACTTGGATTTGGCGGCTCTCGACCGTGCGCTCGAGACTGCGCACGCTGATCCAAAGCAGCAGCACTCCGACGCCCACCAACATGGTGGCCATGACGCCGCCGATGAGCGCGAAGAAGAGCGACTTCGGGGTCTTGGCCGCCCGCTGAAGCTCAGGAGGTAGTAGGTTAATCTTGATCAAGGATTGTGCTGCCTTTCGTGCGCACCACTGAATTGGCCAATAGTTTTTAGGTCGTTAGGTGGCGAACACCCAGGCCCACCGCGATGTGCAACTGACCAGCGTGGGCTTTGAGCTCCTCAACATCGATTTTGTCGCCGTTGAGCTCGATGTTTTCGGTCGGATCCCAAGTCTGAATCGGGCGATCGAAGACTTTCTCGAACGATTCCTTGAGTCCGGGCGTCTCGACGCAACCGCCTGAAATGTAGACCTCGCCGACT
Source organism: Planctomycetota bacterium (assembly GCA_046154185.1). Classification (GTDB taxonomy): domain Bacteria; phylum Planctomycetota; class UBA8108; order UBA1146; family JAJFFE01; genus JBJXGE01. The sequence continues at coordinate 110,230 of JBJXGE010000001.1, forward strand.
TCGCGATCGAACTGGTTCTCAAAGTAGTCGAACGACAAGTGGATCTCGTTCGCCAAGTCGTCGAGCGCGGGTGACAGCGCTTCACGGACTTCGACTTCGCGTTCGCCTGGCGCGCGTTTGAGCTGCTCGGCCTCGAGCGGTTCGACATGCAACTGACGCGCAACCGAATCCGTCAGCTCATTGCCGCCGAGGTATACCTCGCGCGAGAAGCAGGACGTCTTGCCGCGCAGGATGTTGATATTAGTCTTGCTCGCGCCGACGTCGACGAGCGCAACTACTTTGTCCTCGTCGTCGACGCGTGGACTGTTCAGGTTGCGAAACTCGTAAGCATTGCCGAGCGCGAAGGAGTCGATATCGACCACCATGGGCGTAAGGCCAATCTCTTGCACGAGGTGGATGTGCTCCTGCAGCAGGTCCTTCTTGACCGCCACGAGCAACACGCGCATCTCTTTCTCGCCCTCCGTGGCGGGATCGAATTCCTCGAGCTTGACACCGTCAATGGTCACTTCGTCGATCTCGAAAGGAATGTACTTATCGGCCTCGTACCGCAGCGCGCCCTTGAGCTCTTCTTCGCTCATGAGCGGCAGCGTGATGTAACGCACGATTACGGAACGGCCCGAAACGGCGGAAACCACGCGTTTCGTGTTGATGCCGGCATCGTGCAGCAAGCGCGCGACGGTTCGGCTCAAGTCCTCTCCGGCGACGATACGTGCGCAGCCGAACCCCGTGATCTTGATGGCGTCGCCGAAGTCGGTCAGCTCGACGGCCTTGACCTCATGCGAGCCGACATCCAGGCCAACAACCGATTTGCGTCTCTTGAGCATGTCGCTCCGCTTCTCTTAGACCAGCCTAATAACGCATCGCCCAAAGCGCTGTGCGCGCCTCGCGGGTGCGAGTTTTCATTGGGAGCTGTGCCCGAAGGATAAGCCCCGGTAAGCATACCCATCTGTGACGCAGATCGTCAAATTGGGGGTGGCCGAGAATTGCCGGAATGCCCGCTCTTCGACAGCGGCGAGCAAAGCGACAAGCTCGTTGGGGTGAAGGGAAAAAATCTAGCCCCTGATCAAACGCGAAGCGATGGTCCTGTGGCTAGGCCCGCGACTACCGCGACCAGTCATAGCCGATTTCCGGCAAATATTTGCGACCCCACGCACGCAGCTCCTCACTGATGAGCTGGCTATCCGGTAGTCGCAGACACTCGCGCGCGAGCTTGCGCGCGTCGTGCACTTGTATAGCTCGGACGACTTGCTTGACCTCGGGGATGAGGTGCGGAGCGACGCTGAGCTTGCGCAGGCCGAGTCCGATGAGAAGCGGTATGTAGAGCGGCTCCGCCGCCATTTCCCCGCACAACGAAACCGGAATGCCGGCCTGCGCGCCTGCTTCCAACGTCTTGACCAAGAGCCTCAGAATTCCGGGATGCACGGGGTCGTACATGCTGGCGACTTGCTGATTGCCGCGATCCACCGCGAGCGCAAACTGCACCAAGTCGTTCGTGCCAACGCTAAAAAACGCTACGCGCGATGCGAACAAATCCGCGGTGACGGCGACCGACGGCACTTCGACCATCACGCCGATCGGCAAGTTCTCATCAAACGGCACCGACTCGCGCCGCAGCTCAGCCTTCAACTCAGCTACGAGCGCGACCGACTGCTCGATCTCGCGCAGCGATCCGACCATCGGCAACATCATGAAGATCTGCCCGTGCGCGGACGCCCGCAGAATCGCGCGCAGCTGCGCGCGAAACACCTCAGGATGTGCGAGGCAATAGCGAATGGATCGGCAACCGAGAAACGGATTCTCCTCAGCGGGCTGGCCTTCGATCACCTTGTCGCCGCCGAGATCGAGCGTGCGAATCGTGAGCGGCCGGTTGCCAAGATCCTTGATGACATTCATGTAATTGACGAAGTGCAGTTCCTCGTCGGGACGCGGCATCTGCATGTGAATAAATTCCGTGCGAAAGAGTCCAATGCCGGTCGCACCAAGCTCGACCGCCAACGCAACTTCCTGCGGCAACTCGATGTTCGCGAGCAAGTCGATGGTGTAGCCGTCGATTGTCTCGCCGGGAAGGATCGCCTGCTTGCGAAGTCGTCGCGTCATGCGCTCGACGTCCGACACTCGAGCGCGATACTGGCTCAGTGTGCGCTCGTCGGGGTCGATCACGACGACGCCACGAAACCCATCGATGATGAGCGTATCGCCGCCGACGACACTGGTGGAAATGTCGCCGAGCGCCAACACCGCCGGAATCCCGAGCGCGCGCGCCATGATCGCTGTGTGCGATGTTTTGCCGCCGACGTCCGTCGCGAAACCCTTCACGAAGCGCGAATCGAGTGCAGCCGCTTGGGCGGGAGTCAAGTTGCGCGCCACCAGCACGACCTCTTGCTCGAGCGTGTGCAGCGTTTCGAGTCGGCTGCCAAGTAGCGTGCTCAAAATAAGTCGCTCGATGTCGTAGAGATCGTGCACGCGCTCCGCGATCATCGGCGAGTCCGCGCCCTTGAAGCGCGTGATATAGCGATTGAGCACGCGCGAAACGGCGTGCTCGGCGGTGTACTGATGTTCGCGAATTCCGGTGATTACTTCGGACTGCAAAAGGGGATCGCCGAGCAATTGCTTGTGGATCGAGAGGATTTGCGCGCCGACTTCGATCTTCTCGCCGACCCGCGCGATCTCGCGATCGAGACTGCGGTGCGCCGCCCGCAAGGCCGCTTCGAAGCGCGCCACTTCCATTTCAACTTGCTCGCGCTCAATGAATCGCTGCGGAATACGCAGCTCTTCCGCATCGAGCACGAAGGCTTGCCCAATGACGACGCCGGGAGCCGCCGGAATGCCCTTCTTGAGCTCCATGCTATCGCCTCTCTCGCGCGTCGCTCCGCGGGGTTAGCCAGCTGCAGGTCGCGCGCATCAAACCCCGTCGAAATTACGTTCGATGACCGCGATCAACGCCGCCAACGTCTGCTCCGCATCGGACCCCTTGACCCGCAGATTAATCTTGTGCCCCACTTCCGCGCCAAGCGTCAACACGCCCAATACACTTTTGCCATCGACTTCCGGCATGCCGTCCTTGGAGACGAACACGTCAGAGCGAAAGCGTTGCGCTACTTCCACGAACTTGGTCGATGCCCTGGCATGCATGCCGTACACGTGCGTGATGACACGCGAAGCTTTTAGTTCCACGTTGCTAGGTTCTATCCATTATTTTCTTGCCGAAGCCGGCTCGCCCGCCATCAGCGCAGGCGCGGACACACCCGCTCGCTTTAGCTCCGGCGCAAAGTTTTCAATGATGTTTCTCGCCAGCCGGGCTGACTGGTGACGCAAGACGGTCGAATTCGGATCTAGCAAGTCACCACTCGCAATCTTGATCTCCGGCCGCTTTCGCACTGCTTCAAGGCCCACCACCGGCGTCGCATTTTCGTGCGCATAACGCGCCAGCATCTCGGCCGGAATCGGACCGTCATGCACGACCAGGCCGGTGATAAACTCGCCGCCAGCATGCGTCTCCAATGCGCGCAAGTGCGCCGCGAGATCCAAGCCAATGGTCTCGCCAGGCTGCGTCATGATATTGGCGACGTAAATTTTGTCGCGCGGGTTTTCTCGGACTGCTTCGCGAATCCCGGGCACCAGCAGATTTGGAATAACGCTCGTAAACAAACTGCCGGGCCCAAAAATAATCAGGTCAGCTTCGCGAATGGCCGCGATCACGTCCGGCGCAGCGCGGCCGACCCGCGGCCGCATCTCGATTCGCTCGATGGGCTTACCAGAACCGACGACTTGCACCTCACCCGTCGTCTTCGTGCCGTCCGGGTGATGTGCGATCAACGAGACCTTGCTGCCGGTTGCCGGCAGGACTTTACCGCGCACCACGAGCAAACGATTGAGCTCGCGCACGGCCTTATCAAAGCTCCCGGTGATGCGCGTCAGCGCTGTGATCAGCAAGTTGCCGAGACTGTGGCCGGAGAGCATCGATTCGTCGAAACGATATTGCAGTAACTCGCCCAGCAGCGGCTCGCCATCGGCGAGCGCCACCAGGCAGTTGCGAATATCGCCCGGTGGTACCATGTCGAACTCGCGGCGCAGACGGCCCGACGAGCCGCCGTTATCCGTAACGGTGACGATCGCCGTGAGCTTCCGAGTGAACGACTTGAGGCCGGACAACAGACAAGCCATGCCCGTGCCACCACCAAACGCGACGATCGCACGTTCCGGCGCGGGTTCAGACGACACGCCTTCACCCACAACGCTCTCCGGTGACACGGCGGCTGGTGACAACGCGGCAGGCAGCACGACCTCAGGCAATGCAGCCTCAGGTGGTTTGCGCATCGACCTCCTGAAAGATCGCCTCGAGATTCTTCAGCGCCGGCGTCTGAATCAAATAATCGAGGGTTTTGCGATCACGGCTCAAGTGCACGATTTTTTTCATGGCGCGCACGTGCAGCCCTTCAGCGCCGGGCGGCGAGAGAATAAGAAAGAACAACCGAACTGGTTCACCGTCCGTCGCTGACCAATTGACACCATGCGTCGATCGACCGAAAGCGCCGCAGATTTGCTGCACGTGCGTGCAGCCCTTCATGTGCGGAATAGCGACGCGATTCCCAATGCCGGTCGTGGCTTCCTGCTCGCGCGCCAGAATTGCCCGCCGCATCTGAACAATCGTTTCGGCGCCGAAACCCTTCCGACCGCCAAGGCTCTCCAACATCTCGTCGATGATCCGATCAGGCGTCAAACCACGAAGAGTCTCTAGACGATGCTTGCTCTCGATAAGCGAGCTCAGGGTTAGCAGTGGCGCCACGGGAGCCATCATTTTGGGAACTCCCGTTTCTCGACAATGTCCTGGTAATCTTCCAGCGGCTCGGCTTTCGAACCGCCGATCACGTGACCATCCCCGGCCGCTGGCCCCCGATGCGCGCGCAGTTTTTCTTTGTATTTGATGATGCTGCGTTCCGCGCGATCCAACACAAGATCGATGGCGGCATTCATCTGATCATGCGACGCATGAGCGGCGATGGTCTCACTCTTCGCCACCGTCACAACGATCTCGGCCGTCTTTGTGTTGCCAGCGACATCGAGAATCACTTCGATGGAGTGCACCCCGTCAAAGAACCGGCGCAGGCGTTCGGCCTTTTCTTCGGCGTATTTGCGCATGCCTTTCGTCACCGACTCGTTGCGTGCGGTCACCTGCACTGTCACCGGTTCCTCCTTTGTCAGACTCCTGCAACAGCCGTTCAAGCTCGGCCAGCGCCCGAATCCCTCGCGGCTCAACGCCGTCCGCTGAGGTCCTTACATAACACAGTCGGACGGCGCGGCACAACGGCACGGCCGGCGCTCGAACGCCGCAACACGTGCAACCGACGGCGCCAACTCGCTAACTGGGCGCCACCGGGTTTTCGTCGATCTCGAGCGCGTGCATCCCGGGGTAGCAGATCTCCATCAAATAGAGGCCGTGCGCTGGAGCGGACGGACCCGCAAGCCGTCGATCCCGCGCATTGAGAGCTTCGCGCAAGCGCTCGCCATCCCACGCGCCGCGGCCGATCTCGACGCAAGTGCCGACGATGTTGCGGACCATTCGATACAAGAAACCGCTGCCGATCACTTGCAACACGACGGCGTCAGCACGGCGCCGCCAGTCGATTGCGAAAACCGTGCGGACCGTCGTGAGCGGCATGTCCTTGCTGTGATTCTGAAGCGCGGCGAAATCGTGCTCACCCACCAAGCACTGCGCGGCGGTGTGCATTCGCGCGGCGTCGAGCGGCGCCCGCACCCACCACGCGAATTGCGTGGCGATCACCGGACGGCGCGCTCGATTTTGAATGTAGTACAAGTATCGTTTGCTCTGCGCATCGCGGCGCGGATCGAATGTCGCAGCGATTTCCTCGCAACGCACGATGCCGATGTCGACGGGCATGTGCGCTGCGAGCGCACGCGCGAGCTTCGCCGGTTCGAGGTTGGTCCGCATTTGCAGGCGCACACATTGACCGAGCGCATGCACGCCGGTGTCGGTTCGCGACGCGCCCAGCGTCTCGACTGGTTCACCGGCGAGCCGCTCCGCGGCGCGCCGCAACTCACCCTCGATGGTGGGAAGCTCGCCCTGAAACTTGAAGCCGTGATACGCCGCGCCGGAGTACTCCATCACCAGTCGAAAGCAGCGGCTCATCGACGGTCCAGGTAGATCCTGGCGATCTGCACCGCATTGAGCGCCGCCCCCTTGAGCAATTGATCGCCGACCAACCAAAACTGGAGCACGCTACTCGCCGGTTGCCGCAAGCGACCAACCGCGACCAGATCGGTGCCGGCGAGCGGCGCGGGCGTCGGCGGCTTCAGCGGATCCGCCACGTAGGTCATCCCGGCGGCGCGGCGCAAGGCGTCCTCCGCATCCGCGCGGCGCACGGGGCGATCGTAGATCAGCGTTACCGATTCCGAATGGCACCGCTCGACCGGCACGCGCACGCAGGTCGCATACAGCTCGAGCTGCGGCCAGTCGAGGATCTTGCGCGATTCGCGCACCATTTTGAGCTCTTCGACGGTGCCGCCGAATTCAGCGTCGAGTTCGCCAATCAACGGAAACAGATTGCCATCGATAGGAAATGGAAACGGCTTCGACGCCTGAAACTCGCCGCCGGCGCGCTCGCGCGCGAGCGCGTCGATGCCCGCCCGACCGGCGCCAGACACCGCCTGATACGTCGAGACGACGACCTTGAAATTGCCGAGCGCGCGCAACGGTTGGAGCGCGAGCACCAGGATGATGGTCGAGCAATTCGGGTTCGCGACGATGCCCGCGCGCGCCGGTACTTGAGCGCCGTTGAGTTCCGGCACGACCAGCGGAATACCCGCCTGCATGCGAAACGCGCTCGAGTTATCCACCACCAACGCGCCAGCCTCGACAAAGCGCGGGGCCCATTCGCGCGCGACAGCGCTACCGGCAGCGAACAACGCCACGTCGCAAGCGAGCGGCGCCTCGCCGAGTACTTCGGAACGGAGCGACGTCTTGCCATACTCGAGCGCTTTGCCGCGCGAAGCCGCGGTCCCGTACACGCGCGGCGGTGCGCTACCGAGCGGCTCGCGCGCCAACACTTCGAGCATCGTCCGTCCGACGTATCCTCCCGCGCCTACCACCGCGACTCTCGTCATCGCCGGTTTTCCTTTCTGCGCGCTCTGCGCGCCAGTACCCAATTCATCAACGGCAAACCAAAAAGCAACAAGATGACTGTCGCGATAATGGCGATTTCGTCGCGACCGCAGTTAAAGAGCACCGTGTTGCACTCTCACGCCCCGAGCTCGAGCTGCCGCGCGCGAATCTCAGCGACGAGCCGCGCGACATAGGCATCGAGTGGTTGCGCGCCGGTTTCGCCAGCGCCGCGTCTTCGCACCGACACCGTGCCGGCTTCCTCGTCGCGGCCCCCGACGACGAGCAGATACGGAATCTTGTCGTCGACGCCCGACTTGATCTTCGCCGCGACGCGCTCGTCGCCGGCATCGAGCGCGGCGCGCACGCCCTCGCTGCGCAAACGCGCCTGCACCTTGCGACCGTAGTCGGCGAACTTCTCGCTCACTGGCAACACGCGCACTTGCTCGGGCGCCAACCACGTTGGGAACGCGCCGGCGAAGTGCTCGATCAAAATGCCGCAAAACCGCTCGAAGGAGCCGAACGGCGCGCGGTGAATCATCACTGGGCGGTGCGGCTTGTTGTCGGCGCCCACGTAGCTCAGATTGAAGCGCGTCGGCGCGTTGTAATCGACTTGCACGGTACCGAGTTGCCATTCGCGGCCGATGACGTCCCGCACGATGAAGTCGATCTTCGGCCCATAGAAGGCCGCTTCGCCGGCCTCTTCACTGAACGGCACTCCCAAACTGGCGGCCGCGGCGCGGCACGCCGCTTCGGCCTTGTCCCACAGCTCCGGCGCCCCGATGTACTTGGTGCTATCGATCGCTCGCAGTCCCACGCGCACGCGATAGCGATCGAGCCCCAAAGTCGTGAGTATCAACCGCACGATGCTGAGGCAACCGGCGACTTCGTCAGCGACCTGATCTTCCGTGCAGAACAAATGCGCATCGTCTTGCGTGAAGCCGCGCACGCGCGTGAGACCGTTGAGCTCCCCCGATTGCTCCCATCGGTAAACGGTGCCGAACTCCGCGAGCCGAATCGGCAAATCGCGATAGCTGTGCGGCTCGGCGGCAAAAATCTTGATGTGATGCGGACAATTCATCGGCTTGAGCAAGTACCCATCGACTTCACCGGCCGCCATGGAATTCGCGAGATCCGCGCAACTCGCGCCCTCCTTCGCTAACTCATCGAGGTGCTCGCGGTGAATGAGCGGCGGGTATTGGCTGTCGCGGTAGTAAGGAAAGTGCCCGCTCGTGCGATAGAGATCGAGCTTCCCGATGTGCGGCGTATACACCGGCAGGTAATTCTGACGCACGAGCTCCGACCGGATGAACTCCTCGAGCTCGCGCCGCAAAGTCGCGCCTTTCGGCAACCACAGGATGAGACCCTGTCCGACGGACTCGTCGATGTGAAAGAGCCCGAGCTGCTTTCCGAGCACCCGATGATCACGTTTGCGCGCTTCCTCCATCACCGCGAGGTGGCGCTCGAGTTGCTCTGGATGCGGAAACGCGACGCCGTAGACGCGAGTCAGGCTGTCGAGGTTCGCGTCGCCATGCCAATAACTCGATGCGACACTCATCACTTTGAAGGCGCCGATGCGTCCCGTCGTCGGCACGTGGGGTCCACGACAAAGATCTTCCCAGTTCTTGCCGGGCGCGCCGGTCGCGTACCAGCTCAACGCAGTCGAACCCGCCTGCGCCGCACGTTCGGCGTTGTCGAGTTTGAACTTGCTGCCTTCGCTCCGCAGCTTGGCGAATCCCGCTTCGAGCGGCATTTCGTACCGCGTGAACGGTCGGTCTTCAGCGACTATGCGCCGCATTTCTTCCTCGATGCTGGCGAAGTCGGCAGCGCTCAGGGGCCGACCGGCCGGGATCGCGATGTCATAGTAATAGCCCGTGTCCACGGGCGGACCGTAGACGAGGAGCGCACCGGGGATGATCCGTTGAATCGCTTCGGCCATCACGTGCGCGCAACTGTGCCGCACTAGAAACAAAGTGTCGGCGTCGGGCTCTTGCTTCGCGTTTTTGATCGTGACGATGCTCAGGGTCGCGTCGGCCGTGATCGGCGTGCTCAAGTCGCGGAGTTCGCCGTTCACACGCGCTCCGATCGCCGCGCGCGCGAGTCCAGCGCCGATGTCGGCGGCCACCTGCGCCGCAGTGACGGTATTCGAATAGGACCGGACACTTCCATCCGGCAAGGTGATTCGCGGCATTTGGGCTTCTCTACTCTCTAACTCTCGTTGCGACGTGCGGCAAGTCCGCGCGAAGCGGCGCGGATTCTAGCGCGAGCAACGCGCGCGTTGTAGGCATGGACTTGCATGCGGGGCGCGGCGCTGCTTCGATGCCCACATGCCGAGTCCTTACGACGCGCGTCTCACCATCATCCATGCCGACATGGACGCCTTCTATGCGGCGATCGAAGTCCTCGACGACCCGCGGCTCCGCGGATTGCCGGTGATTGTCGGCTATCCGGGCGCCCGCGGTGTGGTCGCGACGGCGTCGTACGAGGCACGCCGCTTCGGAGTGCGGTCGGCCATGCCGTCGACCGAAGCGATGCGCCGGTGTCCAGCGGCGGTGTGGCGGCCAGGCCGCATGGAACGCTATGCCGAGGTCTCGCGCCAGATCCAAGCGATCTTCGGCCACTACACGCCCGAGATCGAGCCCTTGTCACTCGACGAGGCGTTCCTCGACGTGACGAACTCGCTCGCGTTGTTCGGTGGCGCCGAAGCAATCGCGCGCACGATCCACGCGCGGGTGCGCAGCGAAACGGGCGGACTCACCGTGTCACTGGGTGTCGCCGAGAACAAGTTCCTCGCGAAACTAGCGAGCGATTTCCGAAAACCGGCGGGGTTGACGGTCGTCACGCCGGAAACAGCGCTCGATTTCTTAGCGCCACTGGCCATCGAAAAACTCTGGGGGGTCGGCGCGAAAACGGCGCCGAGACTGCACGCGCTCGGTCTCAAGACGATTGGCGATGCGCGCCGCGCGGGTGCGAAAGTGTTGACCCAAGCGCTCGGCGCACGACTCGGTGCGGCGTTGTTTGAACTCGCCAACGGCCGCGACGAACGCAGTGTCGAAACGCGGCGCGACGCACGTTCCATTTCCTCGGAGACGACCTTCATGGCGGACTTGCGCGAACTCGAGCAGATGCGGGACTTCCTGTTCGAGGCCGCCGAGAATGTCGCGACGGCGCTACGGCGCGCGCGCCTACGCGCCCGCTGCGTCGAACTGAAAGTACGCACGGGAGACTTTCAAACCGTCACGCGCCAAAAGCGCCTCGCGCAGTCGACGGAACTCGCTCGGCCGCTCTACGAAGGTGCGACGCAGTTGCTGGCGGAACGAATCGCTTTGCGCGGCCGCGGCGTCCGGCTCCTCGGCCTTGCCGCTAAGGATCTCGAGCCCGCCGCGCAACCGCAACAACTCGAACTTTTCGAGACGCCCGATTCTGCAGTGAGCCGCATCACGACCGATCTCGCGGATCGCATCGTCGCGTTGCATGGCAAGGACGCGGTCGTCCGTGCGCGCCAACTGGAGACGCCAGAGTCGAGTCGTCGCGCGAAACGAAACATCGCGTTCGAACCGCGACGAGAAATCCGCAATGAATGACGGTCGATTTCCGCGCGTTCCATCCCGACGCGAAGCGACGCCAAGAAAAACCTGGGACCATGCTTGCCCCACGCGCTAGCCGTTTGTATAAGGGCCTTGGAAATGTCTGGTTTTGAGACACGACCGCCGCGCAGATTCACTCGGGAAATTTTCACTCGTCTCGATATGAACGGCGCACTGCGCCGAACACAGCTTCGTTAAGGGCAGCAGCCTCTCGGGGTTGCACAGATTCAACGTGTTGGCGTCGCGGAGCGCACAGCTCCGACGCGTCGCCGTTGTCGAACGAGGTCGAGCAGGATGCAAAGCCAGCGGCGAGATCATCGACGCGCGAGCGCGAACTTTGCGCGCCGCATCGGAATGTGCGGGCTCGTGCTCGCAATTTCGGCGGTGGGCTACGCTGCCGACCCGGTGACGGCGAGTACAACTGCTGGGAAAATCGCGCTCACCGAATGCGCCATAGATCGTGGGCAGCTTGGTGACGCCGAACGCTTTATCGACGAACTGCGCCAACTCATTCGGTCGGATGAACTCGCAGCGACGGCGCAGCTTTGGCTCTGCGAGGCAAAACTGCTGGCGGCCATCGCGAAGCTCCACGTTGCGCCATCGACCGCACGCGCGCGGTCGATCTCCCAACTCCTGACCGATGCACGCAAACTCGCTGTCGAAGCTCCGTGCGTCACTGGCGCGATCGACTGCGAACTCACGCGTCTGGCGCTCGCCGAAGCGACGGATTCCACGCTAGATTCGGATGCCCGCTATCGCGCGTTCGAACGCGCAAGCGAGAGTGCGCAAGCGGCGCTCGCGCCCTGCCTCGGCACGAACCACTCGCACGTCGCCGACGCGCTCACTCTTCACGCGGAGCTAAGTCTCGAGCGCGGTTGGCTCACGGAAGCGCGCTCGGCCGCGGAGCGCGCGCTCGCAGATTCAAGCACGGAATTTGACTGGCGTGTGCGCCGCGTCCGCGGTCGGCTCGCGGAAGCCGCGGACAACTTCCAGCAGGCGCTCGTCGAGTATGAAACTGCCATCGAACTCGTCGAAGCGCAGCGTCGCGCACTGCGCGCTGAGCCGCTCGGCGATGGCGCGTGGCTCGCGGCGCGATTGGCCCCGTATCAAGATGCGATTTTCGTCGCGCATCGACTCGGCGACGATCGCCGTGCGTTGCGGTGGGTGGAAACGGCGCGGGCTCTTTGGGCTCGGAACGGCGCCGATCGCGATGCTGCGACACCGGCCGAGTGGCCGCCGTTGCCGAACGACGCGCAGGCGCTCGTCCTCTTCGATACGGGCCGCGGACTCATCGAGTTCTTGTTGCGTCCGGGTGCGGCGCTCCGAGCGACTCTCGTCGCGACGTCGCAATTGGAAATCGACCGGCGACTCGCAACGTTGGGACGGGACACATCCATCGCCGAGTGTTTAGCGACGCTCGGTTGGTTTTCGGAGCGGATCCTGGCGCCGCTCGGTCTCGAACGGAAACCGGTGGCCGCCGGCGAGCGCGCGCCGCGCCTCTTCATCGCTCCCTTCGGACGACTGCGCGCGATACCGTTCGATGCGCTCCATGACGGTCGCAGCTTCCTTGCCGAGGCGTACGCCGTCAGTCAATTCGCAAGTCTCGCACAGGCGCCGTGGAGCACCGCACGTGCGGAGTGGCCGCCCAAGGCGAACTCTATTTTGGAACTCGCGAACCCGGAACTCGCACCCGCCGTGCGATCCGGCGCGCGACTCGCGCCGCTCGAGCGCGGCGACGACGGTCTCGGTCTCTATCTCGATGGCTTGGCGAGCGCGGGCGGCACGACTCCGGTCGTGTCGCGGCTCGTCGGCGTCGCTGCGAGCGAAAATTCGATGGTGAAGATTTCCGTCGGTCGCACACATGTGCACATTGCGAGCCACGGCGACTTCGACCCGTTGCGACCGTGGCAGTCGGCGATCTACCTGGCGGCAGATGCGGATTTCGATGGCCGGCTCACGGCGCTCGAATTGCGCCAACTCAACCTGCGCGGCTGCGAACTCATCACCCTGTCCGGATGTGAAACGGGAATCGCATCGAGCGTCTGGGCCGACGACTTGGCCGGCCTCACGCAAGCAGCGCTGGCGGCCAACGCGGCGCGCGTCGTCGGCAGTTTGTGGCCGGTGACCGACCACGGCGCCCACGTGTTCATGTCGGAGTTTCACCGAGTGCTCGTCAGGTCACCGCCTGAGGAGGCACTGCGAAAAGCAAAGATGAAATTGTTCGCCGCCGCATCTGCGAATGGATGTTACTCTTCGGATGACGTTGTGGAAGCGTCCGAGCCAGTGGCCACGCTCCTCGATGGAGCGGCGTGGGTGCTCCTCGAGAATGGAGTTCGACCATGAATGGACTGAGTCAATCCGCCGCCTTGCGTGGTTCCGTCAACCTTTGGAGGTTTCCGTGATGTCCAACCGGTGCCAATGCTTCGCGCCGCTGGTCATCGCGGCGTCACTCTGCTTGTCCGCTGTGTTCGCGCCCGCGATGCTCCGCGCTCAGGCTTTACCCAACAAACTGACTTTCGTCGAGCTGCATCATGTGTCCGCGCAAGACGTCCTCCAGTTCTTGCGCGACGCGCCGGATTTCTTGCCGTTCATCACGAGCGGCGCGGTGCGCGCGATGCCGAGCAAGCAAAAGTCGCTCGTCGTCACCGCCAACCCCGAAACCACGACGGCGCTCATCCAGACTATTCGCGAATACGAACACCTGGAAATCCGCGATCGCGTTCGCATGGAACCCGTGCGCGTCAACTACGCCAACGTCTCGATGATCTTGGAATCGCTCGCGGCTGCCGGTATCTGCCAGGTTTGGCATCGCTCCGAGGAAGTGCAAACACACCAAGAAAAACAGGGCAACAACACGATCACGCACACGTACAAGCAAAACGTGTATCAGCCCTACGACGCCGCTAAAGGAACGGTTGCGCTCTCGACCAGCCGCCCACCGATTCCGTATGTCATTGAAATTCCCCACGTCGATCCGATCGAGATCCCACCCGTAAATATGGGTACGGGACACGCGCAGAGTTCCTTCTCACTCGACTTTCCGCAGTCGCCATCGACCGAGGAACGCAACCGGGTGCTGGTGGTTGGCACGGATCAGGATATTGAAGCCATAAAAAGTTACGTAGCGCAGCTCGACCAGCCGGCGCGCCAAATCATGATCGAAGTGCAAATCGTCGAGTTGAACGCGAACTCGCTGAGTGACCTTGGCATCGACATCATTGCGGGGCAGCAACGCTACAACACCGTCGACTTCACGACGCCGGGACCCGGCGAACCGATTCCGCAGCCTTCCGATCCGTTCAACGCCATCACCCAAGCGGGGCTGTCGTTCTTGTTCGATGATGCGCAGGAAAAGCAATCAGGAAAGTTCCTCGCCGGCGTCCACGCGCTGATTCGCAACGGCGAAGCGATGATCAAGGCGCGCCCGAAGCTCTACACGCTTGACGATCGCCAGAATGTGCTGCATATCGGCTCGGAAGTGCCGACTTTTCAGTCGACATCCGTGAATCGCGACATCGCGGGCGGGAACTTCGTGGAAAACGTCAACCAAGTCACGAAGCAGTACATCGGCATAACGGTCAACGTGCGGCCGCGCGTCAGTGGGCCGGAGGCCAACGAAGTTTCCATGCTCGTCGACATCCAAATCAACAACCTGACCGGCCGCGATCGGGTGTTCGAAGAAGATCTGCTCGGCGTCCCGACCATCGCGGTGCGCCAGTTTCGCGGCCAAGCGCGCATTAAGAATCACCGGCCGCTCATTCTCGGCGGTCTCATCCAGGAGGAAGACGACACCTCCAACTACAAGGTGCCGTTGCTCGGCGACATCCCTTGGGTTGGCGATTGGCTCGGTCGTCGCAACAAGCGCCGGGTGCGCACCGAGATCATTCTGGTGCTAACGCCGCACATTCTGTCGGAGCGCGTGGTCGATCCGATCTCGACGCCGAAGGAGAGTCTCCACTTCGACACGTTCAACAGCGTGCTCTTCAATGATAGGTACCTCCTAAAGGGACGCGACCTCGTCGGCATCGACCCCATCAGCAAAGCGCCGGCGGAGTCCTACACGCCGGAGCAAGCGCTCGACCTGACGCTCCTCAACATCGTCAAACGGCGCGAACTCGTGCGCAAACTGCGGATCTTGGATGAGTACATCGGCGAAGCCGCGCTGACGCTTGGACTCTTCAAGCGCAGCTATCCGGAAAAGTCCGTGCGCTACTGGCCGACTGAAGAACGGAAGCTTTACTACCAAGCGGCAGCGATCGTGGTCGAGAACATTAAGTCGTTGAATCCCGACCTCAACTACGACGAAATCGTGCGCCCGCGGCGGGAGATCGTGCTGCCGACTTCGCCCTATCACGTGAGCTTGAGTTTCGACAAGCTCAAAACGTTTTACGAAAAGGGCGGCGAAGTACTGATGCGATCGGGCGGCGCACAGTTGAGTGACAACACCATCAAGTTGCTGAGCGAACTGTCGGGACACGACCTGCGCGAATTCGCCGACTTTGTCGACACCGCCGCGCGAAAGCGCGAAGACCACGGCGTTTTCGTCGAGGAGCTCGAGCGCTACGCGACGGGTTTGTTCCCCGAACTCGCGGGCGCCCCGGCAGCGACGACCTATGGGGATGCGTTGCGCGCATGGTCAACGAAGGGGATTTCCTTTGTTGGCATTGCGACGCACCTCAAGAACCGACTCGATGGGCAGTTTAGTACCCAGCCGCCGCGACTCGGCCGACTCGAAGAAGACTTACTGCGTTTCGCCAGCCGCAGCGTCAGCCTGGTGGAGCTCGGTCAACGGCTCATGGACCTCGACAATCGCTGGGAGCAGATCAACAGTAGCGCGGTCACCCGTCCGGTGCAGGGGTTGTGATGACGCGGAGCAAGTTCACGAGCGGTGCCTGGTGCGCGATCGTCGCATCCTTGGCGTTGGCGAGCGGCTGTCGCGCGCTGCGGCCCGAAGCGGAGCTCCTCAAAGAGATTCGCGAATCGACGATCATTCCGAAACTCGGCAGCTACGACGAGAACGAGCAGCAGTGGGCGTATCAAAAGTTGCGCACCGCGCTCGACAAGGCGCCGGCCGAGACCATCGAAATCCTGGCTGCGAGCTTGCGCGACCCCATCACCGATGACCGAACGAAGCTGGTCGTCGCGTGCCTTCTCGGCCGCGTGCCCGACGAGCGCGCGCTCCCCGTTTTGGTGAAGAACATCGGCGTTGCCAACGACTCGACGCGGGCGATCGTGCGCGACGCGCTCGAGCCCTTTGGCGTGCGGGTTGTATCGTCGATGGAGGAAGTGCTCGAGACGGGCGACGAAAGCGCGCGTGGCGCGGCGGCGGAAGTGTTGCACGACCTGCGCCGGCCGGAGGGTTTCGACGCCATGTGGCGGCGGTTGTCGGACGAAACCGATCCGGCGATCCGCTACGTGCTCGTCCTCGGCATCGCCGCCGATGACCGCACGCTGGCGCTCGAGCGCCTCATTCAAGCGAGTCGTGACAGCGATTTGTTGGTGCGGGAGATTTGTTGGCAAGCGCTCACCTACCGAACGCAGCCACCCGACCACATCACCTTCGACCACACCGCGGAGCCGCCGCAACGCGAAGCGCAGCTCGTCACGTTTCGACGTTGGCTCGAAGTTCAGCTCGCAGCGCAACGCTGACCGGCTCTCTTCGTGACAAACAACGGCACTGAGATGGGAGAACAACACTTGCCCACCATCCGATCGATTCCTCTGCTGCGGCGATGGCTCTGCGTCGCATTGCTACTCGCCGGCTGCGCGGGCACCGAACGCCAGAGCGTTCGACCGGGAATCAACAAGGAGTACCTCGACCCCGCACTCAACGTCGCGAAGCTCGATAAACGCTTCAGCGCTGAGAGTCGCGAAGTTTTCACTGAGCGGGCGCGCGTCGCCGCGTTGCTCGAACTGAAACCGGGCATGGCCGTCGCCGACATTGGCGCCGGCACCGGAATCTATCTGGAGCTGTTCGCGACGGCGGTCGGTCCAACGGGCAAGATCTTTGCGGTCGAAATCGCACCGCCCCTTGTGGACCACTTGCGCGAACTCGCACGCGTCAGCGGCTGGTCGCAGGTCGAAGTCGTCTTGTGTCGCGAGGATTCCGTTGAACTCCCGAACGCGGCGATCGACATCGCGTTCCTCTGCGACACGTACCATCACTTCGAGTACCCGCAAGCGACACTCGCGTCGATCCACCGCGCGCTCCGACCTGGCGGACGACTCGTCGTCGTCGACTTCATCCGCGAAGCGGGCGTCAGTCGCGCGTGGGTGCTCGATCACGTGCGCGCGGGCGAAGCCGTCTTCGCCGCCGAGATCGAAGCCGCCGGCTTCGCGCAGCTACCGAAGCCAGACACGAGTTTTCTCATGGAAAACTACGTGCTGATGTTTCAGAAGCGTTGACGCGCTCGAGACTCGACGGTCGACATCATTGCCGAGCCAGGCCCCGGCTGAAGCACACGACCAAGTCGGAGTCGGTTAACGAAAAACCAGCCGCAGCAATCGTTCCCTTACGTCGAGTGCGTTGACACGCGATGCCGGCGCATCGGGCTCTGAGCAAATAAACACGGGACCAGCGTCGGGGTTCTCAAAGAGGCGGCCGTGCGAACCGCGCACGATCGAAGCGTCGGTGCCGATCACGTTCATCAGATAGCGAAAGCCGAGCGACTTCTTGAGCAGTGTGGCGGCGACACGCGCGCGCGGAAACTTGAGCTGGGGATCGATGAAGAGCTCCGTCGGGTCATAGCCGGGTTTGCGATGGATATCGACCGTCGTCGCGAAGTCCGGCCGCCGACTTTCGTCGAGCCAGTAGTGGTAGGCGAACCAGCAGCCCGGCGCCGCGACGAGAACGAGCTCACCGCTCCGCGGATGGTCTATGGCGTGCGCGCGTTGCGCGCTTCGATCGAGCACTTGCGCGACGCCGGATCGTGCCGAGAGCTCCCGCTGCAGGGGCGCGATGTCCGCGACCTCGCGCACATACACGTGCGCGATCTGGTGATCGGCGACAGCGAATGCGCGCGACGCGCCGCAGTCGAGGAGTTGCCCGTGACTCGTCTCTTGGACGCGCAGATAGCCGCGCTCGTGAAGCCAACGATTCACGTAGATCGGCTCGCGGACCGCCTCGATTCCGTACTCGGACAAGACGACAACCGCCGCGCCGCGCGCCATCGCGGCGTCGATGAGCCGGCCGGCCTCGCGATCGAGATCCCCCACCGCCGCCTGCGCGCGCGCGCCGTCGGGGCCGAAGCGTTGGTGGTCGTAATCGAGGTGCGGAAGATACGCGAGCAGCAGCGACGGATCATGCGCCGCGATCACGTCGATGCTCGCGTCGACGATCCAACGCGTCGAACGAATGTCGGCGGCCGGCCCCCAAAAGTTGAAGAGCGGAAAACCGCCGCGTTGCGCCTCGAGCGTACGCGCCAACTCGGGCGGCTCGGAGTAGAGGCCGGGGCGCTTGAGTCCGTTGGCGTAGTACTCGGGCCGTGGCGTCACGCACCACTTGACCGCCGCGTACATGTTGTACCACCAGAAAAGTTTCGCGCAGGTGAAGCTCGGGTCGCGACGCGACGCGGTCTCATAGAGCTTCTCGCCGGCGACGAGTCCGTTACTTTGTCGCCACATCATCACTTGCGCGAGGTCGCGAAAATACCAGCCGTTCGCGACGATCCCATGGCTGCTCGGCGGCGTTCCGGTGAGAAAAGTCGCTTGCACGCTGCATGTCAGCGCCGGCAACACCGGCACGAGCGGTGCCGCGAAACCGCGTTCCGCGACGGCGGCGATGCGCGGCGCGCGCGCGAGATCGCGCGGGCGTAGGCCGACGGCCAGCAGGACGAGAAGCTTCAGCTGCGGCCTACCTTTCGCCAATCGGCGACTTGGCGATCGCTCGCACGCCTTCGCGTCGCGACGCCGTCAATTCGTCCGTGTCGGGAAAGAGTCGGTCGACAATCGCACGAAAATCCGCCGCATCGCGCGCGAGACCGATGGCCGCCCGAAACTCGCGGGCGCCGCGCACACCGGCCAAATACCGCGCGGCGAACTTGCGCATGCGAATGGTGCCGGCTGGATCGCCTTCGCGTTCAATCAACTCCAAGTGATGCCGCAAGAGCTGCGCGCGCTGTTCGGCAAAACTCGGCGCCGATGGCGGCGGCTCGCCGCGCAATGCGGCCGCGATCTCGCGAAACACCCAGGGTTTCGAGAGCGCGGTCCGCGCCACCATCACGCCGGCGGCGCCGGTCCGCTCGAGCGTGCGCAACGCAGCGTCTGCGCCGTCGATGTTGCCATTCGCGATCACGGGGATCCGCACGCTCTCGACGACTTCACGGATGCGATCGAGGTCGACCGGCGCGCCATAGCCCTCTTCGGCGTTGCGACCGTGAACCGTCACGGCCGCGGCGCCAGCATCCTCGGCGGCGCGCGCGACCGCCGGCGCCGTCGGCTGCGCGATGCAAGCACCGAGGCGGATCTTCGCCGTCACCGGAATGCCACCTGCTCCACGCACGGTCGCGGCCACCAGCTTGTGAATGGTCGGCGGATCGCGCAACAACTCCGCGCCCGCGCCTTGTCGTCCCATGATGCGCTGCTTCGGACAACCGAAATTGAGATCGATGACCGAGACGCCGTACTCCCCTGCCAGTCGGCGCGCCGCCTCCTCGACCATTGCCGGCTCGCGGTCCCACAGTTGCACTCCCAGCGGACGCGGCTCATCGCGCACGCCCTCGAGTCGCGCCGGTTGTTCTTGCTCGCCGCGAATCCACCCTCCCGCGGAGACCATCTCCGTAAACATGAGCCCGCAGCCGCCGAAGTCACGCAGGATGCGTCGATAGACCAGGTCGGTGAATCCCGCGATCGGCGCCGACAACACGCGCGATGCGAGTTCGAGTGAGCCGACGCGAAGCATCTGGCAGCGGTCGATCATCGTTCGTACCTGACGCGGTTCGTGAGGACGCCGAGCCCGGAGATCTCGATCGAGACCACGTCACCTTCGACCAAGAACCGTTGCGGGTCGCGCGCGGCGCCGACACCGCTCGGTGTGCCGGTGAGAATCACGGTGCCGGGAAGCAGCGTCGCGCCGCGACTCAATTCGGCGATGAGCGTGCGCACGTCGAAAATCATGTCGCTGGTGGCGCCGTCTTGCACCGTCTCGCCGTTGAGCCGCGTCGAGAGGCGCAGCGCTTGCGGATCGGGGACGCGCGCGGCCGGAGTGATGGCGCGCAATAGCGGACAGAATGTGTCGAACGACTTGCCCCGATAAAACTGCTTGCCCGCGCCTTCCTTTTGCCACCAGCGCGCGGAGACATCATTGGCGATCGTGTAACCGAGCACGTGTTCGAGCGCCCGGCTCGGAGTGACATCGCGCGCCCGCTTCCCGATCACCACAGCGAGTTCGCCTTCGTAGTCGACTTGCGGACGATCCTGGCAGATCTTCGGTACGACAATGTCATCGCCATCGAGAATGACCGCCGCCGAACTCTTCGTGAAAACCATCGGTCGCTCTGGGAGCGGCGTCTTTTGTTCGCGCGCGTGCTCGGCGTAGTTGAGGCCGATCGCCACGATCTGGTGAATGCGCAACGCATCGCCCGCCGGGGAACTCGCCACGCGCAGAAACGCGCCAAAGGCATCCAGCTCGAGTTGCAAGCGCGTGTCCTTTCTCGCCGGGGGAATTCCGCGAGCCGATTGTCGGCGGCGCCGACCGGGCTGTCCAGAACTTGAGATGACTTGCCGACTGAAACGAACTGCGCTCGGGCGCGTCATCGTGCGGCACGAACGAGAGCACAAACTTCTGGCGTGCCACGAGATTTTTCCGCAGCACGTTTTTCTTGCGAGACGCCGAGGCACCGCACGTTTCGCCCAGCGAGATCGGGCGACTTGGTAGAGCATCACAGAGTGTGCGGCGGGAGACAATGGCGGGTGCGTTACCAGGATTCGCGCAGCGAGTGGGCGTCGCTGACTTCGCGGCGACCGGCGCCGCGGAGTTCGAGCGTCGCGAGCGCGGAGTCGCGAATCGTCTCCCAGTTTGGATAGTAAGCGTGCTCGAGCACGTGGCTCGACGGCGTTGCGAGCCGTGGAAAACCGACGCGTGCAATCGGCGCCCGCAGGTTGTCGAAGATCGCGCCCGCGCAGCGGGCGGCGATCTCGGCGCTGGGTCCGCAGTCCGTCCAGCCGTTCTCGGCGATGACGAGGCGACCCGTGCGCGCGACGCTCGCGAAGATCGTCGCCTCGTCGAGCGGCGCGAGCGTGCGCGGATCGATGACTTCCGCGTTCACACCCGTTGCCGCGAGCGCCTCCGCGGCGCGCAGCGCCTCGTGCAACATTTGCGACCACGCGACGATCGTGAGATCGTCGCCAGTTCGGTGCACGCGCGCGCGACCAAACGGAATCGAATAGTGTTCGACCGGCACGTCCTCTTCCAGGCCATAGAGTTGGCGATGCTCGATGAACACAACCGGGCCATTCGATTCCAACGCGCGCGCGAGCAAACCTTTTGCATCGCTCGCCGTCGCCGGCATCACAACGGCAAGCCCCGGCACGTTCAGAAACAACGACTGCAAACTCTGCGAGTGCTGCGCGCCTTGTCCCCAACCGCGTCCGATCACCGCGCGATAAACGACCGGCATCGTCGACCTCGGGCCGTACATGGCGCGCCACTTCGCGGCGTGATTCAGCACTTGGTTGAGCGCGAGCAACAAGAACTCGACACGCGCGTGCACAACAACGGGCCGCAGGCCGCAGAGCGCCGCACCGTTCGCGATCCCCGTCACAGCCTCTTCGGCGAGCGGCGTATCCACGACGCGATCACTGCCGAACTCGACATGGAGTTGAAGCGTCGAACCGAAGACGCCGCTCGGATCGTCGACCCCCTCCCCGAGCACGACGATGCGCGGATCGCGGCGCATACTCTGCGCGAGCGACTCGCGCAGGGCGGCGCCGTAGCTCAAACGCCGGCCGGCCGCCACGGCACTGAGATCGGGCGTTTTCATCGGCTTGCCTCCGCGAGAAAAGCGCCCGCGTCGGGAAACGGTGCGCCGCGCGCGAGATCGACCGCGCGATCCACCGCCGCGGAGATTTGGCTACGGACGTCGAGCAGCGCCTGATTCGTGAACGAACCATCGCGCAGTACGCGCGCCTCGAAACCGCGCACCGGACAACGATCCATCCAAAGCGCCAATTCCGCAGCGCTTCGATAACCGAGGTGCGTGTCGCTCTCGTGGCCGACATGCCCTTTCCATCGATACGTTCGACACTCGATCAGCGTCGGTCCCGCCCCGGCGCGCGCGCGCGCCGCCGCGGATCGCGCGGCATCCGCGACCGCGAACACGTCGTTGCCATCGATCCGCGCCGCCGTGACGCCGAACGCGCGCGCGCGTTCCGGAATATTGTCGAGCGCTTGACGCTTCGCGAGCGGCGAGCATG
The DNA here is from genome assembly GCA_046154185.1 of Planctomycetota bacterium. GTDB lineage: Bacteria > Planctomycetota > UBA8108 > UBA1146 > JAJFFE01 > JBJXGE01. Next base: position 132,346 of record JBJXGE010000001.1, read on the forward strand.
TTGCGTAGAGATTGTTCTCGCACACGAACAACACCGCGAGCTTGTGCAGCGCCGCAAAGTTGAGGCTCTCGTAGCAAACCCCTTCCTCGGTCGCGCCGTCGCCGAAGAAACACACGGCGAGCGACGGCTCGCGCCGCACACGCGCGGCAAAGGCGGCGCCGACGGCAATCGGGATTGTGCCCGCGACGATGGCGCTCGAGCCAAAGAAGCCCACGTTGCGGTCGATGAGATGCATTGAGCCGCCGCGGCCTTGGCAGCAACCCGTCGCTTTGCCGTACAACTCGCCGAAAAAGGCTTCGAGGTCGCCGTTGAGTGCCAGGTACGGACCGTGGCTGCGGTGAGAGGCAAAGACTTTATCACCGGCCTTCGCATCGATGACGGTGGCGATCCCAGCCGGCACCGCCTCTTGACCGATGTGTAAATGCACTGGGCAGCGAATCTCTTTAGCCGGGTAGAGCTCGCCGATGCGCTCTTCGGCTATTCGGATGCGGAGCATCGCGCGATACAGTTCGAGTCGCGAATCGCGAGTCGTCGGAGTCAACGCGTCACCGCCTCGATTGGCGCGTCCGCCGGCAGCGGAGCGGCAAACTCGGCGCGCACGGGCGCGCCGCGTTGCGCGTCCAGCACCGCTTGGAAGACTTGATCCGGCAGAATCGTGCGTAAGCAGTGCGTCGTTTGCGTGCAAACGGGGGCAAAGCACGGCACACACGAGTAACCCATCGGATAGAGCCCGACGCCACGGTCATAGAGGTAAGTCTCGTTCGAGTTCGTCGGACCATACAAAACCACGACGTTCTTCTTGAGCGCGAGCGCGATATGGAGACCGAGCGAGTCGCACGTCACGATCGTCCGACACGAGTGGACCCAGTCGATGTATTCATAGAGATTGTCGAACCCTTGCTGCCAGCTCACCGAGGCGCGGACTTCCAGCATGCCGGCGAGTTGGCGCCAGTATTCTTCCGGCCACGCCTTGGTCGGCCACTTCCCGCCGACCGCGTGATTGAGGCCGACGTCCTGTGTCACCCGACTCTTCGGCTGGTAGCCGAGAATGTATGGTTGCGCCCGCCACTTACCGCCGATGGACTCGAGCAGGATCTTCTGCCACGGCTCGCGGTGCGCGCGCTTCTCGGCGGGACTGCGGCACAGTGTGAAGGCACGCTCGCAGCCATCGTAGGCGCGCGCCTCCCCGCTCTCGGCGTCAAAGCGAAAACCAAACCGCTGCCAAGCACTGATGGAGTCGGCGAGCGCGCACAGTCCCGGCACTTTCTCGAAGTTGATGACGGTGTCGTAGCGCTCACGTTGAAGCTGTAGCACGCTCGTCAGATCGTAAATGAGAATTCGGTGGATGAGCGGGTTGCCGTCGAGGAGTGCATACGCCTTCTCGTCGACGAGCCAAGTGACTTGGGTGTCGCGAAAATGATGGAGTATGACTGTCGTGCGCAACACGTCGCCGAGACTCGACACGCGACTGATTTCCGCGTCGAGCGTCTCCGAGTAACCGAGTTTGATGATCAACGTCTTCTTCACGGCCCGGTCACCTCAGATGAAGTTCACGTGGGCGGGCGGATTCTTGAGCTCCCACAGAAAGCGATTCGCCGCGTCAGGCCGGCAATTCGGCATGCACTTTTGTGCGTCGAGCTTCGTGGCGGCATGGCATTGAATGGCCGCAGCTCGCTCGCTCTGCCAGATCTCGCGAAAACTCTGGGTGTTGATGTTGCCGTACACGTGGTCGGCATGACCGTAGTAGGGTCCGCAGGTGTAAACGTTGCCGTCCGACAAGACGAACGCGAAAAACGGTAACGCATGACAATGGCGGTACGAGCGACGTTGATAATTGCGAAACGACTCGCGGCGCACGAGCACTTTGAAGCGCTCATTCTGAAAACTCTCGGCGACTTGCGCGACGGCCTCGATCGCGTCGGGACTGAAACTCTCCGGCCAATGCAACCCTTCTTGGTCCGGGTGCTGCACGAAAGGCTTCACCGCGAGATAGTCGACACCTAAGCCTTGTGCGATGCGCGCGAGCTCGGGCAGCGTCGCGAGATTGTCCGGCAGTAGGACAATCTGCATGCCGAGCGTTACTGACCAACCCCGTTGCGCGCGTAGCGCCACGGCGCGTTCGATGTTTTGCAGCACGAGTGCAAAGTGTTTGGCGGGCGCGCGGTGGGTCGCCGCATAAGTCTCGGGCGTGCCGGCGTTGAAGCTCACGCGCAAAAACGTCAAGTGCGGCAAGAGACCGAGCGCTTTCCGCTCATTGAGCGCGCTCGCATTCGAAAACATGCCGACGTCCATGCCGCTTTGCCGCGCCGCTTGCGCGAGTTCCCCAATTTCGGGATGGAGAAGCGGCTCGCCTTCCCCAGCCCACAGCGTACTCTTCACGCCGAGTCGCCCCATCTCAGCAAGCACCTCGCGGGTGCGCGCCGTGTCGAGACGTCGGTCGGGGTAGCCGATGTAGTCGTACGCGCAGAAGGTGCAGCGATGATTGCAACTGCCGACCGGACTGAACTCGACGTAGAGCGGATAGATACGCTCGCCGCGCAGAAACGGGACAACGCGGTCGAGGTGATGGTGGAGCTTGTGCCCCTCCACCAAAATCGCCGGACTGGCGCCAGGCCCCGTCGCCGTCGAGTTCTCCGTGCTTGCTGCCGCGACTTCTGCGTGGATCATCGCCCCCTCGAGTTTCGTGTCACCGGCGCACCGGCAGCGGAAATTGCTGTTCTGTCAAGTCGCCGAGCAAGTACCGGACGCCGTTATCGCCAGCGCGGCGCGCCGCGTCTTCCTCAGCGCTCAACTCGCGCACTTCCACGATGTCGACCGACGTGTGACCGTGCTCTTGAAAACGGTTCGTTTTGATTTTGACGTCGCACGGATTGCAGTGCCCGTACACGTAGCAGGCGCGATGCGTGTCGACGACGCGGAAGTCGGGGTCGAGGATGTGACCGACGGGACATCGCGCTTCGTACAAATCACTGTGGCAACGAAACACGTAGCCGGACGGCGAGATCAGCACTTCGGTCGTACGGCATTCGCAGTACTTGTTGATCTTTCCGCTCATCGAGTCGGGGTAACGATAGTGACCGTGCACTTCGTCGCCGTCGACGCCGAGAAATTCCTTCGTGCGAAAGTCGATGCCGAGCGCCAGCGCGCGCTCTTGTTGCCGTAGCACTTCGTCGCGCTGCGACGGATGGAGCACGCCGTACAAGCCGACGCGAAAGCCAAGCTCCGTCATGCGAAGCGTCTTCTGGATGAGTTCTTCAATCTTGTTCTGGCCCGGGTGATAGCTGACGCGAATCGGCGCATACGGCGCTTCGCGCAGGAAGCGCTCGAGCGGCACGCGCCGCGCGAACTCGTCGGGGTCGAAGAACATGTTCGTGAGCAGATCGAACTTTACGCCGTCATTGACGCCGCTCACGACGTCGTAGAAATGCTTGTAGACGGTCGGCTCTCCGCCCTGCAGCGTGAGCGGGATCTGCGACCCGGCGCTGAGGCGGTTGATCGCACGGATCCAGTCACTCGCGCCGAGGTGGCGCGTCAGGATGCGCCGCCGCCCGCCCGAGAAATCCTCGTGCAGATTGATGCAGTACTTGCAGTTGAGGTTACAGGCGAGCGTGAGGAAGAGCGCAATGTAGTTATGGCTGGCAGGAATCTCGAGCTTCTCGAGCTCAGTGTGGTCGGTCGCAAAGGGCATGGTCCGCGCTCCTCTCTTACCCTATCTCGGCGCAAACTCCTTCCGACTGCAGCAGCATTTCGGCGCGGCGCCGCGCGACCCCCAAAATCTGGCGGGCGCGGTCGACGGTCGTGTGGCGCGCGTGCACCGCGGCCTGGCCACGCGCGACAAACCCGGCACGCCATTCCGGCTCGCCGAGGAGCCGGTTGACCTTCGTCGCAAAGTCCTCGCGATCGCGGTACGTGAGCACTTCGCGATCGAGTGCGAGAAAGTCGCCGAGCCCGCCGCGCGCCGTATCCCCCGGATGGGCGCGCGCGAGCAACATGCCGCCCGCCGCGAGACACTCGAAGAGTCGCGGGTGGACGTTGGTGTCGGTGTTGATTTGGAGATGAATGCGCGCCGAGCGATAGAGATCTCGCAGATCACCGCCCGGCGTAACCGGACCGGCAGCGATCGATCGGAACTCTTCCATTTGGTCCCAGCCGCGGCCATACACGCGCACGTCGTGCCCGAGTTCGCGCGCCCAGCGAATCGGCTCGGTGCGCTGCACGTAGCGCTCAACCTGTACTTCCAAGAGGTGCAGAATAGCGACGCGGCTACTGTCGTTGACGCGCACGCCGAGGCGGTTCTCGATCCGTTCAAGCAGCTCCGCATAGTGGGCGCGCACACCGTTGCCATATCCGATTTGTGGTATCAACTCGAGCGCCGCGCGCACGATCGGCTCCACCGGCCCGGCTAAGGGCGGTGGTTCGACATGCGACACGAAGGCGATGTCGTGCACGAATTCCGACCGCACACGCGCCGCGTCGTTGTACACCGCGGTGTTGGCGGCGACTGGCAGGAGTTCGAGTTCCGGATAGCCCGCCGCGCGGCATTCCGCCAGCACTTGCGGCCACATTGCGAAGACGAGGTCTCGTGTACCGAGCGCCGCGATGACTTCACGATCGAAGAGCCGCGGCAATCGGTCCTGGATCCAGCAGACGTGGAGCGGACGGTGGTCGATGAACGGCAGGTGCGGACGCAGCGCGTCGATTTGCACCACGATATCCGGACTGAAAGCCGCCATTTGTGTGAGCACGCCGTCGCTCGTCAGTTGCTCGGCCTCATCGCGCTCGATGACAAGTTCCGTCGCGCAGCCGAGCTGCCGAAACGCGGATTCCAAGTCGCGCGTCGCATACTGAAGTACTGTCGTGTAACGAGTAGTGATGAGAAACACGCGCGGAGGCGCGCCGCGTACGACCCAGCGTCGGTCGATGTCGGCCTCGAGCGCGGCGTAATGATCGGCGAGCTGCGCGATGCAGCGCTCACGCCGAGCCGCTCGCTCTGCGAACATCCGGGTGAGCGCTTCACTCGCGGCCGTCGGCGCCCCGAGCGAAATGACTTGAGTCGGCGGCAGCAGCAGAGGCCGCTCGCTCAAGAGCGCGGAAAGCTGTGCGTCCCAGTCCGCCCCGACGTGCCAAAACACCTCCGGTCGGTCGAAGACGTCGCTCAAATCCTCGAGGTCGAGCCATAACGCGAATAGCTCAGCATCCGGCACGACAATGTAGATGGGTTGGCGCATGCCGAGGAATCCGTCGGGCCGATTCGCAAGGAACGCGCGCAGCCACGGGATGCTCTGGAAGCCAGTCCAGAGATAAGGGACCGCCGTGCGCGCCATCGTCTCGACCGCGGCTGGCAAGCTGCGCGGTGCGATCGGCGTCAGTCGTCCGTCGTCGAAGCGGAGCGCTTCGAGCCCGCGCCCGACGTCTCCCCACGTCACGCCGGTCATGCAGCCTGCGAGCGCCGCCGCGCGCGCATTCGAGACCTCGGGGATCTTGCCGCAAGTTGCGCGGCTCGCGAGTTGCGCGCGATTTTTGTTGCGCCGCGCATCGAAATCCGCGCGTTGCGCGTCCCAGGCCGACGCCGCGACCGCGGCCCGAGCATCGTCCGCGCCGGCATGCGCCCACGCCAACGCCTGCGCGGGATTCTTCAGCTTGAGCCATGAGTCACAGAGTCGTGCGCATTCGTCGCGACTAACTGGCAGGTCAGGGACATTTTGGTGCTGACTCACGGCCGCCCTCAGATAAACGCAATATGTTGCGGCTCGGGCCCCGTCGGTACATCGAGCGTCACGTAGCCCTTTTTGTAGTCATCGAGGTATTCGTTCACTTTGTGTTGCAAGCACAAGGTGCCGCACATGCGTTGCGCGTTGAAACCCGGCCCCGCGAGCTGATTCATCACGTCCCAATATCGTTCGGACGACCAAATGTCGCGAAAGCGTGTTTCGGTGATGTTGCCGATGTGAAACTTTTTGTAGCGTTCGTTGAAGAGCATGCCGCACGGCGCGACGAGGCCGGACCCAGAAATCTGAATGATGAACGGTGGGCCGTAGCAGCGCTGATAGCTCCGTTGCCCTTCAGCCGCGATCTTCGACCACTTCACCTGCACCAGATACTCGTCGTCACTCAACGCCTCGGCCGCGTGCAACGTCTCGTACAGTTGCTCGTAGCCTGCATAGTCGACGCCGAGCGCACCATCTTCGTTGTCGGAGCAATGCTTGATCACGAGGTAGTCGGGGCGCAGTTCCTTGCCGAGCCGTGCCAGCGGCAGCACTTGATCGGCGAACTGCGGCATCAACACCATTTGGAGTCCGATGGTGACTTTCAAATTGTCGCGCCGCTTGATCGCGACCATGCGTCGAATGTTTTCGACGACGCGCGCGAAGTGCTCTTCGCTGACGCCCATGATTTCCGCGTAGCGGCCTGGCTCGCCAGCGGTGATGTTGATGCGCAAGTAGGTCAAGTGCGGCAGCAGCCGTTCGATCCGCGATTCGTCGAACAAATAGCCATTCGTGCCGCACGCCATCGATAAGCCGAGCTGACTTCCGCGTACGACCGTGTGATCGAATGCCGGCGATACGCTGCTCTCGCCGTCCGAGACCAGACTGATCCCGCGCACGCCGAGGTCGGCGCAGTCAGTGAGAAACCCGTCCATGTGTTCGACGGTGATGGAACGCCGCTCGTTCTCTTGCAGCATCGCGTAGCAGTAGACGCACGCGTAGTTGCAGGCTCGGGTGAGCGCCAAGTCGATCGTGATCGGCGCGATCCGCTCGCCGCGCTCCCAAGCGCGAATGCGCTCTGGGTACCATGCGATCTTGGTGCCGTCGAGAATCAAGCGCGTGTGCTCTTCGGCGACTTTCATCCCTTCGCCTCGTCGCTATCCAGCGTGACCGCGTTTTGACGGCTGCGTTTCACGTTGCGATCGGCGGCGCTCTTGAGAAACACTTCGAGCCGCGGATCGAGGTGCTCGCGCAAATCGTCTTCGATCGCGCTCAGGAGTCGCGCGGCGCGCGCCGCCGACACTGCCTTCGTCAAAGCGAGAAAAAGCTTGTGCTTGCCCTTGATCTCGACAATTTCGACGAGCGGCGTGGCGAGCGCGGCGGCCTCCACCACTGCCTGGATCCGGGCGGTGGCAGCAGCGACGCGCGCGTCGCGGGTCGCCCGCTCCCAGACCGTCGGCGCATCGGGCGGTGGCGGCTCGGTGCGATTCATCTGCGGTGCAACGCCGGTTTGGGCGCGGTACTGTGCGTACACGCTACGCACGAGTTGCTGCAGCTCGCGAAACACGTCGCTCGCGTTCTCTGGTTGCAAGATGCCGGGCACCGCGGGCGGCGCTTTGCGATCGCGCAGGAGATGCTCCAGGCGCTGCACGCCGTGTTCACTCAAGTCTTGGACCGAATGGCCGAGGGCAATGCGGTTAAAAACGGCGAGGAGTCGGTCGAGATCGCCCGGACAAGTGGAGCCGAACTTCGTCGCGAGACGACGACAGTCCAAGCCCAAGACTTCACCGGTTGCTTTCGATACGAAACATTCGACGGCGATCGCCGGCGACGACGCGCTGAGCCGCGCCACTTCATAGGATTCGCGAAGCGGAACCTTGGGTGGGGCTTGATTGCAAGGGAAAGAGAGCGAACGCAGCTTACGCAGGTAGCCCGCGGTGAGTCGAGTCGACGGCTCGTGCCCCATGCTTCCCCTCCTCGATCTCCCGGCCCCGATCTCCCGTCCTCGATCTAGTGCCCAACGCGCTCAACGCGCGCGACGGAGATCCCGGCATCAGGGACATCGGCCGAATTGCGTTCTTCCTTCAACGCTTTCTGTGGGAGGTGCCGGCGCATAAAACGAGATCGCCAGGACCTACTATGGTCCTGGCGATCAAGTCGGGCGATCCGCCGAGCGATCACACTCCGCGCGCTGGATGGCGCGGGGCGCGATTCCGTTTATTTCATGATTTCGATCAGCTCGAGCTGGAAGATCAGCGTCTCATTCGGACCGATCGGCGGCTTGCCGCGTTCGGCGTAGGCGAGCTTCGGCGGGATGTAAACTTCGAACTTCGCGCCGGTGTTCATCAGTTGCAGTGCTTCTTTCCAGCCGGTGATGATCGAACCGTTCACGGCGGTCTCGTAGGGCGTGCCGCGCTTCACGGAGCTATCGAACTCAGTGCCATTGAGGAGCGTGCCGACATAGTGCACTTTCACTCGGCTCGTCGGGCCCGCGTTCTCGCCGGTCCCCGGCACTAGCACTTTGTACTGAAGCCCGCTCTCGGTCGTCTTGACGCCTTCTTTGTCTTTGTTCGCGGCGAGAAAGGCATCTCCTTTGATTTGCGCAGCCTTCGCTTCTTCGTCCTTCTTCGCTTTGAGGCGTTCGGTGTACTCCGCCATTACCGCGCGCACTTCTTTCTCCGTCATCTTCGGCGTTTCGGCGAGCGAGTCGCGAATCGCTTGTACAACAGAGTCGACACTGAACTCGGTTTGCTTCTTGAAAGTCCCAAGCTGATACGCGATCTGAAAGCCAAGCGCGTAACCGAGTCGATCCTCAAACACGGGAAAGCGATCGACCGGCGAGGCGGCTGGCTCCGGCTTATCTCCCGCCGCTGGCGGTTGATTGCCGGTCGGCGTTCCACCCGCAGGAGGTTGTCCGGCACCTGGATGTTGCGCATCGGCGCGCGACTCACGCGCCAAGAGGTCGGGTCGAACGACTGCGACACTCGCGACGCTCAGGGCGATGACGACGGCCCCAAAGAGACATGTTTTGACGGAACGCATGCATTCTTCCTTCGCACGAGTAGCCGGCCGTGTCGCGCAGCTCCAGGCGCGAGCCATGGCCGAGAAGCGCAACAGTGTATACGGGCGTCCCGCCGAACGGGAGATCCGTCTCTGCGTCGCGCGCACCACGCGCCGTGCCGCGCTCGCTCGCCGCGTTACCCCCTAACTCGCTCGCTGTTCGTCTCTTACTTGTCTCACGACTATTCGACATTATGATGTCGCGAAAATGATCCACGCTAAGGGACCAATGTCTATGACCAATAACTGGGAGCGCATCCTGCTAAAGGAGCTGGCTCGAACCGGCGCCATCGATTCGCGCGCCAGCGCGGCGCTCGAAGGCGAATTGGGACGGCGGCGCGCACAAGACGCGACATGTGAGTTGACGGATTTGTTGATCGAACGCCGCATCGTCTCGCCGTCCGAGGTCAATCGCTTGCTCGCAGAACTCGAACGACAGAACAACGTCGACGCGACCGAGCGAGCGCTCCCCGCCGAACATGATGCGTTATTGCGACATCTCGTCGAGTGTCAAGTACTCGATGCTCCGCGCGTCGCCGAATTACGTCGCGATCTCGAAGCGATGGCGGCGGCGGATCCGACAGCTGCGATCACCGACGTGTTGATTCGTCGCAAGATTCTGTCGCCGTCGCGGGTGAATCAACTTCTCGCGCGACTCGAGACCGCCGCAGCGGCTCAGCCGACGAATGCCGCCGCTGCAGCAGCAAGCGAAGTCGACGAGCCCGATGATCCGACGACTGCGATCGGACCGCTCCTGGTCGACAAGGGTGCTATGACTCCGGCCCGACTCGCGGATCTTCGCGACCAACTACGAAAACGACGTCGAAACGACCCGACCGTCGCTTTCGCCGACTTGCTCATCGAAGCGAAACTGCTGCTGCCAGCGCAAGTGAACCAACTCCTCGCGCAAATCGAGGCCAGGGCGCTCGCAAGTCCGGCCGCGTCGACGCCACAGGTCGGCGGCGACACAACGGCTCGAAGTCCGCGCCCCGACGCGGTTGGTTCTCAGGCTGGCTCGAAAGAGGCAGGGGGCCGCTCGAGAAATGCAAAGGGCAGCTCGAAGCTGGAATCGAAGTTTGGTCGAGGCACGCACGGACACGCACCGAAGCCGGCGCGACGAAAGAAGATTTCGACTCATACCTCGCTGTTGATGTTCTTCGGCGTCATCGTATTCGGGCTCGGCATCGTGATCGTGCTGCTTAAACTGCGCGAGCCGCAAAAGGTCGCGCCGACCCCAGTCGTGACGGGGCCGAGGCCGGCCACGCTGCGACTCGAGGAGCAGCGTGCGGCACTGGCGAGCGCGAACGCGCACGCGAATCTCAAAGAGCGCGTCGCGGCGCTCGAGGCATTGCTGCCGAAGGTCAGCGATTCGCAACTCGAGCAAGAGGTCCGCGCGCAATACGAGGCTGCATTGCAAACGCTCGATACGGCGGCGACCGCAGCGCTCGCGGTTGCGCGCGTGCAGATCGACGAGGCTCGCAAGCAAGAGGATCTCTTCGCCGTGCACGCCGAGTATCGGCAGCTCTTCGAAAAGTTTGGCGCAGCCGCGCTCAACGGCGATATCGAGCGCGAGTATCACGAGGCGAGCCGCACGCGATCGGAGCAGTTCCACCGCTATCTCGACAACGGCAAGAGTTCGTATCAGACCGCGAAATACGACCACGCGCGCTCGGCCTTCGAGCGCGCGCAGGCGTTAGCGTACGGGCAAGAAGTCGACACAGTCCGCCACTGGATCGAGCAGACCGATCACCGGCTACGCGCGCGCGCACCGACGACAACTCCTGTTCAAGCGCCGACGCCGTGACCTCGACACCGACGGATTCCACCGCGGACCGTGCGGGCTACCCCAGAAACGCAGCGCCAGACATTACTGCGCCAGCATCTGCCTTGAACTATGAGTCGCACTCCGCGGCGTGGATACGCGTCCGTGGGCTCGTCGCCTCAATTGTTTACTCGATGCTGATGGTGGGAGCCGGCGTCGCGGTTGCGGTGCTCGGATTCCTTCACGTGCTGGCCGTCGAAACGACGATGCTCAGTTTGCTACTCGTGGTGTCGGTTGGAATCGGCGCGCGACTACTCGAAGGTCGATGGATTCGGCTCGACTACCAACGCAGTTCGTTCGCGCTCACGCTGGTCGGACTCGAAATTCAGCGCGGTGTGCTCTGGCGATCGGTTCTCAAAGTGCCGCGGAACCGCATTCAATACACCGATCTGTCGCGCGGTCCACTCGAGCGACGATATCAACTGGCGACGCTGATCGTGCACACGGCCGGAACGGTCCACGCGGTCGTCACGCTTCCCGGCCTCGAAGTTCAACGTGCGCAGGCGCTGCGCGATGCGTTGCTGATGGCGCCGGAATCCACCGCAGGTGCCGTCGATGACGCCGTCTAAGGAGCAACGCCTGCGCGGCGGTGATCACTATTAACTTGGATGCGCCAAGCGAAAATTCTCCGTCCACCGGGAGCCCGCGGCTTACAACCCCCGGAACAACGGATCCGTCCGTGTTGCGACTCCATCCGGCGTCATGGATTTTCGGCGTCGCATCCGCCGCCCGAAGTTTGCTCATTCCGGGTATCGTCGTCGTTGTCGCGGCGCGCTCCAGCGATCGGTGGGAACTGTGGTACATGCTGCTCTTCTTACCGACGGCATTGTACGCGGTGATTCGTTATTGGCGATTTCGCTATCGATTGCTCGACGACGGAATCGTTGTGCGCGACGGACTCGTGACCTTGCAAGAGCGACATATCCCGTACGCGCGCGTGCAAAACGTCCACGTCGTCCAGAAACTCGCCCATCGACTCTTTCGAGTGGCGACGGTTCGCCTAGAAACCGCAAGCGGCGGCCAGGCCGAAGCGACATTCAAAGTTGTGTCGATCGCGGCGGCCGATGAGTTGCGACGCCGCGTGCACGAGCTCTGCCGAGTCACGTTGCCGGCGGTGAGCAGCGACGCAAGCGCCGTCGACGTTGCCGACCGTGCGCCACCGGCCGCAGCAGAACCGCCGCACGCGACGGCGGCTCCTCGGCCGGCTATCTACTCGATGTCCGCTCTCGATTGTCTCCTCGTCGGTTCGTTGTCGGCGCGCGGGCTCGCATTCTTCGGCGCCGCGGTGAGTTTTGCCCAGCAACTGGGATGGCTGAAGTCTAGCGTCCTGCGCGAGGTCGGTGATCGTGCCCTGGTCGTGTTCGAGGCGTGGCTCCCCGCCGGCGCTTGGCAACCAGTCGTCGTCGCAACCGGTGTCGCTTTCGGCGTCGCGCTCGTGCAGGGTCTCTCGGCGCTTCACTCGCTGTGGAAACTCCACGGGTTTCGGCTGGTGCGGAGCGGCGAGGACCTGCGGCTGAGCCACGGCACGACGACGCGCCATTCGAGTACGGTGCCGCGCCACCGAGTGCAAGTTCTCGAAGTGCAGTCGGGACCCATTTACCGCTGGCTCGGCCGCGCGGTCGTCGTCGTTCGCACGGCCGGCAATCTCGGCGCGGGCGCCCACGGACAAATGAGTCAGCCGATTGCGCCGCTGGTGTCAAACACTCAGCTCGCACGCTTGATCTCCGAAGTGCAACCGGAACTCGATCTCACGCGCTTGGCGTGGCGGTCGCTCGACCGGCGGGCGGGCCGGCGCGTCTTGCGCCGCGGCCTCGTCTGGACGGCGATCATCACGGTAGTCCCCAGCGCGGTGCTCAGTCCTTGGTGCGCGTTGGCCGCGGCGCCGCTCCTCGCGGCTGTCGCCATTTCCACTTACTCCGTGACGCGCCACAGCGCGTACGCGGTCGATGCACAACTGATCGCGTGGCGCTCTGGCTGGTGGTTTCGTCGCGTGACCGCCGTGCGGGTCGCGAAGATTCAAAATTTGGAGTGGCTGCAAAGCCCGTTCGATCGGCGCTGGCGCATGGCGAGTCTCGGCATCGATACCGCCGGCAGCGGCATCGGTCACGGCTTGCGATTGCGCTACTTGCCGGCAGACGCAGCGCGCGAATTGTACGCGCGCGTCGGTGGCGCGGCCGCGGCGGAAGAGTTTAAGTGGTAGCGGTGAATGCTACAGAACTTTGTCTTCATGGCGGCTGCCATTGAAGCTCAACAGTTTTTTCTTGCCTTCGGTATGCGTCTCGAGATGCACGGGTCGCGTCCAGAGTTTGTAGAGATTCTCCATCGTCGCGCGCGCATAGTCGAGCTTTAACGGCACACCGGTGAACTCGTGCGTCAGATGCAGCTCGCCGCGATTTTTGAAGTTGCCGTCGTCGAGCAAAATTGCGGGCCGGCCGCAATTCGCCAAGGAGTCGAGCAACTTGCTTTTGATCTCCTTGAAATTACGGCTGTCGATCACGTATTGACCGGACTGGCGATCGTAACGATATGTGAAGAGCTTCTGCGCCCGGCAAAAATCTTCCGTCAAGTATTCGTCGATGAAAGTGATGTCGTTGTAGATGCGACGCACTTCGAAAATCTTTTGCCGACCTTTTCCGAGCTTGCGATCCCAATTCTTGAGCGCGTCGTAGTCATCGCAGGAGTCGAATTCGGGACCGAAGCGGCCGGTATTCCAACGCTCCTCGATGTCGCGAAACAACTCCAAGCCGACCTTGTACGGATTCAACGTGCCCGGTCGCATGCCCATTGTGCCGGAGTGATGATCGGCGTAATCGATGACTTCGGAAGCGTCGAGCGCCCGCGTTGTCATGATCTTCGAGTGCCAGTAGCTCGCCCAACCCTCGTTCATGATCTTGGTCATCATTTGCGGCGCGAAATAGTAGGCTTCCTCGCGCACGATCCCGAGAATGTCACGCTGCCAGCGTTTGAGCGGCGCGTTGTGCAGCACGAAATTGAGCACGTCGCGTTCGGGCCGACTCGGAAATCGCTGAGTCTTGCGCAGATCGGCGAGCCGTTTCTGGCGCTCTTTCTCCATCGCGACCGGTGGGTTGACGAAGGAGTCCATATAAGGCTTGGCTTTAAACTTCGCGCCTTGCGCCGCTTGCTCCGCGGCTTCGAGTTTTTCCTCGTCGAACGACGGGCGGTCGCCAAAGTACGGCGCATGCACGTCGATGAGATTCTCCAGCGACATGCAGACATCTAGGAATGTCTCGACCTCGTCCTGACCGTAGCGGTCGTAGTAGCGGCGGATGCGAGTCGCGTGATTGGCGATCTCATCCACCATCTTGCGGTGAGTGCGCGCGAACCACGCGTTGTTCTTGAAGAAATCGCTGTGCCCGTAGACGTGCGCCATGACCAGTTTCTGGTCGACGATCGGATTGCAACGCATGAGGTAGGCATAGCAGGGATCATTGTTGATCACTAGCTCGTAGATCTTCGAGAGACCGTACGAGTACGACTTCTGCAGCTCTTCATACTGCATGCCGAATCGCCAGTGTGGATAGCGCGTCGGGAAACCGCCGTACGCGGCGATCATGTTCATTTCGTCGTAGTCGACCATCTCGAACAGAACTTCGAAGAAGTCGAGGCCGTACTCACGGGCGTAGCCGCGAATCTCAACGCGCAATTCCTCGAGTTCAGCGGGCAATCGGCGCAGCTGTGTATCCACGCTAGACCCCCTTACCAAGAAAGGTCTTGATGGAACCGAGAATCTCGTCGCGCGAATTGATCTCCGACAAAATGACTTTGTCGACCCCGGTAAACGTCTCGGCCAGATCTTTGATGAACTGCCCGCTGCCATAGGCGCTTTTGACTTGGCCATAGCAAAACACGTTGGCGGCCGGCAGCAACGCGTTCTTGAGCAGCTCCATGCACAGCGCTGTGTCGTCCCCACCCCAGTTGTCGCCATCGGAAAAGTGAAATGGATAGATGTTCCACTGCTCAGCCGGGAAGTCGCTTTCGATGAGCTCCTTCGCGAGCTTGTAGGCCGACGAAATCTTTGTGCCGCCACTCTCTCGCACGTGGAAGAAAGTCTCCGCGTCGACCACGCGCGCGGTGGCATCGTGAATGATGTAGCGAGTCTCGATCTGCTCGTACTGAGAGCGCAACCAAGTGTCGATCCAGAAGCTCTCTATGCGCACGATCTCTTTTTGCTCATTCCCCATCGAGCCGGAGACATCCATCATGTAGATGATCACGGCATTCGACTGCGGCAGCTTGACACTCTTCCAAGATCGATAGCGTCGGTCTTCGCGCAACGGCACGACGCGCGGATTGTTCGGGTCGTACAGACCGCTCATGAGTTGGCGACGCAGCGCCTGCTTGAATGTGCGTTTGAAGTGTCGGAGGGACTCGGGACCCGCGCGATGGATCCCCGTGTACTGATCTTTGGTCGTGTAGATCGACTCGTTGCCTTTTGGCTCGATGCGCGGTAGCTCGAGTTCTTCGCCGAGAATCTCGGCGAGCTCCTCGAGCGTGACGTCGACTTCCAGGATGTGATCGCCCGGATTCTCGCCGGCACCGGAACCGCTGCCCGGATCGTTGCCGGGACCGATCGGCGTACCGTCGGCGCCCGGCCCCTGCCCGACGCCGCCCTGCTCTTGGCTGCCGTAACGAAAATTAGGTATGTCGATCTGCGGCAACGGAACGCTGACCAAGCTCTTGCCCTGCCGGGCGATCAATTCTCCACGCGAGATGTACTGCTTGAGATTCTGGCGAATCTTGCCGCGCACAATCTGCCGGAACCGCTGACTATCCGGATCTATTTTCTTGACCATTGTGATCTCCGGGGCGGTTCCAACCACAAACTCGGTGCAGCTCCGTCGCCGGGCGTCGTATTGAGGCGAGGTGCAACGAGACTAGTTGCTGTCCTTGGCATCGCCACGAGCGAAGATGCTGGCGACGTAGTTGAGCACGTCGGTGGCGCTGTCCTCGTTGTAGCCGTGGTTCTTGATGAGTCGGTTTTTCACGACGTCGATTTTCGCCTGCGTGTCGCGGTCGACGACGTCGGAAACCAAACTCGTGAGCTTGATCGAATCCTTCTTGTCTTCGAACAGCTTCAGCTCCAGCGCGCGTTGCAGACGAGCGTTGGTCTTGTAGTCGAACACCTTGTGATCGACGGCCAACGCACCGATGTAGTTCATGATCTCGCGGCGGAAGTCGTCCTTGCGGTTCTCGGGAATGTCGATCTTCTCTTCGATCGAACGCATGAGCCGCTCGTCGGGCTCCTCCAGTTGATTCGTGTACGGATTGCGAACTTTTTCGCGCTGCGTGTACGCTTTGACGTTGTCGATGTAGTTCGAACACAGCTTGCTGATCGCTTCCTCATCGGCGCTGATCGCCCGCTGTACTTCGTTCTTGACGATGTCGTCGTACTCTTCCTTGACGACGGCGAGTAATTCGGAGTAGCGCTTGCGTTCCTCCTCGCTCGTGATCAGCGAGTGGTGCTTCAGTCCGCGCTCGAGCTCATTCAAGACCATGAATGGATTCACGTAGTCGTAGTCAGACACCAACGCGTTCGAGATCTTGTCCTGAATGTAGCGCGGCGAAATGCCCTCCAGCCCCTCGCGTCGGGCCTCGGCTCGCAACTCTTTCACGTTTTCCTCGGTGAAGCCCGGCAACGACTTCCCGTCGTAGAGTTTCAACTTCTGCAACAGGTTCAGCTGGGCATTTTTCGGCTCTTCGAGTCGTGTCAGTACCGCCCACATCCCGCAGATCTCGATCGTATGCGGCGCGATGTGTTTCGAAATCTTCGGCTGAGCGAAGTCCTTCTGGTAAATCCGAATCTCATCCTGCAGGTCGGTGATGTACGGAATGTCGATCTTGACGGTGCGATCGCGAAAAGCCTCCATCAACTCGTTGTTCTGCAGCTTGCGATACTCGGGTTCGTTCGTGTGCCCGATGATCACCTCGTCGATGTACGTCTGCGCGAACTTCTTCGGTTTGATGTTGTGCTCTTGGCTCGCGCCCAACAGATCGTAGAGAAACGCGACGTCGAGCTTCAGCACCTCGATAAACTCGATCAAGCCGCGATTGGCAATGTTGAACTCACCGTCGAAGTTGAACGCACGCGGATCGGAATCCGAACCGTACTCGGCGATCTTCCGGTAGTTGACATCGCCCGTGAGTTCGGTCGAGTCCTGGTTTTTCTCATCCTTGGGCTGGAAGGTACCAATGCCGATGCGATCGCGCTCCGAAAGCAAGATTCGGCGCACTCGCACGTGATTGATCATCTTGTTCCAGTCGCCGTCATACTTCTCCATGTAGTAGTTGTAGTAGTAACGGCTGAAAGGACAAAGCGAGCCCTCGAGCTTGAGCTTGTAGCGGGCGCTCGGCAGCTTGTTGAGCGTCTCGAGCAAGGCCAAACGCGCCTTCTCCGGCACCAAGTAAAGTGGCTCCTCATGCATCGGACAAGGCACCCAAGCACCCTGCTCGTCTTGCCAGTCGTAGCTATAGAGCACGCCGGCGTCGCTGCGCGAGTAGGCTTCAATGCCCTTCTTCAGCATGCGCACAATCGTGCTCTTGGAGGAGCCGACTGGACCGTGAAGCAACAGGACACGACGTTCGGTTCCGTAACCTTGTGCCGCCGACTTGAAAAAATTGACGAGCCGCATGAGCGATCGATCGAGTCCGAACACCGCGTCTTTCCCGCCATCGAGCGGGTCGCCGAAAAACTTGTAGTGCGTATATTCTTCGCGGAGCCGGGTGTACTCGGTCTTGCCGTGCGACATGATCATGTCGTACATGCGTTGAAAGGCGTTTCGCAGTACGTTCGGGTCGCGCTGGATGATCTCCAAATACTCATGGAAGGAGCCCGACCAGTTGAGCACTCGGAACTTCTGCGCATCCAGGTTTTGGCTGATCAGTGCGTAAAGATTGAGCTCGTTGTTCATTCGGTGCCTCCAGCACTCATGATCGGACTCGGGGCGGGCGTTGCTGAAGCCCATCTCCCAGCGCCAAGCTTCGGAAAGCCACTTTGGTTCGCGCGCTGACGGCATCAACGCCGACGACGGTCGGGCGATTCCACGACAAGTATCGAAGTCCCTATCGCGATAATCGCGTCGAGCGAGACACGCGCGACGTGCGCGCGCTGCGCTCGCGGACGTGGCTCCGCCACGACCGCTTCATCTCAACGAGCTCGCCGCCGGCTCGAAGAATGGCTCGTAACACTGACGACGCGAAACCTTTACTTGGCATCGCGCTTGTTTTAGGTCCAGTTCGCGCCGCAAGTCTCGGCTCATGGCGTGTTCTGAGTGTAGGGCGTGGGGTTGCGTCTCGCAACCGCTAGATCATTCGGCACGCGCGGACGAAACGAAAACGCCGGCGGCCTCGTGCGTATTCACGCGCGAGG
>JBJXGE010000072.1:0-20680 GCA_046154185.1 Planctomycetota bacterium
TTCGTGCGCGGAACATCCCCCGCACGAACACGGCCGCAATCCCGTATGGACGCTGAGAGTTTTCGATGAAGCTCGAAAGCGATTGTATTCGTATGCAAACTCGTCCGCTGGAGAGCGTGTAGTTCCTAGACCCAACTCTCCGCCGGCCTTTCAGGCCGGACCCTTTTTCCGAACGTACCCGGGGTAGGCCGGCAGACCGGCCAACCCCGGGCTATAACCCGACGGGCCTTGCAGGCCCTCAGAATTCAGAGGATCTCGGTCGCAATATTCCCGAACGTGAGCGGCGCCGATTCAAACGCGACGATGGATGCGCTGTCTCACCTGCTGACTGCAAACGAGCCCACGCGGACGTGAATGATCTGGAACACAAAGTTCTCGAACGCACGCGGCATCGAATCGAACGCGAAGATCGATTCGCTGCCGCCGATTTCTGAGAGGGCCTGAAGGGCCCGACGGGATATAGCCCGGGGTTGGCCGGCCCGGCGGCCTACCCCGGGAAATGTCGGGTTGGCCGGCCCGGCGGCCTACCCCGGGAGATGTCGGGTTGGCCGGTCTGCCGGCCTACCCCGGGACACGATCAAGAAGAAGGTCCCGGCCTGAAAGGCCGGCGGAGCTTTTCTTGCTCGCGTGATTCCCAAAGTCTAGGAGTCGCAGAACTAATCCATTCGACTTTCTGAAGACCCAAAATTAGAAACTCGCTAACCGCGCGGGCCGGCCGCTCGCACGGCGGGGCTGATCGTGTACTTGCTATCGTTCTTCCGGAACAGTGCGGCGAGATCCTTTGCTTTCTGATCGTACGCCGATTTGTCTTTCCAAGTGTTGCGCGGATTCAACACGTCACTCGGAACATTGGGCGCGCTCGCCGGCATTTGCAGGCCAAACACCGGGTGCTCCTCGTACTTCACGTTGCGGAGCGAGCCATCCAAAATGGCCGTCACGAATGCGCGCGTGTACGCCAACTTGAAGCGCTGACCGACACCGTACGGTCCTCCAGTCCAACCGGTATTGAGGAGCCACACATCGGACTTGTGCTCGGCAACCCGTCGCGCGAGGAGTTCCGCATACACCATCGGCGAACGAGGCAAGAATGGTCCACCGAAGCATGGACTGAAGTTCGGCTGCGGCTCGGTTACGCCAAGCTCCGTGCCGGCTAGCTTCGATGTGTAACCGTTGATGAAATAGTACATCGCCTGCTCGCGCGTTAGCTTCGACACGGGTGGCAACACGCCGAAAGCATCGGCCGCCAAGAACACAACGTTCTTCGGGTGTCCGCCGATCGACGGGATGCGCGCCTCCGGGATATGGCTGACGGGATAGGTCGCGCGGCTATTCTCGGTCTTCGAACTGTCATCGTAATCCGGCACGCGGGTCGCCGAATCAAGCTTCGTATTCTCGAGCACCGAGCCAAACTTGATCGCGTTCCAGATCTGCGGCTCGCCGTCGCGTGACAGCTTGATGCACTTCGCATAGCAACCGCCCTCGATGTTGAACACACCGTCGGTCGACCAGCCGTGCTCATCGTCGCCGATCAACGGTCGATTCGGATCCGCGGACAGCGTCGTCTTGCCGGTGCCCGAGAGTCCAAAGAAGAGCGCCACATTCGTCGCATCCTTGCGATCGACGTTTGCCGAGCAGTGCATCGGAAATACGTTGCGCTCGGGGAGCGCGTAATTCATCGCGTAGAAGATCGACTTCTTCATCTCGCCCGCGTATTGCGTGCCGACGATGATGACCTTGCGCTGTTCCAGGGATTGCAGAATCGCAACCGGCGCCTTGAGGCCATAGTCCCCGAAATTTTGAAGGCGCAAATCGCACGCGTTGAGAATCAGCCAATCGGGATTGAAGCTCGCGAGCTCATTCGCGGCAGCGTTGATGAAGAGCGTTTTCGCGAAAAGCGAATGCCAGGCTTTTTCGGTGACGACGGAAACCTTGAGTCGATACTTCGGATCAGCGCCCGCATATCCATCGAAGCGAAACAGATCCTTCGCCTTGCCGAGATGCGCCCGCGCTAACTCTTCGACGCGGGCGAAATTCGCCGGCGTGATCGCCTGATTTGTTTTGTTCCAATCGATGTTGGCGTGAATGCTTGGCGTGTCTTCGAGAAACTTGTCGCCTGGACTGCGACCGGTGCGTTCGCCCGTTTCGCACATGAGCGCGCCGTTCGCCGCGAGCTGCCCTTCGCCGCGGCGGATCGCCATCTCGATGAGGACCGGCATCGCCGCGTTGCGATGCATGTTGACGCCAGGAAAATGCAAACCGTCGGTGGCTCTATTGGTTGATTCGGACATTGTCTTCCTCGTTCTGCAGCCAGAACTCCGTCTTGAGAATTCGTGCTGTGACTCAGGTCCAGAATGTGATCTGTCCACGCGTGCGATGCGACATCGAGACGCGCGCGCCGGGGTCCCAAGCCGGCGAAGTGTAGCAGAAGGCCGGGTGCGATGCGCGTCCATCAGGATCGAAGCAAGCGCCCACCACGAATGAAACAATGACGCCTCGCCGAGTCTTGCTCAGGCGAGGCGTATGTGTTTGAGACGTGCGTAGTACAAGAAAGCTGAAGACAAGCAATTGCGTCGCCGGCGACGCGCGCGAATCCTACGGACAACCCGCCGCCGCGGCGCAGCCCAAGCCGTCGACCGCCGTCGGGTCGATACCACACGCCGGATATGGCGACGGCAACGGAACGACGATGTCGCCGAAGAACGCGCCGAGGATGCGGATGACGTCGGCGATGTTGATCGCGCCGTCATCGTTGCCGTCGCACGCGTCGTCGCAGCTCCCGGTCGCGCCGCCACTGAAGATCCGACTCAAAAGGAAGATCGCATCCGCGAGATTGAGTTGAGCATCACCGTTGCAATCGCCGCGACGAAAGCTCGGCGCGCCGCCGCCACTCACGCCCGGAAACAAATGCGATTGCGGAATCACTTCACGCGCCAACCCCGGCGCTTGCCATTCGAGGCGCGCGACCGCACCGCCACCCCATTCGTAGAACTCCATGCGCACGTCGTAAAGCTGGCCTGCCGCCAAAGCGATCGTCCCCGAATGTTCGGTCGGCGCCATATCGACCCATTCGTCGATCAGCAAGTCGTCGTCGATCCACAGCCGCACGCCGTCGTCGGTGATCGTGTAGAAAGTGTAGAGACTTGTGAAATCGGCGAGCACTTGTCCCGTCCAACGGATTGAAAAGAAATCGTCGTCCATGCTCGGGTCGGGCGAGCCGGAGCCCCAATCGAAGTCGATGACCGGATCGATGCGAACAAGCTCCGCACCGCCGAAACCGAAATCGTCGTAATACTCGCCGCGCAGCCCGGCCGGTATTGCGCCGACCAAGACGTATGCGCTCTTCTGCGCGACAGCGGCGCCGGCGCTCCCGGTCACTACTAACCGAACCGTGTAAATGCCATCCTGCAGGTACGTGTGAATGGGATTTTGCGCGGTGCTCGTCGCGCCGTCGCCAAAATCCCAGCTCCACGCGCTCGCACCGGGCACATTGGAAAGATCCGTGAACTGCACTGCCAGCGGCGCCGACCCGAACGTCGGAGCACCGGCAAAGTCGGCGATCCCGACAAACTGCACGCGCAGAATATTGGCGCCCACATCGGTGGGAGTTGAGTAGTCGAGGTCGCGATACAGGTCCGTGAAGTAGAGTCCGTCCGGCCCCGCCGCGAGACCGACGGCGCTCGCTTTCCCGGAGCCGATGTACTCGACCAAACTCGTCGGCCCGCTCGTGACGTTGCCGGCCGCATCGAACGTAAACTCGACGATGCGCTTCCCGCTCGCGCCGCTCGCCCAGGTTGGACCCGACTCCGTCACGAAGGCGTGATCGAACTTCGTCGACGGAAATCCGCTGCCACCGTGCGTCGACGCTTGAATGAAAGCGATGTTCACCGGCGCCCGCGGCGGGTTCCAGTTGTAAGCGGCGCCGATGGTCATACTAACATCGCTGCCGTTCCAACCGTAGCTTGCGCCCGCGTTGATGCGCGCGAGCCGATCGTTCGAGCCGGGACCATTCTCCACTTCGTAGTGTCCGCTATCAGCCGCGCGCCACGCGCCGCCGAACGGATTCCGCAGGCCCGAAGCGAACACGTAGTCGCGCGCTGAGATGCCATCTCCCGCGTTGTAGAACGGATTGTCGCTCGGCGCCGAGCCATCGAGATTGAGGCGCAGCACTTTGCCGCGAAATGAATTCAAGTTCAGTGCTTGCCCGGCGTCAAACCCATCGCCCATGTGCACGTAGAGTTTGGCATCGGGACCGATGCTGATGTTTGAGATGAAGTGCGACTGCCCTTGATCCTCGCCCGGCATGTTGAGAATCGTGGTCTGCGTCGCGGCGGTGAGCCCGCCATCAGTCGACTGGAAGCGCACGACCTTCGGGTAGTGCGGACCAAACGGCGGAGGCGACGCATACAGCATTCCGGCGAACACATCGCCGCTGGTCGCGTCCACCGCGATCCCGGAAAGCCCTTGCTCACCCGAGCCGGGAAACGCGCCACCCGGATCGTAGTTGAGCAGATCCGTCGCGTAGTTGATGACCTGCGCGTCACGTCGCACGACTTTGATCGTGCCGTAGAGTTCCGTCACGTAGTAAAGCGGATCTTCCGGATCGGGGCCCGGGTTGGGAACGAAGGCGATGTTTACCGGCAACCGAAATCCCGTCGCGACGATTTCCACTTTGAAGCCCGGTTGATCGACACGCCATGGCACCGGCGCGCCTTGCGCGAGCGTGGAAAAATCCGGCGCGGTATCGCTGACGTCGCCGTAGTAGCTGCTGCCCGCATCGGAGATCCAGAAATACGCGGTCTCGCCGCTCGCGAGATTGAGCGGCGGCAAATGAAGACTCTGATCGACGCCATCATCATCGGTGAACTGCAACTCCGAGCGCGGCAACACCAGCACGCTCGAGCCGCCGGTCACCGCAACACGCACTGCGTCATGCGCCGCGAGTGCGGACGGATTCGAGATCTGATAACTGACACCCGCCGCGCCGGTGAGCGCGAGCAACAATCCGCCGCCCGGCTGCTCGACGCGCAAACTGCCGGGCACGCCGGTCGACGGCAATGCGAGCGGCGCGCCACTCGCGTCGACCCATGCGGGCAGCGGCGTCGGCGCGATGTCTTCGAGTTCGAGCGGAAACACGATGGTCGCCGATCCGGTGACGAAGTCGCGCGTGGCGAACGGGCTCCAGAGCGCAGTTTGGTCACGGTGTCGGACGCGCAATTGAAAGCTCGTCTCGTAGAACAACTCCGTACGACCAAAATGCGATCCCTCGAAAACGCCGTCGCCAAAGTGCGCGTGCAACCGCTCAACTCCGGAAAGGCAGTCGGCGAACCAGACGCGTTCGCTCGGAGCAACGGTCCA
Organism: Planctomycetota bacterium; assembly: GCA_046154185.1. Classification (GTDB taxonomy): domain Bacteria; phylum Planctomycetota; class UBA8108; order UBA1146; family JAJFFE01; genus JBJXGE01. Next base: position 5,356 of record JBJXGE010000072.1, read on the forward strand.
GATTTCCCAGTCCGTGCACACGTGCGTGTCGCCCGGATTCGGATCGCTAAAGGGCGCGGTCTCCATGTGCACGTCGGCCGCGTTGACGACCAGCCCTTGAGTCGCGGGTTCTGTGATCACCGGAGTCAGCGGCGGCAGTTGCGCGCGGACCGGCGCGGCGCCGAACCCGAACGCGAACGCTGAGGCAAAGAAAATTATGCGCAGCCCGGTGCGAGCATCAGTCAGCGTCATGAACGCTCCTCGTCGAATGCTGGTGCTGTGGAATGCTTGTGCTTTTGAGCCTGGCGGCGATTATCTGGCAGAACTTGCCGGTCGCAAGTGGGAAGGGCGCGCGGCGCCGCCACAAAACCGGAAAACTGCGGAGCATCGCGTGTCGAGACTCTTAACGATCGTTGCGCTGAGCGATACGCACGGTCTTCATGACCGAATCACCGTGCCGCCCGGCGACATTCTCGTGCACGCTGGCGACCTCACGCGGCGCGGGAAGCTCAAAGAGCTACGCGACGCGGCGCGGTTTTTACGCGCGTTACCGCATCGTCACAAAATCGTGATCGCGGGCAATCACGACTTTTGCTTTGAACGCGAGAACGAGCGAGACATCGCGCGCGAGTGGATGGCGACGGCCGCGACTTATCTGGAGGATTCGAGCGTCGAAGTCGAGGGGCTGCGGTTCTACGGTAGCCCGTGGCAACCCTGGTTCGGCGGCTGGGCCTTTAATCTCGATCGCGGCCCGCAACTCCGGGAGAAATGGGATCTCATCCCGATGCAGACCGATGTGCTCGTGACCCATGGCCCGCCCCACGGCCATCTCGATCGCACTTGGGACGGTCGCATTGTTGGCTGCGAAGAGCTGCGCATCGCCGTCGAGCGCGTGCGCCCGCGGCTCCATGTCTTCGGCCATATCCACGAAGCGTACGGTGAGGATAATGACGCGCACACGCGCTACATCAACCCTTGCGTCTGCACGCGCGCCTATCAGCCGACGCAAGCCGCGCGCGTGATCGAATTGACAGTGGGCGACTAGCGAACCCGCTACTTGGCCAGTTGCTTCGCGAGCCATTCCTTATCGAGCTTGCCGGTGATCGTGATTTTGGTGACCGCGCCCTTGCAGTATTCGCCGCGCCACGCAAGGCCGACGCTGCCGGATTCCGGCTTGCTGAGAAACTTCGGTTTGCTGTCCGTGTCGACTGTCTTGCGACCGCCCACCGTCGCCGCCAAAACGCCGTGTTGCAGCTTGAAACCGAACACGCGTTTCTCGTCCGCTCGCATGATTTGTGCGTCCTCCGGGATCGGCGGTCCGCTCAACTTGACATCCGGCGACAGCTTGATGCATTGGCGACCGACATTACTGCCGACGATGCGCTTGCCTTTATCCCAAGCATAGACCGCAGCGATGATGTCGCGCGGCTTCATGATCTCCGACAGATAATGAAACTCGACATCCATGGCGACATCCTGCGCCCAAACTGCCTTGTGTAACCAGACCCCATACTCAGCGATCATGATTCCGCGGCCGACAAAGGTGCTGTACCCCTCGTGGTCCCGCGCCCAGCGAATTCGATTGTTCGTCTTCTCAACCGGCGGCGAAAAATCCTCGCCCGCCATCGTCTCGCTCGTCGAGAGGTCATACGTGATGATGACGGTCTGCTGATCCTCCGCGAACTTCACTTCCGTCGCGCTGAACAGTCTCGAGATCTCCTTGAGCCGCGCGGCGGCATCGGAACCCGATGGCGGTTCCGCCGGTGGAGTCTCGGGTGGCGCCGGGGGAGTTTCCGGCGGCGGATTCGGCTGCGGGTCCGGCGTTTTCGGTTGCGGTGCCGGAGTCTGCACGGCTGCCACATCCACTGCTACCGCAGCGGCGCCGACGACTCCGAGTAATACTCCGAGCGAGACGACACCGACGCACAGTGCGCGGCTCAATTGGCTGCTGATCTTCGGCATCGTGATCGCCTTCCTGTGGATTTTTTCATTTCGATGCAGCGACTTGCGCGACTAAGGTCTAAACGACCCCAGCTCAGTGTCAAGCAACTGCACCAGAACGGCGGTAGTCGCCGAGCGCCAACCTGCGCTAAACCGCAGCTTCGAAGCGACGCCCAACTTCTTTCCAATCGACGATCCCCCAGATCGCCTTGACGTAGTCGGCGCGTCGATTGCGGTATTTCAGGTAATAGGCATGCTCCCAGACGTCGATCCCGAAGATCGGCGTCTTACCATCCATGAGGGGCGTGTCCTGATTGCCGGTCGACAAGACCTCGAGCTGACCGTCCGCGGTTTTCACGAGCCATGCCCAGCCGCTGCCAAAGCGCTTCATCGCGGCGTCGTTCATCGCATCTTGGAGCTTCTCTTTGCTCGCAAACTTGCTATTCACCGCGGCGAGTAGCTTCCCGCTCGGCGCGTGCTCGACCTTCGCGGCCGGGCCGAGCACGGTCCAGAACAACGCGTGATTGGCGTGGCCGCCGCCGTTGTTGATGACAGTTTGGCGAATATCCGCCGGCACGCCCTCGGCGCGCTTCGCGAGCAGTTGCGCGAGCGAGAGACTCTTGAGCTGTGCATGCGCGTCGAGCGCCTTGTTGAGATTCGTCACGTACGCATTGTGATGCAGGTCGTGATGAATGGTCATAGTTTCCGTATCGATGATGGGTTCGAGCGCGTCCTTCGCGTAAGGAAGGGCCGGCAGCAAATGCAAAGAATCCTGCGCCGGCGCGAAACTACACGCGGGTGTGGTCAGCGCCGCTGCACCGAGCGCCGCACTCGCGATGAGAAATCCTCGTCGCGTTAGGTTCGTATCCGCTTCCATGGTGATGGTCCTCTCTGGTTTCGGTGCGCGAATTGTCCGGCTTCCATCGCGCGATCGCAATGTCGCCTCCGGCCTCGCGAAGTCGCCGCGAGATCGATTGCCGAGAAAGTCGATTCCCGCGGCGCGCGACGTCCGGTTAGTATTTCACGCATGCGAACTTTTAGATACTTGCTCGGTGTCGGCACGTTGCTCGCGATCTTCGCGGCGGGACTCTATCTCTACGACTTGCTCGAGAACCCGGAGCAGGAGCGGTTCTCGCTGCTCCTGAGATTTCCGTCGGCCGAAGGTCTGCGCGCCGGCAGCGCGGTGCGCTACCGCGGCGTTAGTGTCGGCGAAGTGCGCAGCATCGAACTCACGAGCGATGGCGGCGCCGTGGAAGTGCGATGTCTCTTCGACCCATCGGCCGAAGCGACGCTACGCGTGAGCAGCCGCTTTTGGATCGTGCGACCCGTGTTCGCCGGCGTCGCTGAAGGCGCGAGCGGACTCGATACGCTGATCAAGGATTCGTACATCACGTACGACACGCCGGTCGCCGACCGATCGCCGCAGCTCGCGGCGGGCGCGCGCTTCCCTGGACTGGCGACGCCACCACGCCGCGACAACGGGTTGACGTCGCCGATGACGCCGCAACCCGGCGATCTCGAAATCGAGATTCTGTTCGCGGAGGCGCAAGGGCTCGAGTCCGGCGCGCCGCTCCGCTATCGCGGCATCGATGTCGGCGAAGTTCGCGAAGTCGCCTTCGCGCCGAATTTCGACGGCGTTCGGGTGACCGCGTGGATCGCGCGCGCGTTTCGCGGCGTCGTCCGCGCCGATAGCGAATTCTGGATCGCGCGACCCATCGTCGAGGCCGGCTGGATCAGCGGCGTCGATGTGCACGATCTCGAGGCGCTCCTCAAAGGCACGCATGTCGCGCTTTACGCCCCGGAAAACTCCGGGGCGCCGCCGGCGGCGGATCGCGCGCGCTTCGTCGGCGCGTTGCAGCGACCGAATTTTTCTTGGGGTCGGCTGCGCTTCACCGAGAGCGCGCCACCGGCGGCCGGCGCCGATGCGCCGATCACGCCGGCGATCGTGCGCGTCCACTACAGTTGCGTCGAGAAGGACTGGCTTTCCCCGGACGATATTCACGAAATCGAAAGCCCCGGCGTTTTGTATCGCGCGACGAACGGCGCGGCGATGGTGCTCGTGAGCCGGGCCGGCGTCGACGGCGAGTGGATCGCGTCGGATCCGACCGGCAAACCGGAGCTCCGCCGTGAAGAGCTGCGCGTCGAATTCGCGGATGGTTCCGTGCAGAGCGCTGGTCGAGTTTGGACCGCGGCAGGCGACGCGGATCTCGCGCTGCTCCGAATCGGCGCCGACATCGACACGCCCGCGCTGAGCAGCGTCGAGTACCCGAGCGAGAACTCGGCGGTCAGCGCGGCGATCGAAGTATTGACGAGCGACGGCAGCGTCGCCGGCGCGCCGCACAAGCGAATCCCGACGACTCTCGCGGAAGACGGCGGCATCGCTGGGAATCCCGCCGAGCTGGCGCGCGGCATCGTCTTCTGCGATGGCAAAGCGATCGGTATCGCCAGCGTGCCGCGCGGCGGCACGGCGGCGGTGTTGGTCTTGTTCACACTCGTGCCGGAGTCGCTCAGGAGTCCGTAAATGACGCCGGCGTTCGAGCTCGAAAATTACAGCCTCGGCTATCGCGCGCGCGGCGGCGTGCGACTCATCTTGGAGCGCGTGACGCTGCAAGTCGCGGCCGGCCAACTGCTCCTATTGGTGGGACCGAGTGGCGGCGGTAAGAGTAGCCTCCTCGCCGCGCTCGCGGGACTCGATGACGCGGGCGCGCCGCGGCTTTGCGAGCAGGGTCGCATGCGCGTGCTCGGACACGAGGTGCGCGGCGGTTTGCCGCGTGCGCTGCGCGGGCGAATCGGCGCCGTATTCCAAGATGGCGCGCTCATCGATGAACTCTCACCGAGCGAAAACGTCGCGTTGGCGGTGCGCGAAAATCCCTTGCCGAAGTCCGCCCAACCAACTGAAACGGTAGCGGCGCGCACGGCTCGACTGCTCGAGCGCTGCGGCCTCCCACGACCTCCGACGCTCGTGGCGGCGCTTTCCGGTGGACAACGCAAACGCGTCGCACTCGCCCGCTCGCTTGCGACTGAACCAGAATTGCTCGTGCTCGACGAGCCGACGGCCGGGCTCGACCCCCGGGCGGCGGCGGAAATCGCGCAGCTCATCCGGGCATCGCATGAGAGTCGAGTCGCACAGGGAAGCCACGCAGCGAGCCGCACGACGCTCGTCATCACTCACGATCTCGCGGCGTTTCGCCCGGTCGCGGACGGCGCTCTCGTCATCGATCCGCAGCGCCGCCAGCTCGAAGTACGCTCGCTTGCGGAACTCGATGCCATGCAATCCACCACGGAGAACTTGTCGCCGACGACCACGCACACCGCGATCGCGCCGCTCAGTCACGCGACTCGTTGCGCACAGGTCGGCGCGCGCTTGCTGGCTGCCACCGCCGCGCTACCAACGACCGCGTTCGCGGCCGTACGGTATCTCGCCCCCTATCACCTCGGCATGTGCGGTCGTTCTTTCAGCGATCTCGCACTCACGCCGGCGCCGTTCGTCGCGATCGCGGCGCTGACCGCGGGCGCGCTCGCGACGAGTTTCTCGATCGACAACAATCCGCTCGAAGGCGCGTTTCGGCGCGAAGTGTTGGTCGGCACCGGCAAGGTGCTACTCAGCGTGGCGCTACCGCTCCTGGCGTGCGTCTTGTTCGCCGCGCGAACCGCGGCCGGCCAAACGGCGCGACTTGCCGGCTTGCGACGCGCGCGCGTCTTCGAAGCGCTGCCGCTCTTCGGCGTCGCGCCGGAGTCCTTCCTCCTCACGCCGCTGTTCCTGTCGTCGATGCTCGCGGCGGTCGTCCACACCGCGGTCGCATTGATCGCGGGCTCGATCGCGGCAATGGCGATGGCGCAGGAGAAACTCGGCATCAGCAGTTATGCGTGGGCGGTCAGCAGCTATCTCTATGTTGACGGCGTCGACTTTCGTTGGGCGGCGCTCAAGGCGCTGTTGAGCGGCGCCGCGACCGCGATCATCAGTTACACGCTCGCGCGCGCGCCGAAAGACTCACAGCTCGATGTAGCGTCCGCGACCGACGACGCGCTGGTCTTCAGCATCCTCACGGTGCTCGTCATCCACGGCTCGCTCGCTCTCGTTCAGTTTGCTTAATTGCGCTATTGTGGCGCGCGCTGCGCCCAACAAATTCGACAACAGCGGAGAGCGCGAAGATCCGAGTGCCAACCGATACGCCACAGAATGTCGAGCGAGGGCACTTGCGCAGCGCGGGGCTCATCGGGCTCGCGACTATGGGTTCGCGCGTGCTCGGTCTCGTGCGCGAACACCTGTTCGCGAAGCTCATGGGCATGGGCGTCTACTCCGACGCTTTCGTGATTGCGTATCGCATTCCGAATCTCTTGCGCGAACTCGTCGCCGAGGGCGCGCTTTCTTCGGCTTTCGTGCCGGTCTTTGCCGAGCATCGCGAGAAGCGCGGCGATGCGGAAGCCATGCGGCTGGCGCAAGTGGTGTTCACGGGCCTCCTCGTCCTTGGCAGCGTGTTGGTCGCCGCCGGAATCATCTTCGCGCCGCAACTCGTCGATACGTTCGCCTCTGGGTTTCAAGACGACTCCGCTAAGCGCTCCGTGACCATCGAGCTCACGCGTTGGATGATGCCCTTTCTCGTGCTCGCGGCGTGGGCAGCGCTGTGCCGTGGCGTCCTCAACAGCTACGGGAAGTACCTCATCCCGGCGCTGTCGCCGGCGTTCTTCAATCTCGTGCCGATCATCGGCGGGTTTGCGATGGTGTTTCTCGCGCTCGAACCGGCACGCGCGGCGTACGGTTGGGCATTGGCGTTTCTCGTCGGCGGAGCGCTCGCCTACTTCGTGCAGGTCCCGGCCATCTTGCGGCTCGGACTCCGCCCGCGGTTGCTCCTCGACTTTCGCCATCCTGGCTTCGTGCGCATCTTGAAACTCATGGGCCCTGCCACGCTGGGACTCGCGGCGCTCCAGATCAATATCCTCGTCAACAGCAACCTCGCTTCGCGCTGGGAGGATGCGGTCTCGGCGCTCAACTACGCTTATCGACTCGTTTACTTACCGGTCGGCGTCATTGGCGTTGCCATCGCGACCGTCACGACCGTCGAAGTCAGTCGACACGCGGCGCGCACGAATTTCGGCGACCTGCGGGCAAGTCTCGCGAGCGCCCTGCGCCATCTCGCGTTCTTCACTCTGCCGGGGACCGCCGGGTTGATCGTGTTGTCCGAGCCGATCGTGCGACTCCTCTACGACTACGGGCGTTTCGCCGAACAGCCCGAGAACGTCGCGACGACTGCGCGCTCGCTCGTGTGCTACTCGTGGGCGCTGTTCTTTTACTGCGGCGTCAAAGTGCTCGCGCCGACTTTCTACGCGCTCGATCGAATCCGCGTGCCGGTGATCGCGTCCGTCAGCGCCGTCGGAATCAACGTTTTATGGAGCACATCGACTGCCGACGAACTCGGATTCCAGACGCTCGCGATCGGCACCGCCATCGCGAGCACCGCGAATTTTCTGATTTTGGTGTTTTCGTTGGTGAGGCTCATCGGCGGTTTCCCCTACCGCGTCCTGGCTCGCAGTTTCACGAGCATCGCAGTCCTGACGCTGGTGATGACCGCCGCTGTCTGGCAAACGAGCGTCGCCATTACGGCGACGCTCGGTACGGAATCGCTCTTCGCACGGATCCTCGGCGTCGTCGCGCCGATGCTCGTCGCCGCGGGAGTTTACCTCGGCGGAGGGAAGTGGTTTGGACTCAAGGAATGCGCGGACTTCGTCGCCGTACTGTCACGCAAGCTCGCCTCGCATCAATGACCAAGCGTGTGCACGCTGACGATTTTGCGCTCCGCGTCCGGAAGGAGCGGGTAAAGCAGTTCTCCTTCTTCGAATTGTTCTTTCGAGAAGAGGACGCGCAGACTGCCCATCACCTTCAGTGCAATGGTCGCGCTGTCAAGGCTCGGCTCGCCCTCGGACTGCACGCTATCCTCGCCGAGCAACGCTCCGACGATCGTCGCGCTCCCGGTCGAGGTCACCGAAATCGTCGGACTGCATCCGACGACGATGACGAGTCCCGTCCAGTTCAAGACACCCGCAACCGAGAGCGAAGCACGGACTCTGGGTTGGTTGTCTGTATCCGTGCGGGGGTCGAACGCGTCGCGGATCAACAGAATGCCGACGCCCTCCAGAGTGGATTCAGCCGCCACGCTCAGTTCACCGGTGACAAACACAATGCGGGGAGTCGCGAGATCGCCATACGAGCCGGAGATGGCTCCGCCCGCCAATTTGGTCACGGCGGCATCCTGCTCGTGCTTGATCCACAGTTCAAGCGCGAGCGATTGGACATCCGGTAACGCCGCCACGACCGGATACGGATAGTTCGGCGATTGCTTGTTGGAGTTGTACCTGGCGCCCGCGCCTCTAGCCCTCGGAGCTACCTGGTTCTCAGGGTTTTTTCCCGCGCCAGCGGAGTTCGAAAACCACGCATCGAAATTGTGTTGGCCGATCATCGTCTGCGCGATGGCGATGCTGTAAGGGTGCGCGGCCTGCGCCGGTTCCGGCGTGCCGCCGTTCGTGAGAAAGTCACGCGGATGGTTGAGCGCGCTGACTACAAAGGGGATAGCCGCGCCCTGAAACGAAGTGGGCGTGCCCGTCTTGAGGGCCCAGGTTTGTGGTCGTTGCGGATCTGAGTCCGCGAGCAGTAGCGCCCCGCCTGTCGGCGCCTCGATCCCGCCGTTTCCGAAGTAGATCGGCCCGTTCGGCGCGTACTTGATCGCCTGAATCGTGATCTCGACGCCTTTGAGCGCCCAGCCTTCGCCATCCCAACCATTCGAATCCGGCGCGAGCGTGCAGCTCGATGGATTCGGAACGTAGGGAACTCGGCCCCACGCGCGAACGGTACTCGCACTCGCGAGATCGCTGAACAGCGAATAGTAGTAGAACTCTCCGTCGGAGAATGCTTCCCACGCCGCGCCGGGCCCCGGCCCGGACACCGGTTCGAGATTGCCAGCCCGCTTGATTTCGTTAAACGCCTCGGAAACGGCCGATTGCGCAATCTCGCGCGCGAGCAACGACTCGTAGCGTGTTCGTGACGCGAGGCTGTGCGCGCGACTGGATTGAAAGGCAACGAGCGTCGTCGCCATCAATCCAATGGCGACGACCAGCACGACAATAAGCGCCGAGCCGCGAGTCCGGTCAGCCGACTTCGCTTCGTTCATGGGCACCCCCTCTAGACGCCACGAGACGCGCAACACCGTTACATCGTATAAGCCTAGGATGGCGGCACGCGGATCAGCAACTTGGCGCGCACCAAGGCGCCGAATTCACTCGCGAAAGAAATCCCCAACAACGCCAAGTTCCAGCCGGGACCAGCACATCGAACTTCGCGTCGGGGTTGGTGGAGCTCAGACACTCGTCGAGAAAAAAATATCGAGCAAGTGCCAAACCAGCGGATTCGACCCGCTCCGAAATTCAGCGCCAGAGTCGACGGCAGAGCGAGAAGACCTACTCCACGAACGATGGCTTCCCATCCGGCCAGTGGCAGGCCCTGGACAAACACCCACTGCATACCGCCAAATCTTTCCTCGCCATCACTCGCAAGGAGATCTCTCGATGCGCCGCCTGCGCCGAATCGACACCGCGACCCGCGGCTGCTTATTACTCGCCGTCCTTACGCTGACTCTCGTCGGTGAAGAGAAGGCGCCAGCGCCGCCGAGCTTCTTGATCATCGCGCCGCACGAATTTGTCGCGAGCTTGCGCGCGTTTCAACAGTACAAGAACGCGCAAATGCCGACCGAACTCGTCGCGCTCGAGAGCGCTCTCAAAACCGAAGGCGTCGACGCCCCTGAACGCTTGAAGCGTTTTCTCTACGAGGCGTGGCGCGCGCGCGGCGTCCGCTACGCCCTGCTCGTCGGCGATGCGGATGTTCTTCCAGTGCGCTACATGGTGCTCGACCGCGTCACCGCGCCGGCGTTCGACTACGCCTTCTACCCGAGCGACCTCTACTACGCGGATGTCGCGCGCGCCGACGGCAGCTTCGATGACTGGAATGCCGAGCGCACCGACTTTCATGCCGGCTACTTCGGCGAAGTGCGCGGCGAAAAGAACAAGAGCGATCCGATCAACTTCGACGCGATCGATTATCGCGCGGAGGTCGCGGTCGGCCGCTGGCCGGTCGCGACGACGGCGGAAGTCGCACGAGTTGCGGCGAAAACGATGACTTTCGAGAAAACGCGCGCCGCACGCGCGGCGCCACGCCGCGCCGCGTTCGTCGCCGTCGACGGCTGGGTCGACATGCGCGTGCAACTCGCTGGCTGGGCGAAATCGCTGGAAGCTAGTTGGAGCTGCGAGCGACGCTTCTTCGCGCGACCCGGCGAAACCGCGAGCACCGCGCCGCCCACCGTCGATGAGATCCTCGGCCTCTTCAACAACGGCACGGAACTGATTATCCACGCTGGCCACGGGGGCGATGATGCGTGGCACGAATGCCTCAACGTCTCGCACATCCCGCGACTCACCAACACGGCACACCCAGCGATCGCGATTTCCGCGGGTTGCTCGACCGCGCGCCTCGCCGCGCTCCCGCCCTACGAGGCCTATATCGATGTGAACGGGGTCGAGCACAAAGGCACGAACGCGGGCGAAGTCTTCACGGCGCCACCGCCGCCGCCCGCGCCCGTCCAGCCGACGCGCTTGAATGGGATCGGCCTCGGTCGCCAACTCTTGCGGCAGTCCGACGCCGGCGCGGTCGCCTACATCGGTTGCAATACCGGGAGCCAACCGTGCGGGCTCTCACTCGTCGAGGGATTGGTCCGAGCGCTCGCGGTCGCCAAACCCGATGCGCGCCTCGGCGATCTGTGGGTCGCGGCCATCCGCTACTACTACGAGCACGAGCGACTCGCGACCATCGCGCCGACACCGGATTGGTATCCGGCGAGCGTGTTCTTCCAAGGCATGAAATTCATGTTCTTCGGCGATCCGACGCTGCGGGTCGGATCGCAGTAGCTACGAGAATAACCACGCAGACAAGACGGCTGTCGCCGTCACGACCGCACTCATACTCACCCATTCATCTGCTTGGTGCGCTTGCGCGGTTGCGCCGGGCCCCCAGTTGATCGCATCGAGACCGAGGTGTGAGAGGCGGCCGACATCGGTCCAGCCCTGTTTCGCGCGCGGCGTGGCGTCCGGGAGTCGCGCTTGCAGCTCGCGCACGAGCGCGTTGTCGGCGCACACGCGGCCGGCCGGGCAAAAATCGACGAGTTCGAACGTCGCTTCGTCGCGAACGAGCGCGCGCAGATCGGCGATCACTTGCTCGCGATCTTTGCCGGGCGCGAATCGGTAGTTGACGTTGAGCCGCAGCTTATCCGGCACGACGTTGCGGGCGCCGAGCGACTCCGCCTGCGTCGCGCTCACGACTTCATAGAAACTCAGATCATGAAAGCGGTGCTCGCGGCGCTCAAGTCGCGCGAGTCGCTCGAGAAAACCCGCCGCCTTGTGAATCGCGTTCTCGCCCTGCCATGGCCGCGCGGAATGCGCGCGTTTGCCAGCGAAAACAACGTTCGCGTGACAAGTGCCGAGGCAGCCGAGCTCGAGAAAATTATCCGTCGGCTCGAAACAGATCGCGAGTTGCGCCGCGTCGAACCACGGACGCGCGGCCTCGTGAATCGCGGGCAGCTCACTATCGAGATACGGTCCCTCTTCGCGCGCGTAGAGCACGCCGACGATATTGTGACGCGGCGCCGCGACGCGCGCGCGCTCGAGCGCCCACACGATGAGCGCGTCGCCGGCTTTCATGTCGGAGGCGCCGAGTCCGTGCAAGCGATCGCCTTCGCGGCGCACGCTCTCGCCGCCGCTCGGCGGCACGGTATCGACATGTCCCACCAATAACAGCGTCCGTCGAGTGGCGTCGAGCGGGCGCGGCACGACGCACAAGCTGTTGCGCGCCCGCACGAGCGCGTGCGGATGCGCGGCCGCGAAACATCGCTCGAGATGATCCGCGATCGCGCGCTCATCGCCGAGCACGCTCGGAATGCGCACCAGCTCTTCGGTGAGATCGAGCACACGCGCAGCATATGGTCCGGGCGCGTCGCCGCTTTTTGACGTCACTCGACCATCCATTCTTTATACGCTGAGCGCGAACTCGCGCAGCGTGTCATTGAGGCTCGTCTTGAGATCGGTCGATGGTTTGCGGCGCCCGATGATGAGTGCGCACGCCGTGCCGAATTCGCCGGCCGGGAATTTCTTTGGTAGCGTTCCGGGGATCACGACGGAGTGCGCGGGCACGCGACCCTTCGTGATCGTCGCGCTCGAACCGGTCACGTCGACGATGGGCGTACTTGCCGTCAGCACGACATTGGCGCCGAGCACTGCACGCTCCTCGACGATCACGCCCTCGACGACGATTGAACGCGAACCGACGAACGCGCCATCTTCGACGATCACCGGTCGCGCGCCCGGCGGCTCGAGCACGCCGCCGATCCCGACGCCGCCCGAGAGATGCACGTCGGCGCCGATTTGCGCGCACGAACCGACCGTCGCCCACGTATCAACCATCGTGCGCGCGCCGACGCGCGCGCCGATATTCACGAAGGCCGGCATCACGACGACGCCCGGCTCGAGAAACGCGCCGTACCGCACGGTGCCCGGCGGCACGACGCGCACGCCCGCGACATCGAGCTTCTGCTTGAGCGGCACTTTGTCATGAAACTGAAACGGCGGCAGATCGTGGAGCTGCATGGGCGCCACCGCGAAATACAAGTTCACCGCTTTTTGCAGCCACTCGTGAACGATCCATTCGCCGCTGACACGCTCCGCCACCCGCGCGCGCCCTTGATCGAGGAGCTCGAGCGCCGCCAACACGGCATTGCGATAGCGATCCTCTTTGAGCCGAACTCGATTCACAAACGCTTCGGCGATGAGCGCCGGCAAATCCGACTCGTCTGCGAGCGATGGCATCGTCGACGATCCTTCCGTTACTTTGAACGCGGCCACAGCCGCGCGGCCGCGCGACATGCATCGAGCGGCGGCACCAACGCCACCCGAATGTAGCGCTCTTGCCCGGGACCGTAAAAAGATCCAGGCGACACGACGATGCCGAGTTCCAACAAACGCGCCGCGTAGCTCGCGTCACTCTCGCCCGCCGGCACTTCGACCCACAGAAACAAAGTAGAGGTTCCGGGATAGACATTGAGACCGAGTTCCGCAAAGAGCGCGAGCAACAATTCGCGCTTCGCGGCGAAGGTGGCGCGCCGCTCGACGACGTGCGAATCGTCCGACCACGCCACCTCCGCGGCGGCTTGCACGGGATCGGGCGAAGCGACGCCCATGCCGACGCGAAAGCGCCGGTAGGTCGCGATGAGTTCCGCGTCGCCCGCGATGAAGCCCGACCGATAACCCGTCATGCCCGAACGCTTCGACAACGAATGCACCGCAAGACAACCGCGGCGTCCGAACTCGAGCAAACTCCGCGGCGGATCGGCGAAGTAAATGTCCGCGTAGCATTCATCCGACACCAGCAGAAAACCGTGCTTCTCACGCGCCGCCACCCACTGTGCATAAAGCGCGGCCGGCATAGTTTGCCCGGTGGGGTTGTGCGGATAGTTGAGAAAAACAATCGCCGTCTCGGCGAGCCGGTCTGCACCCACCAAATCCGGCGTCAGCAAGTATTCGTTCGCCACGTTGAGTTCGAGCGCATGCGTGCGTGCTTCGGCGAACAACGCGCCGATCTCGAAGACGGGATAAGCCGGCGTCCCATAGACGACGAGTCGCCGCGCGCGCGCCGCGTGCACGAACACGAGCGGCAGATGAAAGATCGCCTCCTTGCTGCCTTGGGTCGGCAACACTTCGCGTTGCGGATCGAGCTTCACGCCGAAACGACGCGCCATGTAATCGCCAGCGGCGCTCCGCATCGACGGCCAACCGGCGACCGTCGGATATTGGCTGACCTCCGGCACGCCGCGCACGAACGCCGCGCGAATCGCCGCGGGAGTCGACTCGCGCGGGTCGCCGGTGCCGAAGTCGAAAATCGTGCGCCCTTCGCGCGCCAACTCATCTTTGCGGCGATCGAGAGTCACGGTCGGATAAGGCTTGAGATTCAACAGCTCGTCGTTCACGGAGTTCCGCACTTTCTCTGCGTTGGAGAGGGAAACTCTAACGAGTGCCCGCGAGCGCAACAAGAACGCGCGCACGCCGACTTCTAAATGTTCGATCAAGTTCTTGCCGTCGAAGTACTCGACTGTGCGCTCAGCGACGAACTGTTCGAATTCCCGCGTGCGCTGCCAGAGGTCCGTGGTTATCCTCAATGCGTACGCGAAGTCCGTTGGCGAGCTGAAAGTGCGCTGGGCCGCCCCGTCGCGAATCGATGGGAACAGGATGATTACATGAACACCATAAAATCCATCGTCGTGGGCATCGACTTCACGTCCGGATCCTCCGCGGCGCTGCGACAGGCGCTCCGAATCGCGCTCTGGAATCGCGCGACGGTGCGCGCAGCGCATGTCATCGACACCCTCGTCGCTGTGGAGCTCGAGGAGGCGATGTGCACGTTCCAAAAAAACGTGCGTGAGGGATTGATCGCCGACGCAAAGCAGGCTTGGGCCACTTTCTCCGCGACCGTCGAGAACGCGAGCTCAGTCCCGATCGACGTTCGAATCGACAACCGAAGCCGCGGCATCCTTGCGGTCGCTCGGGACGCGAAGGCAGACCTGCTTGTGCTCGGCGCCCATGGCGAGAAAGAGTCTGACAGGGGGCTGGGCACTGTTGCAACCGCGTGCGTGCGGCATGCAATGAGCCGGGTACTGCTCGTACGAAGTACGCAGCGCGGACCGTTCCGATGCGTCGTCGCGGGCGTGGACTTCTCGCCGACGTCGCTGCTTGCCCTCGACCAGGCCGCCCGTGTGGCGACTCAGGACGCTGCCGCTCTGCACGTGCTCCACGTCTTCGATGCCCCGTGGCATCAACTCCACTACCGTGCCCCGACGCCCGAGACCGATCCTCGGTTCCAGAAACAGTACCGTGACGGGTTAGAGCGGCGGCTGCACGCATTCGCCGATGAGTTGGGGCGGGAGATCGACTATCTCAGGCCCGCATTCGCGCTGTTCGATTGGAGGGGACACCGCTCGGGAATCGTCGAGTACGCCAATTCAGTAGGCGCCGATCTGATCGTGGTTGGAACCCGCGGGCGGACGAATCTCCGAGATGTGCTCCTTGGCAGCACCGCCGAGAAGGCGCTGCGCGACTCGACGTGCTCGGTGCTCGCGGTCAAGCCCGAGGACTTCTCGCATCCGCTCGCGACCGAGGCAGGCGCCTCGAGCGTCCAGATGCACTCACCCGGCTAACTGCCCGACGTCAACTATTCTTGAACCTGACGACAACTACTTTTGAGTTTCCTCCTGGTTGATTGGTGGCTCCGAGTCACTGCGTGCCAAGGAGCGTGAGCGTGTCTGTGTCCGGGTTCCTCAGG
>JBJXGE010000056.1:0-94807 GCA_046154185.1 Planctomycetota bacterium
CATACAACGTCGGCACGCCGAACACCGCGCCCGCCGCGTTGTAGCACACGCCGAGCGGCGACACGCCAGCGTGCAACACCGGACCTTGATGCACCGGGCCCAAAGTCGGACCAAACGGTGTGGGGCCGAAGGAGGTCGAGCCGGATGACGCGCCGAGATAATCCAGCGACTTGCTGGGCACAGTTTGCCCCGTGACGCTCGCGACGCCGACGAGCACAAAGGCAACAACGGTGATGATGAATCGGGCGCGGCGGCTTTCGACCAACACTCAGCTCCTCCTTCGGCCATCGTTAGAGCGGCGGGCCGCTATAGCGAAGGGTCCAGTACCTTCGAACGCCGATAACTGTCGGCGCTCGAGGTTCGAATTGAAGTCAGTGCTGAATGACGGTGCGAATCACGTCGAGACGCGAATGCTCGTTCTCGATACGCGACCTGCGAACTGCTCGCAGCCCATGGGTGAGGCTTTTACTGACAACGCCTCGAGGTGTCAAGCCGGTGCGCCGGGATTACAGGGTCCCGTCGACTTCGCGAAGCCCTCTAACCGGTGGAGCGAAATCATCGGCTTCGGCGACGGCGCATGAGCGCCGAAAACTCGACCAACTCGCGCGTATTCGCGACCTGCGCGGCCGTCAGTCCCGCCTTCCGCGCCGTGCTGATGCCGTGCCGCACGTCGGCGAGGCCATCGGTCGAATGCGCGTCCGGGTGAATTCCGACGAGCAGCGAAAGTGCGCGCACGCGCTCGCCCCAGCGCCAATCGAGGTCGAGCCGATACGGACTTGCGTTTATCTCGACGATCACGCCTTCCGCCGCGGCGACCGCGAGCAAGTGATCGAGGTCCAGATCGTACCCGTCGCGCTTCAGCAACAAGCGACCGGTTGGATGCCCCCAGACCGTCGTCGCGGGATGGCGGAGCGCGCGTTCGATGCGTTGCGTCTGGTCGGCGCGACTCTGTGAAAAACCGGCGTGCACCGACGCCACGACGTAGTCGAGTTCGGCGAGCACATCGTCCGGATAGTCGAGCGCGCCGTCCGCCAGTATGTCCGACTCGACTCCCTGAAAAATTTTGAAGTCAGCGAACTCGCGATTGAGCGCACCGATGTCGACGCGTTGCGCGCGCAAACGCTCGATACTCAGTCCACCCGCATAGGCCGCCGACCGCGAGTGGTCAGCGATGCCCAGGTAGCTCCAACCGAGCGCACGCGCCGCCGCCGCCATCTCTCGCAGCGTATGCCGCCCGTCGGACGCCGTCGTGTGACAGTGCAACGTGCCGCGCAAATCCGAGAGCTCGACGAGTCGAGCGAGCGGCCCGCGCGCGGCGGCCTCGAACTCACCGCGATCTTCACGTAGTTCGGCGGGCACGAATTCGAGTCCGAGGTGCTGGTACCCCGCGCGTTCGTCCGCCAGCGGCAGCGCCTTCTCGTCCGCAGTCCAAAGCCCGTACTCATTCAGTTTGAGCCCGCGATCCTTCGCGATGCCGCGCATGCGCGTGTTGTGCTCTTTCGAGCCCGTGAAGTACAGGAGCGCCGCCGTGAAACTCGCGGGCGCGATCAAGCGGAGGTCGACACCGATCCCCTCGTCGGCGATCACTCGACACTTTGTCTCGCCTTCCGCCTCGCGCTCGCGAATGCCGCTCACCGCGAGAAACGCCGCACGCGCCGCCTCGGGATCGCGCGTCGCGCACAACAGATCGAGATCCCCCACCGTCTCGAGCCCGCGCCGGTAGCTCCCAGCGAGTTCGACACGCTCGACGCCGGGCGCGGCGCGGAGCGCCAGCACGAATCGCTCGGCGACGGCTTCGGCGACGTCGCGCCGGTAGCGGCCTTGGAATTTTCGCAGCCGCTCGATGCCACCGAGAATCTCGGTCTCACTTTTTACGCCAAAGCCCTTGAGCGTGCGCACGCGCTCGGCACGCGCGGCGCTTTCGAGTTCTGGAATGCTCTGCACACCGAGCTGCTCATAGAGCGCTTTGATCTTCTTGGGACCGAGGCCGGGGATCTGCGTGAGATCGAGCAAAGTGGCTGGGACTTGCGCGCAAAGCTCGTCGTACTCTTTGGCCGTCCCGGTCGTGACAAACTCGCCGATGATTTTTGCCAAGCTCGCTCCAATCCCGCGGACGTCTGTGAGCGTGCCGGCTTCGATGCGCTGGCGCAGCTCGCCGCCGAGCGATTCCACCGCGCGCGCGCCATTTTCGAACGCGCGCGCTTTGAACGGATTCGCGCCCAGGATTTCGAGCATGACGACCATGCGTTCGAGTCGGCGCACGATCTCCGAAATGTCGAGCTCCGTTCCGACCATCGATGCCTCGACCGATCTCGGAGACGGCAGCGGAGCGGACGACGCCGACGCATGCGAATCCGCCGCGCCGCCCGCGACTGCGGTTTTTTTTCGGCCGCGCGGTGCTTTAGCCTCGTTCACTGACTTCTTACTCCTTCAGTCGACCTCAGCACGAACGCAACGATCTCGCCCGCGACATCGATGCCGCTCGCAGCGGAAATCCCCTCGAGACCCGGCGCGGGATTGACCTCGAGCACCAAGGGACCCCGCGCGCTCTCGATGATATCCACGCCGGCGATCTCGAGTCCGGCCACGCGCGCCGCGCGGCAGGCGAGGTCGCGCGTTTCCGCGGTCGGCTCGCAGCGCTCGGCGCTCCCTCCTCGATGCAGGTTCGCCTGCACGCGGCCCGGCGCCGCACGCCGTCGCATCGCGGCGACCATGCGGCCGCCAATCACAAACAGCCGCAAGTCACTCGGCCGTTCCTGCGCAACGTACTCCTGGATGAGGATCTGCTGGTTGCGACTCAACACCGCGTGAATGCCCGCGCGCGCGGCGCTCCAACTTTCCAGCAACTCGACCCCGCGGCCCTGCGATCCGACCACCGGTTTCACAATGACGGGCGGTCCGCCGACGATGCGAATCGCCGCATCGATCTGTTCGAAGTCTTGCAGGTAAACAGTCGCGGGTGTCGGCAACCGTGCCGCACTCAAGCGTTCGATCGTGGTGCGCTTGTTCCGTGCGCAGCGAATAGCCTCGGACGTGTTCGGCGTCACCGCGCCGCGGCGTTCGAGCGCGCCGAGTAACGCGAGACCGAGTTCGGGTAGAAAACTCCCAACGCGCGGAATGATGATGCAGCGGTCGGCGCGGAGCTCGTCGGCCGCGACGCCGGCAAAGGACACCAACTCCTCGCCGTCACGCAGCGCGATGACCCCGCGCAATATCTCGAGCAACAACGGCTCGTGACCGCTGCGCCGAATCGCCGCGAGGAGGAGAGCGGTCGACGGCACGATCGCACTCTTCGACAAGACCGCCACGCGCCACGCATCAGACACTGCCGCAACTCCCGGGCACACTCGCGAGCGGGGCGTCGAGCGGCCGCGACCGCACGCCATCGATTCCGATGCGGCGCGCTTCGGCGCCCAAGGTTGCCGCTTCCAGTAGCGGCTCGAGATCGAGCGTGGCTTCGACCTTTTCCACTTCCCAGAGTTTGGCGTGCGTGCGCGGATTGCGTGGCATCAAGTACGTGCAGCAATCGGCGTCCGGCAACACGGAGATCTCGTAGGTGCCGATGCGCTCGGCGAGCGCGCGAATCTCGTATTTGTCGAAACTGAGGAGCGGTCGCAAAATCGACATCGGCACGGCGCGATCGACGACGTGCAGGTTCGGCAGCGTTTGCGACGCCACCTGCCCGATGACATCACCCGTCGCCAGCGCCATGCAGCCGCACTGGAGCGCAATGCGTTCGGCGATGCGCACCATGGCGCGCCGGTAGAGCACGACGCGCAATTCCTCGGGCGCGTCCGTCGCGATGCGCCGCTGGACGTCGCCGAGCGCGACGAGATAAAGCGACGACTCGACGCGATCGCGGCACAACGCGTGCGCAAGATCGACCGCTTTTTCTTGCGAAGCGCGACTCGTGAAAGGCGCCGAGTGAAAATGGATGAAACGCAGCTCGCAGCCACGCTTCAGTAAGCGTTCTCCTGCGACGGGAGAATCGATCCCACCCGAGAGTAAGAGCGCGACCTTCCCGGCGACGCCGATCGGCATTCCACCGGGACCCGCGATCTTGCGGTGATAGAGGAACGCGTCGCGATTGAGGAGTAACACATTGAACACGCACTCCGGCGCGTCGAGATCCACCCGCGCGCCGCTCAAGCGCGCGATGCGCTCGCCGAGATGCGCGTTGAGCTGCATCGAAGACAGCGGGAACTCTTTGTTCACACGGCGTGATCGCACGGCGAAACTTTTGAATCTCTCGACGCCGACGGCGACATCCACGACCGACTCGATCGCGGACAACTCGAGCGGCGCCACCGTCACCGGATCTATATGGGCGATGCCGTATACGCGGCCAAGGCGCGTCTCGAGTTCCGCCGCGTCCCCTTCGTCCGACTGATCGAGTCGCATGCGGCCGTACAGCTGACGAATGTCGAGGACGCCGAGCCCCCGCAACGCGCGTTTGATATTGCGCTGGAGCTGCGTCTCGAACATACCTCGGTTTCGTCCCTTGAGGCTGATCTCGTCGTAGTGGATAAGGTAGGTGCGCATGGTGCATCTAATTCGACGGCGGCGGCGAGCGAACTCGCGTGTGCGTACTGTGACGCAGTTTGTTGCGGTCCAGAATGCGGCGACATTCTAGCCGGAATCCGACGCCGCTAGAATGGCGCGCGTGACGGGCCGTTCCCGTGACCGCAGCTCAGGAAGTTTGATTCATGGAATTCTGCCTCGCGATCCCGGTGCGTTTTGCGGATATCGATCCGGCCGGCGTCGTTTACTACCCGAATTACTTTCACTATTGCCACTCGGTGTTCGAGGAGTTTTTTGGGGCGGCGCACGGAATGTCGTACGCCGATTGGACCACGAAGCGTCGCATCGGCTTCCCGGCCCGCCACGTGGAAGGCGACTTCGAGGCGCCGATTCGCTATGGCGATGCGCTGACGATGGCGCTTCACATCGGCCGCATCGGACGTACGTCGGTCGAGTTCTTGTTCGAGGCACGCGTCGCGACCGCCGCCGGCGGCGCGCCAACACGGGTTGCGAGCTTCAAGGCGACGAAAGTGTGCGTCGACTTGGCGAGCCTCACGCCCTGCGTCATACCCGCCGAATTGCGCAGTGTGTTTGAGAAATACGGAGGCCGCGCTTGAGCGAGCTGCGGGTTTCGGAGATTTATCCCTCGGTGCAAGGCGAGTCGACACTCGCAGGTTGGCCGTGCGTGTTCGTACGACTGACCGGCTGTCCGCTCCGCTGCGTGTGGTGCGACACGGCCTATGCCTTTAGCGGCGGAGAGACGCTACCGATCGATGAGATTGTGCGCCGCGCACTCGAGCACGGCTTACCGATGGTCGAGGTCACGGGCGGCGAGCCGCTGGCGCAGCGAGCCGCGCCGCTCCTCCTCGCCCAGCTCGCTGACCGTTTCGCGACGGTGTTGCTCGAGACGTCCGGCGCTTATCCCATCGCCGGCCTCGACCCAAGAGTGCGGGTGATCCTCGATCTCAAAGCGCCCGGCAGCGGCGAAGAGCGGCGCAACAAGTACGAGAATCTCGCCGCGCTCAAGCCGGGCGATGAACTCAAGATTGTCATCGCCGACCGCGGCGACTACGACTGGGCCCGCGCGACGCTGCGCGAGCGCCCCATTCCAGATTTCGTGCCGCTGCACATTTCCCCAGTGCACGGCAAACTGCATCCTCGGGAGGTTGTCGCATGGTTGCTCGCCGACCGTTGGCAGGCGCATCTCCAGCTCCAACAGCACAAGTACATTTGGCCGCCGGAGACGCGCGGCGTATGAGTGAATTCTTGGAACTCCATCACAGCTTCACGTTCGAGTCCGCGCATTTCTTGCCGCGGGTACCGGCGGATCACAAATGTCGGCGCATGCATGGTCACTCTTTTCGCGCCGACGTGACGGTGCGAGGTCCGGTCGACGCGGAGCTCGGCTGGGTCATCGACTATGCGGCGATCAAAGCCGCCGTCGAACCCGTGCGGCTTGCGCTCGATCATTACTTGCTCAATGAAATCGTCGGACTCGAAAACCCGACGAGCGAGATGTTGGCGATCTGGATCTGGCAACGATTGAAACCAGCGTTGCCGAACATCGTCACGATCCGCGTCTACGAAACGTGCAACAATTCGTGCACCTATCGCGGTCCGGTCGAGAGTCCCTAATTTGAGCGAGCGCGAATCTGCTCGCCCAACCGAGTGGACGGGCTATCTGGCAGCCGTCGGCTTCGAGGCAGAACTCGAGCGCGAGCTCAGTTGCGCTGGCGGTCAAATCCTCGAACAGCACGGGCGTCTGTACCTCGCGGGCGGTCCGCCGCGACCCGCGCATTGGGCGCAAAATATCTGGTTCGACCCGTTGCCCATCAAATTCGAATCCGTCGGCGACGCGGCTCGCAAACTGCGAGGTATCCAACGCAGCTGGGCGCTTTATTCAAATCGCTTGCATCGGCGCGGCGAACTCATCCAAGCGCTGTTGCCGCCCTTGCGAACCAAACCTTACGTCTTTGGCGAGCCGGCGCCGCGCGCACCGCTCGGCTCTTTCACGCTGCTGGATCCGCACACGCTGATCGCCTCGGCGCGCTGCGAACGACCTTTCGCCCACGGCGGCATCGAGTTCGTCGAAGACAAAGCGGCGCCACCAAACCGCGCCTACTTGAAACTCTGGGAGTTGTTCACGCTCCTCGACGTGCGCCCGGCGCCCGGCGAGCGGTGCGTCGACTTGGGGGCGAGCCCGGGCGGCTGGACATGGGTGCTCGCATCGCTCGGCGCAAACGTGCTCGCCATCGACAAGGCCGTGCTCGAACCGCGCATCGCCAAACTGCCGACGGTCGAATTTCGTCAGCAAAGCGCTTTCGCGGTCGATCCCACGCAAGTGGGTCAGATCGACTGGTTGTTTTCCGACGTGATTTGTTATCCACGCCGTTCGCTCGCGCTCGTCGAGCGCTGGCTCGCGGCCGGCGTCGCGCGACATCTCGTCTGTACGATCAAATTCCAGGCCGCCACGGACCACGCGACCACTGCGGCGTTTGCCGCGATTCCGGGCGCGCGGCTCTTGCATCTGCACAACAACAAACACGAGCTGACGTGGGTGCGATTGGGCTCACGGTGAGCCCGTGAACTCGAGGCCGGCGTTACTCGATGCGATTCGACCATAAGTTGTAGCGCGACGTGTTGGCCTGCCGCCAGATCGCGAGCGCACGGCCCCCGAAATCGATGACGAGTACGGCGGGATCGACGTCACCCGAGTTTTCAGCATCGATGAGTTCGGCTTCGCGCCAACCGGTGTCGGGCTGATAGCGATTCGCCCATTGATTGAAGCGGCTGCCATCGTGCTGCCGCCAAACGGCGGTCACAAAACCGGACGAATCGATGCCAGTGAGCGCTGAACGCACATCGCCGAGGTCTTCGCTGTCGATCAACTCGGCGGCGCTGAAACTGCCGGCCGCCGACAGACGACACGCCATTTGGTTGCGCTGCAGACCATCGTCTTGGTGCCAAATGATGACGGTGCTGCCATCGGGACCAGCGAGTAAACCGGAAGCAATAAAGGCGTCACCCGCATCATCCGTCTCGAGCTTGGTTGCCGTCGACCAACCAGCGCCGACGACATAGCGCGAGCCCCAGAGATTGTTCGTCGTGCCATCGTCTTGCAACCAAACTGCGACGACGCGGCCCGCGACATCGGCCGTGATCCGATGATCGAGGACGCTGCCGAGGTCTTCCGAATCAACGAGTTCCGGCACCGCAAACGCGCCGCCGCTGAATCGACTCGCGTAAAGATCCACCTGCGCCCCATCCGATTGTCGCCACACCACGACCACTGAATCGTTCAAGGCGTCGGCGACGCGCGGATCGCTCGCCGACCCGTCGTCCATGTTTTCGACCCGCGTCGGTGGTCCCCAACCGACGCCAAAAACGTAGCGGTTGTAGGTGAGATTGTCGCGCGCGCCATCGTGTTGCGGCCAGACCGCGTACACATTGCCACTCATATCGGCATGCACGGTCGCGGTGCCGACATCGCCGAGATTCTCAAGCTCAATGCGAATCGGCACGCCCCAACCGGCGCCATTGGTGTAGCGATTCGACCATTGGTTGTAGCGCAGACCATCATCTTGGCGCCACACCGCGAAGAGATTGCCGGCGCCGTCGCCCACTAGTTGTGTCGAATCGACGTCGCCGAGATCTTCGGAGTCGATGCGCTCGGCAGTCGTCCAGCCGATACCGAGGCGATAACGCGCCGACCAAAGATCGAATCGCACGCCGTCGGATTGGCGCCACACGACGACCACATTCTCATTGCCATCGAGCAACAAGTTCGGCGCTTCGACGTCGCCATCGTCCGTGGTATCGATCTCTTCAGCCGCGTCCCAGCCGATGCCGAAGGTGTAGCGGCATGCCCACAAGTTCTGCGTCGTCCCGTCGGATTGGCGCCAAACCGCGGTCACGTCGCCGGCACTGTCGACGACGAGGCGGGCGACTTCCGCATCGCCGAGATTCTCATCGTCGATCAGCTCCGCGTCGGTCCAACCATTCGCGCGTCGAAAGCGCCGCGCCCATTGATTGATGCGAGTTCCATCGTCTTGCGTCCATACCGCGGTGTAGTTCCCAATGGCATCGACGACCGCCGTGACGGCGACGACATCTCCATTGTCCTCGACATCGACGACTTCGGCAGCGCCCCACACACCGACTTCCACCGGTGGATTGGTTTTGCTTTGACAGCCGGCGACGCCGACGACCGCGACGGCGGCGAGCGAAAGCCAGGCTTGCGATCGGAAGCGAAGCATGCCGTCTCCCTTTGCGTGACTGCGTTGTTGCATCTGCGATGTGTGGATGCGCGGCTTCCTCTGCGGACTCGCAGCGTACCGCCCTTCTGAAGGAGCTGCAATCTTGTCGATATAGCTTACAATCCGTCGCATCCGGAGCCGCGCGATTTTTTTCGCGCCTCAAAGTGATGAATTTTCTCCGCCGCGGGCGTAACACGCCCGCGTGCGATGTAATAAGGAGCGACCGCATGTGCGGGATCTTCGGAGTTGTCTCGAAGCGAGAAATCGTGCCGCTCGTGATCGACGGTCTGTTGCGGCTCGAATATCGGGGCTACGATTCCTGCGGCATCGTCGTGCTCGACAAGAACCAGGCGCTCGCGGTGCGCAAGGGTGTCGGAGAAGTTGCGCTCGTCAGTCGCGAGGAGAATTTCAGCGAACTCAGCGGCACATGCGCGCTCGGTCACACGCGCTGGGCCACTCACGGTCGCGTCTCGCATGCGAATGCCCACCCGCATTTCGATTGCGGTCAAAACCACGCGGTCATTCACAACGGAATTATCGAGAATCACGCGCAGCTCCGCACCGAACTCGAACGGCTCGGCCATCATTTCCATTCCGAGACCGACACGGAAGTCGTTCCACACCTCATCGAGGAGGAGCTCAAGCGCGGTGGGCCGCTGCGCGAAGCGATTCTGCGCGCACTCAAACGCCTCACGGGTGCTTACTCGATCGGCGTTCTGAGCCGCGCCGAGCCGGGCGTCCTCTATGCGGCGCGCCGCGAGAGTCCGTTGATCGTTGGTCTCGCCGCGGATTTCACCTGTTTCGCGTCCGACCCGCTCGCGTTTAGCCACTTGACGAATCGCATCATTTACTTGGAGGACGGCGAGCTGTTGGCGATCGCCGCTGATGGCGCGCGCATTTGTCGCATCGCCGACGGCAAGCCCGTCGAACGCGCACCGACTGTGCACCACTTCGAATCGCGCGACGTCTCGCTCGGCGTGTTTCCCGACTACATGTCGAAGGAGATCCAGGAAAACGGATTGGTGGCGCGCACGGCACTCAGCATCGACCGCCGACAAATTGACGCCGTCGTGACGGCAATCGAAAAGGCAAAGCACACGTTTTTGACGGGGATCGGCACTTCGTACTACGTTGCCATGATGGCGCAATACGCGTTCTCGAAACTCACCGGACGTTTCGTGCCGGCGTTGTCTTCCGACGAGTTGCCCTACCTCGCGAACTTCTCGCCGACCGAGCATGTGATTGCGATCTCGCAAAGCGGCGAGACCTACGACACATTGAAGGCGTTGCGGTTGGCGCGTCAACACGGCGCCACGTTGTCGGCAGTCTTAAACGTACCGACCTCGTCGATGGCGCGGGAAGTGAACCAATTCATCGATCAACGAGCCGGCGCGGAAATCTGCGTGCTGTCGACGAAATCGACGATGTCGCAGCTCGTGATCCTACTCCGCGTCGCACTCGCACTCGCCGAACGCAATGGGCGACTCGACGCCGCGCAATTGCGCGCGTACTACGATGAGTTGGCCGCGCTGCCGCCGCAGCTCGATCGCATTTGGAGTAGCCCGCACGATACGTTGCGCGACTGCGCGCGCCGCTATAGCGTCATTCGCAATTGGTTTTTCTTAGGGCGAGCGTTTTATCACGGACTCGCGCTCGAGGCCGCGCTCAAGTTTAAGGAAGTCACCTATTGTCACGCCGAGGGGCTGCCGGCCGGCGGCCTCAAACACGGCACGATCTCGCTCATCGACGAATCCATGCACAGCGTGATGTTCCTGCCCGGCGCCCAGTCGCATGACCTGCGCACGCAGTGTCTCGGGGCCGTCGCCGAAATTCGCGCGCGCGGCGGCACTGTCATCGCGTTCCAGCCGGACGGCGCGGGCGATCCGGATAACCACTTCACAGTCCGCATCGAGCATCCGGACAACGGTTCCTTGACCAATCCGCTCCTCGCGCTCATGCAAGCGCAACTCTTCGCGTACTACACAGCGCGCGCGCTCGGTCGAAATGTCGATAAGCCGCGAAATCTCGCGAAGTCCGTGACCGTCGGGTAACGAGCGCGGCGCGACGCGTTCAAAGACTTTTCAAATATTCGAGCAGCGCTTCCTTGTCGCTCGTCGAAAGTGTCGTGCCGTAGAGGTGGCCGACGTTGCTGTCACCGCGTACGGCCGTATCGAGCAGCCAACCGACGCGCTCCGCTTCGGGACCTTGCGTGACGAAGCCGACGTTGATCGGGTCGTACACGTCGTAGCCGCGATAAAAACGCTTCGTGCGTTTCTCGACCGGCTCGAGCAATTCCCGCAAGGTCGGCACGGCGCCGTTATGCAAGTAAGGAGCTCGCAGCCACAGGCCATCTAAGGGCGGCGAACAGTAGCCATCGTTCTTCACCATGTCGGGTCGCGTAATGCCGAGGTCCTTCACGGCGCGGTTCGCCTTGTCGGCGGCTTCCTGGGTCCAAGTGTCGAGGCGTTCGCGGTCGGTTTGAATCTCCGCGATCGGGATCGGCTTGTTTGTGAACTCGCGACCGGGCTCGTGACAGCTCGCGCAGTCCCGGTCGTAGATCGCTTTGCCGGCGGTCGCAAGCGCCGGCTTGATCGCGTGTTCGCCCGTGAAGGGCCACTTGGGCGGTGGCAACGCGCTGAGAAAGTTGTCGAGTTCTTCCATGCGCTTGAGAAACGGCGCGCCAGCGCGTGCGCCGAGGCCGAGCGCGGAGTCGATGAGCACCGAGCGCACCGCCGGCGTGTCACAGCTCCAGTTGAGGTAGCGCGGAACTTCGGGCGTACCCTTGCGAACGCCCAAATTCCACACCGAAGGAAAGTCCGCCTGACCCGTCGAGTTGTCGACCGGCATATTCGTCATGAAGTACTTGGTGAGGTTCATCGGATCGTCGCGCCCCTTGCCCCAATGTGGCATACCGGGTCGGTTCATCCAGTCGAACTGCTCTTCTTGCTCGAGCAGCGTCTTGCGCGTGAACGGAATGATCACGAAGCGATAGAGCACTTGATCGAGAAAACTCAGCTCCGTTTCGCGCTCGATCAACGGCATCAGCGTGTCCGCGTTGAAACGCGGATCCTTGGCCGCGGCCGTCAAGAACCGAATGATCCCTTGCACGTCCGTCGTGTGGGACGGCGCGGCGGCCACGACGTTCGGCACCTCGTCATCTTTGGCGCGCCAAGTGCCCGTGTGACAAATTGCGCAGTTATTCGCGATGCGTGGGAAACCGATGACTTTCTTCGAGAACCCGGCCGGCACTTCCTGCCCTTCTTCCCAAACCAGGCCGAAGGACTTCCAACCACCTGATCCGGGTAGCAGGTCGGGAAATGCGCGCGGCAGGACCAACCAAATCCAGTACGGTAATCCGCGATCATTTTCCGCGCCGATGGAGCCATACTTAAAGCGGTCGGCTTCGTCTTTGAACGCGCGCTGCGGTTCCTCGCGGAAGAACTTGTACCAAGCAATGAATCCTAGTACTCCGCCGAGTACCAGCAGTACACCAAGAACGATCAACAGCTTCTTCTTCTTCGAACTACGCTTTATCAACTGCGATTCCCCTTGCGGTCAAAATGTCTTGAGGTATTCGATCAACGCGTCTTTGTCGGACGCGCTGAGCTCGGTTCCGTAGGCTTTGCCTTCGTGACCGACGTTGCGGTTACCGTCGCTGCTGGTATCGAACAGGAAATACTTTCGCCCGTTTTCTTCAGCGACGGTCGACACGAATCCGACGTTTTGCGGATCGTAGACGTCGTACCCGCGATAGAACTTTTGCGGCCGCGCCGAACTCGGATTCAGCAGGTCGCGCAACGTCGGCACCGACCCATTGTGCAGAAACGGCGCGCGCAACCACACACCGTCGAGCGGCGAATTTGCGTAGCCAAAAGTCTTGCGAAAGTGCTGGAAGCGTTCATCTGGGTAGCCGGCGTAGAGCTGATTTTGATTCGCACAAAGCTCGAACGAGTAAGAATCGAGCCGGCCCCGATCCGTCTTGATTTCGTCGATGGGCGTGACTTTGCCGACGCGTTCGCCGCCGAAGTCTGTTCCGTTCTGTCCATGGCAACTCGCGCAATACTCGCCATAAACTGTCTTCCCGCGGGCTGCGCGTTCGCGATCGATGGGATACGGATACGCGGGCGGCTTTGCATCGAGGAGCCATGCTTCCATGCGTTTCACCGACTCGCGATCGATGGTAGGCGGGAGCGCGCCAGTGCCGAACGCAGCGCTGCGGTTTCGCTCCTCAACGGATGAGTTGTTGCCGTCCCAGTGGAGCTGCATCCCTTGGCGCGACCGTTGTTGCCAGATCGAAGGAAAGTCGCAGACGCCGATCCATTCCGCGGCCGGTATCTTGTCCATGCGGAAGTTCAACAGCACCTTCGGTGGATTGAACGTGTCGACGCGTCCCGGCCCGAATGCCGGTTCGCGGTCCATGAACGCGAAACGCTGCCGCAGCGTGAGTAACCGCTGGCGCATGCGTTCGATCGCCACGAAATGTAGGAGCGCGCGATTGAGCCAATCATCGGTGCCACCGATGCGCTCGATCTCCTCGAGCACGCGTTGCGGCGTGAATTTCTCATCGATCGCGCACGCGGACAGGAAACGCTGAAAGCCCTGCAAGTCGAAAGTGTTCGCCGGCATACCGACAATCACTCGGGGCGTGCTCGTCGGAGTGTCCCGCACGGTGCCCACGTGGCACACCGCGCAATTCAGAAACACTCGATCTATGCCCTGCACGTTGCGCATCGAGACGCCGGCCGGGAATTCGCGGCCGGGTTCAAATACAAAACCAAGCGACTGGAGCCCTTTCCCGGGCAGGTGCTCCGGGAACATCTCGGGCAGCACTTTCCAAATCCAATAGGGAATACCCGCGTCGCGTTCGCCACCCGTCGAGCCGTACTTGAAATGCTCGACGGGATCCGAGTACACGACCGGAACGTCGCGCGAAAACCGGTTGGCAAGATAGCCCACCGAGAGTAACACGCCGAGCGCCGCGAACGCGGCGACGCGCCGCCACAATTTTCGTGCGGGGCGATACTGGTAACTGACGATGAAATTCGCGAGCCACTTGCGGCCCAAGAACACTTGACCGAGGTATAGGCCAGGCGCGACTTCTCGAATCTCATCTCGCACCAACTTCGCGACGAGCGACGTCTTCGAGTAATCGATGACGATGCAGTCTTTCTCGTCGAACCAACTCTTGTCGTAATAAAGGCGCGCCTTAATGCCGCGCAGGCCAAACGGCGTGATGCGATTCACCAAGTAGCCGGCGCTCTTGTGAAAGACTTTGCCTTGCCAGAGAAACCAACGGGCAAACCAAGCGATGAATCGGGCGCAAGCGGTCCCGGCGGCGCGGACCACCGCAGTGCCCCTCGCTTCGCCATCTGGAATCTCGCCAACCGGGCTCCGAGTGAACAACTCGTCAAGCTCGACCTGCGACATCTTGAGCAGCTTGGGTTCATCCAGCATGACGAGACTTCCCCCTACCTACCGTCAAAAAACTGATAACAAGTCGACCGCAAATCAGACGGCAAGTTCCAACGCAAAATCGATCAGTCGCCTCTTGCCCCACCAAACCTTGCCGAGGTAGAGCCCCGGCGCAACCAATCGAATCTCGTCGCGAATCTTGCGCGCGAACAACGACGTCTTGGAGTAATCGAGCACGATGCACGGCTTGCCATCGATCCAGCTCGCCGTGAGGTAAACGCGCGCGACGATCGCTTGCACGCCAGCGATCGTGACCTTGTTCTGGAGTGTCGCGTCGTCACCGTTAGGGCTGGGCGTGAAGACCTTGCCTTGCCACGCGAAGCGACGAACGAGTCGCGCCAGAATCCGCGTCCAAATGGTGCCAGGACGTGCGATTGCAGTTCCGCGCGAGTCACCGCGCGGAATCGGCCCGGGCGGGCTGTTTTGGAACAACGTGTCTAGTTCTGCTTGCGACATCTTGAGCAGATCCGCGACTCTTAGATCCGCAACTTGCATCTGGGTCGACTCCTTGATGGCGGACGCGTGGGCGTCCCGCCTACATCGTCTTGAGAAACTCGATCAACGCGCGCTTGTCATCGTCCGGGAGTTCTTCGCCGAATGTGTGCCCCTTGTTGACGATGAGGTCCGGGCACTTGCTCGCCTTGAAAAGTTCCGGCGCCACGTCCTCTTTCATGAGCGCCTTCGCCGCTGCGGCGTCTAGATTGCCGAGCTTGATCTTCGCGAGCGCGAGCTTGATGCGCATGATCAGCCCGACCATGTCCTTGGGTGATTGATCCGGGCTGATGTTCGTCAACAGATTGATGGGAGTGCCCTCCGGAATCGGCCCCAAGCGCAAGTAGCCATCGGCATCGATCTGCGAGCGCAACAAGATCCGCAGCGCTTTGGGAATCACGGCTTCCTGGAGCTGGAGGTCGCACTCGCGAGTGGTGCGCCAGATCTCATCTTTACGGCGCTGTGGCCACAGCAAGAGCCCGATAGCATCGTCGAATGCCGCCATGCGACCGGCGACCGATGGATCGCCGTTATAGAGCCCGAGCGCGTTGTTGTGCAGGAATGGCGCCGAAGTCCAAATACTGATGAGCGACGGCGTGCGATAGTAACCGCGCCCGCCGCCCGGCGCCTTGAACTTCTCCATTCGCTCGGTGTACGGGTTGAAGACTTCGATGTCCCCAACCGCATCGCGCGTCTTGTAAGTCTCGGACGAGAAGGTGTCCCAGATATGCCCGCGGGTGGCGTTCGTGCCGAGCGCGCGCCCGGCGTTCGTCTTAATTTTCGTGACCGGATGTGGCTTATCGTCCGACAGGAAATTGTCGGTCAAGAAATCGATCTTCACGACTTCTTCGCGAAACCACGCTTCCGGATCCGCAGTGCCGGCCGGCGGTCGTTTGCTCGAGTGGCAAGTAGCACAGTTTTCCGCGAAGACGATCTTGCCGCGCGTCAATTGCGTGGCATCGGTAGTCAGGTAACGGGCGCCGCCAGGCGCATCTTTCAACAACAGCGGTTTACTGCGCTGAAAAAACTTGGCGATGTTGGCGATCTTCTCTTCCGTCGCGCGCCAATACACCGAGTTCTCCTGCGCGGTTTTGACGCTAAACGGCTTTTGGCCACCGAGGCCGATCAGCGGGTTGTGCTGCTGCAACCAGTGTTGCGAGTACATGCCGATATTGACGTAGACGCGAATCGTGGCGCCCGGCACGCCGACCGAGTCGGCGCCATCCTTGAGTACGTGCGGGACTTTCATCGCAGTCGTCTCGCCGGGAATATTCAGAGTGTCACCGGCCATTTTTTCTTCGCTGGCCATCGTCAGCCGCGCGTTGAGATCGAAAATCGCATTGATCATGTTGGGGTTATTGATGTGATCGGTTGCGATGCGCGAAGTGTCCGAAGTGCCGGGCGGCTGGTTTTTCAGCATCTCCCAGAATAGTCCACCCTCGCGCACGTTGTGCGCGAACACGCGGCCCTCGCGAATGTACTGATTGCCGATGATCGAGGACAAATTCTCCCACTTCGGCTCTTCCGGATTGCCTGGTGGATTCAAAGGATGAAAGGCGATGTGGCACGAACCACACGTGACGCCGACCCGATACGGTCGAACGAGCTTCGCGTCGACGGCATAGTCGGCGTCGTTGTAGAACTTGTTGGCGTCCCACTTTTTGCGCGCGTCCGCGTCGAACTTCGGATTCGGGAAGAGACGGAATCCCAACACACCCGAGGAGCGACCATACGCGCTCTCATCGATGCCAGCCGGCGCCGGCTCCACGCGCTCGTCGAGATAGAGCCCAAACTCGTCGGGCTTCGTCGCCATCCTAAATCCCGGCTCATTGATGAGTCCGACATCTTTGAAGCGCGAGCCGCGGCGTCGAGAGTCGAGCGTTTTCAGGAGATCCATAAGCCCGAAACTCTCGCAGGCCATGCGATCCCAAAACTGCTCGTTGCCGCCCGCCCATAAATTCCAAGTATTGCGTCCTTTGATTTCATCCGCGCTGAGCGCGATCCCGCCATCCATCGCCTGGAAGACATCGGTCGTGATCTCAGGAAACGCCGCGGTTGATCGACCGCCCGCGTCATCGACGAGCGATTCGCGACTGCAGCCGAATCCGGCCACGGCACACGCCATCGCGAGCACAACGACTCGAGTCAAATCGTGAGTCTGTTTCCTTTGCATGCGATCTCCCTCTCTCCCGGGCGGCCCTGCCGGTGTTGGTCGACAACCCGCAGGGCGATTCGAGTAGTCACTTGTATTGCTGAAGTTCAGACGGCTCCGCGCGCGCGGATTACTTCCCCGACGCAAGGTGTAATCCTAGTCGGCCATCTTCTGCAACAGATTTTTTTGCTTGCGGTTAAAGACAATGCTCTATTTGTCGCCGAGCGAAACGCCGGGGAGAAAGACCGCGCGCGGACTTTGCTGCGCCAAAAAATTTGGCGAGACGACAGCGAAGCCATTCAGCGTCAGCGCGGACCGCTCACATCGACTCGAGCTCGTGGGGCAAATAGTCCATCGACGAACGGAAATAATGATCGGGCGGATACGCGCAGAGATTGGTCGCGCGACTCGTATACGTGCACGCGAAGTCTTCGAGTTGGCGACCGTAGTACGTCAGCTCGCTCCCGACGCGAAACAAGGAGCCCCAATGGGTGTTGGTTGCGCGCGAGAGTTTTCCGCGCAGGCTTTCGCGCTGGCGAATGAACTTGGCAAGCGCCATCAACGCGCGGTCGTGACTGCGCGTACTCTCGCCGCGCACTTGTTCGAGCAGCGCGTCGTGCTGCCCGTTTGGGATGCGCGCCAGCGCCGCCTCGATACGCTTCCAATGCTGTACGAGTCGTTCGGTCTCATTGCGCCGCTCGTCGGTCTGCTTGAGCTGCTCGACGATGCCCGGCAGCATCGACTGAACTTGTAATTCTTCTTCGAGCTCCGAGATCACGAGCATCGTGCGCCAATGCTGATGCCGTTTCGACGAGATGAGGTCGGCATAAATATGGTCGCCGACGTAGAGGATCTCCGGCCCTTGACACCCGAGCCGCTCCTCGAGATCCGAAAAGCTGCCGCCGCGCACGAGGTGAGCTGGACCGACAACCTCGGGCGCGTCCGTGCGGTTGAAATAGCGCGGCTTCCGCGCCTCGACGACTACTTGATCGAAGAGTTCGAGCCACTCCGTCGCGCGCGCTGGGTCGAGGCCGAAGCACGGATTGACCATCGCGCTCGTGTAGCTGAGCTCGGAATTCGTGAGTAAGAACACGCGCTTACCACCGGCGCGCAACTGCCGCAACAACTCGACGGTGTCGGGGTCTGGAATCAGGTACTCGAGCGGCGTCGCGGTGATCACATTCTTCAACGAGCCGTCTCGGTGCACGCTATCCGTGTGATGCCGAATCTTCCCCCACAACGTGCGACGATTCATCTCGTCGACGCGGGGTGCGACTGCCAAATAGATCAGCACTTCGGGTTTGGCAAAGGCCGTGTCGACTTGTACGAATCGATCTCCATGCGTCACATGCGGAATCACGTCCATGTCACCGTAGTGCGCGTGACGCTCGTTTCGCGTGAGTTCGTGAATACCGTGATACGCAATCGAAACGTGGCCATGGCGGTCGACTTTGATCACGTGGCCGAGCTCGGTATCGACGAGCAATCCCTTCCGGGCGAAATTCGCCTCTGGAATCACGTCGAAAAAACTCGCCGCGAGACCCTCTTCCGCAATCAAGCGATCGATGACGAGCCGCATGGCAAGGCTGTCGAGCTTTTCGCAGTTGTAAACCGCCAACGTATGATCGAAATCGAAACCAACCGCTTTGATGCGGTCGAAGCGCAGCGTGCGATTGGTAAAGACGGCGCGATCGTGCCCGAGCACAGGGCTCGTCGTCGCGGCATGGACAAGCTCGTACCACCACGGTAACGAGTCGGCCCCCCTCCCGAGCGGGGCAAGTCCGGTGGCACGAGTGTCCGAGCGTCGCTTATCGGCAGCCTTGCTCGCCGAGCTATCGCCACGTTTTGATCGAAGCATTATCCGTTCTCCGCCTGTCGCTCGGCCGCCCGCAAAAACTCGACGCTCCGCTGCGCCTGCACCGGCGCTTCGTGACTGTGTCGCGACAGTTCAACGAGCACAAGGTGCTGGTAGTTGACGCGCCGAAGCGCGCCGAGTAGTGCGACGAAATCGAGATCGCCTTCCCCGAAGGGCAAATGCACGTGTTTGCGATCGCGAATGTCCTCGATGTGGACATTTCTAAGATCGTCTTGCACGGTTGCTATGTGCAGTTCGAGCGGCGAATTCTCGGTGATGGCGAGATGGCCGAGATCAAGCGTCAGTCGCAAATCCGGCACCCAGCGCTTGAGTTCGCGATAATTCGCCAAACTCTCGATGAACATCCCCGGCTCGGGTTCGAAACCGATCGTCACGCCGCAGCTCGTCGCCTGGGACACAAGTGGCTCCAAACCATCCGCAAGCCAACGCCAGGCGTCCGTCGCGGTCGACCCCGGCTCCTGAATCCCACTCCACAATGAAACGCAACGCGCGCCCAGCGCCGCGGCGATGTCGATCGCGCGGGCGTAATACTCGGCGCGGCGGCGGCGGCCCGCGGGCGCCGGATCGACGAGCGCGGGACGATGCTTTCGAAAGCCGTCGAGGTAGTACCGAGCGCCAGTTTCAATGACCGGCTCGAGCCCGGCGCTCGTCAGGAGCGCGCGTAGCTCTGCAATTCGCGCCGTCGTCACGGCGAACGGATCCAAATGGTGATGGTCGAGCGTGATCCCAATTCCGCGATAGCCGTGTCGCGCGAGCACGGCGACCATTTGCTCGAGACTGTGGTCGGCGAAGCCATTCGAAATGTAACCGTAACGCAGCAGAGTCATCGCTTCTCGGCGCGGCTAGGAGTTCCTGGCGGGTCCCGGCTGGTCCGGCAACATCACCGGTCGAACGAGACGCAGACCAAGCGGGATTAGAGTCCAAACGTTGGACTACATCCACTATCAGCTCAAGGCGAGCCACGCATCGTCCGAGGATGCGAGGGAGTCGATTGCGTAAAACTCTCTGACTTCCGATCCATGATGCCGCACCTCGAGGAGACGAATTGGCGACTGGCCTAGAACAGACGCTCGCCCTACTGACGAGCCACAAGGACGCCGCGCTGGCGGCGGCGGTGCTGGCCGATGGCCTCAACGAGCCAGAGATCGCGCCGCACGCAGTCGCAAGTTTGTGCGCGAACAATGACGCGCGGAGCGCGCGCGAGCTACTGCGTCACTACCACAACCTTTCGCCCACGGCGCGCGTCGAAGTGTGCCGGTCGCAAGCGCGCCGCTTGCTCGGCGCCGCACATCAGCTCCTCGGCTCCGACCGCGCGCAAAGTCGCCAGAACATCGCGATGGCCGCGCTCGACTTGTTGACGAACTCCGACCTCCGATGGTCGGAGTTGTTATCCACATGGTTAGTGCTGGTCGATGATCCTGCGCCGCCGGTGCGCGACGCCGCGCGCGAGACATTCTTGGCGGCGCTAAAAACCCACGGTCACAGTGCAACGACGATCGGACCGCGCGATCCGACGCTGCAAACGCTTTCGATCCTGTTGCGAGGGTTTGAAAGTCACGGCGACGCGCGCGTCTTGGCGGCGCTCTTCGAGCGCGGCGTCGCGGGAGCCGACTTGCTGGCGCGCGCCATCGGCGAAAACTGGCCGGTGGCACCGCGACTCAAAAGCGCCTTTGATCTCATGGTGAAGTCCGACACCGCGGATACGCGTGCGCTCGTCGACGGATTGTTTCGGTGGCTCAACTGCCCTTACCCTCTGAGTCGCGAATGCGCGCGGAACTTGCTGCGCAGCGGTCGCTCGCCGCTCTTCTTGGAAGCGTGCGTCGCGCGCTTACGCACCGCGGCCGCGGTCGGTCGGGAACAGGACTACCCGGTGTTGCGCAACGTCCGGTGGGACTTGCTGTCGGTCACCGAGCTGCGCGCACTCGACGCCCCGACGCTACTGAGAATCGCGAGCTACGTGCAGGCGGCATCATATAGCGCCGAAGAGCGCGCGCTGCGACTCGCGCACTTGCTCCAGGCGACGACCGATCCCGCCGTCCTCAAGGATCTCCTCCACTTCTTGCGCGAGTTGCCGACGGCGCAAGTCGTCGCGCACTTCGAGCCGCTCCTCGGTATTGCCGAAGAGGAGTTGCAGCGACTCGTTACGGAATTGCTGTCGGTCGATGCCGGTCGCGATGCGCTCCGCTGCTTAATGCGTCAACTCTGTAGCGGCTTTGCCAGCGTGCGCTCGGCGGCGCAGCGCAAACTCTCCGGGCAAAGTCTCGAGCTTCTGTTCAGCTCGTTTGATGGACTGACGAGCGCTGAACGCCGTCAGCTCGTGCCGATTCTCGAGAAGATCGACGTACATTTTGCAGGCCAATTGCGCCGCGCGCTGCGTTCGACCATTGAGCAAGAAACGGTGCGCGCACTTCGCATCGTCATCGATAGTCAGCGCGTGCCCGATGTCGAGGAGAGTCTCTTCGACCTCACCGTGAGCCCGAGCGCTCGAGTTCGCGCGACGCTCGCGCGGACTTTTGAAAGCACGTCGCGTGAGCCGGCGCTTCATTACTTGCGACTCTACCTCGGCGATCCGGATACCCGGGTGATCGCCAACAGCGTCGAGACCTTGGGACGCGTGGGCGACCGACGCGCCGCGAGTTGGCTCGAGCCGTTGCGGACCCATGCAACGCCGCGCGTCCGCGTCAATGCTCTCGTCGCGCTCGCGCGCCTCGGGGAGCAGCACGCGGTCGCCGAACTCGTTGCACTCGCCGGATCCGCGGCCACAACGGAACTCGCGATGAGCGCGCACTGGGGTATCGCCGAGCTGCGGAGGACGGCGTGAGTGCGCGACTTTCCATCGATCGAATGGTGCGCACCTGGCGCAATCACCGCGCGGATCGAGCGTTGTTCGACCGCTTATGCGTCGCGCATGGCCTCGACGCCGAAGACCGCGAGCTCCTCATTGACCTCGCCGATCACCATGGACTCGTGCGCATGTCGCAGGTCTTTATGCGACCCTCGCTCTTTCGCGGCAATGTCGGCACCGGCCGCGAGTCGACGGAACGGCTGACAAAATTGCGAGAGCGACTGTTCGTGGAGCCCGCGCAGAGCGCGCCGAGTGCCGCGGATTTCATGATCGCCGACTCCGCTTTCACTCCCAGCTCTTGAAACTTTCGCGCGCCTCGGTTACTGCCAATACCGAGGTGATCCCCGATGGCAAGCGCTGACATCGAGAGTCGTGTGCGCGCCCTGCGCGCGGAGCTCGAGCATCACAACTTCCGCTATCACGTGCTGGACGCGCCGGAGATTTCGGACGGCGAGTACGATCGTCTTTATCGCGAACTTCAGCAACTCGAGGAGCAGTACCCCGAGCTGAAACACGAGCACTCACCGACCGAGAAAGTCGGCGCCGACGCGTTCGTGCTGACGTCACGGGCGATGGTCACGCACCGCCGACCAATGCTCTCGCTCGAAAACGTCGACAGTGAAGCGGCCTTCTCCGAGTGGCTCGAGCGCACGACGCGGGCGCTTGCCGACACGGGCTGGCCGAGCGGCGGCGCGCTGCCGCTCAGCGTCGAATACAAAATGGATGGTGTCGCCATCGAGCTGGTCTACGAGCGCGGCGTGCTCGTCACGGGCTCGACACGCGGCGACGGCGCCACCGGCGAAGACGTGACGCAAAATCTCCGCACCATCCGTTCGCTACCGGCCCGGCTCAGCGATGCCCCGCCGACCTTGCTCGAGCTGCGCGCGGAGGTGTACATGCCGACCGAGGCGTTTCGACAACTCAATTTCGAACGCAGCGCGGAACTCGGACTCTTCGCCAATCCGCGCAACGCCACCGCGGGCGCGATCAAGCAACTCGACCCGCGCGACGCCGTCGCGCGACCGCTCGAAATCGTGATACACGGCGTCGGCGTCATCGACGGCGCGCCGCGCGGCATGACGCAAGCCGACCTGTTCCGGCGGCTCGCGGACTGGGGCTTGCCGGCCCCACCGTTTGTGCGCAGCGTCGAAGGACTCGCTGCCGTGCTGGCGATTTATCGCGAAGTCGACGCGCGCCGCGATGAACTGCCGTTCGAGATCGATGGCTTGGTCGTGAAGATCGACCAACTCGACGCTCGTGAGCGTCTGGGGCAGCGGTCGCGTTCGCCGCGTTGGGCGGTCGCATTCAAGTTTGCGCCGCGTCAAGCGACGACGCGGCTCGTCGCCATCGAGAATCAAGTCGGGCGTACGGGTGCGCTGACGCCAGTTGCGCACCTCGAACCCGTCACGATTGGGGGCGTCGTCGTGCGGCGCGCGACGCTCCATAATCCGCGCGAGATCGAACGCAAGGGGATTCGCATCGGCGATCGCGTCATCGTGCAGCGCGCGGGTGACGTAATTCCCGAAGTCGTCGCCGCGGTCGAGAGCATTCGGACCGGCAGCGAAACCCCGTATCAAACGCCGACCGCGTGTCCGTCGTGCGGCGGCGCGATTCGATTCGCCGAGGACGAAATCGTGCCGTACTGCGACAACATTCTATGTCCCGCCCAAGTGCGGGCGCGCCTCGAGCACTTCGCGAGTCGCGGCGCGCTCGACATCGAGGGACTCGGCGAAAAGCTCATCGACCAATTGGTGACGCAAGGGCTCGTGCGCACGCCGGCGGACCTCTATCAGCTCGAGCGCGAGTCTTTGCTCAAGCTCGAGCGCATGGGACAGAAGTCCGGCGAGAAGTTGCTGAAGAACCTCGAAGTCAGTAAATCGCGGTCGCTCGCCCGCCTGCTGCACGGGCTCGGCATTCGCAACGTCGGCGCGCACTTGGCGGAAGTGCTCGCGGAGCAGTTCGCCAGCGTGGCGAAGTTGAAGAGTGCGAGCCGGTCA
This sequence comes from Planctomycetota bacterium, assembly GCA_046154185.1. Lineage (GTDB taxonomy): Bacteria > Planctomycetota > UBA8108 > UBA1146 > JAJFFE01 > JBJXGE01. Next base: position 23,612 of record JBJXGE010000056.1, read on the forward strand.
GAACTCGAGTCCATCGATCAAGTGGGACCGACTATCGCGCGCAGCGTCGCCGAGTATTTTTCTCATCCGGAAAACTGCGCGGAGCTGGATCGACTCGCGGCCGCCGGCGTCCGTATGGAGGATTCGTCCGCCGCGCGGGCGCGCGCTCCGGGCGCCGCGACCGGATTGAGCGGCAAGCGACTGGTCCTCACGGGCACGCTCGCGAGCTGGTCGCGCGATGAAGCCAAAGCCAAGATCACCGCGGCGGGTGGCCGCGTCACCGGGTCGGTCGCCAAGAGCACGGACTACGTGGTCGCCGGTGCCGATCCGGGCTCGAAGCTCGAGCAGGCCGAGAAACTCGGCGTGCCGATCATCGATGAAGCACAATTGTTGGCGTTGCTCGAGCCGACGCCGGCATCCGACCCCACTTCGGCAACGAAAAGCGAGGAGCCGCATGGCAGCGCATGAGATCGACTTTCAAATCGTGGGCAGCGAGATGCAATACGTCGTCATCGAGCTCGATCCCGGCGAAACCGTGATGGCCGAGGCCGGCGCGATGATGTACATGAATCCCGACATCGTCATGCAAACGCGCATGGGCGATGGATCCGAAAAAGGAATCTTCGGCAAACTGCTCGGCGCTGGTAAGCGCATGTTGACGGGCGAGAGCTTGTTCCTGACCACGTTCACACACGAGGGTCGCAACAAGTCGCATGTCGCTTTCGGCGCGCCCTATCCCGGCCACATCCTGCCGATGCGACTCGATCAGCTCGGCACGCTGCTGTGCCAAAAGGAATCCTATCTGTGCTCGGCGCTCGGGATCGAGGTCGGCATCGCGTTCACGCGCCGCTTCGGTGCGGGACTCTTCGGCGGCGAGGGTTTCGTGTTGCAACGGTTAAGCGGCGATGGGCTGGCATTCGTGCACGCCGGCGGCACCACGGCGCACAAGACGCTCGGCCCCGGCGAGGAGCTGTTGATCGATACTGGCTGTATCGTCGCGTTCCAAGAATCAGTCGAGTACGACATCCAGATGGTCAAAGGCATCAAGAATTGGTTTTTCGGCGGCGAGGGATTGTTCCTCGCGCGCCTCACCGGCCCCGGCCAGATTTGGCTGCAGTCGCTGCCGTTTAGCCGGCTCGCCAATCGAATCTACAAGTCGGCGCCAGCGGCGGGTGGCCGGCGAGTCGGCGAAGGCTCGATCCTCGGTGGGCTCGGCGGACTCTTGGATGGCGATAATCGGTGACGCGAACCGCGCGGTTTAAGTCGAGAAAAGTCGCACGAAATTCGCGAGTAGGCGCGGATCGTAGCTACCGCGCGCGCCCTGAATGAGATCCCGCAAAACTTCACCCGTCGTTCGCGATGGCCGATAGGGTCGATGCGTCGTGCGGCTGTCGAATGCATTGGCGATGGCCGCGATGCGGGCGAATGGCGAGAGTTGGGCGGCGCCGACGCCCCGAGGATAGCCACTCGCGTCCAGACGTTCGTGATGACTGTAGATGACGTCGCGCGCAATTTCGCCGAGCCACGCCGCGCCCGCGACGCGTTCGATTCCGAGCTGCGGATGGCGCTTCACCCAGGCGATTTCCTCTTCGTCGAGCGGCCCGGGCCGCAGACGCAGGTCACTGGGGATGGCCAACAACCCGACGTCGTGCAGCAACAGACCAACGCCGAAATCGCGCAGTTCTCTCGCATCATCGATGCCCGCGCGGCGCGCCAACGCCAAACCGTACATGCAAACGTGCAGCGAGTGCTGGTAGATATCCGGCGCAACTTCCAAGACGCGCGCGAACCCGGACAAGAGTCCGCGGCAGCCATCGAGATGCTCAAGGCTCGAATCGATGTACGAGTTCGCGAGCGCCTCCGCGCGCGCACCTTGCGGCTCATCGATGACCAACCGCGACACCATCGTGCCGACTTGGTAGTAACGCCCAACGCGCTCAGTGTCGTTGCCGGCTTCATCGTGCAGAAGCTGCAGAATGTTGCGCTCGAGATATCGGTAGTACGCGGTGCGTTGATTGTGGGGAATGCTGACTTCGGCAAGCCCCGCTTGGAATAACCGCGCGCGCTGCTTCACGCCGAAGGCTTGACCGGTGGCAGTGAACAAAACGACTGCTTCGCCGATATTCGCGTAGGTGTCGAAACCGAGTTCGACCTCTGGATGCAGCGTCGTCACCGGCACAACGAAGTACTCGGATACGTCTTCAATGGCAGGCGTGAGGCTCGGGCTCGCAGTCGTGGCCATTGCCGTCCAAACCTCTCCAGTAAACGACGAAGAGTCACCGGATGAGGGTAGCATCCGCGGGCGAGATCCGTCGAATCGCACGCGCCGCGCGGCGACGGCAATTGGTGTCACCCGCGGCGTTTACCGGCGGTCTCCGCGCGGCGACGCAACGCGTCCTCCAACTCCAACCGATGCGCGCGCGCCGCGGCCGCGATCGGAGCTTGCCAATCAGCAGACGTCGCCGTCGCGTAAATGATCGAGCGCGAAGCGGCGGCGACGGCGCCGTCGCCGGCGGCGTCGAAGGCATCCAGCACGTCGGTGACTTTGGCGCCTTGCGCGCCGATGCCGGGCAGTAACAGAACCGAATGCGGCGCCGCCGCGCGAATCGCGCGCAACTCCGTTGGAAACGTGGCGCCGGATACGAGTCCAAGTGGACCGTAGCCGACGAGAGTGCCGCCGAGCGCGTGGGTTTGCCACGCCGTCGCGGCGCGTGCGACCGCGAGATACAGCGCTTCGCCATTCGTCTCACGACCTTGAAAATCCGCACCGCCCGGATTTGACGTGCGAGCGAGCAAGAACAATCCGCGGCGACCGGCGATGGCGCGCTCGAGAAACGGCGCGATCGAATCGCCACCGAGATACGGGTTAATCGTCAGCGCATCGACGAACGGCCCCGGCGTGGCGGGGTCATCGCCGAGAAAAGCGTCCGCATACGCGGCAGCGGTAGTGCCGATATCCCCGCGTTTTGCATCGGCGATGACCGGGATGCCGAGGCGCGCCGCGAACTCGACGGTGTGTTGCAGCGCGCGCCAACCGCGCCAGCCATAGCGTTCGTAAAACGCGACCTGCACCTTGACGGCGAGCGCGTCGTGCGCGACGACTTCCAACACGCCAGCCGCAAAACTCTCGAGCGCGCGCTCAGGGTCGACTTGACTCAACGCGGTCGGCATTCGATCCAGGACGGGATCGAGCCCGACTACCAAGCGACTCGAGATGGCACGCGAACGCTGCGCGATTCGCTCGGCAAACGGCAGCTCACGATTCGGCACGATGGACACGGGCATGCAGGTTCCGTTCTCTCCGGAGTCCACGCCGCAGGACGCTCCGGCAGTCTCTCGGCTGGTCAATCGTTGACAAGACTCTTCAAGCGCGCCTCGGCTTCGCGCACGCGCAGCTTAAAGTGTTCGCGCGTGCCTTTCCAAGACGGATCGAGCTTGCGTTTGCTCTGGGGAGCGAGACTCTTCAGGTATTCCGCGCCGCACTGGTAACTCTCGCGCGCCAATTCGTAGAATCCCGCATTGAAGAACGAGTCCCCCACGGCGCGATACCCTTCGTGCGCGCGATCGTCGCCGTATAAGAATCGATAGAACTGCACGAGTCCGTCCGGATACGCCTCGGCGACAAAATCCTTGCGATGGAGATAGAGCGACCGGATCAGGACTGGATTCTCGCGAAACGTCGGCAGCAGTTTCTCGAGTCGACCGCGCGCGCGCAGCAAGAGGTGCATGATTCGGTGCACCTTGACCGGAAACATCGCGTGCACTTCGTTGAGAATCGTGTCGAGTTCCTCTCGATCGAGCGCGCTCTCCGGCTTGTTCTCGTAGGTCTGAATGTTGTAGTGCTCTTCCTTGAGAATACTCATCTCGTGAAACACGTCGTTCACAAGCCGGTCGAGAAAGTCCGTGTTGTCGGCGGTGCGAAACAGCGTGTGCGACGCATCCTTGAGCGGCAGCAGATAGTCATCACGGATGCGCTCCATCTCTTTGAAATTCAACAAGCCGGCCAGCTCGACGGGGTCGAGCCGGATCTGATCGCGCGGTTTGCCCTCGCGCTCCACGTATTTGGCGACCAACGCTTCGTAATTGTCGTGTTGTCGCGTGTAGCGCAGAAACGTGCGGCACAGGCGCTCAGTGATCGTCCAGATCAGTGGGCTTAAAGTGCGATCGTTCATGCTTCCTTCACTTCGAGTGGCGAGTTCGCCGGACATCGCACACCGCCCAAGAACTGAACGAGGAGCTCGCGGCCGTGCTCCGTCATAAAGGACTCGGGATGAAATTGCACGCCCCAGGTCGCCTCGCCGACGACCCCGAGCGCCATGGCGAGTTTGTCGGGACTCCACGCGACAACTCGCAGCGGCGGCGCGACGTCGGCGCGTCGTACCGCGAGTGAATGGTAACGCGCGACACTCAGCGGATTCTTCAAACCGGCGAAGATGCCCGCGTTGTCGTGGCGAATTTCGCGTCGTTTCCCGTGCACCGGCGGCGTATAAGGTTCGACCCTTACCCCAAAACTCTCGGCGAGCACTTGGCAGCCGAGGCAGACTCCCAAGACCGGACGCAATCCACGCGAGCGCGTGAGCGCGGCGGCGCTGATCCCGGCGCCGTGCGGCCCCCCCGGCCCCGGCGACAACACTAGCGCATCCGGCGCCAAGGCGTCGAGGTCCGCGACTTCCATGGCATCGTTTCGCACTACGATCACCTCGGAGTCGAGCGCTGCGAGCGCTTGCACCAAGTTGTAGGTGAACGAATCGTAGTTGTCGATCACGAGCACGCGCTGTGGCACGGTCCGCCTTTCGATCGCACGGAACACGGGGTCTCAACGTGCGAACGCGCCGTACCACTCGTCGACGGCGGCGAGGAAGACCGGCGACAACCGACAGCGCTCAGCGATCTCCACGGTCGACGCGGCCACGCCTTCGGCAAGTCCGCCCGTCATGCGCAAGTCGACGCCAGCCAACGAGAGCATCGAACGCCGGGGAGCGCCGGACGCGCGTTCGGTGGGGTCCGTCGCCAAGAGTCTCGACCAGTCGGCTTGTAGATCGAGTGCGCCGGTAAAGCAGACGAGCGGCGTGGCGGCGCGCTGAAGCGAAGCCACGAGCGCCGCCGCGTCGGCGCTCGCCAACTTGCCGGTGCGCGCCGACACCAAGGCGCAACTCGCAAACTTGCACGTCGCGAGCGTCGTCGCCCAGTAGGGCTGGGCATCACCGAAATAAACCACATGCACTCGTTCGGGATCGATCGTGGGCTGCGCGCGCAATTTCTGAACCGCGATCTCGATGGCACGGTCGGCGCCAGGCCCGTCGGGTCTCGGCGGCACGAGGAGTTCCAGCGTGCCGTAGACCATCGCGCCGCGCGGCGCCATCGCATGGCGAAGACGATGCGCGATGTAACCGGCCGCCGGATGTGCGATGGGCTCGAAAACAAATACCACGGCCGGCCGGCGCGGGAACGCTGTTGTGCCGTCGAACTTCGAAGTTCCGACCCCGCTCGAAGTCAGCAACAGTCCGAGCGGATGGCCGCCATCCTCGATCGCGGTGCGCGTCGTGATTTGTCCCGCAAAGCCCGGGCGATCTTCGAGCGCATGCCCTTCGAGCGTACCTTCGTGGCGCCGCTGTCGCGCGATGCGAACCGAAGTGATGCGGCCGGTTGGCGTCAGGGTGAACACGCGGACGAGATTGAGATCCGCGCTCGGCGCGAGCGTGGTCACGCGCTCGTGCACGGTGACTTCCACGGTGAGCGAACTGTCGCCAGCTGGCCGCGGTACGACGCGATAGCCGAAACGATACACGCCGAGGCGCGAGGGAATAATCGCATCGATCTGTCGACCATCGATGGCGCGCTCCACGTCTTCGATTTTTTCGGCGCGCCCGATGATCCGACTAAACGCCATTTGGTGGCAGCTCAGCAACTCGTCTTCGATGACGAAGGCGTCCTTCAGCTGGTCGGGGATATTCGGCGACTTTTCGCGTCCAATGCCCTGATTGCGATGCTCGACGCGATCGCCGTCGAGATTGATCGTCACGACTCGCGCCCCGACTTCGAATCGATAGCTCTGGCGCTCTCCTTCGAGCAGGACTTCGAGCCGCCGTTTGACGCTTTGCGTCGAATTCGTGTGCTCGAGCAATTGATCGCGATACTCGTCGATCTCATGGCGAGTCCCTGTCGCCAATCGGAATGTATGCCAAGTTTCGAGGCCGGATGCTTGGACACCTTTTTCGCGCTCGCCGACGTGACTGTGCCAACCGAAGAATCGGGCCGTGTTCGTGGGTTCCGGGTCCGTGTCGCGCGCGAGGCTCTCGACCGCTGCGAAACTCGTCGCGAACGCGAAGTGGGCGACAATGCCGCCGACGATGACACTGCGCAGTACGAGCTGAAATCGCACTCGGCCTCTTTCGCTTGGTGCCTGCTTCATTCCGGGTCGATGCCTTTCTGCTATCACGACACGCTCCTGCGAGGCGGATCACGCTTCGTGGCGACTACTCTGCGATCCCGACTGCTCGCTGTCTAGTTTCTAGGCCTTCCGGTTGGAACTTCAGAGGTGCCGACGCGCCACCGCAAGCTCGGAAGCGCGATTTATTTTGCGGTAATTCCTCGCCCGGCCCCACGCTCGCTGCGCTGCGCGCGACGGCAGCCGCCCGCGGGTCCGCGGTTTGCCGCTCCGTCGCTGTTGATCGGTTCACCAGCCATGGCCCTAGCGACCGACCGTGACCCTGCGAGAGGAACACCGAATGTCCGTGAGTCGAGCGCTCCTCCTCTTCGGAATCGTGACGTTGGCGGGTTGCGCACCGCCGCACAGTCGCGTGATGTCCGTCTCGCCGAGTCCAGGCGCCGAGACCGCCGATCGCATCGCGCCGGTTCGCGTGGTCTTCGATCGCGACATGGATCCGGCGACGATCAATACGAACACCTTCCAAGTGCGCGGGTCGAACCATGGACCCTACGTGGGAATTGTTACCTACAACGCGCTCACGCGCTCGGCGCTGTTCGTCACGGCGGAAGCATTCGCGCCCGGCGAGCAACTGAACATCGCGCTCAAGGACTCGATTCGATCGATGTCGAAGAAGCGGCTGCGCGCGTACAGTTGGAGCTTCCACATCGAGCCGCCGATCGTGCACGTGCCGACTCCGTTCACGCTCAGTGAGCTGGCGCCAACCGCGGAGTCCACGCGAGTGGAGCGACTCAGCGAGATTCGCGCGCGCTTCAGCGCGTCGTTTGATCCGTTCAGTATCGGTCCAACCACCATCCGCGTGAGCGGCGAGCGCAGCGGCGCACGCACGCTCCAATTCGGCGGCGTTTTCGCGGGCGGCCAAGAACTCGTCGTGCAAACGGACCGCGCATTTCTTGCCGGCGAGCGCATGACTGTCGCATTCGGCGGTGGGCTGCGATCCATCGAAGCCATGCCGCTCACACCGCAAACGCATGGGTTTCGCGTCCGCAATTCCGCGAGCCTCGATGCGCCCCAACCGATCGCGACCGGCGCGGAGCCGCAAGCGGGCGGCCAGCTGTTGTTTTTCGACGCCGATCAGGATGGACGCGACGAGTGGTGCGTCGCGAGCCCCGACGGCGCGCTGGAACTCGTCGAGTGGGCGGCTGGCGCGGTTTCGACGCCGCTGACCATCCGGGCGCCGAGCGCGCTCGTCGCCAGCGTGTGCGGCGACTTCGATGCGGACAGCCACGTCGATCTCGCGTTCCTCGCGGCGACCGGCGATCGACTTTATCTCTACCGCGGCGGCGAGGATCTCGCGGCACTGGCGGGCGTCCCGACCGTCGTGAGTTGGAGCGGATTCGACGCGCGCGGCCTGAGCGCGCTCCACTGCGATAACGATGGCGTCGTCGATGTGTTCTTGGTGTCGAACGACGCGAATCTCGGCAGTCGCATCTTGTTCGGCTCCGCGACCGGATCTCCGCTCGTCGATTCGCTCGCACTGCCGACCGCGCAAGCCGTGGGCACGCCGGCGAGCGCCGATTGGAACAACGACTTCCATGTCGATCTATTGTTCGCGCGCGCCGACGGCGCCGTGCAGATGATGTTCGGGACCGGAACGCGAGCGTTTGAACTCGGCGAACTGATCACGCCGAACGGCACGGTTTGCGGCCTTGCACTCGGTGAATTCAATGGCGATACGCTGCCGGATGCCGTGCTGTGCATGACGAGCGGGCTGGCAGGTGAACTTCTCATCGCGGAGGGCGCCGGACATTTTCGAGTCGAGAGCGTCGCGGCGGACGTGTTTCCGGAGGCAACCATCGTCGTCGATACGGATGGCGACGGCGAACTCGATTTGCTTGTGAGTGATGTGCAGTCCAGACCCGAAACGCGACGACTAGCGGGGCGCGGCGACGGCAGTTTCGCGCCGGCGGAGGTGTTCAGCGGCATTCCAAGCGCGCGTCAGCTTCGGGTCGGCGACGTGCAAGCGGATGGCGTGCTCGACTTCGGCGTACTCTTGGCGGCGGGCGGCTATCAAGTGCTGAGTTCGGTTCCGGCGACACCAAGCATCGCGAATCGCCTCTACATAACAGACTTCAACGTTCGCGTCGGCGATCCCGCCGTGAGTTTCGCAGTCTACGCCGATCACGCGGAGCGCATGGACGGTTTCACCATCGTGCTCGGCTACGATCCCGCGCAGCTGTTCGTCGAACGCCTCGCGACGAGCGGCGGCGCGGCGGAAGCGATCGGCGTCGAGCTGGAAATTCCGCAGTTGTTTCCGCTCACGGGCGCCGCGGTGGTGGCGGCGATCTTCGACTTCATGCCGCCGTTCGGTGGTCAGTTCTTAGCGCCGGCGACGGGCGAAGTGTTGCTGCGCGGCGACGTGCGTGCGCAAAGCGGCGCGCAGAGTGGCGTGACGATGTTCGGCCCAATGGATGGCATTGGCAGTCCCCCAACCGACAACTTATTCGTCGCCGTCGCGACCTCCGTGTGGCCAGAACTCGAACTCGCCGCCGTCACGGTGGAAACCGGCGCGCCGCCGCCGCCGAACGGACTCTTCGTGCGTGGCGATGCGAATTCAAGCGGCACGATCGACATCGCCGACGGCACTTTCGTGCAGGCCTACCTCTACCAGGGCGGCGCCGCTCCCGCGTGCCTCGACGCCGCCGATTTCAATGACGACGGCTTCGTGAATTCCGCCGATCCGGTGTATCTGTTCTCGTTCCTGAGCGTGGGCGGCCCGGCGCCGCCGATGCCATATCCGCTCGCAGGCGGCGACCCCACGGGCGACGCGCTGCCTATCTGCGACTAACCGCGGATCCGCTGCGGAGACCCATGCTTAAGCGCTGCGCGCGAAATCACCGCCGCGGTCGTCGGTCCGTCGCATCAGCGCGTCGCATCGTACGCTTATGACAAGCCTCCAGCACACACAAGCGGCCACTTTGCCGCGGAGGAATCATGTTGCGATGCATAGTTCTTGCAGTGCTGTTCGTGCTCACCATTTGCGCGACGGCAAAGCGCCAGGCGGCAGCGGACTGGGTTGTGCTCGTCGACGGCACGCAAGTGCATGGCGAGATCATTCTCGAAACCGATCGTGAACTCACGCTGAGGTCGCAAAAGGGGGGCATGCTCTCGTTCGACCTCAAGAAGGTCGCGAAAATCCACCGCACGTTACCCGTCGGGCAACCGCGCTCGACGCCAAAGGAAGGCGACCCGGAAGTCGTCGGGGCGAACGACGAAGTCGGCGCCGTTTCCAACCTGAAAATGCGCCGCATTGGCGAAGTCACGCTGAAACTCCCGCCGACGTTTTTACCGCTTACCCCCACGGGCGCTGACGATCCCGCCACACTGTCGAAACCACTCGCGAGTCAAGACGCGGTGCTGCTCGGCATCTTCGAGGATCCGAATTCGCTGGCGCGCATCGAGGTTCGACGCTTGAGAAAACCGCCGCATGGCGTTACCGAATTCGTGCAGCTCAAGCAACGGCTGACGGAGCTGCATCGCGGCGTCAACAGCGCTCGTTTCTCGGAGCAACGCACGGATGGACGCAGCGCGGTATTCGGCGAAGTGCTCGAGGCGGGCGACGATCGGAATTGGCGCGTGCTGAGCGTCTACGTGCACGAAAGCAACGACACTTACTATCAAGTGATCCTGCGCTTGCCCGAGGAACGGTTCCACAAGAACCCCGGGTGCTATCGCCTGCTCATGCGCTCGCTGCGGATCGACCGCGAAACGCAGTAAGTCCCGGTCGCCTTGCGGCCGCGCGGGGCGTCGCTCTGCGGCCCAGCTCGTCGCGGTTTCGACGCCTCGCAACACTTCTCGCCCCTCCTCGTCGGCGCGCCATTCGGCACTCCATCCGCGCCACTTGCAACGACGCGATCTCGGCATCGGACATTGAGTTCGGGAGAATTTTCGACCAGTCGCGAAATCGAGTTGCGGATCCGCGCCAACTAGATATTGTGGGCCGCACGGGAATCAGGACCAAAAAACGACCACAGCTTGTGGTCGTCCATCCTGGGCGAATGCGCCGCTCGCGATGAATCAGCCGGTCCCAAGCGGAGTTCAGGCCTCCGGTGGTCAGGCCTCCGGTGGTCAGGCCACTGGGTCCATCCGGAGGTTCAGCCGGACGGTTCTGTCGCGAGAGCACAGGGAGTTTATCCGAGGTCGATTCGAGTTCTTCGCCTCGGCGCATCCATCGGAATCGGGTTTGAGAAGCTGCGGTCGGGAGTGCCGCGGCACATGTCGGCCACGAGCGAAACGCCGCAAAAAAGTCTGTGCAAGGGGGAATACGTCCGTTCTGGGAAGTGTTTTTTTGGGGGAATGTTTTTGGGGGGAAGTCGCGCACAGTGGTGTTCGCGAAAGTGGTGTTTGCGAAAGTGGTGTTCGCGAAAGTACGTTGGTTTTGGGGAGCCGTAAAGTCAGCGAAGGATCAGCATGAGACTCGAGAATGGCTGCGGCCGTAGAGTCTGCTGAAGGATTCTGCGGAAGCGCTCGCGCTGAGCGGCAAGTCACTCGAATTCGCGCTCAGACTCGTGATCGACGCGGCGGGCCGCGCTGCGACCGGCGGCACGACGTTCATGAGTCGGCGGATGAGACGGGTCAGCGCCGCTCGGCGGCAGAGTTCAGTTTCGGCTTCGCTCGGGCATCGCAACGGTCAGTCCCAATCGCGGACTCGCCGCTCAGCGATCAGGCCGGCGACGAAATTGGCGCTCGTCTTGACGCGAATTCCGAGTTGAACCCCAGGTGGATGCCAACGCGAGTTTTCGCGTCTCGATATGACGACTCGCCGGCTGAGTCTTGCCGTCGACTCAGCCGCAGGCGTAGGCAGAGGTCCGTCGACTTCCTTTCAGCGCTGCACCGGATTCGTAGGATTCCGTGCGGCGACGCGGCGAATCACAGTACGTGTGACAATTCAAATTTGAACGTTCACGCGGGCGATGGAGCCCACGTCGATTCGGCTGGAGGGAAGAACAAGTGAAGCTGCAGCGTCGATTCACGCGCGCGGGCGAGAGCCCGTACTCGTCGCTGAAATTCGTGAAACGATCGTCGGAAATTCGAAATCCCGATGGGTCGGTGGTGTTTCGTCTCGACAACATCGACGTCCCAGACACCTGGTCGCAAGTCGCAGTGGATATCCTTGCGCAGAAATATTTCCGCAAGGCCGGCGTTCCGCAGAAAGATGCGAAAGGCAACGTGCTGACCGGTCCCGATGGGACGCCCGTGCTCGGCGGCGAAAGCGACGCGCGACAGGTGTTCGACCGTCTTGCCGACTGTTGGCAATACTGGGGCGAGAGCAACCAGTACTTCGACACAAAAGAGGACGCCGCCACTTTTCGCGACGAACTCTGTTACATGCTGGCCGCGCAGTTTGCCGCGCCGAATTCGCCGCAGTGGTTTAACACGGGCTTGCATCATTCGTATGGACTCGCAGGTCCGGCACAAGGTCACTACTACGTCGAGCCGACCACGGGCGAAGTGCGGCAAGCAACGAGCGCCTACGAGCGGCCGCAACCGCACGCTTGCTTTATCCAGTCGGTCTCTGACGACCTCGTCAATGAGGGCGGCATCATGGACCTGTGGGTGCGCGAAGCGCGGCTTTTCAAATATGGTTCCGGCACCGGTAGCAATTTTTCGAGCCTGCGCGGCGAGGGCGAATCGCTCTCGGGTGGCGGTGGATCCTCCGGACTCATGTCGTTCCTGAAGATCGGCGACAGCGCGGCGGGCGCGATCAAGTCGGGTGGCACGACTCGGCGCGCCGCGAAAATGGTCTGTATCGATCTCGACCATCCGGACATCGAGGACTTCATCGGCTGGAAGGCGCGAGAAGAGCAAAAAGTCGCCGCCATGGTCGCCGGCTCGCGCATTTGTGCGGAGAAACTGAATCGCATTTTGGCCGCCGCGCAAGTCGTGGGGCCTGACGGCAAGATCACGGCGAACGCTGAACTGCGCACGAATCCGGCGCTCCGCGCCGCGGTGCGCGAGGCGCGTAAGCATTACGTGCCGGATGGCTACATTCAACGCATGCTGCATTTCGCGCAGCAGGGCTACACGCACTTCGTGTTCGCCGAATACGACATCAATTGGGAAGGCGCCGCGTACCAAACGGTGAGCGGCCAAAACGCGAACAATAGCGTGCGGGTGCCAAACAGCTTTTTCGAGGCGCTCGACGACGACCGCGATTGGGAGCTGCGCCAACGCACGACCGGTAAGGTTTCGAAACGCGTACCCGCGCGCGAACTGTGGGATCGCATCGCCTATTCGGCGTGGAGCTGTGCGGATCCAGGACTGCAGTACGACACAACGATCAATGAATGGCACACGTGTCCGAACGATGGGCGCATTCGCGCCTCCAATCCGTGTTCGGAGTACATGTTCCTCGACGACACTGCGTGCAATTTGGCGTCACTCAATCTCGTGAAATTCCTGCGCGCGGATGGCAACTTCGATCTCGAAGCGTACCGACACGCGACGCGACTGTGGACGGTCGTGTTGGAGATCAGCGTGCTGATGGCGTCGTTCCCGAGCCGAGCGATCGCGCAAAAGAGTTACGAATACCGCACGCTTGGCCTCGGCTACGCCAACATGGGCACGGTTCTGATGCGGCTCGGCATTCCCTACGACTCGCCGCAAGCTTACGCCATGTGTGGCGCGCTGACGTCGATCATGACCGGTGAGTCGTATGCGACTTCGGCGGAGCTCGCGAAGGAACTCGGCGCGTTTCCGGCCTTCGAACGCAATCGCGAGCCCATGCTGCGCGTGATCCGCAACCATCGCCGCGCGGCCCATAGCGCGCCGCCGAGCGAGTATGAAGATCTCTCGATCAAGCCGCGGGGCATCGATGCTCGCCATTGTCCGAAGGATCTCCTCAACGCGGCTCGTGAGTGCTGGGCGCGCGCCGAAGAGCTCGGCATCGCACACGGCTACCGCAATGCGCAAACCACGGTGATCGCGCCGACCGGCACGATCGGCTTGGTCATGGACTGTGACACCACCGGGATCGAACCGGACTTCTCGTTGGTCAAGTACAAGAAACTCGCCGGCGGCGGCTACTTCAAGATCATCAATCACAGCTTGCCGCCCGCGCTCGCAAGGATGGGTTATAGCGATGCGCAAGTGAGTGAGATCATCCACTACTGCATCGGGCACGGCACGCTCGAGAACGCGCCGTTCATCAACCACGGTGTGCTGCGTGAGAAGGGCTTCGACGGCGTCGCGCTCGCCAAGATCGAGGCGGCACTGACGAGCGCCTTCGACATTCAATTCGCGTTTAATTCACACGTGCTCGGCGAGGATTTCGCGCGCGACAAGCTCGGACTCACCGGCGACGCGTTGCGGCGCTGGGACATCGCGCCGCTCGAGGCGCTCGGTTTTTCTGACAAGCAGATCCGTGGCGCCAACGACTACTGCTGTGGAACCATGACGGTTGAGGGCGCTCCCCACCTGCAATCGCAGCATCTGCCGGTGTTCGATTGCGCCAACCGGTGTGGGCGCCGCGGCCAACGCTTCATCCCGTTCGACGCGCACATCAAGATGATGGCGGCGGCGCAGCCGTTCATCTCGGGCGCGATCTCAAAGACCATCAACATGCCGAGTGACGCGACCCTCGCCCAAGTGCAAGAGGCCTATCGCGTCGGCTGGGAAAGCATGTTGAAAGCGGTGGCGCTCTATCGCGATGGCTCGAAACTCTCGCAGCCGTTGAGTTCCGCACTCGACGATTCGGCGAGCGCAGAAGCCGCCTCGTCCGAAGCGGAGGCGGCCGTCGGAGAAATCGGCGCGGATTCCGGCACGCCGCTGCTCACGGTTGAGAAGGTCGCTCAGCACATCACGGAGCGCGTCATTCACCGGTACATCGCGCGACGGCGCCGCATGCCGAATCGCCGGCAGGGTTACACTCAAAAGGCGATCATCGGCAACCACAAGATCTACCTGCGCACCGGCGAGTACCAAGATGGCTCGCTCGGCGAGATCTTCCTCGACATGCACAAAGAGGGCGCGGCGTTTCGCAGTTTGATGAACTGCTTCGCGATCGCGGTCTCGCTCGGTCTCCAACATGGCGTGCCGCTCGAGGAGTTCGTCGAAGCGTTCGTGTTCACACGCTTCGAGCCGAACGGACTCGTGCAGGGCCACGAGGCGATCAAAATGACAACTTCGGTCATCGATTACATTTTCCGCGAACTTGCGATTTCGTACCTCGGCCGCAGTGATCTGCGGCAAGTATCCGAAGAGGATCTCCGCGCGGATGCGATGCGCGGCCTCGCGGATCAACCGATGGTGGTGTCCGAAGAAGTTGTCAGCGAGCGTCTGGTCGAGAACCCGCCGGCCGCCGGATCGAGTTCGGCTCCGATCGCGCCGGGTGACACGACGAACGCCTTGCACAGGTCGGCGGCGGAGGGCGAAGTCGTCGGTGCTGGCGCGGCGAGCGGCGCCGTCACCACCTTGCGTGTTCATGGCAGTCGCAGCATGCCGGCGCCAGCAGGTTTCGGTCCGCGGGTTGGGCGCCAACTGAGCGATGGACAAACCCAACTCAAGCAATACCGCGACGCGCGCGTCAAAGGTTTCGAGGGCGACGCGTGCGGCGAGTGCGGGCAATTCATGTTGGTGCGCAGCGGGACTTGTCTGCGCTGCGACGGTTGTGGCGCGACAACGGGTTGTTCGTAGCGCATCAGGTCGCGGAAATAGAGGGCGCGGAAACAAAATTAAAGGAATGGGGATCGCGGAACGGGGCGCAAAACGGCTCCGTTCTGCGCCAGCCTCGGCGCGCCGACGGATGGCGCCGATGGGCCGCGCCGGTGGATGTTGACTCGCCGAGAACGGAGGAAGCAATGAGCGTCAAATCGGATCGTTGGATCCACCGCATGGCGAAAGAGCACGGTCTCATCGAGCCGTTCGTCGAGACGCAAGTGCGGAGCATGGAGACGGCGGCCGGTCCGAAACGGCTCATCAGTTACGGACTCTCGAGCTACGGCTACGACTTGCGCGTCGCGGAAGAATTCAAAGTCTTCACCAACGTGTACGGAACCGTCGTGGACCCGAAGGCCTTCGATGAAAGCTCGTTCGTTCCCATCACGACCGGCGTCTGCACGATCCCGCCCAACTCTTTCGCGCTCGCTCGCAGCGTCGAGTACTTTCGAATCCCGCGCAACGTGATCACGCTTTGCCTCGGGAAATCGACCTACGCGCGCTGCGGAATCATCGTCAACGTCACGCCATTCGAGCCGGAGTGGGAAGGCCACGTGACACTGGAGATTTCCAACACGACTCCGCTCCCGGCCCGCATTTACGCTAACGAAGGCTTGGCCCAAGTGATCTTTCTCGAAAGCGACGAGGTCTGCGCGATCTCCTACAAAGATCGCGGCGGCAAATACCAAGGGCAGCGCGGCATCACGATTCCGCGCATGTGACGGCGCGCGGAGCCAGCGGCGGCGCAACCCAACGCTCCGACGCAAGATCGCCTCCCGCATTGCGCACGACGAGCGTCACTCGTACTATTCCACGCGGGCTGAATTTCCTTTTCGTGAGTTTCTCCAGTGTTTCAGAAACGAGCGCGCATGCGTTACTGCAGAGTCGTCGCCGCGTTCCTGGGCGCGATGCTGGTCATGGGTCGCGCGGTCGACGCGCAAGACTCGCTGTCCATCGATGCTGTCACGCTGATCGGTCCGGCCGGTCGAGTCGTCGCCGTCCGCATGGATGCGAGCCAGGCCGTCGAGGCGTTCACGCTCGCTATCGCCTATCCGCAGACGCTGGTCGACGTCAGTGACATCGCCGTCGCCGGAGTCGCCGCGGCCGCCGCGCCGGAGGGCGTTTTTCCCGAGATTTTTCCGGCCGAGGGCGGGTTTATCTTCGGCGTTTTTCTCGACATCTTGCCGCCGTTTGCTGGGCAGACGATCGCCGCCGGACTCGATCTCGAGATTGCGACCTTCATCGTGACACCGCTCGCGGCGGCGTCGACGACAGTCTTTGCCACGCTCGACTGGGCCGATGATCTGTTTGGTTCGCCGCCGGTCCTCAATGAACTCATCTTCGCCGGCGGAATGCCCGTCGGCGTCGCGCAGGGTCTAACCCTGGAATCGGCGACCGTCACGTTGCTGCCGGGTGACCTCGCGCTGTCCCTCACCGACGTCTCGATTAGCGGCCCCGATGGCGGCGATAGTTTTGTTGAACTCGACAACTCCGTCGGCCCGGTCGAGGCGTACGTGCTCGCGGTCGGCCATCCGCCGCTCGAGTTGGAGCTCACGTCGGTGGATATCGTCGCTACCGTGGCTGAGAGTCTCGGCGCTGAATTCGTCACGAGTGAAATCTTGGCGCTCGGCGGCATCATCGCGGTCGTGCTCGATAGCGCGGCGCCGTTTCTTGGCCAGACGATTCCAACCGGCAACGACGCGCGGATCGCGCGGCTCCATTACGAGTGCTCGTCGCCGCCGGTGCAGCCCGCCCCGCCCGCGGCGCACGCGATCGTGTTTGTCGACGGACTCCTCGGTACGCCGCCGGTCGCGAATACCATCACGATCGACGGCATCGGCGTAGTGCCGACCAGTCGCGTTGGCGCGCTCGTCACTTGCGTGCCCCTGGAACCGGCCGATACGGTCTTCGCCGCGGGGGGTTACGACGCCACCGCGATGAGCGTCGTTCCGCTCGCGGGCCGCGCCGGCGAGACCGTCGAGTTGGCATTCTTCTACACTGATCCCGCGGATGAACTGCAGGGTTTTCAGATCGCCGTCGAGTACGACTGTCTATTGGCGCTGGCCGGCGAATTTTCCATCGCCGGCGGCGTGCTCGAAAGCATCGGCGTCGAGTTCATCAGCTCGGATATCGATGCCGATTTCGCCGACGGCGACGGTTGCGAGTTCATCGCCGGAATTCTGCTCGATGCGCTGCCGCCGTTCCTCGGCCAAACCGCGCCGGCAGCCACGACGCCGCAACAAATCGCGAGCATCGGCGCGACGATCGCCGTCGGTGTACCGGTGGGCACACTCCTCGCCATCGACTTCGTGAGTGGCCTCGATGGTTCCGGCACGATCCCCATTGAGAATATTGTCGTGATCGATTTTGCGTCGGTGGCGGTCGTCAATACCGTCGCGGGCAGCGTGGAAGTCATCGCCGACGCGGCGTTTCGCCGCGGTGACTGCAACAACGACGGACAGTTCGACGTCGCCGACGCCGTGGCGATCGTGAGTCACGCGTTTCTAGGCGAACCCGTGAATTGCTTGGCCGCGTGTGATACGGATTCGAGCGGCCGCAGTGACGTCGCCGACTGCTTGGTGCTCGCGAACTATCTATTCCTCGCCGGGCCGCCCCCGACCGCCCCCTTCCCGCTTTGCGGCACGGCGCCCGCGGCGGCTTGTGACGCCTACTCACACTGCCCATGAGCGGCGCACGTCGATCTCGGACCACTCGCCGGGCAGGCCATTGAGGCCAACCGCTCCGTCCTCGCGTCGCCCCGAAATTCCGTCGATAACAGAGTACGTTGAGCGCCACCGCCGCCGACCCCGGTCGACGCGCGCGCGGTCTGGCGGCGCATTCTTGCGGTGCGAAACCCCGAGGTTGTCATGGTCGATCGAATCGGAAGCGGCGTCAAAGACTACGCGCCATTCGCGCTGCGCATCGGGCTCGCGCTCATCTTCATTCTCGAAGGCGCCCGTGATCTCGCGGATGGGCCCGCGAAGCTCGAGCCGATTCTGATCGCGCTGGTCGAAATCCTCGGCGGCCTCTTCGCACTGATCGGGTTCCTCGCGCGCAGCGCCGGCGCGGCGCTGATGGCGCTCAGCGCCTGGACAATCTGTTATGGGCCCGGACTGCGCGTGCTCACCGAATGGGATCAACAACTTCCGCTCGCCGCGGTCTTCATGAGCTTCGCGCTTTTTGCGCTCGGCGGTGGCAAGTGGAGCATCGACGAGCGCGCCAAGAAAAAAGAATAGGTCGCCCGAAGATGTGCGGAATCGCCGGCTTTCTCAGCCAGCAACCGGATTCAAGCTCCGCCGCGGTCGAGCAGCGCCTCGCGGCGATGACTGCGCGACTCACGCACCGTGGCCCAGATTCGACCGGGATCTTCGCCGAGCAAAACGCGGGACTCGCCATGCGGCGGCTGGCGATTGTCGGCGTCGAATCGGGCCAGCAGCCGATCTTCTGCGAAGATCGAAGGTTTGCGCTCGTCGGTAACGGCGAGATCTACAACTCGGTCGAGTTGCGACGGGAACTCAGCGCGCGCGGCCATCGATTTCAGGGCGCTTCGGATCTCGAGGTCGTGCTGCACTTATTCGAGGAGCGCGGCGTCGATGCCTTCGCCGCGCTCAATGGCATGTTCGCGCTCGCGATCCTCGAACTTGGCGCGCAACGCCTCGTGCTGGCGCGCGATCGCGTGGGCATCAAGCCGCTGTTTTACGCGCAAGCCAAGGCCGGATTCCTCTTCGCATCCGAGTTGCCGGCGCTGGCTGCCGCGCTCGAACCCGGCGACAGCTCCTTGCTCGAGGTCGATCCACAAGCGCTCAGCAACTACCTGCAGCTCGGTTACGTACCCGCGCCCCACACGATCTATCGCGGCATTCGTCGACTCGAGCCCGGCCAGCTCCTCACAATCGACGCCCGCGGCCTCCAGCTAAAAACTTGGTGGCAGTGGCCGGCGCTCGCGGCTGAGGAGCGTCCACTCGCAACGTGGGCGAGCGAACTCGATGCGCTATTGCGCGACAGTGTCCGGCTCCAAACGATGGGTGACGTGCGAGCTGGGGCGTTGCTCTCCGGCGGCCTCGACTCGAGCGCCATAACGGCCCTTCTCGCGCGACAGTCGGCACAACCGATCGACGTATTCACTTTGGCCATCGACGATCCCGACTTGAATGAAATCGATGCCGCAACACTCACCGCGCGCGCGCATGGCTGCAACCACCACGTGGCCGAGTTGCGCGGCACCGAAATCGACGAAGTCGAATCGCTCTTTCTCCGCCACGGCGAGCCGTTCGCGGATGTCTCACTCTTGCCGACTGCGCGCTTGGCGCAACTCGCCGCGCGTCACGTGAAGTTCGCGCTATCGGGTGATGGTGGCGATGAGCTTTTTGCCGGTTACGCGTGGTTGCACCACGAAGCGCGACTGCGGCGCTTGCCAAGCTGGATTCAACGCACGGCGTCGCACCTCCGACCGTGTTTGGCGTTCGGACAGCGCGCGCGGGGCGGCGGGCTGCGCGGCCGCGCGTTGCGTGCCCTCGGCGATCTCGCCGTCACACCACGCGAGAGTTTCTTGCGTCGGCGCTCGCTCGTGCCGCCGAGCCTGATCGCGCAGCTCTTGCACCCGCGCTGGCGCGGGATCTACGCCGGCGAATCCGATGCGTCGCGCTTTGCCGCGAACTGGCAAGGCGACGAACTGACACTGCTCGCGGATCTCGATCGGCGTTTTTATCTGCCGGGCGACATTCTCGAGAAGGTCGATCGCGCCACGATGATGTCATCGCTCGAAGCGCGCGTCCCATTCTTGGATCACCGGATTGTCGAGTTCGCCGCGCGCATTCCACTCGCGCTTCAGCTCGGCCCATTGAGTCGCGGCAAGGAAGTGCTGCGCGCCGTGATCGAGCCGCTCGTCCCGGCGCCGCTTCTCACGCTCAAGAAGCGCGGGTTCGGCATACCGATCGACCGCTGGCTGCGAGGTTCGCTCGGCGCCGATATCGCCGCGCGCCTCTTGGATCCCGAGTTCGCGGAACTGGAACTGCTCGAACCGCGCGGAATCAAGCGGCTAATCGCCGAACATGCGCGCGGTCGGGCGAACAACGGTCATATGCTGTGGGGACTCGCGTCACTCGCGACTTGTCTCACCCGCGGCCCAACGCGCGAGCCGCGCTTCGATGCCGTGGCTAACCGCCACCGTAGCCGCGGGGATTCAAACTCTGCCAGCGCCAACTATCAGCGCACATGACGTCGAGATCGCGGAGCGCCCGCCAGCCGAGTTCGCGCTCCGCGGCGCTCGAGTCCGCGTAAACTGCCGCCGCATCCCCTGGACGTCGCTCGACGATTCGCGCCGGGATCTTGCGACCGACCGCGCGCTCGGCCGCCGCTACGACTTCTTTGACACTCGCGCCTCGGCCCGTGCCAAGGTTGTAGACCTGGAATCGCGCAACCTTCGAAAGATGCTCGAGCGCAGCGAGATGTCCCAGACTGAGATCGACGACGTGAATGTAGTCGCGGATCCCGGTGCCGTCGCGAGTCTCATAGTCGTCACCAAAAATCAGCAACTCCCGCCTCTGGCCAACGGCGACTTGCATGAGGTACGGCATGAGATTGTTCGGCACGCCCCGCGGATCTTCGCCGAGCCGACCTGAGACATGCGCGCCGATGGGATTGAAATAACGCAGCGCGATGATCTGCCAGTCGCGCTCCGCGTTGGCAACGTCGCGCAACATGTCCTCGATGATGACTTTCGTGCGACCATAAGGGTTGAGGGTCTGGATCGTCGCGTCCTCGCGAATCGGCACGCGCGTGGGATTTCCGTAGACCGTCGCGGACGAAGAAAAAATGAGGCGCCGCACATCGTGACGTCGCATGGCATCGAGGAGCACGAGCGTGCCGACGACATTGTGATCGTAATAGCGCAGTGGCTCACGCGTCGATTCGCCGACCGCTTTGAGGCCGGCGAAGTGAATCACGCCGGCAAAAGAGTGCCGCGCAAACACCGGATCGAGTTGGTGTGGATCGCGCAGATCGGCGACGGTGAACTCGAAGTCTCGGCCGGCAAGCTCGCGCACTCGGTCGATCGCCACGCGACTCGAGTTCGACAAATTGTCGACCACGACGACGTCGTAGCCGTGCGCCAACAAATCGACGCACGCATGACTGCCGATGTATCCTGCGCCCCCCGTGACGAGGATCCGCTCCCCCATGGTCATTCCATTTCATTCGCTGCCGGAGTTGTCGGCGGGCAGCCAAAGTGGTGGCCGCTGGCGGCCCGCGGCCGCCTTGACTTCGCGTCGCCGGCGGCCGAAACTCGTCGGCCGCAAACGCTGGTTCCGACTTCCTCCGAGCACGCAGCATACCGATGAGCCATCACCTCGTACAACCCTCGGCAATCCTCACGCCCGGCCGCCGTTTTGGGACCGCGAGCCGTGCGCACACTCGGCTCGCGGCCGCGGTCGCAGGCGCGACGCTCACACCCGACGACGCGCGCGAGATCATCGAGCACGTGGAGTCGGCCGAGCTACTCGCGGCCGCCGATCAAGTGCGCCAGCGCTTGCATCCGCACGGTTGCGTCACCTACGTCGTCGATCGCAACATCAATTACTCGAATGTTTGCACGAGCGTCTGCACCTTTTGCGCCTTCTATCGCAAGCCCGGCCACGCCGAAGGCTACGTGCTGAGTTATGACGAGATTTTCGCGAAGATCGACGAGACCATCGCGCTCGGCGGCAGTGGCATGCTGTTTCAGGGCGGCCTAAATCCCGACTTGCCGGTCTCCTGGTACAGCGAGTTGTTTCGCGCGATCAAGGCACGCTTCCCCGGCTTTTACCTGCACTGTCTCTCACCGACCGAGATTTTTGGACTCGAGGAATTGAGTGGACGCAGCGCCGATTCAATTCTCGCCGAGTTCAAGGCCGCCGGACTCGATTCCATACCGGGAGGTGGTGGCGAGATCTTGGTCGACGCGATTCGACAGCGTCGGCGCTCGTCGTGCAGTGCGGACGAATGGCTGCGCATCTCGAGCTCGGCGCATCGCGCCGGCCTGCCGACGACCGCCACAATGATGATGGGCCTCGGCGAAGACTTGCCGATGCGCATCGAGCACCTCGAGCGATTGCGCGCCGTGCAAACCGAGACCAACGGTTTCATCTCCTTCATCCCGTGGACTTTTCAGCCCGACAATACAGCACTCGGCAAAGTGATCGCGGACCGAGTCCCGGTCGCCGAGTATTTGCGCTGGCTCGCGCTCGGGCGACTCTATCTGCAAAACATCCGCAACCTGCAGGTATCGTGGCTGACGCAAGGACTCGAAGGCGGCATTCAAGGCTTACAGAGCGGCGCCAATGATCTCGGCTCGACGATGATCGAGGAGAACGTCATCTCAAAAGCCGGCGCACATTTCACGGCCACCGAGTCCATGTTGCGCGACGCGATTGTGCGGGCCGGATTCAAGCCGGCGCTGCGCAACGCCGGATATCAACGGTTTGCCGAGCGGCCGGCGCCACGCGCGCCATCGGAAAGTCTCCCGCTGTCCGCCGGGCGGAAGGCGTGAGCGCAGCGACTCCGAGATCCGATGACGCATTGCCACCGGGCGATTTGCGCCCATGGGTGGACGCACAGCTCCGCAACTGGCGCATCTCCGAAGATATCCCGCAGGAGCTCAGCGGCGCTTTGATTCCGCATGGGTCCCTCACGCTCTGCGGCCGAATTGCGGCGCGCACGCTCCACACACTGATCATCAAGCGACACCCGACGACGCTCTTATTCTTGACGACGCCACACGGGGGCACAGGTACGCAGGCGCTCATTTCGACGGAAAAAAAATGGTCGACGCCAGTTGGCCGCGTCGACGCGGACAGCTTGCTGGTTGATTCGCTCTTGAGTCTCCTGGCCCCAGCATTGCGACGCACACCGCCCCACACTCCGCCGTCGCCGGCACTCTCGACCGTGCTGCCACTCGTTGCCGCACTTGCACCCGGAATGCGAGTACTCTTCATCGCGATTCCCGACGGGGTCGATGCTCCCGTTTTCGGCCAGCGCCTCGGTCGATTGTTGAGTGAACAATCGAAAGTGTCGGTGGTCGGCGTCAGCGATCTGACCCACTATGGCGAGAAGCACGGTTTCGCGCCGAGCGGTCTCGGCCAGAGCGGCGCCGACTGGCTCGTCGAAAACGACGCGCGCCTCGTGACGCGCGTCCAGAATCTCGCGGCCGAGTCGATCCTGGCGGAAGCCCGCGCGCAACGCAGCGCCTGCTGCGCGCCGGCGATCGCCGCCGCGGTCGCCGTGGCGCGGGCGCGCGATGGCTGGGCAGGTCATCTCATCGGTTATACGAACAGCTACTTAGAAAGCGGCAGCGGCGTATTCACCGACGGAATCGGCTATGCCGGTGTCGTGTTTTGATGCGCGGCGACTCAAAACGCGAGTTCGCCGAAAAGAAACGGACCGCTGAGTGTGAAGTCGGATTCCACTTCGTTGTGCTCGCCGAGGTCTATATCGAGTCGGCGATATCCAATCCCGATTGACAGCACTTCGTAACTAATGCCGACGCGCGCGTTGAGATCCAAATACCGCCCATAGAGCCCCCAACCCGGTACGACGACGCCCGACCCTTCCGCGGCGATGAACATTTTGAAGCGCTCCCCGAGCGGCATGTTGTACGCGCCGGTGAGACCAACGACTGGGAAAAAACCTTCGACGTCGTCCGCGGCGGCGCGACTGTTCGCGACCATTTTGACGCGCGTGTCAATACGGTTGACGCCGAGAAGCGCGCCGAGATCGAGCGGCCCACCTTGCGCGATCGGAAAAACCAAGTGCGCCGTGAGCAACGAGAGGTCGAGCGAACTCGCGATCGTCTCGCCCGCGCTGAAACTCTCGCCCGCGTACGTCACATCGCGTGGCAAAGGCCCGTCGCCTTCGAACTCCAGATCTAAGTATCGCAAGTCGATTCGCGACGGACCAACGAGCAGCGTTCCGTGATAGTGGAGCACTGGCTCCTCGTCGTCGAGGCGCAGATCTTGTTCGAGGTCGACATTCGTACCAATCACGCCGCCCGCATTCACATCGACGACTCCATCGACTTTCGGCCGCCAGTAGTCGGCGCCGATGTTGGCGACCTGCACGCTGCGCAAGAACTCGCAGCCAGTCATCACGAGGAGCAGCCCAACGAGCACGGCGCGCGCCGACCGCGCAGGTGGTGGAATCAACTTCGAATCAGCCATCGACATCCTTTAGCCAAGTGCGGAGCCGAGCGACACCGCCGCCGTCGTGCGTCGGCATTTGCTGTAACGTGGCGAGCAAACGAGCGACGTCGCCGCCGCAGGCGCGCCAGGCCCGTTCGAACAATTCGACTTCGCCGCGATAGAGATCGAAAGACAACAAGAGCGGCAAACTCCAAGCCGCGCGCCGCCAGGCTTGGTACTCGGCCGACTCGAAGTCGGTCGAAGCGAGTTCGTGCGTGAGCTCGGTGAAAATGCGTTCCCGCGCCGCCAAGCGCGTGTCGCGTTCGGGGGCGCGAAACGCCACTTCGAGCGCGGCGCGCGCGCGCGCGAGTGCGGCTGCCAGTCGCTCGGCGTCGCCGTGCGCGGCGACGTGCTCGCGAAGCTCGGCGCTTTCTTCGCCGTAGGTTGCCGTCAAATAAGTCACGGCGGTTTTGTACCCGATAAACGTCGCCAAGCTCTCATTAAATGCGACATCGTCGGCAAAAAACACCGTGCGATGCGTGAGTTCATGAAACAGCAACTCCGCGCGGTCGCCGATCGAGCCGTTCAGGAAGCTCGAGAACACGGGGTCGGGCAGCCAGCCGAGCGTGCTGAACGCGGCGGTGCCGCCGACGAGAGTCTCGTAGCCATCCGCTTTGAGTTTTTGCTCACCACGGCGCGCCGCGTCGCGATCGAAATATCCCTTGTACGGAAAGCGCCCGACGAACGGAAACGACCATGTGTAGAGCGCCAATTCATCCGGTCGCGCCGCCGACAGCACGTAAACAGCGGGTCGCGCGCCGAGATCGACGAAGCTCGAGTAGGCGCCATCGGTGTGAAAGCCGTGCGCGCGCGCATAGTCGAGAATGCTCTCGATCGTCGTCAATCCCGCACGCACGCTGGCCGGGACGACGGGGTCCACAAGCACGTCGGCGATGGGCCGCGCGCTGGCAAGAATACGGATCTCGCCCGCGGCTTGTCGCAGATGGTAAGGCCCGATACAACCTAGCAAAGGCATCGAAACGATGAGCAACAACGCGAGAACACCGCGCGAGCGCCGCGCCGAATACACAGCATGAGCCGAGATTTCAGCGCCCCAACTTTCGGCGCGAGTGTGGCCGTCGGGATCGCTCCCGATGCCGGTCCCAAGGAAGTGGCGTATGTTTCGGCTCAGCTTGCCGAATATCGCATTTCGCTGATCGACAGCAATTCGCGGCAAAACCCGGCCCTCTATCTGCGTTGGGATGGCTCTGAATTGTCGGTCGAATCCGGGATGTCCGGCAAAACCGGCGGCGGCGTTCGGCAACGCTGGCGCGCTGCTGTGGATTTCAGCGCGATCCTGAACGATCGCGCACGGCGCCTCACGCGCCGTCAACCGCTCGCGAAGGCGGTCGGTCACGGCGCGGCGCGCATTATGGATGCCACCGCCGGATTTGGCCAGGACGCCCTCCTCTTGGCGCTTCATGGCCATGACGTGACCGCGATGGAACGTTCACCGATTGTGCAAGCGTTGCTCGCGGATGGAGTGCGCCGCGCCCGCACGAACGCCGAGTTCGCGGAAATCACGGCGTCGCGACTGCGCTTCGTCGCAGGCGACAGTCGCGACTGGCTCACGCAGCAGGCGGGCGAATACGACGTCGTGTACCTCGATCCTATGTTCCCACTGCGACGCAAGACTTCGGCGCTGCCGAATAAGCACGCGCAGCTCCTCCAACGGCTCACCGGCGAGAACGCCGAGCAAGTCGAGCTTGAAAGCGCGGAGCTCTTACTCGCCGCCCTCGGCGCCGCGCGCGTGCGGGTCGTTGTGAAACGACCGCACGATGCGCCGCCCATCCGCGTCGGTGCATCGGCGCCGCACGTTTCATTCAAATCGAAGCTCGTTCGGTACGATGTCTATCTGCGGTCCGGAAGCGTGCAGTCTTGAAGTTCAGCTACTGCTATTTTTCTTCCACGTCCGATCGGCGATTCCGGCGGCATGATTCGCGCGGCGCGCATACATGAACAACAAATCGGACAGCCGATTCAAGAATATGATCGCCGCCGCTCCATCGCCGGTCGTCGCGTGCAACGTCACGGTGCAGCGTTCGGCGCGCCGGCAGATCGTCCGGGCGAGGTGCAATGCGGCGGCAGCGGCGCTGCCGCCCGGCAACACGAACTCGCGCAACGGCGGCAGCGCCGCTTCTTCGCGATGCACCCATTGCGTCAACTCCTCGGCGCGATGATCGGCAAGGAGTGGCGATTTCCCGCCGGCCTTGCCGGCGCCGACTCTGCCAAGACCCACTCCGCCAAGTCCCGGAGTCGCCAGATCCGAACCGAGATCGAAAAGCCAATGTGAGATGCGCTCGAGCTCGTCGCGGATGTGCGCCGGAACTCCAGCGGTGGCGAGCGCAACGCTCACAGCGCTATTGAGTTCGTCGACAGTGCCGTACGCACCGAGCCGCACATCATCCTTGCGGACGCGAGTGCCGCCGACGAGACCAGTCTGCCCCGCGTCACCCGTTCCGGTCACGATCGACATGTTGCCCCTTCTCCTTCGCTCACGGGTTTGTTGGTCGCGCGAGACTCGCGAGGTACTCGTGCACCGCGTCTGCGATGCCGATGCGCCCGTCAGCGAGCGGCGCCTCGTAAACTTGCAACCACTGAAAGAGTCGCGACGACGCGCTCCGCAACTCGTCCCGCACCAGCAACGCCAGTGGTCCGCAACCCGCAAGAAAACCGCTGTCGTCGAAGTCGCGCTCGGCCCGCACACGATCGTATGGCACGCGGACGATCTCGGCGCGCCAAGCGCCGCGCAGATTCGTGAAGCGACCGTAGCTCGCGCGCGGATCGCTGTCAAAGGGCAGACCGACCGAACCGACGTTCACAATGTCCGTCGCGTCGAGTCGCGTGACGAACGGCGAGTGCGTGTGACCGACGATGAACAAGCCGCACTGGTCCGCGACGCGTCCGACCAGATCCCGCGCGGTAAACCACGGAAAAATTCCGTCGGCGATCCCGCTCGCACTCCCGTGCGTGATGACCACGTCCGCCGCCGAGCGGATCGCCAGACGATGTTCGCTCGGCAACGCGCTCAGCCACGCGAGCTGCGGCGGCGTGAGTTGCGAGTGCGTCCAGCGCGCGAGACCAAACAACTCGCGCTCACGCTTCGTCATGGATTCCGCGGGCGCCATCCACTTGAGCACATACTCTTCGTGGTTGCCACGGGTGACGACCCAGTGGTCGGTTTCGACGCGGCGTTGAATCGCTGCGAGACACTCGCGCGAACGCGGACCGCGGTTCACAATGTCGCCGCCCACGACCACGCAGTCGGGTCGCCACGCGTCGAGGTCTTCGCTCACCGCTTCGAGCGCCGGCAAGTTGCCGTGGACATCGGTCAAAACTGCGAGCTTCATGACGGCCCCGCTCCGGCCGCCAAGAATTGCGCCAACCGCTCTGCCTTGGTCATCGTTTGCGGTTTGTAGTCGGCGCGCGCCGCCGCCAAGAACCGCGTGAGCAACGCGCGCGCCGACGTCACATCGACGCACTCGAGTTCCACCTCCCAAAACTCCGCGTGGCGGCGATCGGGCGCGACGCGCGGATCGCACAGCACGCTGTGATCGACCTCCACGGTGAGCGTCGGCGACACGCGGTAGCAGCGCCGCAGGTTTTCGAGTTCGCCCCAGGACTGCAACTGCTCGCAATCGATCGCGAGTGCCGTGACCGCGACCAAAACGCGATTCGTGAGCGCGGCGAAGCGGAGCGAGCCGTCGTGAATCGCCAACGCGTCGCGCATCTCAATCGGCGCCTCGATTTCGTCGGCGATAAAACAACCGTTCGAGCGGCGCTTGCCAGACTTGAGCGTGACGAACGCGCGCGACAGTGCCGCGGACTCTTCGATGCGCAACCGCAACGACGCGCCGAGCGCGCGCAACGCGCGCGTCGGTGTGTCCCAGTACGAATTGCGCTGGCGTAGCTCGTGTTCGAGTCCCGGCAGTGTCGCGCACACACGCTCCCAATCGGCTTTGGAAGCGAGCGCGTACTTGAGCTCCTGCTCTTCGTCCGACGGGGTTTGGCGGGTGGGCTCGCGCTGACTCATAAGCGTGGACTAATGCGTCTTTCCGTCATCCGCTTCGTCGGCGGCGGCGAAGCGGCGCATCCAATCGGCGACTTCGGCCGCGTCGCGGGGCGCGCGCGGTTTTTCCGTCGCCTCGGGCGCGGCGCCTTCGCGCGTGGTTCTTGGCCACAACTGCGCGCTGAATTCCTCGACACTCAGCCACTCGACGCGAAGTCCGCGCAAGCGCGAACCTATGTCGCTGCGATCACTCGTCACGACCACGACGCGCATGCGACCTTCGTGCCGCCGCGCTTCCTCGAGCACGATCGCGTCTGCGTTCTGTCCTGGCCGCGGTCGCAGCACCCGCAACCCGCGTTGCTCCTGCACGTCCTCATCGGTCGGACCGACAACACCATCAAACACGAGCGCCACAGCGTGGCCGCGCCCGGCTTTATTTCTAAAGATGCCGAGCTGCGAACGGAGTATTCGCGCGGCCGCATCGCGACCGCTCGTGCGAGCGACCTCCGCCAAGGTCGCATCGCGGCCGATGCAATTGTTTCCATCGATGATCCACAACGACTGCTGCATCGCCTGATTTCAGTTTTGCGCGGCGAGTCACGTGCACACCGCGTAGTCAGCCGCCCGCCACTCGGGCATAATAGCGCCTCCCGCGGCGCGCTTCGCCCCCAGGCCGAAGCGCGAGATTTTCGCGTAGCAGCGCAGGAGCCGTGCACCATGAACCAAGAGCAGAGTTCGATCTTCCAAATCGTCTGCGGATGTTGCGGCGCCAAGATCGATATCGATGCCAAGTCTCGGACCGTTTTTCATATCGAGAAGGAAGGTCTGAAGAAGCGCAGCTTCGAGCAAGTCGTCGAAGACGTGACCGCAGTCACGCGCACAGCCGAGCAAAAATTCGCGCAAGGTCTCGACAAGGAAAAGCAGCGCAAAGCGCAGCTCGAAGCGCTCTTCGACAAGGCCCACGAAAAAGCCAAACTCGACCCCCGCGAGCGACCGCCGAGTATTTTCGATCGCGACTGATCGCCAGTTGGAGAAACCCTCAACGGCCGGCCGCTCGTCCGCACGCACACCGCGCCCGATGCGCTGCGCTCGGACCCTTATCGACTCGGAAACGCGGCCAGCGTCACGTGCACGGGTAGGTGATCGGATCGGCCCGTGAGTCGCGTTGCCGCGGCCATGACTTCGAGTCGGCGATCGACCCAGACGTGGTCGAGATCGAGCGCGGGAAACGGCAGCGGCCAGGTGTACGGCACGCCGCGGCCCGCGGACTCGAACGCGTGCGCGAACCCGCGCCGCAACTCGTCGAAGTGGACCGAGCGGCGCGGCGTATTGAAGTCGCCGAGCAGGATCACGGGATCGCCGCCGGCGAGGGAATCCAGCTCCTCGCGCAAGCGCGCGAGCGCTGGGCCCCGCGAGATGGTTGGGGCGCTGCGAATATCGGCGACGGCGATCATGTATCGATGTGCGCGCAACTCGAGCGTCACCAGGGCAAGATGCGAACGCGACCCGAGCGGCACGTGTCGCTCGAGCGCCAATTCGCCGCGCGCGGCGAGCACCATGCCGTACGGTGGCAGCGCGAGCACATGCCGTCCGGGAAAGGACCGCGCAAGCGCATCCTTCGCGCCAATCGGACCGCGCGCCTCGATGAGAACGATGAGGTCGTCGTCCAGCGTCGCGAGTTCGTGCGTGAGCGCGTCGCGACCGAGCTTGCCGCTGAGCACATTCCACACGCAGATGCGCCAGGACGAATCGCGGTCGGATGGCGCGCGCGCCGGGACCTCCGAGCGCCGCCAATAGCCGTCGACCGCCGCGAGCAACCCGAACGAACCGATGGTCAACGCAAAGCCGAGTCGCGCACGCCAGCGGTCCTTCACGACACTCGACACCACCGCCCCGAAGAGCGATCCCAACACGATCAGGGGAAGCGGCAAGGCATAGTAGACCGGCGCCAACACGTCCTCACCATCCCGCAACGTGAGATGTAGAACGATCCCGACGAGCCCGGCCACGAACGCGAATGCGACGACGATTCGCAAGGCTCCGGTAGCGCGCGCACGAATGCGACCCGCACCCACAACGCGCTCGATCGATTTGGCTGCCATGACGCTCCGACAAACTCGCGACGACTGGCCCGCGTCGAACTCGTTACACGCGGCCTTCGAGCTTGATGAGTTCGAGTACTTCCGTGCGCGTCTTGAGATTGGACCGCATGACGCCGCGCATCGCCGACGTGATCACCTTCGAGCCGGATTTTTGCACGCCGCGCATCGTCATGCACGTGTGGGTCGCCTCGATGACGACGGCGACTCCGCGCGGCGACAGTTCCTCGCTGATCAAATCCGCGACTTGATTCGTGAGGCGTTCTTGGATTTGCGGTCGCCGTGCGAAGTGCTCGACGGCGCGTGCGAGCTTGGAGATACCGACCACCTTGCCGCTCGGAATATACGCGACGTGCGCAAGACCGGTGAACGGCAACAAATGGTGCTCGCACATCGAATAGAAGGCGATGTCCTTTACGAGCACGATCTCGTCATAGTTTTCGCTGAACACCGTCGAGAGCACGCCCGATCGGTCTTCATTCAGACCGCGAAAAACTTCGGCGTACATCCGGGCGATGCGTTGCGGCGTACCGCGCAAGCCCTCGCGATTGGGGTCTTCGCCGATCGCTTCGAGTAACATGCGCGCCGCGGCGGCAATCTTGGCGTGGTCCAACGGCTTCTCAGTCCTCTTTGGATTCGTCGACCTTGCCGGATTGGCCGTAGAAGTCGATCGGGTTGTTCCAGACGAGCGTCGCGATATCTCGCTCGCTAAATCCGCGCTTGCGGAGTTCGCGCACGGTGCGCGGCACACTCAACGGATCCGAGGGACCCCAATCGCAACTGGAGTTCACGAGCATGCGCTCGATTCCGTACTCCTCGAAGATCGCCGCAGCGCGTTCCGGCGAGAGCTTGGTGACCGGATAAACGGTATGGCCGCACCAGAATCCTTCGCCCTTACAAAGGGCAATGGTCTCTTCGGTATTGTGATCGAGCAGAATGCGGTTGCGGTCGAGCCGCATGTCGTGAATCGCGGCGATCGTGCGGCGCGCACCCTCCAACTTGTTGCGATGCGGCAAATGCACGAGCACCGGCAAATCCGCTTCGAACGCCATGGCGAGTTGTTGGCGCAGGATCTGTTCTTCGGCGGACGTGATGAGATCGAAACCGAGCTCACCCACCGCCACGACGCGCGGCCGCGGAAACCACTCCGCCATCCGCCCGAGCACTTCGGTCGCGAGCGGCAAGTTATTGGCCTCTCGCGGGTTGACGCCGATCGTCTCATAGTGCCGGATGCCATACTGGGCAGCGCGTTCGGCTTCGAAACCGGTGATGTGATCGAAATAGTCGTAGAAAGTACCGGCGTATTTCCGCGGCTCGCCGAGCCAAAACGATGGTTCGACGATCGAGACGATGCCGGCGAGCGCCATGCGCTCATAGTCGTCTGTCACTCGCGAGATCATGTGAGCGTGGGGATCAAAAATGCGCACCGAGAGGACCTTTCACGACATCGCCGCAAGTCGGTAGTCAGCGCGATTCTAACAAACGCGCGTCGGCAAACGAGGGAGAATCTCCCGGCCGACGCGGCGGGCAACTTCTCGAGCATGCCGGTTTACAGTGTAAGTCGCCGCTTACATCGAGCGCCCCTCGGGCTGCGCACCGGCCGCGGAAAAAGGCCGCGGTTGAAGGCCCAAATCACAACGGCTGCGGAGATTAAACCAGCCAAAAGTGTGTTCAGATCGATTCGGCACGCGTTGTGCGATTTTCCATTGTTCGCCTCAGACCTCAGAACCAGAACTCGGACTCGACGAGTGGAGAGCAGCGCTGATGACACGGAAGCAACTCACACCGACGGTCGCAGGAACGCTCGCGGTAATTGGCTTGGCCATTTTTGCGATCGCCATCGGCGGAGCGTTGAGCGAACGGGCGCTCGGAGACACGGTGCTTCTCAATAACGGCAAGTCGCTCGAGGGCAAAATCCTCTTTGCGACCGACCCAGTGCGGATCGAACTCGTTTCGGGTGGAGTCGTCGAGATCCCGCTCAGCCAGGTCAAGAAACTCGAGTATGGCCCGACAACGCGCGACGTTTTGAAGCAACGCGAGGCAGCGCTCAAAGCGGGCGACGTCGCGGCGCTCTGCTCACTCGCCGACTGGTGTCGGGACAACAACCTCGCCGCGGAACAGACGCGGCTGTCGTGGCGCATTCTCGAACTCGATCCGGACCACGCGACGACGCGTCAGGCGCTCGGCTTTCGCAAGCTCGGCGCGATTTGGCTGACGGAGGCAGACTATCAGACCGCGCTCGGCCGCATCTTCTACGACGGCTCGTGGCTGAGTCCCGAACAGTTTGAAATCGCCGAGGCTCGCGACCGCACGCAAGAACAAATCGCGCGCTCCCGCGAATTGCTCAAAGTCGCGGCGAGTGGGACCGCGAGTGACGACAAGCGCGCGCAAGCGCTAAAGGAATTCCAGGAGATACGACCATCGCTGCGAACCTGGACGCTGCTCAAAGCGACTGAGTCGCTGCAGGCGCGCGAGCGACAGTTCGCGGTTCGTCAACTCGGGACGCAAAACGATCGTCGCTATGCGAAACGTCTGTCGCATCTCGCGGTGACTGATAGCAAACGGTCGGTGCGTGACGAAGCGCTCGCGGTGCTCAAGGAATGGCAAGACCCGGATACGTCGTTGAGCTTCGTGCCGTACCTTTCGAGCGGCGACGATCGATTCCGCGTCAACGCCGCTAACGCGTTGAGCGTCCTCCCGGATCGGCGCGCGGTCGGGACGCTCATTCGCACCGCACATTATATTTGGGCTGGATTCGGCCGTTCGCATATCGCGTCCGTTGTGCAGCGCGCCTACGTCAAAGACTACGAATTGGTCAGCGGCGGCACCGGGTTGGTGGTGCAAGAAGTCGCGGATCCCGTGATCGACACTTTCATGGAAGGCATCGTGCTCGACATCGATATTCGTAAAGCCGAGGCCTTTGCGCGCATCGGTGCGCTGGAGCGTGCGACCGGCCAGAAGTTCGGCACGGATTTCGACCGCTGGGCGAGTTGGTGGTCCGAAGAAACCGGGCGGCCGGTGGCGGGCCTGGAACCGGACGATGCTGCGCTACCTGCCTCGCCAAAAGGCGCGACCGAAGGCGCGGCGTCGGAGGGATAAGTCGAAGCGTCGAATGCGCGCAACGCGCGCGCGAAGAAAAACGAAACTGCGCAGAGGATGCTCGGGCTGGCATAGGTAGGTGAGCCTGGAGGGAGGCGCACATACTGCCCGAAGAGCATCCTCTGTTCTTTTGACCCGGTGGCAGCCCCGCGGAGTCACCAAAGTACCTGCCTGAATGCGTCGACCCGCCGTTCGACCCCAGGCCCAGGCGAATCCCCCGCAGAGAAATTGCCGCAACCCGTGCCATCTGACGGTGTTCATCCTGGTAACCGAAAGGATGAACCGAATGTCCCTCGCGCTCTCCGTGCTGCTCGCCGTTCTGTCCCTGCCCGCGGGAATGCTGGCATGGCAAGATCCTGACCCAGCGACGCCTAAGTCGACCGAAGACGTGCCGCAGCCGCCGGCTTTGCCGGCGCCAACGTTTGCGGATCCCTTGCTCGCGCCCGATTACCAACGCGCGATTGAGCAACTCAAGGCGAAAAACTACGACGAAGCCCGCAAGCAGTTTCGAGCGTTGCGCGGCAAGGTGACGGTCGAAGCGGAAATCGACGCGATCGACCGCTGCGTACTCGAATCGGAAGGCGGCCTCGAACTGAATCGCTTGCGCGAGCGCGCGCTACGCGGCGATTTGCGCGGCGTGCTCGCAGCGGGCGAGAAACTTCGCAAGAAATACACCGGGACGATTGCGGGTTTCGACCTCGAAGCCCTGCTCGCGGAGTGCGAAGACAAACTCTATTGGCAGATCGAGAATTTTGAGAAATCGTCCGCCACCGCGCCCGACGGTGATGGTGGCAGTGGCGAGGGCGGCGAGGGTGGCGGCGGAGATGGCGGCGGCGGCGGTGGTGGACGTGAAGGTGGTCAGACTGGTTTCGGTCTCAACACATCGATCGTCAGTGGTGACGCCAAGGATCGCGACAGCAAAGTCCGAGAAGGCAAACAGTCGCTCCTCTGGCGCACGACCCGCAATCTCACGTTCCTATCGTTTGACAAGGCGAAAGGCGCGAAGGTCGCCGAGTACCGCTATCTGCACGTCTCGATCCGGGCCGAAGACCCAAAGCTGACGCCGCAGCTCCTCATCTTATTCGATTGCGAAGAAGGTGGACTCGGCGGCGATGGCGGCGGCGGTCGGGGTGGTGGTCCGCGCGGCGGCGCCGCGCGCGCTTTCAATCGCACCGGCTTTCGGCACTCGTTCGCGCCGAAAGGCACGTGGCAAGACTTGCGGCTCGATCTCAAGAAATTTGAGACCGCCGGCGAACCGCGCTGGGACGAAGTCACGGCGCTCCGCTTCGTTCACTTGCCAGGTGGCGAGGGTCGCATCTACATCGACAATCTGCGGCTCGAGAAAGAATAAGCTCGGTTGCGGGCGCGCTGCGACGCCGTCGCGCGCACCCGCATACACAAGCGATTCGGCGTGCGCTATGCTCCCCGTCCTCGACGAAGGAGATGCGTATGACGGACCATTCGAGCCACGGGCTCAAGCCACAGACTCTTTGTGTGCACGCCGGCGAACCGCGGCCGCCGCTCAACGGCGCCGTGACGTTGCCGGTTTTTCAAACGTCGACTTACTTGCTCGGCGATGGTGAGCACGACTACCATCGCATCCGCTATCTCCGGCTCAACAATTCGCCGAACCACGACGCGCTCGGACAGAAACTCGCTGCGCTCGAAGGCACGGAAGCGGGGCTCGTCGCCGCGAGCGGCATGGCGGCGATCACCGCGGCATTGCTCGCGTTTCTCAAGAATGGTGACCACGTCATCGCGCAGGATTGTTTGTATGGCGGCACGCGGGTATTTCTCGACCAAGCGCGAGAACGTTATGGAATTGCTGTGACCTATGTATCGCTCGAGCGCCCCGCGGAATGGGAAGCGGCGCTGCGCTCGACCACGAAACTTTTTTACGTCGAGTCCATCACGAATCCACTCATCGAAGTCGGGCGGCTCGACGAGGCAGCGGCCTTCGCGAAGCGTCGTGGAATACTGAGTCTGATCGACAGCACGTTCACTTCGCCCATCAACTTCCAGCCGGCCCGCTTGGGTTACGACATCATCCTGCACAGCGCGACCAAGTACTTGAACGGTCATTCAGACTTGGTCGCTGGTGCGATCGCGGGTCGCCAGTCGCTGGTCGATAAAGTGCGCGAAAACCTCAATATCCTCGGCGGCGCGCTCGATGCGCACGCGTGTTTCTTACTCCAACGTGGACTCAAGACGTTGCCGCTGCGCATGCGATGTCAGAACGAGAACGCGCGACAACTCGCGGCGTGGCTCGCGCGTCACGCGCAAGTGGCAAGCGTTCGCTATCCAGGTCTCGAGACCGACGCTGCTTTTGCGCGCGCGCGCGCCTGGTTCAGTGGCGCCGGTGGCATGTTGAGTTTCGTCCCGCGCGGCGGCCTGCGCGCGGCGCGCGACGTGATCGCGCGCTTACGACTCGCGCTGCACGCACCGAGCCTCGGCGGCGTCGAGACGCTCGTGTGTCGCCCGGCGAGCACGTCGCACGCGGCGCTGCCCGCGGAGGTTCGCGCCCGCATGGGCATCGATGACGCGCTGATCCGCGTGTCAGTTGGCATCGAAGACACGAGCGATCTGCTCGATGACTTCGCGCGCGCGCTCGAGTAAGGGTCCGCGGCCGTTCCGCCTCACATGCGCTCGAGCGTCTCGATCCCGAGGAGCTGAAGGCCCGCGCGGATCACGCGTCCCGTCGCATCGACCAATGCGCCGCGCGCCGCGCGCAGTTCGGCGGTTTCCGCTTTGAGCACCGGACAATTCTCGAACATCCGGCTGAAGGCCTTGCACAGGTCGTAGAGATAAATGCACAGCTGCTGCGGCGCGTGCGTGTCGGCCGCGCGTTCAACCGTGGCCGGAAACTCGGCGAGCACGCGAATCAGCTCCTCTTCCAACTCATGCACCAACAACGACCAGTCGTACTCGCGCCGCACGGGCTGCGCGCCGGCGTTCTCGAGAATGGCCAACTCTCGCAGGATGGACCGCGTACGCGTATAGGCATACAGCAAGTACGGCCCGGTGTTGCCACGCCGATTCATCCACTCCGTCAAGTCGAATACGATGTTCTTGAGATTGTCTTGGTTCAGCATCGCGTAGCGCACAATCGCCACTGTGATGCGACGAGCCGCGGCGTCGATCTCTGCGGCCGGCCAGTCGCCGGCGTAGCTATCGAGAAACTCGCTGCGAATTTTCTGGAGCAACGGACCACGCAATTGTGAGAACAGAATCGCGTTGCCCTTCCGCGAACTCATTTTTCCTTCCGGCGTCACTACCATGCCATAGGCCAGATGAAAACAGTTGCGCGCTTTCTCATAGCCCATGAGCTCGAGCGTTCGGAACAGTTGCTGAAAGTGGAGCGATTGGGTGTAGTCGACGACGTAAACGGACTTGTCGATGTGAAAACGCTCAAACTTGAGTCGCGCAAGCGCGACATCTTTCGTCGAATAGAGTCCGCTGCCGTTCCGCTTGAGCAGCAGAAAAAATGGCAATTTGAAACGGCTGAGATCCGCGCCGATCGCGCCATCGGAGAGTGTGAAAACTCCCCGTTCGTAGTATTGCTTCACGATCTCGCGGCCCGTCTCCCCCACCTCCGACTCGTAGAAGTAATGATCGAAGCGCGCGCCAAGCCAATCATAGATCTCGTGAAATTCCGCGAGCGACCACTCCCGAGTCGTGCGCCAGAGCGCCGTCATGGCGGGATCGCCAGCCTCGAGCGCGCTCAGAACGTCGGCGACGCCGCGCGCCCGCGCGCGCCAAACAGCGAGCACTGACTCACTCGCTGCGACAGCGCCCGGCTTCCGATAGACCTCCGCGACTTCGACACCCAACTCGGTCCCCACGGGCAGGACTTCGATCTGTTGGCGATCATCCGCCAGACCCAGCTCCTGTCGGCTCAGAATCATGCCCTCGCTCAGCACGCCCTGCTTATCACTCGATTGCACGAGCCGACCGTCCACCTCGCAACCGGGTTTCGCGTACGCGACCAAGTCGCCAACTTGATAACCGCGGCCACCGCAGACCACACGCCTCGGCTCACCGCCAGTTTCTAGATCCACGACCTGCCAACTTGAATTGACGGGGTGCGACGCGATTGCGCGCACGCACGCGCAGACGACACCGATCATGGGTACCTGGGTGAGACCATCGAGTTCGACTAGCTCCGTCGCGCGCGCGTAGAGCTCGCCGAGAAACTCGCCGCGACCGTGCTCCGGCACTTCGCCGCGAAAATGGTTTTGGTAGTACCACAAGCACTTTGCGATATGCGTGCCTTCATCGCCTATGTAGTTGGTCGCAATCACTTCATAGCCCACCCATTCGCAAATGCGGATCAACGCGTCGCCAAGCGCAACGTTGCGCGCGTGACCGACATGAAACGCTTTGTGCGTGTTCGGCTGCGAATACTCGATCATGAGTCGCTCACCGCGCGCGCGCCGTCGCGCGAGGAACTCGCCGGAGAGAATTGCCGACAGCACTTGGCCGGCGCGTCCGGCTTTGTTGATGAAGAAATTGACGTACGGTCCGACGGCCGAGACCGAGCTGAGTTCCGCGCCGAGCTCGCGCGCGCCGAGTTCCGCCGCCAATTGTTGGGCAATCGCGGCGGGCGCCTTGCGCAGTGACTTCGCGAGCACGAAGCATGGAAAGGCCAAATCCGCGAGCTTCGTATCCTTCGGCGTCTCGATGAGCGCTTCGATCGCATCGAGCGTCAACGCGTTGGCGTTAAGATCGGACTTGAACGCAACTCCCAGCGAGTCAGCGAGCAACTCAGCGACACGTCGACGATGGTTCATAGTGTCTTCCTGCGGCGACTCCGAGCGGACCGCTGCATCCGGCGCTCGAGTTCGTCCGCGTCTTTCGGAATCGCCGCCGTGAGCACGCGACAACCGCCGCGCGTCACGAGTACGTCGTCTTCGATGCGCACTCCGAGCGCTTCGTCCGGCAAATAGATTCCCGGCTCGATCGTCACGACGGCGCCCGGTCCGAGCGCCGTCGCCGCTGCCGGCTCATGCACCTCGAGTCCGAGGTGATGTCCGATGCCGTGGATGAAAAACTCTTCGAACCCGGCCTTGCGAATGACACGTCGCGCCGCCGCGTCGATTTTCGCCAGCGTCGCGCCCGGACGTACCGCGCGAATCGCCGCGGCCTGGGCCGCCAGCACGACGTCATACACTTGTCGCTGTCTTGCGGAGAATCTGCCACTCACCGGCAACGTGCGCGTGACGTCTGCGCAGTAACCGTCAAACCGCGCCGCGGAATCGATGCAAACGAGTTCGCCCGATTTGAGTTCGCAACGATTCGCACGGTAATGCAGCACCGTGCTGTTGAGTCCGCCACCGACGATCGAAGGGTACGCGGCGCCGCGCGCACCGTTGAGCTTGTAAACATGCTCGAGCATTTCTTGCACATCGAATTCGGTCTGTCCCGAGCGTAGCCGCGGCAGCAGCTCCTCGTAGGCGCGGGCCGTGATCTGCGCAGCAACCGTCATAAGCGCGATCTCCGCCGACGACTTCGTGGATCGCAGCTTTGGCACGAGCATCGTGCAATCCGTCACCTCGAGGCCCGGGATTCGCTCGGTGACTTGCCGAAAGATGGCGAGATCCGGAGATACCGGTTGCCCGATCGGTGCAAAAGCATGCAGACACGCCAGCCGGCCTGACCGCCGAGCCGCTTCGGCGAGCCAACGCGGAAAAGCGCCGAGCCGAAAAACCCCGTCGATGCCGAGTTGCTTGCGCAGCGGACCGCCGATCGCCGGACGCCAGCCTTCCCACTGTTCGAGCTCCGGATCGCGTGCTTTAAGGAACAACAGCACACGACGATGCGCCAGTGGCTGCCGTGGATCGAGCAGCAGGATCGCCCCGGGCTCGTCGCCCAACCCGACCAAGTATTGAAAATGGGCGTGCGCTTGAAACGCGTCGCCCGTGGCGTCTCCCGCGCAGATGACGCCTGTCGCACCCGCCAAATCTCGGAGCACTCGGGTCCGTCGATCGGCGTACTCTGAAGGCTCGATCGTCGTTCGCGACATGCCTCCGAAACCCCTCTCATTTCAACTCGGGGCGGGATCATCGCGAGTCGTGGATGGACGTGCAAGGGCTCGAGGTCTTTATGATTCAACTGTTGCGCCTACGATGTGATTCTGTAGAATCCGGATCCTCACGCGCAGGTAACTCATGGGTGTGTCTATATCCGCGTGGTCACCGACGTCGGAACCGTAACGAGGAGATTTCCGAACGTTGGGGCGGTTGCGTCGCGAAAGCGACAGTAGGAGCACTAGGGAGTGGCGCGAGGCGTTACCCGCCGCGTGAGATCGTAGCTAGGCCGTCTTCAGCAGCAGCTTGATTTTGATCCGGCGAAAGCCAGCACAGGACCCATCTCACCAGATGGGCCGGGCTGACTGAACCGCCGCATGGGCTCGCCCGAAGTTCGGGCACCTTGTGAGTCTCTGTCTTGCAGCCGAGCGAGCTGGCTCAGAATTGCCAGGCCGCGGACGAAGGGAGGGCTTTGCAAGAATTTTGTGGAGATGACTCAAGGTCACTGAGAATCCTACGGACAGTGTCCTACGGAAAGTGTTTTCACAAGCTGTGATTTGCTGAGTCCGAGCCGACGGTTGCACTTGTAATGCAGCCGCGCGGCCTTCGCTCAGCGGCCACACTCCCGTTCAGCCTCGCGGTCGCGGGACTGAACGGAACGTGCGAAGAATGAAAAGGTGCAGGCGTACGTCGCCTGTTGAAGGGGAAATATGGCTTTCAAGATGGCTCGTTGGCGAGAGATGCTCGGTGCTCGCAATAGCGTTCGACCAGGTGGCGGCAACAACGGCACCATGAACGGATTCAGCAACGGCCCTGATGCTTGCCGAGCTGCCGGCGGCGGCTTCGCCGGCAGTACGAGTAGCGATATCGCGCGCACACGAGAGCATCAACTTTACGGTGCCGAGCAGTTTCGATCCATCCTGCACAAAGAGCGCTCCCGCGCGGATCGGCTCGGGGATGAACTATCGTTGGTTTGCATGCCGGGGCTTTCGTCGCTCGACAAGGATCAGCAGTACTACCTGTCGCAGCGATTGCGATGCACGGATGACGCCGGTTGGCTCGCGGCGGGTTGGCTTGGAGTCCTGTTGCCTCACACGGGTAAGGACTGCGCCTACTTGGTTGCCGACAACTTGTGCCAAGAGTTCGGGCTGAATACTGAAGACGCGATCGTACTCACGTATCCGACTGAGAAATTGCCAGACGGGCACGTGTCGGATGGATGTGAAAATGAGCAGAGCGTGCCCGAGCAACGCCAGGCCGGCAATCGCAGCGGCGTAGCTCCGACGCCGACGACTGCTGGCAACGCCAAGATGCCGTCGGACGCCGCCCACGCACCGCGTCTGAACTCGGTCGTTTCCGGCAATACTCGCAAGACCGGCAAACGGCGACGACAGGATTCTCACGAACAGAAGAGCCAAGCGGATAGTTTCGGCAAGAACGGCGCGACGGAATCTGTGCGCTCAAACGCAGCGCCGAAAGCGGGACGCAGCGCCGCTGGTGCGAACGATGACCTGCTGGTGTGCACGGACCTACTCGTGCTGACGCTGCCGTGGTGGAAACGCTCGCTCGACATCTGCGGGTCGATCCTCGGACTGATCGCGCTGTCGCCGGTATTTCTCATCACCGCGATCGCGATCAAAGTGAATTCGCGAGGACCGGTGTTTTTCGCGCAGCGACGCGTCGGCGCCGGCGGTCGCATCTTTCGCATGTTCAAGTTTCGCAGCATGGTACCGAACGCCGAGGCCCTGAAAGCGAGCCTCAGCGCATTGAATGAAGCGACCGGACCAGTCTTCAAGAGTAAGCGCGACCCACGGATCACCGGCGTCGGACGTTGGATCCGCAAAACGAGCATCGATGAGTTGCCGCAACTGCTGAATGTGTTGCTCGGCGACATGTCACTTGTCGGCCCACGTCCACCCACGCCGGACGAAGTCGCCATCTACTCGCCTTGGCAACGGCGCAGGCTCGAACTCACGCCCGGCTTAACTTGCATCTGGCAGGTGCATGGTCGTTGTCAGGTCGAGTTTGAAGACTGGGTGCGCATGGACCTGCAATACGCGGCGCGGCGATCGGTGTGGCTCGACCTCAAGTTGATATTCGGTACCATTCCGGCGGTGTTGTTCATGCGCGGAGCCCACTAAAAAGAGCGTCCGCTCGCGCTGCGAGCGGACGCTCTTTTTGTTTGGGGATGTGCGTTATTGGCCTTGGACGGGTTTCGGATGCGACCAGCCACGGAGCGCT
The DNA here is from genome assembly GCA_046154185.1 of Planctomycetota bacterium. Lineage (GTDB taxonomy): Bacteria > Planctomycetota > UBA8108 > UBA1146 > JAJFFE01 > JBJXGE01. The sequence goes on from JBJXGE010000056.1 coordinate 65,380, forward strand.
GCGAAACCCTCAGCAGCACATGCCACTTCTTGAACCTACTGCTTCAGCAGGATCCATTCGCGTAGGTAGGCTTCGTTGAGTTCATTGAAGTGGTAGGCGCTGGAGCCGGTGATGAGGGACGTCGAGAAGCCGAGGGCGGCGGCCATGATGTTGTTACCAGGGGAATCCAAGTGGAGCGACGTCGTATCGGCGCCGGAGAAACTTGCGCCGGTCACGCCGCCGAAGAGGCCCGTGGGTGGCGCGCCGTTCGCCACTAGCCCCACGGAGTGGCCAATCTCGTGCGCCAAGATGACCGCGGTCGAGCGCGCCAGCGCATCGATTGCCGCGTAAATCTCGTCATAGCGGTCATTCTCAGCGATGGAGTTGCCGGGATCGAGTCGATCGAAACTCGGATCCAAAACGACGTGATCGATCGCGCCCTCGCCGGCCGGCGTGCCGCGACCGGGAATCAAAGGACTGAACCGGACGATGAACGTCACGCTGCTGTTAATGTGCGCCTGAATGAGATTCGTCACGAAGACGCCGAGGATCGTCGAACGGTTGCTATTCCCCGCCGCATTGCGATAGTCGTACTCGGCGCGGCCGAGCGTATAGCCGGCGTTTTGATCGTCCCCACCCACGCGGATGGAAGAACTCGTACCGCTGCTCGACAATGAAAACGTCAGTTGGCTATTGAACCCCGCGCCGGTACCGTCGAAATCACGACCGAAGAGAACGTTGAGCCGCCCCACCGTCTCGGCCTTTGCCCAATTCAGCAAGATGGAATTCGAATTCAAAGTGACGCACTCGGCCGTCGGTGAATGAGTCCTCAGCCCCAAAATCCAGAGGTCCTCGAGATAATCTACGGTGCCGTTCGCGCCCACCGAGGACGTAATCGTGACCGTGGCGCCGGTCACGAAACTATAGCTAAAGCGATCACCGTCGAAGTCGAGCCACCACACATCCGCCGTGTCGAACGGGCGCGATGCGCTATCCGCAGTCACCGCGTTGAGCGGCAACGACTCGGCGCTCGACCAATTGCCGAGCGTGTCCGCAATCGCCGCCTCAAACGTGACGCTGCCGGTCGGCAACGCGTGCGACGAACCGATGTCCCACGCGCCGGCGCTCGCCTGGGGATCAAATTCAGGCGCGAGATTCGAACCGGCGGACACGCTACCGCCGAGCAATCGATCACCGGTGACTGTCAAGCTCGCGACGTCGAGCGCCGAGCCACCGCCAACCGCGGCGTATTCGACCGCAAGCCGAGTGCCGGTGAGCGGCACGCTCAGTCGAAAGTTGTAAGGCCCGCCCGTCGAGTCGCTGTACGTCAGGCTGCCGTTCATCTCGACTGGAATGTCGCCGATCGTGAGGAGCACCAAGTTCGGAGCGGTGAGATTCACCGAAAAGACACCGCTTTGTCCGGCCGTCCCCGCGATCACATCGATCGGTGTGATTCGAAACAGGACGCTCGCACTGACCAACCCGTTGGCATCCGCTTGCGCGGCCCAGCTCACCGTGTGCGCGACGCCACTCACCGAGGTCGTCACGTTGGACACGCCATCGCCCGCCACTCCCGCGCTCGCGGTTGCCCAGGTCGCGCCGCTGTCCGTCGAATACTCGAGCGTCAACGCGACCATGTCCGCCTGCGCGTCAGAAACGTCATAGGTGAAGTCGATCTCACCACCGACTAAGACTCCAGGCGTCGAGACAGACACGACGACGGGCGGCAGATTCGTGCCGAGACTAAACACGTCCGAACTCGACGCCGTGCCAGTTGAGCCGGTCACTTCATTCTGCGGCACGATGCGGATGCGAAGGTCGGATTGGTCGGTGCTGCCGAGGTCGGCCGCTGGACTCCACGTCAGTACAAACTCGGCGCCAGCGGCGGTGGCCGCGAGTCCAGACGTCGATCCACTGGCGACCGTGAGCGGCGCATAGGTGAGTCCACGATTTTCGCTCACGCTGACCGCGACGGTGACGCGGTGGTTTTGCGGCGACACGAGCGTGAAGCGAATGGATGTCGATACGAGATCGGGTGTCACCGTCAGCGCCGATACACTCACCGGCACCGAGCTGCCGGCCGACCCGCCCGACCCGCCACCTCCTCCGCCGCAGCCCGCGACGACCACGAGCGACGCGAATCCGCAACAGACGAGACGCCGAATGCGGCGCCGCAGTCCACTTGCTCGTTGTCTCGCAATGCACGCTTTGTTCATGGCAGTTAAAGAATACAACAACGCGGCGAAGGGGCTCGCGCTCACTCGCGCCGCGAATCACGACTTCAGCCTGACCTCCGGAATCGTCGATACTCGAGTGCGGCGAAATTCGCCGCCAACTCGAACGGTCCGCGGTTCTCTCATCTCAATGCGAAGTCGAGCCTCACCATGACGCACACTTGCTGGACTGACAAACTGCTGATCGCCGCGCGCCATCAAGTCTCGGCGCAGTTGCCGGGCGAGGCTGTTATTCTGGGACTAGAAAACAACACTTATTACGGACTCGCGGACGTCGGCGCCGTGATCTGGCGGAAACTCCAGCAACCGAGCAGTTTCGCGGAACTCGAGTCGTCGCTCCTCGCCGAGTTCGACGTCGGTCCCGAGCAAGTGCGCGAGGATCTCAGCCACTTGTTGAATGAGCTGCGGGCGCACGGCCTCATCGATGTGATTCCCAAGTCCTGACGATCCGCATCAGGAACGACGGCGCAGCAACGCATCGCGAAAACCAGAGATCTCGGCGCGAAACGCGCGCACGCGCCCGGCGGCACTGGCCGCCGCGATGCGCGACGGCGTCACGTCACGGCGCACGAGTTCGAAGCGCGGCTGCGTCGGAAGATTCCGACCGGAGCGCGTCGTGCAGGCGTAGCGATAACCGGCGGCTTCGACCGCGGCGATGACGCGCGCGTCGCAATCGCCGTTGGGATAGCAAAACCCCGCGACATCCACATCCAAGAGCTCCGCGATTAAGCGCCGCGATGCTCCGACTTCCGCCGCCAGCGCGGCGTCGTCAAGCGCCGGCAAGATTGGATGCTCGAGCGAGTGCGAGCCGATCTCATGGCCGCGGCGATGCAGCTCGCGCACCTGCTCCGTCGACATCAACGCAAAGCGCCGCGAATGAGGCGCCTCGCGGGCGGGCGCGCCGACTCGCTCGAGCGCGTCTTCGCGAGCGGCGACCGATTGGCGCTTCAACGTCTCGAGCCACTCGAAGAGGGATTGCCGCGGCGTGGGCCGCCCGCCGGCGCCCGCCGCCCGCGCTTCGAAGGCGAGTGTCGCGCGGTCATACCAGAGCAAGCGCGGCGTGCCGATCAGTCCGGCCGTAACGAAAAAAGTCCCGCGGACGCCGTGCGCCTCGAGAATCGGCGCCGCGTTTTCATAGTTGTCGAGGTAGCCATCGTCAAAGGTGAGGCACACGATCGGTCGTTGCGTCGGCGTACGACCGAGTTGCGTGAGGGCCGCGTCGAGCGTGGTGACTTCAAAGCGTTGGCTGAGTTCCGCGACCTGCGCCCGAAACTCGGACACCGGCATCGCCAACGTCGGCGCCGGGTAGGAAGCGGCTTCGGCGTCCGGCAACACGCGGTGATAGGTCAAGATCGTAACGGCGTCGCGCATACGCGACTCGAACCGCCGCAAGATTCCTAGGGCCGAAGCCGCGAGATCGATCGTCCCGCGAGCGCGGTGTTTGAACGAGGTCGCGATAGGAGCCACTCCATTCGGTTGCTGGGGTTACTGGACCCAGGTATGCTTCTCAGGCTCAACATCGAGACGGCGTTACGAAGTGCCGTCGTTCGCAGTTGCGCCCCGACTCCTGGTCGCAGCACTCTCGCCGTGCTATCTCCAAGGACCCGAGTCGTCTCACGAGGAATGCAGAAGGATGATGACTTGCTGACGCGTTCTCTACCAGCACTCCTGTCGCTATCGCCGATTGTCAGTATCAGCACCAACTGCGTCGCGAAACTCAGCGGGCTAACGTTCGTCGCGCTCGCGTTGCTTTGCGGCAGTGGGTGCTCGACGAAGGGACGGCCGCTCCCCGACATCGCCGACGAGATCAATAGCACTTTCAGCGCCATCTCGGCGATCTCGCGCGTGGCGCCCGGCGATACTCTCGAAGTGCGTTTCGATGACCCGACCAAGAACTACTCGACAACCGTGCGCGAAGATGGCCGCGCCTCATTCTCGTTGCTCGACGATTTGCAAGTTGCGGGGCTCGATCTCACTGCGCTCGACGCGTTTGTGACGGAAGCTTACCGGCTCAAAGAACAACCGCGGGAACTGACCGTCGTGCGGCTGGCACGCTTGCGCACCGTCGCGATCTTCGGCGAAGTGCGGAGCCCCGGAAAAATCCCCGTCGAAGATGGACTTTACCTGCTCGAGTGCATCGCGGCGGCCGGTAGTTTCATCAAGGAGACCGCGAACCTCGGCAATGTCATTCTGCTGCGCTGGCTGCCGAGCGAGCAGCGTCAGCTGGCCTGGAGCATCGATGCGCGCGAGCGCTACTGGCTCGAAGCCCCGCCGATCCGCTTGCAGCCCGACGATATCGTCTACATTCCGAATACTGCGATCGATGAAATCGACATCTGGGTGGATCAGTACATCCGCCGGCTGATTCCCTTGCCAAGCTTGATCCCGGCCGCGCCGGCGACTTTCTAGAAACGCGTAGCGATGGTGGAAACAGCAAGTGGCTTACCGAGCGTCGAGGCCGAAGAGGTTCGAACTCCGCCGTCGCTGAAAATCTTGCTGCTGTTGCCGCTCGTGCGCTCGCGCTTTCTCGTCGTCTTGTGCGTCACCATCGGCGGCGCAATCGCACTCGCGCAGTCGCTGCTCTATCTCAACGTATACGAAGCCCGCGGCGAACTGCAGGTGAAGTTCGGCCAACGGGAGCATCTCACCAGTGACATTGGCAACCCGCTCAATCAGAACTTTTCGCAAAGCAACTGGGACATGGACAGCGAAAAGTTGGTGCTCAACAATCCCGATCTATTCAAACTGGTGCTGGAAACGCTCGATCCGAAGGTCGTTCTCCACGTTCCCGACCCACGCTCCCGCGACAATGCGGACACGCCCTTTTACATCCGTTGGCTGCATGAGTTACAAGCCGCGCTAACGATGGGAAAGGCCGGCGCGGTCGACGAATTGGCGCCGGAAGCGCAACGGGATTTGGCGCTCCAACTGCTGCGCGCCAGTACGGTCATCGCACCGGATTACAGCTCACGGCACATGATCGTCACCTACCGCACAACGGACGAAGCGACCGCGGTTGTCTGTGCACAAGCGATCCTCGACGCGTGCATCAAGCATCACAACAGCATCTATTCGCTCAGCGACAACTTGAAGGATGTCGAGGACGCGTTGACGTTGGCCGAAGCGGCGGCGGCAGACGCGGATTATCAGCTCAGCGAGTACATGGATACCTGCGACATCGACGACGACCTGGATAGTCTACTCGCGGACGTTCGCGACGCCGAAGCCGCGCTCGAGCGCGAATTGGAAACCAAGGCTCGACGGCTCGAAGTTGTCAAAGGTGAGTTAGCGCTTCGGGAAAAAGCGTTGGCCGCCTTGCCGCCAGAGCTCGAAATCAAGCGCCCAGCCCTCGTCGAAGACAATCGGCTGTTCGTCGAGAAATACGACGAACTCCAAATCCTGAAACGCGAGTATCGAACGAAACTCCTTATTGAGGGAGCAGGTGCGACCGCCACGAAAGCGCTTGCCAAGCAAGTCGAAGAGGTCCAAAAGGAGCTTGACCTGATTCCACCCACACGCACCGTGCCGGTGCCGTCCGACATCGTGCCGAATCCTGAATATCAACGCGTCCGGCAGATCGTCGGCGAGCTGGATATAGAACGTGTCGGTCTCACGAAAGAGTGCGAGTTGCTCATAGTGAACCTCAAAGCGAAGAAGGAACGCATCTCGCAGATCGTGAGTTGCATGCCGAAGCTGTCGCAGCTCAAGACCGACGTCGAGCTGCGCCGCGCTGAACACAAAGACCTCGCCGCGCGCTTTGCGAACTACGATCAAGGCATGCGACTCGAGGAAAAGCAGCGCAGCAACCTGCAAATCACGCAGCGGGCCATCGGCAAGAACGGCCAGACCGTCGGACCGAATCGCAGGAAGTACCTCGCGCTAGGGCTGGGGGCGGGATTCTTGCTGGGCGCCGTCATTGCGCTCCTCCGTTGGTATCGAGATGGCACGATCCGCCACCCTGAGCAACTCGAGCGCGTGTTGGCACTGCCGGTTCTCCACGTGATTCCGCGCACGTCCGCCTGGCGGCGGGCGTCGCGCGCTTGAGGAGCGACTCGTGAAAGAACCCATGACCGGCACACCGCCGCGCGTCGACGTGAAGCCAGCCGTCGCTGCCGAGAAACGACCTGCGCGTCCGCGTGTCGACGCGGATGCCGGATTTCAAACTCTCAGCGATCCCATCGAGCGCATCTGGGCGAAGACTTTTCGCAAGAATGCCGAGAACGAGCCGCAGCGCCTCATTGTCGTAAGCCCGCACGCGGGCGCCGGCAACTCGACGGTCGCCAGCTGCATCGCGCTCGGTCTCTCTCGACACACGCGCTCGACGGTGCTGTTGGTGGAGGCGAATCTCGTACGGCCGGCCATCGCTCGTTACTTCGGTATGCCGCTCGTGCCCGGTCTGCGAAACGTCCTGGAAGGCAGTGTCGGCGCGGACCAGATGTTGCGCGCGACCAAAACCGGGTTGACCATCGTGCCGGCCGGCGCGGCGAAGGCGAGTCTCGCCGGCGAGTTTGCGGGGCGCGAGTGCGATGATTTTTTTGCGCTCGCGCGCCGACAATATCGACACATCGTGATCGACGCGCCACCGCCGATTGAATGCCCGGAGACGCGACTCCTCTTTCGGCAAGCTGAACGTTGTGTCGTTGTCGTGCAAGGCAGGCAAACTTCAATCAAAGCCGCCAAGCAGATGGTCGAACTGCTCGAGGAAAGCGGCATGGAAATCCTCGGCACCATTCTCAACGACTTTGTACCCGATGCCCCGGCCTGGATGTTTCCATCTCGGTGGTAAGCGCGATTCCTATCGGAGTCGCTCGATGATCCCCGCCTTGTACGTCTGCGCGAGCCACGCGATGCGACTGATCTGCTCATACCGCTTGCCACGCGTCGTGCCGCGCGCGCGTCGATCGGACCACGTCGGCTGACAGAGTGCCGAAAAGTAAAGCCGTCGACACCGCCAGGTGTCCATCGCGAGTTCGGGCGGCGCCGCCGCAGCTAACGGCAGCCGCGCATCCGTCAAGTAACTCCGCCATTCCGAGAATCCCGGAAAGTCGTGATCCGCACGAAACAGATGTCCCAGCGCGAAACCCGCGCGCGCGACGTTGCGGGCAGCATCGCGGGACGTCGGCAAGCGGAGCGACGACTCAGCGCCGAGCAGTGTCGTGGCGAGCACGAAGCCGAGCGCGAGCGACTCGGACCGACCCGACGACCGTGCGCGTTCCATCACGGCGAACACGTCGATCTCGGTGTCCTGCTCGAGAAAGCGCGCGAGATCGACGATCCACTTGAGTCGCGACCACGAATGTTTTTCGCCGCCGTGAGCGCACAAATAGAGGAGCCAGTCCGCGGGGGCAAACGCGAGCACGTCGCGCTCCGCAAAGCGTGTTGGTCGCGCCGCCGCAAAGACGCGGTCGGCCTCGAGTCCCACGCAGTTGGCGGCATCGAACAGTTCCCAGTGCAATTCCAAGCGCAACCGCGGCGGACCTAAGCGCTCGAAGCCGAGTTCGCAATCGCGGGCCATGAGTTCTTTGAGTTCCAAACCGCTTTGCGTCGACGTCGGCATCGCGCGATAGCCCCGGTCCTCGATCAGCCGGCGCGCGGACGCGACATCATCGCGGCGCAACAGCAAGTCGAGATCTCCGTACTGCCGCTGAGCGACGCCGCCGTAGAGGGCATCGGCCCACACCGGCCCCTTGTAAGGAATCACTTCGATGCGATGGCGCTCGAACTCATCGAGGATCGCGCGAAGTTCTTGCGCGACCACGAGGTTGTAGCGGCCGATGTGCGCGATGTGTCGAGACAACATCTGCCAGGCGATGGCGGGGACGCGCGGCGGCAGATCGGCCGTCGCGCCGCGGCTCCGATCCAGCGCTCGATACAAAGTCGGTGTCACTCGATGCTCGACCGCCCATTCGAAGAGACGCGGCCACGCCACGTCGCACGCCGCGAGCTGCTCGAGAAAAGCTGCGTCGCGTTCGGCGCGCCGCGAGTCGCAGGCGGCGCGAGCGCTGGCGAGGAGGAGCCGCGCCTCGGGAGTCTGCGCCGGAAAAGGCGACACTTGTCTAACTCGGTCAGCGATGGCCCCGCGCTTTCGTGGTCGATTGGTCAGGCTCGAACGGCAGAGATCCGACTCTGGTGTAGATCGGCATTCCCCCGGACGCAACTTCCGGCGGGTCGAAGTCGGCCCCGGAAAGACATCGGCATGGAATATCGAAGACCCTACTAGCAGGAGACTTAAATCAGGTGTCAGGAATTGGAGCTGGGCGCGACTAAGTCCCTCGGGGAGTTTTGGCCTTCTCAGGTTCACTCGCTCCTCTAAGATGTCCGCAGTGCGGAGCGGCTTGCTGAAAAACTCGAGTTTTCCGCGCGAGCGTTGCGCACCGCGAAGTTACTGCTGCTGCTCCGCAAAGCCGCTGCTGGTTTTCCGCGCGCTCCTCGAAAAAGGGCCTGTCGTTTCCACATGATCGCCACGCTTCGATGTCCGCGCTGCGGTACTGACAATGCCGCAGCCGACCACTTCTGTGCAAAGTGCGGTTTCGGCCTCGTGCAAACGGGCGCGATCTCGCGCATTCGTAAAGAGCCGAGCCGCGAGCTGCCGGCCGCCGAGCAGTGGATCGGCCAGATGATCGGCGGCAAGTATCGCGTGTCGTCCATTCTCGGCGAAGGCGGCTTCGGCACCGTGTATCGCGTCGAGATGGCGCTCCTCGGTGACGACAAGAGTTTCGCGCTCAAACTGCTCCACCCGGAACTGTGCCGCAGTGATCATTTTCGCGCGCGGTTTATTCGCGAAGCTTCGATCGCGCTCGAGCTCGTGCATCCGAACGCCATCCCCGTGCGCGAGTTCGGGCAGACCGAAGACGGACAACTCTTCTTTACCATGGACTACTGTCCGGGCGAGTCGCTCAAGCAAACGCTCACGCGCGAGAGCTATCTTACGGTGGATCGCGCCATCAAGATTGTCACCTCCATCTTGGGTGTGCTCGAGGCGGCGCACGAAAAGCAAATCATCCACCGCGACTTGAAACCCGAGAACATTTTCCTCGAACGCTCAGAGGGCGGCGAGGAGCGCGTCAAAGTCGGCGACTTCGGACTCGCTCGGCCGGTCAATCCAGATCGCGAGTACGGCGACATCACAAACGGCGGGATCGTTGGGACGCCGCGCTACATGGCGCCGGAACAGGCGCGCGGCGAACCGCTCGATGCGCGCTGCGATCTCTACAGCGTCGGGGTGATGTTCTTCGAAATGATCAGCGGCGAATTGCCGCCGCGCCTCGATCGCCGCGGACCGCGCCGCCCGGGCGCACTCGGGACCGAGGCGGTGCACCAGCTCCGGCAATTGGTGCCAGCGCGACTCGTCGTCCCGGTCGGTGTGATCGAGATCATCGCGCGCGCGCTCGAGCCGAAACCCGCTGGCCGTTACCAAAGCGCCACCGAGTTTCGCGAGGCGCTCGAAGCGCTGCCGACTTACACTCCGACTTACTTGGAACCGCGGGCGGGGAGCCCTCGGCGCCCCCGCTGGAGCCGAGTCCTGTGGATCGCGCTCGGCGGCATCGGTGGACTCCTCGTCATGAGTACGGACGTCCGCGACTCGGTCGAACACTGGATCCGTCGCGCGGGCGCGAGTATGAGCGCGAAACCTGATGTGGAGGCGCCGGAATCCTCCGGTCTGCAGGCGCCGCCGCCAGTCGACTTCAAGCGCCTCACCGTTTGGGTGCCCTACCTGTCGAATACCGAACTCAAATTCCGCGTCGAAGAATACCTCGACGGCATGGTGACGACGCGAGTGGATCGGGTTGTCGTCGGCCTGCTCGAGGACCGCCGGGGCTACAAGCTCCAGCGCGCCGAGGAACTCGAAAACAGCGCGTCGCCATCGTCCGCATCGACGGAGCCGCGCAGTTGGTGGAGTATCGATGAGCAACGGTTCGTGCTCCGCTTCCAGCCGGCGGGAGCAGCGGATGAGAACCGCGCGTTGCGCACGCACGATCTGTTGATTTTCAAAGATGGCACGCCACTCAAAAGCTGGAGCGACGACCATTACACCTATGCCGTGGCCGACGAATTGAAGACCATTCAGAGCGGCGGCAAGACTCACGTCGATTGTTTGCAGGTCACCGCGCAGGGCAAACCAGGCGCGCGCACTGATGGGGTCGAGAAACGTTGGTACTATCGGCAAAGCGTCGGCGAAGTGCTGTCCGAGACCTATGAAAATCAGAAGCTCATCTGGCGGCGCGAACGTCAGATCGAATAATCGGCGCGTCGGCGCCGCGCACGGCTTCGCGCTCGAGCGGCGCTTTCTGACACTCGCCTCCGCCAACTCGATTCACTGTTGCAGAGTGAGCGGGCTCCCACAACTCGGGCAGATACGCTGACTCTTACTTGCCCGGAATCCGCAGTCGTCGCACGGGGAGCGCAGTTTGGCTTCTGCGTCGCGCTGCTTTTTCGCTGCATCGAGTTGCGCCTGATGAGCCAGCCGCTGCTCTTGGAGTCGAGCCTGCACGCCGAGAATTCCGGCGTCGGGACCCTGATACGCTAACAACGCCGACTCGATGCGTTTCTTGAGCACTGCACGTTCGTCAGTATCGGCGAGCTGCTCCTGCGACATATCATTGAGCGCGCGCTCCAAGACTTGAAACGCCGGCAAGAATCGCATCGACGCGTCCTGGCTCGCCGCGCGGAGCGCGAACTCGATCGGATACTCGCCGCCGCGGCGAAGCTGCTCGACTTCGCCGAGTCGAAACTCAGCGGCGAACGCCGCGTCATGTAGAATGCGTTTCTCGATCAGCGTCAGCCGCTCCGTCTCTTCCAGGAGTTGTTCACGTGCTTGGTCGGCTTGCGTACGAGCGTATGCCAACTGCGAAGTGGCTAAGTGCGCGCAGATCCGCGCAAGCAGCGCTTCGGCCCCGAGACTGCCGCTCGTTTTCAGCTCGTCCACGAACGGACGCAAATCCGCCCACGCGAATTCGCGCGCTTCCGTATGCGAGTCGCCGAGCATCGTTTCGTATGCCAACGAGCGCGCGAGCGCCATCTCCGCGGACCAAGTATTGTTCGACTTGCCGAATACAAGCTCCAAAGATGTCGGATCGTCACCAAACTCCGGGCGCTCGAAATGCCATTCGATAAAAGCCTGCAGCGCATCATCGGCGCGACCAAGTCGAGCGCAAGTCACTGCCCACGCCAAATGCTGATGGCCCATGCGCGTCGTTAAGCTCTGGAAATACGTCTGCGCCGCGAGCCAAATATTCTGGTCATCGCCGCGGTACTTGATCAGTTGACGTTCGAGTTCGACGATCTCCGAATTCGAGTAAGGATTCGGCATTTGCATCACGCGATAGAGCCGGTCGTAGAGCGGCGAAAAACTCTGCTCGGAGTCGAGCCGCAACGCTTCCACGTACTCCGCGCTCGATCTTTCGTTCGGCCCTAAGCGGCGCTCGCGTGCCACGCCGCGCAGATAAACCGCGAGCATCGAATTGAAGGGTTCCAACGCAGTCAAGCCGTCGAGCACTTGCTCGGCTTCCTGATGCAGTCCCTCATGCACGAGGCATTGGCCGAGACCGAGCCGCGCGCGAGGGTCGCCAGGCTGCAAGACGAGCGCCTCGCCGAAACGCGCCCGCGCCGCACGAACTTCTAGCAGGTACGCAGCGTCACTCGCCGCGAACTCGACGTCGGGCGCCATGTTCGCATGCAAGATTTCGAGCAGCAGCTCGCCCGCGCGCAAATGGGCGAGAAAGAGCTGCGCGGCCTCTGCCGCCGGTTCTTGCGCGGCGGCCGAGAAGACTTCGATCGCCTCCGTCCGGTGGCCAAGAAGCGACAGGCACTCGCCCTGCGCCATCATCGCCTGCATGCGACGCTCGAGCGCGTGTTGCGGCGCCGAAGCGAGCCCGTAGTCCGCGGCCGCGGCAACGAGCAGCTCCCGCCGCCGATCGGAATCGGCCGCGAGCGGCAGCGCCTCGCGCTCATTGCATTCACCACGCGCGATCAACGCTTCGACGAGCGTCGGATATTGGTCGAGTATCCGTGAGAAGTGAACGCGCGCCGCCGCAAACTCGCCCTTGTCGAGCGCTGACCGACCGCTTTCAAACGTCTCGATGGCGCCGCCCGGCATGCCGCCGCCGCGGCAGCCGATGCCGCTGAAGCCGATCGCAAGTAACGCGGCCAATATCGCACCGCGTGTTCGAAAAACATCGAATTGCCGCATTCCAGACCTCTTTCGCCGATCGCGCTACGGTTCTCGACCCGGAATCAGTGAAAACCGCTCTTCGGCGCCAGGCTTGAGCCCACCCGCTCTCAGCCCACTTTGCGTCGCGCCCTCGTTGGCCAACTGCGCCTCAAACTCGACCGGCGTCTCGAGCACCGGTGTGCGATCGAGGAGGTGCCGTTGACTCGCCGGCACGCGAAAATACAGTGCGCGTGAACTCGCCACATCCCCCTCGCCGATGCGCAGATAATCCGGCAACGACTTTTGGCGATAGTCTTCGCGCAACAGAAACTCGTGCTCAGCGATCCGCTCCTTCACCGTCCAATAGGGCAAAATCAACGGAAGCACCCAATACGCTCGGTTCGGGTTTGGGAGTACTTCCTCAACAACGAGCGACGGCTCGAGCGGCTCCAGCTTGCTGCCATCATCGAGCACTAACCTAAACGGCGCGCGTCGCATCACCACCGTGCGGACACCACGATTCTCGAGATGCAGAACTACCGGCACGATATCGAGTTTGGCCAGGTCGGAGCCAAACAGCGTGCGCGCCTCAAGCCCGTCGCGCACGAGGCTTGCCGCGAGCACGAGACCTTGGTGCTCCTTCATGTGCGGCCGAGTATGCGCGGCGTCACCGCGCGAAAGGGGTGCGGCGCGATAAGGCGCGACACAACCAAACGTCCCCGGACAACAGCAAATGATGATGATCGCGAAACGGCCCCAGTGGCCGCGACTACGCGGCCATCGAAACGAGCGCAGCGCAGCGCTCCATCCCAGGCTTGAGGCTGGAAAATTGGGTGACATGCGCGATAATTCTAGCCGCGTCGGTCTGGAATGGGTAGCTTCAGCGACTCGCGGCGTTACTTCCTGGCGATTCAACTCACGCGACACGATTCGAGAGAAAATGGTCGGAACAGCATCGTTACTCGAAATGCGGTTCGAAGGCGGACCGCGGGACGGCGAGAGCTGCTCCGTCCACGAGTCGCCGTTCGTCATCGGGCGCGACCGATCGGCGAATCTCTCGCTCGAGGATCCGGCGGTCTCCCGCCTTCACATGGCGCTGATCTACCGTGACGGCCACTGGAATCTGCAAGATCTCGGCGGGCTCAACCCGCCGCTCGTCCATGGGCGCTCGGCGATTTCACTGCCCGTGCTCACCGGAGACGTTATCCAAGTTGGCAAAAGCAATCTTCGCATCACCCGCATCGAGGGCGGCTCGCCGGTCGAGCATTCCTCGACGGTGGAGATTCCCATGCGGCGCCCCGGCGCCGCTCCGCATCGCACGCAACAGCTCGCCGGCGGCAAGTTGTGGGCAATTCTCGAGGAATGGACCGGGCTGATCCGCAATCTCGACCGTGGCGATGAGTTCCTAGAGAAGGCGATCGATGGCTTCATGCGGCTCATCCCGGCCGATCGCGGTGGGATTTACCAGTTGGATGCCGATAGCGGCGTCCTGGTGCCGTGCGCCGTGCGCAACATGGAGGAGACGGACGGCCGCGTACCGTATAGCGAAACGATCATCGCCCGCTCGATCAAGAATGGGACGGCGAAACTGTTTTCGCCGCAACTCGACGACGAGGAGGACGCGTCGAGTCGCTCGCGCTCGATGATTCAAAAGCGCATCCGCTGCGCATTGTGCCTGCCGCTCGTTGGCGGGGAGCGCACTCGCGGCGTCGTCTACTTGGATCAAGTGAGCGACTCGCATCCGCCGCTCCTGCATTCCGACCTTGAGCTCGGCATGCTGCTCGCGAACTTGCTTGCCGAAGCGCTGGAGAAAGCTCAGCGTTTCAATTTGCTCGACCGCGAGATCGTGCGTTTGCAGCAAATCGTTGGCAGTGATCAAGAGCTCATCGGCATGAGCCCAGCGATCGACGAGGTGCGGCGGCGCATCCGCAAGGTCGCGCGCACCGACCTGAATGCGCTCATCACCGGCGAGAGCGGCACCGGCAAGGAACTCGTCGCCCGTGCAATTCACGACCTCTCGGAGCGCCGGGATAAGCCATTTGTCGCCGTCAACTGCGCGGCGATCCCAGACGCGCTCCTCGAGAGCGAATTGTTCGGCTACTCGCCGCGTTCCGGTATTCACGGCGCCGATCCGGAGGGCAAGCCGGGCAAGTTCGAGCTCGCCGACGGCGGTTCGCTCGTACTCGACGAAATCGGCGATTTGCCGCTTCAGTTGCAAGCGAAACTACTGCGCGTGCTCGAAGAGCGATTGGTCGATCGACTCGGCGCCCAGAAGCCGGTGAAAGTCGATGTCCGAGTGATCGCGGTAACGAATCGAGATCTCGCCCAAGACGTCAAGGCCGAGCGCTTCCGTGAGGACCTCTACTATCGATTGCGCGTCTTTCCGATCCACATTCCGCCGTTGCGCGCCCGCTCCGAAGATGTCATGCCGATCGCGCGCCACATCGCGGCGCAGGTCGCGCAAGATCGGGAAGTCCAGTTCTCGCCACGCGCCATTGAAATCCTGCGCCGATATCCGTGGCCCGGCAACGTCCGCGAACTGAAAAACGTCCTGTTCGAAGCGCTCCTCGCCGGCGATGGTCGAAGCATCAATCCGCGCGACCTGTCGATCGCGGACGAAGCCGGCACAGTTTCATTTCAACCGCTCCGCGAGGTGGAGAGAAACCACATTGTGCAAGTGCTCGAAGCGGTGAGCTGGAATAAGAAAAAGGCCGCGGAGCTACTCGGCATTCACCGTTCGACGTTGTACGAGAAGATCGCCGAATATCATCTGGCGCCGCCCGAAGGCGTCGAGGAAGTCAAGCCGGCCGTCGACGGCGCCGCGCAGTAAGTTCGCCACGCGCCGTGGATGCAGCGCGCCGCGCGGCTATTTCTTGCCGTACTGCGCGATGCGCCCAAGGTCTCGGCCCCTCAATCGAGTCGCATTTCGTATTCGACGGCCCACCACATCAGAATGTAGAGCGCCCAAACGCGCGACCAATAGAGCCCGGGCGCGCCGTCTTGAAATGCTTGCCAGAGGTCGGCGACCGTCTCGGCGCGCAAGCCGACGCGGGCACAAAGTTGCGGGTCGCGAAGAGTCTCACCGACGCTGGTGCCGAGTTGGCCACGACACCATTTTTCGATCGGCAATTCGAATCCCGACTTTGGACGCTCGTACAGCGATGGCGCAACATCGCGCAACGCGAGTTGTTTCAAGAGCCGTTTGGAGCGCATGGGCAAATAGCGCCGGCTCGTCTCGACCGCCGCCGCCGCCTCGACCACTCGGTGATCAAGGAGCGGCAGCCGCACCTCGAGCGCGACCGCCATGCTCGCGGCGTCCGTGTCGCGCAACAACCGATCACCGATGAAACTCGACAACTCCAGGAGACTGATCGCGTGCTCCACGGAGCCACTGCCGATGATCGTTTCGAGCTGCGCCCGGCGCGCCCGACTCAGACCGCTTTCAACTTCGTCGACCGCCGGCAAACTCGAGAGTTGCCGCGCCAGGTCCGGCAAGAAGAGCGCATACGAGATTTGATAGATGTCGAGGAGTGACCCGCGCGCGGCCATCGCCTGCCCCAGCTTCGCCCAGCGGGTCTGCGGCGCGATTCGACCGGGGCGACCATATGCGTAGCGCGTCACTTGAGCGGCGGCAAACTGCATCGCTCGACGCGGGACGAAGCGCAAGCGCCGTCCCCAAGCGGCGAGTCGCGGCACATCTGTAAACGTGCGATAGCCGCCGAACAACTCGTCTCCACCGGCGCCAGACAGCGCGACCGTCAAACCAGCCTCGCGCGCCGCTCGGCTCACTAAGTACGAGTTGATGTGATCGAAGGTCGGCTGATCGATGCTGTGGAGGGCGGCGTCGAGTTGCGCCGTGAACACGTCGTGGGAGATTCGCACTTCCCGATGGCGCGTGCCGAGCGCCGCCGCCATTTCCCGCGCGTACTTCGACTCGTCGAGTTTCGCGTCGTCAAATCCGATGGTCACAGTGCTCACGGCTTCGCGGCCGGCGGCGCGCACGGCGAGCGCGGCGAGCGCACTCGAATCGACGCCGCCCGAGAGAAATAACCCGAGCGGCACATCGCTCAGGAGTCGCAACTTCACGGCTTGCTCGAGCTCGTGCTCCAATTGTTCGACGGCATCGGCTCGGGTGCTCGCCGCGGGTAGCTGCCAGTACCGCGTGACGCGTGTGCCCAAATCGGCGAGCCGAATCGTTCGCGTCGTGCCGGGTTCCAAGAGTTCGACGCCTTCGACAATCGTGCCGTAGCCCGGCACAAAGCCGTGCCACAAGTAGCCCGCGAGCCCGACGCGGTCGAAGCGCCGCGCCACGAGACCACTCGCAAGAATGGCCCGCAACTCCGATGCGAACAGCAACGTCTCGCCACCGCTCGCAGCGCTGACCCGCGCCAGATACAGCGGCTTGATCCCGAGCCGATCACGCGCCATGAAGACGGCGTTCGTACGCGGATCATAGATCACGAACGCATACATACCGCGAAACTGGCGCACGCAGTCTTCGCCCCACGAGACGTAGGCCTTGAGTAACACTTCTGTGTCGGAATTTGTCAGGAAAGAGTGTCCCAGCGCGACGAGTTCAGTGCGTAGCTCATGAAAATTGTAGATAGCGCCATTGAAGATGAGCGCGCAGCCGGTTTGCGCATCGACCATCGGCTGGCCGGCGATTTCGCGCAGGTCAAAGATGGAAAGCCGTCGATGCCCCAGCAACACGGCGCCGGCACTGGTTGAAGACTTCGATTGCCACAAACCCTGGCCGTTCGGGCCCCGGTGTGCAAGCGCCTTCAGCATCGACTGAACCGCCCGCTCGATGCTGGCGTCAAACGCGCCGATGGCGCCGGTGAGTCCGCACATGCTGAGTCCTCTTCACAAGCGTATAACGACGACGCCCCGAATTTGGCGGCCGAGCGCGGCGCATTCTGGATGGCGAACGGTCAAACCACAATGCGGCATGACGGCCAGCAGTGGGCGCTCGGCCGACTGCCGCGACTCGCGCGCGCCCTTGCATCGCGACGGAGAAACTGTGAAATGCTCGACCGAGTCGCGCACTGGCGACGCGGTCGAAGTCGAACGCGCGAGAAATCGCACCGCAGAAGTCGCACTGAAGGGCCGATCGATTGTCATCGTTTTCAAGTTCGCCAGCGAACGCCGACGCGAACGAGCCGAGATTGGGTGCGGTCGTCATCGGTCGCAACGAGGGCGAACGGCTTCAGCGCTGCCTCAAGTCCGTCTGCCGTGAAATCGTCTGCGTTGTCTACGTCGACTCGGGCTCGAGCGACGACAGCGTGGCCTGGGCACGAACGAGCGCCGGCGCCGAAGTCGTCGAACTCGATCTCACCGTTCCATTCACCGCGGCACGCGCCCGCAATGCGGGATTCGAGCGACTCATCGCGCGCTGGCCGACCATACGCTTCGTGCAGTTCTTGGACGGCGACTGCGAACTCGATGCAACTTGGCTTAACAGAGCCCGCGAATTTCTCACCCGCGAACCGCAGGTCGCCGCCGTCTGCGGCCGCCGCCGCGAGCGATTTCCGGACCGCTCCCGTTACAACTTGCTCTGCGACCTCGAATGGAACACACCGATCGGCGACACGGCGGCTTGCGGCGGCGATGCGCTTCTGCGCGTCGAACCCTTCCAGCAGATCGGCGGCTTCAACCCTGGCATTATCGCCGGCGAGGAGCCCGAGCTGGGTGTTCGCTTGCGACTCGCAGGATGGCGCATTCACCGACTCGATGCCGAGATGACTTTGCACGACGCCGACATGACGCGCTTTCGTCAGTGGTGGCTGCGCACGAAACGCGCTGGTCATGCGTACGCGGAAGGCTCCCACCTGCACGGGCGCGGCCCCTTGCGTCACGCGCGCCGCGAACTGCGCAGCATCATCGCTTATGCCGCGATCTTGCCGTTGAGCACGGTCGTGCTGGCCTGGCCCACGCGCGGACTGAGTCTGTTGTTGCTGCTCGTCTATCCGCTGTTGTACGTCCGCATCGCGCGTCACATGCGGAGTCGCGGCGTCGCGCCGCCGCACGCTCGACTCTATAGCGCGTCGTGCGTGCTCGGGAAATTCCCGCAGATGCTCGGCGCGCTGCGGTTTCACTTCAATCGGCTGCGGCGGCGCCATCACACGCTCATCGAATACAAGCGTTGAAGCACAGCAGCGAGCCCTAAGACAAAGCGCGCCACGCTCGTGCTGGGGCTAGCTGCGGGCGGCGTTCGCTTGCCCAGTCGCCGACGAATCGCCGACGACGGCAACTTGCAGGTCGCTGTCATCATCTTTTTCTTCGGGGCGCGCGAGCGCGCGCAAACCGCGCTCAGCACGATCGATCACCGCGCGCAACCGCGTCGCCATCACGCGGACGTTTGGCTCCAGCACCATGCTGTCGTGATCTCCCGACACTTCGATGATCTCGAGCGACTCGGCCCAAGGTCCCCAGCAATTGTCGGGAAAAACCAGCTCGCGCTCTTTGTTGACAACGCGCCCAGCGCCGAGCACGTAAGTTTGATCGAGCCGCGGGCGAAAAAGTGTGATCGCACCCGGATACCGCTTGAGGCGATAGCGCGGCAACGCGGCGCGAAACGCCGCTTCGATGAGATCCGAGCGAAACGCGCCGGGCGCGCGCTCTTCTTCCGTCTCGACACTCCGCCGCTGAAACCGGCGCAGCTCCCAGTGCCAACGCTTCACGGCCCAGTCGCTCAAGTAGCGCAGCCCCTGGCGCCGCAGCTTCATACCATGAATACGCAACTTCTCGAGCCGCGAGAGCTGCGGCATCTCCGGCAGAATCGAATCGAGCATGATCAGCGTCCCAACCTTCTCGCCTTCGGCGAGCAGCTGATGCGCCATCTCAAAGGCCGTAATGCCGCCGCCAGAAAAGCCGCCGAGCAAGTACGGACCGTGCGGTTGAACGGTCCGCAGCTCCTTCAGATAGTCGACCGCCATTTCCTCAAACGTCTCGTGCGGCGTGTGATCCCCGTAGAGACCGCGCGCTTGCAATCCGTAGAACGGCCGCTCGGTGCCGAGCAAATGCGCGAGGTGGCGTAGATTCAGAACGTTGCCGAACATGCCCGCCACGAGAAAGAACGGCGTCTTGCCGCCGCCCTTGCCCGGATGCATCGGTACTAAGTGCGTGTAGCGCGTGCGATGTTGTTGAGTGGCACGCGGCGTCGCGCCGGGCGCCGCTTCGGCACTGGGCCCGACTACTTCGCGGATGAGATTCGCGCACAATTCAATCGTCGGCGCTTCAAACAGGATCGAGATCGGATAGTCGACTTGAAACGCCTTCTTGATGCGGGCGAACAGGCGCACGGCGATGAGTGAATGGCCGCCGAGGTCGAAGAAACTATCTTTGACGCCGATATTCTCGACGCCAAGCAGCTCCTCCCAAAAGCTGACCAACGTGCGCTCGATGTCGTCGCGGGCTGCCAAGAACTCGCTCTCGAGCGCGGGCCGCGCGAACTTCGTGCCGGTCGCCTCGCGCGTCGTGCCCAGTTCGCGTACTTGCTGGCGAAGCGCGTCCAGATCGATCGACGACACGAGGACGTGCGGCGCCCGCCGCGCTTGCAACACGCGGCCAAGCACTTCCTGGCCCTCGCTCGGCGCAATTCCTTGCTCGAGGTTTCGGCGCAACGCCTCTTCCGCCGGCGATAGCGGCCGGTTCCCGCTGTCGGCTGAAATCGCGTCGCGTTCCAGATCGCGCGCCGCCGGCGGCGGCGCGGCAGCGAAGTCGGCGTTGGCCGCGAGTCGCCGAATCGCGAACTCGGAAATCTCCAACAGCACTTGGCCATCCGTGTCGGCGATCGTGATATCGAAAAGCGCGACTTCGCTGTCGGCGCGATTATCGCCGTGATTGCGCACATGACTCACGACGCGGCGCGGCAGGCGACCGAGGACGCGAACGCTCTGGTACGAAATCGGCACCCACAAGGTCCGCGTACCGACACTTGCCGGCTCGGCGACGACAGACCCGGTCTTGCCGTTCGCGGCCGGCAAGTAGCCGGCGATCAGTCGCATCGCATAACCGGTCGCAAGATCGAGCAGCGCGGGATGCAGCCCGAAATTCACGAGGTCGCTGCGATAGCGCGCCGGCAGCTCGAGCACCGCCAATGCTTCGCCGACGCCATAAGACTCTTGTTGCAACACGCGCCAGCGCGGTCCGAAGTTGATGAAGTCTTCCTGCGGCGAACGGATGCCGCTCGTGTCGATGGCGCTTCGATAGGACTTGAGTCGCGCATCGATCGCCGGGACATCGATACGGGCCGGCGCGCTCAGTCGGTGCAACAGCAAGCGCGCCTGCGCATGCGTTTCCCAACCGCTCTGCCCGCCTTCGACCGTCACGTGACTCTGCACGACAAACGCGTATCCTTCTTCCTCCCGCTCGAGCTTGACGCGCACCGGCTTTTGCTCGTCGTCGCCGACGTAAAGCGGTCGGAAGAAATACAAGTCGCGCAATTCGAAGGCGCCGGGCTCGCCGATGCCTTCGAGCGCCGCGCGCGCAAGCTCGAGATACCCGGTGCCGGGAAGTAGCGCTTGCCCGCGAGCCGTGCGATGCTCGTTGAGAATCCAGTGGCTTTCGGTCGCGTAGAGCGCCGTATAGAGCGTCGTGTCGGCGTTCTGCCGCAGGCGACCGTCGAAGAGCGGATGCTCGCTCGGCTCCTCGCTCGCCGTCGAGTTGTTGCCGATCGCGGAACCTGTCTTGAGTGCTTCCGCCGCCATCCCGACTTGATTCCAAATGCCCCAATTGATCGCGACTGTATACGTGTTGGGGAAGAGCGCCGCGCGGCGCTCCGCGTACGCGTTGAGAAACGCGTTCGCGGCGACGTAGTCGATCTGTCCAGGCGGCGCCGTCACGGTGCTTGTCGATGAGAACAGCACGTAAAAATCGAGTGGGATCGTCGCTAACAACTCGTCGAGCACGAGCGTGCCGTGGACTTTCGGCGTGAAGACATCTTCGATCTCGGCCTGATTTTTCGCTTGGATCAAACTATCGCGCACGACGCCCGCGGTGTGCAGCACGCCATGTAGCGCGCCGAAACGCGCTTCGACTTGCGCGAGCGCGGCGCGCATCTGTTCAACGTCCGTGACGTCCGCGCACAAGGTGAGAATCTCGGCGCCGTGTTTTGACTCGAATTCCATGAGTTGGAGGATACGTCGACTCGTGCGGTGCTCGGCGCCGTGGCGCTTCACGAATCCCTCCCACGCCGCACGTTCCGGGAAACGCGAACGCGACAGGAGCGCCAATCGCGCGCCGCGGGTCTCCCGCGCGAGATATGCCGCCATCGTGAGACCAAGACCGCCGAGTCCGCCGGTGATGAGATAAACACCGCCCTCGCGTAACCCGCTCGTCGGCAGCGGCGCCGGTGATGGCGGGGTAGCGGCCGCGGAGCGGCGCACGTACTCGAGCAAGAAACGCTCGTCTTCGCGCAGGGCGAAGACTCCGTCGGCCGGCGGCGCCGCAAGTTCCGCGAGCAACTGAGTCGCGAGCCGCTCAATTTTCGCGGCGCGCTCCGCGCGCGCTTTGCGCCAGCCACTCCCGTTCGCCGGCAAGACGACATCGATCAGGCTCGCGTGCAACCCCGGGAACTCGCGCGGCATCACCAACACCGGCCCAAGCACCGTCGTTTTTTCCGGATGGCTCGGCGCCTCGGTTCCGAATCGCTGCGTGCCGTTCGCCACCACCGTGAAGCGCAGATTCGCGGTCGTGCCCTCGGCGCCGAAAGCCTGCGCCAAGAAAAACAGTGAGTAGAAGCCGCGTTCGAGATTTCGATGAAAGAAACTCGAACCGGGTCGAAAGCTCTCGTCCGCCGTGACGAGCCAGAGGTGGACGACCTGCGTCGGCACACGGCCACTCGCCAGCAAGTCCCGCACGAGCGCGTCGTAGTTGTCGCGGCCATGTTCGGGCGCGATCACATATTCGTTCACGCTCTTTTGCACATACGCATCGCCCGGCGCGACCGTCACCACATCGTGCCCGGCGGCGCGCAGCTCGTGCGTCAAACGCCGACCAACGCCCGCGTCGTCGAGGAAAACTAAACACGTCTGGTTCGGCGCGGCCGATGTCGCCGCGCCGCTTTCGAGCGGCGCCCGGCGCCACTCGGGCGCATAAAACCAGCGGGCGAGTTCGACCTGCTTCAGCAATGCATCCGCTTGCGGTTCCGCGGACGATGGCGCCTTGCCCGGTTCGATCCAGTAGCGCTGCCGTTGAAACGCGTACGTCGGCAGCGACACGCGACGCCGACGCTCGTTCGGCCACAGTTTGTTTTCATCGATCGTTACGCCCGACGCCCACAGTCGCCCCAAGCTCGTCGTGAAAAACGCTACGTCGGAAACCGGATCATCGGGATGCCGCAACGACGGCACGAGACTGTGACTCGGTTTAACGGCCGGGTTTTGGCGCGCAAGCGAACTGAGCATGCGACCGGGACCGACTTCGAGCAGCACCCGCTCCGGCTCTTTGAGCAGCGTCGACACACCATCTGAAAAGCGAATCGTCTGGCGCAAGTGGCGCACCCAATACTCCGGATCGGTGGCTTCTTCCGGCTTGAGCCACGTGCCGGTCGTATTCGACACGAGCGGGATCTGCGGCGGCTTGAGGCGCAAGCTCTTCATGTAGGCGCGAAATCGCTCCAGGATCGGATCGAGGTGGCGTGAGTGACCTGCAACACGAATCCGCAAACGCTGAACTTCCAGCCCGCGCCCTTCGAGGAGCGCGCTCAATGCATCGATGGCGGCAGTGCTGCCCGACGCCACGGCGAGTTCGGGCGCGTTGATAATGGCAAGATCTAGATCCGGACCCAACAACGCCTTCAACTCGTCGGCGCGCATCGGCACGCTCAACATCGCGCCTTCGCCAACCGACTCCGTCAATTGGCCCCGCAACGCGACGAGTCCTAGTCCATCTTCAAAGCTATAGACGCCCGCTAATACCGCGGCCGCGTTCTCGCCCATGCTGTGACCTAAGAGCGCGGTCGGCGTCACGCCCCACGACAGCCAGAGTTGCGCCATCGCTTGCTCGATAATGAAGATCGCCGGTAGTTGGCGCGAGGTGCGTTCGAGCTCGCTCCGCGCCGTCTCCATAGCGTCGGGCGCCGGAAAGAGCAGCGGGCGCAAATCGATGTTGTGATGGGCACGCAGCCAGTCGACTCCGCGGTCGACCTGTGCGCGAAACTCGGGCTCTGTCTCGTAGAGTTCTCGACCCATTCCGGGGTATTGCGCGCTGCCCCCCGGAAACAGGAAGGCGACTTGCGGGCGCTGCCCAATGACTTGATGCGTAAAAATGCGCTGCGCGTCGCCGGTTTCGAGTAGTTTCGCCGCGTCGGCCGTATCGCGACACGCCAACACGCGTCGCACGGCAAAGTCACGTCGCCCAATGGCCAACGTGTACGCGACATCGCCGATCGGCAGTTCAGGGTGCTGCTTGAGAAACTGCCCGAGCCGGGTCGCTTGTGCATCGAGCGCTGCGCGGCTGCGCGCGGATAGCCGCAGCAGTTGGAAACTGCGTTTCGATGGGCTGGTCGGCGCGACTGCCGGCGCCTCCTCGACGATCACGTGCGCATTCGTGCCGCCGACTCCGAGTGAGTTGATGCCGGCGCGGCGCGGCGCGCCGCGCGCCGGCGTCCATGGACGGAGTGCGGTGTTGACGAAAAATGGACTCGACGCGAAGTCGATGGTCGGATTCGGCGCCTCGAAGTTCAGGCTCGCGGGAATCTGCCGATGCGTGAGCGCCAACGCGGTCTTAATGAGACTCGCGACGCCGGCCGCGGTATCGAGGTGGCCGATGCTTGATTTGACGGAGCCGATAGCGCACGACTGCGGCGCGAAAGCTTCCGTCGCGTACGCCTCCGTCATGGCGCTCATCTCGATAGGATCGCCCACAAAGGTCCCCGTGCCGTGGCACTCGATGTAGGACAAACTCTCCGGCTCGACACCAGCGACCGCCAGAGCCTCGGCCATCGCCGCGGCTTGGCCGTCGACGCTCGGCGCCAAGTAGCCAACTTTGCCCGAGCCATCGTTGTTCACGGCGCTGCCGCGGATGATCGCATAGATCGTATCGCCGTCAGCGATGGCATCGGCCGCGCGGCGCAACAACACGACGCCGGCGCCGCTCGTTAGCACGGTTCCCGACGAACGATGGTCAAACGCGCGACAGTGGCCGTCGGCCGATAACACTTCGCCTTCGTGATAGAAGTAGCCGCGCCGATGCGGAACCTCGATGGTGACGCCGCCAGCGAGCGCCATATCGCACTCGCCGGTCAAGAGACTTTGACAAGCGAGGTGCACCGCGACCAGCGACGTCGAGCACGCCGTTTGCACGTTGATGCTCGGCCCCTTGAGATTGAAGAGATACGAAACCCGAGTCGCTAGAAAGTCCTTGTCGTTGCCGGTATGTCGCAACAAGAACAAGCCGACGCTCTTCACCAACTCGGGATTGCTGAGCAAATTGAAAATGAAATAGCTGCCCATGCCGCAGCCGCAAAACACGCCGATCGCGCCGGCGAATCTCTCGGGGGGATGGCCCGCGTCCTCAAAGGCTTCCCACGCGCACTCAAGAAAGTGCCGGTGCTGCGGATCCATGATCGCGGCTTCTTTGGGGCTGAAGCCGAAAAACTCAGCGTCAAAATTCTCGACGTCGTCGATGACGCCACCGGACTTGATGTAATTGGGTTGCCGCAAAGTGCTCAGGCTCAGGCCGGCCGCGGCTAGCTCTTCCTCCGAGTACTGGCGGATGCTCTCGACGCCGTCCGCAAGGTTGCGCCAGAACTCACGGACGTCCCGCGCTCCAGGGAGATGGGCCGCCATCCCGACAATGGCAATATCGTTTTCACCGCTCGACATCAGGGTCTCAGAGTCCTCACCGTTGGATCACGAAAAATGGTTCGAAAGTAGTGGGTCACAAGAAGAATCTGTCACGACGTGCCAAGCCCGCGATGCCACCCCAAACACAGAGGACACGCTGCCGGAGTATAACCGCGCAAGGAATCGGGTGGCGAGATCGAGTCGCGCTGTCCGTGCGCGTTACAGCCGCAGAAACGACGCCAAGCCAGCGATCGCGAGCACGAGCGCGCCGGCGATGAGACTGATCTTGTCCGTGAGCGCGAAACTCACGGGGTCGCCGGGTAGCTCGCCGCGGCGCGCGAGAAACCAGACGCGACCGAGCCAGTAAAACAACACCGGACACGTGAACCAAAGGAGCCCCGGCGTGGGGTAAAAACGTTGCACGACATCGCTGTTGAAGTAGAGGCACAACACCAAAACCGCCATCAAGCCGCAACTCGGCCCCATGCTCAAAAGCAGATCCAAATCGTCAACGCGGTAGGCGCGACCGTGCGCCTTTTCTTTTTGTCCTGCCAGCATGAGCGAGAGTTCGCTGTGGCGTTTCGCGAACGCGAGGCTCAGAAAGAAAAACATCGAGAACGCCATCAGCCACTGTGAAACCGGAAGATCGATCGCGGCGCCGCCAGCAAAAACACGCAATGTGTAGAGTCCGGCGAGCAGTATGACATCCGCGAGCAACTTGCGCTTGAAGTACAGCGAGTAGGAAATCGTCGCCGCCAAGTAAAGCACCAAGAGCCCCGTGAAAAGGAGCGGCAGTGTCGCCACGGCCAACAGCGCCGAACCGACGAGGAGGCCCGCGCAAAGTTGTACGCCGCGCGCGGGCTCGAGTTTGCCGCTGGCGAGTGCGCGATTCCGCTTTTGCGGATGCAGTCGATCGGCTTCGAGATCGAGCAAGTCGTTGAAGACGTAGCCGCCGGAGGCCGCGAGGCCAAAACACAAAAATCCGAGCAACGCGTCGACCACCATCGGGATGCCGAATTGGTGCGCGGCGAGAAGCGGCACGAACAGAAGCAGGTTTTTCGCCCATTGGTGGAGTCGCACCGTCTTGAGAATCGGGCGCAGTCCGCCAGACTTCGCCGCGTACACGGCGTGCGGTTTCTTGAGGGCGCGCACTCGTTCGACCAGGCTCGCGGAATTGCTCACGACGAGCACGGAGTGCGCCGCCGCGAAGATCGGCATGTCAGTCGTCGAGTTACCCGCGTATTCGAACGGCTTCGTGCCGGTCTCCGCTTGGATCGCGGCGAGCTTTGCCGCCCCGGCGAGATTGCGAGTTCCGTCGCTTGCGATGACACCGTCAAAGAAATTGAGATGCGCAGCGATCGGCGCGGCGAGTTTCTCGTCGCAAGCCGTCGCCAAAACGAGTCGACGACCGCGCGCACGCTCGTTGCGCAAGTGCACCACCAGTTCTTCGTGGTACGGCAACGCCACCGGGTTCAGCGTCGTGGTGAGCGCGATTTGGCGCTTGAAATGCGCCTTGCCCCCCGCTAACCACGACGGCAGTTTGCAGAGCGCCAACGGGCGATTCCGCACCAGCGAAAGCAAGGCTTCCCAAAGCGTATCGGTGGCGATGAGCGTGCCGTCGAGATCGACGTACAGGGGCACCTCGACACCCACTCCCGCAGGAGTGGAATCGCTGTGCGTCGACCCGCGTCGATCGTCGCTCGCGGCGATCGCTTCGCTCATGCCGTGGCCTTTCTCACCGTCCGTCGTTCGCATGCTGTCGTTCCCAGCGGTGCTCGAGAAGCTCACCTTTTCGGTAAAAACGACGGTAAAGAAGCATTCCCGACTCGTCGTAGAAACGCCACCATCCCACTTCGCGACCGTTTTCGAAATGGCCCGTGGACTCGAGCGGACCGCCGAGCCACCACCAACGTCGAAACTCGCCGTGCGGTTCGTCCTGGTGGGATCCCCATCGCTGGTAACTGGCGGCGACAATGGCGTCGGTCGGCTCTTCGACGTAGGCGTAGGTGTAGACCGAGACGCGATCCCAGACGAACTTGCCGACGAACGCCGCAGCGACGATCAAGCCCGCGGCGACCGCGAACGAGGTACGAATTGGCAAGCGGCGGTTTTTGCCGCTCGGCGCGTCGGACGGTATGCTCATGACCTATTCCCGATTCGATGGCCCTCGCGTCCGCGCCAGGCGCCGACCGCGGTCAGCGTTACGCCAGTCAATTCCAGCACGGCGTTGAGCGTGACGCCGCCGATGCGAATTCCAATGATCCGATCGATCGAATGGATCGAGACCATGCGTACGAACACGTACACCAGCGTCACGACAATCCCGAGCATCGCCAGACGCGTCTGGCGGCCATGAATGCTGACGACGCGCCAAAGCTGCACCGCGACGGCGATGCACAAGAGCCCACCAACGATCGCCGCCAGCACCTGCCATCTCCTGCGGTCCTCGTACCAGCCTTGCGCGATGAAAATGTCGCGCCCCATCTGCAGCGCGAATGTCTGCAGGTCGAGTTGCTTGTTGATGCCTAAGGCCAACAGGACGACCGCTAACAGTCGCCAAAACTTGCTCAGGCGCGGCTCGTACCTTGCGGCCGGTGAACGGCTGGCCATCCAGGCCGCAGCCGCCGCCAGAAAGTAGACGACGCAGATCGTCCAACCCAGCACGCTGGGATCGCCGATGCCGAGTTGCCAACGATGGTCCGCGCCCATCTCGAGCAATGTCACTGGTGGCCTCGCCGTTGGTCGTCCGCCGCACGAAAAATCAGCTGCACAGCTCGTCGAGCACGCGGTCGAGTTCGACGCGCCAGTCGGGCGCCGCAACACCGAAGACGCGAAACGTCTCAGAACAATCCAGCACCGAGTTCGCCGGCCGCCGCGCCGGCGTGGGAAACTCCGCGGTCGTGATAGCCGTTACGCGCGCGGCGCGCAACGGCTCGCGTGTGCGTGCGCGGGCGACGATTTCGGTCGCGAAATCGTGCCACGTCGTCGCCGGCTGACCGCAGTAGTGATAAGTCCCCCAAGCGAGCGCGCCGACGCGCTCGTAGCGCGTGGCGAGTTCGAGCAAGAAGAGCGCGAGCTGACGAGCCGGCGTGGGACAACCGTGCTGATCCGCGACCACGCGTAACTCATCGCGTTCACGCGCCAGCCGCAATATCGTGCGCACAAAGTTCTTGCCCGCCACGCCGAAGAGCCAACTCACCCGTACGATCACGTGTTCGGCCAGCCTTTCGCGCACCGCGACTTCGCCTTGCCACTTGCTGCGCCCGTAGACGCCAAGCGGACAAGTCGCATCGTTCACGGCGTACGGGCGCGTTTGGCTGCCGTCAAACACGTAATCCGTGGAGATGTGAAAAAGCGCTGCGCCGACTTTGTCGCAACTCGCCGCAAGCGCGGCCGGCCCCGCATGATTGGTCGCGTCGGCGCGGGCGGCATCTTGCTCGGCGGCATCGACCGCCGTGTAGGCGGCCGCGTTGATCACGAGCTGCGGACCGTAGCGATGCAAACAGGCGTCGACGCTCGCACGATCGGAAACTTCCAGATCGGACCGTGCTAACGCGGTCACTTCATGCCCAAACCCACGCACGACCCGGAGGACTTCTGTGCCGAGCTGGCCGCCGGCGCCGGTGAGCAGGATTCTCACGCGTCCCCCACATAGCGCGGCAGTCGCTCAGGCGGCAGCGCATGGAGTGGCGGATAGTTCTGATCCTTTGTCGACAGCGACGGCGCCGCAATTGGCCACGGGATCGCCAACGCCGGATCGTTCCACAACACGCCGCAATCATCCTCGGGGTGGTAGGTATCTGTGCACTTGTATTCAAAGTCCGCGCTCTCCGAGAGCACGCAGAAACCGTGCGCGAAGCCAGGCGGGATATAAAGCTGCTGACACGTCACGTCATCGAGAGCGATCGAAAAGTGGCGGCCGAATTGCGGTGAGCCGCGGCGAATATCGACCGCCACATCGAAGACCACGCCGCGTGCCGCGCGTACGAGCTTCCCTTGCGGATAGCGCAATTGGTAGTGCAACCCGCGCAATACGCCGCGCTGCGAACGCGAGTGGTTGTCTTGCACGAAGGGCAACTTCATGCCGGCGGACTGATAGCGGCCAAGTTCAAAACTCTCGACGAAGAAACCCCGCGCATCGCCGAAGACGCGCGGCTCGATCAACAGCACGCCGGCAAGCGGCGTCGTAGAGACCTTCATGGCGTTTCGTGCTCGAGAATGGAACTCAGGTACTTGCCGTATTCATTTTTCGCGTGCTCTTTGGCGAGCGCGCTCAA
>JBJXGE010000081.1:0-22314 GCA_046154185.1 Planctomycetota bacterium
GTTCTCGGTTTCCCTGCGCGCATGGCGGTGACTCCTTCTTGGGGCGTTTGCCCCGTTTGGCTTTGACACCAATGAAGGTACTCACCGCCTGATTCTTTTCCACACTCTTTGACGCTACCTCGTGACCTGCTACTCATGGTCGAGGAAGAGTGTCCACTCGCTGTAGTCGCGGGGTCGACTGTATCCGCCTTCATCGACTTGATCGGTACCGACCGAGTACACGATGCGTAGGTCGGCCGAGTACTTCATCGGCCCGGTCCCGAACGGATCGTTCGGCAGTTGTTCCAAGTAAGCCGGGACGAGTCCGTCGAGTGTGCGGGGCAGCGTTCCGTGGGCGAGTTCGTAGCGGCGCAGTGCGATCAGGAGCCGCGTACCGGCCGCCTCGGTTTCGAACCACAGGCCGGAATCGCGAAGGCCACTGGATGACACGGCCAACGCGAAAGCTCTCCCGAGTAGATTTCCCGAGACGAGTGCCACAGCCCTGTCCCAAACGTCGCGCGGCACCCTGCGGTCAACGCCAGCCGATTCTCCCCAAGCCTTGAATAGCTCGGCTTGCAGGGTGCGAGTCCGAGCGCCGAGTAGATTCTTGGTGCGATTGGGCGCGAAAACGAATGACCGCCGCCAGGAAGCGCGTCGTTCCTGTTTCGCGGTTTCCGTCAACTTAACTAATTGCGCTACACACCACGCGTATTCCTCACGATAGGCGTCACTCATCTCGGTCCGCCATCCATCGGCGACTAACCGCAACGCAGCGTCGCAGAGTTCCTTATCAATGGCGGTCGATGCGGCGTGTCGAGCGATTCTTCGCGTTAACTCGAGGGCCGAGCGTCGGAGGCCGAGGCTGATCGCGATATGGAGCTGACAGCGCGCCGCAGTGCCAATGCGGGTGCTAAGCAACAATAGTCGCCGTACAGACACCATCACAAGGTCGACTCGACCGAACTCCAATTGACGCCGGCCATCAAGCACGAGAAGCGAACGGATGTGTTCGAAGTTGCAGATCTCATCTTCGACCGTAGGCAGTTGAAAATTCTCCTTCGCCAAACCTCGGTCAATGTCGTCGAGTGTGCTCGAGTGCTGCTTGATCGTCGCGTCGATTTGCGCCCAGAGCTGAGACGTCTCTTGATCCGATGCTTGTCCTGACTCGTCCCTCTCGCTCTTGTAGAGTCGCTCCTCCAGTCCGTCCAGCGTTGAGCCGCCGTCCACACCCGTCAGTTCTTCCTCGGCGATCAGCAAAGGCATTGCGCCATTCTCTTCGTCGGGGATCGTCGCTCGCGGGAGAGGAAGCAAGTCGCTGTCGTCTATCGGTGCTTCGTCGAAAAGTGCTGGCACTACAATGACGGCGAGCGTTCCGCCTAAGAGCGCTCCCGCGATGAGCAGCGCTAGTAACGCGTTGGGTAGGCGGCTGGTTCGGACCGAGGCACTTGCCAACTCGACGGGTTGCTGGTCCGGCAGGTTCATGCTCAGCATTGTCGCGATTCCAAACGCTGCCTACAATCGCCCGTTGAAAATGAACTCAAGCGCAGATCCATCCGCCACTCAAATGTCGTTGGCGAAGTATTTGATGCGTGCAATGGCGTTGGCCTGCGTGCTAGTTATCTTCGGCCTCGCAATCCACGAACGAACCTTCACGACCACACACGGCGTGGAATACAAACTGAGCCACAGAACTCTGCGCTATGGGTTGCCATTCGCTTGGCTCGAGAGTCACGACGTGCGAGTCAAGGGTCCGCTTGCGCCGGCGAGCTATGAGCCGTTGCTCGCCCGTCAACAAACTGGAATATCAATTTCGGGGGCGCGCCTGGCGGTTGCGATTTGGTCGGCTTTTGTCGTCGCCATCGGGCTCTTGGAAATCTGGGGCCGTCGCGGCGCATGGGTGCGGCAGAGGGGCGCGGCCTTTGGAGTTCGATCGTTGGTAGTGACTGCGATCGTCGGACTCGCGATCGGACTCAATGGGTCATCACACAGTCCTAGTTTGCTGGCTCCGGTAATTTTTTCCGCGCCGGCGTTTCTCATTGTAGTGCTCACGTGGCGCACTTCGAGTTGCTTACACGCGTTGGTATTGGGCGCAACATCTTGTACTGCGACTCTCGTGGGTTTTGAAATTCACGAGTCTCTGCGCGACAAAGAAATCTCGAGCGGAGGTTCGGGTAAGATCCTTGCCAGCCTAGTGATTATTTCTTGCATCTATGCGACACCGTCGATGCTCACGATTTTGATTAAGAAACTCGTTCGACGGGAACGCTCCAAGACGTCGCTCATGCCGTAAAGGACTGCGACTTCATCTCACGGCTTCGCGCAACGCTCACACGTCTTGCCCTGCGCGGTCGCTTCGACACAGCAGGGATGTTCGCACGTTTTTCCCGCGGCTTTGGCGGTCGCACAACAAGTGGGAAGCGCGAGATCGGCGGGCTTCGGCTTTTCCGCGGGGGGCGGCGGTGGATCGGCGTGCTTGCCGAGTTCTACTTCTAGCGTCGGCAATCCAGCCTTGAGTTCGCGAACGCCGGCCTCGGTGACCTGCGTGCGCCAGAGATAGAGTCGTTTCAGTGGCGCGAGTTTCGCAAGATGTTTGAGACCGGCGTCGCCGATCGCGGTCGAGTGCAGATTCAAGACTGCGAGTCGCCCGAGTGGGGTTAGCCCGGCGAGCGCGGCGTCGGTGATCTTCGTGCCGTCGAGCGCGAGCCGGCGGAGCTCGCGAAAGCGCGCGAGGCGCGCGACGCCGGCATCGGTGATCGCCGTGCGCGCGAGATTGAGCCACACGAGCGTCGGCTCGAGACCATCGAGGAGCGCCAGATCCTGATCCGTGATCTCGCCGGCTTTCAGCGCGAAGTTTACATCGACGGCGGGTGTGTCTTGCGCAATGCGGGCGGCGTGTACGCCACGCGCACGGAGCGTCGCTATGATCTGTTCCTGGCGCGCATTTTCCTCGGCGCTCAGAGCCGGCAATTTGATATCCGCGCCATCTTCTGGACGCGCTTTCGCGTCGCGAATCTCGAAGCCGTCCGGCCACGCCGCGCCAGCTTTGATCCACTCGCGGATGAGCGCAATCTGCGCGGCGCTGAGATGCTCACCTTCGCCTGGCATGACCTCGTCGTCATCCGGCGGCAGCTCGATGCGACGCATCAGCTCGCTCGCCTCGGGCTTGCCAGGCGCGACGACGAAGTAGTCGGCGTCAGCGTCGACTTTGAGCGCGTCGGCTTTGCGATCGAGCCGTAGCTTGCCCTTCTTTTTTTCCGGGCCGTGACAACGCACGCAGCTCGAAGCCAAGATCGGAGCGATCTCCTTTTCGAAGTCGACGGGCGTACCGTACGAATGCGACGATGCGATGGCGGTGAGAAGTCCCGCGATCACCACGAACTGGCGCCGTTTGCCGCGCATCAGAATCACACCAACTTTCGCAACAACGTGATGCGTCCAACCGTGACCCATTCTGAGACCAAGATGTCGCCGTTCGCCAGAAAGATCGCGTCGTGCGGATGCACGAACTTGCCAGGCAGGAACTGCTCGCGCGCGACGCCGCGAAGTTTGGACGGATGCCCGTCGCCGAGGGTCGCCACGATCTTGTTGTCCTTGCCGAGTAAGAACACCACGCTGTGGAGGTCGGGCACCAACAGCAGCTCGCCGCGCGTCTTGAAATGACACGGATGTCGCATGCCCGCGGTCACGAAACCGAGATGTCGGCCGTCGAGCGTGAAGTACTGGAGTCGCGCATTCGCCCGATCGGCGACGACCAGCTTCGCATCGCCATCGCGCGCATCGATCCACAGCCCGTGTGGGCAGGAGACTTCGCCGGCGCCTTTGCCGGGGCGCGCGATGACTTGCTGAAACTCGCCCTTCGCGTTGTAGCGAAAAACGTAGCTCAGGCCGTAGCCGTCGCCGACGTAGAAGTCGCCATTCGGCGCGAACGCGACGTTGGTCGGGCACCAGCGCTTGCCGTCTTTGTAGACATCCGCTTCCGGCGGATCGCTTCGTTCCCAGACCACTTCGCCGCTGAGGCTCGTTTTCACGACGAGCCGGCGGTTCGTGTCGCAGTGATAGAGAAATTCCTCGCCGCCTTCTTTGCGAACGTCGAGCCCGTGCGCGCCGGGTCTGAAACTCTCGCCCCACGCGCGAATGAACTTGCCGCGCTCATCGTAGACGACGACGGCTTCTTTACGGCGGCTCGACTCGTGAACCGTATGGCCGACGTAGATATGCCCACTGGCGTCCTGGCAGACCGCGTGCGTGTCGCCCCACGCAAGCCCGTCCGGTGGCGCGAGCCAATCGTGAACGCATTCGTAGCGATGCTCTCCATCGCCGAGCACGACTTGCTGCGTTACGGTTTTTCGCGCCGCGAAAACGGTCGGCGCGAGTATTGCGGTCGACGCCGCGGCGCCCGCGTATTGGAGGAAGCTGCGACGTGTCAAAGAGTCAGCTCGCAAGGGCGGTGCCTTTCGTCAGCGGTGGAGCGAATCAAAGCGAGGTTTGATGCGACCGAATGATTCACGATCCCTCGGCGAGCGTCCAGACGAGATGTTGCCGACGCGTGTTTGTAAATCACTATTGAAGGCGGTGGAGCAAGCGGAGCCGCTCGATGAGTTCTTCGACGTTCGGCTCGACTGCCGCCGGGGCGGGCCCAATGCGATCGACGATGGAAGCCGCCGGATCCTCGAGCAGAGTCAAGGTATTGAGCACGGCGTGCGGCAATACCTCGAGGTCATAACCGCCTTCCAGGGCGATGAGGAGGCGGCCGCCGCAAATTCGATCGGCGAGCGCGATCATCAACCGTGTCAACTCGGCGAACCCGTTGAGGGTCATCCGCTCCTGCGCCAATGGATCGCGCCAATGAGCGTCAAAGCCTGCTGAGACTAGGATCAAGTCTGGCTTGAATCGCTCGGCATAGGGAACGAAGAGGCGCTCGTAGATCTGCAAGAACCCGCGGTCGCCGACACCGGCGGGCAGCGGCGCGTTGAATGTCGCACCCTTGCCCGCGCCGGCGCCGATTTCGTCAGCGGCGCCAGTGCCAGGATAGTAGGGAAACTGATGAGTTGAGAAGTAAGCGATACTCGGGTCTTCGTAGAAAATCGCCTGCGTGCCGTTTCCATGATGCACATCCCAGTCGACGATCAAGACGCGATCGGCGCCGCAGGCTTCGCGAGCGTAGCGGGCGGCGATGGCGGCATTCGCGAAGATGCAGAATCCCATGGCTGCGTCCGCGAGCGCGTGGTGTCCAGGCGGTCGCATGAGCGCCATCCCGCGATGGATTGTTCCTTTGCAGATTTCAGCCACTAAACCAAGGAGCGCACCGGCAGCTTCGTCGGCGGCGCGAAACGAACCGGGACAACAGTATGTGTCGGAATCGAGCATCCCCGGGCCGGCAGTGTCGAAACTCCGAACATGTTTGACATAGGAGCGAGGATGGACGAGCTCCAGCCGCTCGCCTGCCGGGAGCACGCGATGGGCGATGAGGCGCTCGAGGATGCCGTTCGCTGTGAGCAGCGCAATTGTGTTGCCGAGGCGTTCGCGACACTCCGGATGTCCGACCCGCGAATGAGCTTGTTCACTAGGAGCATAGGCATAGGCAACGTTGGGCGGCACGGCGATTTCACTCCCTTGTCCGAAGAGGCGTAACTTTCTCGAGCGGCGCAACTGTCTCGCGAGGTGCGACCGCGGGCCAGGATCATTCGACGAAATCGTCTCGCCATTTGAATCTCAGTACTCAGCGTCACTCGATGCTTATACGGTTCGGACTCGCCTTTGCAAGGGATAGACCGAGTTCCATTGATGTCGTAGGGCGTACAATCATCGGCGCGGAGTACTCTCACTTCGCGCAACTGCTGCGGCGCGACGCTCAGCGAGCTTCAATGTTGTGCTATCTCGCCATGTTGTCTGTATCTCTGCACAAGCCTTCTTTATTATGGTCCGTCTCCTGTGACCGTTGCTTTTCACGCAGGTAGCGGTGACTACGGGAGAATCGAATCAGCGACGAACAGGAGAGTCATCGTGCCGAGCGTCAGTTTTCCGAAAGTGTTTCCCAGTAAGCCCAAGAAGAATTCCCGCCGGAAATTCACGCGGGAGTCGAAAGCCGCAATATTGGCGGAGATCGACGCGGCCGGCTTTGGCAAGAAGGGCGCTGTTGCTAAGAAGTATGGACTTCATTCGCCGACGATCGCGGCTTGGCGGAAGAGTGTCGGCAAGACACCGAGTCTGAGTCGTGCGATTGCCCGCACTGCTCCGCAAGAAAAACGAACATCCAGCTCGATGTTCGACTCGAACAATCTGCTCGACATTGTCAAGGAGAATAAGGCTCTGCGCGCCGAGGCGGCGACGCTTCGCGGCGCGATGGAGCAGGTCAAGCGGTTCGTGACGATTCAGCGCCAGCTTGCCAGTGAGTTGCTCGGGACTGAGTAGTGGTGAGCGACGCGACACGCATTCCCGTGCGCAGATCGGGTCGGGCAAATAGCGGCCGGCTGGAAGGCGACACGGGATGCTTTAGTGCGCGTTTTGCGCGAGTGAACGACACGAACTTTGCAAACTAACGACGGGAGTGGATAAGTGCCAAGACGTAAGAAGTCAGGAAAGAGTGCGAAACAGACGCGCAGGAAATTTCCGCTGGAAAGAAAAGCGGAGATCCTTGCCGAGATCGACGCCGCACCGCGAGGTACGAAGGGTGCCGTAGTGGAGAAGCATGGCCTGCACTCCGCGATGATCGCGGAATGGCGCAAGAAAGTTCGCAAGTCCGGTGTGGCTCGTAAACCGGCTACCGCCTCGCGCGCGGGTGGGATCAGTCACACCGCCGATTTCATCGATCTGGTCAAAGAGAATAGCGCTTTGCGCGCGGAAGTGGCGACGCTCCGGAGCGCAATGGAGCAAGTGAAACGATTTGTTTCAATACAGCGGCAGTTAGCGGGGGAATTGCTTGGCACTAACTGAGGCTTCTCTTTGGACACAAGTCGGAGCATTGATTCTCTGCACGATACATTGAGTTGTCAGATCCCGTTGACTACCGGCAGACGTGTGGGCGCCATGCGAGCCTGGGGCGCATGGCGTCGCGCACTTGCGGCCAGTCTCAAAAGTGGCAAGCTCGCAGATGTGCTGATATTTTCCGACTCTCTGGGAGAGCGCGGCTTCTTGGAAATCCCGCTAGCGAGTTTTAAACGTCAGCGCGAGATGCCGAATAGCGGCTCGCCATCATAGACTTTCTTATTGTGATGGCTCAGGCGAATGGGCGACACAATCTCAACAGCGCTGGGCTATTTCGCTGAATCCCCACCGACGCGGAAGGCCGAAAATGAGCGAAGCACACACGGATGTCACCCAACGTGGCTCGGCGCTCGTCGTAGTGTTGGTAGTCGCAATTGGGCTCCTAGCGACGACGCTCATAGCATTTCAACTCAACCGAGCTCACAGTCTCACAGCGAGGACTCGATATGAGGCATTGCTCGCACGCGAGATTGCGCAGTCGGCCGCTTCACATGCATTCGGGTTGATCAAGCGCGGAGGAATGGTCGAGCCTGTTTCCGGCGCCGGCCCCTTGGCGTCATGGGTCGATTTCTCGAACGGCGAGTATTTCTACTACTCGTCTTTCGATAAACCGTCGAGTGTCAGCACCGTGCGGGCGTGGGGCCGCGTCGCGTACGCCGAGAAGCCTTCCAATTGTTATGTGGCACCAGACTCACGCGCTTGGGATGGAAGTGGTTGGGAGCTCAAGGGCCTCGAGGTCGCAATCCAAGCGACGAAGTATGTACCCATTTCGCCGCTGTTCTTCGGCAATGGAGGAATCGAAGCGCCCGCGGGCGGCGCGACGGTGCTCGCGGACTCCGACCCGCAACGACCGGAGACGTGGGGAACAGTCAGCGCGCCGGTGTCTTTTCAATCGACGACCATTCCGTTCTCGGCGAGCGCGCTCAACCATCCGGCGGACTTCATCGTGAGCGCGATCTTGCCGGTGCCAGCCGTTGGACAGCATCCTTACAGCATCGCGCTGGCGCAGAATATGTTGAGCCAGCACAATTTCGAGGCTTGGTTCACGAACTCGGCCGGTGTTGGCAGAGATCCAAAATCGACTGTCAGTCCTTCGCCGGACGGCGCGAACTATGAGACGGTCGATAAGACTTCGCGAAATTATGCGTACCCGGTCGACCCGCACTTGCCTGACGTGCAGACCTTTGCATTCGATCTTTGGAGCAAACACAAGGACAATCCACTCGCCACCAAGCTAACGGGTGGCGACCTCAACGGAACCTACGGAACACTCGCGAATCCACGAATCACGTTTGTCACTGGCGAGCTGCGTATTCAAGACGGCGAAACGTTTGAAGGCGCGGGGATCCTCGTTATCCGCGACGCGTTCGATCCAAACGTCGATGTCGACAACCAGCCGCTGCAAAAGGCATCGTTGATTATCCGCGGCGCATTTCGTTGGACGGGGCTCGTCATCGTGGTCGGCTGGGATCCGCTCATCGGGGTGAATAGCGCTGGCAACGGCCTAATCGTCGGCGCGCTTTTCGCCGAGGACAACGTGAAGTCCAACGAGGAAGCGAGTCTCGATAGCGCCACCGTGGCGCTCAAGATCGTCGGCATTTTCCGTGTCCTGTTCTCTGCGGAAGTTTTTGCAGAACACGCCCCTATCTTCGACCTGCTGCCGGAAGCCGAGAAAAAGCTCATTTCGGTGCGCGCCATTGGTCAGTGACGGGTTTCCTGGACGAGCAGCAGATCACGGACGCTGCTCCAGCGGTGCGTTGTCCATGATGAGACGCTGCAGCTCGAGGCTTTTGGGGTCGTAGCGGATCCATTCGCGGAGTGACGCGCGCGCGAGGTCCAGGTCGCCGATTTCGCGCGCCAGTTTGTACCGCTCCGAATGGAGCAGCACGCCGAATCGTTGGCGGTGGGAGACCGGCCAATTATCCGGTAGTCGCATTGTTGCGGCGCTCTCGAACAACTGGCGAGCGTCATCGATACGTCGCTCTTGCACCGCGATCTGTCCGAGGAGCAGTGCCGGCACGGGGTGATTCGGCGCTTCCGTACGAGCTTCGCGCAATAACTGCTTGGCTCGTTCCGTTTCGCCGCTTTGTGAACAATATACCGCTAACAGGACTTTCGCTGGGTGCGTGTAGGGCGCGAGTTCGTGCGCGATCACGAGCAGGCGCAAGCTCTCGTCGTAGCGGCGTTGCTTCGTTCGGATCTCAGCCAACCTCATCAAGACATTCGGCAAATTGGGCGCCACCCGCAGCGCAGCTTCACACGCGGACGCGGCCGCCTCCAATTGACCTCGCGCCATGAGCAGCTCCGCCAAATGCAATTGGGCATCCGTGAGTTCGGGCGCCAATTCCGACGCCCGACCAAACGCGCGTTCCGCTCCTTCGAGGTCGTTCGCAGCTTTGAGTGTCTTGCCGAGTCCGAGCCAAGCCAACGGATAGTCGGGAGCCATGGCGAGCGACTGTCGCAGTAACTGCTCGGCACGCGCCAAATCGCCACCTGCTAGACACGCCATGCCGAGCAGCGACACCGAGTGCACTTCGAGTTCCCCACCCAATTTCAGTCGCTGCTCGAGCGCCTCGATCGCCGCCGCCGGCTGGTCCAAGCCAAGGTAGCAAACTGCCATGCCTTCGAGGCTCCAAAAGTCCGCGGGGTAGGCTTCAAGTGTCTTGCGAAAACCGATCAGCTTGGAAGCGCGCTCGTAACGATCGTACTCAGCCAGAAGCAGAGCACGCTGTTCGGGATTCGCAGTCGTCACTTGCAAGTAGATATCCGCCATTTCATCGCTCGCGTTGGAGCCGTACACGACGCGCTGCGGCGGGTCGTGCCGATTCCGGACGTTCGCGGCTGAGTTGTCATAGGAGAATTGGGAAACGAGTTTCGTGCCGACCGGCAACCGAACCGGCGCTACATAGCGGTAGTTGTCGTGCCAGTTCTCATCGAACTTCGCGATCTTAATAATTGTTCTTTGAGTGCCGTTCGGTAGCTCGGCGTGAACGCTGACTCTCTTGCAGAGCGAGTGCGCATGAGGAAAGACGGCGTGCACGTCAAGTTCCACGGGGACTTCAAACGTGTCCGAAACCACATGATCAGTCTGGTTGGGTGGGATATCGATATCGCGACTCCCGATTCGAAGAATGACCGGTTGCACGTCGGGCGGCGCGGCCGCGAAGTGGACTCCAATCCGAAATCGAACAAGCTCGGGCTTGCCGGAACCTTGGAGGTGGGTGTGCAGTACGAGACTCATGTTGGGATGCAGGCGCCAGGCGGTTCCGGCGGCGCCGCGATGGGCGACCATACCTGGCGCCCAGATGACGAGTTGCCCGTTCGGGTCCTGGCCCCACGCCATGCCATCGTAGCCGGGTTCTGGGTCGACCGCGTCGCGGCGAACGGCTTCATAGGAGCTGTCGATCCCGAGTCGGGCATGATGCGTGACGCGCGGATTGTCGGGGCGCAACTCGATCGACTGCACCCAGCGCGGCGAATCGAGCACGATCGGCACGACAAAGTTACGAAACTGATCGCCGCCCGCTGCCGTGAGTTGATAAGGCGGACTCTCGAGCACGAGATCCGGCGTTCCCAATTGCCAGCCTTCGGTGAAGACCGGGGGCGTCGGCAGCTTTGACTCGTCGCCGAGTGGAGCGCCGGCTGCTGCCCATTCGGCGAAGATCTCGATCTCTCGCTCGGTCAGTCTGCGAGCTCCCGCAAAATTGGGGTCTTCATGCGCGGGCAACCACGGCGGCATGAATCGCTGTCGCGTCACTTCCGCGATTTGCCCGGCGCGGCGTCGAGCGTCGTCATAGGTGAGCAAGCTAAACGGCGCCGCTTCACCCGGACGATGGCAGTATGAGCAGTTTTTGAATACTAGCGCGGCGACGTGACTGCTGAACGTCGTCACGCCCGCTTCGTCGGCGGACTCGCGCACCATTTTTTTGGGGTCGGGTTCGCACCCGCTGATCACGATCGCCAAAAGCGCGCAACTGAAGACGCTTCTGGTTCGCCGTCGATTCCGGGAATTCGGCCGCGGCGTGTCACAGTTGAGCGTTGCGAGACTATTGCAGATCGGCGATGAAACAACCGACGGCCTTGGTGACGGGTACGGCAACTGTGATTCCTTGAATCGTGGCTTCGAGTGCGTTGGCGAGATCATTGGATGTCACTTGCGCGCGCGCGTCGCCGAATCCCACGTTTCGATCATTGATTCGACCACGGTAGATGATCTTCCGGCTGCGGTCGAACACGACTGCCTCCGGCGTGACGGTTGCCCCCGTGCTCGCGACGAGTGCGTGTTTCAAATCGCGGAGCCCCGCGCACGGATAGGAGTACTCCGCGAGATGCTTGCGGATGGCGTCAGGACTCTCACTTGGGTCGACGTAGATCAAGAGGAACTCCACGCCGCGCGAGTGAAACTTCTCGTAGAGGTCCCGCACATCCGGCGCGTGCCGATTCGAGATCGGGCAATCCGTTCGCGTAAACACGACGACCGTGATTCGATCTTTGCTCCGTTGCCAAAAATCGATCGACTGGTCGTTCAGGTCGAGTAATGCGATCGGCCCCGCGCCGACAGTCGCGGAGGAATCTGGCCCTGACTTGGCGCTTTCAGAGCAACCGTGCGCGAGCGACGTCGCCGTGCAAATCGCCAACAGGTGTACCCAATTCATCTCGCTCAATTTCGGCCGCTCTTTCTCGTAAAAGCCAGGCAACGCATTCTACGCGCCGATGTTGGACGGTGCTAGTTCCCGGGTAAGCCGCGCCTATTCGAAACGTGGACGTAGCGTGACGACAAAATCGAAGTAGAGCGGCTGAGGGTTTCGCGAGCGCTCTCCGTGCTGAATTGCGAAGGCCTCAGCGATCGAGTCGGAGCATGAGTTCGTCGTCCACAGCCGTCCCCGGCCTGTGCTCGAGCGCGACGTGAAGAAAACCGTTCTTCTCGAGGACTCGGATCGAACCAGCGTTGTGCGCCGCGACGTATGCGAATAGTGGACGCGTCTTCTCGTGTTCTAAGTACTTCGCGAGCGCGACGGTCGCGACGCCTCGGCCCCAATAGCATCGACCGAGCCAGTATCCGACGAGCCGTCGTCCGTCCTGTTCCCAACTCAGGATGTTGCCAGCGACCTTGTCATCGACAACGATCGCCTGCTTCTTGGCGTGCACATTGGCCAGAATTTTTTCGCGCCAGTGCGTTAGGAAGTCGTCCCATTCTCGAGCTGGGAAGGCGGCCATGCGAGTTGCCTCGCGGTCTTGCTGATGCTCGAAGAAAATTGCGAGGTCGTCTGGACCGACTTCGCGCAAAAAGATTTTCACGAAGGACTACATTCACTCGCTGTTGGATGTGCTCAAATTCCACGACACGATAGCTGGCGATTCGGCGCGGTGGTGTTGGTGCCCGAGAATGCTCACGGAAACGGTGTCGAGCAGAAAGTGTTCCGCTGCGGCAACCGGCAATCCAATCCATCGTACGCCGAGGACTCGCCCCAAGTGCCCATGGGAAAATATCGCGACATTCCCATCCAAAGTCCGAAGTCTAGCAATGAAACGGTCGACGCGCGCGCCGACTTGGGCGGGCGATTCACCACCGGGGCTTCCGTCACGAAAGAGATTCCAATCAGGATGCGTAGCGAGGATTTCGACGGATCGGCGCCCCTCGAACTCGCCATAATTCCACTCGACGAGGTCTGGTTCCATCTGGGCGCCGGCGCCGAGCCCGGCCAGCTCGCACGTTCGACGGGCGCGCAGCCGCGGACTAGTGAAGATGTGTTGGAAACGAATCATTCGGAGGCGCGGCCCTAGCCCGACGGCCGCCTTTTCACCGCGCGCGGTGAGAGGAATGTCGGTGTGGCTAGTATGTTGGCCGGACAAGGACCATTCGGTCTCGGCGTGACGGATGAGATATATGCGTGGGGCCAAGTCTTACCCGTCGTGAATGGAACCGCACGTTGGCGCTAGGTTTTGACTCGCCAGCTCGTGCCGGTAAATTCGAACGGCCCGTCGACAAGCGCGCGATTGAGCGCAGATTCGAGTCGGCCACTGCTGGATCCACCTACGCTCGGATGAACAGCTTCGACTTCTCGTCGAAGTTCGGACTCCGGTAACGGACCAGTTGTCGTGAGCACGTTGCGCACCCGCGCAATGAACGCGGCGAAGCCCTTCTCGGGTGAGCGCAGCTTCCACTTGTCGCCGACGGACTCAAAGTCAGCATGATTCGAGAGTAACCGTGGAAGGACCAGGTGGAGGCCCTTTCTCGAATGGTTGCCGTTCGCCGCGATGGCCGCCAATCGCTCGAGTATTTCTTTCGCGCTGAGTGGAGAGAACATGAGGATTTCGCGCACGGCATCTTCGATTTGCGCGCGGCTCATGGTTGGTTTGTCAGACTTTCGCTCGCGCCCCGACGTCGCCGCCGGTACCTGATCGACGGTTTCCGTCTCAGCTAATCCAGAAATCGA
Organism: Planctomycetota bacterium; assembly: GCA_046154185.1. Taxonomy (GTDB): domain Bacteria; phylum Planctomycetota; class UBA8108; order UBA1146; family JAJFFE01; genus JBJXGE01. The sequence goes on from JBJXGE010000081.1 coordinate 13,401, forward strand.
TTCACCAGTGAGCGCAAGGTGTGCGGCATTAAGGCTGCGTATTTCAGCGAGCATTCGATTTGCTGTCTCAAGCATTGAGCGGTGCTGACCTTTGAGCAGATCAATGCGCTTCGCGATCGCGGCGGTGATGTCGTCGGCCATGGGCGGGGGAATCTCTTTCTGAGCAGGAGAAAACAAGTGCCGAGATCATACTCGTCACATTGGACTGGGTGCCACTCCAATTCTCGCCGGCATATGACAATCGGCGGGCATTGCACTTGCCATTGCCGCCGCGTGGCGCGAGCGGGTCGGGAGGCGGGTGGACGCGCAACCAATCAACTGCACAAGTTCCGCAGGGCCCACAGAGCAAAGCCCACGGCAGCCGGCGGGTCCGGTCTGCCGGAGCAGACGGCGGATCCGATCGACGGCCTTCTTCGCGGCCAGCGATTCTTGACTCGCGATCGAGACTCGATCTACACCGAACAGTTCGACCGGATACTCATAGACGCAGGTATCAGAATCGTGAAGACTCCCGCGAGCAGCCCAATTTTGAACGCGCTCGCCGAGCGCTTCGTGCTCAGCATCAAAAGCGAGTGCCTCGATCGCCTCATTTTGGTCGGCGAGCGACCGCTCCGTCGCGCATGCACGGAGTACCTGCGGCACTGCCACGCCGAGCGCAATCACCAGGCTCGTCAACGAACTCATCGGTGGTGACGAGACGATGGGGGAGGGCGACGTCAAGTGCGCCGAGCGACTCGGTGGACACCTTAAAAGTCGGTGAATCGAATGGCGGCCCGTCGTTCGTTCGGTGTCGTGTTCGGAGCATCGGATTCTAACAACGATCTGCTGTGTCAGCATGAGGAGGCCATGCATGCAAAAGGTACCCAGTGACGTCGCCTTTACCGCCGCGGTGAAAGCGATTCAGATCCAGAAGGGTTCGCGTCGCGGCTACGCGAAGATGGAAGCCGCAGGAGGCTGGGAAACCGGCGTCACTCCGGCACTGGCCCAGTTCTTGGCGGTGCTCGACATGTTCTATCTGGGGACAGCAAGCGCCGCTGGGCAGCCGTACATTCAGTACCGCGGCGGCCCGCCGGGGTTTCTCAAGGTGATCGATGAGCACACCCTTGGATTCGCCGACTTTGCCGGCAATCGCCAATACATAACCTTGGGAAACCTGTCGGAGAATCCCAGGGCGTTCATCTTCCTCATGGACTATGCGAACCGGCAGCGGGTCAAGCTCTGGGGTTCAGCGAGAGTGGTCGAGGACGATCCGGTGCTGATTCAGAAGCTGCAAGACCCGACCTACGCGGGCAAACCTGAGCGGGCGATCCTGTTCGATCTCGAGGCATGGGACGGCAACTGCCCGCAACACATCCACCAGCGGATTCCGCCGAGCCAAACGGGTTCCGGGGTCGACCCGGTGGCGTGATCTCTTCGACGCCGAGTAGTCTTGCGGCTGGCGGTACGCTAGCGTTGGCGGTTTCGCTTGGATCGCGAGCCGACAACTTCACCAGAATTTCCAGTAGGTCTAGATCTTTCTCACCGGAAGTTGAGCGTGGAGCTCGAAGTACTCCGTGCCGTGCGCGAACGGAAGACCGACAAAGGATTCGAAACACGGATGATCGTCGGGAACATATCTGCTCATAGGGAGCCAGGAACCAAACAGCCACTGCAGGGCGCGAAGTGCGAGATCATTCCCACCGCAGACTTCGACTTGCGCGACGGTCATCGGCGGAAATCTAAATAGTCCGATTTCTCCTCTGGGAGTGAACTGCTCCGCCTCGACAGCTATGTGATACTGGCAATCGGCGAGCGAAACGATTTCTGGATTGTCCCACTGGTACCCGAGCCATTGACCGTCCGCCAGTTGATTGCGGTTTGCCCAGGAGATAAGGCGCTGCGTGGCCTTGGCGACGGCATCGCCCTGATAGGGATTTCGGACTCGGATGTACGCGACCGTGCGCGCGGCGAGATCACGGATTCTCACCTTGAATCCGTCCGGGTTGCTCGCTGCAGGCACCCGGTCGACGTGTAACCGCTCTGCAGATTTCGGCGCCATCGCTTCGAGCTCGGCACGATGCGAATCCAGCCAGCCGCTGATGTCGAACGCACTCGGAGCCGCTCCGTAGCGCTGCTTGAAACAACGTGAGAAGTCGGACGACGAAGAAAACCCGCAGTCCAAGGCGATCGAAGTAAACGATGGCCGGCGTGCGTGAACCATCGTGAAGAGCGCCCGTTCCAGTCTGAGCCGCTTTACAAACTCACCGATCGTCTCTCCAACTATCATCTGGAACACGCGGTGAAAGTGGAACGGAGAGAGCTTCGCGGCACGCGCCACCTCCGTGAGCCGCAGCGGTTCTCCCAGGTGCTTTACTATGTGGTCAATAGCGCGGTTGACTCGCTCGATGTACGCTAACGGCGTCGAGTCCCGCCTCTTTGTATTAGTTCGCAAGATTTGGCAAGACCTCCATGCTCTTGTTCGTATGCTGGGCCTAGTACTAAACGTGAAGCAGAACCCGGTCGGAAATGGAGCTATCCGTGAGACGATTGAGCATAGGTGTTTTCGTGTGCCTCCTTGGTGGATGCGCATCCCAACCCACGGACGTTTCCGCCCCACCAGCAACCATGCCCGTGGTGAAAACCACGAGCAGCCAAGAGTCAGGAGATGAATCCATGAAGCTCGGTAACTTTTCCGTTAGCCTTGCCGTCAAAGACATCGTTGCGTCCCGCGCGTTCTACGAAAAGCTCGGGCTCAGTGTGGTCGGCGGCGACCAGGCGCAAAACTGGCTGATCCTGCAGAACGAGACCAGCACGATCGGGCTCTTCCAGGGGATGTTCGATAAAAACCTTCTGACGTTCAATCCCGGCTGGGATCGGACCTGCGCGACCTTGCCGGATTTCGACGATGTGCGCGAAATACAGCGGACACTCAAGCGGCGAGGTCTGGCGTTAGAGACAGAGGCTGACGAGGCCACGTCTGGGCCCGCGAGTCTGATGCTGATGGATCCCGACGGAAACCCGATCCTGATCGACCAGCACGTGCCAAGCCCGACGAAGCCGCGGAAACGTGACTGACTCGTCAACTCGAGTGTTTCCCTCAGTAATGGGAGCGGTAGATCAACTCGACCTCGCCACGCACCGCGCTCTTGAGTCAGGCTGCTTGCGCCGCAGCGGCTGGCCAGCGCGGCCCGAACCCGCTCGTGATCATGTCCTCGGGTTGCCGGTGAACAATCTGGCTGATGGTCTGGGCAATCTCCTCGTGCTTCTCGAACATCGACACGAGAAATCGAGTCGTTTTTCCGGCTGAGTTTTGGAAACAGAGATGAATGGCGTGAGTTCCGCCACCGACTCTTGCGCGTCCCATCGCACCACCCAGCCCGCCGCCGGTACGCAGCGGCACGCGCAACAGTCCGAAACGTGCGACGTCCGCGAAGCTAACTTTGGTTGTCGTCAAGCCGCGCGCGACCACGTCCGTCGGGCTCAACAGCAGCTTCGAGCCGCCGGCTCGCCATAACACGTAAACTCCGAAGGGAATGCCGATGATCGTTAGGCAGAGCAAAACGCCGATTGCGATGTTCGCACCGCGCGCACCGGCATGGCACCGAAATTCGAGAGTTTGCATCGGAGTCCTCTTTCCATGACTCGCTAGGGAGCACGTCTGCGGTCAGACGGCGCGTTGGTTTTGCAGCACGTCGGTGCTGCATGGGCGGCGTCGACCGCCGTCCGAAACCATCCGCAAATGGAATGACGCGACCGACAGCCGATCATCAGAATTAGGACGCCTCCCGAATTGTGATCGCTCGATCACGCCGTATTCCCTATGCGATCTGTCCACGCCGCGCCCGTGAGGCCGCTTTCGGAGACCGGCAACTTGAGAATTCGCGTCGCGGAGACGGCCGAACCCACTCGGGAAATGGGTTCTTAACGCGCGCTTCTTGCGGCCCGCCCGCCGGCAGACCTGTTCGCCTAGTCGCTCGGCGCCGATTAGACTCACCGCATGTCACAGGAGTCGGAGAGTGTCCGAGAATCGACCGGCGCTCGCCCGCCGCCCCTATTTTTTGATCTGAGATTCATGGAATCCTCTGGCGCCAAACGCCGGAGGGTAACGGACGACGACAGGTATCTCGGTGTACCAATTCCACGACGTTGCGGTCCGCGCTCTCGACGTCCGCCGTCGGAGGCCCGACAATCGGCGAGCGAGCGGCAAACTCGATGTGTCGAGGGCGCGTTCGCAGGGAAGCGGCGAAGACGCCGACGCGGAGCTGATTCGAGCCGAAAGGGAAGAGCATGCCGAGAAGCAAGGGGATGATGAAGTTCGGTCCGAGCGGCAACAAAGCGCCGAAGAAATCGGCGGGTAAAGAGACACGCCGAAAGTTCTCGCTCGACGACAAGCGTCGGATCCTCGCCGAGATTGACTCGGCGCCGCGCGGGTCGAAGGGTGCGGTGCTCGAGAGATACGGTCTACATTCGCCAGCGATCACGAAGTGGCGAAAGCGGGTCGGGAAGACCGGTAAGGCGAGCCCGAGCGCCGCGCGCAAAGTCGGACGGCTTGTCGGCGGGCCGAGACGTGCGAGCAGCGGCGCGCCGATGGACACGACCAACCTCGTCAAAATCGTGCGCGAGAACAGCGCGCTGCGCGCCGAGGTTGCGGCGCTGCGGTCGAGGATGGAGCAGGTGAAGAGGTTTGTGGCGATTCAGCGGCAGTTGGCGGGCGAGATGCTCGGGGCCGTGTGAGCTTGGGGAATCGTCCTGTGTGGAGATTGCTGCGAGGTCGGTCCGCGACGCGGCTCTTCTTCTTTGTCAAGCAAAGCGCTCTAATGGCGCGCACGACGCCGAGAAGTTGGGGAGGTTTTACATGACCGTTCGCTCTTGTGGCCAAGTGCTCACGTACCTCGCTGTCTTCGGGCTGACTGGTTGCCTCGTGAATGGCCATGGCGACGGCACCAGAACGACGACGAATTCCCTATCATCTGCATCCCCACGTCATGCCATGTCGAGCGTGGTCGCGAAGCATTTCTCTGCCCTCGTGAATGGACTCCGCGCGATGCCCTCCGACGATCCCGCTTGGACGGCTCTCGCGGAGCACGCAACGCATTTGCACGATTCCGGGCATATGTTGCTCGAGCATTCGGCTGCAACAAGCGACGACACGTGGGCCTTCGCTGCCAGCAATCTCGAGCAAGGAAGTGTAGAAACTCTTACGGCCGTGGCGGCTCGCGACTTCGCAGCGGCTCGCAGCGGTGCAGAACGACTCAATGAGGCGTGCGTGTCCTGTCACCACGAGTGCGAAGCAGTTTATGGATTGCCGTGGCGTCAGTAGCACTCTTCGATACGACACGATGCAATCGCGGGCCTCAGCGCCGCTTGAGCCGCTCCAAATCTCCGAACGGGTTGTAGAGCGTCTTTATCTTCGCGACGGCCTTGGTCAATGGATCGCTGCCGAGGAACAGCGCCAGAGCGTCCATCAACGGCTTCTTGGACCGCAGCAATGCCTCGCACTCGGCCCCCGACCCTAGCTTCTTGTCCGTGTAATCGAGGTTGAATTTCTTGGCGCCGCGGAGCGAGCGATAGATATTGCTGAGCTGGTGAGCGAGGAACTCCTCGTGATCCCTGTAGCCGGGTAGCGGTTTGTAGTTCCTCGTGATCGACGGACACGCGAACCGATAGGCGTGGACCATTTCGTGGAAGAGCACTTCGTCGGCGCGTGAGCCCGGCATCTTTCCCCAGGAATCGTAGGTGAAGAACTCGAAGGAATACGACAGGCTAACGGCTTTGGTGCGGACGTATTCCTCAGGAGCCCACTTGACTTTGGCATTGCCCTCACCGTCCATTTTGACCTGATCGGAATCGTAGGGAATGATCCAGATTGGAAGGGTTCCTCGGCTGCGAAGGATGTCGAGCAGACACGAGCCGACCCGGTTGGCGCGGATGTAGCTTAGCAGCGCGCGGATTCGCCCCTCGTAGTGGACCGCCGCTGGGCTGGAATCGGCGACGTAGTCCCATTTGTTCGGGTTCAGCCGAACCAGCTCCTCGATCTCCTGGATCTCATTGATTTCGCCTTTCTTGACTCGCGCCGCGACCTTTGCCCGTATTTCGTCGTCTTTCTTTGAACCGTTGATCGTGATCGGGTAGGGAGCGAACTTGATCATGCGGTCCTTTCAGAGAGTACTGCCGACGATGCCGAGCGAGTCGAGCTAGCGGTCGCTCTGTTGCGACCCGGTGACGGCGAGACGTGAAACGCAAAGTCGCCGGCCCGTCGTGACATCAATCCGCAATCGGCGGACGCCGACCGACAGGTTTTACGCACTCCGAGTTTGGGAGAACGAGGGCGGGCGGCCGCTCTGCTCGTGGAAAAGTCGACGATCGGGCGTCGGCGATCCGAATCGACGGACGGTGGACAGTCTCCCAACGAATTATCGAGGCGCGCAAACAGGTTGAGATTCGAAGGCACTCCGATACGATCCTGCGATTCTGCCTGGCGGCGGCGGCCCCCAATTTTGGGAGGAATCGATGACACCGCCCCGGCTCATTCTGACCGGCGCCACGTATCTTGTGACGCAGCGCACGCTCCGCCGCTTGTTCAAGCTTCGACCCGACGCCGACGTCAAGAATCTGATTCTGTACTTGCTCGGCCATGCGGAACGACGTTTCGGCATCGTGCTGCATGCGTTTCAGTTCACGTCGAATCATTTTCATTTGGTAGTGACCGATGTGCGGCGCAGGCTGCCGAGATTCATGCAGTGGTTCAATAGTCTTTTAGCGCGGGCGATCAATTGCTACTACCGCGAGAGCGGCGAGTTTTGGCGGCGGCGATCGTACAGCGCAGTGCGCCTGCCCAAGTCGGGCGGGGCGGTTTCCGAGAAAATCGTCTACACGCTCGCGAACGTGACGACCGCCGGCTTAGTGGAGAGCCATCAAGACTGGCCCGGCGTCACGAGCTTCGTCGGCGACGGCGCGCCGGTCACGTACCGCGCGTACAAACCCGACTTCTTCTTTTCGAAGACCAACAAGCGCTGGCCCGAGTTCGTGGAGTTCACGACACGTGTGCCGGAAGTCGAAGGAAGCTCGCCGGCAGTCGTGGCGGCGCGAATTCGCGAACAGGTCGAGGCGGTCGAAGCCGAGGCGCGCGAGGAACGCGCACGTCGCGGACTCAAGATCCTCGGCGCGGACGGCGTCCTGAAGCAAGATCGCGACGCATCGCCGCGCAACCGCGAGCCGTGGGGGCGAATCAATCCGCGCTTTGCCGGCCGTGGCGCGACCTACTACGCCATGCGCAAGGCGGAGCTCGCGTTTCGACACAGTTATCGCGAGGCGTTTCAGGCGTACTGTGCGGGCCGGCGAAACACTCGCTTCCCGCACGGCACGTGGCAGATGGTCGTTCTCCATCGCGCGCAGATGCTACCGGCGACGCCGGGCATCTCGGCGTAGCGACGACCGGAGCCGGACGCCTGCGTCTCATCTCGCCAGCTTCACGCCGACTCGCATTGCGAGATGAAACCGGTGCGGGCGATGTCGTTTTCGCTCGCTGACTTCGAGGCCCAAAGTTCGCCTATTTTTCCGCAGCCGCGCGCCGCTCGAAGGCCGCCGAGGTCGCATCAATGCATTCAATACTCGCTTGCCTAGCAACCAATTCACACTCGCTGGCGATGTCCCGACCAAGTCCGTAGATGCCCGCCATCGTCGCTCCGTCCTCGCGTCGGCAACCTCCGTTACACAAGATACTTGTTGTGACTGTGAGGCGGTATTTTGAGATATGGAGAGAGGCACCAGTGTGACGTCGAGGGAAATCGAACACCGATGATTGACCGGCTGCGCCCCGAGTGGTAGACCTCTCGCTAAGGGGGTTCGAACCTACTGAATGCCATAGTGGCAACGGCAACGCAGAAGGATTCACGCGTGAAGCTTCCAATTTTTTCAGGAATGTGCGTTTTTCTTGCGGCTATTGCAGCCACCTACTTCTGTTGCGCGCTTCCCCCGTGCGAGAAGGCTGTAAAAATATCAACTCTGGTGGAAACGGCAACTACTGGTGAGTACTGCCCTCCCGGGTTTTTCTGCCCGGCTTACACTATTTGGGCGTATTCATGGGATTGCGAGCCTAACCCGAACACCGTGTGCCTTGAAACGATCATCTGCGTTGAAACAACGAAAGAGAAATTCTCTTACGAATGCACCGATGTGGGTGGAACCCGAGTGTGTCTACGAGTCGATACAGAAGTCTTGGACTTCGGCTGCAAGAAGTACACAAGCAACGGACAGTGTGGCGGCGAAGGTTGAGGACGATGAAGAAACTGCTGGTAGCTGTCGGCGTGCTGGTCATGGCCGCGTTGGGTTGGTTCGCCCTAAGCTCCAGACAGACTGACTCAACCGTGATTGAGCAGGAACCGATTGTTAACAAAATTGGCGACGATGTGACCGAACCATCTGTCGAACATCCGATCTCGGACGCGGCGCCTTCGCGGCCGCATGCGGATTCTGATCAAGCACTTCGACCAGTTAGCCTTGTGGATGCGTTAACAGATGAGCTGCGCGCGGCCCTTGCAGACTCGAAGCTGCAATCTGTGAATGACACAAAAACAGCATTTCTTCGGGGCATCTTCATGAGGTTTCCGCCTTCGGAGAGCCTGAAGGCGGTTCTGGACCTCCTCGGAATGGAGGATCGATCCAAAGACTCTGCAACACTCGCTTTAAATGTAGCGGCGACGATGGATGGTGTGTTAAAACGCAACCCTGAGTTGTATGCCTACGCTTTGGGCAGATTCAGTGATGATTCATCACTGAACGTTCAGCAGTGCCTTGCGTCGGCGCTGCGGGGCGGAGTCATCAGTGGTAATGTTCCGGAATTCCACATTGCCTTTTTGTCGGCATATTTGACGACCGACGATGACTTTTTCCGAAAGTACCTGGTTGTGAATGCTGGTGGGATAGGCGATACGCT
>JBJXGE010000083.1:0-26319 GCA_046154185.1 Planctomycetota bacterium
GCTCCTCCGTCGCGAAATCCTCAACGACCAGGCAGGTCGCCTCCGGTTTCGCTCGGTCGCTCGCGACCAAGCCTAACCCAAGTTGCCTCGAACCTAGCGGGCCAAGGTTGCCTGACACGGCACTAGAAGCCTTTTTGCTCGAGTTTCACGACTTCCTTGCGGGCATCGCGGCGCACGCGGTCATGCTGCTCGCTCTCGGCGATTCTTTCAAGAATCTTCTTGGCTGCGGTGCCGCCGATCTTGCCGATCGAATCGATCGCCGACAAGCGCGAGACGGCGTCAGTATCTGTGGTTGCGATCCGTTCGAGCACGCTGAGCGAACCCAGATCGCCAATGCCGCCGAGCGCGCCGATCATGGTTTGGCGCACGTGAGCAACCGTTTCTACTTCGAGCTGACTCTCGATATCGCGCGCCGACGCGGCGTCTCCGACCTTCTTGAGCGCTTGCGCCGCGCGGTTGCGCGCATCCATGCTTTCATCGTTGGCCATGACATCCGTCAGGAGCGGGATGGCGCGCGCGCCCTCGACGTGGTTGCCGATCTCCGTGACGAATCGAAAGCGATGTTCGGGCGGCGCTTTGCCGACCATGCTGACGAGCAAGTCATAGGACAGTGGATTGTTGACTTTGCCGAGCGATTCCACCGTGTACTTCACTTCATTCGAGCCGTCCGCCAGCTGCAGACGATTGGTGTAGTGGTCGCGCAGTGCCATCGCCGCGTAATCGCCACCGATTTCGCCGAGACCGACAATGAGCAGGCGGCGTTTCACGAAATCCGGTTCTTCGATCATGAGTGCGTTGATCCACGGCGCGTACTCTTCCGGTAGTGTCTTGAGTAACGCCTCAAGTTCGTCGCGGGCGCGCTTGACCGCCGCCAATTTCTTATTGGTCTGCAGGTGTTGGGGCGGCATGGTCATGCTGTCGAGGAGCGTTTCGATTTGTTTCCGAATCTCATCCGGCACCGCCGCCACCCCGTCCGGCTTTTCGAGGCGCTTGACCGGCGCTTCGTCATTCGGCACCAATGGCTCTGCTGCAGTCGGTTCGATCACTGGAGTCGGTTTCACCGCCGCCGATACATCGCCGGGAATCGGCGCCGGCGTCTCCGACGGCTTCGCGACGATGCGGTACAACGCGAGTGCGACGAAGATCAACAGCAGCGCGAGGAGTAAGACCGGCGCGGCGACCCGACCGCTGACTCGCTCGTCCATTCGAACTTTTCTGCTTAGTTCTGCGCGGTCACTCTGCTCGATCCTTCGGATGTTCATCGCTATTGTTCAACACTCTCTGCGACGGGGTGGAGGGCGATCACGTTGCAAGAATCAACGCGCGAAAATCGCGCGCGCAAGAAAATGGGCAGGATCGACCGCTCGTCGAGTCCTGCCCATTCCCGAGGCGAAATCTCAGTGGCGAGCGACGACTACAATCCGTTCGCTCCCGGTGGGAGGTAGATCTCGCAGCTAATGCTCACCACTTCGCCACCGAAGTCGGTGAGGTAAGTCGCTCCGCCGCCGGCCACCAAGACGCGGTCGTCCGGCGTATTGAGGATGCCGTCTTCGCCCGGCAACTGCGACAGCGTGTGCATCACTCGGTCCTTCTTCAGGAGGCCAACCGGCTGCGTCAAAACCGGGTCGTTGTCGAAGCCGAGGGCCTCGAACATTCCACCGCCCACATCGGTCAGCTCGTACTGGGGAATGAATCCATCGGCGTTCAACCACACGCCGATGACTCCGGTTGGATTCAGCGAGCTGCGGTTCGCACCCAGTTCCCACGGCACCACACTGTTGACGTCGTAGAACGGGTCGTAAATGTGGAACGCCGCGATGTTCGTGAAGTTGCACACTACTGCGGGAATTTCCGCACAGCCGCCAGGGGTCGTAAATGTCCAGTGTCCGCCGGCGGTCAGGATCCAAGTCGTCAAGATCTCCGTGCCTTCGAACAACCGCCGGGCCGGCAACGCCACCGCGGGAGCCGAGCTACGACCGTGGACAGCGCAGTTCATCGGATCTTGCACGAGACCCTCGAAGCCCTGCCCACCGGTCGGGTGCGACGGCTGGAAAAACTGAATGCCGGTCGCTGGGCCAAAACCCGTGAACGTGCAAACGATGATTTCCGTCGCGGTTGTGGAATCCAGGCAACCCCCGTCGTTATCGCCATTACAAATCATCACGATGTTATTGACGCCCTTGATCTGCGGCCCGGGTGCCGGCACGTCAAAAGTCGAATCGCGGAAAAGGCCGAGATTCATCATGGTCGCACCGCTCGCGCGCTGAAGCAGCGCGACGCCCGCCGCCAGCGAGTTCACCTGACTGTCTTGATCGAAAAACTCGAGACTGGCTTGGAGGTCGCGCCCCGGTTGGCCCGGAAATTTGAGTTCCGGCGCGAAGATCGTCGACAGCGTCTGGTAGCCGCAGCCCGTAAGGATCACGTCGTCCCCGGTGCCGACGCGACCGTCGAAACCGGCGATTGCAGCCGTAGCGTGCGACGCCCGGCCGCGGCTCGACTGCAACTCAGCCTCTTGGCCAAGCCCATCGACCGGGAGTTCGAACGACAGCGACGAAGGATTGAAAACTTCGATGGACTTCGTCGACGGGAACACCGTGATATCGAACTGGAAGAACGGGCTACCGGGCGGGAAGTTCGGATCGATGATCGTCTCTTGTACGCTCCGTTGACCACCCACGATCAACACGCGACCGCTCGACAACAAGGTGGCCGTATGACGAAAACGCGGGAACAGCATGTCTTCGACGACTTCGAGCACGTCCGGCGCAAACTCGCGCGCGACCGCGTCAAAGATTTCCGAGATCGGGTGAGCTTCCGCGACGATCGCGTCCTCTGAACCGCCGCAAACCAACACATTGCCATCCGGGAGCAACGTGGCGGTGTGATAAATGCGTCCACCATTTTTCAAGAGAATCGGGTCGCCGACAAAATTGGTGTCGATCCATTTACCGGTAATCGACTCCGGCAACGGGGCGACATCGCGGATCGACTGGTCGAAAATCTCGGCGGAATCGAGCGACGTGAGGAGCCGTTCGTCGGATCCGCCCACGACCAGCACGCGGCCATCCTCGAGCGTCGTCGCGGTGTGCGCGTAGCGCTTTGTTTCGAGATCGGGTCCACCATAGGACCTGTTGTCAAATGGCAGCGGCGCGGCTGAGACATTCACCCCGGAAATGAGTTGCTTTCCCTCACGACCACCCGAGTTGCACCCAAAACTGAGCCCAACTACGAGCAACAAACTCGCTACGAGAAAGAGCCGCGTTTTGCCGACGCTGAAACCGGCGCTAGAACGCAATCTTCGACCGGCAGTCAACCGGCCGAGAGCTGTATGCGTCATCAAACTACCGCTTCCTTTCAAAACCCTCTCGCCCATCCGGACGGCGACGACGGTGTGTCTAAAATCGAGGGAATCCTCTGCTATCTCTATCGCACTCAAGCCAAATTCTCGCTCACACATCAGATCGAAGCGCGTCGAGCGACGTGCTCAGCGATGATTCGCGCCGTCTATCAGCTCAGCTAACCCAATTCCCACCATTGAGTTTCTGACAACTTCGACTGCTGCTCCTCATCAATCCCCGACCGGGTGAAGAAGGGGGCTGATTCTACGTCAAGCCAACAACGTGTCTAGCCGCCGACGGAATCCGTTCTGTCGACAGCGTCAGTGCTCGCGGAGTCAGTCCTGGCACCAATCCTGGCACAGACGTCAGTCTTCGACGGAGCGCACCGACTTGGACCGACGAGCCGGGCTTAAGCAAACGCTGCGCCAGTTGATAATGTCCGTGCGCCGCCGCATTACCGGCTAAGCGCGAAGAGAAGCGCGACTTATCGCGCGTGAAGGACAGGCCGGCGCAGCCTGCCGACGGCCGGTGTGCGAATGTGACACGGGGCGAAGCCGCGCGTTTACAGGAATCTTGGAGAAAAGAGGTGGGGAGGAGAATGCCGAACTCTCTGGGTCGACAAGTCCGCGAGGATCACGCAAGACCCCAGATTTATCTTCCTCACGAGAGTCCGGCAAATTCAATCTACGGTTACAGATGCGAGCGATCGCCGAGTTTACCGCGGGGCACGACTCGCGCCGCTCGAGCCGCCGCTCGGGCTCTGCGAACCCGAGGTCCCGGTACCGGGCGACGTACCAGAAGACTCCGACGAGTCGCCCGAACTAGAATCGGCATCTCCAAGCAATTCGGGATCGAGCTCGAGTTCTTCGGTTACTAGGATCGGCACAATCGTCTTGAACACTTCAAACAAACGCTCATTGTTCGGGCCGAGACGAATTCCGGTCTCGTCGCCGAGGAAGATCTGAATCTCGACGAGCACGGCACGCGGTAGCACGAGCGGCGGCTCCTCCTCCGACTCGTCGTCGGATTCGTCCGGCGTGTCACCGCTGAGACCGCTCGGCGCTTCCTCCATGCCTTCTTCGGCTTCAATGTCCTCGGTGTTGTCGTCATCGGCCGGGAGTCGTTCTTCAGCGTTCCAACTCGTGACCCACTCGCTGCCGCGATCGAGGTATTGAAACGAAAGCGATTTCATTCGCTCGTACACCGGTTCGTAGCGACCACCATCGAGCGGATCTTCGCGCGTGTTATGTTTGACGCGCCGAAAGAGCGTAAAGACGCCGTCCTCACCGCGCCCGAGCGCGTAGCCAACGCCAGCGAATTCCCCGGACCATTCGACGCCGTCCGGCGGCGGACCGACCGGCGCGGTCGTAATGAAATGCAGCGTGTCCGACGCCGACGGACTTTCGCCGTGATCTTCGCCTAGAAAAATCTGTTTGCCGTGGCCTTTGAAAACCGCGCTTTGCAAGTCGCGCCGAATGAGCCCGAGGATCGCCTGACCGTACTTTCCTGAACTCGTCATTTTTTCGACGAGCTGCTCTGCCTGCAGAGTTTGATCGAGAATCTGGTAGGCGCCGACCAGCACCAAGCCAAAAATCCCGATGACGATGACGACCTCCAACAAGGTGAAGCCGGCACGCGAAGCTTTGGTGTTCCTCATCGCGAAGTCCCGTCACTGGAGGTCGTTCCGGCGGCCTCGAGCGCTAGCGGATGTTCGGGGTCGGGCAAGAACCACGTGCTCAGTCGATAGTTTTTTTCACCGGAAATAGTCTCTTCATTCGGCATCAAGACTTCGATCGAGCACTCCAGCAAGTCGGGGCCGTTGCTCGACAGCAAATTCGATTTGATTTCCCAGCGCCATTCCGGTTGCTCTTCGAAAGTGCCCTGATTATTCGTTTCGATCCCGTAGAGGATTTCGTCGAGCTTTTCTTGGGCGAGGCGTTGGACCAAACGAGTGCGATTGTATTCGTAGGCGCGCTCCACGGTCTCGGTGCGCAACAACAACATGGTCAAGAACCCGCCGCTCAAGAGCGCAATGGCGAGCACGAGCTCGACCAACGTGAAGGCGTCGACTCGATTTCGTCGCGCCATCGGCGCGCCGCCGCCCGAGTTGTTCGCGCGACTAAAACTCACTGAACCGCGCCTCTCCCTCGGTGAAGTCGACGGCGCCGACGAGCGCGTTGTATTTGACGCTCAACAGGCGTTCGTCCTCGTTGATCAACACGACGATGTGACTTCCGAAATAACCGAGCGAGTCGACCGGGACATCGACACCGCCACTGTCGTGAACGGTGCCGTCGGGCATCACCACGTGCTTGATCTTGATATGCTCCGGCAAGTCGGTCGGGAGAAAAGTGTCGCGTTCGTCGTACGGCATTTCTGGATCCTGATCAAAGCGCGGCGGTTGAATGATCCAGAACTGCTGCGTCTCGAGGTCGTAGTGCAACACATGGGTCTTCGCCAAGCCGCCCGCGAGACTCTTCGCCCAGTTGATCGAGCTGCCAACCGTACGGGCGGCGGAGCGCAACCGGTATTTCGGCGAAATGCCCTCGAGGCTCGGCAGCACCATCGCCATCAACGCACCGAGAATGGTAATGACAAGAATCATTTCCAACAAAGTGAAGCCGCGCTGCGGCGGTGCGGTCGGTGCTGCCGATGGTTTCACCATTACTGTCGTACATTCTCGCTATCGAGGTCTTCATCGAATCCGGTCCCGCCTTGCGACTGATCGGCGCCGAACGACCATATCCGGACCGAGCCGTTTTGCGTGCGTTCGTAGAAGTAGTACTCGTTCGTCCACGGGTCGAGCGGCTCGTTATCGAGATACTTCGGCTGGCGGCCATCGCGCGTGGCCGGCGGATTCATCAGCTCTTGCAACGTCTCCGGGTATCGCGTGTGGTCCGACTTGTACATGCTGGCCGCCGTTTTAATGGCGCTGAAGTCTTGCCGCACCCGCGCGACGCGGGCCTTGTCATCGGAGCCCGCGACGTTTACCACCACGGCAGTCGCTAGGATCCCGATGATCGTAATGACGACAATGAGTTCCAACAGTGTGAAGCCTTCCGCCCGCCGACCGGCTTGCCCTCCGGCTCGCAGCTGTGTTCTACGTTTCGAGTCGCTCGCGTGCATTAAGTCTTTCATGACGCGTCCTTTCTGTTGTCGACGTCGCGAAGCGCCGGTCCGCGTTGATTGGCGCTAGATCGTATCGCTTGAGATGTCTGCATCAAATCCCGTGCCACCCTACAATTTGTCAGCCCCGAGGACCACAAAAGAACGCCGCTGGCCGCCTGTGCGGCCGCGCGCAGCGCTTACTCTGGGATTAGACCTTGTTGAACTGCAGGAGTGGCATGAGCACCGCCATGATGATGAATCCAACGACCACCGCGAGCAGGATGATGATCACCGGCTCGATGAGCGACGTGAGCTGTTGCACGCTCAGATCGATTTCTTCTTCGTAGGCGACGGAGATGCGATCGAGAATCTCCTCGAGTTGCCCGCTCTGCTCGCCGACGGCAATCATGTAGGCCACCATCGGCGGAAAAATTTTCGACGATTTCAACGGGGAAGCGATATCCGTGCCCTCGATGATGCGCTCGGAAACTTTGTCGAGCACGCGCTTCATGACCGAGTTATTCACGACCCGGCTGACAATACTGAGGGCTTCGAGCGCCGGCAGGCCACTCCGCAGCAGGGCGGAGAACGTGATCGTGAACCGTGAGACGGCTTGCTTGCGAAATAAGTTGCCGATCACCGGCACGCGCAACAAAACGGTGTCGTAGATGAAGCGGCCTTTCTCGGTGCCGATGAAGAGTCGCAGAGCCACCATCGCAGCGAGCAGCGCGATCAGCGCCATCCACCAGTAATTCTTGAAGAAGTCGCTGATCAACATCAGCGTCTCGGTGGTCCACGGCAGCGCTTGCTTGCGAGAGGTCAAAATTTTCGTGATCTTCGGGACCACGTACGACATGAGAAACGTGACGACGCCGAGCCCCACCGTCACCATCACGATCGGATACGTCAGCGCATTGCGAATCTTGCCGCGCAGGCTCGCTTGCTTCTGGAGATACTCCGCCAGCCGAATGAGCACGGTATCGAGGTTGCCGCTGGCTTCGCCCGCGCGCACCATGTTGACGTAGATGTCGGAGAACATCAGCGGGTGAAACGACATAGCCTCGGCGAGCCCGGTGCCGGAGACAATCTTCTCGCGGATGTCGCGCAGAATGAGATCGATCTGCCGATCGGCGACTTGCTCGATCAACGCGCCGAGCGACTCCGAAAGGTGAATTCCGGAACGCAGCAAGGTCGCGAGCTGACGCGTGAAGATCGCGAGTGTGCCGGGGCTGATTCTGCGCTCGAGTCGAAAGCGACGCTCGCCCGCGTCGCGCTTCGTCGCCGACTCGATTCTGAGCATGCGCGTGACGCGCACGTCTTGCCGACGCAGTTTTTCGCGCGCGTCGCGCGCGGTGTCCGCGTCCACCGTGCCGCGCACGGACTTCCCGCGAGTCGTCAGCGCATCGTATTGAAAATTCGGCATTGTTAGAAAACGTCCATTTGCGTGACGCGGTAAACTTCTTCGAGCGTGCTCACACCCATGCGAACTTTTTCGCAACCGTCCATGCGCAAAGTGCGCAGTTCGCCGGTCTCGACCGCTGACTGCTTGATCACCGACGCGCTCGTGCGCGCAATCACTTGGTCGCGAATGCGTTCGTTGATGATCATGATTTCGTAGAGCGCCGTGCGGTCGTAAAGCCCGCGCCCGAGACAAGCGTCGCAGCCTTCGCCGCGGAACAACTGCCCATTCTTGAGATCCGAGCGCTTACTCTTGAGCTCGTGCAACTCGCCCTCGGATGGCGTGTAGCCGACTTTGCAGCGCGGGCAGATGACGCGCACCAAACGCTGCGCAACGACGCCGATGAGCGAACTCGACACGAGGTAAGGCTCGACACCGAGATCGATGAGCCGCGTCACGGCGCCGGCCGAGTCGTTGGTGTGCAAAGTGGAGAACACCAAGTGGCCGGTGTTCGCGGCTTGCACCGCAATCGCGGCGGTTTCCGGGTCGCGGATCTCGCCGACCATCATTACGTCAGGGTCTTGGCGCAGGAGCGAACGCAGGCCGGCCGCGAAAGTCAGACCTTTCTTCGTCGACACCTGGATCTGACTGATATTCCCCATGTTGTATTCGATGGGGTCTTCGATCGTGATGATGTTCTTTTCGGCCGAGTTCACTTCGCCGAGGCTCGCGTACAACGTCGTGGTCTTGCCCGAGCCGGTCGGGCCCGTCACCAGGACGATCCCGTGCGAGCACGACAGCAAGTGGCGCATGAGCTGCAGATTGTGTTCGTTCAGCCCGATCTCTTCGAGCTTGTAGAGGCGCGCGCTCTTGTCGAGCAAACGAAACACGATGCGTTCGCCACCGGAGGTCGGCACGGACGAGATTCGCAGGTCGACCTCACCTTCGCCGACTTTGATCGTCGTGCGGCCGTCCTGCGGGAGTCGGCGCTCCGCGATGTCCATCTTGCCCATGATCTTGACGCGCGAGATGAGCGCTTCCTGCACTTTTTTCGGGATCACTTTGGAGTCGTAGAGGATGCCATCGATGCGATAGCGGACCTGCAAGCGATCTTCGTAAGGTTGCAGGTGAATATCGGACGCGCGCAGCTTGAGTGCCTCAAACAAGATCGTGTTCATCAACTTGATGATCGGCGCCTTGTTGGCGATATCGAGCACGTCTTCGGATTCGACGATCTCGGCCGCGAGCCCGAGAATCTCATCATCCTCGAGCCCTTCGAGCAGCTCGTCGACGTCCGTCGAGGAACGCTGGTAGGCGCGGTTGATGAGCGAAGTAATCTCACCGCGCGGCGCGACAACCGGTTCGACCGCGAAACCGACCATGCTCGCGAGGTCGTCCATCGGGTGAATATCGAGTGGGTCGCAGGTCGCAACCTTCAACACACCATTCGACTGCTCGACGCCGACCAAGTTGTAGTTACGCGCAAAATGCGCGGGCACTTTCTCGCGAAAGGTCGCCGGTACTTCGATGTCCTCGAGCTGCGCGAGATAGGGGAGTCGCAGCCGACGCGCCAGCATCTGCAACAGCGCGATTTCCGTGACGTAGCCTTTTTGCCGCAAGATGCGGTCGAGCGGCTCGCCGGAGAGCCGCTCATCCTCGAGGCACTCGGTGAGCTGTTGCTCACTCAAGTGCCCCTCGTGCACGAGGTCTTTGAAGAGCGCAAGCTTCATGGACGCTGTCTTTCGGGGCGCTGCGGATCGGCGCCGGCCGGCGCTGGTGCAACGGGCGTGGGAGCGGGCGTGTCGGTCTTGGGCGCCCCGTCGCCCGTGCGCGGCGGTCGCGCGCTCTTGGCTTCAAAGTTCTGGACTTTGATCTTCTCGTTGAACGACTTCGCGCTGTCGAGCGCTTCCTGCGTGAACTCTTGCTGCAACGTCGGGTAGTCGTCGTCGAGGATGTGCGCGGTGAGGAACACGTACAGGTTCTGGCGCGACTTCGACGACGCGCGCGATTGGAACAAGCGACCGATGATCGGCAGGTCGCCGAGGATCGGCACCTTGTCGACCACCAGTTCGGAGTTGTCGCGCGCCAAGCCGCCGATGATGTAGAGCTGACTATCGGGAATCGTCACGCGACTCGTGACGGTGTTCGTGGATTTGTCGGGCAGCGAGCCGCTACCAGTCGACGCACGCGCAAAGCTCGAGACTTCGAGCGTCAGGTCGAGCAGCACGACGTCGCGCGCGATCGTCGGGGTGAGTTTCAAGTCGATACCCGCGCGCTCCGAATCGAGGCCGGACGTCGAGGTCACTTGTCCTTGCGTCGTTTGCTCGTAGTAGATCTGCGTCTCGACGCGAATCTCGTTCTCTTGGTTGTCGTCCGCCAAGATGAATGGCGTCGCGAGGATTTCCGAGTTCGAGTCGGTCTTGATCGCGCGCAACAAGACGGGCAGTTGACCGTTGTTGCTCACGACGCCGAAGAAACCCGTCGTCGGCGCGGACGGGCTAAACACGCGATCGAAATTGTTGGGAAGTTGCTCGACGTCGATTGTCGAGAGCCCGAACGCGCTCATCGCCGCGACGCGCGTCGCTTCGTCGTCGAGGTTGCCGGCCAAGTACTCGAGCGTGTAGTTGAGGCTCGAGTTGTCGGCGACTTGTAAGAGCGCCGCCTCGAGAAAAACCTGGCGGCGCTTGACGTCGATGTCTTTCAAAATGCCGAGGATCATCTCGTACTCCTCGGGTTCCGCTTGGATCAAGATCGAGTTGGTCTCGTCGTGTGCGACGATGCGCGACGGCGTGACTTGCGCGGGCGTCGTGCCCGCGGCCGGCGGGGTCGTGCCGGGACGGGCGCGCGAGCCAGTCCCGGTCGTGCGCGACCGCGGCTGGCCGAGTTGTCCTTGCGACCCGTCGATGAGCTGCGTCACGGTGGTCTGCAGATCGGACGCCTTCAAGAAGCGCACGCGGTAGACATGGGTCAGGCTGCGTGTGAGCCGCAGTTTGCTGTCGAGTTCGTCGATCAGCGTCTGCACGAGCTCGAGTTCCTCTGGGCTCGTCGTTTGGATGATGATTTTTTGCGTGCGGCTATCGGGGATGAGCTGCGTGACTTCGCCGCGCAAGATTCCCCGACTCGACGTCGCGGGAGCGCCACCCGCCGCGGCGGGATTCGCGCCGCGACCTGAGCGACCGAGTGGTCCACTGGAAGTCTCGAGCGCTTGGCGGAGCAAGTCGACCATCTCGTACGCATCGGCGTAGTACAGCTCGCGCACTTCGAGGATCGTCTCGGGCCCCTTCACGTCGACATCGATGTACTTCACGAGTTCCTGAATGTGGCTCAGGATCGCGACCTTCGCCTTGATGATCAGTGTTTGGTTTTGCGGGAGAGGAACAATCGTAATGCTGCCACTCTTTGCGCCCCCTTGAACGCCGAGCAGGCTCTGTAACGCTGTGACGACCGTGGTGGAATCGGCGAACTGCAATTGTAGGACGAGGGTCGCGATCCGATCGTCTTGTTGTGCCGGAAAGGAAGCGCCCTTCGAAAATATGTCGACGTTGTTGAACTTATGTGCCCCTTCAGCGCCCCCTGGCTGCGCGCGTTGGGTGGTGCTTTCCATGGTGATCACTGCGACACCCTCGTCGGTCATTGCTTCGGAGACGTTGTAGCCGTTGATTTCTAGAAAGATCTTGAGCACTTCGTACTTGAGGGGCTGGATTTCTACGATGTTCTCGAACTCGATGTTGTCCGCGAAAGCCGGATCCTCGCTTGGGAACAACACGGTCTTGCCGGTGAGCACGCCGATAAGCTCCATGCAGCCCTTGATCGTGACCTTGCCTTTGCCGAGTGCGCCATCCTGGGGCGCGACGCTCTTCGTGGTGGTCGGCGTCGTTGGCTCCGCCGGCGGCGTGGGATCCTGTGCGTGAGCGCCGACTTCCATTCCGCCGACGAACAGCAGTGCTAACAGTCCGAGCGCGCCGCTTCGCCGCTGACCGCGCGACCGCGAACCGCGTTTCACTTGCAACAACTGATTCATCGGGTACCTCGCATCGCCTTTCCGCGAGAAGCTCGACCGCGTCGACCTTCCACTCCCGCTCAACCGCTGATTCACAAAATTGTCATTCATCGAAATTGACTTTCACTCGGGAACGATCGACGCAGGGCAAACGGGCGTCCAATTCGGAGAGCCCCCAAATAATTCACAGCGCGCTGTGAGTCAAAGGTTTGTGTGCATTTCCGTCGGCCGCGACGGGCGGCTCCGCCGAACTGTGGTTGACGGGTACAAGCCGCTTGTATCGTTTTGCAACAACCGTCGCCGGCGGGGCGTTCGCCCCGCGAATTGACGAAAGCGACATCGACCGGGATCATTCCTCCACCGCCAGGGAGACCACATGCAGCAGCCGATGCTCCGCGTGCTCCTGGTTACGTTTTATAAGGGCGACCTCGAACAGCTCTCGGCGGTGCTACGCGAATGCGCACCGAACGGCGTCACGGCGGTCGGCGTGCACAGCTATGCGGAAGCCCGCCGTCGCCTCGCGGCGACGAACGAGTTTGACCTTTGCATCGCCACGAGTCGCATCGCGGCTGAACGTGCGCATGAGGCATTGGCGGCGCCGCTTGCAGCCCGCGGTATTCGCACTCCGCTGGTCCTCGTCGCCGACCCCGAGTTATCCGATGTCGAGCGGACTCAGCTCGCGCTGGCGGGCCACGCCCTGTTGCCGCGCGTATCGGTCTGCGTGAGCAGCATGCGACGAGCGATCGACCACGCGCTCCGACCGGAGGCGGCGAATGATCCGCAACTTCATTCGGCCCTCGCGATTCTCGGCGCCGACGATGGAGTCTGGGATTGGGATTTGATTCGCGACGCGTGTTACTACTCCGAGCGGTGGAAGTCGCTGCTCGGTTATCGAAACGGCGAGCTCAGCGAAAGTTCCGCCGAGTGGTTTCGCCGCGTTCACGCCGATGATGTGCAAAGACTCAAGCACGCGCTCACTGCGCATCTCGAAGGTCGCACCGCCCATTGCGAATGCGAGTATCGCATTCTGCATCGCGACGGTGCTTATCGCTGGGTGCTCACGCGCGGCTCGGCGATCTACGACGCGGTGGGGCGCGTCGCCCGCATGGCCGGGACGCAAACGGACATCACCGGCCGCCGGCGCGCGGAACAGTCTTCCCGCCAAACCGAAGAGCAGCTTCACCACGCGCAAAAAATGGAAGCGATCTCCCGCTTCGCGGGTGGCGTCGCCAATGACTTCAATAATTTGTTGGCGGTAATTCTCGGCTATAGCGACTACTTGCTCGGTGAGGTCAAGGACAGCGGACGCATCACCGATGCGCTCGCCGAGATCAAAAAGTCGGCGGAACAAGCGACGCAGTTTTCGCGGCTTTTGATGAGCTTCAGCCGCCAGCAACATCAGGATCCCCGCGTGGTGGATGTCGGCGCCGTCTTGCGCGAATTGGAGCCGCTCCTCCAACGACTGAACGGCGAGAAGATCGTGGTGGAGTTCGCGCACTGCGACGAACCCGCGCTCGTGCAAGTGGACGGAGGTCAAATCGAGCAAGCGCTCATGATTCTGGTGATCAATGCGCGCGACGCCATGCCGAAAGGTGGGCTCTTACAACTCGGAGTGCGACTCTCGAGCGTCCCCGAGGCCCTCGCCGCGCGGACCGGCATCGCGCTCGGCCGGCACGTGCTGCTCACCGTGCGCGATACCGGTTGCGGCATGGATCAAGAAACCCTGACGCGAATCTTCGAGCCGTTCTACACAACCAAACCGACGTCGCTCAACGGGGGCCTGGGACTCCCGGCGGTTTATTCGATCGTGCGGCGCTCCCACGGCGCCATGCAGGTCAAGAGTCGGCCCGGGCGCGGCACGTTGTTCGAGATCTATTTGCCGTACTTTGAGGGCGCGTCCGTTCCCGCGTCGGCGCGGAGCGCGCCGGTCGCGCTCAACGGCGCGCCGGCCGAGTCCCACGACGAAATCTTGCTGGTCGAGGACAACGACGCGGTGCGCACGCTCGTCGGCCACATTCTGAAGTCGATGGGGTATCGCGTGCACGTGGCGTCGAATGACGACGAGGCCTTTAGCCTCTGTTCAGCGCATAAGTCGGAGTTGCGGTTATTGCTGACCGACGTCGTAATGCCGGGCCTCGGCGGCCGGGCGCTCGCGGATCGCATCAGCGCCATCTCGCCCGGCATCAAAGTGCTCTACATGTCCGGCTATTCCGGCGATCCACTGGTGCGGCGCGGCGTGGAAGAGCACGCGGATTTCATCCCGAAGCCGTTCACCGCCGAAGACCTGCACCGCAAGATTCGACAAGTGCTGAGCGCCGCGATGGACCCGGGGAAGGCCGGAGTACCGGCCATCCCTGGGCGTTAGTCTGTGGGCCCTTCAGGCCCGGCTGATTTTATTTGAGGATCATTGCTTCACGTCGAGTCGTTGCAGGATTTCCTCGACGTCGCGCCAGATTTGCGGGGGGACCCGCATCAGCAGGGAGTTGCTCTCTCGATGCGTCACGACGTGGAGGGGCGCGCGGTCCCACGCTTTGTGGAGACGCTCCGCGAGTTCATCGGCGCGCAGATAGCGGCAGCGCCAGCTCTTCAAGAGTTCGCGATCCTCCGTCGGCACGGGCGGGACATCGTACGCCGCGAGGAGCGCGAGGTATTGTTCGAGTCGCACGGGCGATGTGTAGCGGAAGAGCAACTTTTGCGTGCGCGGATCCGGGATAACGCGCGTGCGATCATCGACCGGTACTTGGTCCGTCTCGGCCTTCTCGATCTCCTTCAGCAAATACTCGGCGGCCGCGCCGGCATCGACGTGCCGCACGAGCGCGATTTCGATCTCATATGGCAGCTCGGCCTGTGGCCGCCGCATCGGCGCGCTCATCGCGAAGAGCCAAGGCTTGCCGTCCGTGCCGCTGATGGACAGCACATACACTCCCGCCGCGCGCAACGCGGCTTCGACGTTGAATCGATTCGCGGCGTCGATCGCGAGCGGCGCGAACGTCCACACGACTTGTTCGATGAGGTGCGGCTCGTCCGTGATCACTTCGCACGCCTCAATCGCCGCGAGCGCGTTGAGCGCGACGCGCGCCGGCATCGGACCCGCCGGCAAGCGGCTCTCGAGCGCGGTGCTCGCGTCGCCGTTGAGGCTGAACCAGGCGGCGAATGTCAGCACCGTCACGCTGTTCATTTTTCCCCCGGCGCTTTGAGATTGTAGTTGCGGATGCGCGCGTACAAGGTCGAACGCTCGATGCCGAGCAGCTCCGCCGCCTTCGATTTATTCCACTCCACGTAGCCGAGCATGCGCGCGATGTGTTCGTGCTCCACCTCATCGAGTGAGCGCGGCAGCCATTCGCCGGCGACCGCAGTCGTGCGCGGCGCGTTGAGGAGCGGCAAGTCGCTGAGCTCAATGGTGTCGCCCGACGCCATCACGACGCAACTCTCGAGCGTGTTGCGAAGCTGTCGCACGTTGCCGGGCCACGGTTGCGAGAGGAGCCGCGCCTGCGTTTCCGGCGACAGGCGAACCCGGCGACCACCCATTTGCCGCGAAAACTCGTCGAGGAAATGCTCGACCATCAGATCGATATCCTCGGGGCGCTCCCGCAGAGGCGGCACCATCACCTGCAACACATTGAGGCGATAAAAGAGATCCTCGCGAAAGTTGCCGGCCTCGGCTTCGCGCGCGAGATCGCGGTGCGTCGCCGCCACGACGCGCACATCCACGTGCACGCTTTCGGTACCGCCGACGCGCTCGAAGCATCTCTGCTCGAGGAGTCGCAGCAACTTCGATTGGCAGCCGAGCGGCAAATCGCCGATCTCATCGAGGAAGACCGTCCCGTGATCGGCCACCTCGAACTTGCCCGGCTTGCGCGCGGTCGCACCGGTGAAGGAGCCTTTCTCGTGGCCGAACAGCTCGCTCTCGACGAGCGTTTCTGGGATTGCCGCGCAATTGATGGCGACAAACGGATGGCCAGCCCGCGGACTCGAGTAATGAATCGCGCGCGCGACGAGTTCCTTGCCGGTGCCGGTCTCGCCTTGGATAAGAACGGTCGAGGAAGTCGGCGCCGCGCGGCGGATGAACTCGCGCACGCGTTGAATTGCGCGCGACGTACCGATGATCGGATGCGTCTCGATAATCGTACGCACCAACACTTCCCGTTCGCCTTCGAGGCTCTCGACCTGCGTGCTCGCTTGGAGCGCAGCGCCGAGAAAATCGGCTGCGACCGCGGCGCCGTAGAGATCTTCCTGTCCGAACGCTTCGTGGCTGGCGCTGTTCTCCTTGTTCGACTCGGCGCCGGCGCCGTCCGACTTCTGCAACCGATCGAGATACAAAATGCCGCCGAGGTTGCCGCTCGTCAGCGTGAGTGGCGCCGCGAGCACCGAGCGGATTTCTTCACCGACAATGCTTTCGCGTTCTTGAAAACGCGTGTCAGCGCGCGTGTCCCGCGAGAGCACGGCTTCGCGCGCTTGGACGACTTCGCGATAAATCGTCTGGCTCAGGACGAACCCGCGCAGCGCTTGCCCATGCCGCGAATGCGCGGCTCGACAGACGAGAGCATCGCCTTCGAGGAGCAGTACCGCGCCCCGATCGGCCTTGAACTCGGCAACCAACAACTTCATAGCGCTATCGAGCAATTGCGCCGGATCGTGCAGTTGGGAGATCGTGCGCGCAAGTTTATAGAGTCCATTCAAGACCATCGACGCCCGCTGCGCGGCGCCGCCGCCGGCGGCTACTCCATCGCTCGCGCCGAGCCGTTTGAGCACCTGCGTTTGCGACGCGTCGCCCGTGCGCGGCACCTCGTCGATGAATTGCAGCTCGGTGTCGCCGAGCGTGATGTGATCGCCGGGGTGCAGGCGCGACTCGCGCACTGGGTCGCCGTTTACGAATGTGCGGTTGCTCGACCCGAGATCGACGACTTTCCAACCCTGCTCATTGCGGACGAGGCGGACGTGAAAGCGCGACACGGCGGGATCGTTGAGCGCGATGTCGGCGGCGGCATCCCGGCCGATCACAACGCCATCGGGGCCGAGCGTTCGTTCGAGCTGCACTTCCCGCAAGTGATCGGGAGGTTCGCGGATCCAGAGTCGTGCACCCATACTTCGCCATTCCGGAAAGTCTGACGATTCGAAAAGTACGCCTACTACAACGCCGCGCCGCGCGTCGCCGAACGATCCAGTTGGCTGCGGTCGAGCCGGCCACGAATCATGACCTCTTGGACAAACACGGTCCAATCCTCTTCCATCAGCCCAGCGCAACGCAATGCGACGCTGCCCGTCGGCACGGCCACCGCCGGCAGCTCGAACTCGCAAACGACGCGCTCGACCCACTTGCCTTCCGCGCGCTGATCGATGCGCAGCGCGAAGCGGCGCATGGAGTCACGGTCGCACGGTTCGCTCGTGAGCCGGAGCTGGTACTCCGTGTTCGGCTCGATCGTAAATTCCTCGTTGCGCGACTTGAGCTCGATCGGCTCCGGCTTGCCGCTCCGTCGACACTCGACGATCGAGCGATTCCGACTGCGATTCTCGCGGCCGACGCTGAAATGGACGCGCAGCGAGTCTTGCGGTCGATGCGGATCGTGCCCGATCACCAGCTCGAAGTCGGGTTCGCCTGCAAACCGCAATCCCGTGATTCGCAGCCGGTCGAACTCCACGAGCTGCGGGAACACCACGTACTCCTTAAAGTTCGACCATCGCAGGTCCTTACCGATGAGACCGGGGCGCTTCGCATCGTCTCTGAGCGTGCGCGCCGGAAACTCGACGCCGCTCGGCATCTCGCTTTTGTAGCGCGCGAAAACGTATTCAAGTCGCTCAAACGGATCGTCGCGCGTTGCCGAAGTGAACACGTCGCCGAGCAGTTGCGCCGGGGATATCTCCGGAATCGCGCGCCCGCGCCACCAGCCGGCCGCCGCGATCCCGCCAGTGAGCAGCACTAACAAAGTCATCGCGGCCGCGATCGTCGAGCGCCGGCGGCTGCGCGGGGATTGTTTCACAAGTTCGGTTTCGGGCGGGAGCAGCAACTCAGAAATGGCCTCGACGAGCTCGTCGTAATTTTGGAAGCGATCCTCCGGGCGTTTGGCGAGCATGCGTGCGAGCAAGCGATCGATCGGGAGCGCGACATCCGGTCGCCGTGCGCTAATTCTCGGCGGCGGCGTTTGGGCGTGCGCTAAGAAAATTTCGACCTGCGATTTGCCGTTAAACGGCGGTTCGCCGCCTAGCAAGTAATAGAGCGTGCAACCGAGCGAGTAGATATCGGAGCGATGATCGACCGCGCCGCCCCGTGATTGCTCGGGCGACGTGTAGTGCGGCGTGCCGAGCACGACGCCGGGATCGGTTTGGCCGGTCGGCTCATGGACCGGGCGCGAGAGGCCGAAGTCGACGAGCTTCACCACGCCGCTCGACGCAATAACCAAGTTGGACGGTTTTACATCGCGGTGAATGATGCCTTGGCGATACGCGGCGCTGAGGCCGCGCGCCGCCTGCAGCGTCATGTCGAGCGCCGTCGCCGGGGCGACCGGTCCCGCGCGTTCGACGCGCGTCTGCGACGACTCGCCGTCGACGTATTCCATGACGAAGAAGGGTTGCGCCTCGCGCGCATGAATCGAATAGATCTGCGCGATGTTCGGATGCACGACGGCCGCGAGGGAGCGCGCCTCGATGAGGAAGCGTTCCCACAGTTCGGTGTCACCGGAGTATTTCGGCAGAATCTTCTTGAGCGCGACGTAGCGCTGCAGGTCGGGATCGTATGCGCGGTAGACGACGCCCATGCCGCCTTCGCCGATTTTCTCTTCGAGTCGAAAATTGCCGAGTTGCGGCAAGCGCGCGGCATCGAACGCGCGCGTATTGCCGTCGGTGGCGCGGTCACTCGGTGCGTCAGCGGACGGACCCGTCGCGCGATGCCGTCCGCTCTTTGGCGGCAACGTCGCTTGCGGATCGAACTGATCCGGCGCGGGCGCCTGTGGATCAGGCGGCGATTCAGAGTGGGGCCGCTTCGGCGGCATTTCGTCTTGCACTAGCTCCAGCCTTCGCCGATAGATGGGCGCACTCGAGTGTCGTCGTGACGGCTGCCGCCGCTTGACCGCGGCGGCACTGATCCATCCGGCTTACCGCCCTACTTCTGCCTGAGAGAGTCCCCGCGCCATGAGTGTATTCGAAAAGCAACTGCATGCGCGCGGGCACTTGATCGACTCCCAACTGCTCGCGCAGGTCATGGACGTGATCATTCGCGCCGGCGCCACGTTTCGCATCCTGGATCTCAAGGTCGGTCGCACGAACGAGGAAGAGTCGACAATCGACCTGGTCGTGAGCGCACCCTCGGCAGCCGCGCTCCAACGGTTGCTCGAGCAACTCTCTGATGTCGGTTTTGTCGCGCGCGAACCGAAGGCCGCGCGTTTCGAATCGGCCCCGAGCGATGGCGTCGTGCCGGAGGATTTCTACTCGACCACGCATCACGAGACCGAAGTGTTGCTGTCGACGGCCGCCGCGACGACTGGTTGGCAGCACGTCGCGGATCAACGCATGGACGCTTGCATCGTGCTCGCGACGGGCGTGGCGCCGGGCGACGCGCCGCGGCTGTGCTGTCGCAAACTGCGCGATGTTCGGCGCGGCGAGCTCGTGCTCGTTGGACTCGACGGCGTGCGCGTCGTGCCGGAATGGAAACCGCGCGATCGATCGGATGACGCGTTCACGTTCATGTCGAGCGCGGTGTCGTCGGAGCGCCAAGTGCGGCTCGCGGTCGAGCGCGTCGCCGACTTGATTCGCGCGACGCGGGCGCGCGGCGCGCGCGTCATTTGGGTGCCCGGACCCGTGATGATTCACACGGGCGCAGGTCGGGACTTCGCGGCGCTCGTCGAAGCCGGATTTGTCGGCGGCGTTCTGAGCGGGAACGCGCTCGCGGTGCACGATATCGAGCACGCGTTGTTTCGCACTTCGCTCGGAATTTCGCTCGAAGATGGACATGTGACGCATCTCGGTCACCGCAATCACATGCGCGCGATCAATGCCGTGCGCACGGCCGGCAGTATCGAAGCGGCGGTCGCCAACGGCATCATCCGCGAGGGGATTTGCCACGCGCTCGTGCGCCACCGCGTGCCGTTTGTCTTAGCCGGTTCGATTCGCGATGACGGTCCGCTGCCGGATACCGAAATGAATCTGCTCGTCGCGCAAGAACGCTACGCGGCGCTGCTCAAAGACGCCGGTTTGGTGATCGTGCTCGCCAGCATGTTGCACGGCATCGGCGTCGGCAACATGTTGCCGGGTCACGTGCCACTCGTGTGCGTCGACATCCACTCGGCCGTCGTGACCAAACTCGCCGATCGCGGGTCCGCGCAGACCCACGGCATCGTCACGGACGTCGGGCTGTTTCTGGGCTTGCTGCGCGCTCAGTTGCTCGCGAAGTGATGGCGCCGATCGCGCGTCGATGCTCAGAGTTTCTCGGTGACCTGCCAACCGGCCGGGCGCGGGAGGCGCGATTGCAGGAAGGCCATTAGCGTCATCGCCGTGCCGAAGTTCTCGCTGCGCGGAAAGACGCGGTCGTTCCAGCCACCGGAGGGCTCGCGCACTTTGAAAAACAACGCGTTGAGTTTATCGCGATAACTCTGGCGATCGGCTTCCGGCAACAGCTCGATCGCTTGCGCCGTGTAGTAGTGGGCGTAGAAGAAGTAATACGGCGCGATCATGTACGGCTCGATGTGCGTGCCGGTGCCTTTGCGGCGTTTTTCGAGCCACTCCCAATGTTGAAAAAACGCATCGAGGCTCGCGCGCAAGCGCCCGAGATCACCGCGCCCCGCGAGCATCAGCGTCGATTCGCAAACCGCCATCCGGCCGATCGCACCTTCGACCGCCTCGAAACCCTTACCGGATTGGCGCGCGGGATTGGTGCCGTACTGGTAGGCGCCGCTCGCGAGCCGCGCGCGTTCGAGCGTGTCGAGTCCGCGCGCTATGACGGCAGGATCGACCTTCTCACCTTGCGCGGCCGCGGCGAACAACGCTTGGAGGGTCGGGGCAGTCATGAAGGTTGAAGGCTGCGCGGGCTTCCCACGGCGCGAGTAATTCCAACCGCCGCCGACTTTGCCTTCGACGCCTTGTATCTCGCTTTGCTCGATCGCCGCGACGAGCGACTTGATCGCCTTATCGACGTGCGTCTTGCGTTTCGCCGGCACGCGTTTGAGTTCGCGCATGCGCACCAAGAATTGCAGCGCGTACGTGTGGCCCCACCCGCGGACGTCGTAGCCTTCGACAAACGTCGGCGTCATGAGTGGGTCGTCGAGTCGCGCAAGCACGAAATCGAGCGCGCGCTCCACCGCTTTTTGGCGCGCAGGGTTTTTTCCCCAGCCCTCCGGCTCGAGCACTGCCCACGCGCAGATCGACGTGCCGCCGATGCGATAGCCGAGGGGAATCTCGCGATCGACGCGATACACGCCTTCGTAGGGCCACTCGGCGTTGGGTTTCTTTCCATCGTCGGGGTCTTTCTCCGCCGACTTCGGCACGTAGTTCTCTTGCGACGCGAGCACGATTTCGAGCGCGCGTTCGATCGCTTTAGAGATCTCTTCGTTCGTCGGAACCGTCGGCGGCGTCGCGGGCGCATCGGCGCCGCCGGTGGGTGGCGGTGGAGTTGGCGTTGGATCTTGCGCGCGCGCCGCAAGAGTCGCGAACGCGACGATCATCGCGATGGCACATCCTGAAATTCTCTTCGCCGATTTCGAAGTGAGAAGTCGCATGCTGGCTGCTCCCATTACTAAGACATGAAAACCGCGCCCTATTCGTCGCGCTCACCCCAGCAGAGCGAGCCGTCGGCGTCCAGAGGTTCGGGACGAGTCGACAAGGCCCCGCGGCGCCGGCGGCCCCGTTCCGACCCGTCGCGCCCGTCCTGTTCCCGCACACGCCGCATGTATGAGAATTCGACAGGCCGGCCGCAGATGCGGCACCAGGGCCTGAAACCCGCACCTCAGTTCGGGCAATCGACCTGTGGATATCGACGCAAGCTCAATTCTTGCCGACGCTTGAGTAACGGACCATCGCTTGCAAGGTCGAGGCATGAAGGACCACCGAGGAGGAATGAGGTTTGCCAAATCGATCTGCTGGGCCGAACTCCTGGGAAGAACTGACGCCGTCGATGCTGCACCGCTACCTGAATCTCAAGACCCAGTTCGTCGGCTTGTTGGTGCTGCTGCTGCTTGGCGCGCTGGTGGTGCAGAGCTACGTGCACAAGCTCAACCAGGAGCGGCTGACGGCAAAGATCGAAGAGTTGGTGCAAGAGGTCGCGGACAAGTTGATGTCCGAGATCAAGAACAGTTTCGGTGTGCCCGTCGTGCTCGACGCCAAGGTGGTCCGCCGCGTGGGAAACAAAGTGATCGTGCTCAAAGAGGATTTTCAACTCTCGATCGATCGCGAAGTCTTCGTGGCACTCGCGAATCTGCTGCGCAGTGGCGCGTTGTATCCGCCGGAAACGTTTGCGACCGACTTACCGGCTCGTCCGCCGGTGTTGCCGAGCGCGCCTACTGAAGCCTGGAGCGAAGTTGCGGGCGAAGCGGATGTCGCGGAGTACGTGCGGCAGGGCGCCGATCGGAGAGCGGTCAACCCAATTGCGGGATTGACGATTCCACTGCGGGCACGCTCGTCGGCCTTGGGTGTCGCGACGCACGCACGTGAACAAGAGATCGACATCACGCCCTACCTCGGGGAAGTACAGGCGCTCACCGAGGAGTATCGCCGGCTCGATATCTTGGCGACGGTCGGGATCTTCATCTTCGGGATCGGCGTGGCGCTGTTCATGGGCGTGCGCTTGACGCGACCGATTTATCAAGTGGTCGACGCATTTCGCAGCGTCGCCGAAGGCAACCTCGATACGCGGGTCGCGCCCGAGCGGCTGAGCGGCGAATTCGCCGTACTCGGCGGACAGTTCAACCAAATGGTGGAGAGTATCCAGGAAAACCAAGCGCTCGAGCGCGAGCTCGAGCAGCGCGAGCGCGTGCAGCACATGGGCGATCTTGCGGCCGGCGTCGCGCACGATGTGCGCAATCCGCTCAACGCGATTCACCTCAACATCGGCCAAGTGCGCGACGAGTTCTTGCCGGCCGATCCGCGCGCGCGCGAGCGCTTTTTGCGTTTCACCGCGGATGCGCAGACCGAAGTCAAGCGCCTGAACGCGCTCATCTCCGACTTCCTTTCACTTGCGCAACCGGGCTCGGCCGCGCGCGAGGCGGTGTCGCCCAATGAGCTGCTGCAAGATCTCGAGCGTCTGATCCACAAGGAAGCGTCGAGCCGTAATGTGACGCTCCGCCTCGAGCTCGATCCCAACGCGCCGTCGCGCGAATGGGTGCGCCAAGAGATGAAGAGCGCGTTTCTCAACGTCGCGATGAATGCATTGCAGGCGATGGAGCCGGGCGGCGGCAGTCTCGACATCCTCACCGGCGTGCGGCCGGCGTCGGGCGTCGTCGGTGGCCAGGAGTTCGTCGTCACTTTCGTCGACACGGGCCACGGCATCGCGGCCGAGAACCTCGACAAGGTATTCATCCCGTACTTCACGTTGCGGAGCGGCGGCACGGGACTCGGTCTCCCTATCGCTCGACGCATCGCGGAGCGCAACGGTGGACGGATGGAGCTGCGGAGTCGCGTCGGCGAAGGCACTTCGGTTTCGTTCATCTTTGTCGACGCGCCGCGAGCGCGGTTGGCAGAGAGTCCTGAGCGATCCGAATCGGGGGGGACGCGCGCCGCATGACTTCGACCTGGCACCCGCGCGTCCTCGTCGCCGACGACGAAGAAATTCAGCGCAACATTCTCAAAGAAATCCTGAGTTCAGCCGGTTGCGCGACGGAAGCCGCGGGTTCGGTCGAGCAGGCGCTGGATTTGTTTCGGCGCGCGGCGCGGCGCGCGCAGCCGTTCGATCTCGTGTTGTCAGATCTCAAGATGCCGGCCGGTCTCGAGGGTCTCGATTTGCTGACGACCGTCAAAGAGGAGTCTCCGCAAACAGAGGTCATTCTGATGACGGCGTACTCGACCGTGCAGAGTGCGGTGAAGGCGATGAAGCTCGGCGCCTTCGAGTATTTGCCAAAACCTTTCGACAAGAATGAACTGTTGCACGTGGTCGAGCTCGCGAGCGAGAAACTGAAATTGCTGCATGAGAATCGCCAACTCCGCCGCATGGTGGAAGCCGGCGAAGGGCTAGGGCGCATGATTGGTGCCGCGCCCGCGATGAAAGAGCTGTTTCGTTTGATCGAGCGCGTCGCGCGCACGGCGAGCAATTGCCTCGTTCGCGGCGAAAGCGGCACTGGCAAGGAGTTGGTGGCGCGCGCGCTCCACTATGGTGGACCACGGGCGGCGCAGCCGTTTATCGCGATCAACTGCGCCGCGATTCCGGACGCGCTCATCGAGAGCGAGCTGTTCGGTCACGAGAAAGGTGTTTTCACCGGCGCCACCAGCCAGAAAAACGGCCGGTTCGAGGAAGTCGGCGAGGGCACGCTGTTCTTGGATGAAATCGGCAGCATGAAAGTCGACCTCCAAGCGAAGCTCTTGCGCGTGATTCAAGAGCGCGAGTTCTCGCGCGTCGGCTCCTCGCGCCTCATTCCGTTCGCGGGTCGCGTCGTCGCGGCGACTGCACAGGACCTCGAGCAGGCGTGCGCGAACGGCGATTTTCGCGAGGACCTCTATTTCCGCCTCAACGTCGTGATGCTCAGCATTCCGCCGCTCCGGGATCGGCTCGAAGACCTGCCGCTCTTGGTCGATCGGTTTCTGAGCCGCTGCGCCGAGCGCTTGGGGTGTACGCCACGGCGTCCGACATCGGCCGTACTCGCGGCCTTCGAACGGCATCGTTGGCCGGGCAATGTGCGGGAACTCGAAAACTGCATCGAGCGGATGATGGTGCTCGCGGAAAGCGACACACTCGATGTCGATCTCTTGCCGCCGACGATTCGCAATCCGCGCCCCATCGGTGTCAGCGCCGCGAAGTCACCGTCGGCGAGCGGATCCGCGCTGACACTGGCGCGCGAAGCGGGCGCTGCGATCGCCGATCCGGAAGGTTCGGTGGGGCATGGCGGCATTCAGTTGCCGCGCGGCGGCGTGGTGCTGGAAGAACTCGAGTCGCAACTCATTCGGCAAGCGCTCGAGCGCACCGATGGTCGACTCGAGCCCGCCGCGCAGCTCCTCGGCATCACGTACAAGACTTTGCAGTACCGCATCAAGAAGTACGAGCTGAAGGAAAGCGATGAAAGCGCTCGCGACGGAAAGTTGCCAGCGTGAAATCGAACACAAGCAACCCACGGCGCGCCGGGATTCGGACGGACTCCGAATCGGCGACAACGAAGATACCTGCGTGGGGCGTGAACACGAAACACGTGCCAGAGGCACGAACACAAGCGAAACAGATCAACAATCCATCGCTCCTGGCCACCGGCCGGCGCGCGGTGGCGATGAACCGACAGAGTGGAGGGATTCATGAATAAACTCGTAAAGACACTGATCGTGGCGGCGCTGCTGGCGTGCGTCTTCATCGGCGCGATCTTTTTTCTATTCGACGAGGAAGACGCCGGCTCCGGGCGCAACGGCGTCGTCAAACAGGTCGCTGTCGTCGAAAAGGTCGAAGAGCCGCCGAATGTCGTGCCGATCCAGGAAAAGGTTCAAGAGTTCATTCCGGTCGCGGGCTCGGTCAAAGATGTGAATGGCGTTGCCGTCGCCGGCACGCGCATTCTTGCCTATCCGGTGCTCGCGGGCGGTTCGGTGACAGGCTCGAGCGCGATCGAGCAACAAGTGGCCGCGCAAGATGGGCGCTTCGCGTTTGCGAAGCTCGAGTCGGGGCACTATCGCTTCGTCGCTCGCAAGACGGGCTTCGCCGAGGGTCGGCTCGAAGCCGTGCTCGTGAAAGGTCAAGCGCCGTCGCCACTCGATTTTCAGTTGAAGGCCGGGCTTGGCATCTCCGGCTACGTGCGTGACTTTGCCGGCAAAGGCATCGCCGGTGCACGCGTGCAAGCATACGGCGAACGCGTGAGCGAAGACGCCGACATTATCACGGGCTTGATGGCGTTGACGAAATTGACCGAGCGCAATCCCGCCGAAGACGAACCGAGCCATGAAGCCCTGTCGGATGCGCAAGGCTATTATCAGGTTCTCGACTTGGAACAAACCGGCTATCGGCTGCGGGTGGCGGCGGCGACGTTCGCGCCCGCGGAGCGACGGCACGTCCCGTCGCCGTCCAACGAAGTGAACTTCACGCTCCAAGTCGGCGGTGTGCTCAGCGGTTTGGTCGTGGATCAAGCCGGCGCTCCGGTTGCGGGCGCGCGTATCGATGTCTACACCCAGCCCGACACGGATAGTCCCGTGCTTGAAGTGGTGCTCAGCAAGGCGCTGCCCCCGCTCGCGACGCGAGAGACCAATGAGGCCGGCGAGTTCGTTTTCGATGAACTCGGTGGCGGCGGCAAGTATCAACTCTTCGCCAGCGCGGCCGGCTTCGTCGAAACGTCGCTCGAAAACGTCGTCGTCGTGCCCAGCACGACGAC
>JBJXGE010000086.1:0-24862 GCA_046154185.1 Planctomycetota bacterium
GCGAGCGACCGAGCGAAACCGGAGGCGACCTGCCTGGTCGTTGAGGATTTCGCGACGGAGGAGCGAGCAAGAGTGACCCGAGGCTGCCCGGACAAAGAGGGTCAAAGTTGCCTGACACGGCACTAGCAGTGAAGCGCGCCGGCAGAGCGCGCAAGAGCGAAAGGACCGCGGCGTGCGCAAAGCGATTTATCCTGGTACGTTCGATCCGCCGCATCTCGGTCATCTGGACTTGATCGCGCGCGGCTTGAATCTCGTCGACGAGTTAGTGGTCGCGGTCGCCGTCAACCGGGAAAAACAGTCGTTGTTTACTCAAGACGAACGCGTGGGATTGCTCGAGACTTGCACGCACGGCTTGAAAGGTGTCCGCGTCGTCGCGTTTACTGGACTCGTCGTCGAGCTTCTCAAACGCGAAGGTGCAAGCTTCATGTTGCGCGGCATCCGCACGTTTTCCGATTTTGAAGCGGAGTTGGGGATGGCATTGACCAATCGCCAGCTCGCGCGCGGCTACAACGCCGAGACTCTGTTCGTGTTGCCGACACTCGAGTACTCGCACTACTCGTCGCGGCGCGTGAAGGAAGTCGCCGGCTTCGGCGGCGCCGTCGGCGAGTTTTTGCCGGCGCCGATTCGGGAAGCGGTGGAGGCGCGGCTCAAACTGCAACGGCGATAGGAGCGGAAGGAAACAAATGACGCAACGGAGCTCACGCCCCGTCATTGTTGCGACGCGTGGCGCGCCGCAGGCGATCGGGCCGTATTCGCAGGCAGTGGCGAGTGGCGGTGTCGTCTATTTGTCGGGACAGATCGGACTTGATCCCGTGACGGGTCAACTCGTCGCGGGCGGTGTCGAAGCGGAGGCGCGACGCGCGCTCGACAATTTATGCGCCGTCTTGCAAGCGGCCGGTTCGGCGCCGGCCGCCGTCCTGCGCACCACCGTTTTTCTGCGCGACATGAGCGACTTCGCGAAGGTCAATGCGATCTATGCCACTGTGTTTGCGACGGAACCGCCGGCGCGCTCGACGGTCGCCGTCAAAGAACTTCCGCGCGGCGCGGCGGTCGAGATCGATGCGATCGCGTTGGTCCTGGAGCAAAAATGATTTGGCGTTGCGGCGTCGCGAGACAGCGGTTGAGCGCATGGTGACAGTCTCGAAACCACCCGATTCCCCGAACGACTCCCCGAGCGTCCCGCCGCCACTCGCGCCGCTTTTGGAAGTGCGCGAATTGCGCACTTACTTTCGCACGTCGCAGGGGATCGCGCGGGCCGTCGATGGTGTGAGTTTCAGCATCCACGAGAGTCGCACGCTCGGCGTGGTTGGCGAGTCGGGTTGCGGAAAATCGGTGACGGCAATGTCCTGCTTGCGACTCGTGCCGGAGCCGCCCGGCGACATCGTGGGGGGCCAAGTGCTTTTTCAGGGTCGCGACCTGCTGCAACTCGCCGCCGCGGACTTGCGCCGCGTGCGCGGCAATCGCATCGCGGTCATCTTTCAAGAACCGATGACGAGTCTCAATCCGGTCTTTCGCGCGGGCGACCAAGTAGCCGAGTCGCTGCGCCTGCACCGGGGCGTCTCGCGAAAAGAAGCGCACGCAGTCGTGGTGGCTACCTTTAAGAAGGTGGGGATCTCAGATCCGGAGCTGCGCGCGAGGCAGTATCCGCATCAAATGTCGGGCGGCATGAAGCAGCGCGTGATGATCGCAATGGCGCTCGTGTGCAATCCGGCGCTCCTCATCGCCGACGAACCGACGACGGCGCTCGACGTCACGATTCAAGCGCAGATTCTGCAACTCCTCCGGCAACTGCAGCGCACCGAACGCATGGCGATGTTGCTTATCACTCACGACCTCGGCGTGATCGCGGAGATGGCCGACGACGTCGTCGTCATGTACGCCGGGAAGATCGTCGAGTCGGCGTCCGTTGTCGATTTATTCACGAATCCGCAACATCCCTACACGCTCGGTTTGTTTCGCTCGTTGCCACGCATGGGACGGCGCAAGACCGCGCTGCGCACGATTGAAG
Source organism: Planctomycetota bacterium (assembly GCA_046154185.1). Classification (GTDB taxonomy): domain Bacteria; phylum Planctomycetota; class UBA8108; order UBA1146; family JAJFFE01; genus JBJXGE01. Next base: position 2,009 of record JBJXGE010000086.1, read on the forward strand.
GGGTCGTGCCGAACCCGCTCGATGCGCCGGGCGGCTGCAAATTTCGCGCGCGCTGCGAGTTCGCCACCGAAATCTGCGCGAGCGAAGAACCCGTACTGCGGCCGACTGGGATGTCGAATCACCGCGCGGCGTGTCACCATTTGGGCACTTTCAAAGTCGAGAGTTTCCTGCCGGCCCGGCTAGGAATCGCCGAACGATGACGCAACCTTCCAGCGCGAGAGTCTCGGCGTCGCCGACCGGCGCGGCCGCTAGCGAACCGCTACTCGTCGTCGAGCATCTCGTCACTCACTTCCCGATTCGCCAGGGGATCCTGAGTCGAGTCGTCGGGCATGTGCGCGCGGTGGACGATGTGTCGTTCACGATCGGCCGCCGCGAGACGGTCGGGTTGGTGGGGGAGTCGGGTTGCGGCAAGACCACGGTTGGACGTTCGATTCTGCGCTTAGTCGAGCCGAACAGCGGGCGCATTCGTTATCGGGGTCGCAACATTCTCGAATTGCGGGGCGCGGAGCTGCGGGGGTTGCGTCGCCAGATTCAGATGATTTTTCAGGATCCATACGGCTCGCTGAATCCGCGCATGACCGTCGGCACGACCGTGCGTGAAGGCATGCGCATTCATCGTTTAGGTACCGCGCGCGAACAGCGCGAGCGCGCCCAATACTTGTTGCGTCGAGTGGGGCTCGATCCGCTTCGCGATTTCGAACGCTATCCGCATGAGTTTTCCGGTGGGCAACGGCAACGGATTGGGATCGCGCGGGCGCTTTCGGTCGAGCCCGAATTCATCGTGTGCGATGAAGCCGTGAGCGCGCTCGATGTCTCCGTCCAGGCGCAGATACTCAACTTGCTGCTCGAGCTGCAGCAGGAGTTCGAGCTTTCGTATTTGTTTATCGCGCACGACTTGTCGGTCGTGGAGCACTTGAGCGATCGCGTGCTCGTCATGTACTTGGGAAAAATCGTCGAGGAGGCGCGCGCCGAAGATCTCTATCGCGGCCCGCGCCATCCCTACACGCGCGCGCTCTTGGCGGCGGTGCCGAATCCCGACCCGCGCGAACGCCAGGATCGACCGCTCCTCGAGGACGACGTGCCCTCGCCGATCAATCCGCCGTCGGGCTGCCGATTCCACACCCGCTGCTCGCAGGTGATGGCGCGTTGTCGAGTGGAGGCGCCGCGCCGCTTCGAAGCCGGTCCCGAGCATTATTCTCACTGCTTTTTAGAAGACGACGCCGCCAACGACCGATCATCTCCGTAGGCGCCGCGCGGGCGGCGCCGTCTGTTGGTTGCGGAGGGGCATCGCGGAGGAGGCGTATCATGAATGCGAGCGGTGTCTCTCCACTCGAGTCGCGCTCCATTCCACATTCGCGCCCCACGTCGACGCCCGCTGCCGAGCGCGCGATTGCCGCGGTTCTGCAATCCGGTCAGCACGCGGGCGGTCGCGTGCGGGAGGAGTTCGTCGGCGCACTCACGCAACGACTGGGTGTCGAGCACGGCGTCGCGACGCAGTCCGGATCTGCAGCGCTTCATCTTGCGCTCCTCGCGCTTGGCGCGCGTCCGGGCACGCGCGTGGTCGTGCCGAGTTACGTGTGTGGAGCCGTGCTCAATTGTGTGGTTGCCACCGGCGCCAAGCCGCTCGTCGCCGATATCGACGCGGAACACTTCGGACTCAACGCCGCCTCGGTGCGGCGCGCCATCGCGCGTGAGCCGCTCAGCGAACGCGATGTCGTCTGCGCGGTGGTCGTCCATGCGATGGGATCACCAGCGCCGCTCCACGAATGGGACCTCGATTTTCCGGTGATAGAGGACTGCGCGATGGCGCTCGGCGCGCGACTCGCCGGCCGCGAGGTCGGCGCGCGCGGCGCGCTCGCCGTCTTTTCGTTCTACGCGACGAAGATGATTTCGTGCGGTCAAGGCGGGATGGCGGTCACCAACGACGCGGCGCTGGCGGAGAAATTGCGCGATCTCATCCGCTACGACAATCGCGCCGAGTGGCGACCGAGTTGGAACTATCCGCTGGCGGATTTGAACGCCGCGCTCGGACTCGCGCAATTGCGCTGTCTCGACGCGTTCCTTTCGCGTCGGCAGGCGATTGCCGACCGGTATCTGGCGGTCTGCGAGCGCCTCGGAGTGACGACGCAAGGCGTTGTGCCCGGCGCGACCCCCAACAACTATCGGTTCGTCGTGCGCGTCGAAGCGCCCGCCGCGCTCGCGGCGGAATTCGCGGCCGATGGCATCGAAGCGAAGGCGCCGGTCTTTCTGCCACTCCATCGCTATCTCCATTTCGCACGCGCGGACTTTCCTGCGACCGAGCGCGTCTACGAAAGCGCCTTGAGTCTGCCGATCTATCCGTCGCTGACGGATGCCCAGGTCACGCGCGTTTGCGATGCGCTGACCCGCGCCCTCGATCGCGTTCGCGCACCGCTTGCTGCGGGTCGCGCTCGCCATCTCGAATAGCCGCGCCTATACTCGCGGTCCCTAGTTTGCGTCGCGTCGACGAAAACTGGCGGTCGAGTCGTCGTGGGGGCGCATGCTATGAGCAAGAGTTGTTCGTTCGTGACCTTCGGTTGCAAGATCAATCAATATGACACGCAAGCCATCCGCGAGACGGTGCTCGATCTCGGCTATGTGGAGGTCGCCGACGGCGCAGCGGCGGATCTCTACATCGTGAATTCGTGCACGGTCACGGAGCACGCCGGCGATAAAGGAGTCGCCGCCGTGCGGCGTCTCCGGGCGCGCTCGCCGACTTCAAAGATACTTGTGACGGGGTGTTTGTCGCCGGAGGATCGCGCGCAGCTCAAGACCGTTCCTGGGGTCGAGCATGTCGTCGGCAACGAGGACAAGGATCAAATTCCCGCGTTGCTGATGGGCGCCGAATTTGTTCCGAGTAAAGTGCGCCGTTCGCGCCGAATCTTCAACCTCCGCGCATCCCGTTTCGAAGGGCGCACCCGCGCATTTTTGAAAGTGCACGATGGCTGCGATGATTTTTGCAGCTATTGCATCATTCCGATGGTGCGCGGCAAATCGCAGAGTCGCCCGATCCAAGACGTGCTGGCGGAAGCCCGGCGATTTGCCGCCGCCGGCTATCAGGAATTGGTGATCACCGGAATTCACTTGCGGCGCTACGGGCAGGATTTAGGGCTCGAACGCGGCTTGGTCGAGTTGCTCGCCGCGCTCCGAGCGATTCCCGGGATCGAGCGAGTGCGGCTGTCATCGATCGGGATTCGTGCGTTCACGGCCGAGTTCTTGGCGTTGTTCGCGAGCGATCCCGGCTTGTGCCCGTTCTTTCATATCCCGCTGCAGAGTGGCGCTAACACGGTCCTCGAGCGCATGCGACGCGAGTACACTGCGGAGTTTTTTCTCGGGCAGCTCGATCGCATCCGTGCGGCACTGCCGCGCGCCGTCATCGCAACCGATCTCATGGTCGGGTTTCCGGGCGAGACGGAAAGCGAATTCGCGGAATCGATCGCGGTTTGTCGATCGGCACGTTTCGCGTTTCTCCATCTGTTTCCGTATAGCCGAAGGAGCGGCACGAAGGCGGTGCAGCTCAGCGATCACGTCACGCCGGAAGTGAAAATGGCCCGCATGGCGTGCGGGCGCACCGTCGAAGCCGAGCTGTTCGCGCGCGATGCGGAACGCTGGATGGGCACGAATGTGCGTGTGCTCGTCGAACATCACGTGGGTCGCGCCGAAGGCTTGAGCCGTGAAGGCCATCGCGTCGAATTGACGGTGCCGAGCGCTGGGGTTGCGCCGAATCGGGAACTCGAGGTTCGCATTCACGGCCGCCGCGATCGGCTTTTGCTTGGCACGTGCGTCGGCGCCGACGAGGCAAAACTGTGAGCGGCGAGCGTCCGGAATTCAGCACGCGCGACGCGACGGTTCGCGCGCATCTCGAGGGACTGCGAACGTGGGGGCTCACGCGAATCGCGAGACTTCGCGTCGAGAAAGCGGCGGGGGATACGACTCGCATCTTGGCCGCGAACAGGGCCGCGAACGAGGTCGGGAACGAGGTCGGGGCGCCGACCGTGCGACCGCCGCCGAAGCAAGACGTAGGAGCAGAACTGGCGAAATGCGCCGCGGAAGTCGCCGCGTGCACGACCTGCCGACTTTGCGAGACGCGTACGCGAACGGTGTTCAGCGCCGGGAGTGCGACTGCCCGCTTGATGTTTGTCGGCGAAGCGCCCGGACACGAAGAGGACCTACGGGGCGAGCCGTTCGTCGGCGCTGCTGGGCAACTCCTCGATCGGATGATCGGGGCGCTCGGTTTGACGCGCGCCGAAGTCTACATTGCCAACGTGTTGAAGTGTCGACCACCGCAGAATCGCGATCCGTTGCCGGAAGAGGTCCAAAGCTGCGCGCCGTTTCTCAAGCGACAAATCTCGCTCGTCAATCCAGAAGTCATCGTCGCATTGGGAAAACCGGCGGCGCACTTCCTTTTGGGTGGCACGCAGGCGCTCGGTCGTTTGCGCGGCCGCGAACATTCGTACCGCGATATTCCCGTCGTGGTGACGTGGCATCCGGCTTACTTGCTGCGCGCGCCGGAACACAAACGCGAGACGTGGCAGGATCTTCAGTTTGTCATTCAGAGACTTGGTCTCACGCCGAAAGTATGACGTCGCCAAGTACTTTGCGCGCGATCGAAAGACGTCCTTCGGCTTCGTGCGTTGGCATCGATATCCAGTTCTTACGCGCGGAGTACACTGCCGGAGTCGGGTCCGAGCCGGTCATTGCGGCCCTCCTGGGCGTGTTGACAATCCCTTCGACCGACCTATACTTCAGCCGTTCTTGGCGTGCGATTGAGACTTAGATTCATGCAAAGAGTTTGGGGGCCGGCCGGCGAAAAATCGGACGTCGGCGGCATCCGACAAGAGTGTTCAGCGAGAGTGTCCAGCGATTGGCGAATGTGGGTCGCCACGCAGCAAGTGCGGAGATTCTTGCCAGACAAGAGCCCTGCAGCGGAATTGAAGGAGCCCGGTCCTGTGTCGTACTCGTCGATCGGGTGCGATCGGGGAGTCGAAGCGGGAGTTTGACGACGCGAATTTCTTGGTGCTAGGAGCACTCGGGAATCTGAGCAGCTTGAGTGGTTTCGAGCTGTTGGGGACAGTTTCTCGGGTTTTTGTCTTCTGGTTTTGGACGAACGAATTCTCGGCGCTTGGGTGATGGTCGGATGCGCTGACGACTCGTCGTCTGAGAGAAGTTTGCGGCGCAGAAGCTTGCGCTCGGTTTGTCCGCAATGAGTCAACGCCACGCGAGCGGTCGGGGATAGACTGGCTCGGGCGATGGCTCAGCGACGCGCGATGAATGCAGCGAGGCGAGTGACTGCTGCGACTGCGATTCGTTGCGTCCGTCGACCCTTCCTCCGTCGTAGGCTTGCCCGGAAAAACAACGCATTGTCCGCCGAGCGCTGATTCCAGCAGACTGCAGGTTTGCCGTCTGCGATTTTCGCTGGCCGCTCCGCTGTCGTCGATCGTGCTGAAAGAGGAAGTTCATGTCAGCGTTTCAGACGGTTTGGAGTATCGATGTCGGCAAGTCGTCGCTCAAAGCCGTCAAGATGCACCGCGAGCGCAATAGTCTCGAGATTCTCGCGGTCGACAAAGTCGACTATCCCATTGAAACGAGCGGCGTCAACGCGCTCCAGGGACCGAAGGATGCGCTCAAGGCCTTTGCCGAGCGGAATTCGATCAACTGCCCAGTCATCGTTTCGCACCCGGGCCACTCCGCATTTTCTCGCTTTATCCGCTTGCCGCCCGTAGATCCCAAAAAACTCCAAGAGATGGTCGGCTACGAAGCGCAGCAACAGATTCCGTTCCCAATCGACGAAGTGGTTTGGGATTTCCACGTTTCAAAGAGCGAAGAGGCCGGTACCGAGCGCGAAGTCGGTATTTTTGCGGTTCGCAAAGAAGTGATTTCCGATTTCATTCTCGATTACGAGTCGAACAACATAAAGCCGGATCACGTGTCGGTTGGCTATATCGGGCTTTTGAATTACGTGCGCTATGACTTGACGCCGAACAAACCGTGCGTCGTGATCGATATCGGCTCCGACCACACGGATTTGCTCGTCGTGGATGGTCATCGTTTTTGGGTGCGCAATCTCGGCATCGCCGGGAACGACGTGACGCAAGCGCTGCAGGAAAAACTCAAGTTGCCTTTCGATGAGGCGGAGAAACTCAAGCGCAACGCGGGCGCCAGCAAAGAACAGATGGCGAAGATCTTTCCGATCGTTCAGCCGATTCTCAAAGAGCTGGTCAACGAGATCCATCGCTCGGTCGGGTTTTACAAATCGCAAGCTGGCGATGTGAAATTCGAAGACGTTTTTCTCTTCGGCAACGGCTCGCGCTTGATCGGCATCAAGAATTACCTGCAAGAGCATCTGCGGTTCAATGTGCACCAGGAGTCGCGCTTCCACCGCATTCGCGTCAATCGGGACGTAAACGTTGCGTTGCTGCAAAAGGATTTCCCCGCGTTTTCGGCGGTCGTCGGTCACGCCGTGATGGCGCTCGGCGACGGCGAGTGCAACGTGAATCTGTTGCCGAGCGAGCGCAAAGAGGAGATCTCGTTTCACCACAAGCAGAAACTCGTGATCGTCGCGGCGCTCGGACTTTTCATCGCGCCGCTGTTCTTGCATTTCAACTTCAAGCAGAAGATTGAAAACGTGCAAGACGCGCTCACCAACGCGGGCGATGTGAAGAGTCTCGAACAGAACAACAAGCAGATGCGGCGACTCGAACAAGAGCGGCGCCCTCTGTTCGAGAAACGGCAAGCGACGCTGCTCGCGTACGGCGCGAATCGATTGCAGCCGCCGGTCGGCGCGCGGGCGCTCGAAGACGTTTTTCGGGGCCTGAAGTCGGATAGCACCACTTCCGTCGCGTTGGTCGAGGGTGAACCGGAATTGGCGGCGAAACTCTCGGCGCTCGAATCCGATATGCTCCGACTGAACATCGAGAAGTCTTGGATCTGCTGGCTTTCCGTGGAAGCCGTGAACATCAACCCGGCCGGCAAAAAGCTCGAGAAAGCGGAGAAGGTCGACGCCGCGACGCGGGCGGCCTACGAGTTTCAAGTTTGCGGGATGATCGATGATCGCGGACAAGCCAAGGACAACGAAGAATTCGTGCGGAAGAACGTCGTACTGCCGCTGCAAGAGCATTTGAGTCGCGATCTGGGGCGCGAAGTCAAAGTCGATGTCGTCCAAGGGACCGGGGCGAAACCGATCCGACTGCACCAGAAGCATCCCTTCGCGAGCAAAGACTCCATCGCGCCAGGCGAACAGCGCGCGCAGGGTAGTTTCTACGAGTACAGATTGACTTGGCACCAAACAGCCGTGGCGCCGCCGGTCGCCGAAAGTGCAGTCAAGCAGTAAGACCGGGAGCTGGGCGCAGAATTTTGAGGCCCGTATGGGTTTCGAGGAGTACGGGTTTCGAGGCGTACGGGTGAGTGGCCTACCGCGCCGAACGCGTGATCACAGTCGAGGAATCGCCGCATGAAACCAAATGTCTTCTGGAGCATAGTCGGTGCAATCGTGGTCGCGTGGATCGCGTTCATGGGCTACGAGTACACCGTGTATTCGGAGTACGAGGAGCAGTCGCAGGCACTGCAGGCCGTTGCGACGGACCTCGAAAAGCTGGTCAAGGGTGGCGCTGACAAGCTCCCGACGGCTGGCTTACTCGCAAAGCGCGAAGAGTATTTCCAGAGTTACGAGGAAGAACTCAACAAGGTCGAGAAGTTTTACGCGGATCGCGACAACAACTTTGAGAAACTCGACACGAGTCAGTTCTCCTCCTGGCAAGCCGCGCGCAAGGATGATTTCGCAAACTTAGAGAAGAAATACCGGGAAGTCGCGGGCTTGGACGCGGACGCGAAATTGGGATTCAAAGAGCTGTCATTCACGGACGCGTCCCAGATCGTGCCCTATCAACGGCAGTGGCACCTGCAGCGGACACTGATCGAGGAAATCATCGCGGTGAAGGGCACGATCGAGGCTTTGAGTTTCCCGGTGCTGGCCAGGGAAGCGACGGACAAAGCCGAGAGCTCGCATTTCAAGAAAATCCCCATCAATTTGGAGGCCAGTCTGGCGCCGCACACGGCGCACGTGTTTCTCGATCGCCTGCTGACGCACCCATTCATCAACTTTGAGATCGAGCGCTGGGGTGTTGGCAAGCGTGGGGACGCACTCAAGTATGATGTTGTCGAACAAGTGAAGGCCGGCGTGGATCCTGGCCCCGAACCGATGGTGCGCGTCTACTTGACGGCGTTCGCGATGAACTGGGAACCCCCGGCGTCGCCCGAGAAGGAAAAGCAATAACACATGCAAAAGATCGACCGGATCGCCATGATCGTCGCAGCCGTGCTGGTTGTCGGCTCGATTCTCTTTGCGTTGCTCGTCGAAGATCGTGGAGCTGTATTGTCTGAGGAGATCCAGACGAATCGCGCGAAGCTCAACGACCTGGCGCGAGACCAGCAATTGCCCGCGCTCGACGTTCCGAACTTGAGCGAGCAAGTAGCGGCCCGCTACTCTGGGTTAGCGGAAAGATCGCCGCCGAATTGGGCTTATTATCGACGACCTGCCATCGCGACGCTGGAAACTCCTGTGGCGGCGACGATTCCCGAGCACGTTGCGGGCGCGATCAAGCGGCTCAGCGTCGAGCGACTCAAAGTGCATGGCAAGCCGGGCATCCTCGTCACAGGGATGGCGCCTACGGTGAAGAACGCAAAACTCGACACTGTCAGCCTCGAAGTGAGCATCGAGGGCCAGGACGAGTGGCGTCCAGTCGCGGAGTTAAAGGGTGCTGAGTTGGAAACGCTCGTGATCGACGGACTCGAGTCCGGAAAGCGATATGTGTTTCGAGTGAAGAGTCGGGCGACGGCGCTCGGCTCCAGCGCGTTCGTCGCGCCGCATCAAGCGGAGCAGACGTCGAAACCGGTGGACTCGATTCTCGTGCCATTCGATTTGAGCTTCACCGCGTTTGGTCCGGCGCTGAAGAAACCCAATCCCGCCGGCAACGCGATCGACCCGGGCACGGTCCGGATCGAGAAGGAATTCTACGACTACGACAAGGGCAAGATCGAAAAGATCCGCGCTGCGAAGGCCATTAAAGAGGTGTTGCCGGGCACGAAACCGGCGGCCGAAAACATGGTGGATGACAACTATTACGTGAAGTCGGTCGAGCCGGTCGAAAAGCGCATTCGAATTCAATTGAAGAGTATCGACGGCTCGAAGCCGGACCTCGAGATTTGGGATAAGGACCCGCCGCGACCGACGAGTTCACCACCCGTGGAGGTGACGGATGTGGTGGCGAGCGAAACGCCTCCGAGCGAGCCGACCGAAGCGAAGCCGAAGGAGACGGCGCCGCCCGCGAATCCGAAACCCAATCCGTTCGGCGACCCGAAAGGCTAGGTCCTCGGCCGGAGCCGTTACAAATCGATGACTGTCGCAGTGTGAACTCTTTGCCAGGGGATGCCGGTTTGAGCTCGGGTTCGGTCGCGACCACGGGGGATGTGGTTCCGCGGAATCCAGCGCGCGTGTTACCAAAAGATTGAGATCGTCCACACGATGGTTCGGCGCCCGCGCGGCAGCCGCTTCGGGTGAGCGTTCCTGGGGATTGGAATCAGGAGAGGGTGAAGATGAAGCAGGGCTCGTCGTTGGCGCCAAATCCTAGTGAACTCGCGCGCCGGAGCGTCAGCACTTCTATCCGGAGCTTCGTGGCATTCGCCGCGGTGACGATGGCAATCGTCCTCACGGTGGATTGTCATGCGCAAAACGCAGCCGCCGACAAGCTGCTCGAGCAGGCGCAATTAGCAGAGGCGCAGCGCAAAGCAGCGTCGGATGCCGCGACGGACACGGCGGAGCGGCTCATGAACGAACTGCAGTATCGCGAAGCAGAGGACAAGCTCGACGAAGCGCTGCGGCTCAATGGTTCCAACACGCGTGCGCGGGAGTTGCTCGATCGCGTGCAATTCATCTTAGGCGCCCGTCCCGGCGAAGTTCGCGATATTGGAGCGATCGGCGCGGATCTGGAAAAAGTGAAGCGCCAACAGGCCGTGCTGGAATTGCAGCGCATGATGGCGCGGGCGATCCAGTATTCGGAGCAAGGAAAGTACGACGAGGCGGTCAGTGAATACGAGCGCTTGCTCGAGCGCATCGAGTGGTTTCCATTCGGCGTCGACCTCTCGGACATGAAGACGCGCGCCCAGCAATCGAAGCTCGCAGCGGATCGCGAAGCACAACGGCAGACACAGTCGGAGAGCGAGACGTTGGATCGCCGCGCCCGTGAGGAAGGGGACGCGGAACGAGCAGAGTCACTCCGCTTCGTGAAGAATCGCATCGATCGGTTGATGGAGCGTATCGAATCCAACTATCGGCAGAAGCGCTTTGACGAAGTGGTTTCGCTCGCGGATCAAGTGCTCAACTTGGACAAGAACCACAAGCGGGCTCGTTACTACCGCGGTCAAGCGCGCCAGTTCAGTCATGAATACGCCGAGTTGAGTCTCGTGAAACGACATCGCGAGGAATGGGATCGGACCTTCCTCGCCCAACTCGAGTCCGAGATTCCCTACCACAAGATCTTCAATTTTCCGGATCGCGAATCCTGGCGTGCGATCAGTCTCAAGTCCCTCTCGGCGCAAGAGCGCATCATTGGCAAAGAGAGTAGCCAAGAGCAACTGATCGAAGCGCGCTTGAACCAAGCGGTCGATGTGGAATTCAACGACCGGCCCTTCCAGGAAGTCATCGCGTTCCTGCAGGAAATCACGCAAGTGAACTTCGTGCTGAGCAGGAAAGCTGAAGAGTCGCTCGCCGAGAACGCTGGAACGGTGCGTTTGGCGCAGGTCAAAGGCCTGCCGGCGCGCAACGTCTTGCGGCTGGTGCTCGACGGTCGCGAACCAAAATTCTCCTATGTGATCAAGAGTGGCGCCGTGCTCATCGGTCCGGCGGATTCGCTGCGCGAAGACCTGTTCCTCGAGTTTTACGAGGTGCAGGATTTGACCAAGGCGCATCCGGACTTTGTCGCGCCGAAACTCGCGCTCGACGATTCTGCTGACGGCAGTGGCGGGGGCGGCTCCAATACGAGCGTGCTCGATATCGGTGGCGGTGACGATGAATCGAAAGAGCCGTTGGGATCCGATTTGCTCGTCGAACTCATCAAAAAAACGCTTTGGGGCGAAGAAGAGCCCGTCGACCCGGAAAGCGTCGAATACCAAAGCGGCAAAATCGTGCTACGCACGACGATCGAGAACCACGAGAAAATGGCGACGCTCCTCGACGCCGTGCGCAAGTCGACGGGCGTGATGGTCACGGTCGAGAGCCGTTTCCTCGACCTGCAGGAGAACTTCCTCGAAGTCATCGGCGTCAACTTCGGTAACCCACAGGACACGAACCTGCCGAACCCGATCGACAATATCGACGGGACCGGCACGCAGATTTCGTCCGGCTACGAGTTTGTCGACGCGCAGGGCCAAACCGATGTCCGCGGCGCGGTCTTTAACGCTTTCTCGCAACCACTTGGCACATCGGTTGCGCCGTTCAATCTCTCGGATCGCGGTGGCTTCGCATTGCAGTACAACGTGCTCGATACCTACATTCTCGAGGGAATTCTCGAAGCCAACGCCAAAGAGCAGAACTTCACGAGTCTCAATGCGCCCCGCGTGACGGCGTTCAACGGCCAGATCGCACACTCGCTGGTGATCGATCAAGCGGCGTACATTCGGGACGCGGAAGTCAATCAGACGGGCGTGATTCCGGTGATCAACCCTGTCATCGGTATTTTGAACTCGGGTTCAATTCTCCAAGTGCGGCCGACCGTGAGCCACGACCGCAAGTATGTCATTCTGGAGATCGAGCCGACCTTGGCGGTGCAGTTGCCTTCCACGTTCCGCACGCTCACTCTCAACCTCACGAACTTAGCGATCGAGTTGCCGGTGCTGTCGGTGACGAAACTGAAAACGACCGTGACGGTTCCCGATGGCGGCACCGTGCTTGTGGGTGGACTCAAGCGAACGATTACGCAGGACCAGCAGACTGGCGTTCCGTGGTTGAGCCGACTCCCGATCATCAACATCTTGTTTGGTCGCAAAGGCGAGGCGGAAATGCGCTCGAACTTGTTCGTGCTGCTCAATGCCAAGATCACTGTGATCCGCGACGAGGAGCGCAAACAGTTCAACTAGCGTTCGCGCTCGCGACCAAGAGTCGGAGTGCGATTGCGGAGTGTGATTTCTGAGTGCGATCAACGGAAAAAATACTGATTTTCATACGCCTGCTCGGCGGGCGGAGCAACGGAAGGAATGGGTTGGGATGGGACACTGCACCGCCAGATCTGGCCAGGGCATCAAGCTCCACGCCGTAAGGTTCCAAACCGTCGGCTTCCAAACCGTGCTGCTGTGCCTCGCCGCGGCGGCACTCGTTTCGTGGAGTTCCGTAGGATGTTCGGCTACCAAGACGAAGACACCGGCGCCGCCGAAATCGGGTTCGCCGACGAATGACTTGAATGCTGGACAGCCGGCTGGGACGCCGACCACACCACCTTCGCAGCCGGCGTCGCCTGGCGCTGGCGGGAATCCGGCCGCGGACCGTTTGATCGAGCAAGTGCAGCTCGACGGGAAGACTAAGGCGCAGGAAGCGCAGTACTTTTTGTCCCTGGGAAATCGTTGGTACAACGAGAACGACTATCGGCGGGCAGAAGAATTCTTTGAGAAGGCGCTCCAACTCGATCCGTCCTTGCAAGAAGCGCGGCGGAAAAAAGTCGACTGCATGATGTTCCAAGGCAAGCGCGATGGCGAAATCAAAACCGTCATCGAACAGTTCGCCGCCGAACGTGAAGTCGCGACGCAACAGCGGCTCGAAGATACCCGCCGGCTCATCGCGCTCGGCAAGCAGCATCTTGCGAACGACAATGTACAAGCCGCGCTCGACAATTTCGTGCGCGCTCGCAACAACTTGCTGTGGTTTGAGTACGGGACTGATATCACCGCGCTCAAGCACGAGGCGGAGTCGCTCTTTGATGCCGCGAATCAGCAGAAGCTCGTACTCGAGAAGCGGATCGAACAAGAAAAATCTCTCGCCGCAAAGGGTGAGGCCGAACGGCGCACTGCAGAGGCGGAGAACGCGCGGCTGGATCGCATTGCGAGCTTGCTGCGCCGCGCCCGCGACAGTCGGGAGCGCAAAGAGTATCGGTCCGTCGTCGAGTTGACGGAGAAAGTGCTGGAACTTGATCCCGAGAACGAGAAAGCGCGCAAGTTGCGAGCCGAGGGATTGGAGCTTTCGGAAGCTCGCCGTCGCACGGATGCCTCGACCGAGGACGAAGAGCAAACGCGCCGCACCACCCAAGAGCTGCGCGAATCCGCAGTGCCGATCAGTGATCCTTTTAAGTTCACGAACAACGAGGACGAGTGGCGCGTCAATGTCAAGCAACGCGCCGCCGAACTGTCCAACGTGGCGCTCGAAGAGGATTTTGAGATCCAGAAGATTCGCAAGGCGCTGATCGAATTTTCGCCGAGTTTCCAGTTCGACGGCGAGCCCCTCGGACAAGTCGTCGAGTTCTTACGCACGATTACCGACCTCAACATCACGATCGATCCAGAAATCGACGAGAATGAAGTCAAAGTGCGGTTGAAGCTCGACGGTGTTCGGCTCGAGCAAGCGCTCGATCTGATCATGAAGAACACGGAGCTGGCTTACACGTTTAAAGAAAACACGCTCTTTATCACCAAGCCGGAAAATGCCCACGGCGACACGGTTTTCCACATCTACTCGGTCGCTGACATTTTGAATCGCATCCGCGATTTTCCGGGTCCGCAGATTCGCGTGCAGTCAAACGACGAAGCCGATAGCGGTTCCAGTCCGTTTGGATTCAACGAGTCCGACGAAGACGAAGCCGAACCGCTGACGGGCGACGGTTTGAAAGACCTTATCGTCAAGTCGACGGGTGGCGAAGAGGTTTGGACCGCGGCGAAATCGGACATCGTGCCCTCGAGCGGTCAACTGCTCATCACCGCGACGCGGGAACTGCACGAAGCCGTGCGCAGCTTCCTCGACAATCTGCGGAAGAATTCTGACCTCTTCATCATCGTCGAAGCCCGGTTCATCGATCTGCTGGATGACTTCCTCGAAGACATCGGGGTGGACAGCCGTAACCTGGGCCAGCCCCCGGGAGTCGGGTTTGGTACCGCGTACGGCAACGGACTGATCAACAGTTCGGCGACTGGCGGCCGTGACTATGGCTTTGGCACCCGCGGCAACCCGACCAACCCGAGTTTGGTGGGTGGACTCGACCGCACGGCTGGTCGTGTTCAGCACATCCTCGACGGCTTCGTCGGGGCGGCGCAGGGTACGCGTTTGGACTCCGCCCTCAAGGGTCTGACATTGCAAGTGACGTGGCTCGACCCATTCCAGCTCAATGCGATCTTGCGCGCCTCGCAGGAGACTCGCACGGCACGGACGATCACCGCGCCACGCATTACGGCGTCGAATGGTCAACGCGTGCACGTGTCGGTCATCACGCAGCGCTCTTACGTTCAGGATTACGAGCTGGTTTCGGGCGGTACCGGATTGGTCGTGCAAGAAGTCGCCGACCCCGTGATCGCGACGTTTCAGGACGGCGTGATTTTGGATGTTCGTCCGGTGATTTCCGCGGATCGCAAGTACATCACCTTGGATGTTCGACCGACGCTCGCGACTTTGGTCAATGGTCAGATCAACTCCGTGACCGTGAGCTTGGGTTCGCTATTGCAAGCGGCCACGCTCGTGCAGATCGATTTGCCGGAAATTTCGCTCCAGCAAGCGTTCACGTCGGTTACGGTTCCGGACGGCGGCACGGTGTTGCTCGGCGGTTTCCGCAGCATGAACGAGCGGAAGTACGAGTCGTTCATCCCGTTCGTGGGCCGCTTGCCGATCATCAAGAACGTGTTTCGGCGCAAGGTGTTCTTGAGTGAGAAACGCAGTCTCTACATTCTGCTGACCGCGAAAGTCGTCGATCTGCGCGAGGAAGAGCGCCGGCTCTTCAACTAGTTCAGATCCATTGCGAAGGCGCAAGAGCGAACACGATTCGGAGCTCGGACCACGGCTCCGGCTCGTGTTCGCTTTGTTTTCGGCGGAGGCGACATGAGTTTGCGCGCGATCTTCTTCGACATTGATGGCACGCTCTACTCGACCAACGAGTTCAGCGCGCGAGCCCGGCGCGCTGCCGTCGACGCGATGATCGACCTCGGCCTCAAAATCGATGCGGAAGAGCTCTATCAAGAGCTGATCGAGGTCATCCGCGAGTTCTCGAGCAACTACGAGCACCACCTCGAAAAACTGATGCTGCGGTTGCCGCGCCGAGTATTAAAGGGGATGAACCCAGCGCTCGTGGTGGCGGCCGGCGTAGTGGCTTATCACCAAACGAAGTTTCGTTTTCTCGAGCCGTTCGAAGACGCGTACGAAGGGCTGCGGCGTTTGGCGCGCACGGATCTGACGCTCGGCGTCATCACGGAAGGCTTGGAAATCAAGCAAGCCGAGAAACTCATCCGGTTGCGGCTGCAGGGGTTCTTCGCGCCACAAGCGATCTTCATCTCCCACCAAATCGGGATTTCCAAGCCCAACGTCAAGCTCTACCAACGCGCGTGCGGCGACCTGAACTTAAAACCGGCCGAGTGCATGTACGTTGGCGACAATCCGACTCTCGATATCGAACCAGCGAAACGCATTGGGATGGTCGCCGTGTTGGTGAAGCGCGAACAACTCGCGAGTCAGGCGGCCGTCGTCGATTCACACCCCGATCATGAGATTCAGAATTTCTGGGACTTGCTCGAAATCTTGCGCCAACAGTATCAGGTCGCGGTGCCCGAGGAGCTGTGATGCATCGAACCGCGCGTGCTCTGTGCTTGCTCGCGTTTGTCGAGTCGTCCGGCGCAATGATGGGTTGCTGGAAAGCGCCGGCGCCGCCAGTGGTCGAAAACGTCGTGACACGCGACGCCCCAGCAGCGACGCCGACCGATTGGGCCGCCGCGCATCGCTCTATGCAGTCGCTTGGACAAGCGGGTCGCATCGCGGAGGCTGTCGTCGTAGCGCGGGAACTGTGCGCGATGGAATCGGCAACGGCGAGCGCGCGCCTCGAAGCCCTGCTGCTGCTTGCTAATTTCGCGAAGGAGAACGGCGACCAGCGGGAGGCGTCGGCGCGGTTCTCGGAATTGAGCGAGCTGCTGGCGCAGCCGGCGGCGCTCGCGAGCGATTGCGATGAACTCCGACTCGCATCGGTGTCGTTGGCTCTGCGCCTCGATCAGCCCGCGCGGGCATTGGAACTCGCGCAAACGCTGCTCGGCGATGGCGTCGCTCCGGCCTTGCGAATCGAAGCGGCTTTGTCCGCGGCGGGACTCTTCGCCGCTCGCGACATGGCCGCGGCCGCGTTGCAAGTGCTGGCGGATGTGGAGCCACTCTGTGAGAGTCAGCGCCAGCGCAGCCGCGTCGCGTATCAGCGCGGCGTCGTGTGCGAGCGGTTCGGCCGTTACCACGAGGCGCGGGGCGAGTTCGCGCGCGCGGCAGAGTTGGTTGGAGTTGAAGGGCGCTGGGTGAGCGCACGCTTTCGCGAGGCGGCGTGCTTGGCGCAACTCGGCAAGGACGAAGAGTCGGTCGGGGTCCTCCGGACCATTTTGGCCGCGGAGCCCGAACACTGGCCGGCGGTGCTTTCGCTCGCGGAACTCGATCTCGCAGCCGGTCGCTTCGTGGAAGCTGAAGCAGGATTTCGGCGCGTCGCCGAAGTGCTGCCGACTGAGGAACGCGCGAGCGCGGGGATAGCGCGTGCGCGCGCGCTGCAACAGACGTCGCTGACCACCGAAGGCGGCGAGAGTTCGAAGGAACGCGTGCGCGTCGCGCTTCGGCTCGCCGAGAAGTTCGTTGGCGACGGCAAAAACGATAACGCAGTAGTGGCGTTGCGAGCGGCATTGACGCATTTGTCGACCGAAGCGGACCGCCCTCGACGACTCGAACTCTTGCGTCTCATCGGCGACATTGAAGCGCGGGGCGCAAAGTGGACGCAAGCGGAGAAGACCTTTCGGGAGTGTCTCCTGCTCGTGGCTGCGCCAGGCGAATCCACCGGCTCGAACGACGGCCGGGGTGATCTCGCGCTCCGACTTGCGGAGTGTTTGCGGCGCGCCGATCGGCCGATCGAAGCCTATGACCTGCTCGTCGAGGAGTTTCGGGCCGGCACACGCCACGCCCGGCTCCCACTCAATCTCGGTGCGCTCGCCATTTACGCGAATCGGCCGGGAGACGCCGTCGAGTGGTATGGCCTCGCCCTCAAGGAAGAACTCGTCGAATCGGAGCGCGCGGCGATCGAGGCGACCATTGCCAAGTTGCGCGCGGCTGGTTCGGCACCCAGTGGGGCAAAAGCAGGCGTTTCGCCTCCTTGACAACCCGAGCCCGCCAACCTAGTATTTCCGCTTCCGTTTTCGAGCCGAGTTTTCGAACCGAGTTTCGAAGGGCGCGGCCGGCTGCTTGCGGCCGGCGCTGCCGCGTGGCTGGATGTTACTAGCGTGCTGACAGGGAATGCCTTCATGCATCGATTTGCCATTCAAAGGTCTTTCGTTCCTCGCAAGGGCGACGTCGTTCGTAAATGGTATCTCGTCGACGCCGAGCAAGAGACGCTGGGTCGCATGGCGACTCAGGTCGCGCAGATTCTGATGGGGAAGAACAAGCCAACGTACACGCCGCACATCGACTGCGGCGATGGCGTGGTGGTGATCAACGCCGAGAAAGTCGGCACGACTGGCCGCAAGACCGAAACGAAGTCTTACTTCAAACACACACTTTACCTCGGTGGTTTGCGGGAACATTCGTTGGCGTGGATGGTGGCGAACAAGCCAAAAGACGTGATCGAACTCGCGGTGCGACGCATGCTGCCGAAGAACGCGCTGGGCCGCAAAATGCTCGGCAAACTCAAGATCTACACCGGTGCTCAACATGAGCATGCGGCGCAGGAGCCGACGCCGATTTCATTCACTAACCCGTAAACTGCCGGCTCAGTGGCTGGTCGTGGAATAACGCGTCGCGCGTGCGCGACGATTCGGAAAGAGACGAGACTTTGTCGACGAAGAACGGTTTTTGGTGGGGAACGGGTCGCCGCAAGACGGCCATCGCGCGAGTTCGAATTCGCGAGGGCTCCGGCAAAATGATCATTAACGGCCGCCCGTTAAATGAATTTTTCGCGTTGTCGAAAGACCAAATCCTCGTTCAAGAGCCGCTGCGCGTCACCAAGCTGCAACGCAACTATGACGTGTTCGCGAGCATCACGGGCGGCGGCTTCAGCGGTCAAGCAGGTGCTTTGGCGATGGGATTGGGCCGCGCACTTTGCGCCGCCAACGGCGCGCTCGGCCCGGTGATGCGCGAGAACGGTTTCCTCACCCGCGACTCGCGCATGGTCGAGCGCAAGAAATACGGCAAGCGCAAAGCGCGTCGTTCGTTCCAGTTCTCGAAACGATAACTGGTCGTCTGGCAGGTTTCGGTTTCTTCGTGGGCATCCGAGCAACGGATGCCCTTTCGTTTGGGATATCAGAGCAGCGAGCGGTCGGTTTCTGCGACTCTTAGCTATTGCGCAACACGAGGGCGAGCGGAAATCCGTCGGCCCTCGCGGCCGGAACGGTCCTCGTGATCACAACCCCGGCTAGGCTGCAAGGCCGGCCAACCCGCGAACCTCGAGCGAAGTTCCGTCGGACCCTTCAGGTCCGCTCACAGGTGCGGAATCAGCGCGTCCGAACGAACGATGAAAGCGGCGCGCTTCGGAGACACTTCGACGATATTCTTGAGAAACTCGCCGACGCACCTTGTACAAGCGGCGCGATCTTGGGGGGCGAACTGCTTCGGTACCGCCGACGCAGCGTGGGGTACTGCGGACAGCCACCCTAACGCGCGACGAGCCGCGTGTAGCAAACTAAAGTTCTGCACTCGCCGCAGCCGAAATCAGCCCAGGGAGCAGATTCGCACTTACCCGGGCGTCGTCGGGCGACCATGTCCTGCGAGTCTTCAGAGAGAGGGTTGCCTTTTGCTTGGAAGGTCCAGGCGATGACGACCGAATCCACGCCCATCAGCTTTCAGAAGACGGTTCTCGGCACGGCGTGCAAGGTTTGCTTGCAGGGCTCACTTTGCGACGACGGTATTGCCGACGCTCGCAAGATGTTCACGGATCTGCTTGAGAGCGGCACCAAAACTGTAGGTGTCGAAATGTCTGGAGTAGACTACATCTCGAGCGCCGGCATCGGCATGCTTGTTTCGGTCCTGAAGCGGTGCCAGCAGGACAGAGTCAAACTCGCGCTGATCGCTTTGAACGACGACATTCGCGAACTTTTTACGCTCACGCGTCTCGATCAAGTTTTTGTCATCGTGCCAAGCGTGCAAAGTTGGGAAACAGCGCTGAAGCGATGACGGACGCCGGCCGCTACCCGCGTCGCGTTTGAAACCCGGGAGAGTGCGGATTTGCGCACACTGACCGAGGCGCTTGAGGAATTTGCGCAGTGCTCAAATCATCAGTATGAAGAAACAGAACCCGCTGCAACCCTCTGAGCAGCGATCAACGGGCTCGCGTGGCGCTCCGTTAGGAAGGCTCCGAATGAAGTACGGCCGAAGAGACTCAAGTTCTAAGTCGACAGTTAAGTGGCTGGTAGTCGCGGGGATCGCGCTCGCCGGTTGCAACGGCAGCGGCACAGCGAATTCGATCTCCGGCGTCAATAACACCACGGGTCCGCAAATGACGTCGGTACGATACATCGACATCGACGCTGACGGCATCGATGCCGACGACATTGTGGTCATCAGCTTCGACCGCGTCGTCACGATTACGTCGAACACGGTGAGCGCGTTCCAGTTCGCGAGCTCACTTGACACGTTCGGCACGGACGCGTTGATGACTCAGTCCGTTCCAAACAGTACGAGCGTGGAAGTAACCCTCGGCTCCGCGCCGGATTTCTCCATCACCTCGAGCCGCATCAACATTCGGAGTTCGCTCACGCTCAACATTCGCGACACGAGCGGCGTGCCGGCACGCGTGCTCACGAACAATCTCAGCCTCACTGACTTCTCCGCGATGGCGCCGACGATCATTCGCGCCGTCTATGTCGATAGCGACCTGAGTGGATCCGTGAACGTGGGCGACGAAGTTCTTTGCGAGTTCAATAAGCCGATCAGCGTGCCACTCGGCGCGACCGTCGCGGACAATTTCGCCCTCAGCGTTACGAGCGACAGTTTTGGCGCCAGCCCGTCGTTGCGCGCTTTTCGCAATGAGGAACCCAATCGCGGGGCGGTGATTACGCTCGGCGCCGGCGCCGTGCTGACGGTCACCGGGACGTTCGACTCGACGATTATCAGTGCGGGGAGTCCGTCGAACATCCGTACCGGGCCAGTCGGTACGGTTTCAATTACGGACACGTCGAGCGGCGGCGTGTTGATCGCCAATGACATCGATGTCGACCTCGCCCTCAACCCGAGCACGTTGTTTCGCACCGGCGCGGCGGGCAGTTTGTTTCCCGGTAACGTCGATAGCAGCGCGCCGGATGTCTCGGCGCACGGTTTCTTCCGTTCGGCCGGTGTGAGCCACTACGACGGCACACTTGTGATCGGCGGCAACAGTTTCAGCATCGACGTTCTCTTCGTCGCGGACACGGACAACAACCGCGTGTTGATATTCGAAGACAAGCCGACTGGCAGCAACGCGGATGCAACAGCCGTCTTGGGGCAGCCGGATCTCTACTCGAACTTGCCCAATCAATCCGATGAAACGGATCCAGCGCCAGCCGGCGATACGCTGTGGGGACCGCAGGACGTTCACTTCAGTGCCGCGAGCAATCAGCTTTTCGTTAGCGACACTCTGAACAATCGCGTGCTGGTCTACAGCGATGTCTTCGACGGCACGACGGGAATGTACAACTTGGCCGACGGTCAGGCGGCGGATCTTGTCGTGGGACAAACCGGTTTCTCGGGCGGCGACCCGAATCAAGGCGGATCACTCCCGACGAGTCGCACACTGTCCGCGCCGGGAGGGCTCCACGCGCGCGGCGGACAATTGGCGGTTGCCGATGCCGGCAATCATCGAGTGCTGATTTGGAGCAGCCTGCCGACGACGAATAATGAGGCGGCAAGTACGGTCCTGGGTCAGGCGGACTTCATCACCGGAATTGCCAATCGGGGCGGCGCCGTAGCGGCGAACACATTGAACGAGCCGGCCGATGTGTTCCTCGATCCGGGTATGCGCGTTTTTGGTGTGACGAATGGCGCGATCCTGATTGCCGACACCGGCAACAATCGCGTGCTGCTTTTCAGTAGCGCGTCGCCGACGACCGGCAGCGCGGCGCAGGTTGCGCTCGGTCAGGGCGCGTTAACGACGGCGACGGCGGGCACCACGCTCGCGACTCTCGACGGACCGACGGGCGTGACGGCGTTAGATGGCGCTGGCGGCGCGACGACAGGTCGAATCTGGGTGGCGGATCGCAACAATCATCGCGTGATGGCCTACACGTTCAACCCGGACACCGCGAGCGGCTCCGGTACTTCGGAACCGCAAACCGGGATGGCGGCGGCGGACGCGCTCGGTCAAGCCTTGGATACCGATAGCGGCGAAAACCGTGGCAGCGCCACGGTTACCGCCGCGGCGAACAGCTATGCGTTCCCGACCCGACTCAACGTGTCAGAAGAATCCGAGAGCAATTTGCTCGTGGCCGACCGCGATAACGATCGAGTGTTGGACTTCAGCACGCTGCCGGTGGCCGACGCGACGATACCCGTCATCGTGCACGGGCAATCCTCGTTCACCACCTCGCAGGCGAAGGGGCACCTCCTCAATCACCCGACGGCAATCGCGACGACTGCGGGCAAGCTGATCGTGACCGATTCCTTGAACCATCGAGTCGTGATCTACAACACGGTTCCCGCGAGCGGTTCGCCAACGCCGGACGTCGTGCTCGGACAGGCCAACATCAACGTCACGCTCGCGAACCAGGGCCTCGGTGCGCCTACGGCCGCTACGCTCAATGAGCCAGAAGGCGTCGCCACCGATGGAACCCGGCTCGTGGTCGCCGACACCGGCAACAATCGCGTGCTGGTTTACTCTGCTATACCGACGACAGACGGCTTCGGGGCGGGCCTCGGAGAACTGCAGGCCGTACTCGGTCAGCCGAATGCCACGAGTTCGCTCGCCAATAATGGTGGACTGTCGGCCGCGCGCATGTCGGGGCCGACCGCGGTCGTGATCTCCGGTGTGCAACTGATCGTGTGTGATCGAGAGAACC
Organism: Planctomycetota bacterium; assembly: GCA_046154185.1. Taxonomy (GTDB): domain Bacteria; phylum Planctomycetota; class UBA8108; order UBA1146; family JAJFFE01; genus JBJXGE01. The sequence continues at coordinate 24,236 of JBJXGE010000086.1, forward strand.
ATCGCGTGCTGATCTTCGATGATGTGACGGCGGTCGCGACCGGCGATTCCGCCGATATCGTGATCGGTCAGAACGACTTCGTTTCGAACTCCCCGAATCAAGGCGACGCGGTACGCGCGACGACTCTGAACGAGCCGTCCGGAGTCGCCGTCGTGGGCGGAGTCCTCTACGTTGCCGACGAGGCGAATAACCGAGTGCTCGGCTACCTAACGGTACCGACTTCGAACGGTCGCCCCGCAAACTTCGCGCTCGGTCAGACTTCGCTCACGGCGGCGGTTGCGGGCACGACGAGTCGACTGATGCGCGGTCCGACGGCCATCGGCAGTGACGGCGAATCGTTGGTCGTTGCCGACACCGGCAACCATCGCGTGTTGTTCTACGCCGACGTGCCACTTTCGACCGGTGTCGTGGCGACTGCCGCATTAGGACAGCCTTCCACTTCGGTCGGTTTGCCGAATCAAGGTGGCGACATTCCCAATACGAACAGTTTGAATCACCCGCGCGGGCTGTTCTCGGATGGTCTCGATGTTTGGGTGGCGGATCAAATGAACAGTCGATTGGTCCGATTCCGCTAATAAGCAACAGCCCAACTGTGTTCGCGTTCGGCGCGCGTGCGGACCCGATGGT
>JBJXGE010000090.1:0-36101 GCA_046154185.1 Planctomycetota bacterium
CGCGCTCTTGGCGGCGCTGAGTGCTGGATACAACCAGGACATTCTGGTCGGCAACGACTTCACCGACCGCTACGTGCTCTCCGCGACCGACCTCGCCGGCGCCAACTCGGGCGCGATCTGGCGCAACGATCCGCTGGCCATTCCGGCGGGCGTGGGTGAGCTCGATCACATTCACGGCAACTTCTACAACACGAACGCGGGCTTCGGTAAGGTCCTCGTTCAGTCGTGGGAGTTCGGTGGCTACGCTGGTAGTCAGGACGCTTTGGCCGCGGCTTACATCGCCGCGCTCCAACCGACGGCGCCGCCGGCCGCGATCAGCGGCTTGAGCTGCAGCTACGCTGCTGGCTCGGCGAACGCGAGCTGGACCAACAACGGCACCTACGACGAGATTCGCGTCTACGTCGACGGTCTGTTGGTCCAAACGCTCGGCGGTGGGGCAACCAGTGCCTCTGTCGTGACGGCGACGGACATCCAGCTCTGCATCGAGCCGTTCACGTTGCGCGCTGGCGTTGGTGCGCAAGTCTGCTGCGACATCGGTCGCCCGCCGTCCGCGGTCACTGACCTGGCCTGCGTGCTCGGCGCGGGTGGCGCGGATGTTTCTTGGACGAATACCAGCACCTACGATGCGATCAACGTCTACGTCGATGGCTTGCTCGCGCAAACCCTCCCGGGTGGCGCGGTCATGACCTTCGTGGCGACGTCGGTCGATATCGAAATCTGCATCGAGCCCGTCACCACCGCGGGTGGCGCGGGTGCGCAGGTCTGCTGCAACTTTACGTCGCTGCCGTCCGTCATCGCTGGTGACCTCGACGGTACTTCCACCATTACGATCGGCGACTCGATCATCATTCTGAGCGCGCTGTTCCCTCCGGCTCCTCCGGGTCCGCTTGGCGGGTTCTCGACGCTCGACGGGTGTCCGGCGGCTTTCGATTGCAACAGCGATAATCTGGTCAACATCGCCGACCCGATTTACTTGCTGTCGTGGACTTTCGCCGGAGGCCCACCACCGCCGTCGTGGCCCGGCGGGCTGCCGGACTGCCATCTGGCGAGCATCATTCTCGGGTGCTTGTTCCCACCGGGAACCTGTCCGTAGTTGTAGCGCTTCGGCGCTCCAGCATCGGACACAATTCGGAACTTGCGGGGTGGTCGCTGACGCGGCCACCCCGCTTTTTTTTTCAACAAACAGCGCGGTGCTTTTCGCCTTCCGAGCTTCGGCACTCGGCGCGTGAGACTATTCCGCTTAAGGAAGGTCTGACCCCGCGGAGTAGGGGGAGTGCAGGGCCAGACCTCGGGGGGCAGAAAGGTGTCGTGTGCGGGCACGACCCGCGACGTTCTAACGGCGCTGCGTAAGGGGAATGTGTAGCCTCGGTGAGTTTTCGTAACGGTGTCACTTGCTGGCTTCGGCGGGTTGCACTTCTGCCGGTTGCACTTCTGCTAGTTGCACTTCTGCTAGTTGCACTTCTGCCAGTTGCGCAGCGTCGAGCCAGGCGGTGCGACCGTTGGGGATCGCGATGCGTCGCCAATTTTCGCGGCATTCGAGGATGGCGACTTCGGTTCCGCTCGGCAGCGGCTCGGCAAACGCGCGCTGCGCGGCGGGCGCATCCGCGGCGCGCGCGATCGCTTCATCCGCGATCACCACGGCGGAAGTCTGCGATGGCTCGAGCGATTCGACGACGAGCGACGCGACCAACGCCAGCCAAACCGCGAGCGGCACGAGCGCGAGCGTGCGCAGACCTCCGCGGTTGTAGCGCAGCGCCGCGGCGAAGAGGAGCGCGGCGAGCACGAACGCGACGCCCGCGCGCAGCTCACGTTCCGCGCGCGTCAGCGTGTGGTGCCAAAAGAAAAACGAATCGACGACACTCGATCGTGGTTCGACGCGAGTCCACGCCGGCAAGAGTGTGCGCGCCTGCTCGAGATTCTGTCGCGCGCGCCGATGCGACGGCGCCACTTCGAGTGCGCGGCGATACGCGAGAACTGCGGGGCCGAGTCGTTCGCACTGAAGCGCGGCGTTGCCGAGGTTCACATAGAGATCCGCGCTCGCGCTCCCGTGCGCGGCGACGACACTTTCGGCCACGCTTTCGAACAAGACGAGTGCGCGGCTGAAGTGTGCCAGTCGCGTATCGCGATCCGTTGTCTCGAGGCCGGCTCGATAGGCGGCTTGTGCATCCGCGAGGAATTGCGGTGCGTCGATGTCCCGTGCTGAAACGGTGAAGGTCGCGACGCACAACCAAAATACCGTCAGCGCCGAAACGACGCGCGCGCGGCGACAGTTGGTCGACATCATCTCGCCGCCTCCGTAATTCGTTGCGCGAGTTCTTCGGCGCGTGCGCACAGCTCCGCAATTTTCCGTTCGTCGGGGACAACGCCGGCGGGCGCATAGATCACCGCTTCGCAGTCGGCGAGAAAGGTGTCGATCTCTGGCCCGCGCGCCGCGGGTACGCTCGCGAGCATCGCGCGCAACGCGGTGGCAATCTCACTCACGGCGGCTGCGCCGCGCGTGCGCCGTGCGCCACGCAGACGTTCGAGCTCGACGCCGAGCGCGCGCTTTTGTTCGACGATACGCGGATCGCGCTCAGCGCGGCGGCGGCCGAGTACCGCGAGGCCGATGAAGCCACACGAAAGCGCGTAGAGCGCAACGACGACGGCGCGTCGCGCGCCGCCGTCGCCACCCGCGCTCAACAGCACGGCTCGGTCGGTCGCGAGGCTCAGATCGGCGCCGCTCAAGCTGAAAGTCGTTTTGCTCGTCGTCACGTTCGGACTCGCGCCGCTCGCCGGCGGCTCCGTGCGCGGCACATCATTCGATGGCGCTCCAGTGACAACGCTCGCCGCGCCGATGGTCTCACCCTCCCGCACCTGGAGCGCGATCGGCAGCGAGCGCGCGGTTTCGTATTTGCCTTGTTCGGGATCGAACCACGAGAACGCGAGCGGTGGCACCTCTCGAACGCGCTCGCTCAAGACGCGGACCGTCGCCTCAAACACTCTCTGACCGTCCTCGATCCGGCCCGGGACTTCCTCGGTCGGCAAGCGAAACAATTTCGAATCGAGTCCGCCATCGGCGTCGAGCGGCGGCAACTCGATACTCTCGAGTTGACCATTGCCGCGCACCCGCACGGTGAGCCGAATCGGATCCCCCGCCTTCACGACGCTGCGATCGGCGCTCACCTCGATCGCGAACCCGGTGCCGATCGCACCGCTGAAACTCGCCGGCCGACCGACGCGCGGCAGCTCGGCCACCTCGAGTTCGCGCGCGAGGTCCCGCGTCATTACCTTGCGCGTCGCCGCCGGCTGACGCCCAAAAAAATCTTGGCGCCAACGCGTGACTTCATTGAGGACGATGGTAGCCGGCGCGAGTTCGAACTTGCCGGCCCGCCGGGCGATCACGGATCGCTCCGCGCGAATCAGCACCCACGGCGTGGCGCCTTGGCGATATGGCTCAATCGTGACGCCGAGTTTCAAGCCGCCAGCGGAAGTCTCGCACTCGATGATCTTGCCGCGCTCGAGCGGCGTCTCATCGATGAAGTCGAACGCGCTCACCATGCCGAACAGTGGCACCGTCAACGAATAGTCGCCCTGATTCTCAAGGAGCGAGTTCTCTAGACGCCATTCGAGCGCAATCTTCACGCGCTGACCGGGGATGATCGGCTTCTCCGGCAACACGAGCTTGAGTTCCATGCGGTCGCTTTGACTGAGTTCCTCGACGCGCACGGAACCCTTTTGACTCTGGCGCTTCACTTCGTTTGGCGTGCCGGCGGCTTGCGTCACGACGAAGGGACCGACTTCGTAGAGCCCGGGCTTGCTCGCGATCAACGCGTAGCTGTAGGTCAACGTGATCACGCGTTTCACGACCCCATTGAAGTTCGTGATCTGCTGACTCGAACTCACGCCGCCCTGCCGCTCGATCGTGCAACCGTCCGGCGCGACGACTTCGATGAACGGCTCAGGATCGACTTCGAAGCCGAGGAGCTGCAGGCTCAGCAGCGTCGGCACGCCGGCGAAGTACGGTCCCTTCTCCATCGTCAGTTTCACTTGCTGCGCCGTCGACACGCGTGGAAACGCGCAGACCGCCGCCAGCGCGCAAACGAACAGCAGGATCTGACTGCGACGAACGACCATCACCAATCCTTGTCCACCGGCTGACCGCGGCCGCCCTGATTCTTGCGAGCATTTTCTCGGCGACGTTCCGCCTCGCGGTCCCGTACACCCTGCAAAGCTTGTTGCACGTCGGCGTCTTGCTGCTCGGCTTCTTGCGGTTCGCCCTCTTCAGGATTCTGCTGCTGCTGATCTTGCTGTTGCTGCGGATCCTGTTGCTGTTGATCTTCCGGCTTCGGCGGTTCGAGCAGCAGAATTGCTTTCACGAGTTGCTCGAGGGCGGCCGTCTGTTTGGTGCGTGCGGTCTCCACTTGCGCGGGCGTCGCGACCAGGTCCGCTTGCGCGCCGAGCATCTCTGTACTCGCGGCCGACACCAACTCGCCGGCGCGCGCGAGACGATCGGCTTCTTCCTTCGCTTGTTGCGGATTCGCGCCGGCCGGCGCGCCGCTACTCTGACTTCCGGCTTGGGCCTGTTGTCCGACTTGCACACTCTGCTCGACGAGCGCCTTACCGATTTCGGTCGTGATCGCCGCGAGTTCCGCTTGTCGCGGGCCGAGCGGACCGAGCTTTGGCAGCGCCTCGTCAGGCGCCGTTGTCATCAGCGCCGCGACGTCTTGCGTCTCGTCGCCGAGTTCGCCTTGGCGCACGGCAGTATCTTTCAGTAACTCGACGACGGAAAGAAACAGCCGGCGGAGGTCGGCCAGTTGTTGGACGGCGCGGAGGCTCGCTTCGTGCGCCGCATTCGCATCGTAGGGGCGCGGCGGCGTCGCGTGGTCGTCGCCGAGCCAGTTGCGCGTGTGTTCGAGCGCCGAGCGCGCCGGGCTGAGCATTTCTTTCGCCAACTTGTAGCGTTGCTCCTCCATCGCGTGCGGATCGGGTTCGGTGGGTGGCGGCGGCGGTGCGCTGGGATCAGGCTTGGCCGCGGCGAGTTTCGCGAGTTCTTCGTCGAACAGACCGTCGAGCCGCCCGCCGCGCGCAATATTCTTGTCTTCGAGCTCGCGCAACGCCGGCAACAACTCGTCGATCGTCACGCCGGCCGGCAACTGTTTGACGTCGAAAGCCGGTGAGATCGTTTGCGTGAGTTGTCGCTGTTCTCGGTACATGGCTTCGATCAACGCGCGAACATCGAAGAAGCATTCCCGCGCCGCGACGAGCCGCACGAGTCCCTCCTGTTGCGAGGTGCAACTCGCCGGGAACTGCTCGGCCTGCAGCGACTCGAGCGCGGCGCGGTACGCAGCGAGTCCCGCTTCGATGTGCGGCTGCGCCTCGCGCGCTTGTGCGAAGAACTTCTCGCGCGCGGCGGCCTCTTCCGCTTGCTGCGGGTCCATGTTCGGCGGCGTGACGCCAGCCGCGCCGCCGTCGGCCGCATCTTTATCGAGTCCGGCCTTGAGTCGTTGCGCGAGTTCATCCGTCCGTTCGATCACCCCGTCTAATCCATCTTCGAGATAGTTCGGCGTCAACCACGGCGGCGCGGCCGGCCGCTGGGTCGATTCCGGCGACTCGAGGCTGACCCGCGCCGCGGTGAGCGCTCCGCTGTGGCGCAATACTTCCATGCCGTCGGCGATGATTACGCCGAGCAACTGCAGCGGATCGCGCAACTGGTCGCGCGCGCGCTTGAGCGCGGTGAGCGCGGCCGACGCGCGTTGACAGGCGCCGCTCGAATCGGTGAGCCGCAAGAGTCGCCGCACCTGCCCGAGTCGTTCACTCGCGCGCGTCGAAAGCGTCAAGAGGTTGGTTAGTTGCACTTCGCGCACTTCGTCGGCGGGCTCGCGCGTGCTCGCCTCTTTGCCCTTGAGCACTTCGACCTCGGCGCTCGCGTCCGTACACAGCACCGTGAGGTCCGTGAGAATCTTGCGCTCTTCCGTCGCGTGCGCTCGAAATTCGCGATCGAACGATTCCACCTGCGTCGGATCCGCGAGCCCAGCAATACGTTCCACCATTTGGCAGAGCGCGGAGATGAGCGCGCGTTGCCGTTCGATGAGCGCGTCGAGGCGCGCCGCGTAATCTTGATCGTTTTGCTGGCGCAGTTGATCGCGGAGCGCGAGCGCATCGCGCAACGCGACTTCGAGATTGTGCCGCGCGTCGGCATTCTTCGCTTGGAGCCGCACGGCTTCTCGAAACCAGTTGGCGGCGGCGTCGAGCGCATCGAGCGCCTCCGCCGGTTTCTCCTTCAACAGCGATTGCGCCCGTTGCGCCGCGGCCATGCCCAAGTTGTAGGTCGCGCGAAAGCGCACTTCGACATCGAGTCCCGCTTGTTCGCGGGCGGCGGCGAACATCGCTTCGGCGCGCTCGAGCGTGTCGCTCGCGAGCGCGCTGATTCCGGTGTTGTACGCGACGCGCGCGTTCTTCGGCGGCGTCTCCGCCGGCGTTACCTCCGCGGGCGTTGCAGCGTCAGGTGTTTCCGGTGCGACGGGGGATGATTCCGCGGTCGCGGGACTGGGCGGCGTCTGCGCGTGCGAAACCGACATCGATGGCGACGCAAGCGTGAGCAGCACAATTAGCAGTGCGGCGGTTCCGCGCCGGCGCGCGGTGCTCGCTTCGTTTGTCGAGCCGGCGTTTGCCGTCGCGCGCGCGCGCGTTTGCATTTGCGCTCCGCTCGTGGCCACTGCAACCGCCGCGAGCAGCGTCACGAGCGCCGCCAACAGCGCCAACTGAAAACCTTCCTTCCGCACTTCGCGGCCGCGGCCATCGAGTTTTCCGCGCGTGAGTGGCGCGATGTGGCTGCGATAGATGGACTCGAGATCGAGGACGCCCGTGCCGGCCGGCACGTACACGCCTTCCGTCTCGAGCGCGATCTTGCGCAATATCTCGCCGTTCAGGCGCGTGCGAATCGGGGCGCCATCCGCATCGCGGTGCAGCGTGCGCGCGCCGGTGTTCGGATCCGTGACATAGATCTCGCTGCCGTTGGCTTCGTCGCCGAAACCTATCGCGATGATTTTGACTCCTTTCTCGGCGGCTTTTTTCGCGGCGTCGACGGCGTAGGAGTCGTGATCTTCGCCATCCGTGATGAGCAAGATCGACCGCGAAACATCGGAAGTGTCACCGAAGGCCTCGACGGCTTTTGCAAGCGCTTCGCCGATCTGCGTCCCACCACGTGGGGCGCTGCCAGGTCCGGCCTCGTCGAGCGCGAGCCGCAAGAAACCGAGGTCGGGCGTCAATGGACAAAGCACCGTCGCTTTACCGGCAAAACCGACGAGGCCGACGTGGTCGTCGACCAGATACGAGAGCAAATCCACGATCTCACTTTTCGCGCGACTCAAGCGATTCGGCGCTGTGTCAGCCGCGAGCATCGACTTCGAGACGTCGAGGCAAATCATAATCTCCGTGCCGGCGCGCGGTGTTTCGACATATTCGAGGCCCCATTGTGGCCGCATGAGCGCCAGCACGAGACAGGCGACGGTCAGTCCGAACAGCAGTTGCCCCGCGACGCGGCGCTGACGGCTCGGCTGCCGCACGAGTCGGAGTTGCATGGTGCGCGTAAGAAACCGCTCGAGCGCGCCCGCGCCGCGACTATCAAGCACGAACAGCACGACGACAACCACCGGCGCGAGCCACAAGAGATGCACGAGCGCCGGTGCGGCGAAAATGAAATCTTTCACGGCAGCCTCCTCAGCAACGTGCCGCCAGCGATGATCGCCGCCACGATGAGCCCGAGCGCTGCTTGCGTCCAACGCTCGAATTCTTCGTGGAACTGCAGGTATTTGATCTCGGTGACTTCGCTGCGCTCGAGGCGATCGATTTCGTCGTAGACTTGCTGGAGCCCCTTGCGATCGCCAGCATGAAAATACTGTCCACCGGTTTCGACCGCGATGCGCCGCAGCGTCTTCTCGTCGATGCGCGACTGCGTTGGTACGGCTTGCATGCGGCCGCTCGCGACCTGCACCATCACATGCGCTTCGCCGGTGCCGCCGACGCCGATGGTGTGCACTTTGATGTCGAGTTCTTTCGCCAGCGTCGCGGCTTGCGTAGGACTGATTTCGCCAGCGTTGTTCTCACCATCCGTAAGGAGAATGGCGACTCGCGATTTGACCTCTTGCCGGCGCAGTCGTTCGAGCGCGAGCGCGAGTCCTTCCCCGATGGCGGTGCGGCCGCGCTCGTCTTCCTCGACGGGTATCTCCAAGTCTTTGACGATGAGCTTGAGGCTCGAGTGATCGAGCGTCAGCGGACAGAGCCCATCGGCGTAGTGCGCGAAACCGACGAGGCCGATGTAGTCTTGCGGCCGCCCATCGACGAACTCCTGAAAGACGTCTCTCACGAGCTCGAGCCGGGTCTCTTTATTGCCGGAGTCGATCGCGAGCATGGATCCCGAGCGGTCGAACACCATCATGATCGCGATGCCCTCGCGTTTGATTTTGGTCGTCGAATCGCCCGTTCGTGGTCCCGCGAGGGCGACCACAATGCAGAGCGTCGCTCCCGCCAACAACAAAGCTGGCAGCCGCGCGAGCCGCACGCGCAACGACCGCGGGGCGCCGCCCACTAGTTCAAACGTTGAATACGTGAGCGTCGCCGGGAGTCGCGCCGCGAGCAAGTACACGATGGGCGCTAACACTCCGAGCAACAGGAAGAACGGATCGCGCAGCTCCCAACTAGACACGCTGCACCTCCCGGAGCGCCGGGGCCACCGGCGTCGTGCCGTCGACATCTTCATCGAGGAGCGGCGCGTTGTCGCGCGTGTCCGCAAGAAACTTGCGGACGGTCGCGACCGATTCTTGCATGCCAATTTGATCGGGAATGTGGTGCGCAAACTTCACGAGGTCCGCGCCGCGCAAGAAGTCGCGCAAGAGTCGTTGATGGTCTTGGCTGAAATTCGGCGCGCGCGAAGCGGCCTCGAGAAATTCTTCTGTTGTGAGTTCGGGCGCGCGCACTTCGAAACGGTCTTCGACATAGCGCCGCACGATGCCGGAGAGTTGCACGAAAAACGGATCGAAGGCTTCGACCCGGCTCGGGAGTCCGGCGGCGAGGAGCCGCTCGAGGCGCGCGAGCGCGATGTCGTGCGCGCTGCGGCGGCGCGCCAAGCGGCGCCAACGCGCGTACCAGCGCCAGCCGAACGGCGCAGCGATGAGAAGCGCCACGACGCCGGCGACGTACCAATGCCTGCGTTCGGGCGGCGGCGCCTGGAGGGGCTCGAGCTCTCCGAGCGCCGGGCGGAGCTTTGCGTTCACGTTCTCGACGAGCACCGACTTCACTTCGAAATCGAGCCGCTCCGTGAGGAGTTCGTAGCTCGGCTCCCCTTCGGGCCGCAAGCGTTCGCCGGGGCGCCGATCGAGAAACTCGACGATGAGAGGCGGCACGTGGTGCTTGCCGGACGAGGTGGTTTCGAGCGTGTACGTGTGGCGATAGACCGTGCGGCCCTGGCTGTCGATCTCCTGTTTCGGCACGACGGCGCTGATCGGCATCGACTCGAGCAGATTCTCCTCGATCAGTCCGGGCATCGTCACGGCGACACCCGGCGCGGCGGTGACAGTCAGTATGAGCGTGAGGGAATCGCCGATCGTCGGCGCCGAGGGTTCGAGTCGCAGCACCGCACTCACCGGGCCGAGCTCGCTCGATGTCTCGATGCCATCATCGGGGGCCGCGGAGGCGACGGCGTGCAACGATAAAGCCAGCGCTAGGAGCGGCACGATTTTCGAGCGGCGCCTCATCGTCCCTTCCGCCTCTCGCGCATGCGGAAAAACTTGGCGAGCGGATCGACCACCGAGCTTGCGCAGTCGACGTGGATGAAGTCGATACCGGAACCGTTCAAGCGACGGCGCAAGTTCTCGATGCGAGTGATCGCGAGTTCGTGCAAGCGGTCGCGAAACGCGGCCGAACCCGTGTCGTAGAGTTGCGCGCGGCCGCTTTCCGCATCCTCGAGCGCGACGAGGCCGACATCCGGAATGGTCTCCTCGCGCGGGTCGGTCACCAACACGGCCACGACATCGTGTCGGCGATTGGCGGTGCGCAGTGCTTGCTCGTAGTCGTGGTCGAAGAAGTCGCTGACGACGAAGCACACGCTCTTGCGATGATTCACCGACAACAAGAACTCGAGCGCTTGGCCAATCCTCGTTGCGTGGCGCGGACTCTTTAGGCGCCGGCGGACGCCGCCGCCGAGACGCGCGAGGATGCCGCGTCGCCGCGTGCGGCCGAGCGCGCGAGCTTCCGCGTCCTCGATCTCGCTGCCGTGGGCGAGCACTTCGCGCACGACGCGGAGCGCGTGCCGCTGCCCTTTGCGCGGCGGGATGTATTTTTCGATGCCGCCGTGGAACAACGTGAGGCCGACCTTGTCGTCGTTGCGCGTCGCGGAGAATGCGAGGAGTGCGCACAACTCGGCGGTCGCCTCGAGCTTCGAGCGCGTCCCGCTGCCGAAGTCTTGCGAGCCGGACACATCGGCGACGAGATTGAGCGTCAGTTGCCGCTCCTCGACGTAGCGCTTCACGAACGGTTCGCCCATGCGGGCCGTCACGTTCCAATCGATCGTGCGCACATCATCACCGGCGACGTACGGCCGAACTTCATCGAACTCGATGCCGCGGCCTTTGAAAACGGAGACATATTCGCCCGCCAGCACATCGGCGACTTGCCGGCCGGTGCGGACCTGAATTTCGCGAACGCGACGAATGATTTCCTTAGCGAGCATGGCGAGGTCGTCCTCTACGGCGCCTTAAGGAACCAGGACGCTGTCCAAGATGCGTTGAATCAAGTCTTCCGACTTCTTGCCTTCGGCTTCGGCTTCGTAGGTGAGCGTGATGCGGTGTCGCAGCACGTCGAAGGCGATGCTCTTCACGTCGTGCGGTGTGACGTAGCTGCGACCCTGCAAGAACGCAAAGGCCTTGGCGGCCTTCATGAGACTGATCGACGCGCGCGGACTGGCGCCGACTTCGATCATGTCTTCCAGCTCGGGGATCTTCGCTTCCTTCGGATTTCGCGACGCGTGCACGACGTCGACGATGTAATCGCGCACTTTGTTGTCGACGAAAATCTGCGCGACGATTCGGCGCGCGGAGAGGATCTCGTCGGGCGTCGCGACGTGACCGACTTCCGGCATGGCTTGGCTGCCGGCCATGCGGTCGAGAATCTTGCGCTCTTCCTCGCGCGTCGGGTAGCCGACTTTAACTTTCAGCATGAAGCGATCGACTTGCGCTTCGGGGAGCGGATACGTGCCCTCTTGCTCGATCGGGTTTTGCGTCGCCAGCACGAGGAATGGCTCCTCGAGCGGGAAGGTCTTGCCGCCGATCGTCGCTTGTCGTTCTTGCATCGCCTCGAGGAGCGCGGCTTGCACTTTTGCCGGCGCGCGGTTGATCTCGTCCGCCAAGATCAAGTTCGAAAAAATCGGCCCCTTCTTGATCGAGTACGTGCCTTCGCGCGGATTGAAGATCTCAGTGCCGATCACGTCGGCCGGCAACATGTCCGGTGTGAATTGGATGCGCGAGAAGCCCGTGCTGATCGCCGAAGCCAAACAGCGCACGGTCAAAGTCTTGGCGAGACCCGGCACGCCTTCGAGCAGCACGTGGCCGCCGCACAAGAGTCCAACCATGAGGCGCGAAACCATTGCCTCCTGACCGACAAGCACTTTGCCGATCTCGTTCAGCAAGTTGGCGCCGAGCTTCGAGTGCTTGGCAATGTCATCGTTGAGTTGTGGTGCGGACATTGTCCTCCTCAAATGAATCGTTGTGGTGGTGCAATTCGCGGGCATTTCAGGCCGAGGATCGATGCAGATAGCAGTAGGACTGCGGAAGCACTGCGAGCATGCGACTCGGATGTCGTCTTCTCGTGTCTCTCCATGAACCCGCGGGTCCGGGCCACGAATTGAGGCGCGTATGCTAGCGGTCGAGGCGGATCGATGCCAGTCTAGAGAACGTAGCACGGACGTGGCGCCGTCGGGTCAGGTGGCGGTCGTGCCGGAAGGCGCTGGGCCGGGCTCGGCGACCACCAGCGTGCGAATAAGATAGACCGACACCGGCACACCGAGGAGGAGACCCCAAACACCGAAAAAGTACTCACCGACAGCCAGAATTCCGAGCACCATGACGGGATGCAAATGCAGCATGTCACCGAGAATTTTCGGGTTAAGAAAACTCGTTTCGATGAAGTGGATGACGAGGATCGCGAAGATCGCTTCGACCGCCAATACCCAGTCACCTTGCAAGATCGCGACGGCCGCGATCGGGATGCTCGACAACACGACACCCAGCACGGGAATGAAACTGCAGATCAATACGATGGCGCACAAGAAAAACTCATTCTCGATCCCGATCAGTTTGAGCGCGACAAAGGTCAAGAGCGTGTTGACGATCGCGATCACCCCCTGCGCCTGAAACGCACGGCCGATCAACCGACCGAAGTTCAACAGCCCCGGCGCAATTTCGCGGTAGAAGTCGCGAGCCTTGCTGTGCTCGAGCTGCTGTACACCTCGCCGGAGCCGCGGCATGTCGAAGGTGATGAAGAAACTCAAGAGCAGCGACAAGCTCGTTTGCACGAGCAGTTCGAAAATATTGAAGCCGAGGTTGATCGTCCAAGCTCCGAAGCCGGGCACGCGCTCGGCGACAAAAGCTCTGAGCTTCGCCGGCTGCAAGAATTCGATGTCACTCGTGGCGTCGAGCGCCAACTCCTGGCGACGCTTGGCGCGGAAGTTCTCTAACACTCGCGCTTCACGTTGCGGCAGTGTTAGCCCGCCCGACTCGATCGCTTCGAACTGCTCCTTGTCGACGGCCGCCTCTCGTTGCTTAAAACCGTCATAGTCGTACTTGCGTTTCAGAGGCTCGAGCGTCGCCGCCTCTTCGTAGTACTTCTTGAAGCGCGCCTCGAGCGCATTCTCTTTCTTGATGTCGGCCGACGCCTCTTTGCCCAAATGGTCCTTGAAGATGCTGACCCATTCGGCTTGCGCCGCGCCGATCAGTTGGCGATTCACGAACGCGAGCTTGAGCTCGTACTCGCGGTTCTCCACGTGAGCGGCCGTTTTCTTGTACTCTTCGAAACTGATGCCGGGATATTGACTCTGGTATTTTTGCAACCAGAGGTGCGAGTCGAGATGCGTGTCCTCGTAGATTCTCAGCAACTCGGGACGCGTGCGCTCATACTCATCGAGTTTGATCGTGTGGATCATCCATTGTTTTAGCGCGTCCTGGTCGGTGCCATCCTCCCGCAACTTGCGGTAGGCGAGTTCTCCCTCTCGTTCGATGAGATCGAGCTCGAACTTGCGCCGAAACGCCTCGGCCTCACGGAGAAACAGCTCATGAGCAATGGTCGCCGATTCTTTGTCGCGGAATTCCTGGAGATGTTCCTTCAGTAGCAGGTCGCCGCCAGGCACGCGATAGATCGCATCGTAGCGCCAGGCGCCGATTGTCTTCGCCAGCACCTCTTCGAGCAGTTGCTCGTAGTTGAGATTGCGCGCGTAGCGAAGCAGCTCTTCGCGCTGCTTGTTCAGTGGTTGGTAGAGGAGCCGGCCGACGACGAAAATCGTCCCCAAGAGCAGCACAAACCCGATCACCGCCATGACTCGTTGCAACCAGGCGCGTTCGCGATTCGGGGAGACGAGGCGAGTCGCGCGGCCGACGACGTTGGTCATGATGTACGTGATCATGAACGTCATGAAGATCACGAAGAAGAAGTGCCGGAGCACATAAACGAGCGACAGGAACAAACCCCAAATCAGAAACTTCTCCCACGGAAACCACGAGAGAAAACGACTAGCTGGGTGCGCGGGGCCGGCATTGGTCATTGGGGCGGCAGCGTCAGGCAATCGACAATTCTCCTAGCGATTCGAATCCCGCGGGCCGATCGAGACCGCACCATACCAAAGCGCCATCGGCAAGGCAAACTTCGACACCCGCCGCATCACGATTGTGTGACGGTCGACGCCCGTTGCGCGCGCAGTTGTGCGCCCGACTTCAGCACGCGCGCCACCATTTCGAGGAGCTCGGCGCGCTTGAGGGGCTTCGTCAAGAACTCATCGCAACCAGCATCGAGACATCGCGCGCGGTCGCTGGCCATCGCGTTGGCTGTCAGCGCGATGATCGGCAGTCGGAAACCCTCGCTGCGTAGACGGCTGACGAGCGTGTAGCCGTCCATTTCCGGCATCTGCATGTCAGTGACGAGCAGCGTAAAGGGGCGATTGGCACGCGCCGCCGCAATGAGTGACTCGTACGCATGACGACCGTCGTTCGCCACATCGAGTGTGTAGCCCGCCTTGCGCAGATACGCGCCGAATAACCGCTGGTTGTCGATGCCGTCTTCCGCTAACAGGACGCGCGTCGTCGCCGGATCGACCAGCGCTTCGTCGGCTGGATCGCAGAGCGTCGTGGCGGCGAGTCGCGGTGCGCCCACGCCGCGCTGCGAATTCTCGACTGAGGAGCGCGGCTTCCTAATCAAGCGTGTCGCGAGCTTCTGATAGCGAATCCTGAGCGTGAAGACCGTGCCGGCGCCGGTCGCACTCGCGACGCTGATGTCGCCGCCGAGCATCAGCGCGAGATTGCGCGAGATCGCGAGTCCAAGACCCGTCCCGCCGAAGCGTCGACTCATCGACCCATCCGCTTGCGAGAACGGTTTGAAGAGCTGCGCAACTTGTTCCTTTGTCATGCCCATGCCGGTGTCTCGCACCTCGAAAGCGAGTTGTGGTGTCGCGCCATCGATCTCGAGTACCGACGCGGTGACGCGTACTTCACCGTGCTTCGTGAACTTGATCGCGTTACTGAGCAGATTCAGCAGGATCTGGCGCAGCCGCGTCGGATCGCCGAGCGCGCTTGACGGCAGATCTCGGGACGCCTCGATCTCGAACTTGAGGCCCTTCGCTTGCGCGCGCGGCATGAGGAGTTGTTGCACTTCGAACAGCACTTCGGCGGGCGAGTACTCGATGTTTTCGATCGAGAGTTTGCCAGCTTCGATCTTGGAGAAGTCCAGAATGTCGTTGATGACCGTGAGCAGGTGGCTGCCATTGCGACGAATCGTCTCGATGCCGTCCACGCGCTCGCTTTCGGAAAGCGTGGAATCGAGCAGCATGTCGGCATAGCCCAAGATCGCCGTCATGGGCGTGCGAATCTCGTGGCTCATGTTAGCGAGAAACTGGCTCTTGGCGTTGTTGGCGCTGTCGGCCGCTTCGAGCGCAGTCTTGAGATCGTTCGTCCTATCTTTCACTCGCCCCTCGAGCGCTTCGTTGGCCTGTTTCAGCTCGGCATCGCGCGCCTCGATCTCGGTCAGCATCGCGTTGAAAGTATCGGTGAGCGCGCCGATCTCGTCGGGCGACCGCTTGTGAGCGCGCAGACTGAAGTCGTGTTGCTCCGAAACCTGTTGCGCAGTCGCCGACAGGTGCAGAATCGGCTCGGATATGCGGCGTTGAAGTTTGGCCGCCAGCAGGTACGCCATGGCGGCGGCGGCGAGTTGCACGACGATCAGGATGCACGCGCGCAACCCGAGGTCGACATAGATTTCGTCGAGGTTCTGCACGAGCACGAGCCAGCCGACCTGTTTTCCGCTTTGCTCGACCGGGCGCGTGACGATCAATTCGCGACCCGCAAAGCGCGCGCCGTGGTGGAGCGGCTCCGTGCTCGCCAAGTGGCGATAGGCTTCGCCGGCATTCGGGCGCGCGTACGTCGCGAAGGTCGAGCCGTCGATTTTTTTTACTTCGGCGCACAGGATGGCGGCGTCCGCGTTCAGCATCGCAAGCGCCTTGGCCGCATCGGTCGGTTGGTCGAACGCGAGCGGAGCGGAGACGTACCCCGCCGTCAGGTCCGCTTCGACGAAGAGATCCTGTGTGACGCGCGCGCGCACTTGGATGAACCCGATGATCAAGAGCGTGATGCCCGCGACCAGGAGCGCTGCCGTGGTGATGGCCATGGCATTTCGAATGAGGCGCACGCGGATGGAAATAGGTCGTCGCCGCTTGCGACGTTGGCGCAGCAGCCATCTCGAATCGTCAGTGGGCTCGCGGATTTCCAAGTTGCTGTCAGTCCTCTACGGCTCGCGCGAATATGAGCAGTTGCGGCTCAGCTTTCCCACGGTGCCCGCATGCGATATCGCGCGCCGGAGCGCGCAAAGTCGCGACGCGCCGACGGCCTGGGCGGAGCGTCGTCTATTTCCCTCAACAAGTTATTTCGGTTTCGCGCGCCCGGTCACACTAGACAATCCGTCGGCGCAATCCGGCGCCGCGGCATCGGCAGCGTCGCCGAAGGCGACGACGTGGAGTGGTAGTCGCGACCGCGCGCCGAGAAATTGCGGGCATAAAGCGCATACGCATGGCAAATTGGCGAGCCGGCACTAGAAGCTAAAGGCAAACCCGAAGAGCACATCGAGCCGGTCCTGCTCGCCGCCAAGTTCGCGCTCGAAGTCAGCGTGGGTGTAACGCGGTTGCACGACGAACGAAAGCTGTGGTGTCAGCCAATGGCGCACGCCGACGTGCACGCCGTAGGAGATTTCGTTGTCCTGCGTCGCCCCGTCGTCAAAGACCGTGAGACCGACGTGTGGACCCGCGAAGACCGACGTGCGCGGCGCCAAGTAATAGTTGTAGTTGTAGTAGGGGCCGATCAGGATCGTGTAGGCGTCGTCGGTGGCGATCTCGCTATTCGTGTAGAGCATGCCGAGATTCGCCCCGACTTCGTGCGCACGCGATAAGAAATAACCGAGCTCACTTTGCGTGACGAGTCGTTCGGACTTGCCGTTGTCGTCATCCTCATACGAGTACGATCCCGACAGGCCCAACAAAAACTGCCGATCGCGCGGCCCGTAACGGCCGTCGTCGAAACCCGCGCAGCCGACGAGCACGCCAAGCGCACCCAGCGCCGCTACCCGTGTGCGCCATCTTGAGCGCGCGCCGCTCCGCGCACACGACTTCCTAGTTCTTGTCGCATTCCCCCGCATGCTGAACTCCGTTTCTTGGCTAGGATTGTCAGCGCGCTGGCGCGCTGAGGTCGATGGTTCGCGTGCTGCCGCTGCGGCGATCGAGCAACAGCACTTTTGTGCGCGCGATCGGCGCGGCAGAAAATTCACTGTGCGGCAGCCGATCGCTGAACACGAGCGGACTCCGCAATTGGTTTGTGGCGCCACTCGTGTCGTAGACGCGGAGATCATCGCCGAGACCGATGACCACGGCCAGGTCGTACGAGACAGCCAATTCGTCAACACGCACCGCGACGGCGTACGTGCTGAGGTCCTCGCGCACGAGCGTCTCGAGCGTGGCGCGCGCGGAATCGAGTCGTTGCACGAGCAACGTTTGAGTGAGTTGTCCCGGTTGATCGCCGATTCCGGGTTGTTGGCGCTCGTGCACGCCGGCGAGATAAATCGCCGCGCCATCGCTCGTCACGCGCTCGAGACGCGTGAACTCGGTGATCTGCAATTGCTGCGTCTTGCGCGGTTCGCCGGCGCTGAAATCCATCGTGACGATGGCCGGCGCCGCCGCGCCCCAGCCACTCTTGGCGTGGCAGATGAGTAACAACGCGCCGCGCATTTCTGGATGCGGTACGACCGCCGCGAGGCGGCCGAGTTCGTGACCGGCGAGCCAAGCGTCGAGCACTTCCGGACCCCAAAGGGCTTGGCCGCTCGCAAGTTCATACAGCCCGACGCGATTCTGCGTGAGCACGGCGAGTCGCGAGTCCGTCAGCGCGAGGTGCGTCGGTGCGGCCGGCGTCTGCCACGCGAGATGCCGCAAGCCCGCGTCGGTGAGATCGATGATCGTCCAACGCTCCGCCGACACGACCACCGCGCTGCCATGCGACGAATCGACGGCAGTAAGAAACGGGGGACTGAGCGACGGTACGCTCGTGACGGTCGCGCGGCCTTCGATGTCGTGCGTCGTGATTTGCTGCGGCGCAAACAAGTAATACGTCGCCGGCAAACCGGGGACCGCGCAGTAACCGGCGCTCGCCGCGCGCGGCGAACGAAACGCCGCGCAGCCGTTGGCGGCGGCGATGCCGACGGCTGCCAACGAGAAGATCGCCAACGCAACGGATCGAGCGCACCGGGGAGTCACGAGCACCTCATTCATTGCCGAGCCGCAGGACCGGGCGAAAACCGATGCGCTCGTTGCCGCGCGGCGGCACGCTGCGTTCCCTCGGTTCGATGCGACACTGAGCTTCGTCGCTCGTGTAATTGCCGCCGCTCAAGGAATCAGCGGTCGTGTCGTCGACTCGTCGTGCGCTGCAATACTCCGAGACGTTGCCGGCCATGTCTTCGACGCCGCACCACGACCGATCGGCGGGATGGGAGCCGACGGGCGCGACACTCTCGGATCCGTCGTCGGCGCCGCGCGCATTGGTGTGCCGCGGTAGCCATTCTGCACCCCAAGGAAAAGGCCCCGCACCTGAGCCGAGCGCGGCGTACGCCCACTCGATTTCGGTCGGCAGCGCGAGATTCGCGAGCGCGCAAAAGCGCTCGGCGTCGCTCCACGACACGTCCGTCGCCGGCAGGGAGACGCGCGTGCCGGCGAGCGGTTCCGGACTCCACTTCTCGGGTGTCCGATTGAGAATCTTCGCAAACTGTCCGCGGGTCACTTCGAAGCGGCTCATGTAGTAGGGCTGGTCGAAACGATGTTGCACACCGCCCCACGTGAGTGCGCCCGGCTCGACGAGCACGAACTCGATACCGCTCACTTTGTGAACAATCGGCGAGACGAAGCCGGAGCGCGTCGCCCGCGCGGTGTCGGGGAGCGGGGCGCAACCCTCGGGTATCCGCGCGGCAGCCCAATGGAGTGTGCGTTCGACGCGCACGGGTTCGGTCGTGCGCGGCGAAGTCGCCGTGAAGACGACTTGCAGCACTGACGCCGCGAATCCATCGCGCGCTATATCCACCGCGGTCGCGAACGCGCCGTCGGCGCGGCGCTCGAGCGCGACCGGCGGTTGCGCGCCGACCATCACGGTCACCGTCACCAAGTCTTGTGTAGAGTGCGCGCGAACGTCGAGTTTCGTCGCGTGCGCCGGTAGCGTCGAGTCGGCGAGTTCGATGTCATTTGCACGCAGTACGATCTCGAGCGTGGGGGCCGGCGGAGCGCGAGTGACGGCAATCGTTCGGGATGTTTCGTTGCCGACGAGGTCGCGGGCGCGAAGCGTCCACGAGTTGGCGCCGACCTTGAGCTCTAGCTCGCGACTAAAGTTCTTGTCGAGCGAGGGGATGAGTTGGTCGTCGAGAAACACCGCCACCGCTTCGCCGCTTACGTCGCGCGTCGCGCCCGAGATGGCGATGGTCGCGCGCTCCGCCGCGACTTCGAGGGCGTCGCGCGTGGCGAAGGGACCTTCGAGTAAGAGTTCCGGCGGCGATGCATCGTAGACGATGGCCAGCGTGCGCACGGTCGGATTCTTGGCTTCATCGATCGCGGTCACTTCGAAGTTGTTGGCGCCCTCGGCAGTGAGCGCGATCGGCGCCGACACAAACTTGCCGTCGACCAGCGGCAGGTCGAATTCGTCGCCGGTTGGCGTGCGCATGCGAACGGTCTTCCGAGGATTTGCGTCGACGATGACGCCGGTGATCGCCACGCGACCCGAGCGACTGAACCAGCGCGGCGCGGCCGCCGAGCCGCGCTCGATGAGTGGATCGTTGCCGTCGATCGCTCGAAGTTCGTTGATCGCAGGAGCGCGCGTGTCGACGCGCACGCGGTGCTCGACGATGTCGGCCTCCTCGGCCGGCTCGGTCAGGGCGACGCGCAGTTTGTACATGCCGTCCTCTGGCGCGGCTAACTCGTATTGGAAGCGCCCGTCCTTGACCGGAATCTGCTCTTTCTCGATCCAAACCGAATCGTGGCCGTAAGCGAGGCCCTTCACCACGATCGGCGATTCGCTCACGATGCCGTCGTTCGGCGGCTCGAGTATTTCCGGGATCTCCGACTTCCGCGCGAGCTCGCGCTGACCGAGGTCTCCGACTGCCTTCGAGTTCTTGAGCCAGTAGATTCCACCGCCGACGATGAGTAGGAGCAAACAGATGCCCGCGCCGATCGCACTGCGGCGCAGGATCCGGATGATCTTGCGCTGCGTCGCGCCGATTTCGCTGAGTTGACGCAAAGCCTCGGTGGTATCGGGCCGATCTTCCTTGCGCTGTTGGAGGAGCTTGAGTACCAAGTCCGAGAGATGGACTGGGACGCCGCCCTCGGCGAGCGTCGTGGCGATCTGGTCGCGCGTGCTGCCGGGCGCCGGCCATGTCGCGGCGCACATGCGATAGATGATGAGTCCGAGTGCGTAGAGATCTGTGCGGCCGTCGACGGCTCCGCCGCGCATTTGCTCGGGCGACATGTAGGCCGGTGTGCCCGGCGAGCGGTCAGCTTGCGTGACGGCGGCGTGCTCGAGGAGCCCTTCGCGCCGCAGAATTTTCGCGATGCCAAAGTCGAGCACTTTGATTTGCTCTGCGGGCGTACCGGGCGCGGTCAGGATCAAGTTCAGCGGCTTGAGGTCGCGGTGGACAACGCCGCGCGCGTGCGCGTACTCGAGAACGTGCAAAATCTGCTGCACGATGCGGACGATGCGCTCGGGCTTGAGCGGTGCTTCTTGCGCGATGACCTTCTCGAGCGTCATGCCTTCAACGAAGGACATCGTGTAGTAAAGTTCGCCCGCGGTCGTCTTGCCGTCATTGAATATTTGCGTGATGCCGGGGTGCGTGAGCGTACGGAGAATTTGAATTTCGCTGCGGAAGCGCTGCTCCATGTCGAAGCTGGCACTGTGTTCGCGCTTGATCACTTTGAGCGCGAGCTGCGTGCCGGCGTGAAAGAGGTCTTCGACGAGCAGCACACGGCCGAATCCGCCTTCGCCGATGACCCGAATTTCGCGGTAGCGGCCGTCGAAAATATCGGTCGGTAACGGGACGGTGTCGCTGCTGCCTGGGCGCGGCACGGTCAAATCGGCTTCAAGGAGCTTGAGCCGTTCGTGCAGTCTGGTCGGCGCGTCGGCGGCGGGCCAGCGCTTTGCTTCTTCGAGTAGCTCGCCGAAGATCGAGTCTGCGAACCCATGTTGCGCGAGAAAGTCCGCGACGGCGGGCGCTGTCCCGCGGCGCCACTCCTCGAGGAAGCGGATGGCCAGTTTGAGTCGCGCGGATTCGTTCATGAGGGGTTGCCGCTTCGAGTCCTCTGTTCGTGGTCGCGAACCAAGTTCGTTTCCTTATGCGCCGAACCGCACAAGGAGAGAGACGCGGTGCGTCGCGTGCGGCGTGAGGGAGCGAAAGGTTTTTGCGATCGGCGGCGCGCGGGACGCGCGTCAATTCGACGCACGGCTGTCAGTTCGACGCTGTCGGCAAGAGCGAAAGGTCAAGCCGAATGACGCGGGCTGCGATCACCGGCGCGGGCGGGGCGATAAACACATCTTCGAGGACGAAGATCGTGCCGTTCGGGGAGACGCCGTCTCCCTGCGCGCGCGCGGCGACGGAAATGGGCGCCACGAACGGGACCGGATTCGGTTCGGACTCGACGACGTAGGTCTCGATCCGCGCGCCGATCTCGATGCCGTTGGCGCTGAGTTGCTGTATGTATCCGCTCGGCGCGCCGCCGGAAAAGTTCGGGAAGACGCGGACCGAAAAGAAGATCGCGCCTTCTTCGTCGACCGTGATGTCTTCGATCACACCTGGAGTCGTGAGTGTAAAGGCGAAGGTGGGATCGAGTTCGCCCGTCGGCAAGAGTTTCATGATCGATTGGTCACCATTCGTGTATCGGCAACCCGCGATGAAAATGTTGCCGAGTTCGTCGATCGTCATCGCGCCGAAGCAAAAGCTCTCGATTGTCGGCGACTCAAAGGTCTCTACGACCGCGCCGGTTGCGTCGAGTTTCAGAATGGCGGGGTCCTCCAGCGGACCACCGACGCGAGTAAAGGCGTAGATGAACCCTTGCGAGTCGGCGGCGAGCGCCGCGACGCTATCGAAAATTCCAGTCGGCGGATTCCACTCGGGTGTTTGTGCGGGAATGGGGTTCAGGTCGGCATCGAACTTAATCAGCTCGTAGGACGTCGTACCAAAAACGCCAGAGCCCGGAGCGACGAGTACGTAAGCGGCGCCGCTCGAATCGACGGCGATCGCGCCAGCCGTCGTGATTTGGGGAAACGTGTACGTGTTGACGACGGACGAATCCGCGAGCGAGAGCGTTTGCAGTTGCATGAGGTCAGGGCCGCCGAAGACGGAAGTCAAAACGTAGATGAGGTTCCCGACGATGGTGAGATCACCGGCGACGAAACTTTCGTTTCCACCTGGTACGGGGACCGGCACGCTGAATCCAAACTCATAATTGTTGAGCGTGATGGTCGCGGAACCCCATTGGGTCGGATCATTGAGCCAGGCGACTTGTAAGACGTGGGTGCCGGGAGTGGCGCCGCCGACGAAACGGATCTGATGCCCGCCTGCCGGGACCGTCTGCAATTCGCCGCCGCCGGTGACACCCCAGATCAGCGTTTGCTGGGGTGGGACTGGCGACTCGATGCGAAAAATGCGCGACTTGCCGATGCCGATCGAAACCGCAACCGGCTCGAGCGCGATCGGCCCGGCCCCGACCCCGCCGCCACCCGACTTGCGGTCGTTCTTCACACACGCAAAGGCGGCGAGTCCGATCGCTATGGCGACGACGACAACTCGACCCGGTTTTCGACTCCGCGGGCAAGTCTCCATGCGTGCTCTCTCCGTTCCTGTTTCCTCACCTCAAGTTGCAACTGCGCAGACTAGCCACCCTGCGCGCCACATTCAAGGACCCAGCGGAAACCAGGCGCCGCCGGGCGCGACACCGGACGGGACCGGGTGGGTGTAAAGCTTGCGTTTCAATCGTTGGTTTGTAGCATGCGTATCAAACGAGTGTTTAGCAAAG
Organism: Planctomycetota bacterium; assembly: GCA_046154185.1. Taxonomy (GTDB): domain Bacteria; phylum Planctomycetota; class UBA8108; order UBA1146; family JAJFFE01; genus JBJXGE01. Next base: position 22,814 of record JBJXGE010000090.1, read on the forward strand.
GTCTGAGTGCGAGCCAATCTGACGGAGCCGATTTCAGCGACGCGCGTTCGCCTCCTCGAGGCGGCCGGCGAAGTTTTTGTTGAACAGGGATTTCGCGCCGCCACGGTCCGCGAGATCTGTCGGCGCGCCGCCGCCAACGTCGCCGCCGTCAACTATCACTTCCGCGACAAGCTCAGCCTCTACGAAGCGACGTTCGCTTATTGGGCTCAATCCGCGCTCGAGAAATATCCACCCACGCTCGGCCTCGGCCCGAACCCCACTGCCGAAGAACGGCTGGCGGCCTACGTCCGCTCGTTCCTCTACCGCATCCTCGACGGCGGCAAATCAGCGTGGTTCGGCAAGCTCATGTCGCGCGAGATGCAAGATCCGACCGCCGTCCTCGATCGCCGCGTCGCCGACACCATCAAGCCGCTTTCCGATCTCCTCCACGATCTCGTGCGACAAGTCGCCAGCGCCACCCTCAGTCCCGAAATCGTCCGCAACGTCGCCGGCAGCATCGTCGGGCAAATTGTCTTCTATCATCACTCGCGTCCGATCATCGCGCGCCTCTTCCCCGAGCTCACCAACACGCCCGACCAAATCGACGCGCTGGCGCAGCACATCACGCGCTTCTCGCTCGCCGGATTGCGCGAACTCGCGAAACCGGAGGTCTGAGCCATGCTGCACGTCGCACTTCGCATGTTGGTCGGCAATCGCGGCAAGTACTTCGGCATCATTTTGGGCCTCACCTTCGCGTCGTTTCTCATCACGCAGCAGTCGGCGATCTTCGTCGGTCTCATGACGCGCACCTTTGGCAGCATCACCGACATGGGGCAACCGGACATTTGGGTGATGGACGACAAGGTGCAATTCATCGACGACGTCAAGCCGTTGCAAGACACCGAACTCTACCGCGTGCGCGGCATCGACGGAGTGGAATGGGCGGTGCCGCTCTACAAAGGGCTCCTCAAAGCGCGGCTCGATAACGGCAACTTTCAAACTTGCAATGTGATTGGGCTCGACGACGCGACCTTGATCGGCGGACCACCCGTCATGATCGAGGGGCGACTCGCGGATTTGCGGCGCGCCGAAAGCGTGATCGTCGACGACGTCGGCGCCCGCGGCAAACTCGCGCTGCGTCCCATCGGCGCCGACTCGAAACCTATTCCAGGCGCGGCGCCGGTGCCGCTCCGCGTCGGCGACAGCATCGAGCTCAACGACCATCGCGCCGTCGTCGTCGGACTCTGCACCGTGTCGCGCACATTTCAATCGCAGCCGGTCATCTACACCACGTACTCGCGCGCCACGACCTTCGCACCGCGCGAGCGCAAACTGCTCTCCTTCGTGTTGGTGAAAGCAAAACGCGGCGAGGATCCGCGCGCGCTCTGCGCCCGCATTCGCGAACACACCGGTCTCGCCGCGCTGACCGCCGACGAGTTCAAGACCATGACCGTCAAATACTTTCTCAAGTACACGGGCATTCCGATCAACTTCGGGATCTCCGTGCTGCTCGGCTTCATCGTCGGCATGGCGATCGCCGGCCAGACTTTCTACAGCTTTACGCTCGACAACTTGCGCCACTTCGGCGCGCTCAAGGCCATGGGCGCGGGCAACGGTTTGCTGCTGCGCATGATCCTGTTGCAAGCGTTGCTCGTCGGCTTCGTGGGCTATGGATTCGGCGTCGGCCTCGCGTCGTTCTTCAAGCTCGCGACCGTCAATACCGAGTTGGCGTTTCGCATGCCGTGGCAACTGCTCCTCGTGAGCGGCGCCGCGGTCATGGTCATTTGTGCGCTCTCCGCCGTCGTCAGTCTCATAAAAGTGATGCGGCTAGAGCCGGCGATCGTGTTTAAGGGATAACGCATGTCCGTCGCCACTCAACTCGCCGTGATGTGCCGCGGCATAACCAAGAGCTACGGACGCGGCACGACACACGTCACCGCGCTGCGCGGCATCGATCTCGAAGTCGCCACCGGCGAGCTGATGATGCTGGTCGGCCCGAGTGGTTGCGGCAAGACCACGCTGATTTCGGTGCTTGCCGGCATCCTCGACCAGGATGACGGCGAGTGCCTCATCTTCGATCAAGACCTGCGCGCGATGTCCGACCGCGCTCGTACCGCGTACCGCGCCGTGAACATCGGTTTCGTGTTTCAAGCCTTCAATTTGATACCGACCTTGACAGCCGCGGAAAACGTGGCGGTGCCGCTCCTCATCAACGGCATGGCGCGTCGCGCGGCGCTCGCACAGGCGCGCGCCACGCTCGAGCATGTCGGCATCGGCGATCGTTGGCGCGCACTACCGTCGGCGCTTTCTGGTGGACAACAGCAGCGTGTCGCCATTGCGCGCGCCATCGTGCATCGCCCGCGTCTCATCGTCTGTGATGAGCCGACGAGCGCGCTCGATCACGAAACCGGCGGTCGCGTGATGGAACTCATACGCAGCGCCGCACTGCGCAGTGACAGCGCGCTCGTGATCGTGACGCACGACGCGCGCATTTTTCCGTTCGCGGATCGCATTGCCCAGATGGATGACGGCAGAATCGTTCGAATCGTCGACTCGGCCGCGCAGTTGACGTGAATCCGGCCGACTCGGCAGAGAGGGAGTGTCCATGTTGCGTGCGTACTTGTTCCCGTTGTTAGCGGCGGCCGGCATGGTGTTCGCCGTGTACTCGGTGATCGTCGGCAATCGGCCGCTCCCAGCGGCGCCACCGGTTTCCGCGACGCCGCACGCGCCTTACGAGCACTACGTCGCTGGCGCGGGGTTGGTCGAGGCGTTGAGCGAGAACATCGCGGTCGGCACGTTGGTCGCCGGCGTTGTCGCCGAGGTCCAGGTCAAAGTCGGCACCACCGTCAAGCTCGGCGACGCGCTGTTCCGCATCGACTCGCGCGATCTGGCCGCGGAGCGCCTCGTGCGCGAAAGCGAGTTCGCCGCCGCGCGCGCGCGGCACGCTCAACTCGTGAGCCAGCCGCGCAGCGAAGAACTGCCGCTTCGCGTCGCCCGCGTCGACGAAGCGCGCGCCGCGCTCGCCGACGCGCGCGATGAGTATGAGATGTGGACCGGTCTGCCGGATAAACGCGCCGTCAGCGCCGAGGCGCTGAGCCGCCGAAAATTTGCGACTGAAGCCGCCGCCGCGCGACTCGTCCATGCCGAGAGCGAGCTCAAGCTCCTTGCCGCCGGCGCCTGGGCTCCGGATCTTGCGGTCGCGCAGGCCGACGTCGACTCCGCCGCCGCGCGACTCCGCGCGCTCGAAATCGAGATCGATCGCCGAACCGTCCGCGCACCGATCGCCGGAACGGTGCTGCAGCTCAAGATTCGCGTGGGCGAGTACGCGCCGGCCGGCGCGCTCGCGACGCCGCTTTTGTTGCTCGGCGACTTGACCCGACTCGTCGTGCGCATCGATATCGACGAGAACGACGCTTGGCGCGTCAAGTCGGGCGCGAACGCGCGCTCGTTCGTGCGCGGCAATTCGCGATTCTCGGCGGCGCTGCGCTTTGAACGCATCGAGCCGTTCGTGATACCGAAACGTTCGCTGACCGGCGAAAGCACCGAGCGCGTCGACACGCGCGTCTTGCAAGTTTTGTACAGCTTCGACCGCACCGAACTACCGGTTTACGTCGGCCAACAACTCGATGTGTACATCGAGGCGCAACCGATCACGCCGAACGAGACGGCGGCGGAAAAGATGGATGGCGGTCGATGAACCGGCGCGCCGGCTGGTGGAGCACGTCGATCGCGTGTTGCCTGACGCTGACAGGTTGCCGAGTCGGCCCGGACTACAATCCACCGCCGCTCGCGCTGCCGGTTGAATACGCGACGCCGCGCGCCGATGCGACTCCGCCCGCGATAGGGGATGCGCGCGATCTCGCGCGTTGGTGGTTGGGTTTTCGGGACCCGGTGCTCACTGACTTGATCGAGCGCGCGCTCGCCGAAAACCTCGACCTCGAACTCGCGGCCGCGCGCTTGCGGGAAGCGCGCGCGGAAGTCGGCGCCGCGGTTGCGGCACGCTACCCGCACGCGGATCTCGCCGCCTCCTACGAACGCAGTCGTCGGAGCGTCAACACGCCGCAGTCGCCCGCGATTTTCGGGGATCGCGAGCAGAGTCTGTTTCGCGCCGGCTTCGACGCGAGTTGGGAATTGGATCTTTCAGGTGGCATCGCGCGCGCCGTTGAAGCAGCGACCGCGGACTTCGGCGGCATCGTCGAGGCGCACCGCGCCGTGCGTGTCACTTTGGTCGCGGAAGTCGCGCGTAACTATCTGGAGCTGCGCGGCGCTCAGCAACGGTTCGAGATCACGACGCAAAACCTCGCGAGTCAGCGCGAAACGTTGGAGCTAGTCGATACGCGTTTCGCCGGCGGGTTGGCGCCGGAACTCGATGTCGCGCGCGCCCGCGCGCAGGTCGAATCGACCTCCGCGCTCCTCCCCGCGCTCGACCGAAGCATCGCGGAATTCTCGCACCGGCTCGCCGTGCTCGTCGGACAAGTGCCGGGCGCGCTCGCCGCCGAACTCGCTCGCACTCAGCCGATTCCGTTGGCGTCGCCGCACGTGCCGGTCGGTTTGCCACCAGAGCTCTTGCGCCGCCGCCCCGACTTGCGGCGCGTCGAGCGCGCGCTCGCCGCCGAGACCGCGCGCATCGGAGTGGCGGTTTCCGACTTGTATCCAAAGCTCTCGCTCACCGGGTCCTTTGGTTATCAAAGCGAGCGAATCAAACGCCTCGATAGCGGCGCGAGTCAATACTGGTCGGTGCGACCGGCGTTGAGTTGGCCCATCCTTGAAAACGGTCTCTTGCGCGCGCGCATCGCCGCGCAGAGCGCGCGCGCCGAGCAAGCGTTGATTGCGTTCGAGCAGGCGGTGCTCGTCGCGCTCGCGGAAGTCGAGAACGCGCTCGTCGGCTACGAACGCGAAGCATCGCGTTACGGCGCGCTGGCCGCGGCGGTCGCGGCGCACCGACGCGCCGTTGAACTCGCGACGCAGCTCAATGAGCGCGGACTGATCGACTTCTTCGATGTCCTGGCCGCGCAACGCGACTTGTTGGCGAGTGAAGATCTACTGGTCGGGAGCGCGGAAGCGCGACAAACCTGGCTGGTCGCGCTTTACAAAGCGCTCGGCGGTGGATGGGACTTAGGGTCCGCCCAAAATTGACTTCGCATATTGAGGCCGATCTCTGACATCTCTCCTGCTCGCGTCTATGCCGAGGCGGCCATGTCGCTGGCTCGCGATCTGCGTCCCGTTGATCGCACAACACGCGGCCGCGTCCTTCAACCGTGCTTGAGTGACAAGACTCAGGTGTTCATTCGGCCCCGGCAGAGCGTCGGCAGCGATTTCGTTGGCGGCGACGGCGAAATTCGCGCGTCGGCATCACTTGCTTTCGACGATGCCATCCTTCGCACACCCTTCCTCCTTGGCGTGGGCTGCGGAGAGATAGAGTCCGAACCACTCGAGAGCCAAGCGTGCGACTTCTTCCAGCGCGCCCGGCTCTTCGAAAAGATGCGTCGCTCTTGGGACGATTCGCAATTCACTCCGGCAGCGAAGCTGGCGCCTGGCGATCTCGTTGAGCTCGATCACCACGGGGTCTTGTTGGCCGACGATGAGTAGAGTGCTGGCCTCGACGGCCGAGAGTGCGACCCCAGCAAGATCGGGTCTTCCGCCGCGCGAGACGAGCGCCGAAATTTGTTTCGGGCGCCGCGCGGCCGCCAATAGGGCGGCGGCGGCTCCGGTGCTGGCGCCGAAGAGGCCGATGGGTAGCTGCGCGGTGCGCTCATCTCGCAGCATCGCGTCGACGAGCGCCAAGACTCGCTCGCCCAGCAACGCGATATTGAAGCGCAGCGCACCCGAGTGCCGATCGATCTCCTCTTCTTCTCGGGTCAAGAGGTCGGCAAGCAGCGTGGCGAAACCTCCGTCGACGAGCGCGCGCGCAACCGAGCGATTGCGCGGGCTGTGTCGGCTGCTGCCGCTCCCGTGCGCGAAGATAACCAGACCGCGAGCGCGCGTCGGAATCGTGAAGTCGCCGTCGAGTTGCACGGCGCCGGCATTCACTCGCAGCGCGGATGTCGACACGGTTGAGCTTGTCGTCACGCGAGGCTCCTTTCCGGCAAGCGCTCGGAGCGCGCTCGGAAACGTCTCCGGCAATTGTGCTCGACCGCTCCCCGGTTTCTTTCGAGTCGGGAGCTGAACTCTGCTACGAAACTAGGCAATCGCTGTGCCACCGCCCACGTCCCCGCGAGGAAGCAGAGGAATTCCGAACTCGACAACGGCGGGCAGAATCGCGAAAGCTTTCCGAGATTTGCGACTTCGAATAAACGAGTTTCGAATGAAGCCCACGCCATCAACTCAGCGCGTTATCGAGCGTCATCATGACGACAAATCCAACGAGAAACCCGATCGTCGCCAGTTCGACGCTGCCGCTGCGCACGGTTTCTGGAATGAGCTCCTCGACGACCACGTAAAGCATCGCTCCCGCGGCGGCCGCCATGGCAAAGGGCAACAACGGTTGCGAGATCATCACGACTCCCACGCCGAGGATGCCCGCGATAGGTTCGACGGTCGCGGAGAGTTGGCCGTACCAGAAGGCGCGCAGAGGACTCATGCCGTCGCGGCGCAACGGCAATGCGATGGCGAGTCCCTCCGGGATGTTCTGCAGCCCGATGCCGATCGCGAGCGCTGTGGCGGCTCCGACATTCTCGGCGCCGTAGGCGACTCCGACCGCCAGTCCTTCGGGAAAATTGTGGATCGTAATAGCGATCATCAACAACACGGAGCGCCGCCATCGCACCCGTGGACCCTTGGGTCGAGATTCGTCGGGAAACTCAGAGTGCTGGTGCGGCAAGCAGCGGTCCAACGAATAGAGAAGTGCGCTGCCGATCGCGAATCCGCACACCGTCGCGACGACGCCACCCGCCGCCAGTGCCGGCTCGAGCAGCGACCAGCACGCCGCCGCCACCATCACACCGCCCGCAAATCCCATGAACACATCCATGAGCCGGCGCGGCGCCGATCGGAAAAACAATACCGGCAGCGTGCCGATTGCGGTGAGCAGGTACGTGCCAATCGTGGCCACCAGCGCCTGCCGCAGCGGACCGAGATTGCCGAACCATTCCACCACTTCTCGCGCTGCCTCTCGATTCGGCTCCTCAAGAACCCCGTCGCGATTCTTGTCACTCGCGCGTATCACCTCGGACGAAGGTTCTTGCCGTGATGAAGCAGAGCGTGATGTGCTGCTCTAAAGGCCGGCATGGCACATCTGTTTTTCCGCTGCGATTGCGACTCAAAACTCGCCGATGAGCTCGCGCTCGCGGACGATGCGAAAACCTACCACAGCGGCGAGCGGGGGCGTGTTCTTGCGCGCGGAGAATCCGCCGAGCAACGGGAACGGCATTCTGGCCGCAGAGCTGCAAGAAAGTGGTTCGCGTGCCGGCCAACCGCCGCTGCGCAGCACGTGACTCCACCCACGAGCGGGTCCCTTCGGGTCCCGAACCTCGCCGGCTCGCTCCAGCTTCGAGTAGTACGAGTGCGTGTACCAGTCGGAGACCCATTCGGCGGCATTGCCATGCATATCGAACAAGCCCCAGGCATTCGGCTTCAACATCGCCACGCGCGCCGCGCGCCCACCGCTCTCGTTTCGGTACCAGCCGTATTCCGCTAGCTCGCGCTTCGAGTCGCCGAAACTGAAAAGCGTCGTTGTGCCGGCCCGACAGGCGTATTCCCATTCGGCTTCGGTCGGCAGGCGATACACGCTCTGCTCGAGCTCCGAAAGCCGTTCGCAGAACTGAAGGGCCATTTCCCACTTGATACCGACGGCAGGCCCGTCGCTCTCCGGCGAGAACGAGTTGGGCACGTAATCCGACAGGACCCGCTGCATCTGTTCGTTCGTGACCTCGGTGATCGAGAGGAAGTAACCCTGCGAGATGATGACGCGATGGGCCGGTTGTCGGTCGAATACGCGGTGCACATCGGGACCCATGGTGAAAGTGCCAGGCTCGATCTCGGCGAATTTCATCCCGAGCGTGTTGACGCGCGCTGAATTCCACACGCGGCTCCTGAGCTCCGTTGATTCCCGGGCGATCCCGCCAAGCCGAGCGACCGCAGGCCACCATTCGTTACGGTCGCTCGATCGAGTTGCCTGAACAAGCGTCGCCGTCTCGTCGGTTCGAGCAGAAACACTTTGCGACCGCGTCGCAAGGAAGGAGGCGCATACTCCGACGATGATCGCCAGTCCCACGCCGCAGCGTAGTAGACAACTCATTTTCTTGCCTTTCTCGCGGCGCCGCCGGCCGCGCCTTGCCGCTCGGCGCTTCGGTATTCACGGGAGGGGCGGGAACGAGTCGCAGCCGAGCGCGTCGTTGGTGGGGTCGGGAGACGCCACCAGAACGGCGATTCTCGTGCTTCGATGGAGCGTCGGCAAGAACTGTCCCAGAGAGTTGAGGGGATCACGACATTCTCATGGCCGGCGTGAGAATCGCCGGGCGGCCGATCGTCCGCACTCTTTTCTTTGCTGATTGAATCTTGCGAGCATTTCCGGTAGGCATTCTCGCGATCCCTGGCGACGCGGACTTGATCGCACTCGGCAGAGACGAGCGCTCGGGCCGGGAAGGCTGCGGAGTTCGCGTCGCTGTGGACAGTAGGGGAGGACGCCCGTGCAACTTCATCCTGGCAAACAGGAAACGACTCCTTCCTGGCACGCGCTGCTTGGCGCCGAAGCGGTCACGGCCGTCGAATCGAATGGAATCGACGGCGTTTCGCTCGAGGAGGCGCACGCGCGGCTCCTTCGCTTCGGACCAAACGCGTTGCCCCAGATCGAGCAACGCTCGCTCTTTTCCGTGTTCACGGCCCAGTTCAAGAGCCCGCTCATTTACCTCCTGCTTGTCGCATCCGGGATCGCGCTCGCGCTCGGCCACGCGAGCGACGCAGTCGTGATCCTCATCGTCGTCTTGCTCAACGCGCTCATCGGTGCTTTTCAAGAAGGCCGCGCCGCGCGATCTCTCGAAGCGCTGCGCAAACTCGCGACGCACGAGGCTCGCGTCATCCGCAGCGGACGAGAGCTGATCGTCGAGGCGCGCGAGGTCGTGCCCGGAGATGTCATCGTGCTCGAGGCGGGCGATGCGGTGCCAGCCGACGCGCGGTTGCTCGATGGCGCCGCGCTGCAGATCGCCGAGGCCGCTCTGACCGGAGAGTCGGCGCCCGTCGCTAAGCACCTCCTTCCGCTCGCTCCGGACACACCGCTCGCGGACCGACGCAACATGGTGTACGCGGGAACGCATGTCACTGCGGGACGCGCGCGCGCGGTGGTCGTGGCGACGGGGACGGCGACGGAGATCGGCCGGATCGCGGTGCTCGCCGGGACTGCGACGGAGCCCAAGACGCCGCTCGAGCAACGGATCGCGCACTTCGGACGCAACCTTTCCGTCGCGGCGGCGGCGATCTTCATCGTCGTGATCTTCGTCGGCTTGCTACGCGGGATGGAACTCGGACAGATCCTGATGCTCGGGATCAGTCAGGTCGTCGGGATGATCCCAGAGGGTTTGCCGGTCGCGATGACAATTGCCCTCGCAGTCGGCGTTCAGCGCATGGCCCGCCGGCGTGCCGTCGTGCGGCGGCTTGCCGCCGTCGAGACGCTCGGCTCGACGACGGTGATCTGCAGCGACAAAACCGGGACTCTCACGCGCAACGAGATGACCGTAACCGTCGTGGTCCTGCCCGATGGTCGCGAGTTGACCGTGACCGGAGCGGGTTACGCGCCCAACGGGAAGCTCGTCGAAGCAGGACATTCGCTCGAGCCGATTCCGGGGGAGGTCCAATCACTGATCGAAGCTGGAGCGTTGTGCAACGATGCCCAGCTCCACGGCCCAGCCGAATCCGAGCCGCGCTGGACGCCGATCGGCGATCCGACCGAGGTCGCGCTTCTCACGCTCGCGATCAAGGGCGGCGTAGTGCCCGCCGATCTGCGAGCGCGGTTTCCCCGGCGCGCGGAGCTACCGTTCGATCCGGTGGCAAAGATGATGGCCACACAACACGAAACGCCCACCGGCCCGTTCGTCATCCTCAAGGGGGCGCCGGAAGTCGTCTTGGAGCAATGCCGTGCCGCACGGCACGCGGGCCGGGACGAAGTGATCGACGACGATCGACTGCGCATGTTGCGTGATTGCGCGGAGCGAATGGCCGCGCGCGCGTTGCGCGTGCTGGCGGTCGCCGTCGTCAAAGGCGCAGGGATCGATGGGCGCGTCGGATTCGACGCGCTTCGCGGCCGCGCCACACTGCTCGGGTTCCTCGGCCAGATCGATCCACCACGGGTCGAGGTCAAGGACGCGGTCGCGCGCTGCCGCGACGCCGGCATTCGTCCGGTGATGGTAACCGGCGACCACCGGGCGACCGGCCACGCGATCGCCGTCGAACTGGGAATCTCGCGCGCCGATGATCTCGTCATCGATGGTCGCGAGCTCGAGAAGATGTCCGACCACGAACTCGCGGAACGGATCGATCGGATCTCCGTGTTCGCGCGCGTCCACCCCGCCCAGAAGCTACGCATCATCGATGCCTATCAGCGGCGGGGCGAGGTCGTCGCCATGACGGGTGACGGAGTCAACGACGCGCCGGCGCTGGCGAAGGCCGACGTCGGCGTGGCGATGGGCATCACGGGGACGGAGGTGGCAAAGGAGTCCGCGAAGATCGTGATCAGTGACGACAACTTCGCCACAATCGTCGCCGCGGTCGAGGAAGGTCGCATCGTCTACCGCAACATCAAGAAGGCGGTCCTGCTCTTATTCTCGACCTCGGCAGCCGAAGTCGCGGTGCTCCTACTCGCGATGCTGATGGGCTATCCGCCGCCATTCGCGGCAGTACAGATTCTGTGGAATAACCTCGTCACCGAAGGCCTCATCACGATCAACCTGATTATGGAGCCGGCCGAGGGAGACGAAATGCGGCGACCTCCCATCTCTTCCGTCGAACCGTTACTCACGCGAATCTTGCTGACGAGGATGGCGTTCATGGTGCCGGCTATCGTGGCCTCGACGCTCGGCTGGTTCATTCTGCGCACGTCGGCCGGGATTCCCGAGGCTCAAGTGCGTACGGAGACGTTCACACTGCTTGCGATCTGCGAATGGTTCAACGTTCTCAACTGCCGCTCCGAGTCGAAGTCCGCGCTCTCGCTCGGGGTGTTCAAAAACGTATGGCTCGTCGGCGGGCTCGTCATCGGCAACCTCCTTCAAGTCGGGGTCGTGTTTTGGGAGCCGCTCGGCCGCGTGTTTCACACAGTGCCATTCGGTTCGAGCGAAGTCGTGGCGCTCGGCGTCGTCGGCAGCCTTGTCCTGTGGGTCGAGGAGCTCCGAAAGCTGTTCTTGCGCCGACGCGATCGGCGCCTTGCGAAGTTTCCCGATGATGAGCCCTGAGTCGACGAAACAGCGCGGGGCTCCCGATGGCGAGTCCCGCGCTGTTTGTGCAGGGTAGTTTCTTACGTGAAACGGAAAACCAGCATCAGCAAGTCTTGGATATTCACGACGCCGTTGCCGTTGAGGTCCGCGGCGCAATCGGGACACGGCCCAAGCGAACCGAGGAGGAGGAGCAAATCGTGAACATCGACTTCGTCATCGAGGTCGATATCGCCCAAAAGCCGTAACTGAGTTTCAGCGATGAATTCGCCGAGCGCGGTTCCAGAGTTGAGCGCGTCGAGATTGTCGTACTGCCAGTGAATGCCGCCGTAAATTCGGCTTTGGCCAGCTTCCGACGCGGCGTCTGACAGACTTGCAAAGCTGCGCATGATTCCCGGCAAGGCGTCCGAAGTCGTCGAAAACTCTATCTCATCAGTGCCAATGAACCGCTCAATGATCTTCGCCGCCGATGAACTGAAGGTGCTGTGACCCGACGTATACGCCGGGAACGGCGGTGTCGCAATGAGCGCCGTCCAGGTGAGGTCCGCATCGGTGTCGTCGTTGCCATCGTTCGCGGCTTCGTGAATTCCCGTGATGGGCCGCCAGTGGTTAAACTCGTATTTGTGGTCCCACGCGCAGATCGCCGCATCAGCGGCCGCGATCGACAGCAGCGCGAACAATCTCGCGTTTTGTCGCAGGTTGAAACCAAGGTCTTCCGAAACCGTCTGCGCGATCAATTGCCAGTGGCCGGGCGGCGTTGCAGTGCCGCCGCCATCCGCCCAGAAGAATGCGATCTGCGTTTGGTCCGCCGTGCGCGTCGCACTGTCAGAACGACCGAGTTCCTTTACCTCATTGAACGCGAGCGTGTACGCGTCGCTCGTCAAGGACGGCGGGCCGGCTTGACGAAATTGATCGCCGCTCGTCATCGCCCAGGGCGTGACATCCGGCCAGTTGGGCAGCAGCGCGCCCGCGAAAGCGGGCGGTGTCGGTACCCAGAATCCGGGGCCAACAAACGGCACATACGGGACAATGGTCGCTGAACCGTCTGCGCTGCGGAGTGCAAGCAGTTCTTCCGCCACGTGGTTACCCCACGCGACGCCGCGGTTTTTTCGCAACGTCGGAATGCCCGCGATATCCGCCGCATGTGCGGAGTCAAACGTGGCGGCAAGCGTCGGGAACAATTGCGCCATGACTGAGCGCGCCGCGGCCGACGCAGCCGCAGTTGTCGACGCGAGCGCCTGCGCCGAGCCGTTCACGTGATACGGGACATGCTTGAGTCCTGTGCTGCCATTCACAGCGTCGAACATCGCTGTGTGTAAGAGCGCCATGGCGCGCGACGCGCGCGGTGGATTCAGCGAGGTGGATCGAATGGCATCGAGGAGGCGATTATTCCAGTCGGTGATGACGTCAGCCCCGGCAACGCTCGTTCCGGCGATGAGTATCAGAAGGGCGAAACAAATCCGTCGAGAAGTCATGGCCTATCCCTTTCCCGTTCTCCAGATTCCCGGCCGCCCAACGGCGTGTCACGACGCGAGGATGTTGGTGCGGCGACGAAAGAAGTGTCGGGCACAACACACACATGAGCCAAGTGGCCCGATCACTCAGTGTCGCCAAATATAGCGTTGCGGGCGCAGAAAGAAGCACCCGTCTCGGCGAGACGGGCGTCCTCGGTGACCAATGTTCGGGGGCGCTCGATCGGAGTTTTCCGATGATGTGGATTCTGTGGATCCCCGCCGGGATCGCGAGCGTCGCTAGCATCGACGAGAATCTCGCTCCTCGTCGGCGGGAGGTGCGCTCTCGCAAAAATCCACTGCGACCGATGTTAGCCTGCTCAGCGACAATTACTTTTGAGTTGAGCGACAATTATTTCTGCGTTCCTCACAATCGGAGACGTCCGTCGCTAACTTGGCCCCTCCCAAAGGATTGGGGGGAAGGCTGCCGAGATTGACCGC